>NZ_PKEK01000066.1 GCF_002863225.1 Mycobacterium sp. | reverse complement strand
TCGGCCAGCGCCGCTGCGATCGGGAAGGCGGCGAATATCCGGGTGGCACAAGGGGTCCACCAGTGGGAATCCACGGGTTGCTCATCGTGGCGCCAACCGGTCACACAGGACGTCCATCGCGTCTGAGGCGTCGTGCACCACGTCGTAGGCGTTGCCGTTGGCCGCGTCGGACGATTCAAACGCCGTCGATAAGGTGCGGAGCGCTGCGACCACCGAGGCGGCCGACTGGTCGAGAACGGGAGTGGTCCCAGGCGCGACACCCGCCGCCAATTCATCTGCTGCCTGGTTGTAGAAGTCGGCGGCCCGATGCACCGCGGCGGTCCACTCGGGGTTATCCCGAACTGCTTGATCTACAACAGTCATGCCCTTCGGAACTACCGACTGAGCCTTTGTCGCAGCGCGGATCTTATCGCCGGCCGCGTGCCAGGCGTTGCAGGTCTGTCGGTCTGCTTGGGCGGTGGGCAGCGGCGGCGGTGACATAGGCGTTGGTGGGGTTGCGGTGACGGTGACCGCCGGAGCGGTCGAGTGCCCCGACGGGTTGTCCGGGCCCGATACTCGTGAGGTGATGAGCGCGGTAACGATTGCTGTGATCAGGGCGCTGACAACAGCCACACCGGCGAGCGTTGGCCAGCGGCGCGGCGATTGGGGTTGTGACGAAAATGTTTGAGGCAGAGCGGGCCCACCAGTGGGAATCCGGCGCATGCTCATCGTGGCGCCAGACGGTTGCACAAAACGTCCATGGTGTCGGCCGACTCATGCATTACGTGGTAGGTGTTGCCGCCTGCGGGATCGAAAGATCCGTACGCAGTCGACAGCATGTGCAGGGCACCGGCTCCAGAGGTCGCCGCCTGTTTGAGAATTAGCGTATTTCCAGGTGTTATGCCAACCTCGAGAGTATCGCCAGCCTGGCCGTAAAGGTCGGCAGATTTGCGGACCGCCGCAGCCCATTCGGGGTTGCCCTGCACTGCCTTATCCACAACCGTCAGGTTCTGCGGGATGATCGCTTGCGCTTGCACAGCGGCATGAATTTTCTCGCCGGCGACCAACCAGGCGATGCAGGTTTGCCGGTCTGCCTGCGCGGTCGGCAGGGGCGACAGTTGAGTTGACGGCGGCGCCGTGATGGCTACTGTCGTCGTAGTCGGATGGCTGCCAACCGAAAATTGATGGCGGGCAACGGTATTAGCAGTGATCAGAGCCGAGACGGCGGCTCCCGCTGCTGCGCTGACGGTGGCGATGACGAGTGCGGCCGGCCAGCGGCGCGGCGACCAGAGCTGCGGTGGATACCCGGGCGACACAGCGGGTGCGCCAGTGTGAGGCCAGGGGTCACTCATTGTGGCGCCAACCGGTCGCAAAGGACGTTTACTGTGTCTGCAGACTCGTGCCACATGTGAAAAGCGTTGCCCCCGGCGGCATCCAACGTCTCGTCGGCGATCGAAAGTGCTTGCAGCGCCGATGCGGCGGCACGGGCCGATTGCGTCAAAATCGGGGTTGCCCCGACCGCGATGCCAGCCTCTAGGGTGTCGCCGGCCAAGCCCCATTCTCTCGCTGCTGTATGCACGGCGCCGGACCATTCAGGGCTGTCGCGGACTGGTTGATCGGCGATCGTCATCCCCGTCGGGATGATTGCCAGTGCATGTCCTGCTAGATCAACATGCTTGCCGGCGCTTAGCCAGGCGTTGCAGGTTTGACGGTCTGCCTGCGCTGTGGGTAGCGGCGCTGGGGGTCTCGGAGAGGGTGGCGTTGCGGTGACGGTGACGGCTGGAGCAGTCCGGTGCCCCGACGAGTTCTCAGTGCGCGATACCCGTGCGCTGATCAGCGTAGTAACGACTGCTGCCAGCGCGGCGCTGACGACAGCCACACCGGCGAGTGTGAGCCAGCGGCGCGTGGAGGCGACCCTCGGTGTGTACGGCGCGTGCCGGAACCGGTATTCCGGGTGCGTACGCGGCGGCTGACCGGGTAGGTTCATCAACCAAGTTTAGGGTCGCCGAACGGCCTATGGCCGCGAGTTAGTGTGTCACAGCGCAGCGCTGCCGCATCTGCCTGGCGCAAAGCTCACGGTGCCTCGTGATAATGGCGGATGTGAACTTCAAACGCCGCAACTCAGAAGCGCTTGCGGACCTAATCTGCGGCAACGCCGGCTCCGATGCCCCGAGCTTCAACGAAGAGCCTAAGTACTTCCCATACCGGTCGAGCATGTACGTCACCACCGCGCTATCGCCCGGGGGCACCTCACGTATAACGGGATTGTGCACGGATCAAACATGGAGGATAACCAGCAAACTGCTCCATATCCCCAATAGAGTTGCTGGACAATATGATTAGCGTTTGATAAGTATCGGCGTGCGGGTCGAAATGCAGCTCCCAATATGCCTGTCTAGACTTCGCAGCGCCGCAGATTCTGTCTACCCCGCGGGGCGTCAGAAAGCTCGCGAGGATCAGGCCTCGATATGGCGCGGTGCATGCCAGGGCACCCCAAGTGCGTCGCGCTGTCGACGGATGCGGTCGCACTCCTTCCGGATGTCATTGGCTGCCGGCGCATCGCTGCCCTCGAGCCACTCTGCACGCTCAAGCATGAATGAAAGCAAGTCACCGATCTGAATGTCGTCGAGGTAGCCGTGGGTGACCTAGTGCCGACCATAGAAATTGAACAGCCGTGGCGGATCGAACTCGCTGTGGTCGCCGTAATGATTCTGCAGGCCATTGAGCGCGGCGTCGAATACTCGGGGACTGATGAGAACCCTCACGCTGGGCAGCGTATGACGGCTGACCCAATTTGTTGATGCAGTCGAACATCATGACATTCGTCGAGCCGGGGCGGGCATCGACTGACGGACTAACGAAGACGGCTTCATACACTCCCGTATCTCAGTACGGTTATGGAGATGAACGCCCGCAGATCGCCCTGGATCAACGGGAAAACGACGCTGCTGTTGAGCTACCTTGAGGACTTCGACTTCACGCTGCACGAAGATGTTGCCCGTCAATTGATCTCAGATCACCTAAACGGTGTCGCTACGCGCATGCGGATCGGCCGCCAAGCGGCCCGCTTCTACGTCACCGATAAGGTGATCCAGAAAATTGCCAACAAGCTAGTTGGCGCGCCACCCCCTGACAGCAATGATCGCAACGTTGTCTCACTGGCGCCACTCCGGAGAGAACGGCACCGACACTGAGCCCGTACTGATTGCAGCCGACTGTCCAATGATTCCGGGCGTGGCGTGCCCGCGCTCTCTCGCCCCGCGCACGTCTTAGATGCTGACGAAGTGCGATTCTTTCCGCTGCCTGGATGGGACTCGACACCGATGCCGTCCGACTGCTCCGCGACGAGTCCCCCGCAATCACCCGAATGCTCAACGACCCACACGACACCATCGCTGCCGATCACGGCGCAGAAGCCCTCGCAACGCTGCTCACTCGCTAAAACCCCGAGCCGCGTCGTGACTCGTATGCTGCAGCCCGTGGCCAAAATCGACGGGGGGTGGTGGTGTGGATCTTCGACCTCCCCGACCTGCCGCTGGGATTGAGCCAGCGGGTTGGCTAACCGAACGGATAGACCTGCGCGGTCCGCATTGGGTGACCAACCTACTTGGGTCGGGATTTGCAGCCTACGCGCGCATGTTTCATCCACCCCAAGATCATTTGCGCGCGGTGACATGGGCAGAAGTGGCCCGGGCCAACGGACGCAAGATGCACCCCTGGGCGCAGTGGAATCAAATCAACTCAAGCGCGAAACCGTCGCTCGAACGCGATCCATACGCGATCACCCGCGGGCCGCATCTCGACGCTGAAGCGCTTGAAGCGCTGTGCGACGTCCTCGCCCGACACACCGCTACCACACAGAACTGCTACTTCGCCCTGTGGGAAGGCCGCACACCCGGCCGCACGGCCAGCGTGACGTTCACCGCTGTCTACGCTCCAGACGGAGTGCTGCCACCCGATATCAAACTGCCCGCACCAGCGCCTCGCGAGCTGCACCTGGACTTGAGCGGGCCCACTTTCCTCGTGCCCGGCCACAACACCCCACGGGGATCACCGCACTACCTGTTCGAGGGCCACGTCAGTGCGGCGGCCCGGATCGGAAGCTGGGTCCACGAGAGCTTCTTCATTCCCCAACCCCCGGATTTCATCTGGCCCGCCGATCACACCTGGTGTGTAGCCACCACGCACGCCAGCTCGACCCTGATCGGCGGTTCAAGCGAACTCATCGACGAACTCTGCGCCGCCGAAACGATCGAGGTCCTCCCGATACCACCCACGGCGCCATTCGACCTCAATCCGGGGGAAGACCCCTTCAACCTCTAACCCACCCCGCACTCCCGGCGAGATGGCTACCCTTCGAATGTCCCGACGTCGTTATCCGAGCCGTTCGCGAGACACTCGCAACCTGACCGAATAGCCAACCGGGGCGTCAGTTCACGACCTCATGGCTCTGCGCACCAATTACGACGTCAGTTGTTCGTGAATGTTGACGTCATGCGCTCTCGTTCGACGACTTGTGTTTGTGAATGACGACGCCGCTGCGGCGTTGCAGTGATCAATGTGTTGGGTCCCCGGCCTCTCGCGTCTTGGCGGGGGTGAGTGGCGCCCCTGTGTGTCTCCCCTCTACGGCGCCGTTCGGGGTGGGCCTTCAGATTACTGATCAGTTGATCTAATATCGGTTCATGCGATCTGATCCTGAAAAAGCGACCTTCACCCAGGCGGCGCGACGAGCCCAGATCGTGACTGCCGCGATTGAGGTGATCGCAGACATCGGCTGGGCGCAGACGTCGATACGCAAGATCGCTGACCGTGTGGGCGTGGCGATGAGCGCAGTTCTCTATCACTTCGGCACCAAGGACAACCTGGTCGACGCGATCATCGAGGAGATGTACCGCTCAGCGCTCGCCGCGGTGAAGCCAGCGTTGCAGGCAGAGAACACGTCGGCGGAGAAGCTGGCCTCCTACATCCGAGCCAATATTGCTTACTTCGACGGTCACCGGACCCAGTTGGCGGCATTGGCGCAACTGGGGACGGGTTATCAGCCCGCCGACGGTCGGCGCTTCGACGAGCTGGGTATGACCGACGAGCTTCGCGAAGAACTCGCGGTGTTGGATCCGACCGCGATACTGGTTGCGGGACAGCGGGATCACGAATTCGGAGAGTTCCCCGTTGGGTCGATGTCGTTGGCGCTGCGGGGTGCGGTCAACGCGGTCGTGGAGAAGATCTTGCGTGAACCGGACTTCGATGCCCGCGTCTACGCCGACGATCTGGTCGCAATCTTCGCCCACGCGGTGGCGGTGCAGCGATGAGCCGGGTCGTCATCATCGCCGTCGGCAGTCGAGGCGACGTCGCTCCACTAACCGGGGTCGGTGTCGCCTTGCAACAGGCCGGCCACACGGTGAGCATCGCTGCGTACACCCCATTCGCTGAGATGATCACCAAGTGCGGCTTGGGTTTTCGTGAGTTGCCGGCCGAATGGGAGCTCGCCGCTGATGGCGCCGAGGTGCAGCCGATGAAAGGCCTGGCGGCATTCGCATCGCCGAACGGGATGCGGGCACTGGGCCACGACATCCTCACAGCGGTCGAGAACGAACCAGCCGACATCGCCTTGCTGTCCCCATTCGCGGAGATGGCCGGTCATCCATGGGCTGAATCACGAGGCATTCCCGCCATAGGCGTTCGACTACAGCCCTTGTCAGCCACAGCGCAATATCCACCAACGATCCTGGGTGCCTGGTCGGCTGGAGCGGCCGGAAACCGTGCCGCCGCACGGGCGGGCACCTGGCTGGTCGATCACGCCTACGGGCGCGTGGTGGCCGATTTCCGCCGCGAACTCGGCCTGCCGCGCGCGAGAGCCCGCGCTCTCCGCAAGCACCGCACGGAAGCCAACTGGCCTATCTTGCACGGTTACTCACCGCTGGTGGTGCCCCGCTCACCTGACTGGCGACCCGGCCTCGAGGTCACCGGATACTGGTGGCCAGCCGATTCCCGCGACTGGACCCCGCCAGCGGGATTGACCCGCTTTCTGTCCGCCGGCCCCGCGCCAGTGTTCGTCGGATTCGGCAGCATGATGACCACCCCCGCCCGGGCCGAGCAGCTCTCCGACCTCATCGGGCAGGCCGCGGCGCAGGCCGGAGTCCGCGTCCTCGTTCAGGCCGGCTGGACCAGCCTGAACGTCGCCGACGACACCGTGATGACGATTGGCGACACCCCGCACGACTGGCTGTTCCCCCGTGTCGCGGCCGTAGCGCATCATTGCGGTGCGGGCACCACCGCAGCAGGACTGCGGGCCGGTCTCCCAACCATTGCCTTGCCCGCCTACGGCGACGGCCCATTCTGGGCCGCCCGGCTCACCGCACTTGGTGTCGCCGCAGCCACCATCAACCAGCGCCGCCTCACCGTTGATCGCCTCGCCGCTGCCATGAGCACCGCGTTCAACGATCCACAACTGCGCGACAACGCGCGCCGACTCAGCGCAGACATCGCCGCTGAGGACGGCGCCGCTCAGGCTGTGACCGCTGTCGAGTACTCGCTGCAGCACACAACATAGGAGGTTTCATCATGCCGACTGATCCCATCGTGGGCGACGCGCTATTGGCCGGGGCCATCGTTTTGGCCGGTGGGGCAATTGGTGCAGGCATCGGGGACGGGATGGCCGGATCCCAATTCATCGCCGCCGTAGCCCGACAACCCGAAGCACAATCACGGTTGTTCACACCGTTTCTGATAACCGTCGGTCTGGTTGAAGCGATTTACTTCATCAACATCGCCTTCATGGCTCTATTCGTCTTCGCTACACCCGGCAAGTAGCGACTCCGGGAGTCGGAATCCCCCTGAGATCGCACGGATCGACGATGTCGAGCATTGAGCGCACATGAGCCCGCTGCGAGCTCGCTGTCGGTAGGCCCATATAGCCTGCGGCAATGACAGTTCGATCCTCGCGCTGGCGCAGAACTGGTGAATGCTGCCAACAGCGCTGAACCGGTTAAGGTGCGGGCCGCAAAAGGGGGCCTTGGCGAGCCCGCCTCGCCATCGCGATCCCCATCCCGCTCACAAGCCTTGCGAGCGACCTAGGGAGAAAATGTGACGCTAGACGACAACGACGTCAAGCTAATCGTTGCCGCCAGCGCCGCAGTCAGTGCAGTCTCAGTCGCCTTCATCTCCGCAGCCCTCGCGCGAGTATTCGCGCAACGAGATCGCCGCAGGCAGATGTACGGCGAAGCCTTTCGGGCTGCACTCGAGTGGCGCGAGATGGTCTATCGGATCAGACGGCGAGACAATACCGGAGAGCATGCTCGCGAGCTTGTAGATAGGTTTCACGATCTTCAGGAACGGCTGGCCTTCTACGAGGGCTGGATAGGCAGCGAATCGAAGTTGATGCGCCGCAGTTATCAACGGCTTATCACCGCGGCGAAAGCGGCCACCCGCTACGACCTGGAGCAGGCGTGGAATACCCCCGGCCGCATCGGCAACGCCGATCCGAAGGACCGCCATCCGGCCATCCCCCAGGCATGCAGAGACGACTTTCTCAAAGATGTCAGAGGCCACCTCTCGGTCTGGCGGCGGCCCGGCGTATGGAAGCGAAACCGCTGAGAGGCAAAATGATTCAGAACAAGTTCGATGAATTTCTCGAGAAGATCTCACTCGGTCAGACCCAAAAGGAACGCGTCGACAGCGCCTCCTCTGCGTTGAAAGGTTTTCTCTGCGAACGCTATGGGCTTGCTGACTGCGCGGTGTTTCTCCAAGGCTCGTATCCGAATGGGACGGCAATCAAGCCAATCGATGGCGGAGATTACGACGTCGATGTTGTCTGCGTCTGCGCCTCGAGTTCTGATAGCGCCGGCACGGCTCTCGATGACCTGTACGCGACCCTCGACAGCCACGGCCGGTACTCGGGCAAATTGACGCCGAAGCAGCCGTGCGTGCGCATTCAGTACGCCGACGACAAGATCGGAAGCTTTCACGTCGATGTCGTACCCGTGCGGGAAAGTCAGTCGGTGCTTGCACCTTTGGATGCCCCGCGCAGAGCGACTGGCTGGCAGCTCACAGCTCCGCGCGAGTACACCGAGTGGTGCCTACAAAGGGGAGTTGAGTTCCGCCGGACGGTCCAGATGCTCAAAAGGTGGCGTAACGAGCACCAGGACGTCCGCCACGCAATCAAGTCGATCGTCTTGCAGGTCTTGATTCATCAGCACCTTTCGCCGTCGGATAGCGACGGCGATCGCGTAGCCCAGACGCTCATCAGCATGTATGCCGCACTAGGACCGCTCGACTCACCACCTGAAGTGAGAAACCCGATACTCGACACCGAAAATCTTGCCGAACGCTGGACTAGCCGATCGTTCGATGACTTCAAACGCAAGCTCTCAGAGGCAGCCGAAATCGCCACCGCTGCAACAGATGCCACTGATCTGATCGAACAAGCAGAGCTATGGCAGGAGCTATTCGGATCGGACTTTCCAAGCGCGGACAAAGACGGCTATTACGTCGAACTGTCTGATACATCGCACGCCGAATCGCCCCAGGACAGGGGCTGGCAATATGCCCTCGACCGGCGTTACTCCGTCTCGGTGACAGCCTGGTCGCAGGGCGCCCGGCGGGCCAAGCGCGTCCCGTACGAAAGTGACGGGAGCCCCCTGAGCAGTGATCGTGATCTGGTCTTCAAAGCCCGCACGCAGGGCCCTGGAGACTTCGAAATATGGTGGC
Organism: Mycobacterium sp.; assembly: GCF_002863225.1. Taxonomy (GTDB): domain Bacteria; phylum Actinomycetota; class Actinomycetes; order Mycobacteriales; family Mycobacteriaceae; genus Mycobacterium. Next base: position 88,167 of record NZ_PKEK01000066.1, on the reverse strand, counting down.
GGATAACCAATACCGGCGGTCATGCTCGTGACGAGGATCAGCTCCGCGGGAAGTTTACGCAAGCGCGCGGGCCTAACGGAGCAGTGTCCAGCGATCCGTCGGAAAACTGGGAGAAGACCTCGTTCACGGGCACCCATCTCGTTGAGGTAGCTCTCGTGGTGGACCATCGGGTGGTTGCGATTAGCGCACCTTTCAAGGTCAACATCTTTCGGCTCGGCTTTCGTTGGCGTAGGTGAAGCGCGGGACATGGCGGCGGCCAGGAGCTCCGATCTTCCTGATCATGGACGGATCCAGGTGCGGCGAACGAGCGTGACGGCCTAGGTTGCCGTGGCGGTGTTTGTCGCTTCGTTGCAGGGCAAAGAGCGCCATTGCGGTCCCGTTTCCTGTATTTTCGGATTTCCGGATTCCGATCTGACTGGCCATTAAAAACCAACGTCGTTACGCCAAGCTTGCAACAGTTTCTGTGGGGTATCAGGGGGCAGCTGATGAACCATTGGCTACGGCGTTGGTGGCGGCAGCCAGATCGGTTCGACTGGTTTGCCCTCTACCTCGATGATCGGCGTGTGCAGCCCGTCGCCCGAATAGGGGTCGCTGTGGTGACCGCAACGTTTGCGGCTGTTGCTGCCGCAATGCTCTCAAGTCCTGCTGGCCCTCATGGGGCGGCATCAACCGCTGACTGCCTAGCCGCAGTGATCGGCGCGGTACTTGCCGTCTTGTGGCTATTTCGGTGGCCGACGCTTCGACAGTCGCGGCTGTACGTGTTTCTCGGCGACGCGGCCATCGCAAGCGCCTGCCTGAGTCAGAGCAACCCGATCGCAGGCTTGACCGGCTGCTACGCGTTTGTTGTCTTGGGCAGCTACATCGCGCTGATGCATTGCGCGAAGGCGACAACTTATAACCTCGGCGTCAGTCTTTCTGTCGCGGGCTATTTGACGTGGCAAGTTGTTGAACGGCGCGGCGACGCCGTACTGGCTGGCTGTGAATTGACTATCCTTTTACTGTTCAGCGTCGGCGCCCCATATGCGATCCAAACAATGCTGCACCTTATGGCAAGCGATATTTTGCGCTCCGATCACGATGCACTTACCGGCTTGCTGAACCGGCGCGGGTTCTACCGCCATACGAGCCGCCTCATTGCGAGACACGCTAACGCCAGCTATCTGACGATCACCTTGATCGATCTCGATCACTTCAAGTTGGTTAACGACAACTATGGCCATTTGGCCGGCGACAAGGCTCTTGTCGACGTCGGCCACGCGCTTCGCGTCAACAGCAGTGCGGGCGCGGTGATTGCCGCGCTGGCGGAGAAGAATTTCTGATCGCCGAGCGCTGCGTTACAGCTGAACCGGCCGCCACGGACGTGTTGCGTGTCGCGATCGCCGACACCCCGCAGGGGGTCACAGCCAGTTTGGGAACCAGCAGCGTGCCAATCACCCTGCTCGACCGGCAGGGCAGAGCACATCTGATCGACCAACTCATCGCCTGCGCCGACACCGCCATGTACGCGGCCAAGAAAGCTGGCGGAAACCGACACCAACATCACACAGGATTTCCGCCCGCAAGGCCGCCAGTTTTCGTCGTTCCGTCGAGTAGTGACCGCGAATGACCTTCACCCATGCCTCGCAATCACCAGCAGCGACTCCGAGTGCGATTGTGCGACAAACACTTCACACCATCGGGCACAGCGGGCTGGCTCGGACGAGCGGCACTAAGATCGGCTGGCACGCGGCGGCGCGGCCCTAAATCGACGGCGCTCGGACGTCGACCGATGCCGAGGTCGTCGTCAAACCTGACGGTTTCCGACACTCCCACACGTTCTCAAACGTCGCGTAGCTCGCAGGACCCGGAGGTGCAGCGCAGTGTGTTGCCGCATCTCGCCCGACAAACCTGCCGCGATCGGCTCCCAAACGCCGTTCGCGTTCTGATCGAACATTTCGCGACCTTGCACCATCCGCGACGACTCCGCAAAGAAATACCGAGCCATTTCTCGCACGGCCCATAGCGTTATCTGGAAACCAGGTAGACATGGCGGATCAACGTTCGCCGTCGGGCCAACGATTCTGCCGCGACTCCTGATATTTTCACGGTGTCGAGCGCAGTGCATGCTCGCTGCGTTTGGCAACGAGTCGGTGCGGCGAGCGGTCAAACGCATTCCTCGAGCCCCCGGCTGCTGCTGGCTGCTTTCTCGCCGACACCCGGATCCGGCCGTAGACGTTTTGGAGGATCGGCTCACGATCACTTCCCGCGTAGCCCTGGATCCACTTCCGTATCGGCGCTGCCAATTCGAACGGTAGCTCGGCCTGAGTATTTGCAAAGCACGCGAGCAGATCTCTTATCGCGTTATCGCGATAGCCAGCACCGATTTTCGTACAGAGCGTTGCACGATGGGCAGGCTGCAAAATTGCGGTTGCAGACTCTAGTAGCGCCCAGGCGAGTACTCCTTCATCAGCTCGATTCACTGATCTACTCCTGTTCCATCCCTCTTCTTCGCCCACTGGCAGCGGATCGGGTCGGCGAGGCAGTGGGCCGAATCGGCGCCGACTGGAGGATTCGTGCAAAAGGCATCGTTTCCCTACCGCCCGATACAGATAACTGTGCAACCATGTGCCTCCGAAGGCGGTGGCTGTTGGGGTTGCTGCTCAAGTCCTGGAGACTGGCCGATCTCGATCAGGGGATTCTGTACCAGCGGATCGGTGGCCGGTAGACCATGGACGTTCAGCGGCAGCCCTGGGCCCAGTCCCTCGGGCTTGTCGAGATGCGCGTCACCAAGCGGCGGCGCCGGCCCCGCCAGCGGCGGCAGATCCACTGGCACCGTTCCGGTGGCATAAGCTGCCGCCCAACCCAGCACATTTCGTGCATAAGACGTCGAATTGTTGTAGCGCAAAATCGCTTCCATCACTTGAGACTGGTCCCGCAGATTCAGCCCGCCGCTGCACAGATACCGCGCGGAAGCCAGCGCAGCGTCAAAGAGATTCTGGGGATCGGCCACACCGTCACCGTCGCCGTCAACGGCGTACCGGGCCCAGGTGCCGGGCAGGAACTGCATGGGGCCCAGTGCGTGTGCGTAGCTTACGTTCCCGTTATCGCTGCGTTCGACGATCGTCTCGTTTCCTGGCAATGTGCCATCCAGAGCGGGTCCATAGATCGGCCGAACCGCCGTGCCGCGGGCATCGGTCGCACCGCCGTTAGCGTGCCCAGATTCAATACGTCCGATACCAGCCAGTAGATTCCAACTTATTCCGCAGCGCGGCTCTGAACCGGCCATCAGTTGCTCGGCATGTCGATATGCAGCCAGTGCCATCGAGGGGATTCCTAGCGAGACAGGCGAATTGACCGCTGCGGCTGGCGACATGCCAGCGGTGAATGCCGCAACGATATGCCAGCCCGTCGCAGACGCCGCCGCGATGACTTCGGGACCGGACGGAGGATGCGGGTGCGCGTCGACGGTCGCCTCGACAACGTGAGCTGAGGGACGAACTGCTGCGGGAAGGGAGATTTGGCGCGTTGTGCCGCCGGCGGCACAGGCGAGCACCAGAGGTGCTATCGTCCCAGTGGTCAGTGCGAGACGAGCGATTCGCCGGTGTGCGTTTCTGACGCACAGGCGGCCCGGCTTCCGAAAGTCAAGCGAGGCAATATTTTTAGGTTCCGGACCCCAATCATGGGCGTCGGACTCAAGGCGATGGCGGGCCACGCTGCCCCTTTCTCCGGGTGAAGCCAATCGCGGTCGGCAACCGCTAACCGTGACCACGGCCACGCACGGGGTCCCCGTTAGGCCGCGCGAAACACCGGCAGTGCTGCTGACAAGCACCCCCTAGGCGGTCTTACTCACCTCCGATAGCGCTGTAACCGCCTGCGAGAGTGAATGATCCGGGTCATAAGTGCGCTGCACCGACCTGCGACATAGCAGCGACCCTGAACCCGTCTAGTGATCTCGCACACATCAATAAGATCACATCAGAGACTTTTTTTCTACTATTTATTAAAAATTTCTGGAGGCGCTTTCCCCGGTTGCTGACCCGCTTGATCACTGTCAGGTAGGCCCAAACTCGCTAACCTGCAATGAATTTCAGCATCTGAGCACGCGACTGGCAACGACAACAGCATTTGCCACGTAGTCGGTGGATTTTGGCGCGTCGACTCGTCCATCGATCAAATACCTAGCGGTGACGTATTCCGTACCGCTTGGTCGCGGATCAGCCCTCGCAACAGCGCGGTGCTGAACTCAACGGCGATGTCGGCCACAGTGCGCCTGCCGAGTGGCCAAAGCCATCGGTAGGAACCCAGTGTCATGCCGAGGTAGCCCAGCGCGAGCACCTGGGCGTCGCAGTCGGAAAACTCGCCACTAGCGACCCCGCGATCGATCACGCCGCAGAGACGCCGGTGAACCTGAGTTTCCCGGTCGTGAATGTATGCAACCTGTTCCGCAGTGAACCACCTCGAAAAGTAGGGTCCCTCCTGGAAGAACACGGCCGCGCGGTCGATGTCGTCGGCAACACCCTCGAGGACCCGGCGGGTGATGCCAAAGATCGTCTCGCGCGCCGGCGCTGATAAGTCGTCATGCACGGCTTCGACCGTGAAGTCGGCGGCTCGCTGGCAGATATCGAAAAGGATCTGCGACTTGCTCTCGTAGTAGTGGTACAGGGTCGCCTTGTTCAGGCCGACCGCGAGCGCGACGTCGTCCATCGTCGTACCGTGATAGCCCCGCGCGGCGAACAATTTGGTGGCAGCGCACAGCAGTGTGTCGCGGCGTGAGGCCCGGTTCGTTGCCGTTGCGTCGGCTGAGGCTGTACCCGCGGGAGGACGGCAAGTGGGGGCTTCATCCGAGCAACCCTCGTCCACTTTCACCAACTGAGACACACAGCAAATAATATAATTTAGATTAAACTAGCGCAACGTCCCGTCCGGCGGATCAACGGCGCTGCGCGGCGTGTTCAGGCCGGCGAGCTGCGGCGTTCGAGTCGTATGGGCGCCGATCGACGCCCGGCCGCTCGGGGCCATCTACCCGTCGACTAGCGGATTCCCGATTCATACAGCGAGCGAGATACGACATTGAGAACCGTATTGCCTCAGAATCGACTCACTTATCGCCTAGCCACAGACGTCGGACTTAGATATAATCTAAGTTAGCGTAAAAAATGAGTGATTGCGACGAAGGATTAGCCAGATGAATCCCAACCCGGACTACGACGCCAGTGACGAGCTGGAATACGGCATCGTGGCGTACGCGTGGCTTCTCCGGGGTGTCTATCCCCCGCCTTCCTACGCACCCGATCTGGGCGATGGCACCGGCGGATAGACCAACCCTGGTCGGGCCGTCGTGGCCTTCTACTGCGGCGGTGGCATGTAATTGGCAGCTGAGTTGCGGAGCTGCCATAGCTGTGCCGGACAAAAGATGTTCACGGCGTTCGTGACGAGATAGTTGGCCGCAAACTCATCGTTAGGGCGCACGTCATTTCTCACGTCACCCATCACCTGGGCGTAGCCTTCACCATTACTAACTTTGTCGCAGATCCCGTGGGCGTAGCCGATGGGGTCACCGGCATTACCGAAGTTGTATTGACGTCGAACTGAAATGTCATACAAGTACTCCACTTCAGGCGCGGGAACGGCGCTGGCGCGTGGTGCGACTGCGAGTGCGCCACCGCTGCACGTCGCCGCAGCAACGATGAGGGCGACTAACGACCGATCTCTGTTCCTGGCGGTCGCACCTGCGGACTCAACGGCTCCGCTCGGCTTCGCTACCCGTGTACGGCGAAAGCCTCTGTCACTCATGGCGTCTCGTCTCCCTGATGGTGATCACTAGCGGATGTTCGCGGCAAGGTCGCCTGACATTGCACTGAGCTGCCGACTCCAGGTCGGCCAATCATTGCCGCCGCCGTGGCCCAAATCAAAGTGGCCGTTGTTGCCGCCGTCATCTCGGAAGTGTGAATAGAAAGTCGCGTTCGTGCCTTGGGCAATGTCGCCGTAGCCAGCCATGGCGCCCTGGTCAGTTGGTGCTCCGCTGCCCGGGCTGTAGACCCACAGCCGAGTATTGTTTTCAATCAAGGTCTGGACGTTCTGATTCGGCGAGTGCCACTTCCAGCGACCCAGCTGCGGCGGACCCCACATGTGGTCACTATCGGCGCCACCCTGCTTTAGCGCCGCAGTGATTGTCCCGTCGACTCCGGTCCGTTCGGGGGCGAGGAATCCGGATAAAGACCCGGCGTAGCGGAACCGGTCGGGGTGGAAGGTTGACAGCGCCGCCGCCGCGTATCCCCCTTGCGATACCCCGACCACGCCGTGACCACCGGGCGCCAGACCTTTGTTGGCGGCCAACCAGTTCGGCAGCTCATTGGATAAAAACGTGTCCCATTGCTTGCTGCCGTCCTGCTCCCAATCGGTATACATGCTGTAGGCGCCACCGGCGGGCGCTACCACCGAGATTCCTTTACCGCCAACGGCATTGGCCGCATTACCGGCCGTCACCCAGTTGCTGACGTCCGGGGCGGCGTTGAATCCGTCAAGAAGGAATACCGCGTGTGGACCGCCGGCCAGAAAGGCCACTGGAATGTCGCGCCCCATTGCCGGCGAGGGCACCATCAAACTCTCGAACCCCGCCGCTCGGGCCGTGCCGGCGGAAGGTGCCGACGTGGTGATGCCCCACAGGCCGACTGTCAATATGGCGGCGCACAGCATCCGGAACATTATCGACCGGCTTCTCACCTCAATCCGACTCCTTTGTCGCTAAATCTAATCTAGATAAAAATTGCTGCGGTAGTCAGTGGTCTTTGGCGCGAACCGGGGCGCGCGTTCACCGACCCGCACGCGACTTACGAGGTACCGCAGGTCGGGCTCGCGGTCGCTGTGGCGATAGCCGTCGGCCCAATTGCTCAGTGATGGAGCCAGTTCGGCCGGCAGCTCGGCATCGTTGCGCACGAAGCCGAGGATTAGATCGACAACGGCGGATTCCTGGTCACCGGCACCGATTTTCACCCACAACTTGATCTGCGCGTCCGGCTTCAGGAAGGTCCGAGCGGAATCCACAAGCGCCCATACAAACTTGGTCTCGTCAATTCTGTCCATCAGGCCACTTCTCTTTTCTCCCCAATCGTCAACGCCCGACGTCGTTGACTTCCACCTGTTCACAGCGGCACATGTTGCTCATCGCTGCCACGTGCGCTCGTAGTGATGACTTGCGTCGGTGAATCGTCCAGGCTGACGCGATGCCGTGCGGTGGCCTCGTCGTCCGGGCTGTTGTCGTGAGGCTGGTTGGACCGGTCAAGGTCCTCCAGGATGGCTTCCTGCGCGGCCGAGGGCAGGGTGTGCATGATCTCGCGCACGCGCGCCTGACGACGGGCCACCGCCTTGCGTTCCGGCATTCCGGGGGTTGCGTTGACCTGCGGGGGCACGCCCTCGACCTCCTCGGTTCCGCCATCGTGGTGCCCGGCATCGACCATGGCCTGCTCCTCGGCCATCGTCGACTCGTCCTTTTCTTCCGACATGCCGATCGGGCCAATACGACGACCGTTAAGGAATTGCTCGACCACAGGCTCATCGGAAGTCAGCAGCACCTCGCGCGGACCGAACATGACCAACTTCTTTCGAAACAGCATGCCCATGTTGTCGGGCACCGTGCGGGCGATGTTGATGTTGTGCGTCACGATTAGGATCGTGCAGTCGATCTGGGCGTTGATGTCGATCAGCAGCTGCGACAGGTAGGCGGTACGGACGGGATCCAGACCGGAGTCGGGCTCGTCGCACAGGATGATCTTGGGGTCGAGTACCAGCGAGCGGGCCAGGCCGGCGCGCTTGCGCATGCCGCCGGAGATCTCTCCGGGAAATTTGCCGTCGTCACCGCCCAAACCGACGAGTTCGAGCTTTTCCATCACGATCTCGCGGATCTCGGATTCCTTCTTTTTCGTGTGCTCACGCAGCGGGAATGCGGTGTTGTCATAAAGGCTCATCGACCCGAACAATGCGCCGTCCTGGAACATCACACCGAACAGCGTGCGGATCTCGTAGAGCTCTTTGGGCGAACACTCCAGGATGTTGACGCCGTCAACCACGATCTTGCCGCGCTCGGGACGCAGCAAACCGATCAACGACTTCAAAAACACCGACTTTCCCGTACCCGACGGCCCCAGCAGCACGCTGACCTCGCCCTCGGGCAGGTCGAAGGTGACGTCCTCCCAGATTCGCTGGGACCCAAAGGACTTGGTCAGGCCCTCTACCTCAATACCGATGCCCATGCGTCGTCTCCTCTATGCGTTGATGTTTGAAGGATCGCCCTGCTAGGCACATCCGTTGATGCAGGGGTCGACCGGTGGCCTCGTGTCTGGCGCCGGAGCTTTCGGGTCATCTGCCGGCTGTTGCTTGGTCAGATCGATGTCGCCTTCGAGATCGGGCGCCATGGGGACGTACCTGCACAGAAAGGACACCGCCAAGTTGGAGGGATTATCTGTCGGACGTGCGACGGACGGGGAGGTCATTCGATCAATCCCGCCACCAGCCACGAGGTCCGGCCGAACATTCGTTGAGAGAACCCCGAAGGCCGTCGCCGCCGCCCGCGGATCAGCCAGATAGCAGGCCGCATGTCGGCCATCTGCCGAGTAATCGGGATTCCGGGTTGGGTTGATCGTGTGCGCACTGCACTTCCTTCTTCCGAAACATCTCAGCGGTTAGCTCCCGGCTCCCCCGCTCGCGAGGCATCTGGGTGACCCGTTTAGCACTCCGGCAACATTGCCGGAGTGCTTGACCACATCACTAGCTTGACGAGCCGAGCCGGGCGATTTTCGGTCTCGAATCAGCGCGCTTGTGATGCGATCCGGGTCACAGCGTCCATCCGAACACACCATACAAAATTTTTTCTACGTTTGAATAAATTCTTATAGCCGCCCGTAGTCAAGTCGACTTCGGGCCCCGGTCGCATCCCGGCCGCCGAGTTCGCCGCGAGGTCGCGTTTGCAGTCGCGTTCTCGCATGTGCCAACACCGATCGAGGCCCGTTAGCTCGCCAGAGGTTTGCACTTGTTGCAGCACGCCCGTATATTTTAATCTATCTTCAAATACCGAGAGTCCAGGCGTCTCGCCGCGTTGCTCCCCCAGGCTACGAGCGACCTGATCGGAGGTAGGTCAGCTGCCCATCTCCCCTGCGGCCAGGCAGCAGTCTGGCCGTGCCCACGACGACCGTTCGGCCCGGGCGCACCAGCACGAACGGGTCGGCGAGTGTCGGTTTTTGCCGTCGATCCCGTGATACCGAGTGCGAGCCACAGGTGGCGATCGACCGAGACCGAGGACTCACCCGCGACGCCGATCCTGGCAACGTTGTCCCTGCGAGCGACTGAAAGCGGCAAGTGATGAGGCTGTCGGTCGGCGAATCGCTGTCACAGCTGCGAACGGTCGCCGGCCTCGGAAGTTTCCTGCCCGTGGCCGCAGGCGCGGTGGGACTTGGCGTCGTGTCGCGCAACAGGCGCGAGGGCGTGAATTTCTTTACCGCAAACTGGCCACGACTGCTGCTCGCGACTGGTGGAGTGAACCTGGACGTCGTCGGCGAAGCGAACCTCACCGCCCAGCGCCCAGCCGTGTTTATCTTCAATCACCGCAATGTCTTCGACGTCTTCATCACTGCCGCGCTGGTACGCGACAACTGGACCGCGGTAGGCAAGAAAGAGCTTGAAAACGACCCTGTCGCCGGGGCCATCGGCAGGATCGTCGACGCGGCCTTCATCGACCGCGACGACGCCCGGGCAGCCGTGGAGGGGCTGCACAAGGTCGAAGAGCTCGCGAAAAGGGGCCTGTCGGTCATCATCGCACCGGAGGGAACCCGGGGTGACCCCGCCGATGGCGTGGGCCCTTTCAAGAAAGGCCCATTTCGGATCGCGATGGCAGCCAAGATTCCCGTTATCCCCGTGGTGATTCGTAACGCCGAGTCGATTGCGCCCCGCGACTCGTCCACGCTGCATCCCTGCACGGTCGACGTCGCGGTTCTTGCGCCGATCTCGGTTGATCGGTGGACAACGTCCAATCTCCCCAAGCACATCGCCAAAGTTCGCGATCTCTACCGCAGCACGTTGAGGGACTGGCCGGATCGGGGCGGCTCGCCTCAACTCGGTGACGCCCACGAGCCGAGAAAGCGAACGCCTCGAAAGTCCACGGCGCCAACACCGCCGGCCGGTAAAGGGTCGGGTCCCGCGGCAGGCAACCGGCGACATCAATGAGAGGCCAGTAGTGGGCATCCGAACTCAGGAGTTAGACAGCTTCGCCGCGACGGACGATGCCCTCGTGCTGGCGGCGGTGTCGTCGTCAGTGGAAAAAGATTTGCTGGACGACTGGTTGCGTGAACAGCGCCACCAGCATCCCCACGTTCAGGTCGAAGTCTTGCGAATGCCGCTCAGCGCGCCACCGGTCAGCGTGGTTGATCAGTTGGTCCAACACCTGGCAACCGATGACGCCCGCGCGGTGGTTCCGGTGCGAGTGTTTTGGATGCCGGCGGCCAGGCTGCCCAAACGTTCGCAAATTCTGGCGCTCTTGGCGGGTCGCGATCCGTACCGGCCCAGCGAACGGCGGCAGCGGCGGATTTTGCGTAACGAAGCATCGCGCGCCCGCGTCGTGGCCGGGGAGCCCGCCACCGTCGGTGAGTTACGTCGACAGTGGTGCGACACCGCAGCTGAACAGGATCCACGCGATTTCGCCCGCTTCGTCACCCGACGGGCGGTACTCGCCATCGAGCGGGTCGAATACCGCCTGCTCGGCCCCGAATACAAGTCACCGCGCTTGGTGAAGCCCGAGATGCTCGCCTCCGCGCGCTTTCGCACCGGATTGGCGGCCGTGCCGGGCGCGACGGTCGAAGACGCCGGCAAGATCCTCGATGAGCTGGCGACCGGGTGGAGCAGGGTGTCGGTCGATTTCATTCCGACCCTGGGTCGGTTGATTTTCCGTCGCGGCTTCGATCCAGACATTGACTACAGGCGCGACGAGATCACCGAAATGGAGCGTGCCCTTCGGAGCCATCCTGCGGTGATGCTGTTTTCGCACCGGTCCAACCTGGACACGTTCGTGCTGACGGTCGCGTTGCAGGAGAACCAACTACCGCGAGCGCATATCTTCGGCGGAATTAATCTGGCGTTCGGAATCATGGGACCGCTGATGCGCCGGGCTGGCGTTATCTTCATCCGCCGCAACATCTCTGACGATCCTTTGTATAAGCACGTGCTCAAAGAGTACGTGGGCTACCTCGTCGAAAAGCGCTTCAACCTCAGTTGGTCGATCGAAGGTACGCGGTCACGCACAGGCAAGATGTTGCCCCCCAAACTCGGTCTGCTCAGCTATGTCGCCGGCGCGTACTTCGACGGTCGCAGCGAAGACATTCTGCTGCAACCGGTCTCGATCAGCTTCGACCAGCTGCATGAAACGGCGGAATACGCGTCGTACGCCCGCGGTGGCGAGAAAGCTCCCGAGGGCATGGGTTGGTTCTACAACTTCATCAAGGCCCAAGGCGACCGCAATTTCGGCAAGATCCACGTCCGCTTTCCCCCCGCCGTGTCCATGCGGCAATACCTGGGCGCGCCGGACGGCCCGAGCGCCCAGGACAGTGGCACCAAACGGCTCGCGCTGCAAAAGATGGCGATCGAGGTGGCGTGGCGAATCTTGCGCGCGACGCCGGTCAATGCCACCGGATTGGTGTCGGCCCTGCTGCTTACCACCAGGGGTGCTGCATTGACACTCGATCAGCTGCACCACACGCTGCAGGATGCGCTGGACCACCTTGAGCGCGACCAAACACCCATGACCGACAGTGCGCGGCGACTGCGGACCCACGATGGCGTGCGCGCCGCGGTAGATGCGTTGTCAGGCGGCCACCCGGTCACGCGTGTCGACGGGGGCCACGAACCCGTCTGGCGGATCGAGCCGGAACACGAACACGTGGCCGCGTTCTACCGGAACACGCTGATTCACGCGTTTCTCGAAACCTCGATCGTCGAATTGTCCCTCACCTTCGCCGCGCGGGCCGACGGTGACCGGCTGGCCGCGTTCTGGGCGCAGGCCATGCGACTGCGTGATCTGCTCAAGTTCGACTTCTACTTTGCCGACTCGGCGGCGTTCCGTGCTCATCTCTCTCAGGAGATGGACGAGTATGACGACTGGGAGGCGCGCGTGGTGGCCGGCGGCGCCGAGATCGACGCGATGCTGCGCGACAAAAGTCTCCTGATGGCCCATGCCATGTTGCGGCCATTCTTCGAGGCGTACGAGATCGTCGCCGATGTGCTGCGCGTCGCGCCGACTGAGATCGGCGAAAAAGCGTTGATTAAATCAGCGCTAGGTGTAGGACGCCAATACGCCGCTCAGGGTCGGGTTCGCAGCGATGAGGCGGTATCTGCGCTCCTGTTCGCCACCGCTCGCCAAGTGGCCGCCGACCAAAAGCTGATTAAGCCTGGGAAAAATCTCGCCGAACGTCGTGCGGCCTATTTGCAAGAGCTGGCGGCGATTCTGCACGACATGGAGCGACTGGAACGGATCTCGCGGCTGAAATTCGCCCAGCGAGAGGCGGCACGGTCCCGTCCCGACCCGGCTGACAGGAGTGCCAGTCACACGTCGGCTACCAGCAACGACTCAACAAGCTCCTCGCCCAAGCCCACCGACTAACCGCGCTGGTCGGTCGTCATTGCGATTGGTTGCGCCTGCCAACGCCGCGCTTCCGATGGCCGCAGAGGCCTGCGAACAAGTTGCGGAAACCCCTCTTCCAATTTTTGAATACGTGTTAAATTTCAGCGTATGTTGCTGCACAGTTGTTCGCCGCCAACACTTCCGATGACGCCGTGAGCACGTTGCTCAATCCTGTCGACGCGGCGTGGTTTTACGTCGAGCAGGATCATGCTCCAGCTCACTTCGGGCCGCTGATGATTCTCACGCCACCGGCGCACGCGCCCGCCTCCTACGTCACCGATCTGGTCGAGCAGTGGCGGCAGTGTCGCACTTTCGCGCCGCCGTTCAACCTTCAGTTGGTTCGGCGTCCCCTTCCGGCGTGGAAGTCGTTGACCGACGAGGAGATCGATCTCAACTATCACCTCCGCCACGTCGCGCTGCCGGTTCCGGGAGGGGAACGAGAACTAGGGATATTGATCTCGGAGTTGCATTCGCACCCGCTGAACTTGCAGCGACCGCTGTGGGAGGCATATGTCATCGAAGGTCTGGCACAAGGCAGGTTTGCGATCTTCTTGAAGTTCCACCATGGGCAGCTCGACGGCGTCGGCGCAGCTCGGCAGATCGCCGGAATGTTGAGCGTTGATCCCCAGACCGCCGACCTGGGCCCGCCGTGGCTGCCCGGCAGCAGCGAGCGGGCACCGTCATCGCCGGCAGCGGCCGCGGGCGCGCCCGATTCGACTTCGCTGCCTGGCTTGCGCCAGGCCGCAGCGGTGCTGCGGACCGCCCGGGCGACAGCATCCGCAGCACAGAGGCTGGCGATGATGACGCTCAGCGCACGGTTGGACAGCGCATCGCCCCTCGTCGGGCCCTACCAAGCGCCCCACACCATCCTGAACAACCGCATCAGCGGCTACCGCCGCTTTGCGACTCAGCACTACGAACTGGCGAAATTCAAGTCGATCGCGCACACGGCCGGTGTGACGGTCAACGACGTCTTCCTCTCCATCACCGGCGACGCCCTCCGGCGTTATCTCAGCGAACTCGACGCGCTGCCTGAGCAGACAATCATCGGACAGATTCCCGTCAACATCCGGCCCCAAGACGATGCGGGGAACGTCGGCAACGCGCTCACTTTCATGTACGCGCGACTGCACACCGATATCGCCGATCCACTCGAAAGACTCACGGCGGTAAGCGCTTCGGTGAAAGCGGGCAAGTCGCTTCAGGAGTCTTTGCCTGCTGATCAAGTCGGGCCCTTCACGATGCTGTTACTGGGGCCGCACATCACGGAGATGATTCTGCGGTTGGGTGGCTACCTGGCCACGTCGCACAACCTGATCATTTCGAACGTTCCCGGCCCGCGGGATCGCATGTACCTCAACGGTTGTCGAGTGGAGCAGATCTACGGCCCGTCCGTTCTGTTTCACGGGCAAGCGTTGAACATCACGATGTCCAGCTATGCCGGCGGGGTCGATATCAGTTACACGGCATGCCGCGAGTCCGTGCCCCACGTCCAGAAACTGGCCGTGTACACCGGCGAGGCACTCGACGCGCTGGAAACTATCCTGAAGACCCAGCAGCGGGGCGTCTAAACTCGCGCCAGGACCTCGACTACGTGACGGCGACGGCCGCCTTCAGGATCGAGCAGATTTCGATGGTCCGCGCCAGCGACGCCTCACCCTCGCTCGGATCGCTGACTATCGGCAGGTAATCGACCGGGGATACCCAATCGACTCCGGCGTCGACATAGGCCTGGATCTGGGATGCAACCTGTTGGGTGTTACCCCAGATATAACTGAGTTCTGTCATGCGCCGGGTCGCCTTGGCAACCACCTCGTCGGCGAACGCCGGCGGGGTGTCGTGCGGCTTCATCTTCATAAAATAGGTCCACCCGTCGGGCACCGCCGGCTCGATGCCGTGCCGACGCCACTCCAGCGGCTGGGTGCGTCCGAAGATTGCGCCGATCCACCGCACCAGCCTGTTGTCCAGCGCGCGCTCGATGACCTCCTCGTCGTCGTGGACCAGGACCGGGATCAGCGCACCGACACGATATCGCTCAGGATCCCTGCCTTTGGCGGCGACGTCCGCCTTCAGCTTGCTGATGTATTCGGCCGCGTCCTCAGGGGTGGCCCACACGCACGGCGCCGCTCCGGCGAAGCCATCGCTATGGCTGGTCGACAGGTCGAGAATCTTTGGCCCGCCGCCGAGGCCCCACACTTTCGGCCGGTACTGCTTGGCCGCGCCGAGAAAGGCTTTGTCGAGATTCCAGTGATTGCCCTCGTGGGAGATCGGGCGATCGCTGTCCATGAACTTCCGGAAGATTTTGTAGAGATCCTCGAGCCGCGACAGCCCCTGAGACCGCTTCCATCCGAAGGGATTACACTGCTTGACCTCGCCACCACCGATCAGAAAGGTCACGCGACCCTCGGTGATCTTGGCGAGCGTCAACATCGCGTGCACCAGTTGGGCCGGGCCGTTGCGGATGGAATCGGTGAGCAACGTCAGGTTCATGCCCGGCGTGGACGCGTAGACATAGGCGGCCAAGGAAAAAGCGTCGTCCATTGAATCGGGGTCGGGTAGGAAGTCCGCCAAAGGTGTGTTCTCCGGCGTCCACAGCGATGGTGGGATGAAGTTCACCAGCTGATCCGACATCGCGAACCCGTCGACGCCACCGCTAGCGGCCGCGGTCTTCGCCGCCTCCACGGTGACCGACGCCGGCGCGTTCCTGTCACCCCACAGGAACACGGCTGTTTCAGCGGTCTTTGACGGCATGGTGATCTCCTCTCACGATGTGGCTGCTGCGATCGTTGGGCGCGGGATTTGGGCGGCCGCCTCACGTCACGCGGAGTCGACGGCTGCTTGACGCATCTAGAAACGTACTCGATATTCGAACAATCTGTATGGAACTCGATGGTGTTGCCGATGAATGCCCGGGGCGCGCTCATTGACGCGATCTGGCGCGATCGAGGATCCGCTCGGCGCGCTCTACAACAGGCTTGTCGATCATCTGTCCGTCCACTACCGCGACGCCGCCGGAACCGGTCGCGTCCACAACTTTTCGTGCCCAGTCGACGTCGCGCTGCGCCGGTGTGAAAGTTCGATTGACCACCGAGATCTGGGCTGGGTGAATACACAGTTTTCCGGTAAATCCCAGCGCCGCAGCATGTTCGGCGTCGTGTCCGAGGACGTCGGCGTTGTCGAGATCGGTGGTGACGCCGTCCAGCGGCGGGGCGACGCCGGCTGCAGCGGAAGCCAGCACGACCGCGCTTCGAGCGAACGCAAGTGCCTGTCGATCCGCGGGATCGATGCCGAGTTGGGTACTCAGGTCGACACTGCCGAAAGCGGCCCGAACCACCCCGGGCGCGGCGCAAATGGCTGCCGCATCAAGCACTCCCGACGCCGTCTCAATCAGCGGAATCAGCGGCGTGTCCACATGCAGGGAACTCCGTACGTCGACGACGTCGCGCGGCCGATTGGCCTTCGGCAGCATCACGACGCACCGGTGCGCGCTGACCATGGCGACGTCTGGCTCAAACCATGGCGTGCCGAATCCGTTGATTCGCACCACGCCCACGCCGCCGGACGCCAGCCAGCTGTCAACATGCTGGCGCGCCGCTTCCTTGCCGGGCGCCGCAACCGCATCTTCGAGGTCCAAGACAACACCGTCGGCGCCACTGGCAGCGGCTTTGGCGAAGCGGTCGGGGCGATCGCCTGGAACGAACAGTAGGCTTCTTGCCGAGGCGAAGTACTCTTCACTCACACGATCCCTTTACGGACGCAGATGCTGGTCACCCAGCGCCCTCCTTTCCTGCGAAAAACCTTCTGAGAAAAGCCATTGGCGACGGTGTTCGGGACCGAGATCGGTGACATGCACCGTGCCGCCCAGCTGAGCTCCTGGACCGGGCTGACCCCGCGCCGCCGCGAGTCCGACACCGTCGAGGCGGTGCAGCGGCACCCCACGACGACCAATTCGCCGCCGACGAAGACTGTATCGAACCTTGCCGCGGCCAACACATCACCAAGGTTGCCGCGGCACGCAAACTGCTCACGCTTGGTCTACTGCGGGCGGCGCGACGGCCACATCCGCGCGCTCGAACGTGCCAGGGCAAGGTGAAGCATTCCGGACGCAACCCGCGAGATCGCCGTTTTCTCTGACCCACCGACGGCGTGGTCGCCCCCTCGATCGACCCCGCCTGTTGCCACCGCACCGCTCCATGCCTACCACCGCTGTTCGACGGGATGACCGGCAGCCGGACCAATCCGGCCCTGCTCCAACGTATCTGCACCATCACAACTTTGGAGAAGGCCAACGACCACACACTCGCGCAGGCCGCCTTTTTGAGGCGTCCGCAAGGGGCATGCATCGGCCCGGCCCGGTGTCGCCGACACGACGGCCGAGAATTGGCAAAACCCCCAGTCGCCAATGCCTTGACAGAACTCAACCCCTTCGGCGACGACAGACTTGATCAGGTGCTCGAGTTTCGTTGTGCTCGCTTTCAACACCGCATGCCCGTAACGGGCCTTGAGGCGGTAGTTAGTAAGGGTGCGTAGCGCGGCGTGCCACATCCCGACGACAAGCTCCGCCAACGCCTCCCCGAGGCGGTCGCGGAGTCCGAACGCGACAACCCGCGCGACGGTCGTCGGCTCGACGATCGCCAGACCTTCCGTGCCACCTGGTGTGAGATGACTAGGAAGCGTTGGCCTCTGCGCCTCGAGCGGGCGATACGACGCACGCCATACGGGCGGTCGGCTGAGCGAGCCATCGCAAAGATCACCTCCGACCGCATACCGGAACGAACTCTTTCCGACTCGGCGTGCACGGTCGTAGGATCTGATCCATGTGGAGGAAGCTCGCGGCGATCGCCGCTCTACCATTGATGATCGTGCTTGCGGTGCCAGCGCACGCTGACCCCAATTACACCGTTTTCCTCCAGGCGATCGCCGGGGACGGCATCGTAATGGGCGACCATGAGGCGATCATGGAGGCTCGCGGCGTGTGCAAGTTCATGGAACCGCCCAACGGTGGTTCACTCTGGGACGCCGGGCAGCACGTCAAGTCGATGCATTCGGGCTGGGGAATCGACTCTGCCTTAGACTTCGCCGATCGGTCGGTTCAGGACATCTGCCCGAACAGGGGGTCGTTCTAATGAAGGCCATGCGCATCGCCAACGGCGAAGTTAAGTAGCAGCTCAGGCTCCGCGGTTCTGCGCCGCGCCGTGCACCAACCGGCACTGCTCGCTCAAAGCAGCGTACACATGGCATCGCACTGTGCCGCGTCATGATCGCGATCAGACGAGCCAGCGTCACCATCACGTCAATCTATCGCGGTTGCAGTCCAACACGATTCACGCCAACACCTTCCACTTCTAAGAAGAGTTGAGCACCGTCGTGCAGCATGAACCTGCTGATGCCGTCGGCCACCCAAGGCGGTCGGCTTGTTCGCTACCAACGGCATCAATAAGGGCACGCCGTGCGCGCCCGATGATCGGATGAAGGCTAACTTGACCGACGCCGTTGCGGTGGGCAATGCAACGGCGCGAGCCATCGTGTTCGCCCCCCGCGACGAACGCAATCTTTGCCGACCGGCAAGTATTTCACCCCGTTTATCGGCGGTAGCTCGCAGTTCGCCGACGGTTGCAAGCGACTGCTGGATGCGCGAGAGATGTTACACTCGTCACCCCCGGCATCACCCGGCGATGTCGTTCGCGAAGGCGGGCACCGCTCAGCCTACGCCGCCAGCATAGGCCGCTCTCGACGGCGAGTACTTCGACGGCGGAAAGACGTACAAGGTCACGCTGCCGGACCCCTGCCTTGCGGCTCGGTTTTGGTCATTCACGTTGTACGACAGCCAAACTCGTTATCTGCTAGAAACCGACCAGAAGCTCGCAGGCATCGACAGCAGGTGCCGAGCGTCCAAGAGGACGCCGACGGCTCTGGCACCGTGTGGTTCGGACCAGGAGCAGAAACACCAGCGGGAGAGGAAGGCAACTGGGTGCAGACCATTCCTAGCAATAGCTGGCACACCCTCTGTGCCTCTACGGACCACTCGAAGTGGTTCGACCAAACCTGGAAACCACGAGGCTTGGAGTTGGTCAAGTGGGCGGAGAATGAATTCCCTACTGCTGTTAAGTCTTTAGACTTCAATGGAAGCGGACTGCACCGCCGTGGGTTCGTCAAACGTCACAAGCGCCGCAGCTGGAAGCTCTAGGGTTAGCGTCAGTCAAACCCCGCGGACGAAGCGCATCAGGTTGCGAGTGACGTCGTCGCCGTTGGCGGCGTGGTGGAACAAAAGCGCTTCGTGCACAAGCGCACTTACGATGGTAAAGCCGACACCTATCGCCTTATGCAACAAACCCATCCTGCGCTCCTCAATCTCGGAGCAGACGGGTTGGCCGCCCTCCCCGCGCCCTGCACGGGGCGGACCGATTACGTGGACGCCCTACCCGAAGTGTCCTTACGAGGGTGGCACCTGCCGGCGGTAGGCGGCATCCTCCTCCGGCCAGACGGGTACGTCGCCGGGTGAGCGCGAGGGAGAATCCGTCGACCACCGTACGTTGAATACCGCACTCACCCAACAGGTTCAGTAAGTCGATCCATCGGCATTGCTAAGCGTGACATAGAGCGGCACTAACAGCATTGGGACACATGGCAATCGCCGACACACTCCCTACTGTTCGCCCGATCCGACAGACTGTTCACCCGGCCACGCGCCGCCCGCCTACACAACACCGTCGACGCCGAAATTCGCCGACTCGCCAACATCTCCTGGGCACGCTGCGCGGACGTTTTGGGGCGAGGGCAACGTGCCCGCGTACCCCTACCGCAACTGACTCCTGTACCTGGAGGACTTAACGAAACGCTTTCTGGTGCCCTGGTCAGCCCATCCACGTTCTGCGGAGCCAGTCGGCGCGCGTCGCGTGCGCTGCGACCGACACGGCCGCGGTGGGCACCATGATGTCGGAGGTGTGGAACGCCCCGCCCCAGACGTGCAACTCTGCTCGTACGCCGCTCGCCCACAACCTGGACGCGTAGGCGACGCTCTCATCGCGGAAGACCTCAGCCGAACCCACGTCGATGAACGCAGGCGGCAACCCACTAAGGTCGGTGGCCCGGCCGGGTACCACGTGATGGTCGACTTCTCGACCCTGATGACCCGCACCAAGCACGCAATCCCACAGAAATGCGGCGCTTTCCGCCGAGCAGGCACCCCCAACCCCGTCGGTGTCACGAAACTGACTGGCGGACAACGTCTCCAAGCGGTCGTCGAGCATCGGACAGATCAGCATCTGCGCCAGCGGGCGTGGACCCTGCCGATCGCGGCTCAGAAGCGATACGCCCGCCGCCAAGCCTCCACCGCCCGACACTCCTGCAATGATCAGCCGATCCGGGTCGATTTCCAATTCGTCGGAGTTCGCGACGACCCACTCGAAGCCTGCGTAGCAATCTTCCACGCCCGCCGGTGCTGGGAACTCCGGTGCCAGACGGTATTCCGCAGATATGACGACTGCCCCGAATTCCCGCGCCCACTGCAGGTGACCGGCCTCCTGGAAGAAAAAGAACCGGTCCCCCATGACCATTCCGCCGCCATGCAACGTGTACATTGCCGGTGCTCGAGCGTCGGTGTCGGCCGGCCTGAAGATGGACAGTTCAATGGAGCCACCGGGACCTTCAATGGTCCGCTGGGTATGTGCCACACCCAGCCGGTCCGCCGTCTCTTTCGCCGCGGTCGCTGCGGCTGAACACCCCTGTCGTAGCGGCTCCAGCGTGGACGCATTCACGGAAAGAAAACCCGCCGTCGCATCTAGCGCGGGCCTCAGTTCGTCATCGAAGAGTGGCCTGAGCGTCGGTCGCTGAAAATCAAGCGACTTCGTCAGACCCTCGACCTGAATTCCAACATCCACGGGCAAGCCTTCCTTCACTCGACACATCGTGATGCCATCGTTCGTGTCGTAGGTACACGATTGCCGGTGTGCCTACGAGCAGTCGTACGGCTTGGCGGGCAACAGCCGCTGCGCGAACGCGCCACTCGCCACCACAAAAAGAACCCACCCCCAGTCTGAGCGACTTCGATCCAAGGAAGGCACCGCACTCTGAACATCGATAGCCTGCACCTCAACTGGTGTTTAGTTCATCACAAAATCTGGCCGTAATCTAGTATAGAATAAAAACGCTCTGATTAGCAGCCGCTTTGGCGCGATAATTTACCGTTCGCGAACGGAGGTAAGCAGTTGGCGTGCATGGCGATTCGCGCTCCGCTTGAAGAGCCGCCGATACGTTCCCGCTCCAGGCTGATCCAGCTAGGATCGCTCGAAGTCATGCGCGGGCATACTCAGAAGGGATCCACGTGAGCAGCCGAAAGAGGTTAGCGGTCGGAACATTCGTGGCGATGGCCGTCTGCGCGGCCGTCACTCCACTAGCACATGCCGATCCGTTGACCCCCTTGACGCCTAATGAGATTCGATATCTCGACCAGGCACGCCAAGTCTATTCGGTCGCCCACAACCCGACGGCGTTCCGCAGCGACGGCGAGCTGCTCACCGATGGTCGGTATGCCTGCGACAAACGCGCCGCAGGGTTCGAAGGGGTCGGGGCAACGTTCATCGATCCGGTGCTCAGCCAACTAGCGTTCATCGACCTGTGCCCATAGTGAGATCCCACGCGCGGTGGACTCAGTTCCGGCCGTTCAGCCCCACGACGTCATCCCCGAAGAATGCCTCCAAGAACGGAATATCATGGGCATGTGTGCACTGAGGAATGGTTGCGTTGCGATCGGAGTGACGCTCGGGCTGCTGGGGGCGCCGGCGGCACAGGCTGACAATGCCGACTTCGTGCGGGACGCCCAAGCTATGGGGTTCGTGCAACGTTACGACAACCTGGTCAGTCAAGCGGAGTCTGCGTGTTATTTCCTCTGGCTCCATAGAAATCCCCAGGAAATAGAAGAGCGCATCGTGCGGTACACAAGAATCGACCCGCCGAGTAAAGCCCACCCATTCTTTGTGCTGGCCGTGAAGACATATTGTCCTCAGTACGCCGATCGAGTCGTTCCTTGAGCTGTACTCGCGCCAGCCAACTGGTATTGCGACATAGCTGACCACGAAAGTCGTTGCCGCACGGTGTAATCGCGGGCGATAATTTCAGAGTGGGTGACGTTCGACGTTCGTCTACCCACCGAATGCTTGCTGGGCCAACTTCTTCGGCTCGAACGAGCGTCCTCGTTGAGCGCAGCAGACACTCAACTCACTCACTTCGTCGAGCCTGCGGCAACGTCGTTGCAACCCCACTGGCCGAATACGTTCAGAGGCAAAAGTCGTCACGGCGGGCTTAGATAAGTCCGGGTCGGCGTGACGAAGAATCGGAACGCACCGTGCTGGCAATACGTGCTCGTATCAGCCATCGTGGTACACCTGGTCCCGTTGTACTCGATGTAATTCCGTGGCGGAAGATCGCGCTCGGCCTGCCCCGGGGGGGTCTGCGCCCCCAACAACGCATCGTAGCGAGTTTCGATGTTTCCGTTGACCCACCCGACGTTCGTCGTGCTTGGCGGGGCGCCCCGGATATCGCCTGTGCAGCCGAAGCTGCCCCGGTCCCAGATGCCACAATTAAGTCCGAGTGGGGTCGAAAACCATACGCCGCCAGCACTGTTGGTGAAGTAATCGTCGTATTTCACCTTGTTGTAGTAGTCGAGGATGAGGTAGGTGGCCGGATAAGGACTCGACGGATCACCGCCGTTCGGCTCAGCGTGCGCCGCCGGCGCCGCGGCGAGTACTAGCCCACTTGCGGACGCGGACAAGGCCAGCCAGCGACCAAATCGTCGAGCGGTCCCCCCGGGTCGCCCGGTCACGGCAGGTTGCCCGGCGATGATTCGTTTTCCGCTGTGTGCGGCACGTTGCCGTAGCATGTGGCATTTCCTAGGTCGAGGATGCTCTCGCAGAGGACGTCGTTTCCTTTCATGATGCGGACCGTCACGAAATGGCCCTGCAAAACCCGCGCAACGGTGGCGGCCGTCCGAAAGTTGGGTCGCCAGTCGGCACGCAGTTCGGCGCCACCGCTTGTCGGGCTCGTCGCGGTGACAACCGGCACCGTCAGAGTCCAAGGCAACGGCACGTCCAGCAGCAAGTGCTTACCCGCCGTGTCGCGGTATTCGACGCCAGCCAACTCGCCGACCGAATCCGAGAAGATCTGGTAGGTGACGGTGTCCTCTGCGTGCGCCGCCGGTGCGTACACCAAGCCAGTGAGACCGACAACCACCGCGACCGCCCTCGATTGAAATTGCTTCACTTGGCTCCTCCAGCGTTGACAATGTGGATGCATGGCGATGAGCGGCAACAGTCCGTATTAAGCAGCCAGCACAACTGTCGTGAAAATCATGTCCTTCTTAGCGTTGTGGAGCGTGGCTACGCCGAAGTCGGTCCACGAGCAGTCGGGGATCTTGGCGAAGCCCTGCAACAAGGTTGCTTTTATTGCGTTCGCCGGACTCTGAGCAGCGCCCGACAATATCGTTGCCTTGGTGCCGCCGTAGCCGAGGTCCTTCAGGACCGGTAACGCGTTCGACTCCGGAACGGCCCGCGCCGTCATGTTGATCCATCGATCAGTGGTCTCATCGATTTTGCCGGCCGCTTTATCGATCAACGGATCGGACCGCAACGGCGCGCATGCCGCTCCCCGCGCTGCCGATACCGCGGCCCTTAGAGTTTCGGTCGTATCGGCCGCCGCCGACGGAGCCAGGGCAACGCTGCCGATCATCAATGCGATTGCGGCTGAACACGTTCCAAGTTGGGCGTAGCGCCGAGGCGCCGCGCGATCCCGCCCGGTGGGGCGGCTCAGCACTCCAAATGGCCGGGCCGAGATCTTTACCTTCACTTCGCACACGCGACTCACCCTTCACATACATGGGAGCGGTGGATGTCGCTCCCCCAACGCTTCGCTTTCTGTACCGACGGCCCAGTAAACCAATCGGCCTGGTGCGCCAAGATGCCGTTGTTGACATTCGACAACTGCTCCCAGAGCTTGAAGAAGGCCTCGCCCTCATAGATGGGAAAGTAGTTGTCGCCGTAGGGATTCTGAGGCTGGCTCAGTGAGTGGACCCGCGGGGTCAGAAAGTCGACGGCCTGGCTGATGTTTCCGGAAACGATGTCGACCTGCTGCTGAATGCCATCTCGGGTGTAGTCGTAATCCTTACCGTCGTTGCCGATCCGATTGGTTTGCAGTCTGTCGATCTGAAAACGCAGTGTGGCGTATTGGGCGTTGTACCACTGACACATTTCACGCATCGCCGTAATGTCCGCGGCAGTGACTTTGTTCCTCGTTTGGTCGTACGGAAAGGGGAATTTCGGGGTCCACGACGACGCTGTCGGCGTGATGACGGGTAGGGGTCTGATTAAGGAACTGTCCGACGGCGGGTCGGGAAGCGGGACTTCGAGGTCGGGATCAGCGCCGGCAGGCGGTCCCGTGAGGACGCCCATCGTCGCCAACATGACCGTGCAGCCCACGGCAGCTGCGCCGCGCCGAACCCTGTTTCTTATTGCCACCATGACCCCATCCCTCGAGACGCTTGCGAGTGCTATTTCGGCCCCACCGCTGAACCGATTCCCCCGACGTCGGTGATCAGCCAGTTGTTGTTGCTGTCGATCGTGGTGCTGTACGTCGCGGTCGATTGCAGCGCCTCCGGCGCTTGTACGGTCTTCGTCTGAACGCTGACGAAACTGTCCACGACGTAGATGCCGCCCGTCGTTGATCTGACCTTGGCTACCAGGGGTTGCGCGGACGAACTCCATTGCAGCGGCACCAGAACCTGTTCCATGGAGGTGCCCGCGTCGGAGAGCTTCTTGGTCAGCTCTGGCGAGGTGCCCGCGACGAGTTTGACGTGCCAGGCCTGTAGGTCCTTGTAGTCCATCGTGGCGGCGTTCACTGCATAGTCGAGCGCGACTTTCTCCGCGCGCGCCTTATTGGCCGACTGAGCGGCGTGAGTGTCGAGTTGGTGGCGCGCATCGACGTACAGCCAACCCAAGGCGGCCACCGCAGCCACCAGCGCCACAATCAACGCACCCAGGATCAAGCCCCGCAGACTGACGGACACTGACCTCTCTCGGCGGCTCGGTTTTGCCTCGTCGGGCACAGCCGCGCCCACTTCATCGGCTGAGTACACCTTCGTCGCGCCGCCAGCGGGGGCCCCGGACGCAGCGTCTGCGTCGGGTTCGCGCGTCTCCTGCGCTTCGGTCTCATTTACGGTCATTGTTTAGCCTTTCTTGAAGTCATCCCAGGGGAACGATCGCCCGTTCGGGTCATGGCGCGACGTGGAGCGTAATCATTCCGTCAGCGGGCACCTGCTGAAGGAAGTGGTCGAGAATTTGGCCACTGTCGAAATTCATCAAAGTCGCGGCGATGGTGTTGAGCTTCGGCTGAAATGCCTCACCCAGGATCTTGAGGTCGCCGCCATTCGAATCCAGCAGGGTCTGAAGTCGGTCGACGAGATGCTTAAGATTCAGGAGGCCTTCAGGCTCGTCGCGAGTGAAAAGAATCGGCAAGTGCTTGTACAACTCCTGCCATGTAACCCCAAGGTCTTTGGTCGGAGGGGTGATGGCAGTGAAATCCGGTTTGACCCATTCAGAGTTTCGGATCAATACCTGGAAATTGCTCAGAAGTGCGCGGCCCTGGCCGTTCAGTCCGTTGAGCATGTTGTTGAACAAGGTGCTCGCGCGCGCCAAGTTCGGCAGCACCTTGACAGGGTCCGGCAATGCGGCGTCGGACTCGCTGATGATCCGTGCGAGAGCTTTGGGATCGAGCTGATGGAGTACTCGCACGACGCTCGTCGCCAGCTCGGAGATCGATGGCGGTTGGACGACCGACTTCGTAGAGATATGTTGGTTGTTCGTCAGCATCGGTCCACCCTCGCTGCGAGGCACTAACTCTATGTAGGACTCGCCGAGCGCTGATAGGTTCTGCAGCTGCACCTCGGTGTCGACGGGAATCTGATATCGACCCTCGACGTAGAAGTCGATGGATGCTGCTCTGATGGATGTCTTGGTATTGGTTACTTTGCCGACCGGCACGCCACGCAACAGCACATTCGAGTCCGTGACAAGACCATTCATGTCGGGGACATCCATGGACAGGTTGGTCCGGTCAGAAGGCGGGCTGACGCGAAGTCCGAACGATCCGAAATAGGCCAAGACGATGGCGATGATGATCGCAAAGACAAAATACGAAATGATATCTTTCAGTTTGATGGCGTTCATCGCATAGCCCCCAAGATCCTCAGCACTTCCTGGACATTGCCCGATAGCTCCCGACCGTCGGGCCCAATTATGGAAGTGATGTTGATGGCCGGGTACTTGTCGACTGGGAGGAACATGTCGGTGAATATCCGTCGATACTTTGGTATTTCTGATTCGCCAGCGACCTTTGACTGCTGCAGCGCACCCACGGAATCGGCTAGCGAATTGAGGAAGGGAACGAGCCAATATCCACCCAGAGTGATGCTTCCGATCGTGGGGAGGATCGTGGCGACGTAATTCGAGGCGGCTATGAGGTGTTCGAAGCCGCGTTGCCCCGTCGGTGAGAAAAAATACTGCAGTTCCGGAATGTGATTGTTTACGACTGCAGCGGATTTCGCCACACCGTCGAGCAGTACGTCGACCGTGTCGATGTTCGCGGCCAGTGCCGAGAGGTCGGTTTCGACTCGACCCGTCAGCGTTCGTACCTCGTCGCTCGACGGCACCACGCGATTGAGGCGGATGATCGTGTTCTGGGCTCGTTGAATGGACCCGCTGGAGACGAAGTTCGCCAGGCTGGCAATGGTGTCCTCTAATTGTGGTGGGGATGTCGTTTGAGGAAGGGGGATGGCCGCACCCGGCGCAAGGGCGGGTGCTTGAGCAGCGCCCGTCGTCGGACGTTCGAGAGCAACGTAGATGTCGCCCAACACAGTCGCCTGTTGCAACACCGCGTGGATGTTGGACGGGACTACGACGCCGTGAGCCATGCGCGCGGTCACGTCCACGTTGCGGTCGCGCAGGGTCACCTTGGACACCACTCCGACGGTTACGCCGTCGAGCACAACTTTGGCGCGCTCGGGCAGGTTGAGGACGCTCTCGAACCGCATCACGACGTCATATCCGTCGTTGTACGACGGGCCCGGTTGCGGTAACGCTTCAACGCTGATCGCTGCGCAGGACGACACCGTGAGGGCGGTGGCCGTGGCGAGGACACCGGCGAACAGGCGGGATCGTAGTGTCATTTTTTCGCCGCTAGAGTCAGCACGTATTGAAGTAGTGCCACGTCCACCGCATACGGCGTTCCCTTGACGTTGGCGCAACTACCTGGCATGGACGCGTTCATTAGGTTGCACTGAGCGACACCGTTGGGCGTGCGGATCCGGTATAGCGGTGGCCGGTAGTGGAGAGTGAATTTGTGGTTATTCGCGAGGTTTATCAAGCCGTTGATCACGCGAGGCGTGACGTTCAGCAAGCTCGCGTAGAAGGGGGCGCGCGGACTGATCTTCCTGAGGAGCACGGATACCGCGTCGAGCAATTGCTGGAGTTGCGGCCCGAGTTCCTTTTCGATGGCGCCCGCTGCTTCGACGATGCCGATGATTCCCTCGAAGGTATCCGCGCCACCTCTTAACGCGTCGCTTATGTCTTGCACCGCGGAGAACGCCGCGTCGTCCGCCACTCCCTTCAGTGTCGGGTTCACGTCGACCAGCATGGTCGACAATTGCTTGAGGTTGCGGGTGATGGAGCCCAGGTCACCGATCGCTTGGTCGGGGGATTCCGCTACCGACGACGTGGTGGTCAGCAACTTGTTGGCGTTTGGCCCTGTATTTCGCGACGCCTCGTCAACACCCCGGACGAGGTCACCGATGTTGTGCGATCCCGCAGGGTTGATCGAGTTGATGAAGTTCGTTGACGATCCGATGACTTCGGACAGGCTCTTCGGAGTAAGCGACCGGCCGAGGGGGATGCAGCGGCCTGGGGAAAGGTGTTGACCGCCTTGGTCATTGCCAACGAGTTCCAGTGCACGATCCGCGAGGATCGACGTCGACCTGGTGACTGCCTTTGCGTCCGCCGGGATCGGCGGTCCGCCGCTTATGGTGAAATCGACGCGCACGGACTGCGCCGACGGCGTGATGGCGGCGATTTTGCCGATCGGGTAACCCAGATGGGTGACGGGGTTGTCCACGTAGAGTCCGACGCTGTCGGGCATGATCGCGCAGTAGTCAACGGCCTGGGCTTTGGTGGATGCCGTACACGAGGCGCTTGAGAGCACGGCCGCCGCGGCGACGCATGCTGCTAGCGTTCGCCCGGACGGGTATGAATGCGGCGCTGGCATCAGCACGCGCTTCCTGGAACTGGCACGCAGAGGTCCGTCGCCAAAAGGCCTGGGTCCGCGTTCTCCGCGTTGAGGATTCGGTCAAACAAATTCTGTGTCCGTTTGAGGACTCGTATGGTCAAGCCGTTGCGCTCGACGAACATCCGACCGCGCTCCAGAAAGTCCCGCACCCTCTCTATGAATTCGAGACGATGGGTTTCGTAGAAGTCTCCGAGCGGTTTCAGAGCTTGGAGGACGTCGCCGAGGCCCAACAGTGTTTGCGCGATGCCCCTGTTGTAGATGACCAATGTCTGGGTCAAGATCGAGACTTTCCTCACGAGTTGCGCGAATTTGTCGCGATAGTTCGACAACGACCTGATGTATTCATCCGACAGGTTGAGAATTTTTGTCACCTGGCCGCGCTGCCTTTCGACCGTTGACATCAACGCGTTGCCGGCATCGATGGTGGACGCGACCACCTGTATGTTCGTGCCCGTCAGCCCTTGCGAAACTTGATTCAGCGACTCGTTGATGGGCTTGGTGTTGACGTTTTGGGTGATCTTGGTGGTGTCGGTAAGCGTGCGGATGAGGCTGTACGGCATCGTCACGCGTGAAAGGGGAATGGTCTCCTTCCCCAAAGGGGCGTTGCCCATCGAGGCGAGATTGACGTAGTACCCGCCGACGACGGTGAGCATCCGAACGTCTATTTGCGACTGATCGCCGACGAATGCGGTGTCGTTGATGCGCGTCTTCACCAATACATGACTGGGCTCCAGTGAGAGATCAGTAACCGTGCCGACTTTGATGCCGGCCATCCTCACCTCGTCGCCGGCACGGATCGACGCCGCGTCGTCGGTGTAGAAGGACACGACCTGGTCCTTGCCCGGGGGGTTGTTGTAAATATAGGTCAGCACCAGCCCGACGATGACTGCAACTGCGATCGCCGTGATGCCCCAGGTCAGCGGACTGTGCAGCACCCGGTTGGATTTCAACGATTGCATAGCACCACCCGTTGACCGTTCAGCAATACGTCCATCGTCTCCGGCAGTTGGAAGTTGCCGTGCGAACACGGCTCCACGGCGGTTCCATCGTTGCCCGGGGGCGGAATGTTTTCGTTGATCACGGGGACCAACTTGAATGCGTCGAAGAAGTTGTCCAGATTGCTGAAAGCCCTGTCCATCGCGTCGTCCACATTGATGCCGTTCCTGAATCCGGCGTTGTGCAGGAGGCGTGTAACGGGGTCAAAGAAGTCCTTGCTGTAGAGGAGGTCCTTGCGGAATTCGTCCAAGATCGAGTTGGCGGCGTCAACAGGCTGGTTGACCAAGTCGATGATGTGAATGAACTTCTGGGACGTGCCGCCGATGGAGTCGGCAAGCCCGGATAGGTTGCTCATTAACGTTGCCACTACCTGTTGGCGATCCGTGACGAATTGGGTGAGCCTGCGGATGCTGGCCAACAGCGGCGCCAAACCGCTTCCGTCACCCGTCAAGAATGATGCCGCGTTGGCGGTAAACGTGTTTATCTCTTCTGGGCTCAAGATGGCGAGTACCGGCTGGAGGCCGTTGAAGAGTGCGGTCACGTCGAACGAGGGTTGCGTCATCGAGGTGGGTATTTGCTTGACAAGATCAGCGGCGCGATATCCCTCTGCGGGGTTCGTGACGTCCATGTAGCGGACACCGGTCAAAGCCTGGAATTTGATGGCGAGTCTCGTCACCGCCACGACGCCATACTTGTTGTCCAGGGTGAACTTGACCTCCGCGACGTTTTGCCCTTTGACTCGCGCGAGGTCGACGGACTCGATCTTTCCCACCCGAACACCACGGACACGGACATCACCGTCGGGATGGAGCCCAGAGGCGTCGGTGTACTCGGCTGTATACGTCCGCGTGTGAGCATCCACGGGATTGACGAGGGTGTTTGACAGCAAGATAAAGAGCACGACCGAAACGGCGATCGCCACCCCGATCCGCCACGCGGCGGCTTTGGGACTCATGGCTTGCTCTCCGTGATGATCCCCACCGGTGCTGCGACTCCGGGCAGGCTGTCCAACAGAATCCGCACCGAAATCGCGTGCTGCTTGCCATTGCCGGCATAAAGCTTCTCGAATCGAGAACGCAATTGTGCGAGCTTCTCGGCCACATCCCGGGGGCGTAACAACACGGGCCCCGTGTCCGTGATCGCCTTGATCCCAGAAATCAGGGGAACTAAGTCATCGACATGACTACCAACGAGTTTGCCCACGACGGCGAAGAGGCCCTGCTGAACTGCGTCCAAGCTGGCTAGGAAGTGCTCTTTGAAGAACTTGTCTGAAAAATCGCCCAAACCTGGGACCTTCGCATTCTGCAGGAATGGAAATACAATCGGCTCTCCGGCGGACGCCGCAGGTTCGAGGACTTGGCCGGGGTAGTAGCTGTAGTCGATGATTCGCCTGCCGGTAATGATGCCCTCATTGGCGAGGGGCGGAACCGCTGCAATTGCCGACGACAGTTTGGTCACAAGTTCTTCCGTGGGGTCCGTTTGCACGGCTTGGACCGCTCTCGATACCGTAACTGCGGTTTCGAACAGCGGGTTGAGTCCGTCTGTGTAGCGGGTTACGCGATCGATAACGCTGATCAGTTGCGGAGTCAATGAAGCTTGCGACACGTTTCCCAGTTGATTGAGCAGTTCCGAGAGGGTGAAGTTGCCCGCCGGCTTAAGGGTGATCCTGCTTCCGTCGCGGAGTGCTTGGCCGCCGGAATTCGGGATCAAGTTGATGCCGGGAACGCCGAAGTAGTTGATCGGCCGAAAATCGATGTTCATGGTGTTAGTGAGGCCCTGGGTGGGCTGAGTCTGCAGGTCCGCGTTCAGTCGTACGCCGCCGCCGGCCGTGTTGGTGATGTTGGTGACTTCGCCCACCTTGACGCCGTGCAAAACGACCGCCGTCCCCGCGTGCACGCCCTGTCCAACGTATGGGGTCGTAATGGCAACGGAGTAAAGCCCTTTGGCTCGGCCGCCGAATGGGTCGACGACGAACGCGGTGATGACCAAGACTATGCAAAGCACCACGGCACTGCCGATGGCGAGCAACACCTGCTCCTGGCGTTTCGAGGATCCTCTTAACATGAAATGCCCACTATCCCTTAAAGATGAATTCGGGCTGGAGACCCCAGAGCAACACGGTGGTCGTGAAATCCAAGACGACGATGGTGACGAGGCTCGCGCGCACGGCGCGGCCCGAAGCCATGCCGACACCGACCGGGCCCCCCGAGGCGAAGTACCCGTAGTAGCAATGGATTAACGTCACCGCCACGCAATAGGTGCTCAACTTGATCGTCGAGTAAACGAGGTCGATCGGGGTCAGGAACATGACGAAGTAGTGGGTGTAGGTACCTCCGTGTTCCCCGCTGAAGAGGACGACCACCAAGTCGATCGTGATGAAGACCCCCATTAGGGTCAGGAGGTAGCCGGGTACCACGCATGTCAGCGCGCCGATCAACCGCGTGCCTACGACGAATGGGATTGGCCGCAGACCGATTGCCTCCACGGCGTCGATCTCCTCCGAGATTCGCATGGCCCCGATCTCGGCCGTCATTCGCGTACCCGCCTGAGACATGAAAGCAATCCCCGCAACGATGGGTCCAAGAATGCGAACGGCACCGATGCCGCCAATGATGCCCGCCAGCGAGCCAAAGCCCAGGATGTTCAAGACCGCAAGTGCCTCGATGCCCAACGAGGCCCCAGTCGCAATACCGAGGAGAAGCAGGACGCTGATCGTGCCGCCGTCGACGATCAGGGACCCGCGACCCCACGCCATGTTGATCGTGGCCGCCAGCGTCTGTCGGCTGTATTTGCGGACTGTCAGCGGTAAGTAGAGCAACACCTGACCGATGAACAAGGCCCACTGCCCGAATCCACGCAACGGCTTCAGGGTTGTCGTCAGGGCGACCGTACGTACGCGCCCATAGGCCGTAGGTGCAGCCATCACGCGACCGCCGTCGGGAAGAACATCGTTGATATCTGCGTGATGATGAGGTTCGCGAAGAGGATGAGTACGACATTGATCACGACAGCCGCATTCACGGCATCGGCAACGCCGCGCGGACCGCCCTTTGCTTCCATCCCTCGCATGGACGAGATGACCGCCACGATTGCAGCAAAGACGAGGCCTTTTCCGATAGCGAAGTAAACGTCGGTCATCTTGGCGAACGTCCCGAAGGAATTCCAAAAGCTTCCTGGTGCCACACCACTGACTAGGACAGAGAGAAGATATGCGGAGGCTGTGCCTGAAACGATGATGATCAACGTGAGGATGGGGGCGATCACCAGTAGCGCTAGGAACCGAGGCACCACTAGACGCCGCACCGGGTCGACGCCGAGCACCCGCATAGCGTCGAGTTCTTCACGTATGGCACGCGCCCCAAAGTCCGACGCTATGGCTGAGGCGGCCGCGCCGCCCATCAGCAACCCAGCGGTGACGGGCGCGCCCTGCCGAAGCACGCCTACCCCGCTCGCCGCACCGAGTAGTGCTGTGGCGCCCACCTGGGCCACCAAACCTGACACCACTACCGTGACGATCCCACCGATCGGTATTGCCATAAGAATTGCCGGCGTCGCGGTCACCTTGAACAGTGCCCAGGCCTGCCAAAGGAACTCCCCGACCGGCAGGCGAAGGGTGAAGCTGTCGGTGACGGCATATCGAACAACGTTGACGGCTAGACCGACACCGCGACCGGTGGTCTCCGCGGCGGCGACCGGGACTTTGCCGAGCTTCGATGCCCTCCGTCCTACCGTTCTCAGTACCCCAGATGGCTTGCGCGGTTGCTTATAAGCGCCACACCGTCCGGACACTGTGGGCCGGCTCGCGACTTCTACCATCCGGCGACCGCCAGGGTGACTCGTCGCGGCGTGCGTGAAAAGCGATGGCGTATGACCCCGGCGAAACTCCCGCTGGTGTCGGGCTGGATGCAGGACAACAACGCGCACCTTACTTCGGCTTCGCCTCCGGAGCGAGTAGTGCGCACGGGTACCGCTACCTGGCCCTGACCGCGCAGGACTTCCCAATACACTGCTAATTTCGGTTCTAATTTAGAATAAATTGAGGTGGTAAAAAAATTTTCGGCACGGCAGATTCCACGTGCCCTCTCGCTGGCGCGCGCTGTGAACATCTGCTCGATCATCCTGATTCCCCATCGATGACGGACTTCCTACCCAGCCTGCACTCGGTCCTCGTGCTGCTCGCGTCGTGGTGAACGCGCTCAGGACCCGACTCAGACGCGACGCGCGGAAAGACATGTTGTCCAGCCGCTGCGACCGCACAATATTATGAGCTGAGACACGTTAGGTCAACTGTGTGATTTGCACTGCTGATGTTGACCAGGCCACGCGCCTCTCGTTTCCGCTCAAACTGCTGTGATCAGTCGCCACTGAACCGGTCCCTCCACCACGCCGGGCTTTCTTGCAACTCGTGTCAGGGCGACCATCACGACCCACGGACAGCATCCTGCGGGGGTGCCAGAAGGAGAGCGCCGAGGTTTTCGGGATCCGACGTCCAGACCGCCGAGAGTTGGGCCGATCTCTTTGTCCGCCCGCAACAAGTGCAACGATCGGACCGAATCTCCGTTACTACGTGCAGGTCGTTGAACGTGCGGCGCTTGGCAGGCGCTACGCCGCGCGTTGACAAATAAGATGTACTATAATCTAATATTGATTAGATTATAGTGAAGCCGTAGGTGACGTCTACGCACCGTCGGACGTGTAGATCCCTCGGCTCAGGCTATTTCGAGGAGGCATACACGATGAAAATTGTCGTCGATTACACCAAGTGCACCGGACTGGGCATCTGCGAGTCCGTGGCTCCCGAACATTTCGAGGTGAACGACGACGGCGACCTCGAACTTCTCAACGAGGATGTCAGCGAGGACGACCTTCAGTCTGTCGAGGAGGCCGTCTCCGGTTGCCCCACCGAAGCGCTGCGCATCGAGCGATAGCGAGCAAGATTCACGGAAGGCATCCATGACGGTCGAACGCTTCGTGGTCGTCGGCGCGTCGCTGGCCGGCCTAAGGGCCGTCGAGGCAGCGCGCAAGGCGGGTTTCGAAGGCACCGTGACCTTGATTGGCGCCGAGCCGCATCTGCCTTACGACCGCCCCCCGCTGTCCAAAGAATTCCTCGAACCCACCGCGACCGGAGCTGATCCTGAGGCTCCTTTCCTGCGCGACGAGAAGTTCCTCAACGAGGATCTCCGGATCGAGCTGGTACTGGGTGAAGCCGCCACCGGACTCGACACCGATCGCAGGGATGTGCTCATCGGCGACCGCCGAATTCCCTACGACGCGTTGGTGATTGCCACAGGGTCGACGCTGCGAACGCTACCCGGTACGGAGAATTTGGCCGGAGTCCACGGACTACGCACACTCGATGACTCCATCGCCATCCGCACGGCGTTGCAGGCTGGCGCGCGGACGGTGGTAATCGGCGCGGGCTTTATCGGGTCAGAAATTGCGTCGAGCGCTAAGAAGCACGGCGTGGACGTCACCGTGGTGGAGGCGCTGCCAACCCCATTAGTACGCGCGACCGGCTCCCAAATGGGTTCTGCCATCGCATCACTGCATGAACGAAACGGCACGACGTTGCTTTGCGGCACCGGGGTCAAGACTATTGAGGGAGAGGTCGGCGTCGAGCGCGTTGTGCTGGACAACGGGACGATCCTGGAGGCCGACCTCGTTATCGTCGGCATCGGGGTGACACCCTCGGTTGGCTGGCTCGAGGATTCGAGCTTGACCCTCCACAATGGCATCGAGTGCGACGACAAGCTGTGGACAGGCGCGCCGGGCGTCTACGCGGCCGGCGATGTCGCCAACTGGGCCAATCCGGTCTTCGGGGTCCGCCAACGCATGGAGAATTGGACGGCCGCCGCCGAACAAGGCGCGGCCGCGGCACGAAACGCGCTTGATCCCGCGAACGCGAAACCCTATGCAACCGTGCCGTACTTCTGGTCGGACTGGTACGGCTCGAGAATCCAATTCGTCGGCAGCCCCGACGCCCCAGAGGTTCTTCTCGTCGACGGTGACGTCGACACCGATGAGCGCTGGGTGGCTCTATACCGGGATGCTGACCGGTTGATCGGGGCGCTAACCGTCAACGGACAGGCCGAGATCATGAAGTACCGGCGCCTGATCACGCAGGGCGCATCGTGGCAAGAGGGCCTTGACTTGGCCGAGAAGCGCAAGGCTGTTCGTCTCGCCAAGTCTGCGGAACGCCATTGAGGCCACCCCTGACATGAATGCCACCAATGACGGAGAGCTCCAGTGGGGTACCACTGATCAGCTGAATCCGCTCGAGACGCTGATGTGGCGCGCAGACATCGACCCGATGATGCGCTCGACGGTCATGGCCGTCGAGGTGCTGGACGTGGCGCCCGACTGGGATCGCCTGTTAGCCGCGCACGAATGGGCGAGTCGCGTCGTGCCGCGGTTCGGAGAGCGGGTGTCCGAACCGCTCGGCCTCGTCGGTACGCCAGTCTGGTCGAAAGACGCGCAACTAGACCTTCACTACCATCTCCGCCGAGTACGCCTGGCCGGAGATGGCGGTTGGTCGGAGCTGTTGACCTTGGCCGAACACCAGGCGATGACACCGTTCGACCGTGCCCGTCCGCCGTGGGAAGCCGTACTCGTCGAGGGCCTACCTGATGGCAAGGCCGCCTATCTGCTCAAGTTGCACCACGCCCTGACCGATGGTCTCGGGCTCACGCAGTTGCTCTCACATATTCATTCCCGTCAGCGGGCGCACAATCCCTCCAAACCGCAACCCGCGCCCACCCCGGATCGCAGCGTCGACCGCGGCGAATACCTAGTTCGACAGCTCCGCCGCGACCTGGGCGCAGTGCCCGCCGCGATCCGCGCCGGCCGCGACGGTGTGCTGCGGGGCCTTCGCGCACCTGCAGCTCTGGTGCGCGACAGTGTTCGCTATGCAAACTCGGCGCGAAGGGTGCTGTCGCCACCGGCAGCGCCGGGGCTGCCGCTGATTGCTGCGCGAGGAACGTCGTGGCGCTTTGTGGCACTCGACGTGAGCTTCGCCGATCTTCGCGCTTCGGCAAAGGTCGTGGGCGGATCGCTCAACGACGCGTTCCTGGCCGCCCTCGTCGGTGCTTTCCGGCTCTACCACGACCGCTCGGGTGAGCCCTTGTCCAGCGACACCACGATGCCGGTGTCGGTGCCGGTGTCGATTCGCCGCGACTCCGACGGCGCAGGCGGAAACCACTTCGCGCCCGCGCGTTTGGCGTGTCCGGTAGGCATGACCGATCCGGCTAGCAGGATCACATCGATCGGCCAGTTGATGCGCGAGGCACGCGACGAGCCGGCCCTGGAAAGTGGCGGACTGCTTGTCCCGGTGTTGGCGCGGATGCCCGGGCCGATACTTGTCCGAGTAGCAGCCGCGACGACTGCGGGAACCGATCTGCAAGCCAGCAACGTCCCCGGAGTACAGGAAGACATGTTTCTGGCGGGTGCCCGGATCGAGCGGATTTACCCCTTCGCACCCCTGCCCGGGTGCGCAGCGATGATCAGCCTGCACACATACAACGGCGTCTGTTGTATCGGCGCCAACCTGGACGCGGCCGCAATCACAGATCCGGACCTTTTTGCTGAGTGCCTGACAGGCGGCTTCGCCGAAGTCCTCGATCTCGCATCAGGCGCGGCCGAGCCCAGGGTTGTGAGGTGAGCTCTCGTGCAGGCTCCGGCGCGCCATCCCCGGTGGTGTTGCTGCACGGCGCCACCGCATCGGCTCGGATCTGGGCGCCGGTATTACCGGCGTTGCACGCCCACCGTCCCGTCTTCGTGCCAACTCTGGCCGGTCACTGGGGCGGTCCGCCGCTGTCGGTGCCCCCTGCCATGGTGGTCAGCGGGATCGTCGATGCCGCGTGTCAGCAGCTCGACGAGGCCGGTATCGAGTCGGCCCATCTGGTCGGTAACTCTCTGGGCGGCTGGGTCGCGTTAGAGCTCGGACGCCGCGGGCGGGCTCTCTCGGTCTTGGCGCTGTCCCCCGCTGGCGCGTGGCGATCGCCGAAGGACCTGGAAAGAATGCTGCGCATATTCCGGGTCGGCGCTGGCCTTAGGCGGGCCACTACCATCCACAAGCTGGCATCCCGTCGACGGGCACGGCGAATTCTGCTGCGAGCGATGGCAGAGCACGCCGACCGGATGAGCCCGGCGCAAGTCGCGGCCTTGTTCGAGGACATGGCGGGTTGCGCGGTCCTCACCGACCTTCTCGCTGGTGCTCGTGACGCGGGCCCCATGGCCGCATTCGAGCAGTTGATGTGTCCCGTGCGGATCGCCTGGGGCGACCGCGATCGCACGTTGCCCTTTATGCGTTACGGGGCGCCCATGCTCGCTGCGGTGCCGGGAGCCGAGCTTGTGATGCTGCCCGGCGTCGGGCACGTTCCGATGATCGACGATCCTGCGTTGACTGCGCGCACCATTTTGGACTTCATTGCCAGCGTTGACATCCGCGGCGAGATGGATCTGAAGAACGAAGCGTGAGCCGCCAGTAGGCGGCGGATGTCGTAACGCTTGTGTTGGCTTGCCTACGAACTGAATTCGTGCGGCGTTCGGCAACCGGCGCGGATAAACCCGGCTAGATGCCGCCGCGGGCGACGAGTTGTCCGGCGATCACGTTCCGCTGGATCTCGTTGGTTCCCTCGCCGACGATCATCAGTGGCGCGTCGCGGAAGTACCGTTCCACGTCGTACTCGGTTGAATACCCGTAGCCGCCATGAATGCGGACGGCGTTCAAGGCGATCTCCATGGCCACCTCGGACGCGAACAACTTGGCCATACCCGCTTCCATGTCGGCCCGCTCGCCGCTGTCGTAGCGTTGCGCTGCGTAGAGGGTCAGTTGGCGCGCCGCCGTGAGCTTGGTGGCCATGTCGGCTAGATAGTTGCCGACCGCCTGATGCTTCCAGATGGGCTTGCCGAAACTCTCTCGCTCCTGGGCGTACTGGAGGGCGTCTTCGAGTGCGGCCGCCGCCACGCCCAACGACCGCGACGCCACCTGGATCCGGCCGGTTTCCAGCCCCTTCATCATCTGGCCGAATCCCTTACCCGGTTCGCCGCCGAGGATGGCCGAGGCGGGCACTCGGCAGTCGTCGAATGAGATCTCGCACGACTCGACGCCCTTATAGCCAAGCTTGGGTAGATCACGCGACACCGTCAGACCCTGGCCGTGTTCGACCAGCACGACGGAGATTCCCTTATGCGGAGGGTTTGCCGTCGGATCCGTCTTGCAGAGCAAGGCAATCAGGCCGGATCGCCGCGCGTTGCTGATCCAGGTCTTGGCACCGTTGATCACCAGTTCGTCGCCGTCGGGCTTGGCCACGGTCTTCATGTTCTGCAGATCCGAGCCACCGCCGGGTTCGGTGAGCGCCATTGTTGCCCGCATGTCCCCACTGGACATCGCCGGCAGATATTTACGCTTCTGGTCTTCGGTCCCAAATAGCGTCAGCAGTTTTGCCACGACGGTGTGCCCGCCCATCGCGCCGGCCAGACTCATCCACCCGCGGGCCAACTCCTGGGTGACCTCGACATAACACGGCATCGAAACCGGTGAACCGCCGTACTCCTCGGGAATGGCCAGACCATAGATCCCGATTTGCTTCATTTGGTCGATCCACGCCTCTGGATATTCATTGGCGTGTTCGACGTCGCGGACGGTGGGCTTGACATCACGGTCGATGAAGGTGCGCACCGTTTCGACGAGCATGGTTTCCTCGTCGCTCAAAGTAGTGGTCATTTCCGCCTCACCGAACTAGTGACTCCAACTCCGCTTGAGCGATCCGCGAACAACAAGTGGAGGATCTTGCGCTCGGATTGCGCGGCAAGCCTTCGGCATGCGACGAGAATCGACTCAACCATTATTTTTAACATACATTAAAGAATAGCTCAACGCGGCGTTGGCAAGTCAGGTGCGCTGAGGCCGACCAGTCGTGCGCTCGACACCTCTGCTGAAGTGAACGCGCGGTGGTACGACGTCGATCGCGTCACGCTGGAACCGCCGAACTCGTCGCTCTTGCAGCGGCTTTCACGCAGCGTCGACCGATGGCAGCGCGTTTGCATTTTTCGTGGCCTGCGTGTCCCGTAACAGTCGGCCAACGCAGTGCTGCCAACGAAACCGCCGTGGCGTGAGAGCATCCTGAGCCAATCGGTCGGTCACCACAGCAAGTGCAAGTGGATTGCAGACGAGTCCGGCGTGACTGCTCGGTACGGCGATGTTCTCCGTGGCGGCGCCCTCGACTGTGCAACTGCGCCAATGCAAGACCCCATCGGACCTCGAGTAGATGGCGGTGCACGGAACGGGTACTGGACGCCTGATGGCTTCGACTACCTCCAAGGCGCGGCGCGACGCGCCATAGTGGTCGGTCGCCAGATTGAACAGCGCCGTCATCCGGGTCTGTTCACCCTCGGGCCGCCACGGCGAACCGAGGCAGATGACCTGGCGCGCCGACTCCGGGCGCGCATGAGCCAGCCATCGGCCGAGCAGTCCGCCAAAGCTCCATCCCACCAGCGAGATTGGCTCGCCGTGACGGGCGTGCAGCGCGTCGAAGCGGTCGAGGACTCCATCGAGGATGTCGTCGGTCAACCCGTAGTTGCGTCCCAGCCGCCACGGGTGTGCATAGAATCCGTGGTTTCGAAGATGGTGTCGCAGTGGGGCTGTCAATCCGTCGCCAGCGAGGAAGCCTGGCAGGACCAGCACCGGGCGCCCGTTGCCCACGTTTGGTGCAGGCAGAACCGACGCGAGCAACGTGCCCCAGCCCGCCTCGAGCGTCCAACGCGGAAATTCCGACGCGGTCAACATCAGGCTGGGCCGAGAAAGCGGCGGTACGACATCTTGGTTGCCCTGGCGTTGTCGCGACTCGCGTCTGGTTGCGCGGCTGCGCGGGGCGGCCTGCAGATATCCGGTCATAGAAGCTTGCGCATCAGCTTAAGGGCGCGCGGACCGTAGGGCGGGTACACGAATCCAGGGTCGGGACGCGCGGATCGAGACAGAACCGCCCGCTGGTGACTGAGCGTTTCAAAGCCCCATCGACCGTGGTAGGCGCCGATGCCACTGGCGCCGACACCGCCGAATGGCAGCTGGGGCACCAGGCAGTGCATGGCGACGTGGTTGATCACCGCGCCGCCGGACGGGATGCGGTCGATGAGACCGCGCCCGCGTTTCGACGATGCGGTAAATACATAGAGCGCCAACGGCTTTGGTCGCGCGTTGACGTAGTGCACGGCGTCCGTCAAGCGATCGACGGTGACGACGGGAAGGATGGGCCCGAAGATCTCATCGGCCATCACCGGGTCGTCCGGCGAAGGATTGACGATGAGCGTCGGCTCGATGCCCAGCGCCGAGTTGTCTACCCGCCCTCCGTGGACCACCTGGCCGTTGGTCGTGCTGATCATGGCCGCGAGGCGGGTGAATTGTCGTTCGTTGACGATGCGCATCGTTGAAGTGGTTTCAGCGGAGCGAAACTCGGTGATGGCGGCGGTGATCTTGGCAATCAGGTCGTCAGCCACAGAGCTCTCGACCAACACGTAGTCGGGAGCGATGCACGTCTGGCCGGCGTTGAGCAGCTTGACCCAGGCGATGCGCCTGGCCGCGACGTCCAGGTTGGCGTCCTTCGCAACGATCACCGGACTCTTGCCGCCGAGTTCGAGGGTGACTGGTGTCAGGGTCGCCGCCGCGGCGGCCATGATCTTCTTGCCGATCTCGGTGCCCCCGGTGAACAACGCGTGATCGAAACCCGCGGCGAGCAGGTCTTGGGTGACCTGGGCGTCTCCTTCGACTACGCGGATCGCTTCAGGATCGAGATACTGCGGTACCAGAGCCGCGAGCAGCGCCGACGTTGCCGGCGCCAACTCGGAGGGCTTCAGGACCGCGCAGTTTCCCGCGGCGACCGCAGCCACCAGCGGTGCCAAGCTCAGATACACCGGGTAATTCCAGGGTCCGATGATCAAGACGACCCCGAGCGGGTCGTACTGCACCCACCCCCGTCCGGGCAGCTGGGCGATCGGCAGAGGTTGGCGCCGGCGGCGCATCCACTTCGCCAGATGCTTGCGCGCGTGCACCGCCTCGCCTTTCGTCGACGCGATGTCGCCGAGCCAGCTCTCGGCCGCCGAACGGCCCAGATCCTTCTGCAGGGCGTCGGCGATGTCAGATTCCCGCTCGTGCAGTAAGCGCTCGATGCCGCGCAGCTGTTCGAGGCGCCAGGAACGGCTGCGCGTGCGGTCGCTGGTGAATACCCGGCGCACCTCGGCCACCAGCTCGACGGCGGGAATGTTTGCGCGGGTGCTGTGCGCGGTCTCGGTTGTCATCGTCGGTTCGCTCAGATCTCGGGCGCCGGTACGACGCCGGTGGCGACGGCCCCAGAGATACCGCCGTCCACTGCCAGTGCCTGGCCGTTGATCCATTGCGCCGCGTCGGAAGCGAGGAAGACCACGGCGCTGGCGATGTCGTCGGGGTCCGCGTGCCGGCCTAACAGGTTCTTCAACCCATCGAGGGTGTCTTTACCCATGGTGTCCTCGAAGTCGACGAGGATCGGGGTCTCCACCGGCCCCGGAAGAACGGCGTTGATCCGAAAGCCCATTTCGGCAAGGGCGAGCCCCATGGACATCGCGTAGACAGCGCTGACCTCTTTGGAGAAGTTGTAGGCGTTGCCTTGCTGCGGATGGGTTTTGAACCAGGCGGCGCCCTCCTCGAAGCTGTCGGTAGCCAGCAGATCTCGGATGGCATCGAGCCGCTCAGGCCAGCCAAAGCCGGCGGTCGAGGACACGACGACGATCGCACCGCCGGGCGTGAGTTTGTCGAAGAACGCTTCGGTGAGGTGGCGCACGGCGAGGCTGTTCACGGCAACCACCAATTCGGCCGGTGCGGTGCCGGGGATGCCCGCGACATTTAACAGGCCGTCGTATACCCCGTCGAGTTGTTCGAGTCCAGCGTCGATGCTTTGTGGGTTTGCCAGGTCGACCTCGATGTGCCGGGTGACCGCTGCCTTGGGTGCATTGCGGTCTAAGCAGTGCACCTCGGCGCCGGCCGCCAGCAACTGCTCGGCGACCGCATGACCGATCCCGGACGCGGCACCGGTGACGACGTAGCGCTTACCTGTGAAGGCGGCCATGATTCTCCTAGTCGAGGGTGTAAGGAAGTGACTTGACCGCGGTGATGAAGTTCCCGGTCAAGTACTCGGGCTCACCGACCCTCAGGTTGGGTGCACGGAAAATCAGTTCGCGGAAGATGGATTCGAGTTGCATCTTCCCCATGAAGGCGCCCATACAGTAGTGCGGTCCACCGCCGCCGAAGGAAACATGCGGGTTGGGGCTGCGGGTGATGTCAAAGGTGTTGGGGTTGGTGAAGACACGCTCGTCGCGGTTGCCCGATGAGTAGACCATCGTCACCCAGTCGCCTTCGCGGATGTGTTGACCCCGCAACTCAGTATCTTGGGTCGCGGTGCGCCGGAAGGTCATCACCGGGGTGGTCCAGCGGATGAATTCCTCGATGGCGACTTTGATGCGTCCGTCGAAGTCCTTCTCCAGCAACGCCTTTTGCTCGGGAAATTGCTGCAGTGCCAGCGTGGTGAAAGTGGTGGTGGTACGCGTGGTGTCGTTGCCGGCCACCGACAGTAGGACGAAGAAGGGTCCGAGTTCGTCGTCGGTCAGCCGTCGGCCGTCGACTTCGGCCTGCACCAGCGAGGTCATCAGGTCGTTCGCGGGTTCGGCGCGACGCCGCTCGGCCAGGCCGAGCCCGGCACCGAGTAAGCCCACGAGCGAATCGGTCAGCACT
The DNA here is from genome assembly GCF_002863225.1 of Mycobacterium sp. GTDB lineage: Bacteria > Actinomycetota > Actinomycetes > Mycobacteriales > Mycobacteriaceae > Mycobacterium. The sequence continues at coordinate 45,451 of NZ_PKEK01000066.1, read as the reverse complement.
TGGCTGGGTTCGCGACCAGCCGCGACGTCGGGATCGGCCCACGCCACCATGCCTTCGGCGTGGTGAGAGGCTTCTTCGCGCTCGTCTTCGGGCAGACCAAGCATTTCGTAGATCGTCCACATCGGCAGACGCTTGGACACCTGCTGGACGAAGTCGCCCTCTTTCGCCTTCAGGAGGTCGTCGACGATGGACTTGGCCTGATGCTCGATCTGGTCCTTGATCTTCGCGACCTGTCGGGGCGTGAATACCGAGCTGACCAGCTTTCGCAGGCTCGAGTGCTTCGTCCCGTCCATCCCCAGGAAGGACTGGATGGCGTCGAGCATCTCGGGGGGAACGGCCTCGAACGTAATGCCCTGCCCCGAGCAGAAGAGCTCAGGATTCTTGCTGACATACGAGATGTCCTCGTGACGGGTAACCACCCAGACGCCATCGATTTCGGGCTCCATCATGGATCCCTGAATTGGCCGGTGCCAGCTGACTGGTCGTTCGTCGCGCAGCGTCTTGAACGCCTTCTCACGTTCATCGAAACTCTGCGCCCAGAATTCCAGCTCGGAGATGCTGACCGGGTCGAAGGGTGGGCGGTCGACCTTCGGGGTTGTGTCGGTGGTCATCGGTTTGCCTCCACATATCGGGCTTTCAGAATTCGTTTCACGAGCTTTCCCGTGGCTGATCGCGGGAGTTCGTCGATGAAGTCGACGCTGCGCGGGGCCTTGAAGCGGGCCAATCGCTCCCGCACATACGCGATGATCTCGTCGGCTAATTCCTCGGACGCGGCGACACCGTCTTTGAGCTGGACGACCGCCTTCACCTGTTCGCCCATCTCGGCGTCGGGGACACCGATCACGGCGACGTCGAAAATCTGTGGGTGCAGCGCGAGGACGTTCTCGATCTCCTGCGGGTAGATGTTCACTCCCCCGGAGATGATGGTGAACGACTTGCGGTCGGTCAGATACAGATAGCTGTCCCGGTCCAGGTAGCCGATGTCGCCGACGGTGGCCCAGTTGTCGTGCGCGGGATGTCGTGACTGAGCGGTTTTGTCAGGATCGTTGTGATATTCAAAAGGCACGATGTCGCGCTCGAAGTAGACCGATCCAGCATCGCCGGCGGGTAACTCGTTGCCGTCGTCGTCGCAGATGTGGATGGTGCCCAGTGCGGCCTTGCCGACGGAGCTACGTTTCGATTTCCATTCGGCGGTGGTGATGATGGTGACACCGTGGCCTTCAGTGGCGCCGTAGTATTCCACCAAAATCGGGCCCCACCACTCGATCATCGCTTCTTTCACGTCGGGTGGGCACGGCGCGGCGGCGTGCACGGCCAGTCGCAAGGTCGACAGGTCGTGGTCTGTGCGAGATTCCGACGGCAACTGCAGAAGTCGCACGAACATGGTGGGCACCATCTGTGTAACGGTGACGTCGTATCTGGCGATCGCCGCCAATGCATCCTCGGCGTCGAAACGCTCCATCAGGACGACCGTCCCCCCGAGGGAATGCACCGCTCCGCACCATTTGAGGGGTGCGGTGTGATAAATCGGGGCGGGCGAGAGGTAGACATCGGCGCTGGTGATTCCGAAGGCGTGTTCCAGCAATCCAACCAGCGGATCAGCAACCTCGTCGACTGGACCGTCCAGCAGGTGCGGTTTGATGCCCTTGGGGCGTCCCGTCGTTCCCGATGAGTAGAGCATTTCCGAGCCGCGCGGCTGCTCGTCGAGCCGTGGACCGGCGTCGTCGAGCAATGCGGAATACGCCAGGTGCCCCGCCACCGCACCACCGAACGCGTAGCGGTGCCGGACGCCGCCCGTCAGTGCTGCGACGCCTTCTGCGAGTTCGCCAACACCGGCCGAGGCAATCAGCACCTGTGCACCGCTGTCGTTGACGATGTACGCCGCCTCATCGGCAGCCAGGTGCCAGTTGATCGCAGTGACGTAGAGACCGGATCGTAGTGCGGCCCAATAGACTTCGAACGCCTCGGGCGCGTTATCCGATAGCAGTCCGATGACGTCGCCCCGTCGCAACCCCAAGCGGTGCAGCGCCGAGGCCACCCGAGCGGAATTCTCGTCGAGCTCACCGTAAGTCAGGGTCTTACCGGTGTTGGCCATCACCACGGCCGCCCGCTCTGGCGCTCTGGCAGCGTGAGTCCCCGGATACATGCCGGCTAAACGATCAGATCGTCGCGGCCGTCTTGCTTCAGCCGTTCGATGTAGCTCGGGTAGAGCTTTTTGCCCAATGGGGCCAGTTTCAACAGGCTGGCCACATTGCCGTCAACCTTGACCTTCTTCTTGGCCATCGCCAGCGGCAGGTTCACTTTGCCCTGCCAGTAGGCGTTGCCGGTATCAGCGGTCATGGACATCGTCGCCGACGGCGGCGGGCCGTCCTCGCCACCGGATCGAACCGACTTGTTGGGCATGTCGATGACGACCACGGCCTCGGGGTCAGTGAAATCGAACGCGACCACCAAGCCCGTCGCCTCGAGTTTGGGCCCGATCTCCGGATCGTCGAATGCCGTCAGGAAGATGCCGCCGATGTAGCGGGTGACCTCGGCCGAATCTTGGAACCCCATCGTTCTCCTTAATCTAGATTCAATTAAAAGTGTACAACAATCCGCGCCCGGATATGGGCCGGGTCACATCTGTCGGTTGGATGCACTTACGGCGCGGATCAACTTCTCCTCGGTCGCGATTTAAAGCTCACCCGAGGTCAGGCGGCGGCGCGGGACGCGTACTGATAAACACCCGGGGCGGTATGCCTGACACGCTCAGCCCCGGGCCGCCGCGATCATGTCGTCGACCTTGGTGAACTTCACCCGCGGACGTGACTCCTGGGTACCGCGTTCGCGTTCTGCGGCGTCGATGGCCTGCCAGTCCTGCCAGCTCACGGGGCTGGCACCACTTGACTTCAAAAGTTCTTCGAGGGCGTCGCGGTCTCGGATACTGCGAGATAGCCGTCCCTCGTCGAAGTCGTCCCACAATTTGCCCACCGTTTCTTGGGCGCATATCCGATTGGTGCCGATCACGCCGTGGGGTCCTCGCTTGACCCAACCCGTGACGTAGACGCCGGGGATCGGATCGCCCTCGTCGTCGACCACCCGGCCCCGGTCGTTGAGCGCAACGCCGCGTACGGAGTCGAATGCCACGCCGTCGATCGGGACGCCGGTGTAGCCGATGGACCGAAGGATCAGAGACGTCTCGATCAACTCGGTCTTGCCGGCCCGATCGCCGAGTACCAACGCGCCGGTGCTGTCCAGGTGGTTGTGCATGACACGTAAGCCGGTGACGCGGCCGTCCTCACCAACCACCTCGACCGGCGAGGTCAGGAACCGGAACACGATCCTCTTACGACCGGGCCTGCGTTCTGCCGCGGCGTATTCGCGCGCGACCTTCAGTTTCAAAGCGGTCTCGGCCCCATCCTCGGAGGTGGCCTCCAATTCTTCAGAGTCGACGATCACATCGACCTCGGGCAGGTGAGCAAGCGCTAGGAACTCCCCCGCGGAGAAGGCGGCGTCCCGCGGTCCTCGCCGCCCGAGGATGACGACCTCCTGAATAGCGCTGTCCCGCAACGCCACCAAGGCGTGTTCGGCGATGTCGGTGGCCGCCAGCTGCTCGTCGGTCATCAGCAACACTCGAGCGACGTCGAGAGCGACGTTGCCGTTTCCCACGACGACCGCACGTTCTGTCGACAGGTCGAAGGAGTCGCCTGCCTGATCGGGGTGGCCGTTGTACCAGCCGACGAAGTCGGCGGCCGCGTAGTTGCCGGGCAACTCTTCGCCCGGTATTCCCAGATCGCGGCTGGTGGAGGCGCCGACCGCGTAGATCACGGCGTGATGATGGGCGAGTAGATCGTCGTGGGTTAGACGGTTGCCGACCTCGACGTTGAAATGTGCGCCGAGACGGGGGCTGCTGAAGACCGGCGCAAATATCTCGACGATGGACTTGGTGAGCTGATGATCGGGCGCGACGCCCGCGCGGATGAGACCAAATGGCGTAGGGAGCCGCTCGAAGAGGTCGACCTCGACTCCGTCGATCCGGATCAGCTCTGCGGCCGCGTAGCACGCGGCGGGACCCGATCCGACGATCGCCACCCGCAACGTTCCTGGTGCGATCGGCCGGTGGTCGCTGTGGGAGGACCGGAGGTCGGGCTCGAGTGGATGGCGTTCGAAGTACGAAGCGTTCAGATCGCGGAAACGCTCGAGGGAAACCGGCAGCTCATCTTCGAGATAGATGGCGTCCACCGGGCACACATCCACGCACGCGCCGCAATCGATACAAGCCTCTGGGTCGATGTAGAGCATCTCGGTGTCGGTGAACTCCCCCGGGCCACCCGCCGGACGAATGCAGTCGACCGGACATACCGGCACGCAACTGGCGTCCTTGCAGCAATTCTGGGTGATGACGTAGGCCATTGCTGTCCCTCCGCTGACTACGCTGCGAGAACAGCGTGTGGTTCTTTGATGGCGTGTGCGGCCGCGCTGCCGAATTTGCGGTCGCACCGCGCGCTCATCAGGAGCCAGCCCTCATCCGAGGTAACGGACGATGGACTCGATCACCGCGGCCGGCTTCGCCGATCCCGCGAGTTCGATCGTGGTGACCAGACGTACCTGAACGCCACCGTCCACGGCGGACACCCCGAAGATGACGGCACTGGCCCGCAACCTCGACCCGACAGGTACCGGTGCGAGGAACCGGATCTTGTCGAAGCCGTAGTTGATCGCCATCGCGACGTGGTCGACTCGATACAGCTCGTGCATGAATCGAGGAAGCAGCGACAGCGTGAGTAGACCATGGGCGATGGTGCTTCCGTAGGGGCCGGTGGCAGCCCGCTGGGGGTCGACGTGGATCCATTGACGGTCGTCGGTGGCGTCGGCGAATGCGTCGATTCGATGTTGATCGACGTCGAGCCACGGCGTCGGACCAAGGGCGGTGCCTTCGCTGCCCGCCAGATCGTCCAGCCCTGCGAAGATCCGCATCGGAGCTTCTGTGGCAGCACCAACCCGACCCGGTGCCGAATGCCCGTTCACAGCGGATTCTTCGCAAGTTTGGCGCCGGCCAGGTCGGTGATTTCAGACCAGGCGGCCGCGACCTCTTCGAAGCTGGGCGGCGCGGCGAACGTGACACCGTCGTTGCCGAACAGGGCGACACGTTGCACCTGGCCGCCCCCGACGATGAACACCGAACCGGAGTCGGAGTTTTCCTCCGAAACCAGGTGCGCCACCACCGGTGGCACGAAGGCCGGATCGAGCTTGTCGAGTAATTCTTGGGGCGCTACATCCTGCGTCATCCGGGTGGCGGCGAGCGGGGCCACGGCGTTGGCGGTGATCCCGTATTTGGCACCCTCGACTGCCAGGGTGTTGACCAGACCGACTAGGCCCATTTTGGCCGCACCGTAGTTGGCCTGACCGAAGTTTCCGAACAAGCCGCTAGTCGAGGTCGCGACGACGACCCGGCCGAATCGCTGCTCGCGAAAGTGCGGCCATGCCGCGCGCGTCACGTTGAAGCCGCCATAGAGGTGCACCCTGATGACCGCGTCCCAGTCGCCGTCGGTCGACTTGTGAAACGCGCCGTCGCGAAGGATCCCCGCATTGTTCACCACGCCGTGGACGGCCCCGAAGTGCTCAATTGCCTTGGCGATCAAGGCTTGGGCGCCTTCGCTCGTTGCCACCGAGGAGTAATCGGCGACCGCCTCACCGCCTGCCGCGCGGATTTCTTCGACCACCGAATCGGCCATCGTCTGACCTTGGCCGGTGCCGTCGCGGGCTCCGCCGAGATCGTTGACGACAACCAAGGCGCCATGTGCGGCAAGGAACGTCGCGTAACCCCGTCCTAGCCCACCGCCGGCGCCGGTGACGATCACTACCTTGCCCTGCACCCCAGTCATCTCAAGCCGCCTCGAACGTTCGTTGGACTCACGCGTCCCTTGGAATTGAACTGAATCTAGATTAAAAGATGGAGTTGGGTCAAACGTGTGATTCCCGCAATTGGAGGCGAACCCGCACCGCTGCGCTTGTGCCGGCGATCCATCGTCTGTGCCCTCGCGAGGACGTCGTCAATGTCACATGCACGCTAAGCGGCCGAGAGATCATAGAATCAAGCGATGGCCAAGAAATCGAGCGTCCTGGATGACGGCACTGCTCCGGAGGCGACTGACTCGAAGTATGCGCGTACCCGTCGCCGCATCCTGGACGCCGCCGCCCATTTCTTGACCGTGAAGGGGTATGCGGGCACCCGGCTGTCCGATGTCGCCGATTACGCCGAGGTTCAGGCGCCGGCGATTTACTACTACTTCGCCTCCCGCGATGACCTGATCGAAGAGGTTATGTACTCGGGTATCGCCGACATGCGCGTGCATCTCGAAGATGTCCTGACCGCGCTTCCCGACACGACTTCACCGTTGGACAGAATCACTGCCGCGATGGAAGCGCACCTACGCCACGAGTTGGATTTGTCTGACTACACCAGCGCGTCGATCCGCAACGCGCGCCAGATACCCGAACCGCTGCGCGCGCGCCAGCAGCAAGAGGAATCCGCGTACGGACTGATCTGGCGCGGGCTATTGGAAGATGCGGTAGCCAGTGGCGAGATGCGCGCTGACCTTGACGTCCGGGCCGCGCAAATGCTGCTGCTCGGAGCGCTCAACTGGGCGGCCGAATGGTTCATCGCCGGACGTGACTCCCTTGACCTGCTCGTGGCGACCGCGCAGGCCCTAGTCCGCACCGGCATCGGCCCGACTAACGACGACGTCGTGGCACCACCGGCGCGCAAGCGCGCATAGGCGCGACGCCCAGTGGTCGGCACCTCGTACTGAGTGCGGCGGTGAGACTTGTTGTCTTGCCGTGCACCACGCCCGGTCGCACAACGAAGCTGACAACGGCACAAGTGCGCCGCGGTCGCTCACGTCCCATAGGCAATGAACGCGCAACGGTAGACGTCCCGCGCTTCTCGGCGCGATCGTGAGCTATCGAATCAACCTCGCACTACGCAGGAACGCAGGGTCTCGGCGGTTTTGATTCTATGTTAAATTAAGGGCATGGCTGAGGCTTACATCGTTGACGCTGCCCGGACCGCAGTTGGCAAGCGTGGCGGCGGATTCGCTGCCGAACACCCCGCGGACATGGCCGCCCACGTGATCAACGCCGTCGTGCGTCGGCACGAATTCGACCCTGCCGCAATCGATGACGTCATCCTGGGATGTCTGGACAACATTGGATCCCAGGCCGGCGACATCGCGCGTACCGCGGCGCTGGCCGCGGGTCTGCCGGAATCGGTTCCCGGGGTGACCATCGACCGGCAGTGCGGATCGGCCCAGCAAGCCGTTCACTTTGCGGCGCAGGCCGTGATGAGCGGCACCGCCGATCTCATCGTGGCCGGCGGTGTACAGAAAATGAGTCAGTACCCGATCCTGAGTGCGTTCGGCGCTGGCGAGCCTTTCGGGTCGGTCGATCCATGGACCGGTTGCCGCGGTTGGGCGGAACGCTATGGAACGCAGGAGATTTCGCAGTTCCGCGGCGCAGAGATGATCGCGCAGCAGTGGAACCTGAGCCGCGAGGACAACGAACGCTTCGCTCTCGAAAGTCATCAGCGCGCTGTAACCGCGATCGCCGCGGGACGCTTCTCTTCCGAAATCACCCCCTACGCCGGAGTCAGCATCGACGAAGGGCCGCGCGCTAACACTTCACTGGAAAAGATGGCGACGCTGCCGACCCTGATCGACGGAGGTGTCCTCACCGCCGCGGTAGCGAGTCAAATCTCTGACGCCGCCGCCGCTTTGCTGATCGCCTCACAGGACGCCGTCGATCGCTTCGGCCTCACACCGCGCGCGCGCATCCACCATCTGTCAGTTCGTGGGGGTGACCCGGTAATGATGTTGACCGCGCCGATCCCGGCGACCCAGCACGCGCTCAAGCGCAGCGGAATGTCAATCGAGGACATCGACGTCGTCGAGATCAATGAAGCCTTCGCGCCGGTCGTGCTGGCCTGGCTCGCTGAACTCGGCGCCGATCCGGCTCGGGTCAATCCCAACGGCGGCGCAATAGCTCTGGGACATCCGATCGGGTGCACCGGTGCGCGCCTGATGACTTCGCTGCTTCACGAGCTGGAACGCACTGGCGGGCGCTACGGCCTGCAAACCATGTGCGAGGGCGGGGGGCAGGCCAACGTCACCATCATCGAAAGGTTGTGACCATGAAACGCGACTTGTACGGTCCCGATCACGAGGCTTACCGCGAAACGGTGCGGGAATTTCTGGCCCGAGAAGTCGTTCCGCACCAAGACGATTGGGATCGCGACCACTTCATCGATCGAGCGGTTTTTGCGCGCGCCGCCAAGGCCGGCATCTACGCGCTGGAGATTGGTGAGCAGTACGGCGGCGCCGGCGAAAGCGATTACCGGTTCCGGATGGTTGTGTGCGAGGAAGTGTCGCGCATCAACGCACTGTCCTTCGGGCTGACCGTCAGCCTGCAAGATGACCTGGTTTTGCACTACCTGCTGGATCTCACCAGCGACGAGCAGAAGCAGCGCTGGCTTCCAGGCTTTGCTGCCGGTGACCTGATCGGCGCTCTGGCCATGACCGAACCCGGAGCCGGAAGCGACCTCAAAGCCATGAGGACCACGGCCCACCGCGACGGTGATGACTGGATCATCAACGGACAGAAGACATTTATCTCAAGCGGGATCATGGCCGATCTGGTGATCGTGGCTGCCCGGACCGACCCCGAGGGCGGCTCCAGCGGCTTCAGCTTGTTCATCGTCGAGCGTGATACTCCCGGATTTCAGCGTGGCCGGCAGCTGGAGAAGATCGGGCTGCCAGCTCAGGACACCGCGGAACTCTTCTTCGAAGACGCCCGGGTTCCTGCCGCCAATCTGCTCGGGGAGGAGGGCCGCGGGCTGCGCTATCTGATGAGCCATCTCCCCCGCGAACGGCTCGGGGTAACCGCCAAGGCGATGGCGACCACACGAGCGATCTTCGATCTGACTGCTCAGTACTGTCGCGACCGCAGCGCCTTCGGAGCGCCGCTAACCGCGCAGCAGCACATTCGCTTCGAACTCGCCGAGATGGACACCGAGATCGATGTCGCCCAAGCCTATGTCGACAAGAGCGTGGTGGATTTCAATGCCGGGTCGCTGAGCGACGTGGATGCGGCAAAAGGCAAATGGTTCGTCAGTGAACTCCAAAAGCGCGTCGTGGATCGATGCCTGCAATTGCACGGCGGATATGGCTACATGGCCGAATATCCTGTTGCCCGGGCTTTTGTCGACACTCGGGTGCAGACGATTTACGGCGGCACAACCGAGATCATGAAGGAGATCATCGGTCGCGACATCGCCGCGCGCACGTAGCGCGAGGATTCAGGTGCCGCCACAACCCACCGATCCGACGCCCGTGCCCGAGGGCCCCTTCTTCGACGAGCTGCACGTGGGCCGCGTCTTCGACACCGCTCCCGCCATGACGCTCAGCTCCGGGGTGGCGGCGACCCACCAGGCGATCCTGGGCGACCGTCTACGCCTGCCGCTGGATGCCCACCTCTCGAATGCGGTGCTCGGCGCCACTTCGGCACTGGCGCACCCGGGCCTTGTCTGCGACGTCGCCATCGGGCAATCCACCCTGGCCACCCGTCAGGTGAAGGCCAACCTGTTCTACCGGGGACTGGTGTTCCACCGTTTCCCCGTCATCGGTGACACCCTGTGCACGCGAACGGTGGTGGCAGGGCTACGGAAGAACAAGGCCAAATCCGGCCGCGCACCGACCGGAATGGCCGCGCTGAGAATGACCACCACCGATCAACTGGGTCGGCTCGTGCTGGATTTCCATCGCTGCGCAATGCTGCCGCTGAGCCCGGCCGCCGATCCCGAGTCACACGGCCCCTACGACGACCTGTCGCTTATCGGCGCGGGAACCAAACCCGTGGGCCCGGCCATCGAGAACTGGGACCGCGATGCATTCCACACGCGAGTTCCAGGCGCGCAATTCGATCCTGCGATCGCCGGCACCGTCTTCGCGAGCAGCGCCGACGTGGTGTCCAACGCTCCAGAACTGGCCCGCCTGACACTGAATATCGCTGCCGTACATCATGATTCGCGCATCAGTGGGAGGCGCCTAGTATATGGCGGCCACACCATTGGTTTAGCGCTGGCGCAGGCAAGCCGCCTATTGCCCAACCTCGTTACCGTGCTGGGCTGGGAGTCGTGCGATCACACCGGCCCGGTACACGAAGGAGACACCTTGTTCAGCGAGCTGCACGTGCAGGCGGCTGAGCCGCTGCCGAAGGGCGGCGGAATACTGCGGCTGCGCTCCATCGTCAGTGCGGGGGGCGAGCCCGACCGGCAGGTGCTGGACTGGCGGTTCTCCGCACTGCAGTTCTGAGTAACGCAGACCAGCTCCCTGTCGTAGCGTTCGCTATGTGTGACTAATGGCCGCTATGGTCGTTGCCATATCGGCCAGTGCCCGGAACGCGTTGGCGCTGCGCTCCCCGTCTCCCGGGCTTATCACCGCGATCAGATGGTCAGGATTCTCCGCGCTCGTGAGGATCTGCCAATCGAGCACCATGACGCCCACTCCGGGATGAATATAGGTGCTTCGGCTGCGGGGGCGTCGGGCGACTTCTTGTGTCCCCCAGAACTTTCCGAATCGGGGATCCTTGCGGGGCAGCTCGTCGAGCAGACTCAGAAATTCTTCGTCATGAGGGTGGCGCGTCACGCCCGTTCGCATGATCGCCGTGCACGCCCGAGCGATTTCATCCCAGTCGGTGAACCGACAACGCAGCCGTTCGTCTAAGTAGATCAGCCGCGCCAGGTTCCGCTCGTTATGCGGGATTTCGCCGAAGTCGACGAACAGTGCCGCCGCATGCCGGTTCCAAGCAAGGACGTGCATGAACGGATTCATGACCAGCGCCGGCAGAGTATCGAAATCGTCTAGCAGCCTGAGCACTCGTGCCGGAACCTCAACGGCGGTGGCCGATGTCGGCTTAGCCAGATGCCGGTGCGCGATCGCACGCAGGTATAGCTCCTCCTCCTCGTTCAACAGCAGCGCGTCGACCAACGCGGCGAGAACCGTCGCCGACGGGGTGGGGACCCTCGCCTGTTCGAGCCGGGTGTAGTAGTCGGTGCTGATGTTGGTCCGGCGGGCCACTTCATCGCGGCGCAAACCCGGTACCCGTCGACGGCGGCCGCCCCCCGCAAGCCCGACCGCCTCGGGTGCCAGCGCCGCGCGGCGCGCCCGTAGGAAGGCCCCCAGCTGCCGTGCGTCCTCGCTCATGGCCGTCAGTATTGCAACGTGTCGGGGGCGGCAAGGCAATGTTGCCCGTTGTTACTGCGCCCAATTTCGGAGTGAACGGGGTCACATTCTTCCCCGATAAATCTGGCTCTGCACTTGGCGTTCGGTCGGTGTTTGACTCGGCACGAGCGGGTCGCTCGGCCGGCATGACGCGAAAGAGAGTCTGATGTCCACCCAGGAACCCACGCCAACGTTGAGTCCCACTGAGGCGGCGTTGTGGGAGGCATTCACCGGATCCAACTGGGACCTGGCTGAGACGTTCGCGCTGCTGCGGGACAACGACCCGGTTCTTTACATGCCGGCGTTGAACATGTGGGCCGTCAGTCGGTACGACGATGTCGTCGTCGCTCTGCGTGACCATGAGCGATTCGGTCACCTGCCCGACGACATGATGGGCGCTGTTCCAGCCGATCTTGCCGAGGAACTGCCGGCCGGTTACGCGTTGAGCATTCCCACCCTCGTCAACACCGACCCGCCGACGCACAACCGTATTCGAAAGCTCGCTCAGAAGTCGTTGACGCCGAGGGCTGTCGCCCGCTTCGAGGCTCTGATTCGCCGTACCGCCAATGGGCTGATCGACGGGTTTGTCGCCGACGGACACGCGGACCTTGCTGAACAATTCGCCTTGCCGCTGCCGGTCACCGTGATGGCCAATATTCTCGGATTCCCCGACTCTGATCATGCACGGTTCAAGCGCTGGATTTTGGGCACGTTCGAACTCTTCGTGCCGACGCTGCCTGCGAAACGCCGCCACGAACTCGCACTGGGCCAGATCGAGCTCAATGACTACGTGCACGCCGCGATCGAGAAGCGGCGATCCGATCCCGACGACGACATCATCAGCGGCTTGATCCGCGCCGCCGAGGGCGAGGGCGAGCGGAGTCTGAGCGATTTGGAGATCCTCGGGATCATTACTCAACTCACCACGGGCGGATTCGAAACCACCCAGGGCACGATTGGCCTCGCGCTCGTCGCGCTGTGCGAACACCCTGAGGTGTTCGAGCAGGTGCGTGCGGACCCGCGGCTGTTGCCGGCGGTCATCGAGGAAACGATCCGGCGCTACAACCCTGCCCGGGGTGTTTTCCGAGTAGCCAAGAGTGACGTTGAGATCAGCGGTCGCCTCATCCCGAAGGATTCGCGGATTTTCGTACTCGTCGGCGCGGCGAACCTCGATCCAGAGATGTTCGCTGCACCAAGGGAATTCGATATCAAGCGCGACGTCCGCAACCACGTGGGATTCGGCACCGGTGTGCATTCCTGCCCCGGGATGGCGCTGGCACGACTGGATATCCGAATCGCGTTGGAGCTGCTGGTGGCACGGCTGCCCAACCTTCGACTCGTGCCGGATCAGCAGAGGCCACTGGCCCCGGGATTCATCTTCTGCACGCCGCAACACCTCGAGTTCGAATGGGATACGCAGTGATTGACTGATCAGGCCGCGCAGTTAGCACTTGGGCCAGGCACCCCCGCCGGCCGCGATTTCACCGGTCCGCCGCGCCGACCAGCGCGACGGACTGCTCGCGCAGGCGATCGCGGTGGTCGGGATGCGCGATGCCGATGAGCGCCTCGGTTCGTTCGGCGACGTCGCGGCCGCCGATGCGAGCTACCCCGTATTCGGTGACTACGACGTCGATCATGGAGCGCGGAATCGTGACCGTGGCCGCCGACGCCACGATGCGGGAAATGCCACGAGGGGTAGTCGACGGTAATGCGATGATCCCCATTCCGTCGATCGACCGCGCCGCGGCATCGGCAAAATCGAGGCTTCCGCCGATACCAGCGACCTGTCGCCCGCCGATCGCTTCGCTGTTGACCTGGCCTCCCAGGTCGACTTCGATCGCGGTGTTGAGCGAGACGAAACGGGGGCTGCGCCCGAGGCGCACGGGGTCATGGGCCACCGACGAGGGATAGACACCGACAGCGGGGTTGCGGTCTGCGAACTGCATCAGCTTGGCCGATCCCATCAATTCCGGCGACACGAATACCGGGCCACCACAGGAACGCGGGATCACGCCGAGATCGAACAGGTCCACCATGTCGTCGGTCACCAGGCCGGCGAAGCGCACTTGTCCCAGGTCGGCGGTCGCCAGCGCGCTGACCACCGCCTCGGGAATCGCGCCGATCCCGATCTGCAGTGTTGGATCCTGCGGCATCACGGCCAGTACATGTTCAGCGATGCGAGCGCTCACCTCCCCCGGCGGAGCCGACGTGTACACCGGTGTGGGGTCGGCAGAGTCGATCATCGCGTCGAACACCGTCTTGTGAACGGCCGTGTCGCCGAACGTTCGGGGCAGTTGGGGATCAACCTCCCCGATCCGGACCGACGCCAGTCTCAACGCATCTAAGGCGTAACTGGCCGAGGGCCCCACCGACACGTAACCATGCCGGTCCGGCGTGCTGATTCGAGCCAGCGCCACGTCGACACCGCGGCGCTGCAGGATCGCGGCCAGATGCGAGGCGCGGATCGGCGAATACTGCGCCGCCCCGGCGGCGACGAGGTCGCGCACCGGCGGCATGACATGCCAGGTCAGGTAGCGAAGATCCCCGCTTCGGACCTGCGGTACGAACGAGTACTCCCCCAACAGCAGCCCCGAACTCAGAGTCCACGCTCGCCCGGCCGCGTGCTTACTCAGCGCCCGCAGCAGGGTCGTCGGAGTTCCGCACCCCGCGGTCGCAACGATGTGCGCGCCGACGCCGGCATGTGCGATTGCTGCGCAAGCCTCTTTGGTCGGCACCGCACCGCTCATCGGACCGGCCCCGGCGCAGACCGCGCCGTGCCGTGCCACGCGATGCTCAGCGGACCGGCTCTCGACCGACCACCGACACGAACGAGATACAACCCCCCGGTCGGCCGCCCAGATTGTGGGTGAGCGCGGTGTGCGGATCGGCTAGCTGACGGCGCCCGGCTTGACCGCTGAACTGCAGCCACGCCTCGTAGAGCATCCGCAGCCCGCTGGCGCCGACGGGATGACCAAAGGACTTCAAACCGCCATCGGGGTTGATGGGCAGGCGTCCACAGGCATCAAAGTCCCCGGCCAGCACGTCTTTGACCGCTTGGCCTGAGTCGGCGAAACCCAGGTCTTCCATCAGCACGATCTCGGTCGGCGTGAAACAGTCGTGCACTTCGGCCAACGAGAAGGCCGTCCGCGGATCGTCGATGCCGGCCTGCTGATAGGCGTCGCGAGCCGAGCGAACGACCTCGGGAAACGTGGTGTAGTCGTAGGCGGAGTCCATCGACCCGCGGCCCGAACCCGCGATCAGTGACAGGGCCTGAACGTACATCGGGGTCTCGGTGTATTCGTGCGCGCGATCTGCGGACACGATGATGGCGCACGCCGCGCCATCAGAGACACCGGAACAGTCAAAGATGCCGAGCCGTCCGGCAACCTTTGGTGCGGCAGCGATCGTCTCCCTGGAGACCTCCGAACGGAACTGCGCCTTCGGGTTTCGTGCGCCGTTGGTGTGGTTCTTCCAAGCCACGTGCGTCATCGCATCACGCATCTCGTCCGCATGCACCCCGTGTTTGGCGACGTAGGCGGGATCGATCAGGGAGAACGCGGCTGGGGCGGTCAAGGACAGCTCGGGGGCTGTGCCATCGCTCGGTGGGTCTTGGCGCAATAGACCCGAGAAGCCGGAATCCTTCAGCTTCTCCACCCCTACAGCCATCGCCATGTCGTAGGCGCCGCTGGCCACCGCATAGCAGGCATTCCGGAAGGCCTCAGACCCACTGGCGCACATGTTCTCGACCCGCGTGACGGGCTTGTCTTCGGTGCCCAGCGGCCGGCTCAGCGTCAACCCCGACATCCCGGAGCTCAACGTTCCCAGCCAGTAGGCGTCGACCGCGTCGCGGTCCACTTTCGGTGCGGAGGCGAAACATTCGGTGACGGCTTCCAACAGCAGGTCGTCGGCCGACATGTCCCACCGCTCGCCGAAGTGCGAGCATCCCATCGCGATCACAGCGACACGTCCGGCGATCCCATTACTTGCCATGAGGCTCCCCGTTCAGTCGCACTTTCCAGAAGTAGTTGTGCACGCCGCCCGCGGTGAAGAGCCGCCGGAAGGCGAAACTGACCGTCTCACCGATCTGCAGCTGTGCGGGATCGGCGTCGGCCACCTCGCAGGTCAGTCGGCCGCCCCCATCGACGTCGACGACGGCCTGCAGCACCGGCGGCGACGGTGAGTACGCCAGATGATCCACGGTGTAGGTTGCGATCACACCCCGCAAGGCGGCTACCGGCACCGCGCTCATCGCATCAAGGCCACCACACCGCTTGCAGACCCGCACCGGCGGAAGGCACGTGAATCCGCAGGCGTCGCAACGTGATCCGCGTAAGGCGTATTTCCAATGTCCCCCTCGTGCCGTCGCCGGACCCGAGGGTCGATCCGGTTCCGGGCGGCGCGGCGGCTGCATCTCGACGAGGCCGCGCCACGACAGATAGGTGAGGTAGGGAATCGGCAAGCCGTCCTCGCGCTGTTGGCGCAGTGTCACCGGCTGCCGGGAATCGGCGAGTGCACCGGTGGTGCGCAACAACATCGCGTCGCACCCGTCGACCGCCGAGATCACCAGCACCGTCTCGTCGGGTTCTGCGATGTCGAGAACCCCGCAGAGGGTGATCGCGGCGTCGGCGGCTCCGGCGAACCCGATCGGCGACGTGGCTACCGACTTCTCGCCCTTGACCAAGGTGGCGGCCCGCTTGCCGACTGCGGTGTTGGGGCAGGTGAGTACGACGTGATCGACACTGGAAACGTCCGCGAGGTCCAGCACCCGTTCGACGGTTGCCCGGATCAGGCGGGCGTAGTGCTCGGCGCCGAAGCGCTCTTCCCACTGCTCTCCCGCACTGGTCATCGGTGAGCGCCACCGGTCGAGGAATTCCTCAGTCGATGATGACGTGGCCACGACCTGCGCGATACCAGGCCCATCGCCGAAGAGCAGAGCTGCGGCGCCGTCGCCACCGAACCGCTCATCGGCTGAGCCTGGTCGTCCCACCCGCACGTCGGCGGTCACGGCCAACCCGCCGGAGGCCGCGGCAACCTTCATCGCGGCAAACCCCGACCGCCCCGTGCCGCAGAAGTCGGTGGCAAAAGCGTCGGCGGGCAGCCCGAGCGCGGCATGGATGGCGGTCGCGTTGGTCTTGTCCGCATAGGCGGGGCTGCTGGTGGCGAAGTACACCGCACGCGGCGGGGCTGTGTCGGGCAGCCCCGCCGCTGCCTGCACGGCCATCGTGGTGCTGTCCTCGTCAAATGATGCCACCACCCTGTCGCCGCGACGCAGACCGATGTCCGCGCCCGACAGCCGGTAACGGGGCACATAGCTGGCGTATCCGAGCAATGCGGTCACGCCGAGACTCCACTGAAGATCGCCGCGAGGCCCTGACCGCCGCCGATACACATCGTTTCCAGCGCCCATCCGCCGCCGCGGCGGCGCAGTTCGTGCAGCATGGTGGTCAAGATGCGCACCCCGGTGGCGCCGATCGGATGTCCGAGAGAGATCCCAGAGCCGTTGACGTTGAGCCGATCCTCGACGTCCTCGAGTTTGATCCCCCACCCGGAGAGCACGGCCAGGACCTGAACGGCGAACGCTTCGTTGACCTCGATCAGGTCCAAGTCGTCGAATCCGTAACCTGTTCGGGCGAAGAGCTTTTCCACCGCGCCGACCGGCCCTATCCCCATCCGGGACGGCTCGCAACCCACCGCTGCCCAGCCTTCCAGGTAGCCGATGGGCTCAAGGCCCAGCGCCTCGAGCTTGTCTTCAGCGACGATCAAACACGCTGCGGCGGCGTCGTTTTGCTGGCTGGAGTTACCGGCGGTGACCGTTCCGTCGGCCACGACGGTGCGTAGGCCAGCCAGTGTCGCCGCGGTCGTGTCGGGTCGGATGCCCTCGTCGCGATCGAAAACTACTGGGGCGCCGCGGCGTTGCGGGACTTCGACGGCGAGGATCTCGTCGTCGAAGGCTCCGGAGGCCTGCGCCGCGGCGGCCCGGCGGTGACTGCGGACGGCGAAACTGTCGGCGGACTCGCGGTCGATCCCGTAGTCGGAGGCGAGGTTCTCGGCGGTCTCGATCATTCCGCTGATGGGGCCGAATCTCTTGGGCGGCTGCGATAATTCGCGCCCACGGTCGAGGCGGTCGTAGAGCATCTGGTTGCCTGACCGGGCTCCCCAACGCGCGGTGGTGGTGTAGTGCTCGATATTGCTCATCGATTCCACACCGCCGGCGAGCACCACATCGGCGGCGCCGGTCTGTACGGTCATCGCCGCGGTGATCACCGCCTGCAGCCCGCCCCCGCAGCGGCGATCGATCTGTAAGCCTGGGACGTTGACGGGCAGCCCGGCGTGCAGAGCGGCCCACCGTCCGATGCACGGCGCTTCGGAGTTGGAGTAGGACTGGGCGAAGACGACATCTTCGACGGACTCCGGGGCGATGCCACTGCGCGCGATCACCGCCTCGATCACCTTGGCGGCGAGATCTTCGGCCCGTAGCGGCCGTAAGGCCCCGCCGAACGCTCCGACGGCGGTGCGTAGCGGTGCGACCACCGCGGCGCGCCTCACGGGGCACCGTGCCAGCGGTCGGCTGAGGGGTCGAGCAGTTCGGTGAATCGCTCGGGTGGGACCCACACGATGGTTTCCAACTCCAGGGCATCGAGGTAACGCACCCGGCCCGTGCGCAGGTCTTCCAGCCGCAGTCGTGGCGAATTGCCCTGGGCGTCGATGTTGACCGACACCGTGGCGAACTCGCTGTCGATTATTGGCCCGACTCCCGGCACGTCGCGGGGCCCGGGGTCGCCGAATTCGATGCTCATCGTGTCCTCAGATCAAAAAGCCCAGGGTGGGGATGGGCCTGTCGTTGTCCACCAGCACCACCTTCTTGTATGCCAGCCGCAGAGCGTCGCCGTCGCGGCGCAGCCGGTAGGTGGTCCGCCCACCCCACAGGTGGTTGCCGCGGGCCCGTGACTCCAACACGAGGAAGTTGGCGCCCACCTCGAGGTCGGTCCCGCCTTCGGAGTTGGTTCTACCGCCGATGAATTCGATGTTGGTCAGCAGCCTGCGCAGATTCGAAGGAGGTGCCTGGGCGTACCGCTTGCCGGTGCGCACCTGCTTGAGGCGGGTCGATATCCGGCTGCGGTTGTCGTAGATGACGGACATCTCGCGGGTCGGGTCGGTGTCGGCACCGCCCGACGGAACCCAGTACAGGGCGTCGTCGGTCCACAGCGCCTCCCAGGCGTCGTAGTCGTTCTCGTCGGCGAAGCGCGCCTCGCGGTAGAGGAACTGCTCGACCGCGAACTGGTCGAAACCGTCGGGGATCGGGCCCAGCGCGGGCTTGGTGGAGGTCACTGTCGATGTCATGGTGTCTCCATCAGCGATTTGTAGTGGGTCCAGAAACCACGCATTCCCGTCTCGTCGGTCGCGGTGCCGATGGTGAACCCGTTGTCGTCGACGGTTTCTCGCTTCAGGCCCCGCCGGACGTCGAGCCATTCGGGTGTCAGCGCCTCGATGCCGAGCTGGTTGCGTTCATACATTTCGGTGTCGTCGGCCAGCAGCATGCCGGCCGGCCCAACCGAACCGACGCATTGCGACACCATCCGTTTGTTGAGTTCGTGTGCTCCGTCAAGTTGGACGGCGGTGGAGAACTGCAAGCACTCGTTGACCGCGACCGGCTGGATGTTGAACACCTGGATCTCGGCGATGAACAGGTTTGGGAAGACCATCACGTGCGGGGCACCCTCGATGAGGATCTGCTCGGCGTCCTGGCCGTGGCGCTGCCGCATCGCCGCCACGTAGTCGGGCACCCGCGACTCCGTGGTGCCGAACCAGCGCATTGGTTCGGCGAACTTGCGGAACTCCGGTCGCAGGTCGTTTTCGCTGTGGCCGTTGCCGAGATTGCGGGTCACCGCGGTCGACGCGTCGCTGTACAGCGGACCGATCGGACTGCCGGTGACCCCGAAGATGGAACCGTGCACGAACTGCGGGTGATAGCCGTCGGTCTCGTTTTCGGCGAGCAGTTTCCAATTGGCCCGTGTCTGGTGCTGCAGCCAGCCGGCATTGAGGGACACGGTGCCCTCCGGGGAGAGCCTCGCCAATCGGTCGAGTTCACCGGCGGCTGCGCCCAGATGCTCAACCAACGTCGGGCCGTCCTGGGCAAAACTTCCGAAGACGAACCCGTGGTAGGACTCCACCCGTGGTACCCGGCCCATAGCCAGTTCCAGCGTGCGCTGGCCGTAGCCCTTGTAGAACGGGAATCCGACCAGTTCGCCGGTGTTGCGGTACGTCCAGCCGTGGTAGGGGCAGCGGAAGGTGGCCGAGTTGCCCTTGGCGTCGTCGCAGACCTGGTTGCCGCGATGTGCGCAGCGGTTGAGCAGCAGATGCACTTCACCGTTGCGGTCGCGGGTCAAGATGACGTCCTGCAGCCCGAGACGCTTGCGCACGTAGTCGTTGGGCTGGGCGACCTCGCTTTCGTGTCCGACGAAAACCCAACTGCGGTACCAAATCTTGCGTAACTCCTCGGCGAAGATCCCCGGATCGGTGTACAGCGACCCGTGAACTTTGTCGGTCTTGATCAGGCCCTCGTAACGGCTGCCTGCGTCGCGCGGGTCTAGGAGTGAGGTCATGATCACGCGTCCTCTCGGTGGTGGATTTCGCGGACCCCGCAGTCCGCGATTAAGTCGGGCAGCGCGTGTTTGCGGACCTTGCCCGTGGGTGTTCGGGGAAGGTCGTCGGCGACGAACCAGCGCTGGGGGATCTTGTGTGGCATCAGGTGATCGCGGGCGTGGCCACTGAGCACGTCGACCAGGTTTTCAGACGGCGGGTTGTGCGACACGATCACCGCCGCGACGACCTCCCCGAGCCGATCATCAGGCAGCCCGAAGACACACGCCTCGGCCACAGCGTCGTGCCCGTGCAGACACTCCTCGATCTCGTAGGGCGCGATGTTCTCGCCGCCGCGGATGATCAATTCCTTAAGTCGCCCTGTCACCTTGAGGTATCCCCGTTCGTCCATCACGCCGAGGTCGCCGGTGTGCACAAACCCCTCAGCGTCGATGGCCGCCGCGGTCGCCGTGGGATCGTGGAGATACCCGATCATCTGTTGGTAGCCGCGCGCGCAGATCTCGCCCTCGTGCCCGACAGGGACTATTGACCCGGTCGCTGGATCGGTGATCTTGCAGTCCACGTTGGGCAATGGGCGGCCCACGGTGTGCATCCGATCATCGGGGGCGTCGTCGGGGCGCGTGGCGGTGAGTACCGGTGCCAACTCGGTTTGTCCGAACACGGTGATGACTTTGGCCCCGAAGACCGATTCGGTGGCATCGATGAGGTCGGGTGCGACCATGGCCGCACCCCCCAGGCAGGTCGTCAACGGCGGTGCTGGATCGGTGCGCTGTCGTTGGGTGGCCACCAGGGCCGCAAGAATGGTGGGCACGAAGAACACCACCGATGCGGATTCGCGGCGGATCAGGTCGAGAACGCCGGCGGGCTCGAACCGCGACACGAGGCACTGCGTCCCACCGATCCACAGCGGACCGAGGGTCGCGATCACGCAGCCGGCGGTGTGAAACATCGGGAGCGGATTGATGGTGATCGAGCCGTGGCTGATACCAGCGGCTTCCATTGTGAGTTTGGCGACGTTGATCAAGGAGCGGTGCCTAAGCAGTACGCCCTTGGGGGTTCCGGTGGTTCCCGAGGTGTACTGCAGCATCACGGGAAGGTTCGTGTCGGTGGGCGTGCGGTCCGGGGCCGCGGACTCGACTTCCTGGTCGCGCCAACGTGTCTCGGACAACCCGATGGACACCAGCCCATCGATCGCCGGAGCAACCTCGGACACGACTGCGGCCATGTCGTAGTCACGGCTGCGCTCCGCGTGGATGAGGACTTTGGCGCCGGAGTGCTGCAGGGCGTAGCGCAACTCGGTGGCGCGCAGCGCGGGGTTGAGTGCGACCAGGACCACCCCGGCGAGCGCCGCCCCGTACTGGATCATCGGCCATTCCACGAGGTTCGGAGCCCACAGCGCCACGTAGTCACCCGGATCGGTTAACCGCGTCAAGGCCGCGGCGACCTTCGCCGCCTCCTCGAAAAGTCGGCCGTAGGTCATCCTGACGTCGTTGTCAGCGTGGTCGTACCCGATCACTGCCGTGACGTCGCGGTGCGTGCGTGCCCGCTCGCGCAGGAGCGTCCCGACGGTGTATTCCACCAGTTCGGGGTCGGCCTCGGCACCGGCATAAGAGCGGTCCAAGCGTGCTTGAAGTGCACTCATCGGCGCACGGCCCCAAAGACCGGCTTCCGCTTCTCCCGGAACGCGGCGGCCCCCTCTTCGAAATCGTCGGTGTCGAACAACACGGCTTGGTGGGTCGCTTCCTGCTCCAACATTTCCAGCGGATGAAGTGTCGGCGCGGCGGCCAGCAGCGACTTGATCACGCCGTAGGCCTGCGCTGGGCCCTCCGCCAACCGCGCGGCGCTGCGCAGCGCGACGCTCAACGCAGCACCCGATTCGGTCAGCATGTCGATCAGACCCGCATCGAGCGCCTCATTCGCAGACATCGGCGACGGCATCAGCAGCATCTGGCGCGCACGCGCCATGCCGACGCGCGCCGGCAATGACACGTAGCAGCCCATGTCGCCCGCCAGTCCGACGCCGGTGAACGTGGTGGCGAACCGTGCGTCGCCGCCCGCGACGACTACATCGCAGGCGGCTGCCAGCGCCGTCCCGGCGCCGAACGCGGACCCTTCGACGGCGGCCACCACCGGCTTGCTGGTGGTCCAGATCGCCGCGATGACGCGTTGCGCCAAACGGGCCCGCTCGAGGGCGGGTCCCGCCGGAATCCGTTGCATGGTGCTGATGTCACCGCCGGAACAGAACGCCTTTCCCGCGCCAGTGAGCACGATCACCCGCACCGAGGCGTCCGCGTCGGCCGCCTCGATGGCTTCGGCCAGCGCGATCCGCAGTTCGATATCGATGGCGTTGCGCTTGTCCGGCCGGTTCAGCGTGATGATGCGGACCGCACCGCGGTTGCTGACCAGGACCGGGCCTGTGCTTGAGCTATCGGTCACTGTCCAGTGAACTTCGGCTCGCGGCGCTCGATGACGGCTTGTAAACCCTCGATCGCATCGGCCGTTCCGGACAGCTCAGAGACCGTGCGTGCCTCTTCAGCCAGACGTTGCTCCACCGAGGCGCCGACACCGCTCCACACCAGACGCTTGGTGGCCGACAGGGCTCGCGTCGGCAGTGCTGCAAGCGTCGTCGCGATCTGGTCGGCGCGAGCCCTCAATTCGTCGTCCGCGGCGACCTCAGTGATCAGGCCAATTGCCAACGCCTCCTCGGCCCCCAGGGTCGGGTTGGTCAGCAGGATACGCAGCGCCTGCCGAAGCCCCACCAGCTGCGCAAGAGTCACTGACGCTCCCCCGTCGGGCGCCATGCCCACCCGCACCGCTCCGGAGAAGAATTTCGCGGACTGGGCCGCCACGACGAGATCCGAGGCGCATACCAGGCCCAGACCACCTCCCCCGGCAGCAAAACCCTGCACCGCGGTCACCACGGGGACCCGGAGCTGTATGAGCGCGGCCGTGGCTAGCTGCAGCCACGCCGTGGCTTCGCGCAGGTAGTCCGGTAAGTCGACGCCCTTGGAGGCGAAAGTGTGGATGTCACCGCCGGCACAAAAATTGCGGCCAGCTCCCGTGAGCAGCACCACGCGCGCGTCGGGGCTCGCGTGGCACGCAAGGATCGCCCCGTGCAGCGCCTTGAGCAACTCGACGTTCATGCCGTTGGAAGCTTCTGGCCGGTTGAGCTGGAGCCGGGCGACGCCATCGTCACCGATTTCCAGGGCCACCGGTGCAGTGTCGACAGCTGTCATCGCTTGTCTCCTCCTCCTGGACCAACACCGTTGGTCTGCGGTAATTCGTTGATATGGGCCACCACTGCGGCCATCTCACGATCGAGACTGAGGGCGACGGTCGAGTCCAGACTGACGTTGACCAGACGTTTAATCGTGGTGACCGCGGCGCGCGGGCGCGCCGCCAGGTCTGAGGCGAACTGCCACACGCTGTCCTCGAATTCAGCCACGGGAAAACTGCGGTACGCCAGGCCGAGCCGCACAGCGTCTGCGCCCGATATCCGGTCGCCGCTCAGCAGCAGCGCCATGGCCTGCTGGCGTCCGACCAATTTGGGGAGCCGCTGCGTGCTGCCCCCGCCGGGGATCATCCCGAAGTTGATGTGGTTGTCGGCGATGCGGGCACCGTCGCTGACCAATACGATGTCGGCAGCCTGCATCAGCTCGAACCCGCCCGCCATCGCGACACCCTCCACGGCGGCAATGATCGGCACCTCGAGCGTGGCGATGGCTTCGCATGCCCTCCGGAACGCGACGAACAGTAAACGCAACGCCGGGCCGCCGGTGGATCGCAGGCGCTCGACTTCGGCGAAATCACCACCGGCGCAGAAATTCTGGCCGGCGCCGCGGATGACGATCGCGTTGACCGAGCCGTCCTCGCCGAGCTTGACGAGAGCATTTTCGAGGGCTGTGCCCAACTCCACGGTGATCGCGTTCATGCGCTCAGGACGGTTCAAGGTGATGAACCCGACGCCGTCCTTGGATTCGGTTAGCACGGTCGTCACATGTATCGCCCCCCGCCGACCTCGATCACAGAACCGGTCACGTAGCTGGAAAGGCTCGACCCGAGAAACACCACCGCCCCGGCCACCTCCGCAGCCTCCCCGGCGCGCTTCATCGGGACGGCGGCCTCGCGTTCGGCGAATACCTCTGGCGCCATCGCCGCCGTCATGGGAGTGCGAATCAGACCGGGTTGCACGGCGTTGACGCGGACGTTGTGGTGGGCCAATTCTTTGGCCGCGGCCTTGGTCAGCCCGATCACCCCGGCTTTGGCGGCGCTGTAGTTGGTCTGCCCCGGATTGCCCGATTTGCCGGATAACGATGAGATGTTGACGATGCTGCCGGACTTTTGCCCCCGCATCACCGACGATGCCTCCCGCACGCCCAGCCATGTTCCGCGCAGGTGCGCTGTGATGACGGCGTCGAAATCCTCTACGGTCATCTTCTTCAGCGACGCGTCGCGAGTAATCCCGGCGTTGTTGACAAAAATGTCCAGCCGGCCAAGATCGCGCACCGTGTCGGCAACGAGGGCACGCATCTGGTCTTCGTCGGTCACATCGCAGGCCACCCCCAACCCGTCGACCTCGCTGGCCGCCGCTTTAGCGGTATCGCCGTCGACATCAGCCAGGACGACCTTGGCGCCGTGCTGGCCTAGCACACGAGCGATCTCACGGCCGATGCCCTGCCCTGCACCGGTGACGACAGCCACCCGCTCGTCTAGCAGTGGCTCGGTCACACGCTTCGCCTCCAAAGGTTGAAAACAATCGGCATATTTCTAATCCAGGTTAAACTACGCTTGAGCGCGGCCGCAACAGGCCGCCCAGCTACAGGAGCACCGATGGACTTGGGTTTGGCTAACGCGCGCGTCGTCGTCACCGGCGGCGCATCAAATATCGGCCGCGGCATCGTCCATGAGTTCGCCGCTGAGGGCGCGCGGATCGTGATCAACGACATCGATGCCTCGCAGGCTGACAAGGTCCGTGCCGAAGCGCTGGAGCGTGGTGCTGCCGACGTCCGCGTCGCGATCGCGGACCTGACCGTCTCTGGCGCCGCCGAAGACACCGTTGGCGCCTGTCAGGAAGCCTGGGGCGGCATTGACGTGCTGGTGAACAATGCGGGCTGGAGCGTGCCGGGGTTCATCGCGACCGATACTGACCGGGACAAGTGGCAGCGGACCATCGAGGTGAATCTGTTCACTGCGATTTCGGCGACCCAGGCCGCTATCGGCCCGATGAAAGAAGCCGGCGAAGGCTCCATTGTCTTCATTGCCAGCGACGCCGCCTTTGGTCAGATCCGTCAGGGTGTCTACGGTGCATCGAAGGCCGCAATGGTCGCCCTGGCCCGAACTACAGCTCGTGAACACGGACGCCACGGCATCCGTTCCAACATCGTGTGCCCCGGTCTCGTCATTCCGGAGGGTCCCGACGCGATTGGGCCCTCAAGCCTGTGGGCGGTCGGCGAGGACGCGGTGTTCAATCAGAAGCAGATCGACTTCATGATCAAAGACACCCCGCTGCGACGGCTCACCGATGCCACCGACGTGGCTCGCGCGGTGTTGTGGTTCTCCTCGCCGGGGGCAGCCCGGCAGGTGACCGGGCAGATGATCTCGGTCAGTGGCGGCTACACGATGCCTTAGGAATCGACCGCGGGACGGGCGGCATCGGCGCGCTTGCCGCCAGCAAATTGGGGCATCGGGCCGCGGCGTCAATTCTTGAGTGGGTTATCGCCGGCTAACTCCGTAGGGCGGATAGGCCGATGAGTCGGGAAAACAGTGCAGAAGCCCACGGTCCTCAGCGAGGAGCTTCGTCCACAATTTGCGGTAGTACCGGAAGTTCATCACGTCCTGGTCCTCGCCGTAGACCACCTGCCCGTCGTATTCCCACCTGACCAAGGACCACCAGTTGAGGATGTCGCTGTAGTGGGGCCACTTCAGCCAGTTTCTGTTCTGCCCTTCGGCGTGCAGTTCCCGGCCGAGCTCGTCGACGCAGTGGATCACCTGAGTCAGTACCCGCCCGTCGCGTCCGCGTTGGGCTCGACGGGTGCCTTCGACAATCTGGGCCTTGATCCCGTCGCGAATGTAGAAGCCATGGGTCACGGTCTCCGTCGTGCCGTCGATGGGATCGTCGTCGAACGACAGCGCGGTCTGTGGAGCGTAGAGATGCCATCCGCTCTCGGCTGAGGCGAACACGTAGGGCCAACCGGTGCGCAGCGGATCCTTGATGTCGGCGTAACGGGGCCCCCATGCGCGGTCGCGGACAGCCCCGCAGTCGATCGCGATCGTTTCGCCCTCGATCTCGACGATTCCGTTGAACGTGCCGGCCTGCTCGTAGTGCCCGACTGAGAGGTCCCCGGCCCGCGCGACCCAGTTCCCGATGCCCTGCTTCTCCTTGCCGTCATCCGCGAGCTTCATATAGTGCGGCTCGGCGAGCGCGGTCCAGGTCAGATCGATTTTCACACCGTGGCGGTCATACCCAAACCGGTATTTCCGCAACGGGTCGATCATCTTGCACGACAGCGAATTCGACAGCTCGAAATTGAACATCTCGGCATTCGGCGGGATCGCGAGGTGCTGATCCCAGCCGTAGTAGAGGCAGTTGTAGACGTCCTCGCCAGTGTGGTCCCAGATTGCCGGGCCAGCCACGACCAGATTCATGTTCGGCCGAAAATAGAAATAGATGAACCCACACAGATTGCGCTCTGGCGCGGTGAACCCGAGCAAGCTGTTCTCACTCCAGTACGGATCGTCACTGTGCTGGTGGAACTGTTCGTCGGCCTCGTCGATCTTGTCGTTCCACGCCATTGTTCGCTCCGCTTCTTAAGCGCCCGCCCGGGACGCACGGCAAGCGAGGTACCAGCCCGGCTTGAGCCGTCGTCGAGGCCGTGCCGCTAGTTCTGGGCCTGTGGTTGCAGGCTGAGTTCGGGGCTTCCGGCGACGGCTAAGGCTGCGTGTTCGTACTGGGGCGCGTTGATGGCCTTGATCGTCAGCACGGTGATGACGATGAACCACGAGAAGAAGTCCGTCATCGGTATCCACCACGGGAACAGTCCATTCCAGGCGAATGGCCCGCTCTTGAAGAAGGGCAGCACGAGGGCCATGACCTGTATCAAGGCCATACAGAGGCTGAGATACCCCGACCATCGGGGGTACAGCGGTTGCTCGGCCTCATCGGAGAGGATGGCCAATCCAGTGGCGAAGACCCACGTGACGAAAGGCGGGAAACCGATCACGAAGCCGATCCAGCCAAAATCATTGATCAGCTGAATTGATTCGTCGGACCAGGTTTCCGGCCGGAAGGCCGCGGTGAACCAGCAGACAATCGGCAGGATGATCAGCAGCACCCCAGCCGCATAACTGGATACCTGAAGATAAGTCACCGCAGGAGCGACACCTTTGATTCGCCGGGTCTGTCCGACGATTCCCGAGCCGAAGGCGAGAAAGAACATTGTGCCGACGTAGCACATCAGCAAACCGGTCCTGATCGCCCCAGTGTGATCACGGTAGATGGCCGCCGTCTGCGCCGCGGTATTGGCCGGATTCAGGGGCGGGACAAAGTGCGCGATGCCAACAAAACCCACAAAGAAAAGAACCGCAAATGCGATGCCGCCCCAGGCGCAGGCCAACTCGGTCAAGCGTTTCAACGCGTGCCTCCTAATTTTTTGACGCTCATTTAGAGAACTTCGCCGCAGAGTGGTCGGCACCCACACCCATGGCGAACGTCATATTCGAACATTATGTATGAGTGTTGATGTGCTGTCAATCACACTGCGACCCTCACGTGACCACGGACACGCGCCTGCGTCTGGCCGACGATAGCAGCGATTCGAACGGATGTTGTTGTCGCGAAGATCTTTTCAATCTTTCACCCGCTAGCTCGCCGGCACCAATGCGCGACATGTTCGGTGCTCGGCGCCCTGGGGGCCGTCGGCGACTAGCGGGCAACGATGTCTATCGCCGCCAGGGTAACGAATACGACCAGTGAGTAGAGCTCGAAAACGATCCGCAGGGCGATCGGAGCCACCCGCAGATCCATGAAATGGATGCCGATGAGACGCACCTTGAACAGCGCGATCCCGACAATGATGATGGCGGCGGCGGAAGCGACGCTGGCGTCCTGCTCGATACCAACGACGAAAGAGACGAATGTGAGGAGCAGTAGCGCTGCCCACACCACGATTACACGACGTCTCGCCTCGGTCACGGCTTCACCTCATTAAGTAGAACAGGGCAAAGAGCACGACCCACAGCAGGTCGACCATGTGCCAGAAGATTCCGCCGGCCTCGCACAGCATCGTCTGATTGCTGGTGAGGGCTGAGCGGCGCGCGCCGACCGTGAGCCGGCTCAGCACGACGCAGCCGATGAGTACGTGGAGCAAATGGATGCCGGTGAACATGAAGTAGTACGAGAAGTATTCTCCGCCGTTGACCGACTTGCCTTCGGCAAATAGTTGCGACCACTCCGCGGCCTTGACGATCACGAAACCCAGGCCGCAGGCCAACGCGGCACCAAATAGCCGCGGCGTACCTCGGTGGACGCCCGAGTTCAACTGTTGGACACCGAGAGCGACGAGCAGCGAGCTGGTCAGCAGCAGTACGGTATTGAGTGTTCCCAACGCTGTATGCAGACTCGCGTGATCGTGGGAAAAGGTTTGGCGATTTTTGGCGCGCGAGTACATAAACGTTGCAAAGAACAACGCGAAGATGGTCATGTCGAAGAGGACGAAGACCCAGATCCCTTCCTCGCCTGGGACTCTGCGGCGCGCCGAGACGGTCGGGTTTGCGGGTTCGGAGTGGCGCTGGTCTGCCGTCACGGCTCGACCGAGCAGCTGGAAACTGAATTCACCACGGAGCGGCTAACTTTGGATACAAACCGTGAGCGGATGTTGGCACGTGCTTTCCTGAGGTGTCGATGAAGCTGCCCTCAGCTGGGGTCGTAAATGTCGATCATCGCGGTCAGGCTGCTGCGCAGTTTGAGGTCGTCGGTCAATGGCCCAGCGATGGCAGCGGTCGCGGCGGCGTGAAACGACAACCCCTCGCTCATCAACGCTGCGGCGGTGACTAGTGTGCGGGTCGAGGCGACCTCGCGAAGGCCCGCGTCGTCGACCCGCCGGATCGCCGCTCCGAGGCGCACCAGGGACGCGGCCGTGGAACGGTCTACGCCAGATTCGTGACACACCAACCGGATCTCGGCTTCTGGCGGTAAAAAGTCCAACTCCACCGACACCATGCGTTGCCGTGTCGAGGATTTCAAATCTTTCAGCACACGTTGACAGCCCGAGTTGTAACTGACGACAAGGAGAAATCCATCGGCTGCTTTGATCCGTTCGCCGCCGAGGCACTCGATATCCAGCTCGCGGCGGTGGTCGGCGAGAGAGTGGATGACCGAGGTCGCGTCGTGACGCGCTTCGACGATTTCATCCAGATAGCAGATTCCGCCCTCGCGGACGGCGCGCGTCAGTGGACCGTCCACCCATTCCGTCGAGCCGTCGGCAGTGACATACCGCCCGACCAGATCGGAAGCGGTCAGATCGTAATGGCATGAGACGGTGTGCAAGGGCACGCCGGCGGCGGCGGCGATATGTTCGACCAGCCGCGTTTTGCCACATCCAGTGGGACCCTTGAGCATAACCGGTAAGCCGCGGCGCATCGCGGCCTGCATAACGCTGACCTCGTTGCCTACCGC
The DNA here is from genome assembly GCF_002863225.1 of Mycobacterium sp. Classification (GTDB taxonomy): domain Bacteria; phylum Actinomycetota; class Actinomycetes; order Mycobacteriales; family Mycobacteriaceae; genus Mycobacterium. The sequence goes on along the minus strand of NZ_PKEK01000066.1, from coordinate 15,919 downwards.
AAGGTAATACGGGGAAGCCGTTCGTATCGGAATTCGATGTCTGCAGGTAATCACACTGGTTTCCCAGGCATCCTGCAGCGCGGTCTGCTCACCCATCATCCCCTCCTCGGAAGGTTGTCGTGCTGTCGTTATTTCCCTGCCGCCGTTGCGGATGCCAATCAGTGAGGAACGCGGATACAGACCGGCTTCGCCGTTGCCGGCCCCGCCCATTGCTCGCTGGCAGCGCCAGCGAGTATTCGGTCATACGTCCCATTCGAACTCCAGCCGCTCCGGGCGGTGGAAAATCATCCCCTCCTGCACCTGGATCGATTGGTCGGGAACCAGCCGCAGATTCGGCAGTCGGGTCATCGCGGTTTCGATGGCCACCTTCATGTCCAAACGCGCAACCGAGATTCCGATGCAGGTGTGGGGTCCGAGCCCGAAGTGCATGCTCTTGCGCATCTCGGCCGCATCGCGATCGATGTTGAAACGCTCCGGGCAGCTGAACTCGGCTTCGTCGTTATTCGCGGACTGCACCAACGCGAAAATGTTGGAGCCCTTCGCGATCTGGTGCCCTCGGATCTCGACATCCTCCTTCGCGCGCCGCACGATGCCGCGCGCAGGGGTGAGGCGCCGCAGCGACTCCTCGACCACTTTGGGTACCAGGCTCAGATCGTCGCGCACCCGGGTCAAAAGGTCGCGGTCCTCGCAAAGCTTATAGAGCGAGAAGCTGATCCCACCGGCGCTGGTCTCGAAGCCGGCGATCACGAGTTGTCCAAGTACGCCGAGGATCTCGCGGTCGGTGAGGCTTTTCTCACTTTGCTCTTGGGCAAGGATCAGGCCGCTGATCAAGTCGTCTCCCGGGGACTCCCGCCGGCGTGCGATGGCGTCTAGCAGGTACTCGTTGAAGTGCACCTGCTCACGCGCCAGCTCCAACCGCCGGTCCTCGGAGATCGTCGGTACAAACAATTCGGTAATACCCAGAGTCCAGTCCCGGAACTTCTGATGGTCTTCGGAGGGCAACCCGAGAATCTTGATCAGGACATGCACGGGCATCGGTGTGGCGAAACTATCGACCAGGTCGGCACGCCCGTCGGCGACGAATTCATCCACCAGCGCGTTCGCCGCTTCGCGGATGACGCCCTCGCGGACCTTGACCGCGGCGGGTGTCAGCGGCTTGGCGGCGAGTTTCCTAATCCGGTTGTGCTCGGGCGGATCGGTGTTGACCAGCGCGGGCTGCCACGGCGCGTAGCCATGCGGCAACGCCTCTTTCAGTTCATCGGGCACCTCGCCGACCAAATCGGAAGGCATACATCCGAAGCGGTCCATGTCTTTCACGATCGCCAAGACATCGTCGTAGCGGCTGATGACCCAGGCGTCGAGCTCGGGCACGTGCAGGACCGGCGCGTGCTCGCGCAGCTGCCCGAACATCGGGCAGGTGTCCCACGTGCTCCGAAAAACGTCCATCATCGAAGGCTGTGCGTCTGCCTGCGTCTGCTCACTCATCGAGAGTTCCTCCATCTAGCATTGTTTACTGCTCTGTGCCCCAATTGATTTCGAATATTCAGTGCTGGAAGCTGCAACACCCGCCGGCAACTCGTGGGCTGCGGATTCCGTTGCGCTACTTGTGATATGGCGGGTAATCCGGTGAGTCCGGAAAGCAGTGCAAGAGCCCGGGGTCGTCAGCGAGGAGCTTCGTCCATAGCTTGCGGTAGTGCCTGAAGTTCATGAAGTCCTGGTCCTCGCCGTAGACCACTTGGCCGTCGTATTCCCACTTCACCAAGGACCACCAGTTGATGATGTCGCTGTTGATCGGCCACTTCAGCCAGTTCATCGTCTGACCGACTGCGTGCAATTCCCGGCCGAGTTCGTCGACGCAGTCGATGACCTGCGTCAGCACCCGGCCGTCGCGCCCGCGCTCGGCGCGACGGGTGCCTTCGACCACCAACGCCTTGATGCCGTCGCGGATGTAGAAGCCGGTGGTCACCGTCTCCGTCGTGCCTTCGATGGGATCCTCTTCGAACGACAGGGTCGTCTGAGGGTCGTAGAGGTGCCACCCGCTATCTGCGGACGCGAAGACATACGGCCAGCCAGCGCGAAGCGGATCCTTGACGTCAGCGTGGCGTGGCCCCCAACCGCGGTCGCGCAGCGCACCGCAGTTGATCTCCAAGACCTCGCCCTCGATCTCGACGGTGCCGGTGAACCTACCTGCGTGCTCGTAATGCCCGACCGAAAAATCTCCGTCTTTGGCTACCCAATTCTTGATGCCGGGGTCTTCGTCGCCAGTCTTGGCCAGCTTCATGTAGTGCGGCTCTGCGACCGCCGTCCAGGTCAAGTCGAACTTCACACCGTGGCGGTCATAGGCCAAGCGATACTCCTGCTGCGGCTTGATCATCTTGCAGCTCAACGAATTCGAGAGCTCGAAGTTGTACATCTCGGCACCCTCGGGCATTGCCAGGTGCTGGTCCCAGCCGTAATAGAGACAGTTGTACACGTCCTCGCCGGTGTGGTCCCAAATCGCCGGTCCGGCCACGACCAGATTCATGTTCGGCCGAAAGTAAAAATAGATGAACCCACACAGATTGCGCTCCGGCACGGTGAACCCGAACAGGCTGTTCTCGCTCCAGTACGGATCGCTACTACGCTTATGAAACTGCTCATCCGCGAGATCGATCTGATCATTCCAGGCCATTGGTGTCTCCTAGGTCGTTGTTGGTGTGATCGGTTGGCAGCGCAGGGTCACGCGAGCCCGGCCGCTCGCGGCGCTTCAAGGTCGATCGCCATGTCGGCGTATCGGCGGATCTGGTCGGTGATGACAGAGACGGCGCGCTCGGAGTCCTCGACTTGAGCACCCATGCCCACGAAAAGAAAGACCCCGTACATTGCACCCTCGCGGTAGGCGGACCAGGCCGCATCGAAATCGAAGCCCGTCACCCCTGAGTTCTCAAGGCGCTGATGGTATTCCGCGATCAAGTCCCGTTCGACCTCGCGCCGCTGTTCGGTGGGCAACGAGGCACCGAGAAAGTACGCCAAGTCAAGGCCGGGAGGGCCGAGTCGAACGGTCTGGAAGTCGACGACAACGGTCCGGTCCGAGTCGGGATCGGTTGGATACATCAGGTTGTCGCTGCGAAAGTCACCGTGCTGTACCACCGTCGGCGCCTTCCAACTGCGGACCCAGGTGCCGGCGTGGGGCAGGACCGACTCGAACAGCTTGACGTGCGCAGAGTCGAGGCGGTCACCGAAGCGGGCGATAAATGTCTCCAGCCCGGCCGGCAACGCGTCGAAGATGCCGAGCGTGCGGCGGGGATCGGCCAGCCATTCGAGTTCGGCCACCTCCTTGGAGTTCCACAACGGCGCCTGAAAAGCGACGAGTTCGCCGATCGCGCGGGCACATTCGTCATCGGAGGCCGCCTTCAAGACGTCGCCCGCACTCATCTCCCCACTGAGGTCTTCCAACACGAGGTTGAATGTCGTTGCGTCCTCGGCAAGTTGGGCCAGATAGCACCGTGCCAAGCCCATGTCGGGGACCAACGAGGCGATGTCTTGATAGAACCGCGCCTCGAGTTCATACATGCCCATCGCCTGAGCTAGGCCGTAGCTGCCCGGATCATCCGTCGGATACTTGACCACGAGGGAGGCAGGCGCGGATGTCGGGCCGCTATAGGTCAACGTCGCCCGCATCATCCGCGCAATGACGCCGCCGCCCACCGGTTCGAGCTCCACCGACTCGAGATCCGCCTCGCCAAGCTGGCCCGACCGGTTAAGAACGGCACGAAACCAGTCGACGGACATCTCCTCAGGTGTACGAACGAAGGGCAACGCGGGGCCGTTGGCGGTCTGCTGCGGGGCGTGTGCCTGGGCCATGAAAACTGCCTCCTGTGGGTGTGTGGCTTGGGGCGCGCGCCGCACGAAAAGCCTTGGCCGAGAGCGTTAATGCCCAAACGAACAGGTCGGCCAAGGATGCCCGGACACGCTATTCGAACAGTATGTATGACTCTAACTGTGTTGTCAATCACCACGGGGCAGCCGGTGTGAGCGCGGACACTTCTGAGGCGGTTGCGCCTAATGGGCACGGCGACAGTGCGGGGTAACCCGTGCGTCCGACAGCAGACCGCGAGATCGCGGGGCGCAGTTCGGAAGGCGCTGAAGGGTCAGGCGGAGCGGGTACGGCGCCGCGGCTTCTCTTGATGCGCGTAGAGCGTTTGCCAGACGACCGTCGTCAGACCGTCTAGTCGTTCGGCGACGTGAACCTCACTGTCGGCGGCTAAGTGGTACAGACCGCGTTCGATCATCCACGCCAGCCATGGGGTCACCGACGCGATGTCTAAATCGGCGCGAATGACGCCGGCAGACTGCTGTTCGCGAAACCCGGCGGCCATGTCCTCGGCGCGCTGCTCCATGACCTCCCCATATTGAGCGCGCACACGCGGATCATAAGCAGCGGTTTCGGCCACGGCGGCCAGCATGTGTCGGTGGCGGATGTACTCTCGGACGACGTCGTTTAGGGCGGCCTTCAACTCCTCGCGTGTCAGGCCCGGTTGGAGCTTGTACCAGGCGGCGGCAGCCTCTCCCACTTCCCGTGTGACTCGGTCGGCCAGTTCCATGACTAGCGCACCCTTGTCTTCGAAGTACACGTAAAAGGTGGAGCGAGCGAGTTCTGCGCCGGTGATGAGTTGTTCCACGCTGATGGCTGAGAAGGGGGTTCCGCCGTCCAAAAGAACTTCCGCGGCAGCAAAGAGACGCCGTGCGATTTCCTCGCGCCTGGTGGCGCGACTGACTCGAGGCCTGCGGGCGGGCATGGACATCGCGGCGCGTACCTGTCTGTCGTCAACGGGCATGCAGCCCTCCGGAAGTGGAGTGGGTCTGCAAGGTAGCTGATGCACTACTCATATATCCGCCTGACCTCAACGTTTGCCGATATCGCTACGGGCCGGCGCGGTACTGATGGTACCGCAACGCTTCCTACTCGGTGTGAGTCGCAACACGCGCATCCCAACGGAAATGGCCTGGGGTCTGCTTGGTCGCCAAGACCGATGCAGGTAGCGGGTCCCGAATTAAACGTAGGAAGGAACCGTAACCCCAAGTCCCACAGCAACAACGGACGAGCAGACTCGATGGCGTGCCAGTAGCCGCTCGACATCACGTCACCATCGCGTCTCAGGCCGCCACACCCGACTTATCGCGCAGTTTGACACGCCTGCAGGGCGGCAGCGCGTCGGCACGTCGCTAAGCTCACAAAACAATTCGTTGATCCGCTCCATCGCGCACCCCATAACGCAGACGGCTTATTCGAACATCGTGTACGACTTCTACTCCGGAATTATGGCCGTCCCATCGTGTGGTGTCAATCACACGACCGGGTTTGGCAGTCCGTGAGTGTGGAGTTCGAAAAATGATGCGTTTGACCGCGGTCTTGGCAACGAGCGTAACGATTGGGTTCGCTTGTCTCGCTTCAACAACAGCCGCGATTGCGTCGCCGCCAGACGATCCCGCGACCGATCAGTGTTCGTTTGTACTATCGCCACTCAAAGTCGTGCAGGTATCAGGCACGAGCATGGTGTCGGTCACGCTGCAGCCGGGAAAGTGCTCGGCCGAAGCCAACCCGAGTTCCTCTTTGGTCTGCATTTCCATCGACGGCGACAGCTCGGCTGGACAGTGCGCTTCGATGGGCATCCCAGGCCCTGCAGTGTTGTACTACCCCTATCGAGCCGGGGCGACCTACTCCGTACGTGGCCGCGGGTGTGCAGATTATTTCAAGCCACCATATGAGCGCTGCCAAACCTTCGGACCGTCGCAGTTCACACTCTAGGTTTCGCGCTGCGCGGTGTTCCAGCCGCTGAACGTCATGCTGCCGATCGCGGCGGTGACAACCGGAAGACCTGCGATTCACGCTGAGCGATCGTGGAATTGATTGACGGCCATCGAAAGTCGTTCGGGCCGTTTGCTCTCACCGAATATGTGCCGTCAGGCACCGGCAGCGAAGAAGCGTTGACCATCGCTGAGTAGGCGCCTAAAAACAATCCGCAACACCGGGGCTAGCGCTTTGAACGGCAATCGTGCGGCGATCTTTGGTTCGCTCGACACTGTCCAACGGAACAAGGTGCCGCCATCATCCGGTTCGACGGCGTAGGCCTCGGCGAAGCGGTTGAAGAGCGGGACGGTCGACTCGTAGACAGCGAACGCGTAGTCGTGGCCTTCGTTCCAGCGGAAGAAGCGTTCACGCGCGCGCGCTCCGAGGCCTGCGACCTCGCGGGTGGTGCCGACCCCGAACGGACGCGGCGAAGTCCAGGTGACCTCTTTGATCGCAGGGCCCCACGCCGAAATCGAGGCGTTGGAGGCGAGCGATTCCCAAACCTGTTCAGGTGGTGCGACAAACCGCCTCTGGTAGCGAAAGATGTGCGGGGCGGACTCGAGAAATTCTGCATCGGCGGCTTCGAGCGGATACCAACGCGTCATAGTTGACTCTTCTACCTAGAAACTTGACAAATCACGGAATTCGGCTTTGTACCTTGACATCTCGCGGTGCGAAGTCAGCGACTGGTGGTCAGCGCGTAGGCGGCAACGATCTCCTCGACGACAAGTTGCGCCGTTTCAGCGCAGGCGGTGGTGCCTCCGTTGGCGTATTCCTTAACGGCGTCTCCGACATTCCACAGACCCTCGAATGGAGTATCACGCGGCAGGTCAAACCCAGCGACGGCACGCTGGGGTGGCCAGCCGTCCCTAGTCACCGCGACGTTGAGAATCGTGGCGCGTTCGTCGAAATCCTCGATCGCGTCACGCAAATCCTGCAGGAGCAGCTCGGTTTCTGCGGTCTCGTCGAACTCGCCGACCGATGGCTTCGGCACAGCGGTGCCGACGTAGAGGTTCCAGCCGGACGGCGCCATCTCCGGGCACAGGTCGGTGAAGTTGGCGAGGTAGGCCAGGCGCCGCGACTGAGCGAAGCTGAGCATTCCGGGTACATCGACGAGCCGGTCCCGACTGGCGAAGTTCACCGAGATCATGGCGGTCGGGCGATCGCCTCGCTGCACCGATTCTTGGTAATCGCCGGGCACATTCTCCGCCCCGATCAGGGCGACGCACGCCGCCGGCCCGATGTCGCTGACCACGATGGGTGCGGTGATTTCGGTTGGCGCACCGTCCCGCTCGACGAGCACGCCGGTGACCTTTTGGCCGTCCACGACGATCTTCGTGACCTCGGTGGATAACCAGATCTCGCCGCCGTGGGAGGTCACCACGTCAGCCAGCCCCCGCCAGAGGCCGATCGTGCCCTGGGGGTGGAAACCGAACCGCTTGAAGGCGCTCTTACGGGTGAAGTAGGTGAGGAACACTCGCGCGGGGAGATCCTCGGACCCTACGGCGAACACCGAGGCGCACATGTTGCGGAAGATTCCGTGCACGCCTTCGTTTTTGGTGTATTTGGACACCCACTCGGCGGTGGTGATCTCGTCCTCGGGCAGGCCGGAGTCTGACCGCGCCGCGCCGATGCCCTTGACGAGTTTGGCGCCCTGGCGGGTCAGCTTGCCGAGTAGAAAACCCCAGCCCCCGCCGGTGACGTCGACGTCCTTACCGGCGATTCGATACAGGATCGGTGGACTAGGTTCCCGAATATCGAACGGGGCCCCGACCTCCTCACAGGTTTGCTGGGTGATGCCGCCCACCTCAATGACGATCGCACCGTTGTTGACCTTGAACCCGTCGATATCATCGGTCGATGCGCGACCGCCGATCTTGTCGAGACGCTCAACCACCAAGGTGCGGTAGCCGCGATGGGCGAGTCGGGCAGCGGTGAACAGGCCTCCGGCTCCCGCTCCGATAACAACTACGTCAAACGGTGGCTTCTCAGTCACGATGTATCCCTTCAGATTTCACTTCGCCCGAGGGTTGCCGACATCGAAGGCAGAGTCGACGAAGTCCTTGCCTGGCTGAGTTCCGGTTGTGCGCCAGGCCGCCGATACCGAGTCGGCGTGCGCCTCGATCACCATCTCAAGCACCCCAACTGCTCGCTGCCGCCACCGAGCCCGTCTCAATTCCTACAGCTCTGCGCCTCGCCGAAACTATTTAATTTAGATTAGACCATCGTGGGCGGGGCGGGGATGAAGCTCCGAGGCCGGCAACAGCGTTCCTCCGCGAATTCGCCCGGTAGATAGCGCTCAACGATCCAGTCGAGCATCGTCTGCAGCGAGTCGCGGCCCATCACGCCGACGGTAAAAGCTGTCTAATCGCCGAACCGACGCCATGTCAGGGTCCCGAATGGTTCGACTTGTTAACTGGAGCACGGTGTCAGAGCGACAACTGCTCGACGAGCTTGAACTTCTGAACTTTGCCCGTCGGCGTCTTCGGAAGATCGTCAGCAGCGCAGAACACAACCTTCTTGGGCACCTTGAACTTGGCCAGATTCGCCCGACAGATGGCGAGCACATCTTTCTCAGTGACTGTGGCGCCGGGGGCGGGAACCACTACGACACAGCCGATTTCACCCCAACGATCGTCGACGAGGCCCACCGCGAACACCTGGCTGATTTCGGCGTGGCGTGCCAGGAGATCCTCGATCTCCTTGGGCATCACCAGCTCGCCGCCACTCTTGTAGAGCTCCTTGCTGCGCCCGGTGACCTGGAGGTAGCCATCGGGACGCACGACCCCCAGATCACCGGAGTGCAACCACCCGCCTGTCAGCGTCGCTGCCGTCTGCTCGGGCCTGTTCCAGAAGCCGTGCATGACGGTCGGCCCGCGCGAGACCAGTTCCCCTTCCTGCCCTGGACCCAGGTCAGCACCGCTGACAGGATCCACGGTCTTGTATCGGACGAGTTCGTCGGATCCTGGAACTGAGGCTGCACCAGCCATTTTCGGCCGCCCCACGGTCTCGCTGGTCAGGTGCAGCGAATCTTCCGGACGCGTGAGAGTCATCGCGCCGCCGCACTCCGTCATCCCGTATCCGGTGACGATTTCATCCATGCCGAAGTCCTCGGCGATCTGCATCCACAACCAGACCGGTGCCGGCGCGGAGCCGCAGAGGAGCGCTTCCAGTGAGGACAAGTCGTAGCGGCATCGCAGCGGACTCTCCACCATTGCCACTGCCATCGTCGGCACGCAAAGAACATCCGTGGCGGCGTGGCGCTGGATGCCGGCGAAGTAACCCTCGGCGCTAAACGCGGTGAGAGGAATGATCGCCCCGCCGACATACAGCACCGATAGCAGGCCCTCGATGTAGCCGAACATGTGATAGCTGGGCAACGAGAACAGAATTCGACGTCCGTCTTCATAGGCCCTCGTGAGAGCCGAGGCGTACGCGGTTCGCAACACTGCGTCGTGAGAGGTGACCACCCCCTTGGGTGTGCCGGTGGTGCCGCTGGTGTACAGCATGTCGGCGGGGTCGTGGGGATTGACGGTGATGCCGGTCAGATCGTGGTAGGGGCCGGATGCCAGGCTTGCCACCGTGTTCACGCCGCTGCGGGCGGGCGCGTCGGTGCGCAAGAGCACCACGTGGCGCAGGCCGGGCACTGCGTCCTGGTTGCCGTCGGCGCGATCGGGGAACTCAGTGCAGTCCCAGCCGGGGGCGATGCCATCGAGCATCGCCTGATAGTCCAGACCGTCGAACCCCGTCATCATCACCAGCACTCGGCACGCGGAGTCTGCCAGCACGTAGGCCAGCTCGTCTTGCTTGTAGAGATAGTTGAAAGGTACGGCGATGGCCCCGGCACGCGAGATCGCGAACTTCAGCGTCACGAACTCGGGATAGTTCGCCAACACCATGCCCACCCGGTCGCCCGGCCGCACCCCCAGTTCGACCAAACCCGCTGCCAGCCGCTGTGATTCAGCGACGACGTCGTCGTAGGTAAACATCGAATCGTCGCGAAGGACTAGGGGCCGACTACCGAAGCGCGCGGCGGATGCGTCCAGTCGGCCATGCAGTGTTGTCGCCGTCCATGTCGGATAGGCTTCACGCAGCGCCGCTCGTCGCGCCTGGATGTTCGGCTTGGAGGTCAGCATCGTCTCCTCCTACATCTGCCGCAGACGTGCACGCGTGATGCCGGTCGCGCACTTCGGCCTTGCGCCATTGATCGTAGGCACCCAGGGCGGCGCTCGGCAGCCGAGGTGGTCGCGCCGTCCGCGACTGAGGACGCGACGACCCAGACATCGTGACGCACGCAGAGATCCTGCGGGCAAGACCTTGCCTGCCGTCACGCGACGTCGCTTCCAGACGCCAGCCGGCATGCAATGGACGGGCACCTCACTCGATCGTTCAACATCGCTACACCGCGTGGCAGTAACGCGCTAGGGCGTCACTCTTTCGGCGCTATCGCGTGAAAACGTGGCCTGACAGAGACATTCCGCTCGTAGATGATCTTTGGCGGCATGGGTCACCGTGCTCGCGAGCGCGCTGTTAAACGTACGCGCCTGCGGCTTACGCAAGCCGGGCTGATCCCGAACGCAGGGTCGAGCGGTAATCCCCTCGCTCACTTCCCCCGGTAACCTTAGTTCGGCGGAGGGACGGGCATGGCAGGCGTGAAGGTCCAACGGTTTCCAGATTCACCTGTGACACGGGTGTCGCGATGGTGTTTCAACTGCTACCTCATCGATGGGGATGACGGGAACGTCGTCGTGGTTGATGCCTTCATGCCGAAGGTCGTCACCGACATCGCTCCGCTGCTGAAGGGCCGGCTCCCCGTGGCCGTCGCAGCCACCCATGGCCATCCGGATCATGTCAGCGGGGCACCCGCGCTCGCCGCCCGCTACGGGTCGGCGATCCACCTGCCGTCGACCACGCTCAGCTACATTGAGGACAGCGCAAAACCCCGCACACCGAGCGTCGCCAAGCTCGTTCGTACGTGGCCGGTGCTATTCGGACAGCCTTTTGCCATCAAGGCCGCACTCGGCTTCGTCGCCGCGTCCACGACCGTCGGCTTCGGTACCTCGCGCGGCATGCTCTGGTCTGGGCCAGAGCCCGCGGGTGGGCTTGACGACGGCGACCGACTCCCCGGCGCCTCGTCGTGGTCTGTCATCAACACGCCCGGACACACCGATGACGGAATCGCGTTCTGGCACTCTGACTCTCGCACTCTGCTATCCGGTGATGCGGTCCTCACGATACGCGGCAAGCCGCGCCTCGCGCCTGACATCATCGACGTGGCGTCCGCGTCCCGCACGGCAGCACGATTGCGTGCTCTGCCAGTAGAGCATTTACTGCCTGGCCACGGTCGGCCTCTTCATGGCGTCTCGGTGCTCGGCGATGCCCGCTAGCTCGAGCCCGCGCGGCGAATAAGATCGAGCCCTTTCGGCCGCCGACCCAGGCATGAGGCCTGTTCGAACCCCACTTCCCGGTGCGTGACACCCGCCCCACCCGGTGATCGATGTGGCCGTCGCGCATAGCGATTCCGCACCGCTTTCGCGTGGTGGAACGTGCACCTCTCACGGTTTGGTCGACGCGGTAGATGCCCAGGACTCGCGACGACATAATGTGCTGAAGATGTTTCGGCGTTTCGCTCTGGCTACCGTCATTGTGTTAATCACCGCGGGTCTCGGATCAGCGCACGCATCAGGCCCGCACACCATCACCATGACGCTGGTGCGGCACGCTCAATCAGAAGGCAACGCATCTGGCCTGATCGATACCCTCACTCCGGGGCCGGGACTCACCGCTAAAGGATGGTGTCAGGCAACCCTCGCGGCCAGCCAAATAGCCTCCCACCACTACGACGGTGTCTACGCCTCTAGCATGATCCGCAGCCAGCAAACAGCCGCGGCCACCGCGCAGATCCTGGACGAACCAGTTGGTGTCCTGCCCGGTCTGCGGGAGATCGAAGCCGGCCAGTACGAAGGCCAACCCGAACTGAACGCGAAGCAATATATGGTCGCACCGCTGCTTTGGCTCGACGGCGATCTCAGCGCGCGCATCCCAGGCTCCTTGAACGGCAACGAATTTGAAGGCCGCTTTAACGATGCGGTTCGACAAATCTACGAGAGCGGCCATGAGAACCCGGTCATATTCTCCCACGGTGCGGCGATCATGCTCTGGGCGCTGATGAACGTACACAACCCCGACCGATCACTCATCACCAGCAAACCGCTGCCTAACATGGGTCGAGTAACCGTTACCGGAAACCCCTCTGCCGGGTGGACGCTGACCGACTGGGATGCCGATCCCCCGCCCTGTTGACCCGCGTCACTGCACGGCAGTGGGATGCATTGGGACCTATGGGTAATCCCCTCTCACCCGAGAGCACGTCCCCCAGCGGGGGGACCGCGGGCTGTCTGCTAGCCGATAATGCGGAGCCAACAGTGCGCTGCGCTTACCAGATCTGCCCGATGATTACGGACTCTCTTTCGGATCGGGTCGGGGTCCAATCAAATGACCTTCGGAGAGCGTCCCCTGCAGACACGGTCATGTGAATGCGTTGCCGAAAGAATCAGGGGTGATCACCAACTCGTCAATCAAGCCCGGAGGGCCGTCGACGGCCTCCAACACCCGAGCCAACAGGTTCGTCGCTTCACCCACCTCACCAGCCGCTCTGACCGGTGATGGGTGGACGCTGCTGTGGCATGTGCAGTCGCTTCAGGGGGTGTTGGTCCGTCTGACTCGGCGGAGACCGGGATGAATGCCGACAGGCAACTGTGCTCGCCGCGTCGCGTGGTGCAGTAGAGCGATGAACCGATCGCGCTCCCGCGGTCTTAATCCCGCCATGATCTCCTCTTCCAGACCGTCGACGGCGGTGTTCGCGTCGGCCAGGACGGCGTGCGCCCGGTCGGTGAGACGTAATTGGTGTGCCCGCCGGTCATATGGGTCACGGTCCCGGCGCACCAGGTCGCGCGCCTCGAGGTCGTCGATGAGCCCGACCATGACGTTGCGGTGCACGCCCATCGCGTCCGCCAGCTGCTGCTGGCTCACACCCTCGTTGGTGGCGAGGTGCATCAGTACGCCGTAATGCGGGGGTTGCAGGCCCAGTGGGGCCAGTAGCTCACCGCAGCGCGTCGCGACGTGAAAACCCAGCTGAGACAGCAGGAATACTCCACGTTCGTCCAAGGACGAGGCTTTGTCGTCGGTGCCTCCGATCGCGGCGGGGGACTCCGTTGCGTTGTGCGCGCTCATCGAATGATTGTATCCCTCAAATATCGTCATTATTAGTGACAATCTTTGCATGGGCGCATAGCCTGGTTCTCATACACACATCGACCCGAGTCGAAGGAGTCGTCCCATGAGCGACCTGACTGCCGATCATCCGGTCGTGTTCGTCAACGCGATCGAGATCCCGTCCAACCAAGTCGACGGTTTCATCGCCGGCTGGTGCGATCGGGCGGACTTCATGCGCCACCAACCCGGATTCCGGGACTATCGACTCCTGCGAGCAGTAATGCCGGACAGCGGTTTCCAGCTCATCAACGTCGCCCGGTGGGACAGCCAAGAGGCGTTCGGCACGGCGACCGCCGACCCCGAATTTCGGGCTGCGCTGCAGGCACTGAACGACAACCCCGACTTTCACGTCACGCCGAATCCCGGGCTATACCGAGTGGCGCTGCAAGCACAGAATGCGAGCGTCGACATGTCCCCAACGGCCGCGGACAGCGGAGGCCCACGGTGACGCATCGACCGGCTCTGGGCACACCAGAACATCTCGCAGAGGCGACGCGCGCGGTGGAAAACATGGTGTCCGCGTTGCAACGTGGACTCGACGAACACGACGCCGACATCTATAACGCTGGATTCTCCGCCGACGTCGTCTGGGGCGGCCCGTTCGGCGCCACTGTCCACGGCTACGACACCCTGCACAACATCCATCGCACCCTGCTGGCCCGTGCAACCGCAGGGTTGTCACGCTACGAAATCCTCAAGGTCAGCGCACCGGGACCCAACGTGGCTCTGGCACAGGTGCGCCGCACCCCGCTCGACCCTGCCGACCACTTCGCCGAGATGGCTCTCTACGTCCTCGTCCAGCGCGCGGGGCGGTGGTGGCTGGCCGCCGGCCAGAACACCCCCATTCAACCCGGCGATTCGGCCACAGATCGCAACTAAGGCCGGTGCACACCTGATGGAACGGTCTATCCCGTTGGGACATAATCGACTTCGTTGCAAAGCATGGTTCTGCAACGCAGTCGAAGCAACCACGATGAGGAGCTGATCATGTCGTGCTTCCGACCCCATGAGATCGACTACTTGAACGCCTCCGACGTCGGCCGACTTGCCACTGTCGCCGCCGACGGAACCGTGCAGAACTCGCCGGTGGGCTTCACGTTCAACGCGGACCTCGACACCATCGACGTCAGCGGCTACCGCATGTCCAAAAGCCGCAAGTATCGCAACATCGCCAGCCATCCCAAAGTGGCGTTTGTCGTCGACGACATCGTGTCCCGGGATCCCAATCGGGTTCGTTGCCTCGAAATCCGCGGCACCGCCGAGCAGGCGCGCACCGACGAGCAGATCGCCGAGCCCAACGGTGACGCCCTCGACACCGAGATCATCCGAATCACGCCCCAACGGATCATCGGCTTCGGCATCGACGAGCCCGACACCGAGCCCCATCAACTCGTTCCTGACGCACGCGACACCACAGCCTCGAGCGGGCCGTCGACTGGCATTGCATAGACGACCACTGGGACATCTGATAACCGCAACGTCGAAACGCCTGGATGCTCCTCGGTGAGACCGTGAGGAGTCCGCGATGAACCTGCGTTGCGGGATGCGATCGCCAGACCGCCGACTAGGCAGCGCTCGCAGCGCGCCGTGGGGATATTCGTCACGCGACGTGATGCACGCTCTTTCCCAGTTCTTCCAAACATTGCATGCAACTTTGACTACTCACCGCAGGCCATCAAACTGTTATGGCAACTCGCTCAACAGGATTCGCATCCACATTTCAGTAATCGGGCCACCCCGTCAGAATCGAAGATAGGCGTGAGTGGTGACTCGATTTGGATGCCGGTACTTCACAACTGGCACGCTCAACTTGGCGTTTCGCTCATGGTGCTTACCTTCGCCTCCTCCTCTGTGGTCGTCACCAACACCACTGCAGCCAAAGCCGATAATTCTGTGCTTAGGTCAAACTTGGTTGCGCATCGCGGGGGGTAACAAACCGATGGAAGGCATTTTGGATGTGGAAGATTTCCACCGGCGCTGTGCTGCACACGATCGATGGCTCCAGGCAAACCCGGATATCACAACGTTCAGCGAGCAATGGGCCGGCTACAACGTCGAAGGACTGCCCTGACCCTGATCAGGGGTGCCGCACGGCGCTTGCCGATAGACCCCGACTACGTCAAGTGCGGTGAGGATGCGTGGGCGCGTCCACTCCTCTCGACGCTTCAGGTCAAGCTATTGAACACGGGATTTGGCACATTGCTCATCGATTACCAGCGTCACCGCTCGAAAACCGCCTACGAACCGGCTGGGCGGAAGCTGTTGTGCCTAGGCGGCTTTAATGCAAATCGCCGTGACAGCCCGGCACGCGCGGTGCGAACCCCGCGCGTGACGTAGAACGCACTCCAGCGTTTGGGTCTCCGAGCGTGAGGGTGAGCCCGGCAGCGGCAGTTGGGGGCGCCTCGATGCCTTCGAAAAGGCCCTTGCGCGGCCGGATCCGCGCCCCAGATTCCGACTCTTTAGGGAAGCCAACGACCGGGCCCACGCGTCGAAGGTATCACTAGTAGGGCTTTAGTGTCCGACGCGTCGGCGCTGGCCCTCCGGCTCGGCCATTCACGACCGCGCCGCAGAACTAGTCCTAAGCATCGAACGCGTTAGCGCCATGCGGCTGTCCATTCCACCAAACTGGAGCCGCGCGCCGCAGTTCGGCGAGTTCCTCGGCAGGCACGCGTTCGGCGTATCCCCGCTCGTGTGTCAACGACGGCCGAAAATTGACCCCCTTTCGACGGTTGAAAATTGACCCCCTTGGTGTTCATTCTTCGGTGGCCGATCCCGGGACTCGCCCGAGATCGCGGTCTTTGATGCGGTAAGAGT
>NZ_PKEK01000065.1 GCF_002863225.1 Mycobacterium sp. | reverse complement strand
CTTTCAGTTTTCACACCTTGATGGCGGCAGAACAGGTCTTCTTGCCAATGCTAGAGCGCTGCTCTACCCTCGTGATTATGGCTTCCGCGGGTGCGCCAAATACGAGGAAGGATTGGAGCCATTCTGCAGTGGCAATGGCGCGCAACTCTCTTTTTGTGCAACACCCTGGTGCTACGTGGACGTGGAGGAGTGCCGAAAGGTCGGTGTTGTGGTGAAGCGGACGGAGCGTTTAAGGCCGTTGGAGCTGTACTACTCCTTTGCCGTGTGCGCTGATGGTGCCGACGCGCAGGCGCAGACCTGCACATCACCAACAAAGCAAGTGCACAACAAAACGCGTCACCCCAAGCGTTGAGTCAACGGCAGCGCGGTGAGGGGGTGCCAGCGGGTGTCCGACGGCAGTTCAGGGACGGCGGGGGAGGGAACCAAGCCCAGGAACGTCGACGCGATCGTCCGGGTCCCGGGGAGTCGCGCGGGTTCGGAGAACACCGCGAGCTGCTCGAGGTGGGCGACCTCGCGCAGGTCGACCTTCTCGGCGAGCTGGCGTCGCACCGAAGTCGTCATGTCCTCGTCGTGGCGGAGCCCGCCGCCGGGCAGGGACCACGCACCGCGCTGTGGACTCTGGGCCCGCTGCCACAGCAGCACGCTGAGCTCGGGTTTCTGCGCCTTCGGGGCTGGTCCGACACCGCGAACCTGGAATACGACAGCCAGGACTTCGTGGGCAGTGCTACCATTGCTCATGTTTTCGATTGTAAGTCGAAAACCCAAGCCGGGAGGCGAAAGGATCGACTATGACAGTCGCGAATCGCACCGACGTGTTGCCAAACGGGCTGGATGAAGCGATGGCGAGTGACCTGGCCGCGGGAATCATGAACTCTCCCAACGGTTTCGGTGGCATTGACGGCGACGCGCAATGGGCGGCCGAGGTTCGTCGACTGGCCGACCTGCGGAATGCCACTATTTTGGCGCACAACTATCAGCTACCCGCCATTCAAGATGTCGCTGACCACGTCGGTGACTCGCTGGCGCTGTCGCGGGTCGCCGCCGAAGCGCCGGAAGACACCATCGTGTTCTGCGGTGTGCACTTCATGGCCGAGACCGCGAAGATCCTGAGCCCAGACAAGACCGTGCTGATCCCGGATCAGCGCGCCGGGTGCTCGCTGGCCGACTCGATCACGCCCGACGACCTGCGGGCCTGGAAAGACGAGCACCCCGGCGCGGTCGTTGTCTCCTACGTCAACACCACCGCGGCGGTGAAGGCGCTCACCGACATCTGCTGCACCTCGTCCAACGCCGTCGAGGTGGTGGCCTCGATCGACCCCGACCGCGAGGTGCTGTTCTGCCCCGACCAGTTCCTCGGCGCGCACGTGCGCCGTATGACCGGCCGCGACAACGTCCACGTGTGGGCCGGTGAGTGCCACGTCCATGCCGGGATCAACGGTGACGAGCTCGCCGACCAGGCCCGCAGGCACCCGGACGCCGAATTGTTCGTCCATCCCGAGTGCGGCTGCGCGACGTCGGCGCTGTACCTCGCCGGCGAGGGCGCTTTCCCCGACGATCGGGTCAAGATCCTGTCCACCGGTGGAATGCTGGACGCCGCACGGGCGACCCGCGCCCGCGAGGTGCTGGTCGCCACCGAGGTGGGCATGCTGCACCAATTACGCCGCGCCGCACCAGAAGTCGACTTCCGCGCGGTCAACGACCGCGCCTCCTGCAAGTACATGAAGATGATCACCCCCGCGGCCCTGCTGCGCTGCCTGCTCGAAGGCGCCGACGAAGTCCACGTCGACACCCAGACCGCGGCACTGGCACGGCAGAGTGTGCAGCGGATGATCGCAATCGGCCAGCCGGGCGGCGGCGAATGAGCCTGCCCACGGCGTGGCAGGAACACGCCGATGTGGTCGTCATCGGCACCGGTGTCGCCGGTCTGGCCGCGGCGTTGGCGGCACATCGGGCCGGACGACGCGTGGTCGTGCTGAGCAAGGCCGGACGCCGGGCCGGAGCGACCGCCACCCACTACGCCCAGGGCGGCATTGCCGTCGTGCTCCCCGACACCGACGACTCGGTCGACGCTCATGTGGCCGACACCCTCAACGCCGGTGCCGGTCTGTGTGACCCCGAAGCGGTGACCTCGATCGTGGCCGACGGATACCGGGCGGTGACCGAATTGGTCAGCGACGGAGCCCGATTCGATCACGCCGCCGCGGGCGGCTGGGCACTCGGCCGGGAAGGTGGCCACTCACAGCGCCGCATCGTGCACGCCGGCGGCGACGCCACCGGCGCGGAGGTGCAGCGAGCCCTCGACCATGCCGCCGCCACCCTGGACATCCGGACCGGGCACGCCGCGCTGCGACTGCTGCACGACGCGACATCGGGCACCGATGCCGTGACCGGTGTGCTGGTGGCCGATCGGCGGGGCATCGGCATCGTGCACGCGCCATCGGTGATCCTGGCCAGCGGGGGACTCGGGCAGATGTACACCGCGACCACCAACCCCACCGGCTCCACCGGAGACGGGATCGCGCTCGCACTGTGGGCCGGCGCCGCGGTGAGCGACATCGAGTTCATCCAATTCCATCCCACCATGCTGTTCGACGGACGCGAGGGCGGCCGCCGGCCGCTGGTCACCGAGGCCATCCGTGGCGAGGGCGCGAATCTGATTGACCGCCACGGCAATTCGGTGACCGCAGGTGTGCATCCGATGGGCGACTTGGCGCCACGCGATGTGGTCGCCGGGGCGATCGACGCCCGCCTGCGTGCCCACGGTGACCAATGCGTGTTCCTCGACGCCCGTCGCATCCACGACTTCGCCCGCCGCTTCCCGACCGTTGCAGCCGCATGCCGCGCTGCCGGGGTGGACCCGGTTCACCAACCCATCCCTGTCGCGCCGGGTGCGCACTACAGCTGCGGCGGCGTCGTGACCGATGTGCACGGCCGCACCGAGCTGGCCGGGCTGTTCGCCGCCGGCGAGGTCGCCCGTACCGGCATGCACGGCGCCAACCGGCTGGCTTCCAACAGCCTGCTCGAGGGTCTGGTGGTCGGCGGCCGAGCGGGGCGGGCCGCGGCCGGGCACTCGGCGCTGCGCGGGCCGGTCCCGGCAACGTCGGGTGAGCCGATCACTGCCGCGGCGCTGGCCCGCGGTGAGCTGCAGCGCGCGATGAGCCGCGACGCCTCCGTGGTCCGCGACGGCGCCGGCCTCGAGCGGCTGTCGGGCACGCTGTCCGGCGCTTCTCTACACCGCGTCGCGGATCGCGCGGCGCTCGAAGACGCGGCGCTGACGGTCGCCGCTCGGGCGGTGGCTGCCGCTGCGCTGGCCCGCGAGGAGAGCCGGGGCTGCCACCACCGCGCCGAACACCCCGAGACTGCGCCCGGGCCGGCCCGCAGCCTCGTGGTCCGTCTCGACGACGACTACCGCGCGCAGGTCGAGGAGCTGGCGGCGGTCTGCTGACCGGCCGGGCAACGGTGTGGAGCACCTGACCGTGATGAACATCGAGCAGGAGGAGCTTCGCGATGTTGTCCGAGAGTGAGCTTCTCGAGGCCCGAGCCACCATCGCCCGCGCGCTGGACGAGGACCTGCGCTACGGGCCGGACATCACCACCTCCGCGACCGTGCCCGACGGCGCGACGACCACGGCGTCGATGATCACCCGCGAACCCGGTGTGATCGCCGGGGTGGACATTGCCATCCTGGTGCTCGACGAGGTGCTCGGGGCCGACGGTTATCGGATCGTCAACCGGGTCGAGGACGGCGCCCGGCTGCAACCCGGGGACCCGGCGCTGACGGTAGCGGCCCCGACGCACGGCTTGTTGACGGCCGAGCGGACGCTGCTGAACCTGGTGTGCCACTTGTCCGGAATCGCCACCGCTACCGCGGCATGGGTGGACGCGGTCGACGGCACGAAGGCCGAGATTCGCGACACCCGCAAGACGCTGCCCGGTCTTCGGACCCTGCAGAAGTACGCGGTGCGCGTGGGCGGCGGCGTCAACCACCGGCTGGGACTCGGCGACGCGGCGCTGATCAAGGACAACCACGTCGCCGCCGCGGGATCGGTGGTGGCGGCGTTGCGCGCGGTGCGGGCCGCCGCGCCCGACCTGCCCTGCGAAGTCGAGGTCGACTCGCTCGAACAACTCGACGAGATCCTGGCCGAGAAGCCCGAATTGGTGTTGCTCGACAACTTCCCGGTCTGGCAGACCCAGATCGCGGTGCAGCGTCGGGACAGTCGCGCCCCGGCTACCAAACTCGAGTCCTCGGGCGGACTTTCACTCGATTCCGCGGCGGAGTACGCCGGGACCGGCGTCGACTATCTCGCGGTCGGCGCACTGACCCACTCGGTGCGGGTCCTCGACATCGGCCTGGACGTGTAGATGCGCCAGCTGACCTTCGAGGAGGTGGGCCGATACGCCTGGCGCGACGTCCCTGATCCCGAGATAACGCAGCCGCAGCAGGCGCTGGTCCGGCCGCTTCAGGTGGCGTGCTGCGACCTCGACGTCGCGGTGGCGCGTGGAGCGGCGCCGCTGCCGCCCGGGTATGCGGTCGGGCACGAGGGTCTGGCCGAGGTCGTCGCCATCGGAAGCGACGTCGCGAGCGTCAACGTGGGCGACCGCGTAGTCGTTCCGTTCCAGATCAGCTGTGGCGCCTGCCGTGAGTGCCGCCGCGGGGTGACCAGTTCCTGTGGTTCGGTGCCCTTGATGGCGATGTACGGGCTGGGTGCACTGGCCGGTCTGGACGGCGGCGGCTTCATGTCGGACCGGGTCCTGGTGCCGTATGCCGATGCGATGCTGTTCCGGCTACCGGCGACTGTGGATCCGATCGCCGTCGCCTCACTGTCGGACAACATCCCCGATGGCTGGCGTGCGGTGGGACCTTTCGCCGCCGAGCTCGGCGATCTCGACCCGGCGGATCGTCGCATCCTGGTGATCGGCAGGCTGTCGATCGGGCTCTATGCCGCAGCGCTGGCCGTCGCACTCGGCTTTCACGTTGATTACGTTGACACCGACCCGACCCGATTGGCGGCCGCGGAGAAGGTCGGGGCAGCTGTCCACGACATCGCCAGGCCGGACAAGTCGTGGGAGCCGTACCCGGTCACCGTGCACACCACCGGCGACCCGAAGCTGCTCTCGGCCACGCTGCGCTCGACATGGCCGGACGGCGTGTGCACCGACACCGGGATCTACTACCAGCCCAGCGTCGAGGTGCCGATGCTGCAGGCCTACACCCGAGGTGTGCGCTTTGCCACCGGCCGGGTCAGCGCGCGGGCCGTCATCCCGCAGATTGTGGAACTGCTGGCCGGCGGGTGTGACCTGTCGCCGATCGTGGAGCGTGTCGTGCCGTGGGAGGACGCGCCGGCGGCCTGGCCGACGATGGTCGGCAAGACCGTTTTCACCAGGACGTGATGCCGACCCGAGACAGCGGTGAGGGCTGCGAATTCTCCAGATGCACAGCCCTGAGCGCGATCTTGTGGCGATGAGTCAGGCGATGTCGGCGACGAAGACACCGACGCGGCCGACCTGGCGCTTGGCCAGAAACGGCAGGCCCGTGCCGTCGCTGCCGGCGGGCAGCACGCGCGGGTTGACCAGGTGGACGTTCTTGCGAATGAAGTGCAGGTCGGCTTCGCCGGCCGCCAGGACGTTCTTGACCCAATTGGTCTTTCCGTGGATCAGTCCGATGGCCACCACATTGCCTTTGGTGTAGGCGGTGACGATGGTCTCGTAAGGCGTGCCGGAGCTGCGACCGCGATGCTTGATCACCGAAAAACCGGGGATGTAGCGCGCGATCGGCCGGACCAGTGGATTGAAGTACTTGATCTGAAAGCGCTCGAGGGCCGGCGGGACAAGCATCGGAACGCCCGGGACGTGGTTGGGATGGTCCTTCGCGGACATGGTGACTCCCTCTCGTTCGGTGTGCGGACAATGTACCGGTCCGATATGGAGTTGCTCTGCTCTGGGACAATGGTCGATGTGACTGTGATGGCGCGTATCGACCTGCGGGGTGCTGACTTGTCCGTCGCCCGGCTGCGGGCGGCGTTGCCCCGCGGCGGAGTGGACGTGGAGGCCGCCCTGTCGACGGTCCGCCCGATCGTCAGTGCGGTCGCCGACCGGGGTGCCGAAGCCGCCCTGGAGTACGGCGATTCACTGGACGGAGTTCGGCCGCCGACGGTGCGGGTGCCCGGTAGCGAATTGGACGCCGCACTGGCCGGCTTGGACCGCGACGTCCGGCTGGCACTGGAAGTGGTGATCGAGCGCACCCGCGCGGTGCACGCCGACCAGCGGCGATCGGATGTCACCACGACGCTGGGGCCGGGTGCCACCGTCACCGAGCGGTGGGTGCCGGTCGAGCGGGTCGGGCTGTACGTACCTGGCGGCAGTGCGGTGTACCCGTCGAGCGTCGTGATGAACGTGGTGCCCGCGCAGGCCGCCGGAGTCGGCTCGCTGGTGGTGGCCAGCCCGCCGCAGGCCCGGTCGCAGGGCAGGTTCAAAGGCCTGCCGCACCCGACGATTCTGGCCGCCGCGCGACTGCTCGGCGTCGACGAGGTGTGGGCGGTCGGCGGTGCCCAGGCGGTCGCCCTGATGGCCTACGGCGGCGTCGACACCGACGGCGCCGAGTTGGCGCCGGTCGACATGGTGACCGGTCCGGGGAACATCTACGTCACTGCGGCCAAGCGGCTCTGCCGGTCGCGGGTCGGCATCGACGCCGAAGCCGGCCCCACGGAGATCGCGATTCTGGCCGACGACACGGCCGACCCGCAGCACGTCGCCGCCGACCTGATCAGCCAGGCCGAACACGACGAGATGGCGGCCAGCGTGTTGGTGACGCCCAGCCTTGCGCTTGCCGAGGCCACCGACGCCGCGCTGACCGCGCAGCTGGAGACGACGGTCCACCGGCAGCGGGTGACCACCGCGCTGGCCGGCCGGCAATCGGCCATCATCCTGGTCGACGACCTCGACGCCGGCATTCGCACCGTCAACGCCTACGCCGCCGAGCACCTGGAGATCCAGACCGCCAACTCGGACAAGGTCGCCGCGCAGATCCGTTCGGCCGGAGCGATTTTCGTCGGCGCGTACTCACCCGTGAGCCTCGGCGACTACTGCGCCGGCTCCAACCACGTGCTGCCGACCGCCGGCAGCGCCGCGCACTCCAGCGGCCTGTCGGTGCAGACCTTCCTGCGCGGGATCCACGTCGTCGACTACACCGAAGCGGCACTCAAAGACGTGTCGGGACACGTGATCACCCTCGCAACCGCAGAAGACCTGCCCGCCCACGGCGAGGCGGTACGCCGGAGGTTCGCGCAATGACGAACCGCCCGTCGCTCGAAGACCTGCCGCTGCGCCATGACCTGCGCGGCAAATCCCCCTATGGGGCGCCGCAGCTGGATGTCCCAGTTCGGTTGAATACCAACGAGAATCCGCACCCGCCGAGTCAGGCCCTCGTCGACGACGTCGTCGCGTCGGTACGCGAGGCGGCGGCCGATTTGAATCGCTACCCGGACCGCGACGCGGTGGAGTTGCGCGCCGATCTGGCCGCCTACCTCACCGCTCAAACCGGGGTTCGCTTGAGCGTCGACAATCTCTGGGCGGCAAACGGATCCAACGAGATCCTGCAACAACTGCTGCAGGCCTTCGGGGGACCGGGTCGCAGCGCGCTGGGCTTCGTGCCGTCGTATTCGATGCATCCGATCATCTCCGAGAGCACTCACACCGAATGGCTCACCGCACCGCGGGCGGACGACTTCAGCCTTGAAGCGGACGCCGCGGTGGCCGCGATCATCGAGCATCGGCCTGACGTCGTTTTTGTGACGAGCCCGAACAACCCGACCGGACAAAGCATTTCGCTCGCCGACCTGCGTCGGTTGTTGGATGCCGCTGCCGGGATTGTGATCGTCGACGAGGCCTACGGCGAGTTCTCCGCGCAGCCCAGCGCGGTCGCGCTGATCGAGGAGTACCCGACGAAGTTGATCGTCAGCCGCACGATGAGCAAGGCGTTCGCCTTCGCCGGCGGCCGGCTGGGCTACCTGGTCGCAACCCCGGCGGTGATCGACGCGATGCTGCTGGTGCGGTTGCCCTACCACCTGTCTGTGGTCACCCAGGCCGCGGCGCGGGCCGCATTGCGGCACGCCGACGACACGCTGGGCAGCGTCGCGACGCTGATCGCCGAGCGGGAACGGGTGGTGTCGGCGTTGAGCGCCATGGGTTTTCAGGTGGTGCCGAGTGATTCCAACTTCGTGCTGTTCGGACTGTTCGCCGACGCAGCGGCGACCTGGCGGCGTTACCTCGATGCCGGGGTGCTGATCCGCGACGTCGGCATCCCCGGGCACCTACGCACCACGATCGGGCTGGCCGCGGAGAACGATGCATTCCTGTCGGCCAGCGCAGACCTGGCTGCCACCGAACTGGCCCAGCCCTTAGGAGCGTCATGACCGCCGGCCGCCGCGCACGCGTCGAGCGCATCACCAAAGAGTCCGAGATCGTCGTCGAGCTCGACCTCGACGGCACCGGCAACGTCGACATCGATACCGGTGTCCCGTTCTACGACCACATGTTGCACGCCTTGGGCAGCCATGCCAGCTTCGACCTCACGGTGCGCGCCAAGGGCGACGTCGAGATCGAAGGGCATCACACCATCGAGGACACCGCGATCGTGCTCGGTCAGGCGCTCGGTGAGGCGCTCGGCGACAAGAAGGGCATCCGCCGGTTCGGTGATGCGTTCATCCCGATGGACGAGACGCTGGCCCACGCCATCGTCGACGTCTCGGGCCGACCGTACTGCGTGCACACCGGTGAGCCGGATCACCTGCGGCACACCACAATCGCGGGTAGCTCGGTGCCGTATCACACCGTGATCAACCGGCACGTGTTCGAGACGCTCGCCAACAACGCACGCATCGCGTTGCACGTTCGGGTGCTCTACGGGCGCGACCCACACCACATCACCGAAGCGCAGTACAAGGCGGTCGCCCGGGCCCTACGGCAGGCGGTCGAGTCCGACCCACGGGTGTCCGGCGTGCCGTCGACCAAAGGTGCTCTGTGACAGCACTTTCCCGCCGGAAAACGGTTGTGGTGTTGGACTACGGCTCGGGTAACCTGCGATCGGCGCAACGCGCGCTGCAACGCGTCGGCGCCGAGGTCGAGGTGACCGCCGATCTCGACAAGGCGGCCGCGGCCGATGGTCTGGTGGTGCCGGGTGTCGGTGCCTTCGAAGCCTGCATGACCGGGCTGCGCGAGATCAACGGCCAGCGGGTGATCGCCGAACGGGTCGCGGCTGGACGACCGGTGCTGGGGGTGTGCGTCGGTATGCAGATCTTGTTCGCTCGCGGTGTCGAATTCGGCGTGGAGAGCACCGGCTGCGGGCAGTGGCCGGGAGCGGTCACCCGGTTGAATGCGCCGGTGATCCCGCACATGGGCTGGAACGTGGTGTCGGCCGCACCGGGCAGCGCGCTGTTCAAGGGTCTCGATGCCGACACCCGGTTCTACTTCGTGCATTCCTACGCCGCACAGCAGTGGCCCGGCGACGCCGATGCGCAGCTGACGTGGGCGACACATGGGGCGCCTTTTCTGGCTGCAGTCGAGGACGGACCGTTGGCCGCCACCCAATTTCACCCGGAGAAGAGCGGGGACGCCGGGGCGGCTGTGTTGAGCAATTGGGTTGAAGGGTTGTGACGTGTCGCTGATTTTGTTGCCCGCCGTCGACGTGGTCGAGGGGCGGGCTGTTCGCCTGGTGCAGGGCAAGGCCGGTAGCGAGACCGAGTACGGCTCGGCGCTCGATGCCGCGTTGGGCTGGCAGCGCGACGGTGCCGAATGGGTGCACCTGGTGGATCTGGACGCGGCGTTCGGTCGCGGCTCCAATCGCGAACTGCTCGCCGAGGTCGTGGGGAAACTGGACGTCAAGGTCGAATTGTCCGGCGGCATCCGCGACGACGACTCGTTGTCCGCCGCGTTGGCGACCGGGTGTGCGCGGGTCAATGTCGGGACCGCCGCTCTGGAGCACCCGCAGTGGTGCGCCAAAGCGATCGCGGAGCACGGCGACAAGGTCGCGGTCGGTCTGGACGTGCAGATCCTCGACGGCGACCACCGGCTCCGCGGCCGCGGCTGGGAGACCGACGGCGGCGACTTCTGGGAAGTGCTGGATCGCCTTGACGGCGAGGGATGTTCGCGCTTTGTCGTCACCGATGTCACCAAGGACGGCACCTTGACCGGGCCGAACCTCGACTTGCTGCGAGCCGTCGCCGACCGCACCGACATTCCCGTGATCGCCTCCGGCGGGGTGTCGAGCCTCGACGATTTACGTGCCATCGCGACCCTGACCGACAGCGGGGTCGAGGGCGCCATCGTCGGCAAGGCGCTCTACGCCGGCCGCTTCACTTTGCCGCAGGCGCTTGCGGCGGTAGCAGGCTAGGGCTGCAATGGATCTCGATGCGCTGGTGGCCGAGGCGTCGGCGATCCTCGACGCCTCCGCCAGGCCGTTCGTGGCCGGGCACCGGGCTGACTCGGCGGTCAGCAAGCGCGGGGACGATTTCGCCACCAAAGTCGATCTGGCGATCGAGCGGGAGGTGGTCGCCGCGCTGACCTCGGCGACCGGAATTCCGGTGCACGGTGAGGAGTTCGGTGGCGCGGACCTCGACTCGGAATGGGTCTGGGTGCTCGATCCCGTGGACGGCACGTTCAACTACGCGGCAGGATCGCCGATGGCCGCGATTCTGCTGGGCCTGCTTCACGACGGTGAGCCGGTGGCGGGGCTGACCTGGCTGCCGTTCATGAACGAGCGCTACGCCGCGGTGGCCGGCGGCCCGTTGATGAAAAACGGTGTGCCGCAACCGACCCTGAAGCAGACCGATCTCACCGCCTCGATCATCGGCGTCGGCACATTCAGCGCCGACTCGCGCGGCCGGTTTCCCGGCCGGTACCGGGTGGCGGTCCTCGAGGAACTGAGCCGGGTGTCGTCGCGGATGCGTATGCACGGTGCCACCGGCATCGATCTGGCCTACGTCGCAGACGGAATCCTCGGCGGTTCGATCAGTTTCGGCGACCACGTGTGGGATCACGCGGCCGGTGTGGCTCTGGTGCGCGCCGCGGGAGGTGTGGTCACGAACCTCGCCGGGGAGCAGTGGACACCAGATTCGCGTTCGGCGCTGGCCGCCGCTCCCGGTGTCCACGATCAGCTGCTCGAGATGTTGCGCCGCGTAGGACGTCCCGATGAGTACTGAATCTCGGTCCGGCACAAGCCTTGCGGTGCGGGTCATTCCGTGTCTGGACGTCGACGACGGCCGGGTGGTCAAAGGTGTCAACTTCGAGAATCTGCGAGACGCCGGCGATCCCGTGGAACTGGCGGCCGCGTACGACGCCGAAGGTGCCGATGAGCTGACCTTCCTCGATGTCACCGCCTCGTCGTCGGGTCGTACCACCATGCTCGAAGTGGTGCGCCACACCGCCGAGCAGGTCTTCATCCCGCTCACCGTTGGCGGGGGTGTACGCACGGTTGCCGATGTCGACGTCTTGCTGCGCGCCGGCGCGGACAAGGTCTCGATCAACACCGCGGCCATCGCGCGACCGGACTTGTTGGCCGAGATGGCCAACCAGTTCGGTTCGCAGTGCATTGTGCTGTCGGTCGACGCCCGTACCGTGCCGGCCGGATCGGAGCCCACTCCGTCGGGCTGGGAAGTGACCACCCACGGCGGACGGCGTGGCACCGGCATCGACGCCGTCGAGTGGGCGGCCCGGGGCGCCGACCTGGGGGTGGGGGAGATCCTGCTCAATTCGATGGACGCCGACGGCACCCGGGCCGGGTTCGACCTGGCCATGCTGCGGGCCGTGCGCGCCGCGGTGACCGTGCCGGTGATCGCCAGTGGCGGCGCCGGAGCGGTGGCGCATTTCGCACCCGCCGTCGAGGCCGGGGCCGATGCGGTGTTGGCCGCCAGCGTATTTCACTTCCGGCAGCTGACCATCGGTCAGGTCAAGGAAGCCATGGCCGCAGAAGGGATCACGGTGCGATGACCCTCGATCCGGAAATCGCAGCGCGCCTCAAGCGCAATGCAGACGGACTGTTCACCGCGATCGTCCAAGAGCGCAGTAGCGGCGACGTCCTGATGGTGGCGTGGATGGACGACGCCGCTCTGGCCCGCACCCTGGAGACCCGAGAAGCCACCTACTTCTCGCGGTCCCGCGGTGAGCAGTGGGTCAAAGGAGCCACCTCCGGCCACACCCAGCGGGTGCATTCGGTCCGGCTGGACTGCGACGGCGACGCGGTTCTGCTCTCCGTCGACCAGGTCGGTGCGGCGTGTCACACCGGCGACCACAGTTGCTTCGACGCCGACGTGCTGCTCAGTGCCGACGACTGACCCGACCGGTCGTCACGTGCACAGATGAACCCCTAAAGCATGCCGCGGAGCCGGTTTTCGGTCCGTGGCCGCACTCGAGACCCTGAAAACTTCTCATATGATTCTGAGAAGAGTTGAGCCTTGCCTTATTCAATTCCTAGGGTACTGTCAGGATTGCAAGTCTCGGTGAAAGAACTCGCCGGCTCGCTTTCAACAATCCGCGTCGTGGGGGCGCGGAGAACATGCCCTGGGGGGCCTTCTCGGGAATCCGCGCCGCTGAGCGCATCGATTCTTCGCGCCCTAGGGCACTCTGGGGAGGAATGTCATGTTCAGTTCGAAATCTATTGGGCGGCTGGGGATTCTAGCAGCCGGCCTTGGCATTGGCGCGGCTGTCGCCGCTACCGGAACCGCCGCTGCTGACGTCAGTGAATCGGTGATACCGGACGCTGCAGCGGCCCTCGATGCGTCGTCGCTGGCGGCGCTGCTACCGGCCGCAACCACTCCGTTCGGCCAAGACCTGGCGATCTCGTTCAACGGGATGAGCCTGTTCGACAACGGCAGCGCAACGGCAACCACCAACGCCGGCAGCTTCGGCCTGGCGATTGCCTACGGTGACGAGGCCAGGGCGCTCAACGGCGGGACCATGTTCGACTCTGCCTTCGCCAACGGCACGAACAGCACCGCGTTCATCGGCGGCGGCATGTTCAACAGCACCGTCGCCGACGGCGCCAACAGCGTGACCAACGTTAACGGTATAGGCAACATCGTCTCGGCCTCAGGTTTCGAGAGCAACGCCAGCGCTGTACTCGGTGACTACAACAGTGTCTTCGTCAACGGCGCCAGCAGCACCGGAAGCGTCCTGGGTGGCGACGGCAACATTTTCAGCGTCATCGGCGCCGGGAACCTCGCCGACACCGGTGGCAGCAGCAACATCTTCTCCATCGTCGGCAACGACAACGTTCAGGCGTTTGCCCAGGGCATGAACAACTTCATCGGGTTGTTCGGAGACGCCAACGACGCCACTGTCAGCGGCACCGGCAACATCGCGGCAATCTTCGGTGACGGCAGCACTGCCTTCGCAGGTCTCGGCGACAACAACCTGGCCGCCGTCTTCGGCGACCTGCTCTCCGCCAGCGCGATCGGCGGAAACGCCACCGACATCGAGCCGTCGTTCATGACTGACATGGCGACCATGTTCGGCGCGTCGGTTGCGGATGCGTCGTGGCTGACCGACTTCCTCGACGGTTCGTGGTTGACCTCGCTGTTCTGATCTGATCGCAGGCTCGACATGCACCGGCTGTGTCCCACGGGGCACAGCCGGTGCTCTTTGTCAGGGCTGGCCACGCAGCCCGATCGAGGCCATCGAACATTCCGGGGTTTGCTGATCACCTCCTGGCGCCGGTCTCAGGGACAAAAACAAGCAATTTCTCCCGCGGCCTCCACCTCGGTGAACGGCATATACGGTCGACCGGAACCCCGATGACGGGTACAACAGTCGATCAGACGAACATTGCGCGGATGTGCCGATGAAACGGCGACCGTTTTGCTAACTTTCAGACGCGGCATCGGCTGCCGACCCGTTGAACGCACACGACAGACCTAAGGCGCAGTGGCAGGAATATCCGGCGCGTCCCAGCGCATCCTCCGCATAGCTGCGGTTCCCTGCGGGGCGTTCCTGGTGTTCGCCATCTGGTTGCTCGGCGGATGGGGTGGAGCAACCGCGATGAGTGCCCTGCACTTCGCGGGGGGACTCGGATTTCCGACGTTCGCAGCCGTCGGCTCGGCACTTGCCGTGCGTCGCAGCCACGGACGGCAGCGCCTCGGATGGCTCGTCATGACCCTCGGCCTGGTCGCCCTGGAGATGGGCGCGTTCGCGGCGGTGTATCACCGATTCTGGCTTCACAGCGTCGCGCCGCTGTATCCGCCGGCGGCGATGGTCGCCTTCCTTTTGTTCCCCTTGGTGGCATGCGTGGCATTGCTGCTGTTCCCGGGGCGCTATCCGCGGGCGGCCCGCGTACGAATTTTGCTGGACGGCACGATCATGGCCGCGTCGCTATTCGTGGTCGCCTGGGTGGCACTGCTCCGCAACGTCTACAGCACAACGCGGGTAGACAGCCTGCGCGAGGTTCTTTCGCTTGGGTGTCCGATCGCGGGTGTGCTGACTCTGACAGTGGCCGTACTGGTGCTTGCCCGCGCGAATGCCGAGTGGCGACCGACTATGACCGTGCTGACCATCGGCATGACCGCGATCGCGGCCTCCGGTGGCGCCTACGTGTTCCTGCTCGTGCGGCACATCTATCTCTTCGACAGCTTTCTGGGTTTGGGCTGGCCGGCGGGACTGGTAGCGGTCGGCATTGCAGCGCTCAGCAGTCCGTCTGACCCACCCGAGCACGTGGTCGAGCCGACGGGATCGTCGGTCTCGTTGTGGCTGCCCTACATTCCGATCGCGATCGCCGGCGGCCTGGAGATTGCGCGGTTCCGCGCGACCCTGGGCTCGGATCCAGCGCTGGCCGCGGTGCCCTGGCTGATCGTCGCGGTGCTGGCCCGCCAGTTCCTGGTCGTCACCGAAAACCGGCGTCTGCTGAACAGTGCGTCGGACCGGGCGCTTCGCGACCCGCTGACCAGCCTCGCCAACCGGGTGCTGTTCCGCGACCGGCTCGACCACGCGATCCAGCTCTACCATCGTGACCGGCGATCGGTGGCGGTGCTGTCGATGGATCTCGACGACTTCAAACTGATCAACGACAACCTGGGTCATGCCGCGGGGGATGCGCTGCTGGTGCAGGCCGCAAAGCGGTTGACAAGTTGCGTCCGAACCGGGGACACAGTGGCTCGGCTCGGCGGCGACGAGTTCGCGGTGCTGATCGAAGATGCCGGCGAGAACGCGCATCTGATCGTCTACCAGATCATGGAGGCATTCGAGCGGCCGTTCACTGCCGACGGGGAGGTCATCTGCATGCGGCCCAGCGCGGGGCTGGCGGTCGCGGGTCTCGACGACCCGGAGCTGCGCGCCGCCGCGCTGCTCAAACAGGCTGACATGGCGATGTATTCGGCCAAACGACTCGGAGGCGGTCTGCAGACGTTCTGCCCCGATCTGCAGCCATCCGACGACCACGCCGGGTCGTTGCCCCCTTCCGATCCTCAGCCTTCACGCGGAGGACTGGTCGAGGTAAGGCTGCTCAGCGATCTGCGTCAGGCGATCAGCCAGCGTGCATTGACCGTGCTCTACCAGCCGAAGGTGGACCTGCGGACGGAGCGGGTGGTGGGCGCCGAGGCGTTGGTGCGCTGGCCGCACCCGGTTTTCGGACTGGTCCAGCCGCAACAGTTTCTACCTTTGGTGCGCCAGCACGGACTGATGCGAACGTTCACCGATGTCATCTTGGACCAAGCGCTGGGCTATGCTGCGCAATGGCGACGGCAGGGGATGGCCGTGCCGGTTGCGGTGAACCTCTTTCCACCTCTGGTCGGCGACATCAATCTGCCGACCCGCGTTTTTGACGCGCTGGACCGACACGGCCTACCCGGAGACGCGTTGATCGTGGAAATCACCGAGGACATGCTGCTGGACAACATAGAGCGGACCCAGCAGGTCTTGGAAGCCCTGCGGGAGAAAAGAATTTGTGTCGCGCTCGACGACTTCGGCAGCGGGTACTCCGCGTTGACCTACCTGCGCAAGCTGCCGATCGACGAGGTCAAGGTCGACTACGACTTGATCGGGAACGTCTTGACGGATCCCCGCGCCGACGCGATCGTGCGGGCCGTCATCGACCTGGCGCATTCCCTGAATGTGACAACGGTCGCCGAGGGCGTCGAGTGCACCGAGACCGCGGGATGGCTCCGTGAGCGGGGATGCGAAGTGGCGCAGGGGATTCTGTACAGCCCGCCGATCACGGCCTCGGCGATGAAAGACGTGTTGGTTACGCCCGCCCGCCCCACGGTGGTCGTCGCCGCTGACTGCGAGGGCTAGCTTCGCGGGCGCAGTGTCCGTCACGGTTATCGCCCAATTCGACGTTAGCGTGGTGGCCACTCGGGCATTTTCGCGCCAACGTCATTCTCGATGAACGTCGCCGCCGACTGCGAGGGCTAGCTGCGTGCGCGCAGCGTCTGCAGGGCCTTGTCCGCGTGCGAGTCCATGCTCAATTCGCTCGAGATGACGTCCAGCACCGTGCGATCGGTGTCGATGACGAAGGTGGTCCGCTTGACCGGCAGGAACTTGCCCAAAAGCCCACGCTTGACCCCGAATTGGTCAGCTATCGCGCCGTCGGTGTCAGACAGTAGCGGGTAGTCGAACTGCTGGGCATCGGCGAACTTCGCTTGCTTGTCCACCGGGTCCACGCTGATCCCGACCCGATTCGCGCCCACCGAGGCGAACTCCTGGGCCAGATCGCGGAAGTGACACGCTTCCTTGGTGCACCCCGGGGTCATCGCGGCCGGGTAGAAGAACAGCACAACCGGCCCGTCGGCCAGCAGAGCGCTGAGTGCACGTGGCGTTCCGGTCTGGTCGGGAAGTTCGAAGTCAGCCACGGTGTCACCGGTTTTCATGGCCGCCACGCTACGCCAGTGCCGGGCGGACACCGTTCGCGTGTCTGGGAAGATGACTGCGTGCATGCCAACCTCGCCGCCGCCACCACATCGCGGGAACGTTTCCGTGTGCTGGCGGCCGAGCATCGGGTGGTGCCGGTAACCCGCAAGGTGCTGGCCGACGCCGAGACCCCGCTGTCGGCCTACCGCAAACTGGCCGACAACCGGCCCGGCACTTTTCTGCTGGAGTCGGCGGAGAACGGTCGGTCATGGTCGCGGTGGTCGTTCATCGGCGCCGGGGCGCCGTCCGCGCTGACCGTGCGCGACGGGCACGCGGTGTGGTTGGGCGCGGTGCCGCATGATGCGCCGACCGGCGGCGATCCGCTGCAGGCGCTGCACCAGACCTTGGAGTTGCTGGCCACGGCGGCGCTGCCGGGGCTGCCGCCGCTGTCCGGGGGCATGGTCGGATTCTTCGCCTATGACCTCGTACGACGGTTGGAGCGGCTGCCCGAGCTCGCAGTCGACGACCTGCAGCTGCCCGACATGTTGTTACTGCTGGCCACCGATGTGGCCGCGGTCGATCACCACGAGGGCACCATCACGTTGATCGCCAACGCGGTCAACTGGAACGGCACCGACGAGCGGGTCGACGAGGCCTACGACGACGCGATCGCGCGGCTGGACGTGATGACCGCGGCCCTCGAACAGCCCCTGCCGTCGACCGTCGCGACGTTCACCCGGCCCGAGCCCGAGCACCGCGCACAGCGCACAGTGGCGGAGTACGGCGCGATCGTCGAACGTCTGGTCGGCGAGATCGAACGTGGTGAAGCCTTTCAGGTGGTGCCGTCGCAACGCTTCGAGATGGACACCCATGTCGAGGCGATCGACGTCTACCGGATGCTCCGGGTGTCCAACCCAAGCCCGTACATGTATCTGATGCACGTGCCCAATGGCGAAGGGGGAACGGCTTTTTCGATTGCCGGATCCAGCCCCGAAGCACTGGTGACGGTGCAGGACCGCTGGGCCAAGACGCATCCGATCGCCGGCACGAGGTGGCGCGGGGAGACCGAGGAGGAAGACCAGCTACTGGAAAAGGAGCTGCTGGCCGACGAGAAGGAACGCGCCGAGCACCTGATGCTCGTCGACCTCGGCCGTAACGACCTGGGCCGGGTGTGCGTGCCCGGCAGCGTCCGTGTCGAGGACTACAGCCACATCGAGCGGTACAGCCATGTGATGCATCTGGTCTCCACGGTCACCGGGATGCTTGCCGACGGCCGCACCGCTCTGGACGCCGTGACGGCCTGTTTTCCGGCCGGCACTTTGTCGGGTGCCCCGAAAGTGCGCGCTATGGAACTCATCGAAGAAGTCGAGAAAACCCGCCGGGGGTTGTACGGCGGCGTGCTGGGCTACCTCGATTTCGCCGGCAACGCCGACTTCGCCATCGCCATCCGCACCGCGCTGATGCGCGACGGCACCGCCTACGTGCAAGCGGGTGGCGGGGTGGTGGCCGACTCCAACGGGCCTTACGAATACACCGAGGCCACCAACAAGGCTCGCGCGGTGCTCAGCGCGATCGCCGCCGCGGAAACCCTGCGGCCCCCGGAGGCCGACCGGGATGGCTGACCGCCCGCCCGCTCGACGGGCGATCAGGATCGCGCAGGTCCTGCTGGTGGTCTCGGCGGCCGGGCTCTGGGCAGCCTCCCGGTTGACCTGGGTCGAGCTGCGCACCTCTGACGGCCTGGGTCTGCCGAAGGTTGTCACGCTGTCCGGCGCTGGATGGTCGTCGGCCTTGCTGCCATTGGCAGTGTTGCTGCTGGCGACCGCCTTGGCGACGCTGGCGGTGCGGAGCTGGGCGATGCGGGTGCTGGCGGTGCTGCTGGCGCTGAGCGCCCTGGCGACGGCGTATCTGGCGATCAGCACGTTGGAGATGCCCGATGTGGCGGCCAGGGGTGCCGAGCTCGCCCGCGTGCCCGTGCTGGTGCTGATCGGCAGCAAGCGCTACTACCCCGGACCGGTGATCACCCTGGTGGCTGCCATCGGCACGCTGATCGCGGCCGCATTGTTGATGCGTGCGGCTGCCTCGGCTGGACGAACCGTCACGAAATATCTGGCCCCGGCTGCCCGCCGGTCCGCGGCACGGTCCGACCAGGCCGCGCCGTCGGAGCGGACGATGTGGGACGAGCTCGACGAGGGCCGCGATCCGACCGACCCCACAACCGACCCGGCACCCGGGCCAGACACCGAGGGTCGGTGATGAACGCCACCCCGGCGCTCGGTAATCTTCAACGGACGCCGTCCATAGTCTCGCGGCGGCCGGGGAAGGAACCGACAGCATGAGTTCGGCAAGCGTGCTCGACTCCATTGTTGAAGGAGTCCGCGCCGATGTTGCCGCTCGTGAAGCGGTCGTGAGCATGTCCGAGATCAAGGCCGCAGCCGAAGCTGTTCCGCCTCCGCGTGACGTGCTTGCGGCACTGCGCGAACCCGGCATCGGCGTGATCGCGGAGGTCAAGCGAGCCAGCCCGTCGGCGGGAGAGCTCGCGTCGATCGCGGACCCGGCAGCGCTGGCTTGCGCCTACGAAGACGGCGGCGCCAGGATCATCAGCGTCCTGACCGAGGAGCGCCGTTTCCACGGCAGCCTGGCCGACCTGGACACCGTGCGGGCAGCAGTGTCAATCCCGGTGTTGCGCAAAGACTTCGTGGTGGGGCCGTACCAGATTCACGAGGCCCGGGCGCACGGCGCCGACATGCTGCTGCTGATCGTGGCCGCACTCGACCAACCGGCGCTCGAATCGATGCTGGAGCGCACCGAATCGCTGGGGATGACGGCACTTGTCGAGGTGCACACCGAGCAGGAGGCCGACCGGGCGTTGAAAGCCGGTGCCCGGGTCATCGGGGTGAACGCCCGCGACCTGCGCACCCTCCGTGTCGACCGGGATTGCTTCGCCCGCATCGCGCCGGGGCTGCCGTCGTACATCATCCGGATCGCCGAGTCGGGCGTGCGCGGCCGGGCCGACCTGCTGGCCTACGCCGGTGCCGGCGCGGACGCAGTACTCGTCGGCGAGGGCCTGGTCACCAGTGGGGACCCTCGCGCGGCCGTCGCCGACCTGGTCACCGCCGGTAAACACCCGTCTTGCCCCAAGCCGGCCCGCTAGCCCGGCGCGCTTGAATCCCATGCGCCGCTTACCCGTTGAGCAACGGTAATGGCTGACATCCCCACGCAAGCGGGAGGTGCCCCCATTCGCCCGCTGGAGCTACCGCGTTCCAGCGCCGCAATCACTGAACCCACCCACCACGACCCAGACACCCGTGGGCATTTCGGGGTGTACGGCGGCAGATTCGTCGCCGAGGCGCTGATGGCCGTGATCGAAGAAGTCACCGCCGCCTACGAGAAAGTACGTAACGACCAGGCCTACCTCGACGAACTCGATCGCCTGCAAACGCATTACACCGGCCGGCCCTCGCCGTTGTACGAAGCCACCCGGCTCAGCGAGCACGCCGGTGGCGCGCGCATCTTCCTCAAGCGAGAAGACCTGAATCACACCGGGTCTCACAAGATCAACAATGTGCTGGGCCAGGCGCTGCTGGCTCGTCAGATGGGCAAGTCGCGCGTGATCGCCGAGACCGGTGCCGGCCAGCACGGCGTCGCGACGGCAACTGCCTGCGCGTTGCTCGGCCTGGACTGTGTCATCTACATGGGTGCCGTCGACACCGCGCGGCAGGCGCTCAACGTCGCCCGAATGCGGCTGCTGGGAGCCGAGGTCGTGTCGGTGGAGTCGGGCTCGAAAACGCTCAAGGACGCCATCAACGACGCCTTTCGCGACTGGGTGACCAACGCTGACAACACCTACTACTGCTTCGGCACGGCCGCCGGGCCGCACCCTTTTCCGACGATGGTCCGCGATTTCCAGCGGGTGATCGGACTCGAAACGCGCGTGCAGATTCAGGATCAGGCAGGAAGATTGCCCGATGCCGTCACCGCCTGTGTGGGCGGCGGATCTAACGCCATCGGCATCTTCCACGCCTTCCTCGACGACCCCGGCGTCCGCCTGGTGGGTTATGAGGCGGCCGGCGACGGAGTCGAAACGGGCCGGCACGCGGCCACCTTCACCGGCGGTTCGCCCGGCGCGTTTCAAGGATCGTTCTCTTTCCTGTTGCAGGACGAGGACGGTCAGACCATCGAATCGCACTCGATCTCGGCCGGCCTGGACTACCCGGGAGTCGGCCCGGAACACGCCTACCTCAAAGACATCGGACGAGCCGAGTATCGCCCGATCACCGACACCGAGGCGATGGACGCGTTCAAGTTACTGTGCCGGACCGAGGGCATCATTCCGGCGATCGAGTCGGCGCATGCGATCGCCGGCGCCCTCAAGCTGGGCGTCGAAATGGGTTCCCACGCAATCATCGTGGTCAATCTGTCCGGGCGCGGAGACAAAGACGTCGAGACCGCCGCGAAGTGGTTCGGCCTACTGGACGAAGGAACCGGAGCATCCGGTCCGGACAAATCATGACGGTCGAGCAGAGTGAAAGGAGCCGGCTGCAGGCAGTTTTCAGCGCATGCCGCAGTGAAAACCGGGCGGCGCTGATCGGTTATCTGCCGACCGGTTATCCCGATGTGGCGGCGTCCGTCGAGGCGATGAAGGCGCTGACCGAATCCGGTTGCGACCTCATCGAAGTCGGCGTGCCGTATTCGGATCCAGGCATGGACGGCCCGGTGATCGCCAACGCCGCCGAGGTCGCGTTGCGCGGGGGTGTGCGGGTGCGTGACACCTTGGCCGCCGTCGAGGCGATCAGCGCGGCCGGGGGTCGCGCGGTGGTGATGACGTACTGGAACCCAGTGCTGCGCTACGGGATTCACGCGTTCGCCCGCGATCTGGCCGCCGCCGGCGGCTACGGGCTGATCACCCCGGACCTCATTCCCGACGAGGCCGAGGAATGGCTTGCAGCCTCCGCGCAGCACCAACTCGACCGTATTTTTCTGGTGGCGCCGTCGTCGACGCCGCAGCGTCTGGCGGACACCGTCGCGGCGTCGAGCGGTTTCGTCTACGCCGCGTCGACGATGGGTGTGACCGGCGCCCGGGACGCGGTGTCCAACGCCGCACCGGAACTGGTGAGCAGGGTCAAAGAGGTCTCCGATATCGCCGTCGGTGTCGGCTTGGGCGTGCGTTCACGCGAACAAGCCGCCGAGATAGCCGGTTACGCCGACGGCGTCATCGTCGGCTCGGCGCTGGTGTCCGCACTCGCCGACGGTCTGCCCGCTATGCGCGCTCTCACCGAAGAGCTTGCTGCCGGTGTGCGCCAAGGGGTTTCGCCTTCGTGACAACCACCGTCCTGGCGTATTTCCCCAGCCCACCTCAGGGAGTGTGGCATCTGGGGCCGATCCCGTTGCGGGCGTACGCCTTGTTCATCATCATCGGCATCGTTGCCGCGCTGATCATCGGCGACCGGCGCTGGGAAGCCCGCGGTGGTGAGCGCGGCGTGATCTACGACATCGCGTTGTGGGCCGTTCCGTTCGGATTGATCGGGGGCCGGCTCTATCACCTGGCTACCGACTGGCGGACGTATTTCGGTGAGGGTGGCGCCGGACCTGCTGCGGCGCTGCGTATCTGGGACGGCGGCTTGGGTATCTGGGGAGCCGTTGCGCTGGGCGGGGTCGGGGCATGGATCGCCTGTCGCCGGCGCGGCATCCCGCTACCGGCCTTCGGCGACGCGATCGCGCCGGGACTGGTTCTCGCGCAGGCGATCGGTCGTCTGGGCAACTACTTCAATCAGGAGTTGTTCGGTCGCGAGACCACCATGCCGTGGGGACTCGAGATCTTCTACCGCCGCGACCCGGCCGGATTCGTCGACGTGCATTCGCTCGACGGGGTGTCGACCGGCCAGCTGGCGATGGTCGTCCAGCCCACGTTCTTGTACGAATTGATCTGGAACCTATTACTTTTCGTAGTTCTGATCATTCTCGACCGTCGATTCACGCTCGGGCATGGCCGGTTGTTCGCCACGTACGTCGCGGGCTACTGCATCGGCCGGTTCTGGGTCGAGCTGCTGCGCGACGACACCGCCACCCACATCGCCGGCATCCGGATCAACTCCTTCACGTCGACCTTCGTCCTCATCGGCGCGGTCGTCTATCTGATTCTCGCGCGCAAGGGCCGCGAGGACCCGGCGACGCTGAGCGGCTCGGCGGCCGAACTGCTGGAGCCGGATTCGGTGGACGCAGCCGCCGACGCGGCGCCTGCAGAGCTCCCGGCGGCAGTACCGGTCGCCGTCGCCGTGGGGACCGCGGCCGAGGATGCCGAAACGCCGCCGGCCGTCGCGGCTGAAGCGGTCGCCGCCGAGGCGGACGCGGCCGAGGTCGACCCGCCGGAGGTCGAGGTCGAGGCGGCGGCCCCGGACACGGCCGTCGCAGCAGTAGGCGTCGAGGACCCCGAGGAGCGGACCGACACGTCCGCCGAGCCTGCCGCTGAGGAACCCGAAGCCGACGCCGACGAGCCTGCCGCTGAGGGACCCGAGGCCGACGCCGACGAGCCCACCGAGGTCGGCGATCAGACCGACGTCGGCGATAAGACTGCGGACGAAAAATAATGTCCAGCCCGGCTGCACCTGGCGCCGACCGGCCGCCGAACGCACGCTGGTATCGACCCGCCGGGCTGGGACTCGGTGTGGTGCTTGCTGGTGCGCTCACTTACATCGGTCTGGTCGATCCGCACCGGCCGGGTTCGGTTTTCCCGGTGTGTCCGTTCCGGCTGCTGACCGGGTGGAACTGCCCCGGCTGCGGGACGCTGCGGATGATTCACGACGTGTTGCACGGAAATGTGGTCGCGGCGATCAACGACAACGTGATGCTGCTCGTCGGGATCCCGCTGCTGGCCGGCTGGGTTCTGCTGCGCCGGCGTAGCGGCAGGTGGCCGCTGACACTCCCGACGGCCGCGGCGGTCCTGGTCACACTGGTGGCGTGGACGGTGGTCCGCAACCTGCCCGGATTCCCGTTGGTTCCCACGATGCTCACCCGTTAGTACGCCGCGCGAAGCGGCACCGACGCGAGATGATCAGCTGACGCGACTATGCTCAATTGTCGTGGCAAGGCGCGGAAAGATCGTCTGTACGCTCGGTCCGGCCACCAGCTCCGATGAATCGGTAAGGGCGCTGGTCGAAGCCGGAATGGATGTCGCCAGACTGAACTTCAGCCACGGCGACTACGGCGACCACAAGGCGTCCTACGACCGGGTGCGAGCCGCCTCGGACGCCACCGGCCGGGCGGTCGGTGTGCTGGCGGACCTGCAGGGTCCCAAGATCCGACTCGGCCGCTTCGCCGACGGGCCGACGTATTGGGCCGAGGGCGAGATCGTGCGCATCACCGTCGCGGACTGCGCGGGCAACCACGACCGGGTGTCGACCACCTACAAAGAGTTGTCGCAGGACGCCCTGCCCGGCGACCGGGTTCTGGTCGACGACGGCAACGTCGGTTTGATCGTCGAGCACATCGACGGCGACGACGTGGTGTGCCGAGTCACCGAGGGCGGCGCAGTCAGCAACAACAAGGGCATGTCCCTGCCCGGGATGAGTGTGTCGGCGCCGGCGTTGTCGGAAAAAGACATCGACGATCTCGAGTTCGCCATGCACCTCGGCGTCGACATGGTGGCGCTGTCGTTCGTGCGATCCCCGTCGGACGTCGAGCTGGTCCACGAGGTGATGGACCGCGTCGGCCGTCGCGTTCCGGTCATCGCCAAGCTGGAGAAGCCGGAAGCCATCGACAACCTCGAAGCCGTCGTGCTGGCCTTCGACGCGGTGATGGTCGCCCGTGGCGACCTCGGGGTCGAGCTTCCCTTGGAAGAGGTGCCGCTGGTTCAGAAGCGGGCCATCCAAATGGCAAGGGAGAACGCCAAACCCGTCATCGTGGCAACCCAGATGCTCGAATCGATGATCGAGCATTCACGCCCGACCCGGGCCGAGGCATCCGATGTCGCCAACGCCGTTCTCGACGGCGCCGACGCGGTGATGCTGTCCGGTGAGACTTCGGTCGGCAAGTATCCGTTGGCCGCGGTCCAGACGATGGCCCGCATCATCTGCGCGGTCGAGGAGAACTCGACGGCCGCGCCGCCCCTGACGCACGTGCCGCGGACGAAACGCGGGGTGATCAGTTACGCCGCCCGTGACATCGGGGAGCGTCTCGACGCCAAGGCACTGGTCGCGTTCACCCAGTCCGGCGACACGGTCCGGCGGCTGGCGCGCCTGCACACACCCCTGCCGCTGCTGGCCTTCACCCCGCTGCCCGAGGTGCGCAGCCAGCTGGCGATGACGTGGGGCACCGAGACGTTCATCGTCCCGATCATGCAGACCACCGACGGAATGATCCGTCAGGTCGACAAGTCGCTGCTCTCCCTCGGCCGCTACAAGCGCGGCGACATGGTGGTGATCGTGGCGGGCGCACCCCCGGGAACCGTCGGCTCGACCAACCTGATTCACGTGCACCGCATCGGCGAAGAGGACGTCTGACGGGCCATTAGGCTGGCCCGGTGTCTGACTTCGACGAGCTGATGGCGGTCCTGGACCTGCAGGAAAAGAGCGACGACGTATTCGTTGGCGCCCACCCCAGCAAGAACCCGCCACGGACTTTCGGCGGGCTGATGATGGCCCAGTCGTTCGTCGCCGCGAGCCGCACCCGCATTCGCGATCTGCCGCCCAACGCCCTGTCGGCACATTTCATCAACGGCGGCGAAACCGACAAGGACATGGAGTTCCAGGTGGTCCGGCTGCGCGACGAACGACGGTTCGCCAACCGCCGGGTCGACGTCACCCAAAACGGAATTCTGTTGGCGACGCTGTTCATCTCCTACCTCGCCGGTGGCAGCGGCCTCGAGCACGGCGTCGAGCCGCCCGACGTGACCGACCCCGAGGATGTGCCTCCACTCAAGGAGCGGTTACTGGGCTACGAGGAGCGGGTGCCGCTCTTTGTCAACGCGCTCCAACCCATCGAGTGGCGTTACACCAACGACCCGTCCTGGGTGATGCGCGAACATGGCAATCAGCTTGATTACAACCGGGTTTGGGTCAAGGCCGACGGCGTGCTGCCCGACGATCCGGTGCTGCACACCGCC
Organism: Mycobacterium sp.; assembly: GCF_002863225.1. GTDB lineage: Bacteria > Actinomycetota > Actinomycetes > Mycobacteriales > Mycobacteriaceae > Mycobacterium. The sequence continues at coordinate 71,592 of NZ_PKEK01000065.1, read as the reverse complement.
ACCATGCTGTATTCCTCCGACACCACAGTGCTGGATTCGATCATCACGACGCACGGGCTGTCCTGGGGATATGACCGTATCTTCGCCGCGACGGTGAATCATTCGGTCTGGTTTCACCGTCAGGTGGACTTCAACGACTGGGTTTTGTATTCGACATCCTCACCGGTTGCGGCTGATTCCCGGGGACTGGGCACCGGCCACTTCTTCGACCGCTCCAGGCAGCCGGTGGCCAGCGTCGTGCAGGAGGGCTTGGTGAAATACTTCCCGGGCGCCAAGTGAAAAGCTCTGAGGCAGAGAGACTTCAGGGCCCTGATGCGGGAGTCAGTGTCACGCTCAGCCGGTCCTGCACGCTGTGCCGAAACTGGTCGGCGCACCGCTGCTGCGCGACTTGGTTTTCGCCGGCCTTCTGCACGCAGTCGATGTAGTCGCCACCCCGGACGTCTTTCCACACGGTCGTCCAGATCGCGATGAATGCCAGACCCACGACGATCGCCAACGCGCCCAACACGATACCGGCGACCGCGACACCCCCGTTGTCGGCGGTACCCCGCTTGACCCGGCCGCGGCCGACGATGCCGATGACCACCGCGATGGCTCCGAGCAAGATCGGGGCGAACACCGTCGCGACACTCAAGAGCCCGATGACGGCCAGTATCAGCGCGGCGATACCGAGGCCGTTCTTCGGCGCAACCGGTTGCGGGGCAGCGTAACCGGGCGGGGGATAGCCGGGCTGGTACGGATACGGCGGACCGATGGGCGCCGCCCCTACTGGGTTCTCCCGCCTAACCGGCTGGTCCGGCGATCCGGTCATGGTTCGCTCTCTGATCGGGCGACGTGGACGACTGGTGGCCACAGTACGCGGCAGCCATTAGTGCAATGTGCTTTTCGGGCCGAGCGCACAACCCGATTCACCGTCGTCGGGGATCACCCGCCGGTCACACCGGGTTTGCCGAACCTGCCGCCTGGACCTTCTCGATGCGCCTCGATGCGTTGCGGATGCCGAACGCCGACACGATCTCGAACACCCCGATGACGATCAGCCAGATTGCCACGACCAGTACCAGGATCTCGATGGTCTCCAGCGGCGAACCGAGCATCACGACGCCGGCCAGCAGACTCACCAGGCCCAGGAAGATCTGCCAGCCGCGGCCGGGCAGGTGCGGGTCGCTGATGGCGGCGATCGATGTCGCCAAGCCGCGGAAGATGAAACCGATGCCGATCCAGATCGCAAGCAGCAGAATCGCATAGCCCTGGCCGAAGTGCCGGAAACACAGCACAGCCAATACCAGCGAAGCCGCGCCGCTGATGAATGACAGCACCCGTCCACCCGCTGAGACGTGTAGCGCAAACGCGAAGAAGACTTGCGCGGCACCGGTGACCAGAAGGTAGATGCCGAACAGCGCAGCAGCAATGACGATCGAGTGCTCGGGCAGAACATAGACCAGGATGCCCAGTGTCAGTGACAGGATGCCGGACAGCAGGGTCGACTTCCACAGGTGCGGCAACAACTTTGGAGCTGCGATGGTTTCCATGCCCGAATATTCTCACAAACCGACATCGAGGTGGAAGCTTTGCCGCGGGTCAGGCTCCGACCCGTTGGGGAGCCTCGGCGCGAACATCGCCCGAACCGGCACTCGGCTTGCGGCCGATCAGATACCAGGTGCGCATCCGCCCCTTGCCCTTGATCTCGATGTCGCCGCGGGCCTGCAGCACGAAGTCGTCCTTGAGTTGCAGGTACACAGATTCGGGCACCTGTATACGGCCGATCGAATCGGTGGATTCCATTCGGGACGCGACGTTGACCGCGTCGCCCCAGACGTCGTAGAAGAACCGGCGCGAACCCACCACGCCCGCGACAACGGGTCCGCGGGCCAACCCGATTCGGAGCGGAAGCGGATTTCCGCGCGAATCCTTCAGCGTGCGAACCGCTTCGGCCATGTCGAGCGCGAACGCGGCCAACGCCTCGACGTGGTCCGGTCGCGGCTCCGGCACGCCGCTCACCACCATGTAGGAGTCGCCGCTGACCTTGATCTTCTCCAGACCGTGTTTGTCGACCAAGGCATCGAAATCGCCGTAAAGCTGGTCCAGGAACAGGATTAACTGATCGGGTGGCATGTCGCTGGCGCGTTCGGTGAAGCCGGCGATGTCGGCGAACAACACCGAAGCATCCTCGTACTTGTCGGCAATGATCTTGCGCGCCGGGTCTTTTAGCCGCTCGGCGACGCTGGCCGGCAGGATGTTGGCCAGCAGCGCCTCGGAGCGCTCGTATTCCACTTCCATCGCCGCTTCGGCGCGAACGATCTCGCGCACCGCGTACCAGACCGTCGTCACCACCATGATGCAGGCAGAGATGGTGGTGACGACAAAACTCATCGACAGCGCCCACGCCGGTTGCGCACCGGTGTTGCGGGGGACCAGGAACTGCAGCGTGATCACCATCCCGGCGGCGATCGCGGCCAGCAGCGAAGCCAGGAATATGCGGTCGACCCCCAGTTGCAGGACGACCAGACAGGCCGCGACCAGGAAGTAGAACTGCAGGCCCGAGCCGGTGCCCACGAACCAGCAGATCGCGAAGATCGAAAGGTAGGCGGTGCCGATGAAGGTCAGCGGCGGAAGCAGTTCACCGAAGCGATGCAGCAGCGGCACGGACGCATAGATCGCAGCACCGACGATGTTGATGAAACCGGTCCACCACACGGTGGGCGAGGCGAACATCTCGACGAAGCCGAAACCGGCGCTGATCAGCACGGCCATCGCCGCGGTGAGGTTCAATATCCGGCGGCGCCGGGCGACGCGCTCGATGTATACCTGGCTGCGGACGCGAGGCAGCGCGCGCACTGCCTCCACGCAATCGGGTGTACGCCGCGAACCTGCTGGTTGCTGGGCGGCGCACCGCTTAGCCACCACATCAGGAGCCTAACGGCTCAGATGTCGGCTGTGGGTGTCTTGGAGTGCCCTGAGTGATTCGAACTCACACTCGACGGGGTTCACAGGTGCCGCGAATGCCATGCGATCGCCGCTGCGGAAATGGCGATCTGGTCGGCACCGGTGAGCGCTTGCCATCCGCGCAGCGTCACTACCCGCAACGTCGCGGTCACGCGAATACCAAGCGCCCACCCGCGTATTGAACGCGTTCCGAAGAATTACAAGGCCCTTGGGAGGCGCGTTTCGGATTTAATCAACCACGCCTGCTTTTCCAATTCAATGATGAATTGGTCGAGCAAATCCGCTGTAGTGGGATCTTCTAGCTCGACCGGCTCGCGCACCGAACGCAGCGTTTCGGCTGCTGCGTAAGTGCGGGCTGTCACGAGCTCGACCGCCGACGCCGTGGAAATCTCGCCCGCAGGGAATTGCGGCAAGGTGGTGTTGCTAGCGACAGTGTCCGACCGGCCGTCGGGGACCGCGTTGAGCGCACGCATCCGCTCGGCCACGTCGTCGCTGGCTCCTCGAGCGAACTCCACCAGCTCGTCGAGCTGGAGATGCAGGTCGCGAAAATTCGTCCCGACGATGTTCCAGTGTGCCTGCTTGCCGGTGAGATGCAGTTCGATCAGATCGGTGAGCGCCCGCTGCAGGTTGTCGCTCAACGACGATGAGGCGGTGGTGCCGTCGTAGACACTCTGGCGGCGGTGGTTGTCAATAACCGTCATTGTATTTCCCTTGCTGAGTTTAGGTTAGGCTGTTCTCGCGGATATCTCGTGGCTTTGATATTTCGCGATTCCCAAAAAGAATGCCACAAGAATGGCATCTGTCAAATGGGGCTCAGGAAGGAAAGGATAACCTTGTTTAGGTAAGGCTGAATTCACCAAGGGTAGGCTTGCTTGCGCGTCAGCGGGACTATAGACATTGAATATTTGATGTCGGATGCAATCTGCGGATCAACAATAGGCGCGATTTCTTGCATTGAAAAAATGGCGCCACATGACTTTATCCGGAATGTCGTGGGTTCACTGGAGGCGTTTGGTGCCCTCGGTGAGATTCGAACTCACACTGGACGGGTTTTGAATCCGTTTCCTCTGCCAGTTGGGATACGAGGGCCTGGCAACATCGGCCTCCCACCATAGAGGATCGGGCAGTGCGAGCCGACTCACAGCCCCGCGGTCGAGGTTTCCCGCGGTTCACGAGAGAATGTTCACCATGACCGACTCCGCCGCCGCCAGCTCGCACCGGGTCCTCATCGCCGAAGACGAGGCCCTGATCCGGCTGGACCTCGCCGAGATGCTGCGCGAAGAGGGCTACGAGATCGTCGGCGAGGCCGGTGACGGCCAGGAGGCTGTCGAGCTGGCCGAGCAGCTCAAGCCGGACTTGGTGATCATGGATGTCAAGATGCCGCGACGCGACGGCATCGACGCCGCATCCGAGATCGCCGCCAAGCGCATCGCGCCGATCGTCATCCTGACCGCGTTCAGCCAGCGCGATCTCGTCGAGCGGGCACGCGACGCCGGGGCGATGGCGTATCTGGTGAAGCCGTTCACCATCTCCGATCTGATTCCGGCGATCGAGGTGGCACTCAGCCGGTTCAGCGAAATCCGGGCGTTGGAGCTCGAAGTCGAGACGCTGGCCGACCGACTGGAGACCCGTAAGGTCGTCGAGCGGGCCAAGGGCCTGCTGCAGGCCAACCAGGGGATGACCGAGCCCGAGGCGTTCAAGTGGATCCAGCGCGCGGCGATGGACCGGCGCACCACGATGAAGCACGTCGCCGAGGTTGTGCTGGAGACCCTCGAGTCGTCCAAGGACGCTTCGAGCTGATCTTCACGTCGCCGACTGTGCATGTTGTGCCGGCGAAATCGGCGAAATCGCCGCTATTAGGCGCACAGTCGACGGTCACGCCGAGCTGAGCGGCCTAGCGCGCGACGATCACCGAGGAGCCGTGGCCGAAGAGTCCCTGATTCGCGGTCACGCCGACTGTCGCGCCCTCGACCTGCCGGCCGGTGGCCTGGCCACGCAGCTGCCAGGTCAATTCGCAGACTTGCGCGATCGCCTGAGCGGGAATGGCCTCACCGAAGCAGGCCAACCCGCCTGAGGGGTTCACCGGCACCTTGCCGCCGAGCGCGGTGTCACCGCTGCGCAGTAGCTTCTCGGCCTCGCCCTTGGGGCACAGCCCGAGGTGCTCGTACCAGTCCAGCTCCAGGGCAGTGGACAGGTCATAGACCTCGGCCAGGCTCACGTCCTCGGGTCCTACGCCGGCTTCGGCGTAGGCGGCGTCCAGGATCTGATCCTTGAACACCCGTTCCGGCGCCGCCACTACCGCGGTGGAATCCGTTGCGATATCCGGTAATTCAGGAAGGTGTTGCGGGTACTGCGGCGTCACCGTGCTCACCGCCCGCACCGACGGCACGCCGTCCAGGGAGCCGAGATGCTTGCGGGCGAACTCCGCGCTGGCCACGATCAGCGCGGCCGCGCCGTCGGACGTGGCGCAGATGTCGAGCTGCCGCAGCGGGTCGCTGACCACCGGGCTGGCCAGCACGTCCTCGATCGAGGACTCCTTGCGGTAGCGGGCATTCGGGTTCTGCAGGCCGTGCTGAGAGTTCTTGACCTTCACCCGCGCGAAATCCTCGGACGTCGCCCCGTAGAGGTCCATCCGGCGACGGGCCAGCAGCGCGAAGTACACCGGGTTCATCGCCCCGATCAGGTGGAAGCGCTGCCAGTCCGGGTCGTTCTTGCGCTCACCGCCGACCGGGGCGAACGCCCCCTTGGGGGTGGTGTCGGCGCCGATGACGAGCGCGACGTCGCAGAATCCGGCCAGGATGTGGGCGCGGGCGCTCTGTAGTGCCTGCGATCCGCTGGCGCACGCGGCGTAGCTGGAGCTGACCGGCACGCCGTTCCAGCCGAGCTTCTGGGCGAACGTCGACCCGGCGATGAAGCCCGGGTAGCCGTTGCGGATGGTGTCGGCGCCGGCAACCAGCTGGATCTGTCGCCAGTCCAGGCCAGCTTCGGCCAGCGCCGCGCGTGCGGCGACGACGCCGTATTCGGTGAAGTCGCGGCCCCACTTGCCCCAGGGGTGCATGCCGGCGCCGAGAATGTACAGCGGGTCGGGAGTGCTCATTTCGAGATCCTCCAGGCGTGCACGAGGCGTTCGACTCCGTCGCCGTCGGTGTACAGGGTCATCGTCGCCAATTCCATCTCCATGCCGACCTTCAGATCAGCGGCCAGCGTGCCCTCGACCACTTTGCCCAGCACGATGATTCCCTCGTCGGCGAGTTCCACCGCGGCGATGGCGAACGGCTCGAACGGATCCGGGGCCGGGTAGGGCTTGGGCGGCGGATAACGGTTCTCGGTGTAACTCCACAGCTTTCCGCGACGTGACAGCGCGACCGAGTCGAGCGTGTCGCTGTCACACGCCGGGTTCGGGCAGTTGTTCTCCCGCGGCGGGAACACATAGGTGCCGCATTCGGGGCACTTGCTGCCGATCAGATGCGGATGGTCGGCGTCTTCGGTGGCGAACCACCCGTCGATCGCGGGTTCTGGGCTGGTGACCTCTGGCACCGGGCCAGACTACCCAGCGCAGGCGCGAAACTGAAACGTGTTGCAGTTTGATGCTCCGGGCGATGAGTTCGGCCGCTCCGCGCGGTCACACTGTCGAAGGTTGTCGAACAAGCGAGGGGACAGGCCATGGTGATCGTCGCGGGGTATCTCGTCGTGGACCCGCTGCAGCGGGAGAGCTACTTGGCCGGATGTGCGACGGTCGTCGAGCTGGCCCGCCAGGCGCGCGGCTGCCTGGACTTCGCGATCAGTGCCGACCTGGTCGAAGCGGGCCGCATCGACATCTTCGAACGATGGGAATCGCGTGCGGCCGTCGACGAATTCCGCGGCAGCGGGCCCTCCGAAGAGCAGCAGGGTTCGATCATCTCCGCGTCGGTCTGCGAATACGACGTCACCGCCGAGCGGCGGCTGACCTGATGTCGTGAGGTGTCTCTAGAGTTGGGTCCGTGAGCCCAGCCAGGACCGCGAGCAAGAAGTCAGACACCGGCACGGCCGCCGAGGCCAAGCCCACGTTGATGCTGCTGGACGGCAACTCGCTGGCCTATCGGGCGTTTTACGCGCTGCCCGCCGAGAACTTCAAGACCCAGGGCGGGCTGACCACCAACGCCGTCTACGGGTTCACCGCGATGCTGATCAACCTGCTGCGCGACGAGGCGCCGACCCATATCGCCGCGGCGTTCGACGTATCGCGGCAGACCTTCCGTTCGGAGCGCTTCCCGGAGTACAAGGCGAACCGGTCGACCACGCCGGACGAATTCCGCGGCCAGATCGACATCACCAAGGAAGTCCTTGCCGCCCTTGGGATCACGGTCCTGGCCGAACCCGGCTTCGAAGCCGACGACCTGATCGCCACGCTGACCACCCAGGCCGAGAACGAGGGCTACCGGGTCTTGGTCGTCACCGGCGACCGCGATTCGCTCCAGCTGGTCACCGACGACGTCACCGTGCTCTACCCGCGCAAAGGTGTCAGCGAGCTGACCCGGTTCACCCCGGAGGCGGTGGTGGAGAAATACGGCCTGACGCCCACGCAGTACCCGGACTTCGCCGCGCTGCGCGGCGACCCGAGCGACAACCTGCCCGGCATCCCGGGCGTCGGCGAAAAAACGGCGTCGAAGTGGATCAGCGAATACGGATCGCTGCAGGCGCTGGTCGACGACGTGGAATCGGTGCGCGGCAAGGTCGGCGATGCGTTGCGGGCCAACCTGTCCAGCGTCGTGCTCAACCGCGAGCTGACCGATTTGGTGCGCGATGTCCCGCTGGCCCAGACACCGGACACCCTGCGGATGCAGCCCTGGGACCGGGACCAGATCCATCAGCTGTTCGACCAACTGGAATTCCGGGTGCTGCGCGACCGGCTGTTCGACACATTGGCCGCGGTCGAGCCCGAGGTGGACGAAGGCTTCGACGTGCGCGGGGGCGCGTTGGAGCCCGGCACCGTGGCCCGGTGGCTGGCCGACCACGCCGCCGACGGCCGCCGGGCCGGCCTGGCGGTGGTGGGCACGCACCTGCCCTACGGCGGTGACGCGACCGCCTTGGCGATCGCCGCGGCCGACGGCGACGGCGGGTTCGTCGACACGACGACTCTGACGCCCGAAGACGACTCGGCCCTGGGGGATTGGCTCGCCAACCCCGAGCAGCCGAAAGCGTTACACGAGGCCAAGCTGGCGATCCACGATCTGGCCGGCCGCGGCTGGACACTGAACGGCGTCAGCTCCGACACCGCGCTGGCGGCCTACCTGGTCAGGCCGGGGCAGCGCAGCTTCACCCTCGACGACCTCTCGCTGCGCTACCTGCGTCGCGAGCTGCGCGCGGAAACATCCGAACAGCAACAGCTTTCGCTACTCGATGATGACGACGGCGTCGACGAGCAGGCCGTGCAGACCGCGGTGTTGCGGGCGCGCGCGGTGGTCGACCTCGCTGACGCCCTGGACGCCGAACTCGAGCGGATCGACTCGACGTCGCTGCTGGCCGAGATGGAGCTGCCGGTGCAACGGGTGCTGGCGGCGATGGAGGGCATCGGCATCGCCGTCGACTTGAACAAACTGGGTTCGCTGCAAAGCCAATTCGCCGACCAGATCCGCGATGCGGCCGAGGCGTCCTACGCGGTGATCGGCAAGCAGATCAACCTCGGCTCGCCGAAACAGTTGCAGGTGGTGCTGTTCGACGAACTGGAGATGCCGAAAACCAAGCGGACCAAGACCGGCTACACCACCGACGCGGACGCGCTGCAGACGTTGTTCGACAAGACCGGGCATCCGTTTCTGCAGCATCTACTCGTGCACCGCGATGTCACCCGGCTCAAGGTGACGGTCGACGGGCTGCTCAATGCCGTCGCCGGCGACGGCCGCATCCACACCACCTTCAACCAGACGATCGCGGCGACCGGTCGGCTGTCGTCCACCGAACCCAACTTGCAGAACATCCCGATCCGCACCGATGCCGGTCGCCAGATCCGCGACGCGTTCGTCGTCGGCGGGAACGGCGGCAAGGGCTACGCCGAACTGATGACCGCCGACTACAGCCAGATCGAAATGCGAATCATGGCGCACCTGTCCAAGGACGAGGGCCTGATCGAGGCGTTCAACACCGGTGAGGATCTGCATTCGTTCGTCGCCTCGCGGGCGTTCGGTGTGCCGATCGACGAGGTCACCGCCGAGTTGCGGCGGCGGGTCAAGGCGATGTCCTACGGCTTGGCCTACGGGCTGAGCGCCTACGGATTGTCCGCCCAGCTCAAGATCTCGACCGAAGAAGCCAAAGAGCAGATGGATCTGTACTTTGCCCGCTTCGGTGGCATCCGCGACTACCTCCACAACGTCGTCGAGCAAGCCCGGAAGGACGGCTACACCTCGACCGTTTTCGGCCGCCGCCGCTACCTGCCCGAGTTGGACAGCAGCAACCGCAACGTCCGCGAGGCCGCCGAGCGGGCGGCGCTCAACGCGCCGATCCAGGGCAGCGCGGCCGACATCATCAAGGTGGCGATGATCGAGGTCGACAAAGCGCTCACCGAAACGGGGCTGGCCTCACGAATGCTGCTCCAGGTGCACGACGAGCTGTTGTTCGAGGTCGCCGAGGGTGAACACGACCAGCTCGAGAGCCTGGTGCGGGACAAGATGGGCGCCGCGTACCCGCTTGACGTGCCGATGGAGGTGTCGATGGGCTACGGGCGCAGCTGGGATGCCGCCGCCCATTAGCGTCCGGACGCCAGCCGATCGGAAGGAATTCGGCGATTTCTCACAAGACCCCGGTGGGCCGGGTTTGGCCTGCATAGGCCTAGTCGAGTAGCCTCGACGGGTAGTTCGGTAACGATTCATGGCGCGCAGCGCGATGTGGAGCCGGGCGATCGAATTGAAACCAGTAATTTCCCTACGACCTCAACCTGTCCGGAGCAACCCAACAATATGCCGAGTCCCACCGTCACCTCGCCGCAAGTAGCCATCAACGACATTGGCTCGAGCGAGGATTTTCTCGCCGCCATCGACAAAACAATCAAGTACTTCAACGATGGCGACATCGTCGAAGGGACCATCGTCAAGGTCGACCGGGACGAGGTTCTCCTCGACATCGGTTACAAGACCGAAGGCGTCATCCCGTCCCGCGAACTCTCCATCAAGCACGACGTCGACCCCAATGAGGTCGTTTCCGTGGGCGATGAAGTCGAAGCCCTGGTTCTCACCAAAGAGGACAAAGAAGGCCGGCTGATCCTGTCCAAGAAGCGCGCCCAGTACGAGCGCGCCTGGGGCACGATCGAGGCTCTCAAGGAGAAGGACGAGGCCGTCAAGGGCACCGTCATCGAGGTCGTCAAGGGTGGCCTGATCCTCGACATCGGCCTGCGTGGCTTCCTACCCGCATCGCTGGTCGAGATGCGCCGCGTCCGTGATCTGCAGCCGTACATCGGCAAGGAGATCGAGGCCAAGATCATCGAGCTGGACAAGAACCGCAACAACGTGGTGCTGTCCCGTCGTGCCTGGCTGGAGCAGACCCAGTCCGAGGTCCGCAGCGAGTTCCTCAACCAGCTCCAGAAGGGCGCCATCCGCAAGGGTGTGGTGTCCTCGATCGTCAACTTCGGCGCGTTCGTCGATCTCGGCGGTGTCGACGGTCTGGTGCACGTCTCCGAGCTGTCCTGGAAGCACATCGACCACCCGTCGGAGGTCGTGCAGGTCGGCGACGAGGTCACTGTCGAGGTGCTCGACGTTGACATGGACCGCGAGCGGGTTTCCCTGTCGCTGAAGGCGACGCAGGAAGACCCGTGGCGGCACTTCGCGCGCACCCACGCTATCGGCCAGATCGTGCCGGGCAAGGTCACCAAGCTCGTGCCGTTCGGCGCATTCGTCCGCGTCGAAGAGGGCATCGAAGGTCTGGTGCACATCTCGGAGCTGGCCGAGCGCCACGTCGAGGTGCCCGATCAGGTGGTCGCCGTCGGCGACGACGCGATGGTCAAGGTCATCGACATCGACCTGGAGCGTCGCCGGATCTCGCTGAGCCTCAAGCAGGCCAACGAGGACTACACCGAAGAGTTCGACCCCGCCAAGTACGGCATGGCCGACAGCTACGACGACCAGGGCAACTACATCTTCCCCGAGGGCTTCGACGCCGACACCAACGAGTGGCTCGAGGGTTTCGACACGCAGCGCACCGAGTGGGAGGCCCGCTACGCCGAGGCCGAGCGTCGCCACAAGATGCACACCGCGCAGATGGAGAAGTTCGCCGCTGCCGAGGCCGAAGAGGCCGCCCGGCCGCAGTCCAGCAGCTCCTCGAGCGACGACGCGCCCAGCGGTGGTTCGCTGGCCAGCGACGCGCAGCTCGCCGCGCTGCGCGAGAAGTTGGCAGGCAGCGCCTAACCAGCACGACCGACCGAACGCCCCGGCTCTCGAGAGTCGGGGCGTTCGTCGTTCCGAGGGCGTGTGCCGGGGGATCGGCCCCGGGGGCGCTTTGACAGACTGGTGCAGTGCTGCGCATTGGCCTGTCCGGCGGTATCGGCGCCGGAAAGTCGACCGTGTCCTCCACCTTCAGCGAGCTCGGCGGGATCGTCGTCGACGGTGACGTGATCTCTCGTGAGGTCGTCGAGCCGGGCACCGAGGGGCTGGCCAAGCTCGTCGAGGCCTTCGGTGAAGACATCCTGTCCGACGACGGCTCACTCAACCGCCCGGCGCTGGCGGCGATCGCGTTCAGCGACGAGGACAAGCGCCAGACGCTCAACGGCATCGTCCATCCGCTGGTCGGCCAACGCCGCTCCGAGTTGATCGAGGCGGCCGGAAAGGATTCGGTGATCGTCGAGGACATCCCACTACTCGTGGAGTCCGGTATGGCGCCGATGTTTCCGTTGGTGATCATCGTGAACGCCGACGAGGACCTCCGGGTGCAACGGTTGATCGAGCATCGGGGCTTCACCGAAGACGACGCCCGGGCCAGGATCAAAGCCCAGGCAACCGAGGAACAGCGCCGCGCGGTCGCCGACGTGTGGCTCGACAACACCGGCAGCGCAGACGAATTGGTCGCACAGGCCCGTGCGCTGTGGCACGACCGGATCGTGCCGTTCCAGCACAACCTGGACGCCGGCGAGCCGGCCCGTTCACGGCCGGTCGTGGTGCCGTCCGACCCGTCCTGGCCGGAGCAGGCCCGTCGCATCGTGGCACGGCTGGACACGGCTTGTGGTCACCGCGCAGTCCGCATCGATCACATCGGGTCCACGGCTGTCGAGGGGCTCGACGCCAAGGACGTCGTCGACATCCAGGTGACGGTCGCCTCGCTCGACGTTGCCGACGAACTGGCCGACGCACTCACCGGCGCAGGGTATGTCCGCCTGCCGATCACAGCCGATGTGAGCAAGTCGGAGATCCGCAGCACCGTAGCCGAATTCGACCGCGCGGCCGACGACGAGCTGTGGCGGAAGCGCATTCATGCGTCGGCCGACCCTGGCCGGCCGACCAATGTGCACCTGCGGGTCGACGGGTGGCCCAATCAACAGTTCGCTCTGTTGTTCGTCGACTGGTTGAAGGCCAATCCTGATGCGCAACAACGCTATCTAGCCGTCAAGCGCGATGCCGAGCGGGCGGGCGACACGCTCGCGGGCTATGTCGCCGCGAAAGAGGTGTGGTTCCACGAGGCCTACCGCGAGGCGTGGACCTGGGCCGACGCGACGCACTGGCGACCTACGGAATAGGCAGGGGCGCCCCGCAGGGCAGTACACCGTTCATCGGGTCGGAGCTGCCCGGTGCCGGATGAACCACCTGATCGACTTCGACGAAGACCTTGTCGTCGACGTCGATCTCGCAGTGCGCATTCGCGGAGTACGGCCACCTCACCATCACCTGCATGCCCGCGTGACGCGGGTCGGCCAGTACCGCATTGGCTTGAAAAGCGTTGCCGGGCAACGTACTCAGTTGCGCCATGTTGGTCTGGTTCTCTGCGGTGATGAACGTCGCCAGGCTACCGGGGGCAACGCCGTCGACCCGCGCGATGTAGGTGATGTTGTGCATGTCATCGGCGTGCGCGGGAGTCAACGGCGTGCAGGTGATCGCCGCGGCGACTGCCACCCATCTGTAGATCGTGCGCATGACCGCACAGAGTACCGTGACCGGCCGCCGCGGCCGACCCAGCCAGCGCGCTACGTACCGAAAGCGATTACCTCCCTAGGGGTGTACTGGCAGCCCCCTTACGGGTGGTCGACTTTGCTTACGGCCAATCGTTGGCCGCCGTAGACCGAAAGAAGTCGCCGCCATGATCACTCTCGGCATCATCCTGCTGATAGCGGGATTCGTACTCAAGATCTCCATCCTGTGGACCGTGGGCATCGTCGCCCTCGTCGTCGGCGCCATTCTGGCGGTCCTGGGCGGCACCGGACGTGCCATCGGCGGGCGCCGCCACTACTTCTGACCGCAGGCCCCGTCCCCGGCGCTGTCCGACAGGTCACACGAGCACGTTTGCCGCGTGAAGCGCTGGGTTATTCGACACGCGTATGAAAGGAGCACGCGATGCCTATTTGGGAATGGATTGTGATCGCAGCGGTCGCCGTCGTCCTGGTTGTCTTTGCCGTCGTCTTGGTAAGCATGATCAGATTTCGCAGCAAATCCAAGCGGTTGAAGCAGCACTACGGCAGTGAGTACGAGCAGGTGGTCGAACAGACCGGAAGCGAGAAGAGTGCAGTGCGCGAACTCACGACGCGGGAGCGCAAGCGCAAAAAGCTCGACATTGTTGCGCTGACGCCATCGGCGCTGTCCGAATACACCGCGCGATGGCAAGAAGTGCAGGCCGGCTTTGTGGACAACCCGGCCAAGGCGGTGGGTGCCGCGGACGGCCTGGTGACCGAAGTGATGCGCGAACGGGGTTATCCCGTCGACGATTTCGAGCGGCAGGCCGCCGACATCTCGGTCGACCATCCGCAGATCGTTGACGACTATCGGGCTGCGCACGGCATCCACCTCGCTGAGCACCGGGCAGACACCGAGCAACAGCGTGAGGCCTTTGTGCACTATCGCGCCCTGTTCGCGACGTTGCTCCAGGCCCCCGCTGGAAACCAAGAACCGTTGGAGGAAACCGCGTAACCACCCACTGGCACCACGACGCCGGCGATCAGCAACCCACGAGCCATCCACGCGCCGAAGCTCACCGGGGCGTGGAACTCATGCACTATCGCTTTTAGACCGCCTGCTCGCCGTTGAGAAACCTTGTCTTGCACCTGCTTTCGTAATCATCGCCAGGTCAGCTGCATGCCTGTGACGGCCAACCACTCCGTGAGGTCGTAGTCGTGCCGAGACAGACCGTCGATGGCGGCCACCGCCCGACGGATGGCCAACTCACCGCTTTCCGGCGTCAGCAGGCCGTGCCGGACCGCGTCCAGCAGCTCGTCGACATCCGCGAGATCCACCCCGCGGTGGGTTCGGACCACGAGGTCGAGGTAGTGGTCCTCCGAGGTCCACTCGTCGGCTCCGGCGGTGAACTCACCGACGTCGAGGTAGTAGTCCTGATCGCGTTCATGACCGGGATTGAAGTGAAAGATGGTCGCGCGCAACCCGAGCGACGGCAGCAGCCACGACTCGAGGTAGTGGAACTGTGCGCGACCGGGGGTGGGACGGGCCAGGTAGAGGCCCCACGGTTGCACCACGTACCGATCAACCGCCCGCACAATACCTTTGGGGTCGGTGTTGGTGTAGTCGCGGAGATCGAACCGCTCGTGTTTGGGCGGATGCATGGCTCACCTTGTTTTCGACGGACTAGCGCCTCAGCCGGATCTTCCACCGGACGAAGCAGGCGAAGAACAGCGCCAGCCCGGCCAGCATGCCCATGTCGAGCAGCCAGAAGTGACGGGTGTGCTGCCAGAACTGATCCTGGGGAAGCAGGGTCGGCGGCACGAGATGGCGGAGATCGACCGTCGATGCCGCGGCCGCATAACCCCAACGCGCCGGCATCAGCCAGGACATCTGGTCCAGGCCGAGACGGCCGGTCACCGGGACCATCCCGCCGCACAAAACCAACTGCGCCATCACCGCGACCACGAACAGTGGCATGATCTGCTCGCTCGACCGGACCAGCGACGAAATCGCCAGGCCGAGGACGGCCGATGCCACACAGGCGGCGGCCACAGTGAGGAACAGCTCAGCGGTGGCCGCCATCGTCGAGTGACCCAGCAGGACCGCACCGCGGCTCGGAGCGCCCTTGCCGACCACCACGATCGCGGTGACGATGGCCGCCTGCAGGACGGCGAAGCCGCAGAACACGAACGTCTTGGCCAACAGATAGGCCGTGGTCGACAGGCCGACGGCCTGCTCGCGCTGGAAGATGGCGCGCTCACCGACCAGGTCGCGAATCGTCAACGCGACCCCCATGAAGGCGGCGGCCGGCAGCAGCAACGCCAGAATCTGCGCGGCCTCGTCGGGGGTCCCGGTGTGCGGATCGGTCGCGCGGAATCCGGTGGTGCCCGGCACCGTGAGCGACAACGCGCCGAGAATGAAGGGCAGCAGTGCCAGAAACACGAAGTAGGCCCGATCGGCGATCACCAGCCGGACCTGCCGTCGGGCGATCGTCGAGATCTGCCGGGGGACACTGGTGTGCACCGGCTCGCCGAGATCAGCCGGCGCGGCTGACTTCGACGGTGGCTGCGGCTCCTGGCGTTCGCGGAACCGGCGGTTGGCTTCCTCGGGGTCGGCTCCGACCTGGCTGAAGATCTTCGCCCAGTTGGTGGTGCCCATCACCTCGCCGATGCCGTCCGGCGGTCCGCAGTAGGCGGTTTTGCCGCCGGGCGCGACCAGCAGCACCTGATCGCAGACGTCGAGGTAGGACAGCGAATGGGTGACCACCAGCACCACCCGGCCCGCGTCGGCCAGCTGCCGCAGCATTGTCATGACCTGCAGGTCCAGCGCCGGGTCCAGTCCTGATGTGGGCTCGTCGAGCATCAGCAGCGACGGGCCGGTCAGCAGCTCCAGCGCCACCGAGGCGCGTTTGCGTTGTCCGCCGGAGAGCTTGTCGACCCGGGTGTCGGCGTGCTTGGTCAAGTCGAGCTCCTCGAGCACCTGCGAGACGACCTTGATCCGGTCGGCTTTGCTGGTGTCGGGGGGCAGGCGCAGTTCGGCGGCGTAGCTCAGCGCCTGGTGGACGGTCAACTGCCGGTGGACCACGTCATCCTGCGGCACCATGCCGATGCGGCTGCGCAACGAGGCGTACTCGGCGTGAATGTCGTGGCCCTCGAACGTGACTGAGCCGCCGCTGGGGGTGGTGTAGCCGGCGATCAACCGGGCCAGGGTGCTCTTGCCGGCGCCGGATCCGCCGATCACCGCGGTCAGCGTGCCGGGACGGGCGGTCAGCGAGATGTCGCTGAGCAGCTGTTTGCCATTCTCGACGGTGTATTGAACATTGCGCACTTCGAGGCCGCCGGTACGGGTGGCCGCCTCGGTGTCGCTGCGCCGGACCAACAGGCCACCGCTGACGATCAGGTCGATGTTGCCGACGGTGACCACGTCGTCCTCGCGGAGGATGGCCGAGCCGACCCGCGTGCCGTTGACGAAGGTGCCGTTGACGCTGGTGTCGCGGATCTCTGTACCCAGCGGGGTCAGAATCAGGGTTGCGTGGTACCGCGACGCCAGCACGTCGGGCACCACGATGTCGTTGTCGGCGGCCCGGCCGATGGTGACCGAGCCGACCGGCTTGGCCGACGGGGTCGCCCTCGGCGCGATGCGCTTGACGAAGCGAGTGGCGAAGTTCGCATCCTCAGCCGGACGCGCGCCGAGCATGGTGACCTCAGTGGCTGGCACGTCCTGCCGGACCGGCGCGGATCGCGCGTTCACCACGGTCGCCTCGTCCGGCGGCGGACCGGCAGGCGGGCGCCCGGCCTGCACGCTGGTCGGATATTCCGAAGGCGGCAGCGGCGGAGCCGGGCGCGGCGGCGGCACGGGCCTGGGGGGCGCCGGCGGAGCGGGTCTGGGGGGCGCCGGAGCGGCCTGCCGCACAGGAGTCGACCACGTCATCGTCTGCTGTCCGACACGGGGTGGTCCCGGAGTCGGGGGTGGACCGCCGTGACCCCGGCGCGACCCGACCTCGAACGTCAGCAGCGGTCCGCCCGCGTTTCCGATGTTGATGCTTTGTCCGTCTTGGACATCGATGACCGGCCGCCGATAGCCGTTGACGAACGTCCCGTTCACCGAGCCGTTGTCGATCGCGACCCATTTTCCTTGATCGAAGCGCAGGATCAGGTGCGCGCGCGAAATCCGCGGGTCGGGAATCCGGACGTCGGCGCGCAGATCGCGCCCGATGATGACGTCGTGGCCCGGCGTGAACGTACTCTCGGAGCCGTTGTGCCAAACGGTCAGTACGGGCGGGGCTGGTCGACTCACCACTCCAGTATCGACTCCGTCAAGACATGGTTTCGGCCTGACGCAGTGTGATTCGACTGAATGGCGTGCACGAGCTGCGCCAAGTACCTCGATTCACAGCTGTTTCATAAGCGGCACAACAGGAGAGCACCGCATCCGTAGGCATCATCGTGGATGGTGAGTCAGTTCTGCGAACTCGGCTGCGCCTCCGGGGGTGGCGAAAATGCCCGGGTCGCAACTGATTCACGATTCGGTGCGGCGGGCAATCGGAGAGCGGTGAGGCACACGCCACGCGAGCGAAGTAAGGGGGAGAGCGTCGATGGACGATGCGACCAGAGCCACCCAGCGCTGGGACGCCCAGTCGATGCCCTCGGCGCCGCCGTCGCAGCCCTCCGAACCGCCGCGCTCCCGTAGTTTCCTCGAACGCGGTTACGCATCACTCCCCGATCTGGCGATCACCCGGCTGCTGACGCGGGTGCCGCTGATCGGCTCGCGCCCGGACCGCGATCCGGTGCAGGGTCGCCGCCCCGTGACCGGTGAGCCGTCGGATGGGGCGCTGGCCACACCGACGTCGTTCGCCGGTTACACAATCCTGCGGCCGCTGGGATCCGGCGGAATGGCCGACGTCTACCTCGCCAAGCACCCCAGGCTGCCACGTCGCGACGCGCTCAAAATCCTCAGCGAGGGCACCACCAATGACGCCGAATTCCGTGAAAGATTCAACCGCGAAGCCGATCTGGCCGCCACGCTGTGGCACCCGCACATCGTCGCGGTGCACGACCGCGGCGAGTTCGACGGCCACCTGTGGATCGCGATGGACTACGTCGAGGGCACCGACGCCGCCCGGCTGATGCGGGAGCGGTTCCGCGGCGGCATGGCCGAGCAGGACGTCTGCGCGATCGTCACCGCGGTGGCCGGGGCACTCGATTACGCCCACGCCCGGGGCCTGCTGCACCGCGACGTCAAACCGGCCAACATCCTGCTGACCCACCCGGATGAGGACGATCGCCGAATCCTGTTGGCGGACTTCGGCGTTGCGCGACAACTTGCCGACATCAGTGGGATCACCGAGACCAACGTCGCAGTCGGCACCGTCGCCTACGCCGCCCCCGAGCAGCTCGTCGGTTCGAACATCGACGGGCGCGCCGACCAATATGCGCTGGCGGCCTCGGCGTTTCATCTACTCGCCGGCGTGCCGCCGTTCCAGAACTCCAACCCGGTCGCGGTGATCAGTCAGCACCTGCATGCGGCACCTCCCCGGCTCAGCGACTACCGTCCCGACCTGGCCGGCATGGACGAGGTGTTCTTCACCGCGCTGGCCAAGGACCCCGCGGACCGGTACGACCGGTGCCGGCAGTTCGCCGCGGCTTTCAGCGAGCAAGTCGGCGGCTGCGGCGACAAAGGTCGGGTGAAACTGCCGCTGCGCCGCCCGCGCACCTCGGCGCGCGCACGAAAGCTGACGGTGAAATCGGGCGTCGCGGTGGCGATGGTGCTGGCAATGCTGTCGCTGGCCGTCACCTGGGCCATTTCGTTCTTCTCCTGGGACAACCAGCCGCAGCCGGTCACCGCAGCCCCGCCACGGGTGAACAAGACGTCGACATCCGGCTCGGCACTCGCCGCGCCTCCGCTCAACGGCACCTACCGGCTCGACTACGACCGCGCCAAGCAGACGTCGAACGGCATCATCCGGACCAACGGCGGCGACACCACGTGGTGGGCTTTCTCGTCGGCGTGCACCGCTGCCGGGTGTGCGGCGACCGGCACCAAGCTCGACGACGCCAGCCACAGCTACGCGAAGAGCACCGGCACCGGCAACGCCGGGGTTCTGCACTTCGTCGACGGTCACTGGCAGAGCGAGCCGCGTCAGCTAGAGGTGCAGTGCCAGAAGACCCGTGGGGCTCCCGTCGTCAACCAGTCGGAGAGCGTGGTGTGGACGCTGACCCCCGAACCCGACGGCACCCTGCGCGGAGTTCAGACCCAGTCCGTGCAGAGCAACGAATGCGGTGCCCAAGGCGCCACGCTGCGGATCCCCGTGCTCGGTTCGCGCACCGGCGACGTCCCGCCGGATGTGACGGTGGCCGACCCGGCAGACGCGGCCAACCAGGCGGCCACCCCGGTCGGCGCCCCGTCGCCGCCCGTGCTCGGCGGGTCCTGCAGCGACATCGACAAGGTCGCCTACGACTCCACCGCCAACGAGCAGGTGGTCTGCGAGACCAACGTCTGGGACAAGGCGCCGGCAACCAGCGGCGTGCACCCGGTCGGTACCTCGTGCACCGACACACCGGTGTTCACCATGTCGAAGTCCGAAGACGGGCATCTCATCCAGTGCGACCCCGGGACCCGGGTGTGGAGCGGGCAGCACAGCTGAGTAGCGGCACATGTCGGTGCCGCGCACTAATCTGAACTCATGGCATTTGCCACCGAACATCCCGTGCTTGCGCACTCCGAATACCGCCCCGTCGAAGACATGGTGCGGGCCGGCGGCCGCTTCGAGGTCGTCAGCCCCTACGAACCCGCCGGCGACCAGCCGGCCGCCATCGACGACTTGCAACGCCGTATCGAGGCAGGGGAGCGCGATGTCGTGCTGCTCGGCGCCACCGGTACCGGCAAGTCGGCCACCACGGCGTGGCTGATCGAGCGGTTGCAGCGGCCCACCCTGGTGATGGCGCCCAACAAGACGCTGGCCGCGCAGTTGGCCAACGAGTTGCGGGAGATGTTGCCGCACAACGCCGTTGAGTACTTTGTCTCCTACTACGACTACTACCAGCCCGAGGCGTATATCGCGCAGACCGACACCTACATCGAGAAGGACAGCTCGATCAACGACGACGTCGAGCGGCTCAGGCACTCCGCGACGTCGTCGCTGCTGTCGCGCCGCGACGTCGTGGTGGTCGCTTCGGTGTCCTGCATCTACGGCCTGGGTACGCCTCAGTCGTATCTTGACCGATCGGTTGAGCTGAAGGTGGGCAGCGAGGTCCCGCGGGACGGGCTGCTGCGGCTGCTGGTCGACGTGCAGTACACCCGCAACGACATGTCGTTCACCCGCGGCACGTTCCGGGTGCGCGGCGACACCGTCGAGATCATCCCGTCGTATGAGGAGCTGGCGCTGCGCATCGAGTACTTCGGTGACGAGATCGAGGCGCTGTACTACATGCATCCGCTCACCGGTGACGTTGTGCGGCAAGTCGACTCGCTCCGGGTGTTCCCGGCGACCCACTACGTCGCCGGGCCGGAACGGATGGCCCACGCCATCTCGACCATCGAGCAGGAACTCGAAGAGCGGCTCGCCGAGCTCGAGGGACAGGGCAAGCTGCTGGAGGCCCAGCGGCTCCGGATGCGCACCAACTACGACGTCGAGATGATGCGTCAGGTCGGGTTCTGCTCCGGCATCGAGAACTACTCGCGGCACATCGACGATCGCGGGCCCGGCTCGCCGCCGGCGACGCTGATCGATTACTTCCCGGAAGACTTTTTGATGGTCATCGACGAGTCGCACGTCACCGTGCCGCAGATCGGCGGCATGTACGAAGGCGACATGTCGCGCAAGCGCAACCTGGTCGAATTCGGGTTCCGGCTCCCGTCAGCGTGCGACAACCGGCCGTTGACCTGGGAGGAATTCGCCGACCGGATCGGCCAGACGGTGTACCTGTCCGCGACACCCGGGCCCTACGAGCTGAGCCAGGCCGCCGGCGAGTTCGTCGAGCAGGTGATCCGCCCGACCGGCCTGGTGGACCCCAAAGTCGTGGTCAAACCCACAAAGGGGCAGATCGACGACCTGATCGGCGAGATTCGCAAGCGCGCCGAGGCCGACGAGCGAATCCTGGTCACGACCCTGACCAAGAAGATGGCCGAGGACCTCACCGACTATCTGCTCGAACTCGGCATTCGGGTGCGCTACCTGCACTCCGAAGTCGACACCCTGCGGCGGGTGGAGCTGCTGCGTCAGCTGCGGCTGGGCGAGTACGACGTGCTGATCGGCATCAACCTGCTGCGTGAAGGCCTCGACCTGCCCGAAGTGTCGCTGGTCGCGATCCTCGACGCCGACAAAGAAGGCTTCCTGCGGTCGTCGCGCAGCCTGATCCAGACCATCGGCCGCGCAGCCCGCAACGTGTCCGGTGAAGTCCACATGTACGCCGACAAGATCACCGATTCGATGAAAGAGGCGATCGACGAGACCGAGCGCCGGCGGGCCAAACAGGTCGCCTACAACGAGGAGAGGGGCATCGACCCGCAGCCGCTGCGCAAGAAGATCGCCGACATCCTCGATCAGGTGTACCGCGAGGCCGAGGACACCGAGAGCGTGGCAATCGGCGGCTCGGGCCGTAACTCGTCGCGTGGCCGACGGGCGCCGGGCGAGCCGGGGCGGGCGGTCAGTGCCGGGGTGTTCGAGGGGCGCGACACCGCGAACATGCCCCGGGCGGAGCTGGCCGATCTGATCAAAGACCTCACCGAGCAGATGATGACCGCGGCTCGCGACCTTCAGTTCGAGCTCGCCGCCCGGTTCCGCGACGAGATCTCCGACCTGAAGAAAGAGCTGCGGGGGATGGACGCCGCCGGACTCAAGTGAGCGACACGCGGGCCGACGCCGGCTGGCGGTCGCTGCTGGGTCCTGAGTTCCTCGGCACCTCGACCCTTCTGGCCGGCGGGGTGGCGCTGTACGCGACCAACGAATTCCTGACGGTCAGTTTGCTGCCGAGCGCGATCGCCGAGATCGGTGGCCAGCGCCTCTACGCGTGGGTGACGACGCTGTACCTGCTGGGATCGGTGGTGGCGGCGGCGACGGTCAACGCGACGCTGCTGCGCGTCGGAGCTCGACGGTCATTTCTCTTGGGGCTGACCGTCTTCGGCCTCGGCAGCGTGGTGTGCACGGCCGCGCCGGACATGGCTGTGCTGCTCCTCGGACGCACGCTCCAGGGCGCGGCCGGAGGATTGCTGGCCGGGTTGGGCTACGCATTGATCACGACCACCCTGCCGCGGGCGTTGTGGACCCGAGCGTCGGCACTGGTGTCGGCGATGTGGGGCGTGGCCACCGTTGCGGGGCCGGCTGCCGGTGGACTGTTCGCCCAATTCGGTTTGTGGCGTTGGGCATTCGGCGTCATGGCACTGCTGTCGCTGTCGATGGGCTTGCTCGTCCCGCTGGCGCTCCGGGCCGACCGCGCCGATCCCGACCAGCCCCGGACCGCTCTGCGAGTGCCGGTCTGGTCGGTGTTGCTGCTGAGCGCCGCGGCGCTGGTGGTCAGCATCGCTCAGGTGCCGACCGGCCTCACCCTGACCGCCGCGTTGCTGGTGGTCAGTGTGCTGTTGATCGTCACTTTCATCTTCGTGGACCGCCGCTCAGCGGTAAAAGTGCTGCCGCCGAGCATGTTCGGGCCCGGGCCACTGAAGTGGATCTACCTGGCGCTGTCGGTGCTGATGATTTCGGCGATGGTCGACATGTACGTTCCGTTGTTCGGCCAGCGGTTGGCTCATCTGGCTCCCGTGGTGGCCGGCTTCCTGGGTGCGGCACTGGCGATCGGCTGGGCGGTCAGCGAGATTCTCAGCGCCTCGCTGAAGAGCGCGACCACCATCAACCGTGTCGTGATGGCCGCGCCGCTGGTGATCACGCTCGGCCTGACCCTGGCCGCCGTCACGCAGGTCGACAATGCGTCGCGGGGCCTGGTCGCCACCTGGGCGGTGGCGCTGACAGTCACCGGAATCGGACTCGGCGCCGACTGGCCGCATTTGTCGGCGTGGGCGATGCAGTGCGTCGACGAGCAGGAGGGCGCCGCCGCCGGCGCGGCGATCAACACGGTCGAGATGATCGCCGGGGCGTTCGGTTCCGGGCTGGCCGGCGTCGTCGTCAACAGTGCGCACGGCGGCCTGGTGAACGCCGCCCGCGCCCTGTTCGCGGTGTTCGCCGTGGTCGGCGTGCTGGGCGCGGTGGCCGCCCGCCGCGCTGTTCGCGGCCTGAGGTGAGCGCGCGTCAGCGGACCGACTTGGTCACCTGCGTGCGATGGAACTGCCACCGCTCGACGATGTGGAATCCCACGTTCTGCGGGACGAGGTAGGCGGGTGCGCGGGCCAGGATCTTGCCCGGCGGCAGCGACTTGCCAGCCTGATGGTTCGGCAGCTTGGTGTCGTGGGTGGTGATCGTCCACAACGTGGTGCACTTGTACAGTCGGCCGACGATCAGCCAGACCGCGATGTGGCCGTCCCACAACGTCTCTCGCTTGGGCGCTGGCACACCGCGACCGATGTCGACCAGTGGCCGGAAGGCGTCGGGTCGGGCGGCCAACAGCGCCCGGACCGGGCCCGGCAGCCATCCCACCGTGTTGTCGACGAGCAGACAGTCGCCCGGCGCCGCGTGCGCCTTGATGGCGTCGGCGACGTCGCTGTAATCCCAACCCTCTTTGGCGTATCGCTGGCGCTGCGAGAGCAGGTAATTCGGAAACGCCGCGACGGTCAGCGCCACAAGCATCAGGGCGATCCAGCGCGGCCGGCGCGCGATCGCCACGATGCAGACCGCCAGCACGATCGCCAGCGCCGGCGTCGTGAAGAACAGATAGCGCGGGTAGTAGAACGGATCACTGAGAGCCGAATAGACCAAGCTGACGGCTGTGGGCACGACTATCCAACTCGCGCAGACGGTCAGTATTCGGCGGGTGTCGCCGCCGGCCTGCCAGCGCCCGGTGAAGCGAATCGTCAGTGCCACAACGAAAACAAGTGCAGCCGCGACAGCGAAGGGAACGCTGTTGTCGAAGTACTGGTGCAGCACGACATCGAGCACGCTATGCCAGGTCAACGAATGGATCCATGCGACCTGAAAGCTCTGACCGTGCGCGAACAGCATCAGCGGTGTCACAGCGCCCACCGCGACGGCAGACGCGACTGCCCACCACACGATGACGGACTTTTGCCGACGCAGCGTCGGCGTCACCACGGCATAGGCCGGAACGAGCAGGACCAGATAGACGTTGAGCGCGATCGACAGCATCAGCGCGAGGGCATACAGCACCCACAGCCACGGCCGGTGCCGGCGGATAGCGGTGACCAGTAGAACGGTCAGCCACACCGCGGCGGCCGCGGTCAACGCGTACGACCGGGCTTCGATCGCGGCCCACGTCACCCGCGGCAGGATCGCGAACACCACGCCCGCGCATACCGCGGTGGTACGCGGCAAGAACTGCTTGCCGAACACCACGACCCCGGCGGCTGCGATGCCGACAGCGATGGCGCTGGGCACCCGCGACCAGAACTCGGTCGGCGGGAACACGCAGAACCAGCCGTGCATCAGCAGATAGAACAGGCCGTGCACGGCGTCGATGTGGCTCAGCAGCCGCCACAGGTCGGACAGCGAACGGCCGGCGGAGGCCGAGATCGTCGCGCTCTCGTCGAACCACAACGACGGGCGACTCGCCGCGACAACGCCGACAAGCGACGCCAACAATGCGACGACGAGCGGGTCGAATAGCCTGCCCGGCTGCCGTTCATCGGAAACAAGCTCGGTGCTCGGCTCCTGGACTGTGGTGGCGACCATGATGTGTGTCACTTTAAAGCCACGCCGGTGAACCTGCTTACCCGTACTGCCTGCTCACGCCCTACTTTTGTCGAAATGCCCGAAAATAGGGGCTCCACCGGCAGGACGGGTTGATAACGAAACTCCTTGCCGACCAATGGAATTGAACACAGGCTGCGGGGGCGCGTCGAATTTCTGACCGGGATCGATACGTCAGAATGCGTGGAGCGCAGAAATGCCAACCGAATCGGCGTGTTTCAATACGACCATCTGCATGCGGCTAACCGTTACTGTTCTTGGTTGGCGTAGCAACCGACACCTGGGAGGGTAAATGAGCGCCTATCGGACCGTGGTGGTAGGAACCGACGGCTCGGACTCGTCGCTGCGCGCGGTGGAGAAGGCAGGAAGCATCGCCGGGTCGGACGCGAAGCTGGTCGTCGCGACGGCCTATCTACCCCAGAACGAAGACTCACGGGCTGCGGACGCTCTGAAGGACGAGAGCTACAAAGTGTCGGGCAGCGCCCCGATTTACGCGATCCTCCGCGAGGCCAAAGACCGCGCCACAGCTGCGGGGGCCGCGAACGTCGAGGAGCGGTCCGTGGTCGGCGCTCCGGTCGACGCGCTGGTCGGTCTGGCCGAGGAAGTAGGCGCAGACCTGCTTGTCGTCGGCAACGTCGGGCTCAGCACGATCGCCGGCCGACTCCTCGGCTCCGTGCCCGCCAACGTCTCGCGGCGCGCCAAGGTCGACGTCCTGATCGTCCACACCTCGTAACCCTGTTCAGGCGCTGGCGAGGTCTCGGCGCTCCAGCCGGAAGGTGCGGCTGAGCCGGTCCGGACGGGTGGAGAGCGTGACCTCGACGGCTCCGCCGGAAGTGAGGACGTACCGCTCCTCGACCTCGGGTCCACCGTCGCAGCGGTGAACCGGCCGCTGCGGCAGATCCCGGTCGTCGTCGAGATCCGGATCGAACGGGAAGTACACCGGGTCATACGGGGTGACGTCACCGTCGGGTCGGCCGTCACGCAATCGGCTGCATTCCACGAAGCGAAAGCGCCCGATGTTGTGCGCCGCACGGTAATTGCGGGTGACCACGAACGGGGGCTGGCCCGCAGTGGGCAGTTCGGCACCCTTCGGCACGATCGGGTCGAAGTAGACGTCCTGCCCGGCGCGTGCTTCGCGGAACACCCCGAAGTGGCGCGAAAGGCGTTCGGACAGAGCGAATCCGGCTTCACGATCCAGGAACGCCGCCAGGCCGATCGCCGTCGCGGCAAACGGGTGCAACGAACGTTTGACGCGCTTGTCGTCGAACGCGGTGCGCAGCGATCTGGCGATCAGCGGGAAGCTACCGGCGCCGCCCACCACGTAGATGCCGGCAATCTCTGATTTGTCGACGTCGACGCCGTTGCGATTGCTGAGCACGCGAGGAAGCGCGGCAATCGTCTTGTCCACCAGTGGGGTACAGGCCCGGTACACCTCGTCGACGGGGCAGGCGAACGGCGGTTTGCCGACGGCGCTCAGGTCCACGAGGAACCGTCGGGTGTTGGGTCCGATCGCTTCTTTGCGGGCTGCGCATTCCTCGAGGAGCTGGGCGCGGGCGCCGGCGGGCAGCTTGCGCAAGCCGGCTCCACCGCGGACAAGCTTGAGGATCGCCTCGTCGAAGTCGTCGCCACCGAGGCGCTGAATGCCTTCACTGAAGACCACCTCGTTGAGCCGCCCGGTCATCTTCAGCAGGGACGCGTCGAATGTTCCGCCGCCGAGGTCGTAGATCAGCACGTATTCGCGCTTGGCGGTGATCGTCGCGCGGTACCGGTGGGCGTATTCGAAGCCCGCCGCTGACGGCTCGTTGAGTAGGGCGATCACCTCGAAACCCGCTTGCGTGAACGCATCCAGCGTCAGGAAGCGCTGCGAGCTCGACGCGTTGGCCGGCACGCTGATTGCGGCCTCGATCGGCTCGCCGGGCGGCAACTCCGCGTTGGACCGGCTCTGCAGGTCGCTTTTCAGGCGGGTGAGGAAGCCGGCGAACAGGTCGGTCAGCCGGTGCGATCGTCCGGCCAGCTCCACGGTGGTGTCCGGCCCGGCATCGTTGAGCAGCCGTTTGAACGACCGCAGCACCGACCAGCCCGGGTCGTGGCGGACTGCGGCGGCGTCCGGCCCGTAGCGCAACTCGCCGGCATCGTCGGCGGCGATCAGCGACGGCCACGAGTCGACTCCGTCGAAGGACACCACGGGATAATTGCCCCGATCGACGATCGCTACCACGGTGTGTGTTGTGCCGAAGTCGATCCCCAGCCTCATCGGCTAAGCGTAGGCGTTGCAGCGTGTTTCGCGACGCTGTTTACCTACCGATTACCAACCGTGTTCGCGCCACTGGGTGGTCTGGAGGATCGCTCGCGCGGCTCACCAGCCGCGTTCGCGCCACTGGGCGGTCTGGAGGATCGCTCGCGCGGCTTACCAGCCGCGTTCGCGCCACTCGGCCAGGTGTGGCCGTTCGGCGCCGAGCGTGGTGTCGTCGCCGTGACCGGGATAGACGACCGTGTCGTCGCCGAACCGGTCGAACACCCGGGTGCTGACGTCGGAGATCAGCTGGTCGAAATCCCCGGGCTGCCACGTCTTGCCCACGCCGCCCGGGAACAGGCAGTCGCCGGTGAACAACTGGGTGACTCCGCCGGTGGCCTCACCTCCGAGCGCCAGCGCCACCGATCCCGGAGTGTGCCCGCGCAGGTGGATGACGTCGAAGGTCAGCTCGCCGATCGCAATGGTGTCGCCGCCGGTCAACAGCCGGTCGGGTTTCACCGGCAGCGGCTCGGCGTCGACTTCGTGCGCGGCGGTGGGCGCGCCGGTGGCTTCGGCCACGGCCTCCAACGCCTGCCAGTGGTCGAAATGCTGATGGCTGGTGACGATCAGCGACACCTTCGGTGCGTGCGCCCGGACCAGCTCGACCAGATCCTCCGCGTCGTTGGCGGCGTCGATCAGCAGCGTCTCGCCGGTCGCGGAACATGTCACCAGGTAGGCGTTGTTGTCCATGGGGCCCACCGAGGTCTTGACGATCGACACGCCAGGCAAGGTTCGTCGGGTCGCGGAACCCGATTCGACATGGCCGGTGTAATTGTCATCCAGAGCGGTCATACCGGTTCACGGTACTGGTCGACGGTTGCTTGTCGGTGCGGGCACATAGCATGGGAACGATGTGTCCGGGCAGCGCCCGGAAATCGCCCAGAAAGGGATTGCGTGGCTGACCGCCTAGTCGTGAAAGGTGCACGTGAGCACAACTTGCGCGGGGTCGATCTTGATTTGCCACGCGATGCGCTGATCGTCTTCACCGGGCTGTCGGGCTCGGGAAAGTCGTCACTCGCGTTCGACACGATCTTTGCCGAAGGGCAGCGCCGCTACGTCGAGTCGCTGTCGGCATACGCCCGCCAGTTCCTCGGCCAGATGGACAAGCCGGACGTCGACTTCATCGAGGGCCTGTCGCCCGCGGTGTCCATCGACCAGAAGTCGACCAACCGCAACCCTCGGTCGACGGTCGGGACCATCACCGAGGTGTACGACTACCTGCGTCTGCTCTACGCCCGCGCCGGCACGCCGCACTGCCCGGTCTGTGGCGAGCGGATCGCCCGCCAAACCCCCCAGCAGATCGTCGACCAGGTGCTGGTGATGCCCGAAGGCACCCGCTTCCAGGTGCTGGCCCCGGTGGTGCGCACCCGCAAAGGCGAATTCGCCGACCTTTTCGAGAAGCTGAACGCGCAGGGCTACAGCCGCGTCCGGGTCGACGGCGTCGTGCACCCGCTGACCACGCCGCCGAAGCTAAAGAAGCAGGAGAAGCACGACATCGAGGTGGTGGTCGACCGCCTGACCGTGAAGGCCAGCGCCAAGCAGCGGCTCACCGATTCGGTGGAGACCGCGCTAGGCCTGGCGGACGGCATCGTGGTGCTGGAATTCGTCGACCACGATCACGACGCCCAGAACCGTGAGCAACGGTTCTCCGAGAAGCTGGCGTGCCCCAACGGGCACTCGCTGGCCGTCGACGACCTGGAACCCCGGTCGTTCTCGTTCAACTCGCCTTACGGCGCCTGCCCGGAGTGCGTCGGCCTGGGGATCCGCAAAGAGGTCGACCCCGAACTGGTGGTGCCCGATCCGGACCGCACGCTGGCGGAAGGCGCGGTAGCGCCGTGGTCGATGGGGCACACGGCGGAGTACTTCACCCGGATGCTGTCCAGCCTTGGCGAAGCGATGGGCTTCGACGTCGACACACCGTGGCGCAAGCTTCCGGCCAAGGCCCGCAAGGCAATTCTGGAGGGCTGCGACGAGCAGGTGCACGTCCGCTACCGCAACCGCTACGGCCGAACCCGGTCGTATTACGCCGACTTCGAAGGTGTGCTGGCGTTCCTGGAGCGCAAGCTGGACCAGACCGAGTCCGAGACGATGAAGGAGCGCTACGAGGGGTTCATGCGCGACGTCCCGTGCCCGGAGTGCAACGGCACGCGGCTCAAGCCGGAGATCCTGGCGGTCACCCTGACCGCGGGCGCGCACGGTGCCAAGTCGATCGCCGAGGTCTGTGAGCTGTCGATCAACGACTGCGCGGACTTCCTCAACGGACTCACGCTGGGCACCCGCGAACAGGCGATCGCAGGCCAGGTGCTCAAGGAAATCCAGTCAAGGCTGGGCTTCCTGCTCGACGTGGGGCTGGAGTACCTGTCGCTGTCTCGAGCCGCCGGCACGCTGTCCGGCGGTGAGGCGCAACGCATCCGGCTGGCCACCCAGATCGGCTCCGGGCTGGTCGGCGTGCTCTACGTGCTCGACGAGCCGTCGATCGGCCTGCATC
The DNA here is from genome assembly GCF_002863225.1 of Mycobacterium sp. GTDB lineage: Bacteria > Actinomycetota > Actinomycetes > Mycobacteriales > Mycobacteriaceae > Mycobacterium. The sequence continues at coordinate 41,995 of NZ_PKEK01000065.1, read as the reverse complement.
AGCGCGACAACCGCCGCCTGATCGAGACCCTCACGCGGCTGAGGAATCTGGGCAACACGCTGATCGTGGTCGAGCACGACGAGGACACCATCGCGCACGCCGACTGGGTGGTCGACATCGGCCCGGGCGCCGGGGAGCACGGTGGACACATCGTGCACAGCGGTACCTACGCCGACCTGTTGACCAACAAGGAGTCGATCACCGGCGCCTTCTTATCCGGCAAGGAAAGCATTGCGGCGCCCAGCATTCGGCGTCCGGTGGACAAGAAGCGCCAGCTCACCGTCGTCGGCGCCAACGAACACAACCTGCGCGGCATCGACGTGGCGTTCCCGCTCGGCGTGCTGACCTCGGTGACGGGGGTGTCGGGTTCCGGCAAGTCGACACTGGTCAACGACATCCTGGCTTCGGTCCTGGCGAACCGGCTTAACGGCGCCCGCCATGTCCCGGGCCGGCACACCCGCGTCACCGGTCTGGACCACGTCGACAAACTGGTCCGGGTCGACCAGTCGCCGATCGGGCGCACCCCGCGGTCCAACCCGGCCACCTACACCGGGGTCTTCGACAAGATCCGCACACTGTTCGCGGCGACCACCGAGGCCAAGGTGCGCGGTTATCAGCCGGGCCGGTTCTCGTTCAACGTCAAAGGCGGTCGGTGCGAGGCGTGCACCGGCGACGGCACGATCAAGATCGAGATGAACTTCCTGCCGGACGTGTACGTGCCCTGCGAGGTCTGCAACGGCGCCCGCTACAACCGCGAGACGTTGGAGGTGCACTACAAGGGCAAGACGATCTCCGAGGTGCTCGACATGTCGATCGAAGAAGCCGCGGAGTTCTTCCAGCCGATCACCGGTATTCACCGTTACCTGCGGACGCTGGTCGACGTCGGTCTCGGCTACGTGCGGTTGGGCCAGTCGGCACCCACGCTGTCCGGCGGTGAGGCGCAGCGGGTGAAACTCGCGTCGGAGTTGCAGAAGCGCTCCACTGGTCGCACGGTCTACATCCTCGACGAGCCAACCACCGGCCTGCATTTCGAAGACATCCGCAAATTGCTCGATGTCATCAACGGCCTTGTGGACAAAGGCAATACCGTGATCGTGATCGAGCACAACCTGGATGTCATCAAGACCTCGGACTGGATCATCGACATGGGGCCCGAGGGTGGTGCCGGCGGGGGAACGGTGGTCGCCGAGGGGACACCTGAGGACGTCGTCGCCGTTCCGGAAAGTTACACCGGCAAATTCCTCGCCGAAGTTCTTGCCGACGCCGGCAAGCCCAAGGCAGCCGCCCGGCGAACCACCAAGCGCCGCAAGGTCAGCGCTTAGCGGTCGTCGCGCATCGACTCACGGATCTGTGCCAATCGATCGGCGGCCGCCCGCCGGCGGGCCTCGAACTGCTCCTCGACATCGCGGCCCTCAGGAGTTTCGGAGTCCAATTCGCCTGCGCCAATAGATGTTTCGTAGCGAGACTCGATCTTGTCTCGGACCGAGTCGAATGTCGGTACCCCGGCGCTGGTGTAGCCGGTGTCGGCGTCAGGCTCGGTGGCAGATGTATCGGGCTCGTCGGGCACGCTGTCACGCTACCCGCGGCGTTCCAGGTAGCGGACCATTTGACGCCAGTACACCAGCGTCAGCGCCATCTGCACGATGGTCGCGACCAGCGCCGGGACGGCCTGACGTCGGCGCGCCGCAACCAGAGCGCCGACGGCGACCAGAGACGTCAGCACGCTCAGCGCGGCCGCGGCATCCTTCGGCCGGCGGGTGATCCACAGTTCCTCGCCGAGCATGGCGCGGGTGGCCCATGACCGTTCATCGCCGACCTTCGGGAAGATCACCGGGTTGAGCGCGAACCAGGTGGCGACCACCAGAGCGTGGTCGCGTCGCCGCGTCCACACCGGCACCAACACCAGAGGTGTGGTCGCCCAGCGGCTCCAGGCACTCCACGGGTGGGCGTGACGAGCGAAAATTGCGCGGCGTATCCGCGCGATCGCCGTCGCGGTCAACGACCGATCGGCTCGCCGCGCGGACCTGAACCCGCAGCGGGCTCCCACGCCGGCGGCGACGGGATCTTCAGCACACCCGGCGTCTCCAACCGGCCCGCCAGCCAGGGCAGCGCCGCGGCGAAAGCGCTACTGGCGAAGGGCCAATCGTGCTTGCCCGGCTGAGCGACGATCGTGCAGTTGATGCCGTTGGCGCGGCCGAGGGCGCACAACGACTCCGCCGCCCCGGCTTGGTCGCCCGAGCTGGCCGCCTCGCTGCCGGCCAGCCTGGTATCGCCCGCGCCGGTGACTGAGATGCCGTGGTGGTGCTTGGCCGGTGTGCTCGACGAGACATCGAACCAGCCTGAAACATCCCGGTATCGACCATGTTTGGCGATCACGGTGGCCGGATCGAAGGACGCCCAGGCGCCAGGGTTGCCGCCGAAGAGCCGGGCGATGGTCTGCGCCTTGGTTCCGGCCTCTGGGCCCAGATTTCCGGCGATGTCGACGAACGAGCTGAACAGCTCGGGATGCATGACAGTCAGGTCGAGTGCACAGGTGCCACCCATCGACCAGCCGACGACGCCCCAATTGGCGGCTTGGGCGCTGACGCCGAACCGCGAGATCATGAACGGGACAACGTCTTTGGTGAGGTGGTCGGCGGCGTTGCCGCGGGTGCCGTTGACGCATTCGGTGTCGTTGCTGAACGCGCCGCCGGAGTCGACGAAGACGAACACCGGCGCGTTCCCACCGTGGGTCGCCGCCAGGTCGTCGATCGTTTTGGCGGCGTTGCCTGCTCGCAGCCAGTCGCCGGGCGTGTTGAACTCGCCGCCGATCATCATCACCGCCGGCAGCGGCGGCGGTGGACTGCTCGCGAACCAGGCCGGCGGCAGATAGACGACCTCGCCGCGGTGTTTGAAGTGCGATGCATCCTCAGGGATCGTCACCGAAAGCACAATGCCGTGAGCGGGGCGCAGTCCCGCGGCGGCCATCGAGGCGACGGCGGCGGCGTCGGCCTGATGGGGAAGGGGTCCCTCGGTCAGTTGATCCCACGCGGTCTGCACGGTGGGGAAGTAGCCGACCCAGAGGTTGAGCGTCAGCGCGGCGCTGAGCAAGCAGAGCGGCACGGACAACAGCGCGGCGCTGCGCCGCCACCAGCGGGCGGTACGCCACCCCGCGACCACGACGACGGCGGAGGCCCCGGTTCCGGCAATCCACCACCACAACAGATCGGGTGCCGGATCGTCGGCCAGACCCCGGTTCTCGATGTACCAGTGCGCGGTGGCGGCGATCGCGGCACCCAGCACCGCCGCCAGCGGCAGCGACGTCATCCGCCACCGGCGTGAGCGTCGTCCGACTGCCATCACGAGCAGTACGGCCGCCACGGCCTGGGTCACCACCGGCACCCACCCGTGCATCAGCGAGGTGTGGTTGTCGGCCAGCACCGCAATGGGGAGGTTCGCCGATGAACCTGTCACGCGATCCATTGTCACCGTTGTCGCGTGCCTCGAGCACGAGTTTTGCGCATTCGGTTTCGCGCGTGTCGGGCGAGGTGACGTTGGCTAGCGCGGCTTGGCCAATGGGAAGGGGAGGGTCTCGCGAATGCTTCGGCCGGTGATCAGCATGACCACGCGGTCCACGCCCATGCCGAGGCCGCCGGTCGGTGGCATCGCGTATTCCATGGCCTGCAGGAAATCCTCGTCGAGTTCCATCGCTTCGGGATCACCGCCGGCGGCCAGCAAGGATTGTTCCTCGAGGCGACGACGCTGCTCGACGGGATCGGTGAGTTCGCTGTAGGCAGTACCCAATTCGACACCCCAGGCCACTAGGTCCCAGCGCTCGGCGACGCCGGGCTGGCTGCGATGCGGACGGGTCAGCGGGGAGACCGACAGGGGGAAGTCGATGTAGAACGTCGGCTGCTCGGTGCGGGCCTCGACCAGGTGCTCGTAGAGTTCGAGCACCACCGCACCGGCGTCCCAGCGCGCCAGATACGGGATCTGCACCGCATCGCAGAGCCGTCGCAGTGCAGTCAGACCGGTGCTCGCGTCGATGTGTTCACCCACCGCCTCGGAGACCGCGTCGTGAACCGTCTTCACCGGCCAGATACCGGAGATGTCAACCTCTTCCAGCGCATTGCCCGCTCCGGGCCGCAGGACCACCTGAGCTCCGTTGGCGGCCTGCGCGGCGTTCTGGATCAACTCCCGACTGCCGTCGATCCAATGCTTGTAGTCGGCGTGCGCCTGATACGCCTCCAGCAACGTGAACTCGGGGTTGTGACTGAAGTCGACCCCCTCGTTGCGGAATGCCCGGCCCAGCTCGAAGACTCGCTCCAGCCCGCCGACACACAACCGCTTGAGGTAGAGCTCCGGTGCAATCCGCAGGTACAGATCGAGGTCGTAGCTGTTGATGTGGGTCATGAACGGCCGAGCGGTGGCGCCACCGTGCACCTGCTGCAGGATCGGAGTCTCGACTTCGAGGAAACCCCTGCCGTTCAACGTGTCTCTGATCGAGCGCAACACGCTGCTGCGGGCGGCGATCAGCTCGCGCGACTCGGCGTTGACCGCGAGGTCGACGTAGCGGCTGCGCACCCGCGCTTCGGGATCGGTAAGCCCCTTCCATTTGTTCGGCAGCGGTCGCAGGCACTTTCCGATCAACCGCCAACGGCGCACGATCAGCGATTGGGTGCCGGTCTTGCTGAATCCGATCTGGCCGGTCACCTCGACCAGATCACCGAGGTCGATGGCCTTGGTGAAGTCGGCGGCGCGACCGTGCTCGAGAACCGAATTTTCAAGCAGCAGTTGCACTTCCGCCGACCAGTCGCGTAGCTCGGCGAACAGCACACCGCCGAAGTCGCGGATACGCAACACCCGTCCGGCCACCGAGACGTCGGCCTCGCCGTCGGTCTGCAGCGCCTGCGCGACGGTATGGCTCGGCGGTTGACCGACCGGGTAGGCGTCAATACCGCTGTCCTGCAACGCCTTCAACTTGGACAACCGGACGCGCATCTGTTCTGGCAATCGGCGACCACGTTCATCCGGGTCGCTGAAGTCAGCCTCCTGCAACGCCGCCACGTCCGGGGCCGAGCCATCGCCGTGCAGCAGGCCGGTCGCCAGCAAGGTCGGCGGTACCGCTGAATGATGGCCGGTGTGCTGCTCGTCGCGGCGGGTGAAAGGCAGTACCAGGAAGCCCTCCGCGATCACCGAGGCGACACCTACCCGCGGAACCATTCGCGCGTCTTCGTAGCAGGCGTATCGCGGCACCCAGTCGGGCTGGTACTTCATGTTGGAGCGGTACAGCGTCTCCAGCTGCCACCACCGCGAGAAGAACAACAGGAAACCGCGCCACAGCCGTGCCACCGGGCCCGCGCCGAGTTGTGCGCCCTGTTCGAAAGCGGACCGGAACATCGCGAAGTTCAACGAGATTCGCGTAATGCCGATGCGCTCGGCGTGCAGGGCGAGCTCGCTCACCATGAGTTCGATCGTTCCGTTCGGCGACTGCGGCGACCGGCGCATCAGGTCGAGCGAGACGCCGTTGCGGCCCCACGGCACCAGGGACAGCATGGCGACCACCGTGTCGTCGGTACCGATGGCCTCGACCAGCAGGCAGTCACCGTCGGCTGGGTCGCCGAGCCGACCCAGGGCCATCGAGAATCCACGCTCGTTGTCGGTGTCCCGCCACGCATCCGCGCGCTCGGTCACCTCGACCATCTCCGCCGGTTCGATGTCGTAGTGCCGGCGGACCCGGACCGTCAGCCCGGCGCGGCGTGCTCGCGTCACCGCTTGGCGAACACCGCGCATGTCCCGCCCGGAAAGCTTGAACTCGGAAGTCTGCAGAATCGCCTCGTCGCCGAGCTCCAAGGCATTGAGGCCCGCTTCGCGGAACGCCTTGGCCCCGGCCGAGCTGGCCCCCATGTTGCCGGGTGCCCAGCCGTAACGCTGGCACAGCGCCAGCCAGGCGTCGATGGCCTGCGGCCACGCCCGTGGATCACCGATCGGGTCCCCACTGGCCAAACAGACACCGACCTCGACGCGATAGGTGATGGCGGCGCGACCGCTCGGCGCGAAGATGACCGACTTGTCGCGGCGGGTGGCGAAATAACCCAGCGAGTCGTTCTTGCCCCACAGTTCCACCAGCCCGCGGATCGCTGATTCGTCCTCACCGGTCAGCGCGTTTTCGGCGCGCTGCGATTGGAACAGCACGATCGCGGCCGCGATCAAAGCCATCGCGCTGAACAGTCCGAAAAGCGCGTTGAGCAAAATCGGCGGACGGCCGGTGAATTGCGCGGACTCGACCACCGCGAAACCAACCACCCGGTTCACCACGTAGAACAGCCGGTCGTCGGGGGCCAGCGTCCGGGGGAATGTCTCGACCAGCGCCCAGGACACCCCGATGCCGATCACCCATCCGGTCACGAGCACCCCGGCGGCCTTGAACAGCGCACCCTGACGGACCTTGGCCCAGAACTCCCGGTAGGCCAGCGTCGCCACCACCACCGCGGCCAGGTGCAGGCAGAGGCCGAGGGTCTCGCCGAAGCTCTTGGCCGGGCTGGGGTGACCGGCGACCAGGCCGGCCACGTTCAACCCCGCGGCCAGCAACAGGTTGATTTGCAGCACCCACCACGCGATGCGTTTGCGCGCGGTCAGCGCACCCGCCATCAGCGCCATCACGAACGACCAGGCGAAGCTGGTGTCGGGGAAGTTGAAAACGTAGTTGTTGATGAATTCGCGCGGCACCCGGATAGCCCATCGGATAGCCGGCGATACGCTCGCTATCAGCGACAACGTCGCGATGACACCCACCGTCCAGCCGGCGGCCGCGGGCACCCAGCGGAGCCGCGAACTCGAGTCGCTCCGTGGGCGGGACGCAATGAGGGTCACAGACCGCGAGGATATTCGGTATCGCTATGGAATGCCTATGATCTGGCTGGCAGGAAACCGGCCGTGTCGTCAGTTAGCCAGGGTCTGAGGCCGGTGGTGCTGCAGCGACGTGTCGGCGCATGCCGTTGTGACTGGTAGACTCGCCTGCGCGACCGTCTCCGGCTGAGCCAGAGACAGCAAGTGGAGTCCCACTCCCACCGTTGGCCGAAAAGGTTCAGCGGTCCGGTCACCGGCACATCGATTGTGTCGGCTCCTGCAATAGGCAGGCGGCCTTCGAGGCCGTGATCGGTCGGCACGGGCCCTGCTGATGCAGGGCTTTTTTGCTGATGGCGTGGTATCCCAACCGCTGGCTCTCGCCCAGGTGGCGGTGGCAATTGACGAGAAAGATCAATGAGGGAGGCCCCATCAGCACTGAGACCCGCGTCAACGAACGCATCCGCGTACCTGAAGTCCGGCTCATCGGCCCGGGAGGGGAACAGGTAGGCATCGTGCGTATCGAAGACGCCCTTCGCGTCGCCGCGGATGCCGACCTCGACCTTGTCGAAGTTGCCCCGGATGCCAGACCGCCGGTCTGCAAGATCATGGACTACGGCAAGTTCAAATACGAGGCGGCGCAGAAAGCGCGGGAGTCTCGCAAGAACCAGCAGCAGACCGTCGTCAAAGAACAGAAATTGCGACCCAAGATCGACGATCACGACTATGCGACCAAGAAGGGTCACGTCGTCCGGTTCTTGGAGGCAGGAGCAAAAGTCAAGGTGACCATCATGTTCCGTGGCCGCGAGCAGTCGCGCCCCGAACTCGGTTACCGACTGCTGCAGCGCCTGGGCGCCGACGTCGCCGACTTTGGATTCGTCGAGACCTCGGCCAAGCAGGACGGCCGCAACATGACGATGGTGCTGGCCCCGCACCGTGGTGCCAAGACCCGTGCCCGGGCGGCCGAAGACGCTGCCGGACCCGCAGCTGGACCTGCCGCCAAGCCCGCACCGAGCGGCGACTCCGAACCGCCGCCCAACTGACCCAACCAAGACAGAGGACCGAGAACAGATGCCTAAGGCCAAGACCCACAGCGGAGCGTCAAAGCGATTCCGGCGCACCGGCACCGGGAAGATCGTGCGTGAGAAAGCCGGCCGTCGCCACCTGCTCGAGCACAAGCCGACCAAGCGGACGCGACGCCTGGACGGACGCACCGCCGTGTCGGCGAACGACACCAAGCGGGTCAACAAGATGCTGAACGGCTGACCGGCAGCACAGCGCCGCTACACCCACTTCCCAACGAGATAGGAACACCCCCATGGCACGCGTGAAGCGGGCAGTCAACGCCCAGAAGAAGCGCCGCACCATCCTGAAGGCTTCCAAGGGCTATCGCGGTCAGCGGTCCCGGCTCTACCGCAAGGCCAAAGAGCAGCAGCTACATTCGCTGACCTACGCCTACCGCGACCGTCGTGCGCGCAAGGGCGAGTTCCGCAAGCTGTGGATCTCGCGCATCAACGCCGCGGCCCGCGCCAACGACATCACGTACAACCGGCTGATCCAGGGCCTCAAGGCCGCCGGTGTCGAGGTCGACCGCAAGAACCTCGCCGAGATCGCCATCAGTGACGCCGCGGCGTTCACCGCGCTGGTCGCCGTCGCACGTAAGGCGTTGCCCGACGACGTCAACGCCCCGTCCGGAGAGGCCGCCTAACCGCGCAGCCGGTGCTCACCGAACGATCGACCCGGGTGGTCGCTGCGGTCAAACTGCACCGACAGGTAGCCCGGCGTCGTAGCGACCAGTTTCTGGTCGAGGGCGCCAACTTGGTGGAAGCCGCTTCGCGGCGTGGGCTGATCCGCGAGGTTTTCGCCACCGAGGCAGCGGCCCAGCGATACAGCGAGCTGCTGGTCGGATCCGAGGTACACCTTGTTACCGAGCGTGCGGCAAAAGCGTTGTCGGACACCGTCACTCCCGCAGGGTTGGTGGCGGTCTGCGAAAAACCGGATACCGCACTGGCGGACGTGCTCGTACAGACGCCGCGACTCGTCGCCGTCGGCGTGCAGATCGGTGAACCCGGCAACGCCGGCACCTTGATTCGCATCGCCGACGCAATGGGCGCCGCGGCAGTGGTGTTCGTCGGCCAGGGCGTCGACCCCTACAACGGCAAATGCCTGCGCGCCTCAGCGGGCAGCATCTTCTCCGTCCCGGTCGTCGTCGAGTCCGATGCCGCCGTGGCGATCAGCGCGCTGAAAGAAGCCGGGCTGCAGGTTTCGGCCACCACCCTGGACGGCGAGTTGTCGCTCGACGACACCGATCTCAGCGTGCCGACGGCGTGGCTGTTCGGGTCGGAGGCGCACGGGTTGTCGGCCGAGGTATCCGATCAGGCCGATATCCGAGTGAGCATTCCGATGTCCGGGGAAGCTCAAAGTCTGAATGTGGCTGCAGCAGCGGCGATTTGCCTGTACCAGAGCGCGAGCGCGCAGCGCGCTACATCGTCGCGCAGTTAGGCGGCTTGGCCCCGGCCCCGCGACGGCCGCAACCCGGCCAGTGAAAACGTCGTGTGCACCAGCGAGCCCGCGCGCTCGAACAGAGTCTTCCGAGGCGGGAAGTAGTGCATGGGCAACCCGCGGCGATCCGGGGGCGGCGCCATGAAACTGGGCGCCTCGACAAGCGGAGCCTCGGCGGAGTCGCGGCCCGCGGCCCGCCGATAAGCGGCGAGCGCCCTTGGGTGCAGCCGGATCTCGTCGGGAACGGCCAGAAACGCGACCTCGACCAGTTTGCCGAACAGCCGCAGGACCACCTCGTCGCTCGGTGTCCAGCGCATTCCGGCCTTCTCCCGCACCGCCGGCTCGAACAACCCGGCAGCGATCCAACGTTGGCCGGCGACAAAGGGTTTGAAGAGCTGATCCCATACCGGGGTGGGCATCAGCACGAATTTGGGCTTGGGGATCCGGATTTGGAAGATGTCCAGCGTCGCCTGGTTGATCTCCAGCTCGTCGCGGCAGACCCGCTGCCAGTACTCCTGGAAGTCCTCCCACGACGCCGGCACCGGTCGCATACTCATGCCGTACATCCGGTACCACTGCACGTGTTCGTCGAACAGCTGGCGCTTCTCGGCTTCGGTCAAGCCGCCGCAGAAGTACTCGGCGACCTTGATCACCAACATGAAGAACGTGGCGTGCGCCCAGTAGAAAGTCTCGGGATTCAACGCGTGGTAGCGCCGGCCGCTGGCATCGATGCCCTTGATGGTTCGGTGATACTGCTTGATCTGGTTGCCGGTCTGCGACGCCCGGCCCCCGTCGTAGACGACGCCCATGATCGGGTACACCGAGCGCGCCACCCGTTGTAGCGGTTCGCGCAGCAGGATCGAGTGCTCTTCGACGCCGGCACCGAGCTCGGGATACATGTTCTGGATCGCGCCGATCCAGACGCCCATCATCCCGGTGCGCAGATCGCCGAAGTACTTCCAGGTCAGCGATTCCGGCCCGAGCGGCGACGAGTCGGGCGACTGCTCCAAATCCGGAGCGGTCGGATCCTGCGTGGGCGGTATCGACGTCACGGTCATCACAGCCTCCTAACTCCCGATGGGCGCTGGATACCCACGATAATGTTGACAACACTCGTTGTCCACGAATCGCCTGGCGCGTCGTGTGCGGCGTTACCGGACGTCCGCCGAGCCGCCGCAGCCCCGTGATCAGGTGATTCGGCGGGGATCGTGGTGGACACCACCAACACGGTCGTTGCCGGTCACTCCGAACAGCACCTACCCTGAGCGGTGTGGAATTCGGGCCCCAACGGGTGTCCGGCGAGCCCGGGCAAACGGTGACGACGCCGGATTCATCTGAATCGCGACGGCATTCGCCGATTCGCGGTGCGGCGCATTGGCTGCGCGACACCAACCGAAGCCCCGGACTCATCTCGCTGGTCCGTCGGGCCCGGCGAGGCTTACCTGGTGATCCCGACTTCGGCGACCCCCTCTCGACGGCAGGTCACGGCGGGCCCCGTGCGGCCGCCCGCGCCGCCGGACGGCTGCTGGGCGAGCGCGGTGGCGCGTCGCGGGAAGTCAGCCTGGGCGCGCTGCAGGTGTGGCAGGCGCTCACCGAGGCGGTATCGCGGCGGCCGGCGAATGAAGAAGTCACCATCGTCTTCACCGACCTGGTGGAGTTTTCCAACTGGTCACTGCGCGCCGGCGACGACAAGACCCTCAAACTGCTGCGTCGGGTGGCCCGGGCGATCGAACCGCCCCTGCTCGACGCCGGCGGTCACATCGTCAAGCGGATGGGTGACGGCACCATGGCCGTCTTCGCCGATCCCGGTGTCGCGGTAGCCGCGGTCCTGGAAGCCAAACGGGCCCTCAAGTCGGTCGATGTCGACGGCTACAAGCCGCGGATGCGGGTGGGAATCCACACCGGTCGCCCGCAACGCCTGGCCGCCGACTGGTTGGGTGTCGACGTGAATGTCGCGGCACGGGTGATGGAACGGGCCACCCGCGGCGGTGTGATGATCTCGGGCGCCACCCTGGAGCAGCTCGGCGCCGACGACTTGGTCACACTCGGCGTCTCGGCCAAGCGCGTGCACTGGCCGGTCTTTGCGAGTAAACCTGCAGGTCTTCCGCCTGATTTGGCCATCTACCGGCTGAGGCCGTCCAGAGAAACCGTCAGCGACTTATCAGAATCGGATAACTCGGACGATGACGGTCCGCGGGCATAGTAGGTGGCGATGATATTGCGGATATTGTCGCGGCTTTCGCGTGTGCGGATCACGCTCGGTTACGCGGCTGTGCTGATCGCCGTCAGCGCGGCGCTTGCCGAGCTGCGTCCGCGTGCCCGCGCGCACGTCATCGCGCAAGCCAGCACGAATCTGCACAACCTGGCTCACGGCCACCTGGCAACGCTGTTGGACAGCGCCTTCATCACCGACGCCGGGCCGATGTACTTCTGGCTGCCGTGCTTTGTCTGTCTGCTGGCGCTGGCCGAATTGATCTGGCGCAGTGGCCGGCTCGCCATCGTCTTCATCACCGGCCATATCGGCGCGACGCTGCTGGTCGCGGCCGGGTTGACCGCAGCGGTCAAATTTCACTGGCTGCCGCTGTCGGTGTCGCGCGCGAGCGACGTCGGGGTGAGCTACGGCGCGGTCGCGGTTCTGGGTGCGTTGACATCGGCCATACCTCTGCGGTGGCGTCCCGCGTGGATCGGTTTCTGGATTCCGGTCGGTCTGGCCGCGGCGGTCCTCGGCGAAGATTTCACCGACGTCGGGCATTCCGTTGCGTTGATGTTGGGCCTGCTGGTCGCCACCCGGTTGGACGGCCCCGCGCGCTGGACGCGGGTGCGGTGCGCACTGCTGGCGGTGTCTTCGGTGTTCGGTTTCTTCCTGCTGGCGCACGGCGCGTGGTCGACGGCGGGCGGGGCGGCCGTCGGCGCCGTGGGCGCATTGACAGCCGAGTTGCTGACCCGGTCGCGGGCCGCTCGTCGGCGGCCGGCGTCGGACATCGAACCCGAGCCCGTTCTCAACAGCTGAGCGTCAGGGCACTGGCCGCGAGTACAGCCAGCTGTCCCACAATGGTGTCAGCGGTTGATCGCAGTAGTGGCCCGCCAGGTCGGTGAAATCGTCGGTGACGGCGTTGCTGTGCCGGTAGCGGTCGGTCCAGTCTTTCAGCAGGGCGAAGAAATTCGCGTCGCCGAGGCGGCCACGCAGCGTATGCAGTGTCAGCGCGCCGCGCTTGTAGACGCGGTCGTCGAACATCCGCCGGGGTCCGGGGTCGGCCAGTAGTAGATCCTGCGGGGCGGCGCGCAACTTATGGTGATACTGGCCGGCCAGCTCATCGGCACTGGGGCCGCCGCTGTGCTCGGACCACAGCCACTCTGCGTAACACGCGAATCCTTCGTGCAACCAGATGTCGCGCCATTGCCGGGCGGTGACCGAGTTGCCGAACCACTGGTGGGCCAGCTCGTGGGCGATCAGTCGCTCGCTGGCCCGGGTGCCGTCGCAGTGGTTGGCGCCGAAGATCGAAATCCCTTGAGCCTCAAGGGGTATTTCCAAATCGTCGTCGGCTACGACGACGGTGTAGCCGTTCGCCAGCGGATACGGGCCGAACAGGTCGACGAACAACTCCATCATGTCGGGCTGGCGCGCGAAGTCGTGGTGGAACTCGTGTTTCAGCCGGTCGGGCAGTGCCGCGCGAATCTGCACCGGCGTCGTGCCCAGCCGGATCAGCTCGTACATCCCGATCTGCAGGGTGATCAGGTAGGTCGACGTCGGCTCGGGTTGCTCGTACGTCCACTCGGTCTGCGCGGCGCGCGGTCGTCGGGACACCAACCGCCCGTTGGCCACCACCCGATATGGGTTGTCGGCGCTGACCTGGATCCGGTAGGCAGCCTTTGCGCTGGGATGGTCGTCGCAGGGAAACCACGACGCCGCCCCGTTGGGCTGCCCGGCGACCAGCGCGCCGTTGGTCAGTTCCTCGAAACCGACGTCGCCCCATAATGATCGAATCGGCCGCGGCGAACCGTGATAGTGCACGACGATCGACATCGTCACACCCGACGACAGCTCCGACGCCAGCCGGACGCGCAATTTGCGCTCACGCCTTACGAATTGAGCCACCCGCTTCCCGTTCACCATCACCTTCGACACACTCAGGGCGTCGGACAGATCGAGTGTGAATTCCTCGAGCTCGGTCAGACTCGTGGCGGTGATCGTGGCTGAACCGGACAACCGGTTGCTGGTGACCTTGTATTCCAGGACCAGATCGTAATGCGACACGCGATACCCGAGATTGCCTACCTTGGGCAGATACGGGTCGATCACGGTCGAAGCCTGGCGCGGCGCCGACTTCTTGGCCGCACGTTTCACGCGGCCGCCTTCTTGCCGGCCTTCTCGCGCGGCACGTTCCATGGCCTGATCGGATTACCTTGCCAGCGGGTCGATTTGGGCACCGAGTCACCGCGCACGACCAGCGATGCCGGTCCGACGGTGACCCCTGCGCCGAGTCGGGCCGCCGGCAACGCCACACCGTGCGGGCCCAGCGTCGCGCCCTGCTCCAGCACCACTTCGTCCATCCTCATGATTCTGTCGTGGAACAGGTGCGTCTGCACGACGCAACCACGGTTGACGGTGCTTCCCGGGCCAAGGGTGACGAGGTCGGCCTCGGGCAGCCAATAGGTTTCACACCAGACCCCGCGGCCGACGTCGGCGCCCAGGGCGCGAAGCCACACGTTGATCGCCGGTGTTCCACTGGCCGCGCGGGCGAACCACGGCGCGGCGACGGTCTCCACGAACGTGTCCGCGAGTTCGTTGCGCCACACGAACGACGACCATAGCGGAAACTCGCCGGACCGAATCCGGCCGACCAGAAGCCATTTCGCGGCGACGGCGATGCCGGCGGCCAACGCGCCCGCAGCCAGCAGCACCAGGCCACCGCCCAGCGCGGCCGCCCAGAAGCCGAAGCTCCGGGCCAACGCCTGCAACGCCCCCAGCACCCCGAGGGCGATCACGGCGGTCGTCATCACCGGGATCACCCGGAACGCTTCCACGGTCGCCCGCATCGCCTTTAACCACCGCGACGGCTCGTAGGTACGGGTCGCGTCCGCCTCCGCGGGGCGCCGGCGCAGACGCATCGGGGGACTGCCCAACCAGGACGAGCCGCGCTTCGCTTTCGGCGGGGTTGCCGACAGCACCGCGACCAATCCGTCGTCGGGCACCCGGCGACCCGGTTGGGTGATGCCCGAATTACCCAGGAACGCCCGTCGGCCGACCGTCGTCTTCGCCGCGTAAATCCAGCCGCCACCAAGCTCATACGAAGCGACCATGGTGTCGTCGGCCAGGAACGCGCCGTCCTCGATCACGGTGAATTTCGGGGTCAGCAGGACGGTGGAGATCTCGGTGTCGCGGCCGACCTCGGCGCCGAGCAGTCGCAGCCAGGTGGGCGTGGCCAGGCTGGCGTAGAGCGGGAACAGGTAGTTGCGTGCGCCGTCCATCAGGCGTTCGGTGGCCCACAGCTGCCATCCGCTGCGGCTGCGGACCGGGTGGTAGCCCTCCCGCAATCCGAGCGACAGCAACCGCACCGCTGCGACCGTCATCGCGGCGTACACGGCCATGCCTGCCACCGTGGCGACGGGAGTCCAATACAGGGCCGGCAGCACCGCCTCCGCCAAGCGGTGCGTGCGGTGAACGGCCACCCCGATCACCGTCAGGCCGGCGGCGAGCGCTGTCAGCGGCATCGCCGCCAGGAACACCGACGTCAGCGCGTACACCACGACCCAGTGGATTCGGCGCGCCGGGCGTTCGTCTGGCCAAGGGTGTTTCACCCGACCGGATTTCACCGCGGGCGAGCCCTTCCAGTACTGCCGGCTCTTGACCTTGCCCACGACACCCGAGCCGGGTGCGACGTCGGCGTTCTTGCCGACGACGGCTCCGGGCAGCAGCGTCGTGCGGGCCCCGATCGTGGCGTCGTTGCCGATCGTGATCGCGCCGACGTGGAACGCGTCGCCGTCGACCCAGTGCCCGCACAGGTCCACCTCGGGCTCGACCGCGCTGCGATGCCCGAGCGTCAACAACCCTGTCACCGGCGGTATCGAATGCAGATCGACGCCCTTGCCGATGTCCGCACCCAGTGCGCGCGCGTAGTAGACCAGCCACGGCGCACCGGCCAGGTT
Source organism: Mycobacterium sp. (assembly GCF_002863225.1). Classification (GTDB taxonomy): domain Bacteria; phylum Actinomycetota; class Actinomycetes; order Mycobacteriales; family Mycobacteriaceae; genus Mycobacterium. The sequence goes on along the minus strand of NZ_PKEK01000065.1, from coordinate 26,521 downwards.
CGCCGCACCGCTGGCCTCGGCGAGCCGCTCGGCCAGCCACACCCGCAGATGCAGCGAGCCGCCGCGCGGGTAGCTGCCGGGCTGCACATTCGGCAGCAGGGCCCGCGCGGCCAGCACGGCGATGCTCATCCGGCCCAGCGGCGTGACGAACACGAGGAACGCCGCGCCGACCAGCCACCAGTTGACCGCGACCGTCCACGGCACCACGTTCAGGGCCTCGGCCACGCCGTTGCCCAGCGCCAGCCAGGTGACCCACTGCAGCGCCGCCAGGGTGTTCAACGGCACCGCCAGCACGGTCTGCACGATCTGCGTCAGCCTCGGGGTGGGCCGCACTACCCGCTCGACGACGTCGGGTGGCTTCTCCAGCTCGTCGAGATAGCCGACCAACGACCCGAGGCGCGGGTGGTCGTACAAGTCGGCGACGGTCACCTGCGGATAGCGCTCCCGGAGGGCCGCGACGAGCTGCGCCGCGGCCAACGAGCCGCCGCCGAGGGCGAAGAAGTCGGCCTCCGGCCCGTCCACGGCGGCCCCCAGCAGCTCCCGCCACAGCCCGGCCAGCCAACTGGCCGTGCCGAAGAGGTCCGCAGTCTGCTCCGCATCGCCGCCGGGCGGGGGCCAGGGCAGCGCGTCGCGGTCGACCTTGCCGGATGTGCGGGTGGGCAGCTCGTCGACCCGGACCAGGCGCGGAACCAGCGCGGCCGGCAGCTGCTCGGCGAGTCGGGCTCGCGCGGCGGCCATCTCGAAATCCGGGTCGGCGCTGGCGATGTAGCCGACCAGAACAGGCGTGCCCGCCGCTGTCCGCCGGACGGCGGCAGCACCCCCGCTGACGCCCGGCAGGTGCACCAGCGCCGAGTCGACCTCGCCCAGCTCGATACGACGTCCGCCGACCTTGACCTGATCGTCAGCGCGACCGCAGAAGACCAGACCCTCGCCGTCCAGCCGGACCAGGTCACCGCTGCGGTAGGCGCGCTGCCAGCCCAGCGTCGGCATCGCCGCGTACTTCTCGGCGTCCTTGCCCTCGTCCAGGTAGCGGGCCAGGCCCACGCCGCCGATCACCAGCTCGCCGATCTGGCCCTCGGCCACCGGCAGGCCGTCACCGTCGACGACGGCCAGGTCCCAGCCCGGCAGCGGCAGGCCGATGCGCACCGGTCCGTCGCCGGTCAGCCGCGCCGCGCACGCGACCACGGTGGCCTCGGTGGGGCCGTAGGTGTTCCACACCTCGCGGCCGTCGACGGCCAGGCGGGCGGCGAGCTCCGGCGGGCAGGCCTCGCCGCCGAAGATCAGCAGCCGCACCGCTTCCAGCGCCTCGGCCGGCCACAGCGACGCCAACGTCGGCACCGTCGACACCACGGTCACGTCGCGGCTGACCAGCCACGGCCCCAGATCCATTCCGCTGCGAACAAGTGAGCGCGGCGCGGGGACCAGGCAGGCGCCGTGCCGCCAGGCCAGCCACATCTCCTCGCACGACGCGTCGAAAGCCACCGACAAGCCGGCCAGCACCCGGTCGCCCGGCCCAATCGGGTTGTCCCGCAGGAACATCTGCGCCTCGGCGTCGACGAATGCCGCGGCACTGCGGTGTGTGACAGCCACGCCTTTGGGGGTGCCGGTCGACCCTGAGGTGAAGATGATCCAGGCGTCGTCACGGGGTTGCGGCGCCTCGGCCCGCCAGCCCCGCGAGGAACCGGGTCCGCGGGTCATGCCGCGATCGGTGACGATCGCCACCACGTTGGCTTCGGCGAACACCAGATCGGCACGCTCGTCCGGGTCGTCGGCGTCCACCGGCACGTACGCGGCGCCGGCGGCGAGCGTCGCCAGGATCGCCTCGTAGAGCGCGAAGCTGCCGGACGGCATCCGGATACCGATCCGGTCCCCGCGACCGATGCCGCGGGCGGCCAGCCAGGCGACGCTCGCTTCGATGTCGCTGATCAGTTCGCTGTAGGTGAGCTGGACCGTGCCGTCGTCGATCGCCGCGGCCTCCGGGAAGCAGGCGGCGGTGTCGTACAGGACGTCGATCAGCGTGCGAGGGCTCGCGGCACGCGGCGACAACAGGAAGTGCTCCGGCACACGTTCGGGAGCTTCGGGCGTCACCACCCGTACGAAAATACTCAAGGCCGACCACTTCGACCGCTGGCGCGCGCACGACGGGTGGGAAAAGTGGCTGACGGCTTCCGATCGTCAGCAACGTGACCACCTATGATCGGCACTTGCGCCGCATGCTGTGCTGCGGCCGCAGTCCGTGCTTCATCAAGAGTTCACCGAGAAGGAGAGTGTCGCCGCGTGGGTGACCAGCCCCCGTCAACGGAAACCCTGTCGCCGGAGGCGTTGACCGCCGCGGTCGACGCGGCCCGGCAGGCCTTCGCAGCCTCGGCTGATCTCGACGCGTTGGCGCGGGCCAAGACCGAGCACCTCGGCGATCGTTCCCCGGTGGCGCTGGCCCGGCAGGCACTGGCCACCGTGCCCAAGACCGAGCGCGCTGACGCCGGGAGACTGGTGAACACCTCGCGGGGCGAGGTCCAAACCAGCTACGACGAACGGCTTGCCACTCTGCGCGCCGAGCGTGACGCGGCGGTGTTGATCGCCGAGCGCATCGACGTGACGTTGCCCTCGACCCGGCAGCCGACCGGCGCACGCCATCCGATCACGATCCTGGCCGAGCACATCGCCGACACCTTCATCGCGATGGGATGGGAACTGGCCGAGGGGCCCGAGGTCGAGACCGAGCAGTTCAACTTCGACGCGCTCAATTTTCCCGCCGACCACCCGGCCCGCAGTGAGCAGGACACCTTCTACATCGCGCCGGAGGGCTCGCGGCAGTTGTTGCGCACCCACACCTCGCCGGTGCAGGTGCGGGCGCTGCTGGAGCGTGCGCTGCCGGTGTACGTGATCTCGATCGGCCGCACCTTCCGCACCGACGAACTCGATTCCACCCACACCCCAGTCTTCCATCAGGTCGAAGGCCTGGCGGTGGATCGCGGCCTGTCGATGGCGCACCTGCGCGGAACCCTGGATGCTTTCGCCCGTGCCGAGTTCGGCCCACAGGCCAGGACCCGAATCCGACCGCACTTCTTCCCGTTCACCGAGCCGTCGGCCGAGGTCGACGTGTGGTTCGAGAACAAGAAGGGCGGCGCCGGCTGGGTCGAATGGGGCGGCTGCGGGATGGTCAATCCAAATGTGTTGCGCGCGGTCGGGATTGACCCGAACGAGTATTCCGGATTCGCGTTCGGCATGGGCCTGGAACGGACTCTGCAGTTCCGCAACGGTATCCCTGACATGCGCGACATGGTCGAGGGTGACGTCCGTTTCTCGTTGCCGTTCGGGGTGGGGGCCTGATGCGGGTTCCCTACAGCTGGCTGCGGGAGGTCGTGCAGGCCGGCGCGCCCGGGTGGGACGTCGCGCCCGCCGACCTCGAGCAGGCATTCGTGCGCATCGGCCACGAGGTCGAAGACATCATCACCCTTGGCCCCGTCGACGGCCCACTGACCGTGGGGCGCGTGTCGGCGATCGAAGAGCTCACCGGATTCAAGAAACCGATCCGCGCCTGCAAGGTGGATGTCGGCGAGCAGCAACCGCGTGACATCGTCTGTGGCGCAACGAATTTTGCCGTCGGCGATCTTGTGGTGGTGGCTCTGCCTGGAACCACTCTGCCCGGTGGCTTCCACATCGCCACCCGCAAGACCTACGGCCACACATCCGACGGGATGATCTGCTCGGCCGCCGAACTGGGTTTGGGTGCCGACCATTCCGGCATCCTGGTGCTTCCGCCCGGGACCGCTCAGCCAGGCGCAAGCGGCGCCGAGGTTCTGGGTCTCGACGACGTCGTCTTCGATCTCGCGATCACCCCGGACCGCGGCTATTGCATGTCGGTACGAGGCCTGGCCCGTGAAATCGCCTGCGCGTACGACTTGGACTTCGTCGACCCGGCCGCGGTCACGCCGCTGCCCCAGGAGGCCGAGGCCTGGCCGCTGACAGTGCAGCCGGAGACCGGAGTGCGCCGTTTCGCCCTGCGCCCGGTCACCACGATCGACCCAACGGCGTTGTCGCCGTGGTGGTTACAACGCCGGCTGCTGCTCAGCGGTATCAGGGCGATCTCGCCGGCCGTCGACGCGACCAACTACGTGATGCTCGAACTCGGCCATCCGATGCACGCCCACGACCTCAACCGCATCTCCGGTGGCTTCGACGTGCGCTTCGCCAAACCCGGTGAAAAGGTCGAGACCCTCGATGACATCGAGCGGACCCTTGACCCGGTCGACGTGCTGATCGTCGACGATGTCGCAACCGCTGCGATCGCCGGCGTGATGGGATCGGGAAGCACCGAGATGCGCGACAACTCCACCGATGTGCTGCTGGAAGCAGCGGTGTGGGAGCCGGCCGCGGTCTCGCGCACCGCGCGGCGGCTGCATCTGCCCAGCGAGGCCGCCCGTCGATACGAGCGTGGGGTCGATCCGGCCATTTCCGTTGCGGCACTGGACCGTTGTGCTGCGTTGCTCGCCGAGATCACCGGCGGCAGCGTGTCGCCGACCCTGACCGACTGGCGCGGTGACCCGCCCCGCGACGACTGGTCGCTACCGCCGGTCGAGTTGGCCGCCGATCTCCCCGATCGGCTGGCCGGAGTGACCTACCGCCCGGGGACCACGGCGCGCCGGCTGACCCAGATCGGCGCCGAGGTGACCGAGGCGGGCGGCAGCCTGACCGTGACGCCGCCGAGTTGGCGTCCGGATCTGTTGCAGCCGGCCGACTTCGTCGAAGAGGTGCTGCGCCTCGAAGGCCTGGAGTTCATCCCGTCGGTGCTGCCGGCGGCACCCGCCGGTCGCGGGCTGTCCGCCAGGCAGCGTCGGCGCCGCGCGATCGGCAAGTCGCTCGCGTTGTCCGGCTACGTCGAGATCCTCCCGACGCCGTTCCTGCCGGCGGGTGTGTTCGACGCCTGGGGCCTGCCCGCCGACGACGGCCGGCGCCAGAGCACCCAGGTGCTCAACCCGCTGGAGGCCGATCGTCCGCACCTGGCCACCACGTTGCTACCCGGGCTGCTGGAGGCGTTGTCGCGCAATGTTTCTCGCGGCATCGTCGATGTCGCGCTGTATGCGGTGGCGCAGGTGGTGCAGCCGACCGCGCAGACCAAAGGGGTGTCGGTGATCCCGGTGGACCGCCGGCCCACCGATGACGAGATCGCCACCCTCGACGCATCGCTGCCGAGGCAACCGCAACACGTCGCCGTGGTGCTCACCGGGCTGCGGGAGGCGCGCGGTCCGTGGGGGAACGGCCGACGATCCGATGCGACCGATGCGTTCGAAGCGGTCCGGATCATTGCTCGCGCCAGTGGAATTGACGTCCAGCTGCGGGCCGCCCAGTATCTGCCTTGGCATCCCGGGCGCTGCGCGGAAGTACTGGTCGGCGACACCGTGGTCGGACACGCTGGACAACTGCACCCGGCGGTGATCGAGCGGTCCGGCCTGCCGAAGGGCACGTGCGCGGTCGAACTGGACCTCGACGCCATCCCGATTGTCGACGCGCTACCCGCGCCTCGGGTTTCTCCGTTCCCGGCGGTCTTCCAGGACCTCAGCCTCGTCGTGGGCGCCGACGTGCCCGCGCAGACGGTCGCCGATGCCGTTCGCGACGGCGCGGGGGAGTTGCTCGAGGAGGTGCGGTTGTTCGACGTCTTCACCGGCCCGCAGGTCGGCGAGGACCGCAAGTCGCTGACCTTCGCGCTGCGGTTCCGGGCCACCGACCGGACCCTCACCGAGGACGAGGCCAGTGCCGCTCGCGACGCGGCAATCGCACGCGCGACCGAGGTCGTCGGTGCCGTTCTGCGCAGCTGAAACGCCCGTCGAGAATGAGTTTGCACTGCTATGCATAGTCATGCAACGATGGGTGCCATGACCGAGTCGATACGGGTGGCCGTGGCCGGTGCCAGCGGCTACGCGGGCGGCGAGATCCTGCGGTTGCTGCTCGGCCACCCCGGTTACCAGGACGGACGTCTGACCATCGGCGCATTGACCGCCGCCGGCAGCGCCGGGACCGCGCTTGCCGATCATCATCCGCACCTGCTGCCGTTGGCGCAGCGCGTGCTGGAGCCGACCGAGGTCGACGTTCTGGAAGGCCACGACGTGGTGTTCCTGGGCCTGCCGCACGGTCATTCCGCGGCACTGGCCGAGCAGCTGGGCCCGCAGACGCTGATCGTCGACTGTGGCGCCGACTTCCGGTTGACCGACTCAGGCGCGTGGGAGCGCTTCTACGGTTCGCCGCACGCGGGCAGCTGGCCTTACGGACTACCCGAACTCCCGGGCAACCGGGACGCGCTGCGCGACGCCAGGCGGATCGCTGTTCCGGGCTGCTACCCCACGGCGGCGGTGCTGGCGCTGTTCCCGGCGATCGCCGCCGATCTCATCGAACCCGCCGTCACCGTCGTAGCGGTCAGCGGCACCTCGGGCGCCGGGCGCGCCGCCAAGGTCGATCTGCTCGGTGCGGAGGTCATCGGTTCGGCCCGGGCCTACAACGTCGGTGGCGCCCATCGGCACACCCCCGAGATCGTCCAGGGCCTCGGCCAGGTGACCGACCGCGACGTCACCGTCTCCTTCACCCCGGTACTGATACCGACCACGCGCGGCATCCTGGCCACCTGCACCGCCCGGACCACGGCGCCGTTGTCGCAGTTGCGGTCCGCCTACGAAAAGGCTTACCACGACGAGCCTTTCGTGCATCTGTTGCCCGAGGGCCAGTTGCCGCGCACCGGCTCTGTGGTCGGCAGCAACGCGGCCCAGATCGCGATCGCAGTGGACGAGGACGCGTCGACGTTCGTGGCGATCTCGGCGATCGACAACCTGGTCAAGGGGACCGGGGGCGCGGCCGTGCAGTCGATGAATCTGGCCCTGGGATGGCCTGAGGCCGAAGGTCTTTCGATGGTCGGAGTGGCACCGTGAGTGACCTTGCCGGCGACGAAGACGCCGGCGCAGCCGGGGTTGAGGAGTGGCAATGAGTGACCTTGCCGGCGACGAAGACGCCGGCGCAGCCGGGGTTGAGGAGTGGCAATGAGTGACCTTGCCGGCATCGTCAACGCCGCGCCGCTGGTTCGCACCCAGGGCGTCACCGCCCCGGCCGGCTTCCGCGCCACCGGGATCGCCGCGGGGATCAAAGTATCCGGCAAGCTCGACCTCGCACTGGTGTTCAACGAAGGGCCCGATCACGCAGCCGCCGGGGTGTTCACCCGCAACAAGGTCAAGGCCGCACCGGTGCTCTGGACCCAGCAGGTGCTGGCCGACGGGCAACTGCGCGCGGTCGTGTTGAATTCCGGTGGCGCCAACGCCTGCACCGGGCCGGGCGGTTTCCAGGACACCCATGCCACGGCCGAGAAGGTGGCTGCCGCATTGTCCGAGTGGGGCACCGAAACCGGAGCGATCGACGTCGCGGTGTGTTCCACCGGTCTGATCGGCGATCGGCTCCCGATGGACAAGCTCCTGGCGGGAGTGGTGAACCTGGTGCACGACATGGCCGGCGGGATCACCGGTGGCGAGGAGGCCGCTCGGGCCATCATGACCACCGACACCGTCCCCAAACAGGTTGCGCTGCATCACCCGAACAAGTGGACGGTCGGCGGCATGGCCAAGGGCGCCGGGATGCTGGCGCCGTCCCTGGCCACCATGCTGTGCGTGCTCACCACCGACGCCGTCGCCGACGCATCCGCGCTCAGACATGCACTGCAACGCGCCACCGCGCTGACGTTTGATCGGCTCGATGTCGACGGCAGCAGCTCGACCAACGACACCGTGCTGCTGCTGGCCTCTGGTGCGAGCGAAATCACACCCAGCCAAACCGAACTCGACGAAGCCGTACTCCGGATCTGCGACGACCTGTGCGCCCAGTTGCAGGCCGACGCCGAGGGCGTCACCAAGCGCTTGACGATCACCGTCACCGGCGCGCTGACCGAAGACGACGCCGTCAGCGCGGCCCGGGTGATCGCGCGCGACAGCCTGGTGAAGACCGCGCTGTTCGGCTCCGACCCGAACTGGGGCCGCGTGCTGGCCGCCGTCGGCATGGCACCGGTGCAACTCGACCCCGACCGGATCACGGTGTCGTTCAACGGATCGGCAGTCTGTATCGACGGTGTCGGGGCGCCGGGCGCCCGCGAGGTCGACCTGTCGGCCACCGACATCGACGTATCCGTCGATCTGGGAGTCGGTGACGCTCAGGCGTCGATCCGGACCACCGACCTGTCGCACGCGTACGTCGAAGAGAACTCGGCGTATTCGTCATGATCAGCACCGAGACCAAGGCGCAGGTACTCGCCGCGGCGCTGCCCTGGCTGACCCGGTTGCACGGCAAGATCGTGGTGGTCAAATACGGCGGCAACGCCATGACCAGCGACACGTTGCGGCGAGAGTTCGCCGCCGACATGGCTTTTCTGCGTAACTGCGGCATTCACCCTGTCGTGGTGCACGGCGGCGGTCCGCAGATCAGCGCCATGCTCGAACGCCTGGGCATCGCGGGTGATTTCAAAGGCGGTTTCCGCGTCACCACACCCGAGGTTCTCGACGTGGCCCGCATGGTGTTGTTCGGTCAGGTCGGCCGCGAACTGGTGAACCTGATCAACGCCAATGGGCCGTACGCGGTCGGTGTCACCGGCGAGGACGCGAATCTTTTCACCGCGGTTCGGCGCAGCGTCAGCGTCGACGGTGTCGACACCGACATCGGCCTGGTCGGCAACATCGCCGCGGTGAATCCCGCGGTGGTGCTGGATCTCATTGCCGCCAACCGGATCCCGGTGGTCTCGACACTGGCTCCTGACATCGACGGTGTGGTGCACAACATCAATGCCGACACCGCTGCGGGCGCGCTGGCCGGGGCGCTGGGCGCCGAGAAGCTGCTGATGCTCACCGACGTCGAGGGCCTCTACACCCGCTGGCCGGACAAGGACTCGCTGGCCGCCGAGATCGACACCGAGACTCTGGCTCAACTGTTGCCGACGTTGCAGACGGGCATGATTCCCAAGATCGAAGCGTGCCTGAACGCGGTGCAGGGTGGCGTGTCCAGCGCCCACGTCATCGACGGCCGCGTCGAACACTGCGTGCTGGTCGAATTGCTCACCGACGAAGGATCCGGAACGAAGGTGGTGAGCGCATGACCCGCACGGAGGGACTGCAGGACCGGTGGTCCGCGGTGATGATGAACAACTACGGCGTCCCACCGGTCGCCCTGGCCAGCGGTAGCGGCGCGGTGGTCACCGACGTCGACGGCGCGTCCTACCTGGACCTGCTGGGCGGCATCGCGGTCAACATACTGGGGCACGGCCACCCGGCCATCCTCGAAGCCGTCACCAGGCAGATGTCCACGCTGGGGCATACGTCCAACCTGTACGCCAACGAGCCCGGCATCGCCCTTGCCGAGGCGTTGGCCGGGTTGCTGGCAGCAGACACCGAGACCCGAGTCCTGTTCTGCAACTCCGGCACCGAGGCCAACGAAGCAGCGTTCAAACTGTCGCGCCTGACCGGCCGCACCAAACTGGTTGCGGCCCAGGATGGTTTCCACGGCCGGACGATGGGCGCTCTCGCCTTGACCGGTCAGCCGAGCAAGCAGGCGCCATTCGCCCCGCTGCCCGGTGACGTCACCCATGTGCCCTACGGCGACGCCGATGCGCTGGCGGCCGCGGTCGGCGACGACACAGCCGCGGTGTTCCTGGAGCCGATCATGGGGGAGAGCGGCATCGTCGTGCCACCGGACGGCTACCTGGCCGCGGCCCGCGACATCACCGCCCATCATGGCGCGTTGCTCGTTCTCGATGAGGTGCAGACCGGAATGGGACGCACCGGAACGTTTTTCGCCCACCAGCACGACGGCATCACCCCCGACGTCGTGACGATGGCCAAGGGACTCGGTGGCGGCCTGCCGATCGGCGCGTGCCTGGCCACCGGCCCGGCCGCCCAGTTGCTCACCCCGGGTTTGCACGGCAGCACCTTCGGCGGCAACCCGATCTGCGCCTCCGCCGCGCTGGCGGTGCTCCGGGTGCTGGCCGACGACGATCTGGTGCGTCGCGCCGGCGCGCTGGGAAAGACGTTGCGCCACAACATCGAATCCCTGCGGCATCCGACGATCGACCACGTCCGCGGCCGCGGCCTGCTGTGCGGCATCGTGCTCACCACGCCCACCGCGAAATACGTCGAGACCGCCGCGCGGGCCGCCGGGTTCCTGGTCAACGCGGCCGCGGCCGATGTCGTCCGGCTGGCGCCGCCGCTGACCATCACCGAGCCGCAGCTCGACACGTTCGTCACAGCGTTGCCGGGGATTCTCGACACCGCCAAGGAGGCACAGTGACTCGGCACTTCCTGCGCGACGACGACCTGACGCCCGCCGAGCAGGCCGAGGTGCTCCAGCTCGCCGCGGAACTGAAGCAGAACCCGTTCAGCCACCGGCCGCTGGAGGGCCCGCGAGGCGTCGCGGTGATCTTCGACAAGAACTCGACCCGCACCCGGTTCTCCTTCGAGGTGGGTATCGCTCAGCTCGGTGGGCACGCCGTCGTGGTCGACGGACGCAGCACCCAGCTCGGCCGCGAAGAAACGCTGCAGGACACCGCGCGGGTGTTGTCCCGCTACGTCGATGCGATCGTGTGGCGCACCTACGGCCAGGCCCGGCTGAGCGCGATGGCCGAGACCGCGACGGTTCCGATCGTCAACGCGCTGTCCGACCAGTTCCATCCGTGCCAGGTACTGGCCGACCTGCAGACCGTCGCCGAACGCAAAGGGTCCCTGCCGGGCTTGCGGATGACGTACTTCGGTGACGGGGCCAACAACATGGCGCATTCGCTGATGCTGGGCGGCGTCACCGCGGGAATGCACGTCACCGTCGCGGCCCCAGCCGGATTCGCGCCTGATCCGTTGTTCACCGCAGCAGCCCAACACCGCGCCGTGGACACCGGTGGGTCGGTCACCATCACTGCGGACCCGATTGCCGGTGCATCCGGAGCCGACGTGCTGGTGACGGACACCTGGACGTCGATGGGCCAGGAAGACGACGGCCTCGATCGAGTTCGGCCGTTTCGCCCGTTCCAGCTCAACGACGAGCTCCTGACCAAGGCCGAGCCTGAAGCCGTTGTGCTGCACTGCCTTCCGGCCCACCGCGGCCACGAGATCACCGATGACGTGATCGACGGCCCGCGCAGCGCGGTCTGGGACGAAGCCGAGAACCGGCTGCACGCCCAGAAGGCGCTGCTGGTGTGGCTGCTGGAACGGTCGACGTGACGCGCACCAGTTCGGAGATCACCCGCGTGGGCCGGCAGGCCCGCATCGTGGGGATCCTGTCGTCGGCCGAGGTCCGCAGCCAGAGCGAACTGGCCGCTCTACTCGCCGCCGAGGGCGTCGAAGTCACTCAGGCCACTCTGTCCCGTGACCTGGAGGACCTCGGCGCGGTGAAGTTGCGCGGCGCCGACGGCGGGGCCGGCGTCTACGTCGTGCCCGAAGACGGCAGTCCGCTGCGCGGCGTGTCCGGTGGCACAGCACGGCTGTCGAGGCTGCTGAGCGAGGTGCTGGTGTCCACCGACGCCACCGGCAATCTCGCCGTGCTGCGCACTCCGCCCGGCGCGGCGGACTACCTGGCCAGTGCCATCGACCGGGCAGCGCTGCCCTACGTGGTCGGGACCATCGCCGGGGATGACACCATCTTCGTGGCGGCCCGCGAGCCGATGACCGGCGCAGAGCTCGCAAGCGTGATCCAAAACCTGACGTAACCGCACGACCCAAAGGAGATCAATTCATGTCCGAGCGCGTCATTTTGGCGTATTCCGGCGGTTTGGACACCTCGGTGGCGATCAACTGGATCGGCAAGGAGACCGGCAAAGAGGTGGTCGCGGTCGCCATCGACCTGGGCCAGGGCGGTGAAGACATGGAGGTGGTCCGTCAGCGGGCGCTTGACTGCGGCGCCGTGGAAGCCGTCGTGGTCGACGCCCGTGACGAATTCGCCGACGGGTACTGCCTGCCGACCATTCTGTCCAACGCCCTCTACATGGATCGCTATCCGCTGGTTTCGGCGATCAGCCGACCACTCATCGCCAAGCATCTGGTCAAGGCGGCCCGCGATCACGGTGGCAGCATCGTCGCACACGGCTGCACCGGCAAAGGCAACGATCAGGTGCGCTTTGAAGTCGGATTCGCTTCATTGGCACCGGATCTGGAGGTGCTTGCACCGGTCCGCGATTACGCCTGGACCCGGGAGAAGGCCATTGCGTTCGCTGAGGAGAACGCCATCCCGATCAACGTCACCAAGCGCTCTCCTTTTTCCATCGACCAGAACGTCTGGGGTCGAGCGGTGGAAACCGGCTTCCTGGAACACCTGTGGAATGCCCCGACCAAAGACGTCTACGACTACACCGAGGACCCGACCGTCAACTGGAACACCCCGGACGAAGTCATCGTCGGATTCGAAAAGGGTGTGCCGGTCACCATCGACGGCAACTCGGTGACGGTGCTGCAGGCGATCGAGGAACTCAACCGCCGCGCGGGCGCGCAGGGGGTCGGGCGTCTCGACGTCGTCGAGGACCGGCTGGTGGGCATCAAGAGCCGTGAGATCTACGAGGCCCCTGGGGCGATGGTGCTCATCACCGCGCACGCCGAACTCGAGCACGTCACCCTGGAGCGCGAGCTGGGCCGGTTCAAGCGTCAGACCGACCAGCGCTGGGCCGAATTGGTCTACGACGGGCTGTGGTACTCGCCGCTGAAGACGGCGCTGGAGACCTTCGTCACCAAGACCCAGGAGCACGTCACCGGCGAAATCCGAATGGTGTTGCACGGTGGACACATTGCCGTCAACGGCCGACGCAGTTCGGAGTCGCTGTACGACTTCAACCTCGCCACCTACGACGAGGGCGACACCTTCGACCAGTCGATGGCCAAGGGCTTCGTCTACGTGCACGGGCTGTCGTCCAAGCTGGCCGCGCGCCGGGATCTGGCCGCCGACGAGTCGTGAGCACAAACGAGGGTTCGCTGTGGGGCGGGCGGTTCGCCGACGGGCCGTCCGATGCGCTGACCGCACTGAGCAGGTCGACCCATTTCGACTGGGTGCTGGCCCCGTACGACGTCATCGCCTCCAAGGCGCACGCCCAGGTGTTGTTCAACGCCGGCTTGTTGACCACGGATCAGCGTGACGGGTTGCTGGCCGGGCTGGACAGCCTGGCCGCGGACGTGGCCGACGGCAGCTTCGGGCCGCTGCCCATTGACGAGGATGTGCATGCCGCGCTGGAACGCGGGCTGATCGACCGGGTCGGTCCGGATCTCGGTGGTCGGCTGCGGGCCGGCCGCTCACGAAACGATCAGGTGGCCACGCTGTTTCGGATGTGGCTGCGCGATGCGCTGCGGCGCGTGGCCAACGGCGCACTGAGCCTCGTCGAGGCGTTGGCGGCCCAGGCCGCCGCGTACCCGGACGCCATCATGCCGGGCAAGACCCACATGCAGTCCGCTCAGCCGATCCTGCTGGCACACCACCTGCTGGCACACGCGCATCCGCTGCTGCGCGACGTCGACCGGATCATCGACCTCGATGCGCGTACGGCGTTGTCGCCCTATGGTTCTGGCGCGCTGGCCGGCTCGTCGCTGGGTTTGGATCCAGACGCGATCGCCGCGCAACTCGGGTTCACCGCAGCCGCCGACAACTCGATCGACGCCACGGCGTCCCGCGATTTCGCCGCCGAAGCGGCTTTCGTCTTTGCAATGATCAGCGTCGACCTCTCGCGGCTTGCCGAGGACGTCATTATCTGGAGTTCAACCGAATTCGGCTATGTCACGTTGCACGACTCGTGGTCGACCGGCAGTTCGATCATGCCGCAGAAGAAGAATCCCGACATCGCCGAGCTGGCGCGCGGCAAGTCGGGAAGGCTGATCGGCAACCTGGCCGGGCTGCTGGCGACACTGAAGGCGCAGCCGCTGGCTTACAACCGGGACCTGCAAGAGGACAAAGAGCCGGTGTTCGACTCGGTGGCGCAGTTGGAGTTGCTGCTGCCGGCGATGGCCGGCCTGGTCGCCAGCCTGACCTTCGACACCGAGCGGATGGCAGCGCTGGCCCCGGCTGGTTACACGCTGGCCACTGATATCGCTGAATGGCTTGTCCGACAAGGGGTTCCATTCCGAGATGCTCACGAGGCCGCGGGTGCGGCCGTGCAGGCCGCCGAGAAACTCGGCGTCGGGCTGGAAGGGCTGACTGACGAACAGTTGGCTGAGATCAGCGCCAGCCTGACGCCGCATGTTCGCGATGTGCTGACAATCGAAGGGTCGGTGTCGTCGCGTGACGCCCGTGGGGGAACGGCACCTTCACAGGTTGTCCGCCAACGTGATTCGGTGCTGGCGACCGCTGAGCAACTGCGGATCCGTCTGCGCCGCTAGGCGTCACTGCGCCCGGCGCGCGGGTACCGAGGGAACGTGCGGTATCTCGCCGGCCGGTAGGGGACCGCAATAGAAGTTGCCCTGCACGACGTCACAGCCGAATCGTCGCAGCCACCGGCCTGTTTCCTCGTTCTCGATGCCCTCGGCGACACTGGCGATGCCGAACTCCTCGGCAAGTTCGATGACCGAGCGGGCAATGGTCGCGGCACGCTGGTCATAGAGAATCGGCGCGATAAGTTGGCGGTCCAGCTTGACCTCGTCGATGGGCAGTTCACGTAGGTACGTCAAGGTGGAATAGCCACTGCCGAAGTCGTCGATCGAGACCCGGATGCCGGTGTCCCGCAGTCGATTGAGCACGGCCCGGCCCTTGACGAAATCGGCCACCATCAGCTCTTCGGTGATCTCCACCGTCAACAGACTGGGCGACATGCCGTGATCGTCCAGCACAGCCATGATGCGATCGGGCAAGGCGTCGTTGTCGAGCGAGCGGGCCCAGAGATTGACCGCGACCGGGATCCTGGTTCCGGCCGCATGCCATGCGGCCCCGTCTGCTACGGCCCGAGAAAGCACCAAGTCGGTGACGGCATCCATCAAACCGTGCTCACGGACCAGCGGGAGAAATTCGCGGGGGTCCAACACGCCCAGAGACGGGTGTTCCCAACGCAGTAACGCTTCGGCACCGCACACCGTCCCGTCCAACATCTCGAACTGCGGTTGATACACCAGGGTGAGCAGCCGGTCGTCGATGGCACGGCGCAGATCCCACAGCAGCTGTAGGCGCGCGACACCATCGCGGAACGTTTGGCGTCGACCGAGGTGTGCGTCCTTTTCAGGGGTGAACACTTGAACGTCTGTGGCGCTGGTCTGCTCGGCGCGCGAGCGAGCCGCTTCGGCCTGATTGAGCAGATCCGCCGCAGTGATCATCACTTCGTCGTCAGCGTGTGCCGTCGCCACGCCGATACTCAGATGGACGTAGACCCGGTTGACGCCGATCTCCAGCGCGGTGTCGAAGGCCAGCGCGATTCGCTTGGCCACTTGCGTGGCCACGTCGGGACGGTCTTCGACCAAGATGACGAACTCGTCCCCACCAAGGCGGGCGACGGTATCGCCGATCCGCACGCTGGACTGGATCCGTTCGCCGACGCCTTTCAACAGCGCGTCGCTGGCCGCGTAACCCAGGGTGTCGTTGACGATGTTGAAGTCGTCGACCCTGATGCTCAGCACACTCAGCGGTACCTGCAGGCGGTGATGCAGCCGCGCCGCATGCTCCAGGCGCTCGTCGAGCAACCGGCGGTTTGCCAGACCGGTCACGGTGTCGCGCAGCGCGGCATCGGCCATTGCCTCGAGCAGATGCCGCTTTCGCTCGAGAGTCATGAGGTGGCGCACCAACGCTGCGGCGACGAGTACCAGGCCGGTGGAGAAGAGGAACGCGTCGACGCGATCCTCCGGCCAGAAATGAAATGCGCCGACCACCAACGCGATGACAAATGGCACGTAGGGCACCCAGATCGACAGCCTCGACGTCGAAGCAGTGTGGCGCACGTCTAGATCCGGTCCCGGCCGAGAAGCGAGCGCCGACAGCGTGATCAGGTAGGCGCCGCAGATCCACGCGAAGGTGACGACACCGCCCGGCGTGCGACCGCCGACGATCTCGGCCAAGCGCAACAATCCGGCACCACCGATGGTTGCGAATCCCGCGGACATCAGCGCCGGAGAGTGTCGGCGGTCCGGTTCGGCTACCCGCACAACCAGTAGGGCTATGACGGCCAGACCTAAATAGAACGCTGTGACGACGGCGAAGAGCATGCGCGGAATGCTCACGGTGGCCGAGGTGCCCAGCACCAGGCTGCCCAGTGCCAGCAGCACCGAAGCGGCCACGATCGTCCCGTCCAGCAGCAGGCTGAGGCCGAACCGCGTGTCATCGCGACTGGGAACCAAAACCGTTGCGCTCAAAGCACATACCGGCAACACCAGATAACCCAGCTCAGCGACCGAGGCGTTCGAGATCGGTGCGACACCGCCGAGGGCGACGAAACACCACGCGGCACTGCCGGCAGTCCAGCCGATCAGCCCCGCCGAGACACCACTCCAGGCAAGACGCTGGCCGCCG
Organism: Mycobacterium sp.; assembly: GCF_002863225.1. Taxonomy (GTDB): domain Bacteria; phylum Actinomycetota; class Actinomycetes; order Mycobacteriales; family Mycobacteriaceae; genus Mycobacterium. The sequence continues at coordinate 10,057 of NZ_PKEK01000065.1, read as the reverse complement.
TGCGACGCCTTTGCTGCGCCGCCCGCACACGCTGCCGCGATACCACCCTGGAGCAGTACCCCGACGGGAGCGAGGAGGTCGAGACCGGTGGGCCCGGTCAACCGTGTGCCACCCAACAGCATCGCGGAGAAAATCACCACACACGCCGTCGCCGAAACGACAAGCGTGATTCGGCGTGCCGTCATTGCGGACATCTCTCAACCTGTCAGAGGTGGCTACCAAATTCCCGGTAAGCGACGTTCGCTTGCCAGCATCCTAAAAGACAATGACCCTGGCGGGTGCAATATCGGGATGCTATTGGAGCCGCAGACGCTGTAACTCAGCGTCGAATAGTCGAAATTATTGTGGTGGTCAATTTCCAATTGTCATTCGAGAGCTTCGGATAGTTCGATCCACTTGTTTTCCAGCTCGGCAACGACGCCTTCCAAATCGCGCAACTCAGTCGTGAGTCGGCCGACTCCGAGGTGGTCGGCCTGGTCGTGATCCGCCAGCTCACGATGCTTGGCGTCGATTTGCTCGGCGAGACGCGCCAGCCTGCGGTCGACGGCGGCGATCTCCTTCTGCGCCGCGCGCAATTGCGCACCGGAGACCTCGGGCGGACGCGTCGGTCTGACCGCCGACGCCGCGACGTTGCGGGCGTGCGCCTCGTCGGCCAATTGCAAATACTCGTCGACGCCACCGGGAAGGTGGCGCAGCCGGCCATCCAGAATTGCGTACTGCTGATCGGTCACCCGCTCGAGGAGGTAGCGATCGTGCGAGACCACGATCAGCGTGCCGGGCCAGGAGTCGAGCAGGTCCTCGGTAGCGGCCAGCATGTCGGTGTCGACGTCGTTGGTCGGTTCATCGAGCAGAAGCACATTGGGCTCGGCCAGCAGCGTGAGCATCAGTTGCAGGCGGCGACGCTGCCCACCGGACAACTCGTTGACCCGCGCCGACAGCTGGCCACCGGCGAACCCGAGACGCTCCAGAAGTTGAGCGGGTGTGACGTCGCGACCGTCGACCTCGTAGCCACTGCGGAGCCGGCCGAGTACATCGGCGACCCTGTCCTGGGCCAGCGGCACCAGCTCGTCACCGCGCTGATCGAGGATGCCCAGCTGAACAGTCTTGCCGCGCTTGACTTTTCCGCTATCCGGCGCCACGGCACCGGTGATCAGTCCCAGCAGTGTCGACTTGCCGGCGCCATTTGCGCCGACGATGCCGGTGCGTTCACCCGGCCCGATTCGCCATTCGACGTCCCGCAGCACAGGTCGGTCGTCGAACGAGACCGACACATCGAGCAGGTCGATGACATCCTTGCCGAGCCGCGCCGTCGCGAGTTTGGCCAGCTCGACCGGGTTCCGCAGCGGGGGTACGTCGGCGATCAGTTGATTGGCCGCCTCGATCCGGAACCTGGGTTTCGAGGTCCGGGCCGGGGGACCGCGGCGCAGCCAGGCCAGCTCTTTGCGCATCAGGTTCTGCCGCTTGGACTCCGTCACAGAAGCCTGCCGATCCCGCTCTACGCGCTGCAGGATGTAGGCCGCGTAGCCGCCTTCGAACGGCTCCACGAGTCCGTCGTGCACTTCCCAGGTGGCCGTCGCCACCTCGTCGAGGAACCACCGGTCGTGCGTCACCAGGAGCAGTCCGCCGGTGTTGCGGGCCCAGCGTCCGCGCAGATGCCCGGCCAGCCAAGTGATGCCTTCGATGTCCAGATGGTTGGTCGGCTCGTCCAGGGCGATGACGTCCCAGTCGCCGATCAGCAACTCCGCCAACTGGACCCGTCGGCGCTGCCCGCCGCTGAGCGTGCCGATCACCGCGTCCCAGGCGATGTCGGAGACCAGACCGCTGACCACGTCGCGGATCCGCGGATCGCCGGCCCACTCGTGATCGGGCCGGTCGCCGACCATCGCCCAGCCCACCGTCGCGTCCGAATCGAGGGTGTCCGCCTGGCTCAGCGCTCCGACGCGCACGCCGCTGCGCCGGGTGACCCGTCCCGACTGCGGGAGCACCTGGCCGGTGAGCAGACCCAGCAAACTGGACTTGCCGTCGCCGTTGCGTCCAACTATTCCGATGCGGTCGCCGTCGCCGACCCCGACGGTCGTCGATTCGAAGACGACCCGGGCCGGATATTCGAGGTGTATCCCCTCCGCGCCGAGCAGGTGTGCCACTGGGCCGACCCTAGACGTTTGCCGCGTGACGATCCGCCATGAGGCGTGCGACTAGGCTGGCCGAACGGGAGCGGCACCGCGATCAAAGCCACGGGCGCACCCCCTGCGATGTGCCATGATGAGCGCGCTGTCAGGCCCACGCGCAGCACAGCATGGTCTTCGTTTCGAGGGAGCGGCGGGATGGATCTGAGGTTCTCGGCGGTCACCCGACCGGTTGAACGCCTGGTGGCAACGGCACAGAACGGCCTGGAGGTGCTGCGACTCGGCGGTCTGGAAACCGGCAACTCTCCCTCGCCGTCGCAGACCGTCGAGAGCACGCCGATGTACAAGCTGCGGCGGTACTACCCGCCGGACAGCCGGCCCGGGCACCCGCAGGCGGGCGAGCCGGTTTTGCTGGTGCACCCGATGATGATGTCGGCAAACATGTGGGACGTCACCCGGCACGAGGGCGCGGTCGGAATTCTGCATGCCGCCGGGCTGGATCCCTGGGTGATCGATTTCGGCTCACCCGACGAGGTCGAGGGCGGCATGCGCCGCACTTTGGCCGACCACATCGTCGCGCTGAGCGAGGCACTCGACGCCGTCAACGATGTCACCGGGCGTGACACACACCTGATCGGTTACTCGCAGGGCGGCATGTTCTGCTACCAGGCGGCGGCCTATCGACGCTCCAAGAGCATCGCCAGCATCGTCACGTTCGGTTCACCGGTCGACACGCTGGCCGCGCTGCCGATGGGGCTGCCGCCGAACATCGCGCCCGGGGTGGCCAACTTCATGGCCGACCACGTCTTCAACCGACTGGACATTCCGGGTTGGTTGGCGCGCACCGGTTTCCAGATGCTCGACCCGCTCAAGACCGCCAAAGCGCGGATCGACTTCGTGCGCCAGCTCCACGACCGCGAGGCGTTGCTGCCGCGGGAGGCCCAGCGCAGATTCCTGGAGTCCGAAGGCTGGATCGCCTGGTCGGGCCCGGCGATCTCCGAACTGCTCAAGCAGTTCGTCGCGCACAATCGGATGATGACCGGCGGATTCGCCATCAACAGCCAGCTGGTGACGCTGACCGATATCACCTGCCCGATCCTGGCTTTCGTCGGCGAAGTCGACGACATCGGACAGCCGGCCGCGGTGCGGGGCATCCGGCGCGCCGCGCCCAACGCCGAGGTCTACGAATACCTGATCCGGACAGGCCATTTCGGCCTGGTCGTCGGATCCAGAGCGGCGCAGGAGAGTTGGCCGACCGTTGCCGACTGGGTGCTCTGGATCTCCGGGGACGGCAAGAAACCCACCGACATCTTCCCGATGGCCGACCAGCCGGACGAGCCCACCGATCGCGGTGTCGCGCTGAGTTCACGGGTTCTGCACGGGTTGGGTGAGGCCTCCGAGGTCGCGATGACCTTCGCGCGTGGAGCAGCCGATGCCCTTGTCGCCGCAAACAAGTCGGTGCGCACTCTGGCTGTCGAGACAGCCCGTACCCTGCCTCGTCTGGCGCGGCTGGGTCAGATCAACGATCACACCCGGATCTCGTTGGGCCGCATCATCGGCGAGCAGGCGCACGAGGCTCCCAACGGTGAATTCCTGCTCTTCGACGGTCGCGTGCACACCTATGAGGCGGTGAACCGGCGCATCGACAACGTGGTGCGGGGGCTGATAGCGGTCGGGGTGCGCCAAGGCGAACACGTCGGGGTGCTGATGGAGACGCGCCCGAGCGCACTGGTCGCCATCGCCGCGCTGTCTCGGTTGGGCGCCGTCGCGGTGCTGCTGCATCCCGACACCGACCTGGCCGCGGAAGTCAGGCTCGGGGGAGTGTCGGAGATCATCACCGACCCCGCCAACCTCGACAAGGCCCGCCAGCTGCCGGAGCAGATCTTGGTTCTCGGTGGCGGTGAATCCCGGGACCTGCACCTGTCCGACGATGCCAACGTCATCGACATGGAGCAGATCGACCCCGACGCCGTCGAACTGCCGGCCTGGTACCGACCGAACCCGGGGTATGCGCGCGATCTCGCATTCATCGGATTCAGCACTGCCAGTGGACAACTCGTTGCCAAGCAGATCACCAATTACCGGTGGGCGCTGTCGGCCTTCGGCACGGCCTCGGCGGCCGCGTTGGGACGCACCGACACGGTGTACTGCCTGACACCGCTACACCACGAATCCGGACTGCTGGTCAGCCTGGGCGGTGCGGTGGTGGGTGGCACGCGGATCGCGTTGTCGCGCGGGCTGAAACCGGAGCGTTTCGTGGCCGAGCTACACCAGTACGGCGTGACCGTGGTCTCGTACACATGGGCCATGCTGCGCGATGTCATCGACGATCCGAGCTTCACCCTCGGTGGCAATCATCCGGTGCGGGTCTTCATCGGCTCCGGCATGCCGACCGGTTTGTGGCAGCGCGTGGTCGACGTGTTCGCCCCCGCGCACGTCGTGGAATTCTTCGCCACAACTGACGGCCACGCGGTGCTGGCCAATGTGTCCGGCGTCAAGATCGGCAGCAAGGGCCGGCCGTTGCCTGGCGCCGGCCGCGTCGAATTGGGTGCGTACGACGCCGAACACGACCTGATCCTTGAGGTCGACACCGGCCTGGTTCGCGTCCCGGACACCAACGAGGTCGGAGTGCTGCTGGCCGAACCACGCGGACCGATCGACCCGACCGCCTCGGTGAAACGCGGCGTCTTCGCCCCCGCCGACACCTGGATCTCCACCGAGTACCTGTTCCGCCGCGACAGCGACGGCGACTTCTGGTTGCTGGGCAGGCGAGGTTCCACGGTGCCCACCGCGCGCGGTGTGGTGTACACCGACCCGATCACCGACGCGCTCGGTCTGATTCCGGCAGTCGACCTCGCGGTGACGTACGGCGTACCGATGGACGGAAACCAGGTCGCGGTGACCGCGGTGTCGACCCGGCCCGGGGCGACGATCACGGCGGCCGATCTCACCGAGGCCATCGCCGCCATGCCGTTCGGGCTCGGTCCCGACATCGTCCACGTGGTCCCCGAGTTGAAGCTGAGTGCGACATACCGTCCGACGGTGAGCGCTTTGCGCGCCGCCGGGATTCCCAAGGCGGGACGACACGCCTGGGTGTTCGACGCCGAGGAGAACAAGTTCCGGCGGTTGACGGGACCGGTGCGCGCTGAATTGTCCGGTGCGCAATGACGTTCGGAGCCAATGTGATTGACGAGAAACTACTGAGCATCCTGGTCTGCCCGTCGGATCGAGGACCGCTGCTGCTGGTCGATCAGGTGCTCTACAACCCTCGGCTGCGACGGGCCTACCGGATCGAGGACGGCATCCCGGTCCTGCTGGTCGACGAGGCGGTCGACGTGGGTGACGACGAGCACGCCCGTCTCATCTCGCAGGCCAGCCCGGCAGATCCCCAGTGAGATAGCGCTGCAGGTTCGGCGCGACGGTGTCGGCGACCTGCTGTGCCGGCAGTGACGCGAACGGCTCCAGGCCCAGGATGTAGCGGGCCATCACGACACCCACCAATTGCGAGGCGACGAACTGAATCCGGACGATCCCACTACCGGGCGGGCTGTCGACGCGAGGGCCGATCTCGCCGCCGATCACATCCTGGATGAAAGTGCGGAAGAGGTTGACCTCCGAGCCCGCCACGATCGAACGCAACATGGCAATGAACCCGGCACCGATCTCAGAGTCCCAGAGCGGCAACAGTATTGCCGGAAGCCGGTAGCCGAGTTGCTCGACGGGCACCTCGCGTAGTGGTCCGATCACGTCCATCGGGTCAATCGGGATGTGAACGGCAGCCGCGAAGAGTTTCTCCTTGGTCCCGAAGTAATGATGCACCAAGGCGGAGTCCACACCTGCCGCCGCGGCCACCGCGCGGATCGAGGTGTTGTTGATACCGTTGCGGGCGAACAACTCTCGAGCACTGTCCAAAATGCGGCCTCGAGTGTTCGAGTTGCCCGCAGGCCGGCCGGGCCTCTTGCGTGCGCCCTCGGCCTCGGCCTCGGCCTCGGTCACGGCGTCTGCCGGCGCAGGGTTGCGGCGGCCAGGCACAACGCCGCGACCGCGAACCCCAGCACGATCGCAATGTCACGCACGGCGACACCGGTCAATTCGCTGTGAGCGCCGACTTGTTGCAGCGCCTCGAGCGCATAACTGGCCGGCAGCACATTGCTCACCCATTCCAGCCAGGTCGGCATCAGGCTGCGCGGCGCGATGATGCCGGCCAGCAGCAGCTGCGGCACCATCACCAGCGGGATGAACTGCACAGCCTGGAATTCCGTTCGCGCGAAGGCGCTGCACAGCAGCCCGAGGCCCACGCCGAGGACCGCGTTGACGATCGCGATCACGAAGACCCACAGCGGGCTGCCGGCGGTGTCGAAGCCGAGCAACCAGAACGAGACCACGCACGCCAGGGTGGCCTGCACGGCCGCGGCGAGCGAGAACGCGGTGCCGTAGGCGATAAGCAGATCGAGGCGGCGCAACGGGGTGGTCAGGATGCGCTCCAACGTTCCCGAAGCCCGTTCGCGTTGCATGGTGATCGAGGTGATGATGAACATCAAGAACAGCGGAAAGAGGCCCAACAGAATCAAACACGCGTTGTTGAACGGCGTCGGTGCACCCGGCCGGTGCGGGACGTTCTCGAACATGAAATACATCAGCGTGATCACCAGCACCGGCACGAGCAGGATCATCGCGATGCTGCGAGGGTCTGCCGCCAGTTGGCGAAGAATGCGAAAAGTTGTGGCGCCAAACGGTTTCAGTTGCCCGGCCAGTCCTAGCCGGCTTTCCGCTTGATGATGGACAGGAACGCGTCCTCCAGCGACCTGCATCCGGTGTCCTCTCGTAGTCGGGTCGGGATGGTGTGCGCGACGAGATGACCGTCGCGCATCAGCAACAAATCGCCACAGTGGTCGGCCTCGTCCATCACGTGGCTCGACACCAACAGCGTGGTGCCGCCGCGGGCCAGGTCGGTGAACTGGTCCCACAGATCTGCGCGCAGCAAGGGGTCCAGTCCCACGGTCGGCTCGTCGAGAACGAGCAGTTCCGGCTGGCAGACCAAGGCACAGGCCAGCGAGACCCGGGTGCGCTGACCGCCGGACAGGTTGCCGCAGTAGGCGGTGGCATGGTCGGCAAGACCAACCCGCTCGACCGCGCCTTCCGCGGCCTGCCGGCCGAACCCGTAGAGCGCCGCGAAATACCGCACATTGTCGATGACGCGCAGGTCGTCGTAGATCGTCGGATTCTGCGGCACATAGCCGATCCGCTGTCGCAACGACGGTGAACCGGCGGGCAGACCGAGCACCCGCACGGTGCCCAACGTGAGCTGTTGGGTCCCCACGATGCTGCGAATCAAGGTGGTCTTCCCACACCCGGATGGCCCGAGCAGGCCCGTGATGGTGCCGCGGCCCACCCGCACCGAGAAATCGAGCAGTGCCGGGCGTTTGCCGCGGACTACCCGCAGGTGATCGATGTCGATGGCCATTTCTTGCCGATTCGGCGATAATTCATCACGCGATGAAGTCATCATGCGATGAATATCCGCCCCTGCCGCGACGCTGTCAAGGGCCGCGGGCAGAATCTCTGCGGTGGGACCGGACCAGTTGGCGGTCGACCCGGTCGACGCGGCGCATCGACTACTCGGCGCCACCCTGATCGGTCGCGGCGTGAGCGCCACGATCGTCGAGGTCGAGGCGTACGGCGGGACACCCCGAGGTCCGTGGCCGGACGCCGCGGCGCACTCCTATCGCGGTCGCACCGCGCGCAGCACCGTGATGTTCGGACCGCCTGGCCGGCTGTACGCCTACCTCAGCCACGGCATCCACACCTGCGCGAACGTGGTCTGCGCCGCCGACGGGGTAGCGGCGGCCGTTTTGCTCCGGGCGGCGGCGATCGACACCGGGTTCGAGGTCGCCCAGTTACGCCGCGGTGCATCGATCCAGCCACGAGCATTGGCGCGTGGCCCGGGCAATCTTTGCGCAGCGGCGGGAATCACCATGGCCGACAACGGACTTGATCTGTTCGATGCCGACAGTCCGATCCGGATCGAGCTCAACGGCCCGGTCGAGGCGACCGCGGGGCCCCGCGTCGGCGTCAGCCATGCCGCAGACCGGCCGTGGCGGCTGTGGCTGGCCGAACGCCCGCAAGTCTCCGCATATCGACGCAGTCCACGAGCACCTGCGCCCGGTGCCAGCGACTGACTCGGGTGCGCCCGCGGGGAAGGTGCCGTGCACATGCGCGAAGATCTATGACCGTGGGCGCTGAAATCATCGAAGAGCTGAGCTGGCGTGGACTGATCGCACAGTCCACTGACCTCGACGCGCTGACCGCGGCGGCCGCCAAGGGTCCGATCACGCTGTATGCCGGTTTCGACCCCACCGCACCCAGCCTTCATGCGGGGCACCTGGTTCCGCTGCTGGCGCTACGGCGTTTCCAGCAGGCCGGACACCGGCCGATTGTGCTGGCCGGCGGCGCGACCGGTCTGATCGGCGACCCGCGGGAGACCGGCGAACGCGTGCTCAACACTGCAGAGACGGTCCAGGAGTGGACCGGTCGAATCGGCGGGCAGCTCGAGCGCTTCGTCGACTTCGACCGCTCGCCGACCGGCGCCATCGTGGAGAACAATCTCGAGTGGACCGGCGCCATGTCCGCGATCGAGTTGCTGCGGGACGTCGGCAAGCACTTCTCGGTCAACGTCATGCTGGACCGCGACACCGTCAAGCGGCGGCTCGAGGGCGAGGGTATCTCGTACACGGAGTTCAGCTATATGTTGTTGCAGGCCAACGACTTTGTCGAACTCTATCGTCGGCATCAGTGCGTGCTGCAGATCGGTGGATCCGATCAGTGGGGCAACATCATCGCCGGCGTCCGGCTGGTGCGTCAGAAGCTGGCCGCCTCAGCCCATGCGCTGACGGTCCCGCTGGTGACCGCCGCGGACGGGACCAAGTTCGGCAAGTCCACCGGCGGTGGGAACTTGTGGCTCGACCCCCAGATGACCAGTCCTTATGCCTGGTACCAGTACTTCGTCAACACCGCCGACGCCGACGTCGTCAGGTACTTGCGCTGGTTCACCTTCCTGCCGGCCGATGAACTCGCGGAGTTGGAGTCGGTCACCGCGGAACGCCCCCAGCAACGAGCGGCACAACGACGGCTGGCACGCGAGCTCACGACGCTCGTCCACGGCGAGCAGGCAACCGAGGCCGTGGAGCTGGCGAGCGGCGCTTTGTTCGGCCGCGGTGAACTCACCGGCCTCGACGAAGCAACCCTGCAGGCGGCACTTCGAGAAACCTCGATAGCCGAGCTGGCGCCGGGTGTACCGACCGGGATCGTCGATCTGCTGGTCGCAAGCGGCCTGGCCGACAGCAAGGGGGCCGCACGGCGGACGATCGCCGAGGGCGGGGCTTACGTGAACAACGCCAAGATCGAATCCGAGGACTGGGCGCCGCAGCCGGCCGACTTCCTGCACGGACGCTGGCTCGTGCTGCGCCGCGGCAAGCGGAACATCGCCGGGGCCCAGCGCCTGGACTGATCTTGAGGCGGCGTGAAACACGCCTTCTAGCAGCCTGTTTGACTCCAAGTTTCCTGTCACGTAACTTAATCGAGTCGCTGCGACCCGGTCAGTCCGGAGAGCGCGGCGGCATCCCAGAGGGAAGAACCGCTTCGGTGGTTTTCCTTCGACGTCCGCAAGCGAGTGAGCGGCTTTCAGCCGCGGGTCTTGTGCGCGGCCGGTGGGGGTGTTGTTTGAGAACTCAATAGTGTGTTTGGTGGTTTTGTTTTTGTTGTTGTTTTTTGTCATGCCTCCTGTTTTTCCCGTTTGTGGGGGTGTGGCTTTTTTTTGATGCCAGTTTTTGGTGTCTTGCTTTGGTCAGATTTTCTCTGATTTGGATTCTGTCTCGCTGTTGCGAGTGGTTTTTGTTTGGAGAGTTTGATCCTGGCTCAGGACGAACGCTGGC
>NZ_PKEK01000067.1 GCF_002863225.1 Mycobacterium sp. | reverse complement strand
CCCAACGTCCTGGCGATCAACTTGATCGGCAACCCCTCCGCTCGATGCAGCCTGCGGATCTCAGCCCAATCCTCCACTGACAACAACTCCCTTCTCCTCTCGGCTCATAAGCCGAGACTCAGATGAAGGGGGTCAAAATTCGGGCGTCGACACGGGGTCAGTTTTCAGGCGACGCCGACAGGGGAGTTCCGAAAGCCGCCGAGCCAAAACCCGCGCCGGGTGGCGAATGCCGTCCGGATTACGAGACAGACGAGCTACTAGGCTGTCGGGTGTCCAGCCGGAGGCCAAAGCATCGACGAGCGCTGGCGCGAGATCGGTGGCGTCCGATGGGCTGATTTTCCAGGGCAATGCCTTCAAGACAGTTGACACGTCAGACCGTGGTTCGGTTGGTGATTCGGATGTGGGGTTCAAGGAGTCCCGATTTGGCACCCCCGTGGGGTCCCGATACGACGCCCCTCCCGTCCGGGTTTGGGACCGGGCCGGTGTCGTATCGATACCGGGGGGTCCCGTATTGGGACGGGGGGTTAAACCCAGGTGAGGCGCAAGCGGATGATTGAGGTAGTAGCGAGTGGCCCGCCGGGCTCCAGAATCGTGAAATTGCGGGCAGCGGGTAATAAGGCCTTCGCCCTCAAGCTTCTTAAGGGCACGCAGGACCGTGCTTCGGCCGGCGCTGGATTCAGCCATCAGGGTGCTCACAGACGGGAAGCACGAGAAGTCCTCGTCCGCTTTATTGGCAAGTAAGAGCAGAATGAATTTCGCTGTTGCGGAATCGATGTCGAGATCCGTTGCCCAATCGAGGGCCTTCCAGCTCACTGAACCGGAGCTTTCAGCTGAAGTGAACCTCCGGTCGCGAGGAGGTGTAGTCCCGAACACAATGATGCGGCGAATCGGTAGCTGCTCCTGCGAATAGGCTTTGTCCCAAACGGCCTTGGGGGTCGCATCGCGTAGCAGTGCGGCCGGCAGCACTCGGGACGTCTCGTCCGTCCTATTCGGTCTCGCATGGGGTGCAACGTAAGTCGCCGGCTGGGACTGCGTCTAGCACCGCTCCGGAATTAGCTCTCGAAGTCGTTGAAAGGCAACATTTGTCGCCGTAGCGCGTGGACAAATGAGGCCTCGCCCCGATTGCGAACTACCTTCCGCCTACTGTCGTGAGCGGTCGTGTCGTGAGGTAGAATCTGGTCTATTGATGCGTTAAGCGGACCCTCCTGGGCGGAACGATGGCCAGACCTTCTTGATGGCCTGACTGGCGGTGAACGTCGGGCCGTGATTGTCGCGGTCGCCGACAATGTTCTCGAAGGCTGGGAGCCTGAAAGGGGATATCGAGGCTGTTGTTGACGTGGTCTGCGGCAAATGCACGACGGAGGAGTACATCGAGCGGGTGCGTCGCGACTTCATCTGCCCGTGAACTGTTTGGCTGGCCTGTGCGGGCGACTCTCGCGGGTACTCTGTTGTCTGGGTGAGGGCGCTGAACTTCGCGTCAACTACTTCGGAAGCGTAGAGTCATGGCAGCTTGCGATGCTACGAAAAGTGCTGCGGCGAAGCAGTTCTGGGATGCTGATTCCGCGAGTTTTCGCGGCTCGGTCGATTAATTTCTTTTCGGTCTCATCGACCCGTAACTGCAGAACAATGTTGCGTTTGCGGTTCTCCGACCCACTGCGTTTTGTCATTGGTCAACCTCTCTTCCCGTTCCGCAAGCCGAGGAGGAGCTGGCGCGGTCAGTGATCCGGGATGGTAGAGCACCTATGGTCCGTGCGTCCATGCTTGAAAGTAGTTGTGTCCCAAAGCTGTCTAAAGCTGACTACTTCGCACATGGTTGTACCTCGGAAGCTGCCCATCCTGCCCACAGATGCGCCTAAAGCTGGGTATTTTTGACGTGATCGTGGCCTCAAAGCTGTCTAAAGCTGGGTACGGCATGGGGTTTGAAAGTAGTTCTGGGCTAAAGCTGTGCACACAATAGTTGTTTTAACGGTTCTTTCGTGACGGTAGATTTTCTCCCGATGGCGGCTTATCGTGACCCACATGACTGACGGGCATGAGCACGCCGGAGAGTCTTCTGACGCGCGGTACGCCCGCGCGGCAACGGATTTCATGGATGTGCCGAGGGTAGTGCCGGAGCTCTCTCTGTTGAGTAGGCGTGCGACGTCAAGGTCATCGTCGACTGTGGCCGAGGTTTGGGGGTCGAAGTGATCCCGTCCTTCAGGTGTGATGACATTGTTTTCTCCGACACCTACGCGAAGTTCGCGGCGGACTTGATGGCCGATGTAAGTCGTGAGCTGCTGACCATTACGACAAGGCTCGATTGGGATGTGAAATTCAGTCGGCCAGGCGACCGGAAGTACGAGCGCGCGCAAGCATTGTCGGTCGATAAGCCCCTGCTGGTGTCCGCGGCCCGCTATTGCCAGTGGATCAGCGAGCACGTACGTTACGAAGTCACACAATGGCGCCTGGTTGACCTACGAATTGGTGAGGGGTACTCGTTTGCCGACCCGGATAAGGCAGCTCTGTACCGTCTGGAGCAGCAGGAAGTCAACTGCTTGGCGCCGGTGCCCGATGCGCCAGCGTTTCCGGGTGCACTCCAAGAAATTCATCGGGCCCGTCTCCTGACGGGCAGTGAGCGCGCGAAGAAATGCGCTGAGATTGAGGCCGGTCGTCACGGCTGCGCCGACCAGACTGTGATCGATCTTCGTGACGATGCCTACGCCCATCGGCTTGCCATGATCCGCGAGACGATCAATACGGCGGTCAATGCCATGAGCCGCAACAAAACGAAAAAGACCGACCTTCTGCGTGGGCACGTCACTGCCGTGGCTGCGTGGCTGGGTGGAGTTGCTGTGCGCGACTCCAGGACTCGGGCGAATCGTGACAGTTAGGGGCAACTATGGGTGATGTATCGAAGCTGTCGATTGATCCGGTGGCGGTAGGCGGAGTTGCAGCTGGCGCGACGGCCAAAGGAGCAACGCTCGGGGTGACACCTTCAGGGTCGCTGCCGGCCGGCAATGCCGTCGACGCCGCGCTAGGCAGTTTGGCGACGATCGGCGCGGCGGCTGAGGCCGCCGCGGTGGCCGCATTGACAGAGCGAGTCCACCTATTGGATAGGCGCACACGGGCGGGGTTAGAGAAGCTCAGAGCGATGAATGCCGACAATAAGGCGCGGTTGGAAACGATATGACCGGCCCTGTTCAACCGCCGGATCGGCCAAGCTCGGTGCCGGCCGTCTCAGCGTATGGAGTGGCCAGGCAATTGGCACCGACTTCAGCGCGCAGCTCGCGGTTGGCGCTGGCAGCGCTGGCGGTTGCATTCGCCGCCTTGTTGGTGGGGGGCGTGGCGCTGGTTCGGTCATCGTCCGGCTCGCTGCAGTCAGCGCCGGTGCAGCCTACGGCGGCGGCGGCGGCCGTGAGTGCCGATCAAGTTGAGGCGGCCAAGAGGGAGGCATGCACAGCTTGGCGGGCGGCAGCGGTAGCGATGAATGCCACACGGAAGGCGTTCATCGATTCACCGGCACGTCGGGATGATCCGGCGACAGCGATGGCGCTGGCCGCTGCTCAGGCGCAGGCTTCGGCTCAGATTGACTATGTGCGCCAACATGTTCCGGCCGCCACGCCCCACGAGGTTTCGGCGGCGATTAGCGACTATTTGGATGATGTGATCGACACTGCAGCCGCCGACGGGCAAGCGGGCGCGGACGCGGCCGCGAACGCGGCTGCTGACAGATCGGCGGTCCCGGTAGGAAAACTCAAGGCTTTGTGCAAGGAGTAGCTAATGGCGGCGAACGCGGCCCGACCCGTTCCCGCGGGTCCGCATTCCGATGAAGTTATCCCGCCGTATCTGTGGCCGATGGCGCACAACATCGCCGCAGAACTAGGAGCGAACTATCGCTCCGCTGTGGCTGAACAGTCGGAGCCAGTCGAACTGGCATACCGGCAAGCCGCTAAGCAGATTGAGGACATGGCACAGGGAGGCGCCGCAGAGGGGATAGCGGTCGCCCATCTGCGTCTCGGTATCGACCACGGAAACCTGGGCGAGTTACGAAATACGCTCGCGAATGCGCTAGTGCGCGCCGCAGAAGCTGCGCGAGAACTGTCAGCACATCTGGAGGCGATCGACCATCAAGCGCATGACGAGCTCGCAGCAGCACCAGCAGAAGAGCGGCCCGCCATTATTGCGAAACACCGTGCGCGAGCTGAGACCGTGCATCACGGCGCAGCTGCCACCCTGGGGTACTGGAACACCCAGACAGTGGAAGCGATTGAACCCCTTGTTGCAGGCATCGTTGGCCGGACCATTCCAGATGCACCGCCACCCCCGCCGAATCCTGAGACGCCCGACTCTGGCCCAGGCCCGGTCGAACGCCGCAGCGAAAAGTTGGGGGACCAGGGTGATGACGTCGAGGGTGGTGACGTAGGACCGAGCCCCGCTGCAATTGAACGACGCGCTCCCAAAACAGGTGATCAAAGCGATGGCAGCAGCTTCGATCAGGTTCGAATTGAACGACGATCACACAAGGATGACGCGGTTCTGCCGTCACCGCCGGTCGGTTTTCCGGGTGGCGAATTGTCATCCGCGGGCGGGCTGGGCGGCTTCCGTTCAGCTGGTGGACTGAGCGGCCTGGGCTCTGGCGGCGGTCTGGGTAGCTTGGGGCCAAGCGGTGGCTTGTCGAGTTTGATGTCGGGCGGTGTGCCTGGCGCGCAAGCAACTGGTCTTAGCGGTGGTTTGCCGTCGAGCCTTCCGACCGCGCCGCAGGCGGCGACGTCGGCGGGTGCGTTCTCGCAAGGTGTTTCGGCGGGGTCCAGCGTGGGGTCGTCGTTGAGTTCGTTGCCGCCGGCGACCGGTATCGGTTCGGGCGCAACAGCTTCGACGACTGAGACGAGCGCGGCGACTCCAGCGGCTGGCTTGTCGACTAGCACTGCGCCGTCGACGGGCCTCGGTGCTGCAGGTGCATCCTTTACGGGGTCAGCGGCGGGCCAGGGAATTGGTGGGCCGGCGATGATGGTTCCCCCGCCCGGGATGGGTGCTCCAGCCGCATCGGTTTCGGCGGGTCCGGGAGTGGGGACATCCGCGACCTCGGCTGGTAGCGGTGCCGCTTCCTCTGGCGGGTCGTTGGGTTCGGCCGGTGGGCCAGCGGTTGGGGCAGGCCAGAACAACGCCCTGTTGGTGCCGGCGAGCGTCCACGGACGCGGCAACGCGGACGCGGGACGCCGACAGAGGACAGAATCGGCGGAGCTGGCGAGCGCGAAAGCGTTGGCGCTCAAGCTCCGACGGGATTGCGACGGTGCGCGTTACCCCGTCATTGAGTGGGCGGTGGGTATGTTCCGAGGTGAAGCCGGCGGCGCGACCGAATGCGCGGTGATGTCTAACGAGGGCTTCGGCTACACCCCGTGGGGAGTATTTTTGCCTCGCGCGACACGTTTGCTGGCTACAGACCCTCTGGCGGACAGCGAATTTCGCGCGAAGTGGTTCGGATGCAACGATGCCGGGCAAGTGTTGGCCGAATACGCGAAGTTGCGGACACAGCGCGGATCTCATTTGCTCGCGGTGGGCTTGACGACACAAAGCGGATCTGAACGTGTACCGGGTGTGGAGTACGGAATTTGCCCGCCCCGCAACATGAACGAGAACTGCAGCGAGCCAGTGCTCGACGATATGCACGCCCACCGCCTGGAGGTTCTACACCCGGATCTGTTTACTCGGGTGCAGCGGCTCACAGATACCGATGCTGCGTCGCGTGCCTTTGCAAGCCAGGTGTGTGTTCCGTTGGCAATCCAAATGATTGACGCCGTGCAGATGTCGACCGATGTACAAACGCCACCGGAGCTTCGGCAGATGTGGGACCTGCTCGGTACGGGTGACACGATTTCTGACGCTGACTGGCAGGACTACCTGATGGCGTCGATGGTTGAGTACGTGAACCTCAGCGCAGGCCGGCCTCGCCACGATGCCGGCGTAGCCGAACGCGAGCGTTATCACGCCCAATGGGTCTGCGCCCGGACGATGGAGTTCCTACGGGGCTGGCGGCACAGCACGCCAGACGTTGCCGACATGATCTATGCCGCCGCGGCGGCGTATCCGGGGGACTTCGGCGTCAAATTAGAGCCGTTGTTACGGGTACTGGAGGACAGCAGCCAATCAAGGCGGGGCCGCTAAGCCTCCTTCGCGCCGAGCAGGCCGAACCGCACGACCCACCCCTTCTTCAAGATAGCCTTGAAATACTGCTGTGTGCTACCTATGCTTCAAGACAGTCTTGAAGAGTGTGGAGGGCTTCATATGGCGGTATCGGATGACGCTGCCGAGGCGTCGAGCCCAGGCGGCGTCGTTCGGGTTCAGGTCGGCACTGACGGGCGGACCATGCGGGTCCGGTTATCGCCATGGGTGATGCGCCTGTCGGCAGCCGAACTGGCCAACGATGTCGTATGCGTGAATACCTTGGCCGCCTTGCGACTTCAAGTAACGCAAAACGCACGGACCCCTGCCGAGCTGGCTGCCTACGCGACCTATGTTGACCGGTGCTGCGGCATTCGTCGGGGGCACAGTTCGGCAGCCAGTATGCCAGCGGCGGACGCGACGGCCACGCCGCACAAATGTCAGGACCACAAGAGAGTGGCAGCGGATGTGATGGAGCGGCTGAAACGAATTGAAGCGTTGCTGTCCTATGCCTCCGCGACTACCGAAAAATTCGCCGGTCGCAGTGATCTAGTGGTCTCGGTCGATACAGCGGGAAGACTAACGAGCTTGTGGTTGTCGCGGCGCTGCATGCACCTTGCCAGCGCTGCAGAGCTGGAGGACGTTATCAATCGCGCGCTGGCCGACATAGAGTCGCCTGACTATGCGGGCCGACTGACCCGGTCAGCCTGAAGTTATTCAGCCTGTTGATGGACCCTTTTCAAGGCAGTCTGAAACAATCGGCGACGTGGACGACGAAAATCACGCGCTCGCTGATCTGCTCGCCGCTCACGCCGATTTGGAGCGTTTCACGGCAGAGGCCGGTGAAGCTCGGCAGCGGCGGCGGGAGGCAGCGCGGCGGCTAATTGAGCTCGGGCGGGGCACCTCCTGGATCGCGCGCCAACTCGGGGTCACGGCCCAAGCGGTCGACGGGTTCGTGAAATACCAAGAGCGCGAGCAGAAAAGGCGGGAGCCATATTAGAGATCGACGGAATGCAAACCAGACCCGTGTGTGACCGAGTTCCTTTAGGCGCGACGGTCTATTCCACTTCTCGTAGGATAGTGGAATGGCTAAAGGTAAGGTCTCGGTTACGATCGATCATGCCGTGCTTGAGGCGGCCGATGCCGACGCCCAGGCCGCCGGGCTGAATCGCCCAGAGATATTCGAACGAGCCCTGCGCAACGAGCATCTTCGGCGCTCGCTGACGAATACACCACGCACACGGTGCCGACGCTCAACATCGACGCTTACGCGCACAAGGTTTACGGGGCGAACCGGGCCGCTGGCCTGTGATCATCCCCGGAGACATCCCGCCCGTCGCGACACCGACCATCACGCTGACTACCTTCCGCAAGCAACGGAGCAACGAGCGCAAGGAAGTGCAGTGGGCACGCAACGTGCTACACCGCCGGCAAGGGAAGAGGTAACCCAATGAGCAGCTATGCCGACCCCCGTGAGTAAATCGTGGCCGAACTTGGCCCCGAGGACCGGGCCGCGTTCGACGAGGCTTACGCAGCCGCGGGTCTTGCGCTGGAGCTGGCTGAGACTGCCTACCGTGCCCGTGCAGTCGCCGGACTCACCCAGGCCGAACTGGCCCGCAAGATGGGCACCACGCAGTCGGCGATCGCCGCCCTCGAATCCGGCGCGCGCACACCGACTGTCGAGCTGCTCGAACGCCTGGCCCGCGCCTGCGGCCAATGACTCATTATCAGTATCGACGTCGCCTGACCCACATTCCAGCTTTAGTACCCGATACCCAGGCCGCTGTCGCAGTGTGGGGATTTGACAGCGCCCCTTAATGACATCCGCGAGCCCCCGGTGCCGGGGCGTCCCGGCTGACGACGGACACATCAGTGGCGCAACACTTTTGACGGATGCTACCGGCCACAGTCCCGGAAGGGATGGACCTGTGGATGAGCGAGCACAGCGGCGTCCCCGAACTCACCGATGCGCAGAACACGTGCTGGCAGGCCGCCGTCCAATCATGACGGTCTGGAACGCTGAACATCTCGGCTTACTGACAGCGCCCTGTATCTCAGGTGTCATCTATTCTTGCTGCGGACCTGGACGTTAAGTCCGTACTGATGTAGTGCTTCGCGCACAGTGTCAGCTATCATTGGCGATTGTTGTGCGGCAACAACTCTGACAGTTTCGGCTGCGGCGAGTCCGGTGACCGTGTCCAGTACTGTCTGTCGGGCTACCCGTTGGGATATAAGGCTTTCGGGGTCGTTGCGGTGATCGTTGAGGATTGCCGCGGCGTCGAGGCGGCTCTCTCGGTTGGCATGGGCGAATTCGAACAGCGTGCGATCCAGCGAGCGGAATTTTGACCAGCCAGCTAGAGTGATCCAGCGGCGCGGGGCGGTCGAGGAACTGGACTGCAACGCTTGGGCGGCGTCGGGGTGCAGGTGCCAGGCGCGCAATCGAGCTGCTTGGTGCAGAGTGCATCGCAGTATGCCCATAGCACGGTCATCTTCTTCGATCCAGAGCCAGGCTCCGGCGAGCAGCGTCGCCGAGATCTGCGCGGCGGCAGCGGCGATCTCGGGTCGGGATTGATTCCACAGCGCGCACAACGCGGCGAACTCCGCGGTCAAGACGTACGGGGATGCGGGGAGGAGGTGTTGGTGGATCTTGAGGCGCTGGTCCGAGATCTCGCAGTCTTTGGCGCGGGTGTTAGCGGCAACCAGGAGCCTTGAGAACTGATGCGCGCCGAAGGTGAGTTCGGCCAGTTGCTGGGGTATGGAACGCTGAGCGGTGTCTATGTCGGCAAGCGCAGTGTGGTACTCAGTGTAGAGCGGCCCCAGCTCGGCGGGGGCGTCGAAGGCGGCGAATTCGCGGTCAACCAGCGACACCAGGGCCGCCGACAGACCGGTCGCCACCGGCTCGCTCAGGGGCAGCGGTATTTCCGAGAGTTGCTGGACGGGAAGTCGCTCGGGCAGCGGCGACAGGAGAGGGATTCCGCGCATCGTCTCGCGGTTTTTTGCGAAGACGTGCGTCGTTACTGTTGCCAGTCGCATCTGAATCATGCACAGCGCCAACGCATCTATAAGAACCTGGGTCGGGCCGTTGGTATCAGTCGCCGAGTGCTCGGCGTCGAGGTCGCGCACAACCTCGACGCCGACCCGCTGAGCGGCGTGTTGTCCGTCGATGAGCTCGCACAGCGTGTGGTACACGTGGGCCGGGCATACGGCCCGTCCGTCGATGTGTACATGCTCGTGATCGGTGTTAATGGCACCCGTCGTGCGGGGGTGGTCGTCGAGGTCATCGAAGCGGTCAGCGAGTGCGACGTCAAAGGTATATCGGCCGAGCCTATCCATGGCGCGCTGGGTCCATGCTCGGGCGATAAACGACTCGATCGGCTCGCGGCGCCCCTGTACGACGGCGCCGCCCCGCGCGAGCAGAAGTGTCCATCGGCCAAGTTGCTGCCGCAAGATGATTGCCGCGCCAATGGTTTGGCCGGCCAGCATCAACCGCAGCGCCGCGATGGTGCTCTCGACACTCCAGGACAGGTGTGTTGGCCACGGACTCTCGTGTGGTGGTGAATGCTGGCCGAGGTGATGACCTTGGCGGATAAAGATCGCATCCAACTCGCAGACCGACACCAGAGGCCAAACGCAGTGGTCCATCGAAAGTTGTGCAACCGCATCAAGATTATCGATCCGGCTCGAGTGACGACCGACGAGTGCGTCAACGAGTCGTGTCGGGTCGCTTGCAGCGACACGCTCATAGGCCTCGACGGTGGGTGGAACGTTGCGAGCGCGTCGTTGGGCCTTTAGCCGCGCACGCTGCAGTTGTTTGGGCGTCGATGGCAATTGACCGAGCCTTCGTTCGAGCTTGTGGCGACTCTTGCGTCCCATAGCTTTTCAGCCCTTCGCGTGGGTGCTGTGACGCTGTGTGCTGGCGTACGAGCGACTAGACCGCAGTCCCAGCGGTCGACCGCTGGGCAATTGTTGGGGCTCGCGCTGTCGTTGCATGGCCGCAGCGTAAAAGACACTTCAAAGAGCCGTCTACCAATGCCCCGGAAATAACTCGTACGTGAACAATCACGTAGGGGTCGCCACTCAACATCGCGATAATCGGCTCCCGCCCGTAACTGCTCGCCGGCACGGGCGCGTAAGAGCACGCAGCGGTCGCCATTGTCGTCAAATCGCCTGAAAAGCAGCCACTGTCAATCAACCTGGTGTTGATGCAGCGATCCTGTCCATGAGCTATCAGCTCGGCGCAGCAAGGATAAGGGCAGGCCATTTTGGAAGGTCAGAGATCCTCCGCTTCGTTGACGGCGTGGCTGCATCGGCGAACTGCGGCCGCGCTGGCTGACAAGGTCGCCGCGCGCCGCGAGGGAAGCAGGTTGGAAGACGCGTGCCGGCGCGGCCGCGCTGGTTGACAAGTTCGCGGCGCGCCGCGAGGGAAGCAGGTTGGAAGACGCGTGCCGGCGCGGCCGCGTCCGCGCGGCGCGGTGCGCTGCACCGCGGGCGTGGGCGTAGCCCCGGTGATTACTTCAGCAGCCCGGCGACCCGAAGTGCGGTCAGCAGGCGCGCGGCCGCGCGCACGGTGGCGGCGTGCTCGCCGCGATGCAACGTGCCCAGTGTGGCGGCGTCGGTCAGGCTGTCGAGCACCATCCGGCAGGCGCGTGGCGAATTCAGGACGATCGCGGCCGCCTGGGCCGGGTCTGGTGGCGGGGGGATCACCTCAACGAAGCGGTCGCGATACTCCACACACCACACCGGCTTTTCGACCCGCTCCACGACGCGCTCGACGCGCAGCCCGATCGCTCCGGAGCGAGCAGCTCGGCGCTCCTCGTAGGCGGCCCGCCGACACGTTTGCGAGCACCACACGCGTCGACGACCCCGACCGCCAGGCGCCGGCAGCTGCCCGTAGCAGCGCGGGCAAAGGAGTGGATCGGGCATGGTGAGACGCTACCGCAATTTCGTACGGACGAAACGGCGTTACCGTTCCGTGACCTTAATGCAAGAGGTGTGTGGTTCGTGGGCTGGTCGAAAACGGTTGATGGCGGTGCCCTCTGATGGAAGGTTCGTGGTCTTGGTAGCGGGTTGTGTTGCGGCAGTGCAGGACTGGGAAACAAGGCAGGGAGACAAATGGAGACAGGGTGATGTTGTGGGCGATGGTCGAGTCCCGCGCAGACGCAGCCGATGAACGGACTCGCCCCGCCGCATAGCGCCAAGCGACACGCCATTACAAATTACATGGATGTGATTCTGTGTCGGTGCCTGACCATAAGGTGGAGCACAGGCCCGGAACCAGCTGAGGAGACCACGATGGCGGACCGATCGTCGATCGAATGGACCGAAGCCACCTGGAACCCGGTCACCGGCTGTGACCGCGTCTCTGCCGGCTGCGACCACTGCTACGCGATGACCCTGGCCAAGCGGCTCAAGGCCATGGCCTCGGAGAAGTATCAAGCTGACGGAGACCCTCGCACTTCGGGCCCGGGCTTCGGCGTAGCGGTGCACCCGCAGGCGTTGGGCGAACCGCTGCGGTGGAAGACACCGCGGGTCGTGTTCGTGAACTCGATGAGCGACCTTTTCCACGCCAAAGTGCCGCTGGACTTCATCCGCGATGTGTTCGACGTGTGCCGCGACACCCCGCGGCACACCTACCAGGTGCTGACGAAACGCAGCCTGCGGTTGCGCCGCGTCGCCGACAAGCTGGACTGGCCAGACAACGTCTGGATGGGCGTCTCGGTCGAGGGCGCCGATGTTCTGAATCGCGTCGACCACCTCCGCGAGGTACCGGCCGCGGTGCGGTTCCTGTCCTGCGAGCCGCTGCTCGGACCCCTGGACGGCATCGACCTCACGGGCATTGGCTGGGTCATCGCGGGCGGCGAGTCCGGCCCCCGGTACCGGCCGATGGAGCTGCCCTGGGCGCGTGGAATCCGGGACGCATGCAGCGACGCCGACGTCCCGTTCTTCTTCAAGCAGTGGGGTGGCCGCACGCCGAAGGCGTTCGGGCGCGAGCTCGACGGCCAGCTGTGGGACGAGATGCCGGCCGCAGCAACGGGTTAACCTCCATCGTTCCACCAGTTACGTGATGCCGGATCCCACGTCGGTTCCGGTGTCCAGAGGACTTGCCCGAGACTGTCGCTCGGCTTCACGCTGAGTTCGCCGACGTCGAACAACCCGATCATCCCCGCCGCCTCTGCGTCCTTGTCCGCCTTGGCCACTTGCGCCTGCCGCATCATCTCGGGCTCGCGCTGCGCCGCTTTGTTGTACAGGTGCCGCATGATCTTGTCGCCGGCGTCGTGGTCGGTCACGAAGACCATGTCGAAGATCGTCATCTTGTTGGTCGACATGGTCATCGGGATTCGATGGGTGTACTGGTAGCCGAGGACCGTTTCGAGCTGGAACCGCATCAGGTTGACCATCTCCTGCCGGTATTCCTCGGCCTTGATCTTGCGCGCGTCGAGGGCTCGCAGGATGCGGAGCCAGTCGTCACCGCCGTACAGGTTCGACACCCGCAGACGGAACTCCTCGGACCGGCGTGCCTCCCGGGCGATCATCGTGGGCGACATCAGCATCCACAACTCGGTCTTCCACCCGCTCTTGTTCTGGCGGAAGCGCGCGACCTTCTCGATGGTGCTCCAGTGGATCTCGGCGGCCTGCTGATCGAGAAACGCGAACGTGGGTGCCCACCGCAGCGGTTGGAGTTCCCGGAGCACTTCGTCGATCGTCGCGTTGCAGTCACCCTTGATCACCTTGTACCGGTTGTCACCGGGGAATCGCTCAGCCAACGATGCGGAGAGCTTGTCGGCCCTGGCTCCCAGCTCCCCGAACCGGAGGACGGTGAACCCGGGATCCGCCTTCAGCGCCACGGTCGGTGAGCCGTCGAACTCGATGTCGGTGTGGCGCTCGACGTTGTCCGGTTGGCCGGCCATCAGGTCGAGATAGATCCGCTGCTCGGCCCTCTTCTGACTCGCCGCGTTGAAGGCAGGCAAGTAGTCGGCCAGGATCTGCAGCTTGTTGCGCGTCCAGTAGGACCACTTCCGCGCCACCTTTTCCCACCCATCTGTGCACGGGCCGTCAGCGCCTGCGTCTCCCCCTTGAAGGCAGATTAGCCGTCCGGGCCGACGACGCCGCGGAGGTTGGCAGAGGCACGCGACGCGGCGATGTCGGCAGCGGTGCATAGGGTCATGTCAATGTCAGGTCGAGGTGCCGCTTCCTGCGGTGGTTTGGCACCGTCCACAATCGCCGAGGCGATCGTCCCGGCACTTCGCGGCAGACCCAGAGCTGATCTGCGGGATAGGATGCACCGATGGCGACGCTGGAAGACCTTGAAGCGAGAGTCGCGGCTTTGGAGGCCAGCCAAGCCGATTATCGGGCGGTGCTCGCGGCGGTCAATGCGCTCGGGGCTAACCAGCGGGAACTGGCTGAGGGGCAACGACAGCTCCGGTCCGACGTTGGTGAACTCAAGTCTGGTGTGGCTGGACTCAAGTCGGACGCAGCTGACACTAATGCGCGGGTGCGGTCCTTGGAGGAGGGCCAGGCCGAGATCAAAGATCTTCTGATCCGAGCCCTCGATAAATGACGACGACTGCCGTGTGATGTTCAGTCGCCTCGGCGCTACACTGCCCGTGCGCGCATAAACGGTGGTTTGCATATTGCCTCCGTGGAGCCCGTCGGTTGCATGGCGAGGGGCTTCGCTCGTTTCTGAGCCCGGAAGTCAACGCTTATCTGTGGTCGGTGCTCGGTCGGTGAATCCGCGACACGCCATGGTTTCGACTGGTGCCGGATGGCGTTAAATCGCCAGCTCACAACACCTTTCAAGACCATGACGAGGAGGGCTTGTAGGCTCTCCTAAAGCCGGTGTCGCAGGTTCGAATCCTGCCGGGGGCACCACTGGCGCCGAGTCAGGCTTTGGTGAGGGTGAAGCCGACGTTGTACACCTCGCCGTCGTCCTTGGTCAGGACCTCTTTTCCAACCAACGTGTCCTTGTCGAACGAGATCGTTCGGTGCGCGTTGATAGGTCCGGCCCACGTCTTGCCCTCCAGGTGCACATCCGCGTCCCACTCCGGATCCGCTGCTTGGTGGATACGCAGGCAGGTTGACCCGCAGGGGCTCAAGATCCAGGGTGTCTGCCCGCCAATGTGGAACGGCCCGCCACTCTTGTCGGTGATCGTATGGGTGTAGGGACCATCCAGTGGCTCGGCTGACGCCGGTCCGGCCACGCTGATCGCGGCACCGGTAAGAATGGTTGCGGCCGCCAGGCCTGATAGCAATCTCATCTGTTCTTTGTAGGCGTTTCATTGCCCGGCGGATACAGGGATTTCCCTTGACTTTCGCCCTGCGGCTCGACAGGCATGAAATCATGCGTGACATGTTCGGCCGCACTGCTTTCCCGCTCGCCGCAGCCGTCGCGGTGGTCGCCATCGGCATGGCCCCCGGGGCCCAGGCGGATCCGCCGTGCACCGCGAACGGCTGCCCGCACGGCCCGGCTAACAACGCCCCGCCGGCAGCCAACGTCACCAGCCCGTCCTACAAGGACGGCTACAAGACCGAGCACGACTTCTTCGCAATGCCGCAGAATCACGCGTACCTCGCCAGCGAGATGGCGAACGGCTACACCGCCGCAACGGCGTGTCAGGCGGAACTTCTCGGAGGAACGCCGCCACCGAATCCCGCCGACTGGATTGCCGGCTGCATCGACGCACTGCACGCTCTGGGGTTCAAGTCATAAGCATGCTGGTCACGGGGGCGGAGCTGGCTGACCTGGTCGCCGCCGGCGGTCCCGTGAGCATCCTCGATGTGCGCTGGCGACTCGACCAGCCCGACGGCCGCGCGACCTATCTGCAAGGCCACCTACCGGGTGCGATCTACGTCTCGCTGGAAGACGAACTCAGCGACCATTCCGTCACCGGACGGGGACGACATCCGCTGCCGTCCGGCCGCGCCGTCGAGGCCGCGGCGCGGCGCTGGGGCTTGCGCGCCGGCGTCCCGACCGTGGTCTACGACGACTGGAATCGAGCCGGTTCGGCCCGAGCCTGGTGGGTGCTGACGGCCGCCGGCATCGCCGACGTCCGCATCCTGGACGGCGGGCTGTCCGGGTGGCGGGGCGAGCTGTCCACCGGCCCCGTGACTCCTACACCCGGCGACGTCACCGTCGCGCACGACGACCTGTACCACGGCGCGCTACCCACGTTGACCGCACAGCAGGTAGGTGACTTCGAGCTACTGGATGCCCGCGCACCCGAACGTTTCCGCGGCGACGTCGAGCCGATCGACCCGGTCGCCGGCCACATCCCCGGCGCCAAGAATCTCCCGAGCGGCGCCGTGCTCGCCGATGACGGCACGTTCGTCGGTCGCGAGACGGTCGCCCGACTGCTCGCCGAGCGAAATGTCGACACCGATCGGATCGGTGCGTACTGCGGCTCGGGTGTCACCGCGGCCGTCACGCTCGCGGCGCTCGTGGCAGCGGGATACCGCGGATCGCTGTTCCCAGGCTCGTGGTCGCAATGGAGTTCTGAGCCCGACAACCCGGTCGCGCGCGGGATTGGCCGGGCTCAAGAACCGGTACACGGCCTACGAGAGCCATCGGAGAGCAATAGAGAGTCAACCTAGCGGTTGACGTTCTGGTGTGCGCCCCGCCGTGGACCTGACGGTCTTCGGCAGCAAAGCGGAAACGTGTCAATCCCTGGGGACGAGGTGTACCGGCAAGTGGGTTGGGCCGCGAAGCGAGCTGTGGGTGCTCCAGATGGTCGGGCCGGCGGGCTCGATACGTGCCACACGAGCTGTCAGCTCCCGCAGCACTGCCCGGGCTTCCATGCGGGCCAGTGATGCTCCCAGGCACATGTGGGGTCCGTATCCGAAGGCTACGTGCATGCGCGGATTGCGGTCGGCGCGGAAGTCGTCGGGATTGTCGAACACGGACGGGTCACGGTTGGCTGCACCAAACGACAGCAGGACACGTGAACCCTTCGGGATGGTGACATCGCCGACTTGGTAAGCCGCACGGGTGTAGCGGTACAGGTTTTGGATCGGTGTCGTTGTTCGCAGGTGCTCTTCGACTGCGATGGGAATGAGACCAGGATCGGCGCGAATCGCGTTGTACTGCGCGGGGTTGTGCGCGAGGGTGTCGAACATTCCGCCGAGCAGGTTCGTGGTGGTTTCGTTCCCGGCGATCAGCAGGTGGATGGCGATGAGTACCAGCTGTTTGTCGGTAAGGCTGCCGTCGGTGTTGTGTTCGAGCAAACGTCCGAGGACTGTGTCGGATCCTTTGAGTCCACCTACGGCGAACTGACGGACGAAATAACGTCGCAAAGCGGCCATGGCGACGGCCGACTTGGCGGCGTTGACCAGTCCACCCGGTGTGGGAGTGAAATCCATTATCCCGACACCTTTTTCGGACCAGCGGCGAAAGTCGTCGGTGTCACCTTCAGGTACGCCGAGGATGCGAGCGATCAGGCGAATCGGCATCGGTATGGCTAGGCGCGCCATAACGTCAGAACCCGGGTTGGTCAGTAGCTCGCTCACGAGGTCGGTCGCGAGTTCGTCGATTATCACCTCCCAGCTCTGCATGGCACCTTTGCTGAAGCCGGGCTGGACTTGCTTACGCAGACGGGAGTGTTCTTCGCCGTCGGTGAGGACTGCAAGAGGTGCCGAGATTTTCAGCCGTGTGACGCCTTCGGTGCTGGTGACCTGATCGGTGTCACGCAACGCTGCGCGAACGTCGGCGAGCCGGCTCAGGATCCAGGTGGCGCGCCGGGGGTTGTACTGCACGCGACCACCCCTGTGTAGCGCGCAATAGGCCTCGAAAGGCTGGGCGGCAGTGGCGGGATCTTGCGGGTCGTAGTCGGTGTTCACCGCACCCGTCCAGCCGGAGAAGCCACGTCGACGGGTCCGCACGCTGGCGGAGACGTTCAACCGAACGAATTCGCCAGCGGGTTTGAGTATTCGCACAGCCCCTTGCGCGGTCCGACCGATGGACATGTGTCGCTCCTTATGCCGTGGCGTCGACTCGTACGACCGTCGCTGCCTGCCGCGTGGCTTGAGCGCGAACGATGTTGCCGGTGAGGTGAATGACGTAGCAGGCGGACAGGATTCTGGCCTTGCGGCTGGTTCTTCGGTTCGCCATCAACACACCCAACAAGGATTCGACTCCACCGTTTACGTAGGTGAAGGTGCGCGTGTGGCCGGGGAACCCGAGGCGGTTGATCGGATCGAAAGCCTTCGGAATCGCGAAGTGTGCGAGACCGATCGCTAGGACCGCGCGCCCTAGCATTCGGCGGTTCCGAAGGCCACGTCGTGCCGTCTTACCGTCAGGCTTCACGAGCCAAGGTGATCATGTCTCGCAGCCGCATCCCTGCCAAAACTCCGCCGTCGCAGGCGATGTCGACGCCGGTGAGGTAACCGGCTTTCGAACTAGCGCAACCCATGCTGGGACTCACACCGGCAGTGTGAATGACGGACGCGACTGTGTCAGAAGCTGTCGACCGATCGATCAGCGCGGCTACTGAGGCACGGCTGGTCACATCGCAGACAACTGGCTCGCAGTCGATTCCCAGGGCTGCCAGTTCTCTCGCTGCCGCGTCGAGACGACCCTGGCTCAGGTCGCAAATAATCACGAGCTGGTCTCGTCCAATGATGTTCACCGCGGATAGTCCAATACCACCTGCGCCGCTCGTGATCACACAATGTTGAGGCATGTGACTGCCCTGCCCGCGTTCAGTGGGGCCCAGTGACGCCGCCCCACAATTACGACAATAATTTTCTCGTAAATAGAAACATGCACCTGCCTGTAGGTCAACGGCGCACGACAACCACGGCTTTTCCCACGGACGACCGAGCCCCGTCGTACCGGAGGTGCCTTAGGGTCGATTCGTGAGCCAAACCCGCCCGGGTCGTCCGCGCAGCGCCGCAATACACGAGGCAATTCTCGATGCCACCAGGGCCCTGCTCGTCGAAAACGGCTACGCCGGCGTGTCGATGGATAAGGTCGCCGCACATGCCGGCGTGGCCACGCAAACCGTCTATCGTCGGTGGCCATCGAAGGCTCCCCTGGTCGCTGAAGCGGTCATGATGGCCAGCGCAATGTCGGCTTTCACCCTCCCCGACACCGGTAGCACGGTCGAGGACTTACGGAGCTGGATGAGTGAGTACGCGGCGCTGAGCGCCGCACCTGAGAACGGGGCACTGATCCGCGCACTCGCGGCAGCCGCGGCCGAGGACCAACAAGACCGCGATACGCTCTACCGCCAGCTCACAGGCCCGGTTCACACCGCAGTCAAACTACGCCTGCAGCAAGGCATCTCGCAGGGTCAGATACGGCCCGACGCAGATATCGAGGCTGCCGCCGACGCGCTGATCGGAGCCCCTTTGTACCGCATTCTCAGCGCCACAACGGCAGCGAAGAAAATGGCGAAGCACTGCAACGGACTAATCGACACCCTGTTGGAAGGCCTTTCAACCCGTTGAACGCAGCCCAACGTCGTTGACCCGACGATCGGGTCGAGACGAGATCAAGTAGTCCGGTTTCCCAGATAAACGTTTGTCAATGGGCATCGTTGGCAATGCGCTCTGAGAGGCGGGCGCGTTGGTCGACCAGCGTGCGCGCTTAGGTCTCTCCGGTTCAGCCGAGAGCCGGTGGGACCGACCTAGTCATCAGAGCAGCACGTCACTCTTTTAGTTGTAGTAACGTGCGAGCAATGGACACCGACGTCTGGATTCTCGGCGGTTATCAAAGCGACTTCGCCCGAAACCTCACCAAGGAAGGACTCGACTTCGCGGACCTGACCCGCGACATCGTCGAATCCACCCTGGCCGAGGCCAAGATCGAGGCCGCGGACGTCGGCGTGGTCCATGTCGCCAACGCCTTCGGAGAGATGTTCGCCGAGCAGGGGCATCTCGGCGCGATGCCCGCCACCGTGTGTGACGGGTTGTGGGACACGCCCGCTTCCCGGCACGAGGCCGCGTGCGCGTCGGGCAGCATCGCCGCACTGGCCGCGATGGCCGATCTGCGTGCCGGGAACTATGAGACCGCACTGGTCCTCGGTGTCGAGTTGGAGAAGACGGTGCCCGGTGACACCGCGGCCCGCCACCTCGGCGCGGCGGCCTGGACCGGCCACGAAGGCTCGGAAGCGACGTTCCTCTGGCCGTCGATGTTCGCGACGGTGGCCGACGAGTACGACCGACGCTTCGGCATCGACGAGACCCACCTGCGCGCTATCGCACAGGTCAACTTCGGCAACGCGCGACGAAACCCGAACGCGCAGACCAGATCCTGGACGGTGCCCGATCCCATCGGTGACGACGACGCAACCAACCCCCTCATCGAAGGCCGGCTGCGGCGGTTCGACTGCAGCCAGATGACCGACGGCGGAGCGGGAGTCGTCCTGGTCACCGACAGGTATCTGCGCGACCATCCCACCGCGCGCCCCACCGCCCGGATCGCCGGCTGGGGCCACCGCACCGTTGGACTGGGCCTGCAACAGAAACTCGACCGCGCCGCCGACAATCCTTATGTGATGCCGCATGTGCGCGCGGCGGTACTGGATGCGTTGCGGCGCGCGGAGTCCAACCTCGACGACCTGCAGGGCATCGAAGTACACGACTGCTTCACTCCCAGTGAGTATTTGGCGATCGACCACATCGGCCTCACCGGGCCGGGCGAATCGTGGAAGGCGATCGAGAACGGTGAGATCGAGATCGGCGGACGGTTGCCGATCAATCCCAGCGGCGGCCTGATCGGTGGCGGACACCCAGTCGGCGCGTCGGGTATCCGGATGCTCGTCGACGCCGCCAAACAGGTCAGCGGCACCGCCGGCGACTACCAGGTAGACAACGCAAGGACGTTCGGCACATTGAACTTCGGCGGTAGCACCGCCACCACGGTCAGCTTCGTCGTCGACGGGACACGCTGATGGACGTCGAAGTTGTCGCGAAATACCTGTCGACCCTGCCCGAGGACGACGACCACCCGTACCGGACCGGGCCGTGGCGGCCGCAGACCAATGAGTGGGACGCCGACGATCTGGTCGCGGTGGAGGGCGAGATCCCCCGCGACCTCGACGGCGTCTACCTTCGCAACACCGAGAACCCGCTCCACCCGGCGCTGAAGACCTACCACCCGTTCGACGGCGACGGCATGCTCCACATCGTCGGTTTCCGCGAGGGAAAGGCGTTCTACCGCAACCGATTCGTTCGCACAGACGGCTTCCTGGCCGAGAACGAGGCCGGCGAACCACTATGGCCCGGACTGGCCGAGCCGGTGCAGTTGGCCAAGCGCGGCGGGGGCTGCGGCGCCCGCACCCGGATGAAGGACGCCTCGAGCACCGACGTCATCGTGCACCGGGGCATCGCCCTGACCAGCTTCTACCAATGCGGCGATCTGTACCGGCTGGACCCATTCTCGGCCGACACACTCGGCAAAGAGAGCTGGAACGGGCAGTTTCCCGCGGAATGGGGTGTGTCGGCCCATCCGAAGGTCGATCCAAAAACCGGCGAGCTGCTGTTCTTCAACTACAGCAAGCAGGCACCGTACATGCACTACGGCGTCGTCGACGAGAGCAACAACCTGTCGCACTACATCGACATTCCGCTGCCCGGCCCGCGGCTGCCGCACGACATGGCGTTCACCGAAAACTATGTGATCCTCAACGACTTCCCGCTGTTCTGGGATCCGGAGTTGCTGCAGCACGACGTGCATGTGCCGCGGTTCTACCCCGACATGCCGTCGCGCTTCGCTGTGGTGCCACGCCGCGGCACCAGCAACGACATCCGGTGGTTCGAAGCCGACCCGACGTTCGTGCTGCATTTCACCAACGCCTACGAAGACGGTGACGAGATCGTGCTCGACGGATTCTACGAAGGCGACCCGCAGCCGGCCGACAACGGTGGAACAAAGTGGGACAAGCTGTTTCGCTTCCTCGCGCTGGATCGGATGCAGGCCCGGCTGCACCGCTGGCGCTTCAACCTGGTCACCGGCGAGGTCAGGGAGGAGCAGCTGTCGGAGTCCATCACCGAATTCGGCACGATCAACCCCGACTACGCCGCCACCGACTACCGCTACACCTACGCCGCTACCGGCAAGCCGGGCTGGTTCCTGTTCGACGGACTGGTCAAGCATGACCTGCGGACCGGCGGCGAGCAGCACTTCCAATTCGCCGACGGCGTCTACGGCAGCGAGGCCGCGATGGCCCCACGGCCGAACCCCACCGCCGAAGACGACGGCTACCTGATCACGATCACCACCGACATGACGGCCGACGCCTCCTACTGTGTGATCTTCGACGCCGCCCGGTTCAGCGACGGCCCGGTGTGCAAACTTGCACTGCCCGAACGGGTTTCCAGTGGAACACACGCCACCTGGGCACCCGGTTCACAGCTGCGCCGGTGGCATGACGTCTGAGCCGACGGCTCTGAGCCCCGGTGGCACCAACGCAGTCGGCCGCATTCTGGGCCTGCTCGGCGACGAGTGGACGGTGCTGATCATCCAACAGGCGCTCCTGGGAGCGACCCGGTACGGCGATTTCATGCAGCGCCTACCGATCTCGAACACCGTGCTGGCCAACCGGTTACGCGTGCTGGCCGACAATGGAGTACTGATCCGCACGACGTACCAGACCCGTCCCGTGCGGGCCGAGTACCTGATCTCCCAGCGCGGTCGGGCGTTCTGGCCGGTGCTGCTGTCGATCTGGGAGTGGGAGCGACGGTGGGTGTCCGACCACGTGCACCGGCTGCCGAAGATGCGGCATACCCAGTGCGGCACCCAATTCGCTCCGGTGCTGACCTGCCAGACCTGTGGCGAATCTGTCACCGAGAAGCAGGTGTCGGCGCGCTGGGGCCCTAGCGGAACATGGCCGCGCTCGGTACCCGACGGGTCCAACCGCCGCAGGTCGAGTACCGGTCAAGCCGGACTGTTCCCCGAGACCATGAGCGTATTCGGGAACCGTTGGGCCGCAGCTCTTCTGGTATGCACGTTCCTGGGCACCAGCCGATTCTCGGAATTTCAGACGCAACTCGGCGCTCCCCCGTCGCTGCTGTCCGAACGGTTGCAGACATTCTGCGCCAATCGGGTGCTGCACTCCTCACGGGAAGCCAATTACCGGCTCACCGAGAAGGGCCGGGCGTTTTTCCCCGTCATCATCGCCGCTCTGCAATGTGGCCAGCATTGGTTCCACGCACCGGAGGGCCCGGCGGTGCTGCTGACTCACCTCGGCTGCGGTGAGCCCTTCGTCGGGCAGCTGACCTGCGACCAGTGCGCCCGGCCACTGAAGGGCGCAGACATCGGCATCGACGACTAGCGGCGCAACGAGATCGCCAGCGCCGACATCGCGCACACCAGCGCCGCGACCGCGGACACCGTACCGACGTACAGGCCGTAGGCCGCCGGCACCGTCGGCTTGACGTTGACCGAGTAGTAGCGCGCCAACAGTGCGACCTCGGCCAGCGAAATCAGCAGCGCGGCAACCGATGCGCCCTTTGTGGACAATCCCCTGCCGACCACCGCGCCGGCCACCAACAGCGCCGATGACAGCACCACGATCAGCTGCGCCGTCCCGAATCGATGCTGAACGTGCTGGCCACCGATCGCGGCACCCCACCCGTCGATGCCCGTCGACAGCCACGGCAGCCAGGCGCTCACCGCGACCGCCACGGCGAACAGCGCGACCATCCATCCAGGGTGCAGGCGCGGCATACTGCGACGATAGCCGCTAGCCCTGCAGCGACGACAGATTGAACGCCGTGCCGGTCGGGTCGGCCGCGGCGGCGAGTCGGCCGTAGGGGGTGTCCTCGGCTTCCCGAACGACAGTGCCGCCGTTGTCGGTGATCACCCGCAGCGTCGTGTCGACGTCATCGGCACCGAAGAACGTGGTCCACGTCGACGGCTCGGCCTCCGGCAGCAGACTGCTGCCGTCCATCACTCCGAGCAGTTGCTGATCGCCGAACCAGGCTGTGATGTAACGAAATTCGTCGGTGTCGGATTCCACCTCGGTACGCCAGCCGAACACCTCACGGTAGAAGTCGACCGCGGCGCGAAAGTCGCGGGTGGTCAGCTGATGCCACACCGGCGCACCGGCCGCACCGATCACCTGGAAACCGTGATGTTCCAGTGGCTGCCATCCCCCGAATATCGCGCCCGAGGGATCGGTGGCCAGGCTCATGAAGCCCTTGACCGGCACCTCGTGCGGCCCGATGAAGGTGGCGCCGCCGGACTCGGCCACCGCCTCGGCGGTGGCCTCGATGTCGGCGGTGTGGAAGTAGGTGGACCACCGGTCCGGGCTCTGCGACTCGGGGAAGTTGGCCATCAATCCGGCGACCTGGTGGCCGTCCTTCGAGGCGTTGACGTAGCCACCGTATTCGGGCCCCGCGGATTCGAACGTCCACCCGAACACGGTGCCGTAGAAGTCCTGGGCACGCTGGAGATCCGAGGTCAGCAGGTCCAGCCAGCAAGGGGCGCCCAGCGGCGCGTCGGTACGGATGGGCACGATGACCTCCTGGTGTCGCGAGGCCCCGGAGCGGGGTTCACCGATACCGACCGGCGGCGGCGCGAAAACTCATCGCGCCGGGGCGAACACCGTCACAAATCTGCGCAGCGACTCATTGATGTCGCTGCGCAGTGCGGCGGCGACGATCATCCCGATCGGCCCGAACAGTGCCGGACCACCGAGGTGCACGTCGAAGCTGACCACCGACTGGTCCCCGTTGGGTTTGACCCTGGCGATCAGTTTGACCTTGACACCACCGACGCCAATCCCGTTGAGCGTCATCGAGTCCGGCGGTTTGTAGTTGACGATCGTCCAGGTGATCCGGTTGGGCATGCCCTTGACTTCGACGATCGATTCGATCACCGTGCCCTTTTCCAGAGTTTCGGGCAGTTTGCTGCGCCACACCCGATGGATGGTGAGCCACTCCTTGAAGCGGGACAGGTCGGACGCGGCCCCCCACGCCTGGTCCGGGGTCAGCGGGACGTCGATGGATCCGGAAAGCTTTGCCATGGCCCGCTGCTACTGCTCGCCGTCGGTCAGCGCGTTCTTGGCTGCTTTCTGCGCCTTGTCGACGACGTCTTTGAACTTGCCGTCGGTCTTGGAGTCGACGAACTCGCCGGCTTTGTCGATCGCAGAGCTGACGGTGTCGGCGTTCTGTGACAACAGATCCTTGGCCTTGTCCAATAATCCCATGAGTCACCTTTCGTTCGGCGTTGTCGATTGCTAGGAAGGTTCGTCGAGCCGCCACCAGGGCTCGAAATCCGTTGTCGCCGTTGGGTCGACGCGACCACCCGGCTTGGGCACCGCTACCTGGACGTTCGAGGCGCCGGCGGCAGCCAGTAGCCGCTCGATCGGTTCGGCCCACGGGTGCGGGGCCAACCGGAATGTGCACCAGTGGATGGGAACCAGCAGACCGCCGTTGACGTCCAGATGCGCGCGCACCGCGTCTTCGGGATTCATGTGGATGTCCGGCCACGACTTGTTGTAGGCGCCGACCGGCATCAGCGTCACGTCGAAAGGCCCATGCTCGGAACCGATGTCGGCGAAGCTCCGGGTGTAACCCGTGTCGCCGCCGAAGAACGCGCGGTGCGCAGGTCCGATGATCGCCCACGATGCCCACAGCGTGGCGTTGCGATTGAGGAACCGTCCGGAGAAGTGCCGCGCCGGCGTGCAGACCAGCGTCAGCTCGTCGATCTTGGTGCGCTCGTTCCAGTCGAGCTCGATGATGCGCTCCTCCGGCACACCCCAGTCGCGCAGATGCGATCCGACCCCGAGCGGAACCACGAACGGCGCCCACTGACTGCGGGCCAGCCCGATGATCGTGTCGATGTCGAGATGGTCGTAGTGATCGTGGCTGATCACGATCGCGTCCAGGGCCGGTAGCGCTTCCAGCGGCACCGGCGGCGGATGCATCCGGCCCGGACCGATGACGTCCGACGGCGAGCAGCGTTCACTCCAGACCGGGTCGGTGAGCACCCGGTAGCCGTCGATCTCCAACAGCGCCGTCGAATGGCCGAACCAGCTGACCGCGATGCGGCCGGCGGGGGCGTCGAAGGTCCGCGGCTCGGGAGTGACCAGCGGGATATCGGCACCGGGCCGGCCGACCGCGCGGCTACTGATCAACTGCCTGAGGATGTTTCGCTGTTCCTCGGCATCGATGGCGAACGACGCGGGCTCGAGGTTGACGAACACGCCGTCGCGGTAGTGCGGCGAGCGTTCGGCCACCCCTCGAATGTCGGACGGTTGGGCGCCGAGCGCGGCCGGCGCACCGTGCAGCGCGCGCAGTACCCACCCGCCCGTCGCGAGCGAGACGGTGCCCACTGCCAGTCGCAGCGCGCTGCGCAGCATCCGGTCAGGCCCCCTGGAAGTTCGGCGGCCGCTTCTCGACCCGTGCCACCTGGGCTTCGATGACGTCCTGACTGGCCCACGCCTTGTCGAAAAGTTCCTTGTGCGCGGGCCACTGGTCTTCGTAGGCGCCGTCGTCGTTGAGCACCCGTTTGGCGTGCTGGAGCGCCAACGGCGCCAGGCCGGCGATCTCGGCGGCCCACGCCTGTGCATCAGCGACCGTGCCCAACCGGTTGGCCAAGCCGGTGGCCAGGGCGTCCTGGGCTGTCAGCTTCTCGGCGGTCAGCAGCATGGCCCGGGCCCGTCCGTGTCCGACCAGCGACGTCAACCGGCGGATGCTCCAGTTGTCAAGTGCCAGACCATATTTGGAGGTCGGAAACTGGAAGAACGCTTCCGGTGCAACCACCCTGAGGTCGCAGATCATGGCCAATTGCAGACCCGCGCCAATCGCCGGGCCGTTGATCGCACCGATCACCGGGATCGGCGCGGCGTCGATCGCCAGGTTCATCGCGATCAGCCGGTCGGGGTAGTCGGCGGCGAAGGCATCACCGCTGAGGTCGGCGCCGGCGCAGAACACGGTGCCCTGCCCGGTCAGCACGATGGCGTGGGCATTCTCACCGGCGGCCTTCTCGATGGCTTCGCGAACCTCCTCCACGAGCTGGGAGTTGAGCGCGTTGCGCCGCTCGGCACGCTGCATCTCAATGGTCAGCACGTCTCCGACGCGGGTCACTTCAATCATTGCGCCACTCCTCCCCATCGCTTCGCTCTGCATCGTCGTCGGCGGGGATCATTGCGCCACTCCTCCCCATCGCTTCGCTCTGCATCGTCGTCGGCGGGGATCATTGCGCCACTCCTCCCCATCGCTTCGCTCTGCATCGTCGTCGGCGCGAATCATTCTGGACAGCCTAGTGACGTTTGGCGCGGCATCGAATCGGTGGTAGGCGGAACATTCCCATGCGACCGCACACCTGACAGGATGCTTCCCCGTGACAAGGCCCAACTTCCTGGTAATCGTGGCGGACGACCTCGGATTCTCCGACATCGGCGCCTTCGGCAGCGAGATCGAGACACCCAACTTGGATCGGCTGGCTCAGGCCGGGATCCGGTTGAACGACTTCCACTCGGCCCCGGCTTGTTCGCCGACCCGGTCGATGTTGCTGACCGGAACCGACCACCACATCGCCGGCATCGGCACCATGGTCGAGGTCGTTCCCGAGTTACGCGGGCAGCCCGGCTACGAGGGCTACCTCAACGACCGGGTGGTCGCCGTGCCCGAATTGCTGCGCGACGCGGGCTACCTGACCCTGATGGCAGGCAAGTGGCACCTCGGCATGACCATCGACCGCAGCCCGTGGGCCCGCGGATTCGACCGCTCGTTTGCGCTATTGCCAGGCGGTGCAAGCCATTACAGCAACGTGCCGGGCGATTTCCTGCCCGCGCTGTCGCGGTACACCGAGGACGACCAGTTCGTCACGGTCGACGACGACTTCTATTCGTCGGACTTCTACGCCGACACGCTGCTGCGCTACCTACGCGAGCGCACCGACGACGAGCAGCCGTTCTTCGCCTACCTGCCATTCCAGGCGCCGCACTGGCCACTGCAGGCGCCGGAGGAAACCATCGCGAAATACCGCGGACGCTACGACGCCGGCCCCGACGTCCTGCGCGAGCAGCGACTCTCGGCACTGAAGCAGCTCGGGCTGGTGCCCGCCGATGTGACCGCACACCCCGTCGTCTCCGACGGTGAGTCGGAGTGGTCCGACATGACCGAGGAGCAGCGGGCGCTGTCCGCCCGCGCCATGGAGGTCTACGCCGCCATGGTCGACCGGATGGACTACAACATCGGCAAAGTGGTCGACTACCTCACCGAGACCGGCGAACTCGAGAACACGGTCGTGATCTTCCTGTCGGACAACGGCGCCGAGGGTGCAAT
Organism: Mycobacterium sp.; assembly: GCF_002863225.1. Lineage (GTDB taxonomy): Bacteria > Actinomycetota > Actinomycetes > Mycobacteriales > Mycobacteriaceae > Mycobacterium. The sequence continues at coordinate 70,285 of NZ_PKEK01000067.1, read as the reverse complement.
CGTCGAAGCCATGCCGATACTCGGCGGAGCGATCGCCGCCGAGATCGAGCAGAACTGGGACAACAGCCTCGACAACGCGGGCGCGGCCAACTCCTTCATCTGGTACGGCCCGCGCTGGGCACAGGCCGCCACCGCCCCGTCACGCCTGCACAAAGCGTTCACCACCGAGGGCGGTATTCGGGTGGTCGGTTTCGTCACCTGGCCGGGCTTCGACCGGCAGCAGCAGATCGGCACGGCGTTCAGCACCGTCATGGACATCGCCCCGACCGTGCTCGAACTCGCCGGCGTCGCGCACCCCGGCACCGAGTACCACGGGCGCGAAGTGGCTCCGATCCGCGGCCGGTCGTTGTTGCCGTACCTTTCCGGTGACACCGAATCGGTGCACGACGACGAGACCGGCACCGGGTGGGAGTTGTTCGGGCGCTACGCCATTCGCCAAGGCGACTGGAAGGCGCTGCACCTGCCCGAGCCCTACGGCCCGGGCGCCTGGCAGCTCTACGACCTGTCCACCGACCCCGGCGAAACCAACGACCTCGCGGCCGCGCACCCCGACAAGCTGGCCGAGCTGCTGGTGCTGTGGGAACGCTACGTCGCCGACACCGGCGTCATCCTGGCTCCCGCGCCCGCCTGATCAGTAGCCTCGGCCAGGTGAGCCGGATCGGGACCGACCAACTGCGCGACGCGGTGCTCGACGAGGGATCGTTCGTCAGCTGGGACACCGAGCCGCTGGCCATTGCGACGTCTGAGTCCTACGCCCGCGAGCTGGCCGCGGCTCACGAGGCCAGTGGCCGCGACGAGTCGGTGCTGACCGGTGAGGGACGGGTGTTCGGGCGCCGGGTGGCGGTGGTGGTCTGCGAGTTCGACTTCCTGGCCGGCTCGATCGGGGTTGCCGCAGCCGAGCGGATCACCGTCGCGATCCAGCGCGCCACCGCTGAGCGACTGCCGCTGCTCGCCTCACCGAGTTCCGGTGGCACACGGATGCAGGAAGGCACCGTCGCGTTTCTGCAGATGGTCAAGATCGCCGCGGCGGTCACTCTGCACAAACAGGCCCACCTGCCCTACCTCGTCTACCTGCGGCACCCGACGACCGGTGGGGTGTTCGCGTCGTGGGGCTCGCTGGGCCACGTGACAATCGCCCAGCCGGGTGCGCTGATCGGCTTCCTGGGTCCGCGGGTCTACGAGCAGCTCTACGGCGAGCCGTTCCCTCCCGGCGTCCAGACCGCGGAGAACCTGCAACGGCACGGTGTCGTCGACGCCGTCGTCCCGCTGGAAGGGCTGCGCGACATCCTCGACCGGGCACTGACCGTCGTCGCCGACGACGCGGCCCCGGCGCCCGATCCGGTCCCCACCGAACCTCTGCCCGACATCCCGGCATGGGACTCGGTGCTGGCCTCGCGGCGACCGGACCGGCCGGGCGCCGCGCACCTACTACGGCACGGCTGCACCGACCAGGTGTGGTTGTCCGGCACGGGTCAGGGTGATGCGGCGACGATGCTGCTCGCGCTGACCCGGTTCGACGGTCAGCCGGCGGTGCTGCTCGGTCAGCAGCGGGTGGTCGGAGGACTGGTCGGCCCCGCCGCGCTGCGCGAGGCCCGTCGCGGCATGGCGCTGGCCGCCGGTCTGCGGTTGCCGCTGGTGCTGGTCATCGACACCGCGGGCCCGGCGTTGTCGGCCGAGGCGGAGGAAGGCGGCCTGGCCGGCGAGATCGCCCACTGCCTGGCCGAGCTGGTCACCCTGGACACCCCGACGGTGTCGGTGCTGCTCGGCCAGGGCAGCGGCGGGCCGGCGCTGGCGATGGTGCCGGCCGACCGGGTGCTGGCCGCCCTGCACGGCTGGCTGGCGCCGCTGCCACCGGAAGGGGCCAGCGCGATCGTCTTTCGCGACACCGACCACGCCCCCGAACTGTCGGCCGCACAAGGCGTCCGGTCGGCCGACCTGCTGGCATCCGGGATCGTCGACGCCGTCGTGCCCGAGCACCCCGACGCCGCCGACGAGCCGGTCGAGTTCTCCACCCGGCTGGCCGCCGCGATCGCCGTCGAACTCGACGGGCTGCGCGCAGTGCCCGCCGGCGATCGGATGACGGCCCGGCTGCGGCGCTACCGCGAGATAGGGCTGCGCTAGACCCCACGCCGCCGAGGCGGGTGTTCCCACTGCTACCGGCGATAATCAGGCATCATGGGCGGCATGGACGCTGGTGGGACCTCGCCCCGGGTTTTGGTGGTCGACGACGACTCTGATGTGCTCGCCTCACTGGAGCGCGGACTGCGGTTGTCGGGCTTCGAAGTATCAACCGCGGTCGACGGCGCCGAGGCGTTGCGCAGCGCCACCGAGACCCGGCCGGACGCGATCGTGCTCGACATCAACATGCCGGTGCTCGACGGCGTGAGCGTGGTGACCGCACTGCGGGCGATGGACAACGACGTGCCGGTGTGTGTGCTGTCGGCGCGCAGCTCGGTCGACGACCGGGTGGCCGGCCTCGAGGCCGGCGCCGACGACTATCTGGTCAAGCCGTTCGTGCTGGCCGAGTTGGTGGCGCGGGTGCGCGCCCTGCTGCGCAGGAAAGGCTCGACGCCGGCGTCGTCGTCGGAGACCATCGCGGTGGGTCCGCTCGAGGTCGACATCCCGGGCCGGCGGGCAAGGGTCAACGGAGTCGACGTCGACCTGACCAAGCGCGAATTCGACCTGCTGGCGGTGTTGGCCGAGCACAAGACCGCGGTGTTGTCGCGCGCCCAGTTGCTGGAGTTGGTGTGGGGCTACGACTTTGCCGCCGACACCAACGTCGTCGACGTGTTCATCGGATACCTGCGCCGCAAACTGGAAGCCGGCGGTGGCCCGCGGCTGCTGCACACCGTCCGCGGCGTGGGATTCGTCCTGCGCATGCAGTGACGAGAGGCGGACATGAATTTCTTGTCGAGGATCTTGACGCGCACGCCTTCGCTGCGCGCCCGCGTGGTGGTGGCGACCATCATCGGCGCCGCCATCCCGGTGCTGATCACCTGTGCCGTCGTCTGGTTCGGTATCACCAACGACCGCAAGGAAAGGCTCGACCGCCGTCTCGATGAAGCGGTCGGCTTCGCGATCCCGTTCCTGCCCCGCGGGCTCGGTCAGATTCCGAAGTCGCCCAGCGATCAGGATGCGATCATCACGGTTCGCCACGCCAGCGGCCAGGTCACGTCGAATACCACCGTCACGCTGCCTCAGCTGCCGGCCGGTTACGCCGACACCTATGTCAACGGCGTCCGCTACCGGGTGCGGACCGTGACGATTCCGGAGCCGCATCCGATGCTGGTGGAAGTGGGCGCCACCTACGACGCCACCATCGCCGACACCAACAACCTGCATCGCCGGGTGATCTTGATCGCCGCATTCTCGATCGCCGCGGCGGCCGTATTCGCTTGGCTGCTGGCCACTTTCGCGGTACGCCCGTTCAAACGGCTGGCGCAGCAGACCCGCTCGATCAATGCCGGCGACGAGAATCCCCAAGTCCGGGTGCGTGGTGCCAGCGAGGCCGTGGAGATCGCCGAGGCCATGCGCGGGATGCTGCAGCGGATCTGGGACGAGCAGAACCGCACCATCGAGGCGCTGGCGTCGGCGCGCGACTTCGCGGCGGTCTCGTCGCACGAGCTGCGGACGCCGCTGACCGCGATGCGCACAAACCTCGAGGTGCTGGCAACCCTGGACCTTCCCGACGAAGGCCGCAAAGAAGTGCTCAGCGACGTGATACGGACCCAATCACGAATCGAGGCAACGCTTTCCGCGCTCGAGCGGTTGGCCCAAGGCGAATTGTCGACCTCAGAGGACCACGTCCCGGTCGACATCACCGAGCTGCTCGACCGGGCCGCGCATGACGCCATGCGGATCTACCCCGACCTCGACGTGTCGCTGGCGCCGTCACCGACCTGCATCATCGTCGGGCTCCCGGCCGGGCTGCGGCTCGCGGTGGACAACGCGATCGCCAACGCCGTCAAACACGGTGGCGCCACCAGCGTGCAGTTGTCGGCGGTCAGCTCGCGGGCCGGCGTGGAGATCGCCATCGACGACAACGGCAGCGGCTTGCCCGAGTCGGAACGCCAGGTGGTGTTCGAGCGGTTCTCCCGTGGCTCGACCGCGTCGCACTCGGGCTCGGGGCTGGGTCTGGCCCTGGTCGCCCAGCAGGCGCATCTGCATGGCGGCGTGGCCACGCTGGAGGAGAGCCCGCTCGGCGGAGCGCGTCTGCTGCTACAGCTGCCCCCGCCGAGCTGAGCCTTCGACGCGCCGAATGTGCAGGTATTAGCCGTTATTTCGGCTGTTTTAGCGTCACAACCTGCACACTCGACGAGCCTCAGCGAGCGCCGAGCAGATCGATGACGAAGATCAGCGTCTTGCCGGAGAGCTGGTGGCCTGAACCGGCCGGGCCGTAGGCCTGCTCCGGCGGGATGATCAGCTGACGGCGGCCGCCGACCTTCATCCCCGGGATGCCGTCCTGCCAGCCCTGGATGAGGCCCTGCAGCGGGAACGAGATGGATTGGCCGCGGCCCCAGGAGCTGTCGAACTCCTCGCCGGATTCGTAGTCGACGCCGACGTAGTGCACCTCGACGGTGCCGCCCGGCACGGCTTCCGGGCCGTCGCCGACCGTCAGGTCTTCGATCGTGAGTTGGGCCGGCGCGGGGCCGTCGGGAAACTGGATCTCAGGTTTGCTTGCCACGGGGATGACCCTAGTCCGGTGACGATGCGGCCGGGCACCGGCTAGTCGGGCACACTTGACCCGTGACAACCGACAATGACGCCCTCTCGCGGATCAACGAGCTCGTCGCCGAGGAGAAGACCCTTCGGGAGCAGCTTCAGCACGGCGAGATCACCGAGTCCGAGGAACACACCCGGCTGCGCCAACTCGAGGTGCAACTCGACCAGTGCTGGGACCTGCTGCGGCAGCGTCGGGCGCTGCGCGAAACCGGTGGCGATCCGGACGCCGCGGCAGTGCGGCCCGAGAACGAGGTCGAGGGCTACCTGGGCTGAGCGGTGACCACGCGTGAGGTCGACGCGGTCATCGTGGGCGGCGGGCACAACGGTCTGGTCGCCGCCGGGTATCTGGCTCGCGCGGGGCTGCGGGTTCAGCTGCTGGAGCGGCTGCCCGGAGTGGGCGGGGCCGCGGTGTCAGCGCCGGTCTTCGACGGCGTCGACGCTCGGTTGTCGCGGTACTCCTACCTGGTCAGCCTGCTGCCGGCGCGGATCCTCGACGACTTGGGCGCGAATGTCCGGCTGGCCCCTCGGCCCTGGTCGTCGTACACACCGGATCCCGCGACGGTCGGGCGAACCGGTCTGCTGGTCGGACCGCGGTCGACGTTCGACGCGATCGGCGCCGGCGGCGACGAGCGGGCTTTCGACGAGTTCTACCGGCGCTGCCGGCTGCTGACGGGTCGGCTGTGGCCGACGTTGCTCGAGCCGCTGGCCACCCGCGACCAGGCCCGCGACGCAATCGACGACGACAGTGTCTGGCAAGACCTGATCGAGCGACCGATCGGTGCGGCGATCTCCGGCGTCCTCGACAACGACGTCGTCCGCGGCGTCGTCGCGACCGATGCGTTGATCGGCACCTTCGCCCGGCTCGACGACCCGTCGCTGCGGCAGAACATCTGCTTCCTGTACCACCTGCTCGGCGGCGGCGACGGAGGCTGGCACGTCCCAGTCGGCGGGATGGGTGCGGTCAGCACCGCACTGGCCGGCGCTGCTTCCCGTCACGGCGCCGAAATCCTCACCGGCGCCGACGTTTACGCGATCGACCCGAACGGTGAAGTGCGTTACCGGCACCGCGACGACGAGCACGTCGTACGCGGCAGGTTCGTCCTGTCCGGGATCACACCCACCGCGTTGGCCGGCCTGCTCGGCGAGCCTGCGCCGCCGTTGGCGCCGGGCGCCCAGGTGAAAGTCAACATGGTTCTCCAGCGACTGCCACGGCTGCGCGACCGCAGCGTCAGCCCCGCGCAAGCGTTCGGCGGCACGTTCCATGTCAACGAGACGTGGACGCAGCTGGACGCGGCCTATGACCGTGCCGCCAAAGGGTCTATGCCGCAACCACTTCCATGCGAAATCTACTGCCACTCGCTCACCGACCCCAGCATCCTGTCGCCGGCACTCCGCGAGTCGGGCGCCGCCACACTGACCGTGTTCGGCCTGCACACGCCGCACCGGGTGTTCGAGCCCGCAGCACTGACCGAGGCCGTGCTGGCGTCGCTGAATTCCGTTCTCGCCGAACCGATTCAAGAAGTATTGCTGACAACGCCCGATGGACTACCGTGCATCGAGACGACGACCACCCTCGATCTGGAACAGCGCCTGAACATGACCGGTGGCAACATCTTTCACGGCGGACTGGAATGGCCGTTCGCAGAGAACGACGCTGTGCTGGCCACACCGGCGCAGCGATGGGGGGTGGCCACCGAGCACGAGCGGATACTGCGTTGTGGTTCGGCCGCGCGCCGAGGTGGTGCGGTCTCCGGTGTCGGCGGCCACAACGCCGCGATGGCGGTGCTGGCTACCTAGCGTCGATGGTGGCGTAGTTGCGCTCGGTGTAGCCGGTGTAGATCTGGCGCGGACGGCCGATCTTGCTGGGCTCACCGTTCATCTCACGCCAGTGCGCGATCCAGCCCGGCAGCCGGCCCAGCGCGAACAGCACGGTGAACATCCGGGTCGGGAAGCCCAGCGCCCGGTAGATCAGTCCGGTGTAGAAGTCGACGTTCGGGTAAAGCTTGCGCTCGATGAAGTAGTCGTCGGTGAGCGCGGCCTCTTCGAGTTCCTTGGCGATGTTCAGCAGATCGTCGTCGCCGCCGAGCTTGCCCAGGATCTTGTCGGCCTGCTCCTTGACGATGCGGGCCCGCGGGTCGTAGTTCTTGTAGACCCGGTGGCCGAAGCCCATCAGCTTGACGCCTTCTTCTTTGTTCTTCACCTTGCGGACGAACTCGCTGACGTCGTCGTCGCTCTGGCGGATCTGCTCGAGCATCTCCAGCACGGCCTGGTTGGCGCCACCGTGCAGCGGGCCCCACAGCGCGTTGATGCCGCCGGAGATCGAGGTGAACAGGTTGGCCTGCGACGAGCCGACCAGTCGCACCGTCGACGTCGAGCAGTTCTGCTCGTGGTCGGCGTGCAGGATGAACAGCATGTCGAGCGCCCGGACGATCTCCGGGTCGGGCTCGTACGGCTCGGCGGGCAGACCGAAGGTCATCCGCAGGAAGTTCTCCACCAGGTTCAACTTGTTGTCCGGGTAGAGGAACGGCTGACCTACCGACTTCTTGTAGGCGTAGGCCGCGATCGTCGGCAGCTTGGCCAGCAACCGGATGGTCGACAGGTCGATCTCTTCGGTGTCGGCCGGGTCCAGCGAGTCCGGGTAGTAGGCGCTCAGCGCGTTGACCACGCTGGACAGCACCGGCATCGGGTGGGCGTTGCGCGGGAAGCCGTCGTAGAACCGCTTCAGGTCTTCGTGCAGCATGGTGTGCCGCTGGATCTGCTCGGTGAACTCAGCCAGTTGCTCGGAATTCGGCAGTTCGCCGTTGATCAGCAGGTAGCTGACCTCGATGAACGTCGACTTCTCGGCGAGCTGCTCGATCGGGTAGCCCCGGTACCGCAGGATCCCGGCGTCGCCGTCGATGTAGGTGATGGCGCTCTTGGTGGACGCCGTGTTGACGAACCCGTTGTCGAAGGTCGTGTAACCGGTCTTGGACAACAACGGGCCCAGCGCGATGCCGTCAGCCCCCTCGGTGGCGTGGACGATTTCCAAGTCCAGCTCACCACCCGGGTAATTGAGGGTGGCGGAGTCGTCGGTAGCGGCCACGGGAACCCCTTTGCGCTTGCGTGTGAATGCTGGCCCGGCTGGTTGCCTATAGCGCAAAGGTAGTCGTTATTGCGATGGCGTGCCTGCGCGGGGGTGAGGTCCGGGTGCGACGGAGATCACCTCCGGCCGCGGACGGCCGAGCGACAGTCTCAGCTCTTCTCCAATTGCGTTGCGCGATAACGGATGAAGGCCGGCGCGGCGAGCGCGGCCAACAGCACTCCGACGACGACCAGCGCGCCTCCCCCGGTGGTGGCCGCAGTGGTGCCCACCACAGCGGCGGCGGCGCCGTGGGCGGTGTCGGCCAACCGTGGTCCACCACCGACCACCACGACGAACACACCCTGCAATCGGCCCCGCACGTCATCGGAGGCCGCCTCCTGCAGCATCGTCGACCTGAACGCGGCCGACACCAGGTCAGCGGCACCGCCGAGGGCGAGGAATCCCAGGGCCGCCCAGAGCAGCGGCCCGGCCCGGCCGTGGGCCGCCCCGGCGGCCACCCCGAAGCCGACCATCGCCAATCCCCACACCACGATTGCCAGCACCACCGCCAGCCCCTGCCTGCGCACCCGCGGCAACCAGCCGGAGAACACCCCGCCGGCGACCGCACCCGCCGACATCGCCGCGGCCAGCAGCGCCATCGTGGTGCCGCCGGCGACCGGCCCGCCGAAGCTCTGGTGGGCCATCTGCGGGAACAACGCACGCGGCATGCCCAGGATCATCGCGATGAGGTCGACGACGAACGACATCAGCACGACGGTGTTTCCGGCCAGGTAGCGGAACCCGTCCAGCACCGCGGCGACACCCCACTGGCCCGTGCCGTCACCCGTCCCCAGCACCGGCATCGGCGCCAACCGGACGGTCGCCCAGATCGGCACGACGGTCGTGACGGTGTCGATCAGATACAGCGTCGACAAGTCGACCCAATTGAGCAGTAACCCCGCGAGCAGCGGGCCGATGATCGCACCGAACTGCGTCACGGTCATGTTCAGTGAGTTCGCGGCCGCCAATTGATCACCTGGCAGCATCCGCGGGATGGCGGCTGAGCGCGCCGGCGCGTTGACCGCGAAAAAGATCTGCTGCACCCCCAGCAGGACCAGCACCAACCAGACGTTGTTCAGCGCCAACGCCGATTGCAGCCACAGCAGCGCCGACGCCACCGCCAGTCCGCAGGAGGCGATGATCAGCAGCACCCTGCGGTCCATCGCGTCGGCCCAGGCGCCACCGAGCAGGCCGAAGACGACCAACGGGACCAGCGCGAACAACCCGGCCAGGCCGACATATCCGGAGCTCTGGGTCAGCGCGTAGATCTGTACCGGGACGGCGAAGATCGTCAGGTTCCCGCCGATGACGGTGACGATTCCCGAGGACCACAGCCGCCGGAAATCGGCGTTGCGCAGTGGCGCGGTATCGGCGACCAGCCTGGGCATGCTCAGGGTTGCAGGCGTTCGATACGCCCACCCACGACCCGGATTCGGTTGTGCAGACGGTCTTCTCGGCCTTGCCAGAACTCGATCTCCGCCGGCGCGATGCGGTACCCGCCCCAATGCGGCGGCACCGGAACCTGCTCGTGGTCGGCAAACCGATCCGTCACCTCGGCCAGCTGCTCGACCAGCGCGGCGCGTGAGGTGATCGGCTTGGACTGCTGTGACGCCCACGCGCCGAGCTGCGAGCCGCGCGGGCGGTTGTTCCAGTAGTTCGCGGTGGCTTGCGGGTCGACCTTGGTGACCGGCCCGCGGATGTGGAATTGCCTGTTCAGCAGGTACCACGGGAAGGTCGCCGAGGCGTACGGCGTCTCGGCCAGCTGGTCGCCCTTGGCCGAGTCGTAGTTGGAGAAGAACACGATGCCGTCCTCGTCGACGCCTTTGCACAGCACCGACCGGCTGACCGGTCGGCCCGCGTCGACGGTGGCCAACACCATCGCGTTGGGTTCGGCCACGCCACCACGCTCGGCCTCGTCAATCCAGGTGCGCAGCAAGGCAAGCCAGCCGTCCGCGAGCCAGTCGACGTCGAGGTCCGGGCTGCCGTCCCGCTCCTTGGAGCCGTATTCCTTGCGCATTGCGGCCAGGTGCTGGTTGTCGGGTCCCCCCATCGCGCCCACGCTACCCGCGTGCAACAGCGGAGATTCGTGGCCGCTCGACTTGTCAGAGGTGGCTGCAAGGATCGCGTCATGTCCTCGATCGCATCCGCCGCCGCAGTGGTGGTCAGTCCCGCGGAGCGTCTTGAGGTGCTGTTCGACGAGCTGGCGGAGTTGACCGGTCAGCGCAACGCGATCGACGGGCGGGTCGTCGAGATCGTCGCCGAGATCGATCGCGATGAACTGTGGGGCGCCACTGGCGCGCGTTCAGTGCCGGCGTTGGTGGCGTGGAAGACCGGCTGCTCGTCGGCGAACGCCCACACGATCAGCACGATCGCCAGCCGTTTGACGGAGTTTCCGCGCTGCGCCGAAGGCATGCGGGAAGGCCGCCTCTCGCTGGACCAGGTCGGTGTCATCGCGGCCCGGGCCGGCGAGGGATCCGATGAGCACTATGCGCAGCTAGCGAGCTGCGCGACGGTCAATCAGCTGCGGACCGCGGTCAGGCTGGAGCCGCGACCCGAGCCCGAGCCCCGCCAAGAACCCGAGCGCTTGATCACCGCGACTCGGAACGAGCAGGGCAGCTGTTACCGGATCACGCTCGCTCATCATGACGCCGCGAAGTTCGACGCCGCCATGGCATCGCATCGCGATGCCATGATCGCCGAGTGGAAGCTTGATCACGGCGACAGTGCGGGCGACCCGGATCAACGACCCCCGCTGCCTAACACCGCCGACGCGTTCATGCGCCTGATCGAGGCCGGCTGGGACAGCGATACCGCCCGCCGCCCGCACGGGCAGCACACCACCGTGGTGCTGCATGTCGATGTCGAGCAGCGTGCCGCGGCACTGCATCTGGGTCCGGTGCTCACCGATGCCGAACGTCGATATCTGACCTGTGACGCGACGTGCGAAATCTGGTTCGAACGGCACGGCGAAGTCATTGGCGCCGGTCGGACGACCCGGTTGATCAACAGGCGACTACGCCGGGCACTCGAGCATCGCGACCGGATGTGCGCGATTCCCGGCTGCGGCGCGACCCGAGGTCTGCACGCTCATCACATCCGGCATTGGGAAGACGGCGGCTCGACCGAGTTGGCCAACCTGGTGCTGCTCTGTCCGTACCATCACCGGTTGCATCACCGCGGCGTCATCACAGTCGCCGGGCCCGCGGACGCACCCCAGGTCATCGACGACGCCGGTCAACCGTTGACGCGCGGTTCGCTGGCGCGCCCGCCAACTCGACCGCCGCCCGCCGTTGCGCCCTGCCCGGGGCCGACCGGCGAGCGCGCCGACTGGTGGTGGTACACGCCCTTCCAACCGCAACCACCGCCGCCCCGCAACTAACAGTGGGCCACCGGCGGCCTTGGTTACCGACCGGTAGCAAGTCACACCCGGACCCGTGCGAGAATTTTTTCCATGACTGTCATCTCGGACAAGATCCCGGAGAATTTCGTTGCCGGACTCGAGGGTGTGGTGGCATTCACCACCGAGATCGCCGAGCCTGACAAGGACGGCGGCGCCCTGCGCTACCGCGGTGTCGACATCGAAGACCTGGTCAAACAGCGGGTCACATTCGGCGACGTGTGGGCTTTGCTGGTGGACGCGAAATTCGGCAACGGGCTACCGCCCGCCGAACCGTTCCCGCTGCCGATCCACAGCGGCGACGTGCGCGTCGACGTGCAGGCCGGTCTGGCGATGCTGGCGCCGATCTGGGGCTTCCAGCCGCTGCTCGACATCGACGAAGCCACCGCCCGCGACCAGTTGGCCCGGGCCTCGGTGATGGCGCTGTCCTACGTCGCGCAGTCGGCCCGAGGGATCTACCAGCCCGCCGTTCCGCAGCGCGTCATCGACGAATGCTCAACGGTCACAGCACGTTTCATGACACGTTGGCAGGGCGAGCCGGACCCCAAACACATCGAAGCCGTCGACGCCTACTGGGTGTCGGCCGCCGAGCACGGCATGAACGCGTCGACCTTCACCGCGCGGGTGATCGCGTCGACCGGGGCGGACGTCGCGGCGTCGCTGTCGGGGGCGGTGGGCGCGATGAGCGGCCCGCTGCACGGCGGTGCGCCGGCGCGTGTGCTGCCGATGCTCGAAGAGGTCGAGCGAACCGGTGACGCCCGTGGACTGGTCAAGGGAATCCTGGATCGCCGCGAAAAGCTGATGGGCTTCGGCCACCGGGTGTATCGCGCCGAGGACCCGCGGGCCCGCGTGCTGCGTGCCACCGCCAAGCGGCTGGGCGCGCCGCGCTATGAGGTGGCGGCCGCCGTCGAGCAGGCCGCGCTCGCGGAACTGCGGGAGCGGCGTCCGGACCGGGCGATCGAGACCAACGTGGAGTTCTGGGCGGCGGTGATCCTGGACTTCGCCCAGGTGCCGGCCCGGATGATGCCCGCCATGTTCACCTGCGGTCGGACCGCCGGCTGGTGCGCGCACATCCTCGAGCAGAAGCGGCTCGGCAAGCTGGTCCGCCCGGCCGCCATCTACGTCGGGCCGGGCCCGCGCAGCCCGGAGGCCGTCGAGGGATGGGACAGCGTCCACACGGACTGACCCTGCGGTGTAGGTGGCCGGTGATGAGATCGACTCGTTGCCCGAGTCCATACCCGTAGGCCCATCCGGGCCACGCACCGACACCGAGGAGAACCCGATGGCGATCGCCGTCCAACCCGCTCTGTCCCCACACCTGACCGTCGACGACGCCGCCGCGGCGATCGACTTCTACGTCAAAGCCTTCGACGCGGTCGAGCTCGTGCGGCTGCCCCGACCCGACGGCAAGCTGGTGCACGCCTCAGTCCGCATCAACGGCTTCATGGTCATGCTCAACGACGACTTCCCCGAGATGTCCGGCGGCAAGTCGATGACCCCTCCGTCGCTGGGTGGCACTCCGGTGACGATTCACCTGACTGTGCCCGACGTCGACGCCTGGTTCCGTCGGGCGCTGGACGCCGGCGCCACCGAGCTCGTTCCATTGGAGGAGCAGTTCTGGGGTGACCGCTACGGCATGGTCGCCGATCCGTTCGGTCACCACTGGTCGCTCGGCCAGCCGGTCAAAGAGGTCAGCCATGAGGAGCTGGCCGCGGCGATGAACGGCTAGCCGGCGAATTCGCGCAACCGGTCGGCCACCCGGTGCCGCAGCGACGGCGCCGGTGCGGCCGCCGCCACGTCGAGCATGTCGGCGATCGCGGTGAACTTGGCGCGCGGCCGGTCGGCGAGTTCGCCCCGTGCCACCTCGGCGGCGTCGATGGCCCGCCAGCCGTTGGCGTCGACGACATCGGGCTGGCGCTCGCGGACCAGGCGGTCCAGCGCGGCCGGTTTGCCGATCGGGTCGCGCAACAGCCCGGCGTTGTAGTCGTCCACCAGTCGCTGCACGGTCTGCGCCGCACACGATTTGTTGGTTCCGATGAAGCCGGTCGGCCCACGCTTGATCCACCCCGCCACATAGGCGCCGTCGGCGTGCGTGACGCGGCCACCGTCGTTGGGCACCACGCCCTTCTCGTCGTCGAACGGAAGATCTTTGATCGCCTTGCCGTGGTAGCCGATCGAAGTCAGCACCAGCCCGGCGTCGATGGTGGTCGATTCATCGGTGCCGGTGACTCCGAACTCCAGGCCGGCAGCGCGCTGGTCGCGGATCACCCGCTTCGGCGTCAGGTTGTAGGCGAACCGGATTCGTGGCCGCGTCGCCGGTGTCGACGACGACTCGAGCCCGCTCAGGATTTTCAGTTTCTGCTTGGTCACGGTGTCGGTGACGGTGGCCAGGTCGCGCAGCACCGCATCGCGGTCGCCTTCGGCCACAACGACTTCCGCGGTGGTGGTCAGCCCGATCAGCTCCGGCAGGGTGAACGCCGAGTGCTCGGGTCCGCGGCGGGCGGCAACCACGACCTCGCGCACTCGCGACTCGCGCAGGGCGGCCAGTGCGTGATCGGAGATGTCGGTGTGGGCCAGCTCGTCCGGGTCGGCGGTCAGCACGCGGGCCACGTCGAGCGCGACGTTACCGTTGCCGACGACGATGACCCGCTCGTGGCTCAGATCGACTGGCAGATCGACGAAATCAGGGTGCCCGTTGATCCAGGCCACGAACTCGGTCGCGGTTCCGGTGCCGGGCAGGTCCATCCCCTCGATGTCCAGCCGGCGGTCGTTGGGCGCACCGACGGCGTAGATGACGGCGTGATGATGGGCCAGCACGTCGTCGTGGCTCAGCTGGTTGCCGACCTCGACATTGAGAAAGAACCGGAATTCCCGGCGGCGGGCGATCCGGTCGAACAGCTGGGTGACCCGCTTGGTGGTCTGATGATCCGGTGCTACCCCGGCCCGCACCAATCCGTAAGGGGTGGGCAGCTTTTCGAACACGTTGACCCGTACGCCCTGCTGGGTGAGCAGTTCGTCGGCGGCATACATCGCGGCCGGACCCGATCCCACGATCGCCACCGTCAACGGGCCACTGTGCTTCCCGTGGACCTCCGGCGCCGGAATTACCGGTGCCAGTTTCGATGTCGGCGGCAGTTTCTGGTCCGCAGGCCGCGACGCGTGGAACTCCTCGTAGAAACTGGCGTTGAGTTCGACGAACGGCAACTGCTCAGTGGACAGCCGTGAGTTGGGAGCGATGGCGCCCACGGGGCACGCACTGACACACGCGCCGCAGTCGACACACGCCACGGGATCGATGTACAGCATCTCCGCGGAAGCGAACTCCGGTTCGTCCGGCGACGGGTGGATACAGTTCACCGGGCAGGCGTAAACACAGGACCCGTCGCTGCAACACGACTGGGTGATTACGTGCGGCATGAGTTCCTAGGCGGCGACCGTGAGGTGCTGACGCTGCGGCTCGCTGCGGTAGCGCGACGGCTTGCCGTCGATCTTGCAGATCCGCCAGATCAGCTTGGACAGCGGGTTCATCAAGCCCGTGTCCTTGCACAGCATCCGCACGTCACCGAACATGTCGCGCAGCATCTGACGCGACTCCGGCGAGTTGAAGAACACCTCTTTGCGGACTTCGCGCGGGATGTCGAACTCCTGCCAGAAAGCCTTGGGCGGCACCACAATCGCCGAACACAGGATCCGCATGGTCAGCGGCACGAACAAGGAGAGCCAGAAACGCTTGCGACGGGGCAAGTCCGGCACCCGCTTGCGCAGGTACTCGTGGGCGAACGAGATGTGGCGGGCCTCCTCGGCCACGTGGATCGCCATCACCCGCTCCATGATCGGGTGCAGTTCCTTGCCCTCACGCAGCACGTTCTTCTGGGTGTGGTCGATCGGTTCCTCGCCAGCGAGGATCCCGAACCAGAACGGGATCGGCAACGGGCCGGCAACCAGGGGGATCGCGGGCTGGATCCACTTGAGCAGGCGCGGCATCCCGGGAACGTCGACGCCGATGTGGTTCACCATCTCCTGGAACATCATGGTGTGGTTGCACTCTTCGACCGCCTCGTGCAGGCAGTACCGGTATTCCGGTGAGCCGTTGGGCACCCAGAACGCGTACTCCATCAGGCCGCGGATCAGGATCGATTCGAAGTGCAGGCCGACCTTGGCCACGTTGGCCTGGCGCCACATGCCGATGGCGATTTGACGGTCCTGCGACTGGGACTGGTACCAGGAGTGCTTACCCAGCGGATCGGTCTTGGGCAGAATCCAGCGCGGGTCGTCGGGGATGACCGCGAACTCCGGCGAATCCCATTCGATGTCGGTGTACGGGTTGAAGTTGCGCCGCACCGAGCCCTCGGACAGGATGTTCAGCATCTCCACGTACTTGATGTCGTCCTGGACGTCCATGTTGCGACGCCAGCGTCGCATGAATTTGGTCCGCGGCTGCTTCTGCGCCGTTGTTGTCTGAGCCATCCTGAGGCCTCCTCAATGAGGTTTACATTTGGACGTGCTATGTCCAGCACAGTACCCAAGGTATCGGGAACTTACTAGACCCGAAATGCCCTTTGTGCTGCAGCCGTGAACATTTGTGTACTGTGACCCCGATCACATCCGAAGTCGACGGGCGACCGCCTGAATGCCCGCCACAGCCAGGTCACTAACCTGGTGACCATGGCTGACCAGCTCACGATCCCCGACAACATCAAACCCGGCGATGGACGCTTCGGATCCGGCCCGTCGAAGGTGCGGCCCGAACAGCTGCAAGCCCTTACCACCAGCGCCGCTCCACTTTTCGGCACCTCGCACCGGCAAGCCCCGGTCAAAGATCTGGTCGGCCGGGTGCGCACCGGGCTGCGCGATTTCTTCTCGGTGCCCGACGGCTACGAGGTAGTGCTCGGCAACGGCGGCGCGACCGCTTTCTGGGATGCCGCGGCATTCGGCCTGATCGACAAGCGTTCACTGCACCTCAGCTACGGCGAGTTCAGCTCGAAGTTCGCGTCCTCGGTCGCCAAGAACCCCTTCGTCGGCGACCCGATCATCATCAAGGCCGACCCCGGCAGCGCCCCGGACCCGCAGGGCGACCCGTCGGTCGACGTGATCGCCTGGGCGCACAACGAGACCTCGACGGGTGTAGCGGTCCCCATCGCCCGCCCGCGCGACGCCGGTGACGCGCTGGTCGTCATCGATGCCACCTCCGGCGCCGGCGGACTGCCGGTCGACATCGCCGACACCGACGCCTACTACTTCGCCCCGCAGAAGAACTTCGCCGCTGACGGCGGCCTGTGGCTGGCGATCCTGAGCCCGGCCGCGCTGAGCCGGATCGAGTCGATCGCGGCGTCCAACCGGTGGGTGCCCGACTTCCTGTCGCTGCCGATCGCGGTGGACAACAGCCTCAAGAACCAGACCTACAACACCCCGGCCATCGCAACGCTGGTGCTGCTGGCCGAGCAGGTCGACTGGCTGAACGGCAACGGCGGGCTGGACTGGGCGGTCAAGCGGACCGCCGACTCGTCGGGGCGGCTGTACAGCTGGGCGCAGGACCGCGCGTTCACCACACCGTTCGTCGCGGACCCGAAGCTGCGGTCCCAGGTGGTCGGCACCATCGACTTCAATGACTCCGTAGACGCAGGGGCCGTCGCGGCGACCTTGCGCGCCAACGGCATCGTCGATGTGGAGCCGTACCGCAAACTCGGCCGCAACCAGTTGCGCGTCGCGATGTTCCCGGCGGTCGAGCCCGATGACGTCAGTGCGCTCACCGAGTGCATCGACTGGGTGGTCGAGCGTCTCTAGCGTTCATATGGAAAAAGCCCAGGTGTCACCGCGTGTCCACCCGGGCTTGGATCGCCGGCTGAGTTACAGTGCGCGTGAGCGGACCTCATGCGTTGGTCTGCGAGGAACCTGCGAGGAGACACCATGCGGGAACTCAAGATCGTCGGACTCGACGTCGACGGCAAACACCTCATCTGCGAGGGTGACAACCCCGCCGACAAATTCAGGGTCCGCGTCGACGACCGATTGCGTGCAGCGGTCCGCGGCGACGAAGCCCGGGTGAATCAGACCCACATCGAGATCGAAACGAGCAGCATGTTGCGTCCCAAGGACATTCAGGCCCGCATCCGCGCGGGTGCGTCGGTCGAGCAGCTCGCCGAGTCCGCCGGGGTGGAGATCTCTCGGGTCGAGCGGTTCGCCCACCCGGTGCTGTTGGAGCGTGCCCGCGCCGCCGAGCTGGCAACCGCCGCACACCCCGTTCTCGCCGACGGCCCCGCGGTGCTCACGCTGCTGGAGACGGTGACCACGTCGCTGGTCGCGCGCGGCCTGAACCCCGACAGCACCTCCTGGGATGCGTGGCGCAACGAAGACGGTCGCTGGACCGTGCAGCTGGGCTGGAAGGCCGGCCGCTCGGACAACCTCGCCCATTTCCGGTTCTGCCCGGGGGCGCACGGCGGGACCGTGACCGCGGTGGACGACGCCGCCAGTGAGCTGATCGACCCGAACTTCGACCGTCCGATACTGCGTCCGGTTGCTCCGCTGGCCCAGCTCGACTTCGACGACGCCGAGCCGACCCCGGCTCCCGCGCCGGTGGTCACCGAAGCCCCCGAGCCCGAGCCGGTGGTCGAGCAGCCGCGCGCCCGCCGCGGCAAAGCCAAGCCGGCGGTGCCGGCATGGGAAGACGTGCTGCTGGGGGTTCGCTCCAGCGGCCAGCGCTGACCGCTGCGTCAGAGGGCCATCGCGACCAAGGCCAACCAGGCGATCGCCACACCGACGCCAGCGCCGAGAACCAGCCAGCGAACCACCGGTGTTCGCCGCCAGCCCCACAGCGTGGGCGCAAGGCCGCCGGCCGCAACGACATTCAGCCCGACTGCCAGCAGCGGATGGACCCGGATCAAGCCTAGGCTCAGCACCACGACAGCGACCGAGGTGGCCGCGGCGACGAATCCGGCGACGGTCAAACCCATTGCCCAGGGCGTGGATTCGTGGGTCGTCACGCTTGAACTCTAGCGCGACCGGGAAAGTCAGGACATCACACGCGAGCCCGCTCGTAGAACGCCAGCGCCGCGGCCGTGGCGACATTGAGCGAATCGGTTCCGCGGGACATCGGGATCCGGACACGCAGATCACTGGCCTTCATGGCGGCGTAGCTCAACCCCGGACCCTCGGCGCCGACCAGGATCGCGACCCGCTCGCCGTGCACCGCCGCCATCGCCTCCGGCAACGCCTTGGAATCGGCAGCGGGTGTCATCGCCAGCAGTCGAAAACCTCTCTGCTGCAACGTCTTCAGCTCCGACGGCCAGTCTGCTGCCCGGGCGAACGGCACTAGTAGAGCGTGACCCATCGACACCCGCACCGCACGCCGGTACAACGGATCGGCGCAGCCGCTGCCGAAGACCACGGCGTCGACGTTCAGCCCGGCCGCGTTGCGGAAGATGGAGCCCAGGTTTTCATGGTCGTTGACTCCCTCGAGCACCGCGACAGTCCTGGCGCCGTCCACCACCTCGGCGACGGAACGGTCGGGTGCGCGACGCGCGGCGGCGAGCACGCCGCGGTTCAGGTGAAAGCCGACCGCCTCGGCCATCACTTCGGCCGAAACCCGGTAGTAGGGAGCGGAATTGCCGGCCAGATCGGCGCTCAGTTCGGCCAGTCTGCGGTCGGTGCCGAGTAACGCCAGCGGGGTGAACGGCGAGGCCAGCATCCGCTGCACGACCAACACACCCTCGGCGATCACCAAGCCTTTGCCGCTGGGCAGATCCGGACGCCGGTCGATGCTGTTCAGGTCGCGGAAGTTGTCCAGCCGCGGATCGTCGGGATCGTCGATGTCGCAGACGATCACACTGTCGTTCGCGCTCAAGGGCTTTCGTCGACCAAAGCGAGCATCAGGTCGGCCGCCACCCGCAGCGTGTCACGTTCGGGAACGCCGAGGGTTTCCAGCCGCTGCGTCAGCCATTCTTGACTGGCCCGACGCTCGGCCTCCATCAAATCAGCGCCGGCTTCGGACACCGACACCAGCACCTGGCGGCCGTCGTCGGGGTGTGCGACACGGTCGACGAAGCCCAGTTCGGCCAGCGAAGCGATCACTCGCGTCATCGACGGCGGGCGGACCCGCTCCCTGATCGCCAGCGCTCCCGGCGTCATCGGGCCGAAGTTCGCCAAGGTCGCCAGTGCGGACAGTTGTGACAGCGACACCGGGGACTGCGGGCGGCGAAACCGCAGCTGCCGAGACAGCCGCATCACCGCGAGCGACAGGTCGCTGGCCAACCGGCTATCGCCATCGATCACAGCGCGAAGGTTACGACAGAACGCCGAAACGTCAACATCGAATCACCGAGACGAGGACAGACATGCCGCTCGCGGCCGGCATCGTCGTCAAGCTCACCCCACGGCTCGACTTCTCCTCCGGCCGCTCGCGGCCGGCATCGTCGTCAAGCTCACCCCACGGCTCGACTTCTCCTCCGGCCGCTCGCGGCCGGCATCGTCGTCAAGCTATCTTGATCACGATGTCCGACGAGCCCGGCAAGATCGTTGAGCCGCCACCGCTACCTGCTGTGTTGCTGGATCCGCAGCCGGTCATCGCGGTCGGCGCCCTGCTGTGGCTGGTCGCAGCGGTGGCGGCGTTCGTCGTACCCGCCCTGACCGCTTGGCGACCGCTGACGCTGGCCGGACTCGTCGTCGGCGTCCTGGGCACATCGATTTTCCTGTGGCAGCGCGCGGCTGCCCGCCGGGGCGCGCGCGGCGCTCAGACCGGGCTCACCACCGAGCCCAGGGGTTAGGGGTTCGGGATATGGCGGCGCCGCTACTGCAAGCCCAGATCGACATCAACGCACCCCTGCCGACCGTGTGGGCGTTGATCAGTGACTTTCGTCGGATGCCGCAGTGGAGTTCGCAGTGCCGCTTGATGCGGCCGTTGGGGCAGGTCCGCCCCGGCACCCGCACCCTCAACCTCAACCGCCGCAAACTGCTGGTCTGGCCGACCACCTCCACCATCGTCGAGTTGGTCCCGGAGCAAAAGCTGGCATTCCGGGTCAATTTGAACAACACCATCTGGAGCTACGAGCTGCAGCCGCTCGCGGACGGCACCCGGGTGATCGAGAGCCGGCACGCCGAGAACGGCGTCAAGCCGATCTCCAGCGTGGCGGTCAATGCGTTGATGGGCGGAACCGACAGCTTCGAGCGCGAACTCGTCGAGGGAATGAACGTCTCGCTGGCCAGAATCAAGGCCGCTGCCGAGAACGCCTAACTGGGCTCCGTCGATCCGTCGCCGGGTTCCTGCGCCGATTCCTGGGCGGGTTCCTCGACAGGCGTGGCCGCCGCCGGCTCAGCGATCGTCTCAGCGGGCTCGGTGGCCGGCACCTCAGCTGGTGGTTCGACAGCCGCCTCGGGCGCTTCCACTGCCTCGTCGGAAACTTCCGCCGTCTCCTCGGCGGGAGGCTCGGCCGGCTTTTCGCTGACGTCGAGCACGCCGTCGTCGAACGGGTCGTACATCGGCGAGCCGCCGCCTGCCGGAGCGGGAGTGTCGGAATGCGCGCCGCAACCGTATTCGAAGTCGACCACATGACCGTCGGCCGACAGTTCGTTGCCGCAGACTCCGAACATCGCACCGAGTGAACCCGCCAGCGGCAGGAAGAACCCGCAGTCGCGGCAGACCCGCTTGGTGGACTGCGCCATTTGGGCGCGGGGTCCGTGATCGCCGTCGTGCCACCGTTCTGCGGCCTCAGCACGCCCCCAGGCGCTCATCACCTGACGGCGCCCCAGCCCGATCTCAGCCGCAGTCTCGTCGACCTGCGGGTCACCGGACGACAGGTAACCGGGCACCAGTCGTGGGTCGTCCAATGCCGGCGCAAGCAGATCGCCCGGACTCAGGTCGCCGGCCCGGACACGCTGATCCCAGGGCAGCCACTCCGGCGCCAGCAGTGACTCCGGCCCGGGGACCAGCACCACCTCGCTGACGGTCGCGTGGTCGGCCCCCGGGTAACTGGCGACCACGACCGCCCACTGCCAACCCTGGTAACCGGGAAGGTGGGCCAGGAAACGGTGCGTCGCGCTGGTCGGGTCCTCGTAGCCGACGCCCAGGTACTCCCCCACGGTGTCGACACCGCTGCTCTCGACCACGGCCGCGCGGGCCAGATCGGCCGCGCCGGTCAGAACGGTCGCCAATTCAGGCGACCACTCCGTCGTGCTCGATCTGGTCACATCGTCGGTTGTTTCCATGGGCCTTCGATTCTGCCGCACATATGCGAGGTATGGCCACACCGGTCGCCTGCACACCAGCGCAGCCGGGATGGGTGAGAATCGAGGTATGGCTGGACGGCGGGGTGACAACCGGGATGCCGGCCGCAGCTCGGCACCCGGCAGACGTGGTCGAACCGGGCCGACCGACGAGCATCCCGGCATGGCCAACTATCCGGCCGAGGAGCCGGACCAGCGCCGTGCCCACCGGTCGCCGCCGATGCCCAGCTCCAATCGCTATCTGCCGCCGCTGAACCGCGACAGCAATTCCCAACGCCGCACCGAGCCGCCGCGAGCCGGCTCGTCCGGTGAGCGGGTCACCGTCACCAGGGCCGCCGCCCAGCGCAGCCGCGAAATGGGATCGCGGATGTATGACCTGGTGCAGCGGGCCGCCACCGCCGACGGTGCCGACAAATCCGGGCTGACGGCGTTGACCTGGCCGGTGGTGGCCAACTTCGCCACCGACGCGGCGATGGCGGTTGCGCTGGCCAACACGTTGTTCTTCGCCGCGGCCACCGGCGAGAGCAAGGACAGGGTGGCGCTGTACCTGCTCATCACCATCGCGCCGTTTGCCGTGATCGCCCCGCTGATCGGGCCGGCGCTGGACCGGCTGCAGCACGGTCGCCGGGTCGCGCTCGCCGCGTCGTTCGCGCTTCGCACGGTGTTGGCGGTGGTCCTGATCACCAACTACGACGCCGCCACCGGCGGCTATAAATCCTGGGTGCTGTATCCCTGCGCGTTGATGATGATGGTTTTCTCGAAGTCGTTCAGCGTGCTGCGCAGCGCGGTCACGCCGCGGGTGATGCCGCCCACGATCGATCTGGTCCGGGTGAATTCGCGGTTGACCATGTTCGGCCTGCTCGGCGGCACGATCGTCGGCGGCGGTATCGCCGGCGGCATCGAGTACGGCTGCGACCGACTGCTCCAGCTACCGGGCGCGCTGTTTGTCGTCATCGCGGTGACGGTTAGCGGGGCCGCGCTGTCGATGCGCATCCCGCGGTGGGTCGAAGTCACCGCCGGCGAGGTGCCCGCAACCTTGAGCTACCGCCAGGACACGCCAAGCCGCAGCTGGCCCGATGAGGTCCGCCGCGCCAGCGGAGCGCTTCGACAACCGTTGGGCCGCAACATCATCACCTCACTGTGGGGTAACTGCACGATCAAGGTGATGGTCGGGTTCCTGTTCTTGTATCCGGCATTCGTCGCCAAGGCGCACCACGCCAACGGCTGGCGGCAGCTGGCCATGCTCGGCATGATCGGCGCGGCCGCCGGCATCGGCAACTTCGCCGGAAACTTCGCCAGTGCCCGGCTGCGACTGGGTCGGCCCGCGGTGCTGGTGCTGCGCTGCGCCCTGGCCGTGACGGTTGTCGCACTGGCCGCGGCGGTGGCCGGCACGCAGCTGATGGTCGTGATAGCCACGCTGGTGACGTCGGGGTCGAGCGCGATCGCGAAGGCTGCGCTCGACGCGTCGCTACAGGACGATCTGCCGGAGGAGTCGCGAGCGTCGGCGTTCGGACGCTCGGAGTCCACGCTGCAACTCGCCTGGGTGCTCGGCGGCGCGATGGGCGTGCTGCTCTACACCGACCTGTGGGTCGGCTTCAGTGTCGTGACGTCGGTGTTGATTCTCAGCCTGGCGCAGACGGTAGTCAGCTTCCACGGCGACTCGCTGATCCCCGGACTGGGCGGCAACCGCCCGGTGATGGTCGAGCAGGAGGGCGGCCATCGCGAGCGTCAGGCCGCGTCGGTGCCGCGATCGTGAGATCAGCGAAAAAGTATGCGCTGCTTGCGATCGTGGCGATCTTGGCGACCGCAGCCGGAGTCGGCGCGTGGACGCTGGCGTATCACCGCGGGCCGGTGCGTCCCGAGATCAGCGCGTACTCAGGCGGACACTCGACGCGGGTCGGGCCCTACCGCTACTGCAACGTGCTCGACCTCACCGACTGCCAGAACCCTGGGACGCAGGGCCAACTCCAGGTGAATTCACGTGCCCCCGTGCAACTTTCAGTACCAAAGTCGATCGGCGAGGCGCCGTGGTGGCTGCTGACGGTGTATGAGGACTCGGCAGTTCCCGCGACGACGTTCTACCGGCCGGGCAGCCGATTAGCCGTCACCATCCCGACCGTCGACTCCCACAACGGGCGGCTGACCGGTATTGCCGTGCAGTTGATGACGGCCTACGTCGACCCGAACGGGGAGGTCCAGGGCGTGCCGCACGCGGAATGGTCGGTCCGGACGGTGTGGAGCTGACGCGCGCGCGGTGACTTACCGGGTGCTCTCGCCCGCGGTGTTGTGCCGGGATTGTTGTTGACCCGGCGCGTCCGGGTCACCGCCTTGATGGTCCAGTTTGTCTTGAACGTCGCGTTGCTCCGCGGTCACCTCCCGGGCGTCCTCGGGCTCGGGATCAGGATTGCTGCTGGGCTGGTTCACGCGGGATCTTCCTGTCGGCTGCGGCACGTGCGTGTGAGCAGGATGTCCTGGATCGCACCATTCGAAACCGGCGAGGTCAGCCCGCGCCGTGGCCGGCCGGCACCTGCTCGCCGTCACGGGTCGGACCGGGCGGCGTACCGTCACCGAAAGGCTTGCCGCCCAACGACTCCCGGCCGTGCGGCGTCAGCCAGTTGGCCAGCTCCGGACCCTTCGGCACAATCCCGCTCGGGTTGATGTCCTTGTGCACCACGTAATAGTGCTGCTTGATCTGGACGAAGTCGGTGGTGTCGCCAAAACCCGGCGTTTGGAACAGGTCTCGCGCGTACGCCCACAACACGGGCAGCTCGGCGAGCTTGCTTCGGTTGCACTTGAAATGCCCGTGGTAGACCGCGTCGAAGCGGGCCAGCGTCGTGAACAGCCGCACGTCGGCTTCGGTGATCGTCTCGCCGACCAGGTACCGCTGCGTCTCCAACCGATCGCTCACCCAGTCGACAGCGGTGAACAGCCGGTCGTACGCGGCCTCGTAAGCCTGCTGCGAGCCGGCGAAACCGCAGCGGTAGACGCCGTTGTTGATCTCGGTGTAGATCCGCTTGCTCACCTCGTCGATCTCGGCGCGCAGCGGTTCGGGATACAACTGCGGGGCGCCGTCGCGGTGATGGGCGGCCCATTCGGTCGACAGGTCCAGCGTCATCTGCGGGAAGTCGTTGGTGACGACCGCTCCGCTGGAAACGTCGACGATCGCGGGCACTGTGATGCCCTTGGGGTAGTCCGGGAAGCGGGCAAAGTAGGCGTCCTGCAGGCGCGGGATCTTCAGCACCGGGTCGACGCCGTCGGGGTCGAGGTCGAACGTCCAGCTGCGCTCATCATGCGTCGGACCGCAAAACCCAATGGAGAGAACATCTTCCAGGCCAAGCAGCCGCCGGACGATGATTGCGCGGTTGGCCCACGGACAAGCCCTCGCCACGATCAGCCGATAGCGGCCCGGTTCCACGGGATAACCGTCGCGACCGTCAGCGGTGATCCGGGTGTCGATGTATTCGGTGTCACGGGCGAATTCGCCGTTCTCGGCGAGGTAGGAAGCGATGTCGACCTCCATCAGGTGTCGCTACCGGAACAACGACTCCATGCGGAGCGTCGGCCGTAGTGTTCCCCGCCACCGCACGCGATAACCGCGCGAGGCTCAGGCGTCCAGCTCGCGCGCAACCGCCTTGACTACCTCGGACACCTTGCGCGCGATCTTGCGGTCGGGGTAGCGACCCTTGCGCAGTTCGGGCTGCACAGTGCCTTCCAGCAGCGTGATCATGTCCTCGACCATGCCGTGTAACTCGTCGGGGCTGTGCTTGTGCTCGGCCGGGCTTTCCCGGCGGGGACGGCTGCTGAGCGTTGGCGGCGGGTCGATCAGTTTCAGGCTGAGCGCCTGTGGACCGCGGCGTCCGGACGCCAGGCCGAACTCGACCTTCTGCCCAGCCTTGAGCCCTTCCACGCCCGCGGGTAACGCCGAGGAGCGGACGTAGACGTCCTCGCCTTCCTCTTGGGATAGGAAGCCGAATCCCTTCTCCGCGTCGTACCACTTCACCTTGCCAGTCGGCACCGGTCTCACCTGCTGTCTAACGAATCGCTCACGAGGCCTACACAACGAAGCGCCCCGCCTGCGCAGGACGCGATGACGACCGATCCTACTCGGAACGCCGTCGGCTGAGCACCAGAGTTTCTCGCCTACTCTGGAGTCAGCTCTGGAGGGGACGATGCGCCTGATTCTCAACGTCATCTGGCTGGTTTTCGGTGGCCTGTGGCTGGCTCTTGGATATCTGCTCGCAGCGCTGATCTGTTTCGCGCTGATCGTGACCATCCCGTTCGGCTTCGCCTCGCTGCGGATCGCGTCCTACGCGCTGTGGCCGTTCGGGCGGACGATCGTCGAAAAGTCCGGCATCCGGACGGGCGCCGTGGTCGGCAACGTCATTTGGATTCTGGTGTGTGGAATCTGGCTGGCGATCGGCCACCTGATGAGCGCCGTGGCGATGGCCCTGACGATTGTCGGCATCCCGCTGGCGCTGGCCAACCTGAAATTGATCCCCGTGTCGCTGGTTCCACTGGGCAAAGAGATCGTGCCGGTCCACAATCCAGCGCAATGGGCCGCTTCCCCGACCGTGCGGGGCTGAAATTGTCGGCGAAATCGCCACCGCGTGACCTGGGATTAATCCAGTAACGGCCTGTGAAATGAGTCACATAACGGTTTGGTCACAGCCCGGCAACGGCCCGATTGCGAAGCTCTCAACCTGCACAAACGGCTGACGTTCCTGGCGTTTTCCGCGCTCGCGACACGCGAAACGCGACGTCATCCAGAAAATGACTCCACTGCTAACAACCGCTAGCGTCGTGCGCGGGCCCACCGAGTTTCCCTGCGCGGTAGGCCTTCTCACCTATAGCGCCGAGCTCCATCCAATAGGTGAGTAACGCCAATCCGTGGATGGAGGCGGGGGACCCAATGGTCCGCCGAAATCGAACCTGGGGCCGCTAGCGGCTCCTTGGGGTGAAGCCGGAGCGTTTCCTTCACGGAAACTCGACGGCCGGGCGACCTCTTCCGCCCGAACCCGACAGCTGACCTCGTAGGCGCGTACGAGAGGAATTCCTTAGGGCTATGAGCGGCCGTCATCGTAAACCCACCACGTCCACTGTCGGCGTCGCGAAACTTGCCTTCACCGGCGCAGTGATCGGCAGCGGCGCAGTACCACTAGCACTCGCCGCCAACGCGGCCGCGGCCCCCGACAGCGAATGGGACCGCGTCGCCTCCTGCGAGTCCGGTGGCAACTGGGCGATCAACACCGGCAACGGCTACCACGGCGGGTTGCAGTTCTCGCAAGGCACGTGGGCCTCACACGGCGGCAGCGAGTTCGCGTCGTCGGCCAACCAGGCCAGTCGCGATCAGCAGATCGCGGTCGCCGAGCGGGTGCTGGCCACCCAGGGCAAGGGCGCCTGGCCGGTCTGCGGCCGGGGGCTTTCCGCCGCCAGCCCGCGCAACGTCCTTGCCGACGCGCCCGCGCCGGACGCCCCGCCGCCCGTGTTCGAACTTCCGCCTCCGCCGGCAGAGCTGCCGCCGCCGCCTGCCGAGCTCCCGCCCCCGCCGGCAGCCGAACTTCCGCCCCCGCCGGCCGAGCTCCCGCCCCCGCCGCCAGCCGAGCCGGTGCAGGCCGTCGCGGTAACCGCGCCCGCACCCGAAGCACCCGCACCCGAGGCACCTGCTCCCGAAGCACCTGCGCCTGAAGCACCTGCTCCCGAGGCACCGGCACCGGCCGATCCTGCGCCTGCGCCTGAACCCGCGCCTCCGGCAGAGCCGGTCCAGGTCCAGCCGGTCGCCGCTGAGGCACCCGTCGACGGCCCGCAGGAAGTGCACCAGGCGAATGCGGTGAGTTCGTGGAAGGTCGAGCCGCAGGAGCCGAGCTACCTGACGAACCTGCTCAACTCGATCCAGTCGCAGAACGTGAGCGGTAACCCGGCGCTGCAGTCGCTGGCCTAGCCACGACGTCGTCCCGCCGGGCGAACCGCCTAACGGTTGACGTCGGTGACCGGATGGACGTAAGGCAGATCGTCCGCGGGCAACGGGAAGACCACGTCGCCGAACGGCGACAGCGCTCCGACCCGGTCGGACGCCAGTTCACTCACGGCATGATCCTCCGGGTTGGTCGTCGGCCAGCCGTTGTCTACGTAACGAGTCTTCTGCGCCTTCTTTTCAGCCACGTGCTCCATTCTGACAGGTCGGGCGCGGCGGTGCCCGCATTACCCTCCGTCGGCCGGGAAGGCCCACCGGCGCGACTGCTTTACGCTGGTCAGCAATGACCGAACACACCTCGGGCATCCCGCTGGGGTCTTGGCTGGCCGAGCTGCCCGACGAGCGATTGATCCGTCTGCTGGAGCTGCGGCCGGACCTCGCCCAGCCACCTCCCGGCAGCATCGCCGCGCTGGCGGCCCGCGCCCAGGCACGCCAGTCACTCAAGGCCGCCACCGACGAGCTGGACTTCCTGCGTCTGGCCGTCATCGATGCGCTGCTCGTACTCCAGGCGGACACCGCCCCGGTGCCGGTTGCCAAATTGCTGACGCTCATCGGCGACCGCGCCCCGGAGGCCGAGGTTCTCGACGCGCTCGAGGGCCTGAAGGAACGCGCGCTCGCCTGGGGCGACAACGAGATCCGGGTGGCGTCCGACGCGGGCGGCGGGCTGCCCTGGTATGTCGGGCAGGTGACGCTGGAGGACGCCTCGCAGAGTCCTGAGCGGATCGCCGAGCTGATCGACGGCCTCGACGATTCGCAGCGTGAGGTGCTCGACCGGCTGCTGGAAGGCTCCCCACTGGGGCGCACTCGCGACGCGGCTCCCGGCGCTCCCGGCGATCGCCCTGTGCCACAGTTGATTTCGATAGGTCTGCTGCGGCGCATCGATGCCGACACGGTGATCCTGCCACGGCACGTCGGACAGGTGATGCGCGGCGAGGAAGCCGGACCGGCCCGCCTCGCGGCCCCCGATCCGGTGGTGACCACCACCACCCCGGCCGACGCCGACGCCGCGGCCGCCGGTGCCATCATCGATTTGCTCCGCGAAGTCGATGTTCTGATCGAAACCCTCAGCGCCACACCTATTTCCGAGCTACGCAGTGGCGGGCTCGGCGTCCGGGAAGTGCGACGGCTGGCCAAGATCACCGGGGTCGACGAGAGTCGGCTGGGACTGATCCTCGAACTCGCCGCCGCCGCCGGACTGATCGCCAGCGGACTGCCGGATCCGCAACCGGCCGTCGGCGATCCGCCCTACTGGGCCCCGACGGTGGCCGCCGATCGGTTCAGCGAGGCCACCACCGCCGAGCGCTGGCATCTGTTGGCCTCCACCTGGCTCGATCTGGCGGCCCGGCCGGCGCTGATCGGGAGTCGCGGACCAGATGCCAAACCCTATGCTGCGCTTTCCGATTCGCTCTACTCGACGGCTGCACCATTGGACCGCCGTCTGCTGCTGGAGATGCTGACCGGGCTGCCGCCAGGTTCAGGCGTCGACAAGAACACCGCGTCGGCGGCGCTGATCTGGCGACGCCCGCGGTGGGCCAGGCGGTTGCAGCCGGCGCCGGTCGCCGACCTCCTGGATGAAGCACAGAAACTCGGTTTGGTGGGTCGCGGCGCGATCAGCACGCCCGGCCGAGTGTTCGTCGAGGGCGCCGCCGACGCCGCGATCGCCGCGATGGCACGCGCGCTGCCCACCCCGATCGACTACTTCCTGGTGCAGGCCGACTTGACCGTCGTGGTGCCCGGGCCGCTGGAACGTGACTTGGCCGACGAGCTTGCGAAGGTGGCCACCGTCGAATCGGCCGGCACCGCAATGGTGTACCGCGTCAGCGAGCCGTCCATCCGGCATGCCCTTGACATCGGG
Source organism: Mycobacterium sp. (assembly GCF_002863225.1). Lineage (GTDB taxonomy): Bacteria > Actinomycetota > Actinomycetes > Mycobacteriales > Mycobacteriaceae > Mycobacterium. The sequence goes on along the minus strand of NZ_PKEK01000067.1, from coordinate 41,004 downwards.
AAAACAGCCGACGAATTGCACACCTTGTTCACCAAGCATTCCAAAACACCGGTGCCGCAGGGTTTGACCTACCTGATCGACGATGTGGCCCGCCGGCATGGTCAGCTGCGACTCGGTATGGCCGCGTCGTTCGTGCGATGTGAAGACCCTGCGCTGCTCGCCCAGGCCGCTGCCGGTGCCGAGCACCTCGGCCTGCGCGTGCTGGCGCCGACCGTGGCGATCTCGCAGGCGCCGATCGGCGAAGTGCTCGCGGCCCTGCAGGACGCCGGCTTCGCCCCGGCCGCCGAGGACTCCACCGGCACCATCGTCGACATCAGGGCCCGCGGCGCACGGGTGCCCGCCCCCCAGCGCCATCGGTCCCGGCGCTCCAGCGGCCAACCCAGCAACGAGACGCTGAGCGCGGTGGTCGCGGTGTTGCGGAAAGTCACCACCGCGCCGTTCGACAGCCTGCGTATCGATCCGGCGGTGGCGATGTCGCTACTGCAGCGGGCGGCCCGAGACCGGGACACCGTGCTGATCAAGTACGTCGACGCCGCCGGTGTCGCCACCCAGCGGGTGGTGTCGCCGATCGCGGTGCGAGGGGGGCAGCTCGTCGCGTTCGATTCGGCGTCCAGCAGCGCCCGTGACTTCGCCATTCACCGCATCACGTCGGTGATGCCGGCCGATGAGCAATGACCTTGTCGGCGCGATCCGGATAATGGGGAGCATGGAGTTTCATGACTGACGGACCGTTGATCGTGCAGTCCGACAAGACAGTGCTGCTGGAAGTCGACCACGAGCTCGCCGGCGCGGCGCGGGCGGCCATCGCGCCGTTCGCCGAACTGGAGCGCGCACCCGAACACGTCCACACCTACCGGATCACCCCGCTGGCGCTGTGGAACGCCCGCGCCGCCGGCCACGACGCCGAGCAGGTCGTCGACGCATTGGTCAGCTTCTCCCGGTACGCGGTACCTCAGCCGCTGCTGGTCGACATCGTCGACACGATGGCCCGCTACGGCCGGCTGCAGCTGGTGAAGAGTCCGGTACACGGCCTGACGCTGGTCAGCTTCGACCGCGCAGTACTCGAAGAAGTCCTGCGGCACAAGAAGATCGCGCCGATGCTGGGCGCCCGCATTGATGACGACACCGTGGTCGTGCATCCCAGCGAACGTGGGCGGGTCAAGCAGATGCTGCTCAAAATCGGCTGGCCCGCCGAGGATCTGGCCGGCTACGTCAACGGCGAGGCACACCCGATCAGCCTGTCGCAGGACGGCTGGCAACTGCGCGACTACCAGGAGATGGCAGCCGACTCGTTCTGGGCCGGCGGCTCGGGCGTGGTGGTGCTGCCGTGCGGGGCGGGCAAAACGCTCGTCGGGGCCGCAGCGATGGCCAAGGCCAGCGCGACGACGCTGATCCTGGTCACCAACACCGTCGCGGGCCGGCAGTGGAAGCGCGAGCTGATCGCGCGAACATCCTTGACCGAGGAAGAGATCGGCGAATATTCCGGCGAGCGCAAAGAGATTCGCCCGGTCACCATCGCGACGTACCAGGTGATCACCCGCCGTACCAAGGGCGAGTACCGCCACCTGGAGTTGTTCGACAGCCGCGACTGGGGGCTGATCGTCTACGACGAGGTGCACCTGCTGCCCGCACCGGTGTTCCGGATGACCGCCGATCTGCAGTCGCGGCGCCGGCTCGGGCTGACCGCGACGCTGATCCGCGAGGACGGCCGCGAAGGTGACGTGTTCTCGTTGATCGGGCCGAAGCGCTACGACGCGCCGTGGAAGGACATCGAGGCGCAGGGCTGGATCGCACCGGCGGAGTGCATCGAGGTGCGGGTCACGATGACCGACAACGAGCGGATGATCTACGCCACCGCCGAACCCGAGGAACGCTACAAGCTCTGCTCGACGGCACATTCGAAGGTCGCCGTGGTCAGGTCGATTCTGGACCGTCACCCCAAGGAACCGACCCTGGTGATCGGCGCCTACCTCGATCAACTCGACGAGCTCGGAACCTTGCTGGACGCCCCGGTGATCCAGGGCTCGACGAAGAATGCCGAACGCGAGGCGCTGTTCGACGCCTTCCGCCGCGGTGAGGTGACCACGCTCGTGGTGTCCAAAGTGGCCAACTTCTCCATCGACTTACCGGAAGCCTCAGTCGCAGTGCAGGTTTCGGGCACATTCGGCTCACGGCAGGAGGAGGCGCAACGGCTGGGCCGGCTGCTGCGCCCGAAGGCGGACGGTGGCGGCGCGGTGTTCTACTCGGTGGTCGCCCGCGACAGCCTGGACGCGGAGTACGCCGCGCACCGGCAGCGCTTTCTGGCCGAGCAGGGCTACGGCTACGTGATCCGCGACGCCGACGACCTGCTCGGGCCGGCTATCTGAGGTTGGCCCGGCTAGAGCGACAGGATGGTCGCGGACGCGGTACCGGGCGCGCCGTACACCTGCGCCAGACCGACGCGCGGGTTGCCGGGCACCTGACGTTCGCCCGCTTCACCGCGCAGCTGGCGGACCAGCTCGTGCACCTGACGCAGGCCTGACGCGCCGATCGGCTCGCCGTTGGCGATCAGCCCGCCGTCCGTGTTGACCGGAATGGAGCCGTGGATCTCGGTGGCCCCGTCGGCGAGCAACTTCTCCTGCTCTCCGTCGGCGCACAATCCCGTCTCGGCCATGTGGATCACCTCGGCACCGGCGTCGGTGTCCTGCAGTTGCGCGACGTCGACGTCCTCGGGTCCGATGCCCGCGGCCTCGTAGGCGGCCTTGGCCGCGTAAACCGTCGGCGAGACATCCTCGTCCAGTGGGGCGAACGTGGCGTGCACCTCGTAGGCGCCGAAGGTCCGGGTGCGAATCTCGCTGGCGCGCACGTAGACCGGCTTGTCGGTGTACTTGTGCGCAATGTCGGCGCGACACATGATCACTGCGGCGGCGCCCTCGTCGGGAGCGCAGAACATGTATTGCGTCAACGGGTAGTTCAGCACGGTCGAGTTGAGGATCTGCTCCTCGGACATCGGCTTGCGGCGAAACGCATTCGGGTTGATCGCGCCGTTGCGGAAGTTCTTCGCCGCCACCTTGGCCAGGGTGGCCTGCGAGATGTTGTGGTCGTGCAGGTACTTGTTGGCCTTCATGCCGAAGAACTTCGTGGTGACGAACTGACCGTTGTTGGCATACCACTGCGGCAGGGCCAACTTCGCGGGGTCGTCGGTGAAGGCGCCGCGCGGGTGCTTGTCGAGCCCGATCGCGATACCGATGTCGTACTTGCCCAGCCGAATGGTGTCGGCGGTCTGCTGGATGGCGCTGGCCGCGGTGGCACAGGCGTTGAACACGTTGGTGAACGTGATGCCGGTCAGCCCGACCAGACGGGTGACGGCGTCCGGGTTGGACACTTCGTGGCTACCGCCGAAGCCGAACTGGATGTCCTTCCAGTCCACCCGGGCATCGGCCAACGCGGACTGGATGGCCTCGGCACCCATCTGCATCGCGGTCTTGTCGAAGCGGCCGAACGGGTGCAGGCCCACTCCGATGATGGCGACGTCGTTGGTCATCTCAGGCTTCTCCTTTTAGACCGGCTGGAAAGCGAACGTGACGATCTCGTTGCCGTCCGCATCGGTGGCGAACGGAATCATGGTCAGCTCGACCGCCTGGCCGAAGGTGAGCTTGGCCGGGTCGTTTTCAGTCAGCCGACCTTCGACCCGGATCACGTCGTCCAGCTGGATGAGACCGACGCCGAACGGCACGAAGTCGTCACCGGTAGGTCCGGCGTAGGGGGCGCCGGGCGGGAACCCCTGCGTGGTCCACGCGATCAGGGTCCCGGTGCGCGGAAGCTTGACCTCCGACATCGCCGCGGCGCTGCACCGCGGGCACAGGTCCTGCACCGGGAAGGTGGTCGCGGCGCAGGCGCCGCACCGACTGCCGATCAGCTGAGGATCGTCATCGGGCCAGGTAGAGATGCTGGGGTCGATTGCCTTCTGCATCGAAGATCCTCCATCAGCCGCCGAACTGATAATGCGCTCACAGAACGGTACAACAGCATTCCGCAAAATCGGAAACCGCATTCTCATTTCTGTTCGCGAATGTCGGGCGACCGTCGTTTTCCCTTCACCGGGAGTCAAACTCTTCAGCCCCGCGGGTGTGTCTGCCAGCGTCGACACAATGACCGTCACCGACGAGGCGGCACCGAGAGTCACCCAGGTCTGGGACACCCATCGATGGAACATCCTGCGATGGTCCTCGCCGGTCGCGCTGCTGGTGCTGTGGCAACTACTCAGCGCCAGCCGGCTGATCCCCGGCAATGTGCTGCCCGCGCCGCAGTTGATTTTCGAGGCCGGCTGGCAGCTGATCCAGAACGGGAAACTGACCGAGGCGCTCGAGGTGTCCGGGCTCCGCGTCATCGAGGGATTGCTCCTGGGTGGGGTCACCGGGGTCGCCCTGGGCATTGCGGTCGGGCTCTCCCCCTGGATCGAGGCGACTGTCGATCCACCGCTGCAGATGCTGCGAGCGCTGCCGCATCTGGGTTTGATCCCGTTGTTCATCCTGTGGTTCGGCATCGGCGAGCTGGCCAAAGTGAACCTGGTCGCACTCGGGGTGGCTTTTCCGCTCTACCTCAACACCTTCTCCGCGATTCGCCAGGTCGACCCGAAGCTGCTGGAAACCGCTGACATCCTTGGCTTTTCGCTCTGGCAACGGCTGCGGATCATCCTGCTGCCCAGCGCTGCGCCACAGGTGCTGGTCGGACTTCGGCAGTCGTTGGCAATCGCATGGCTGACGCTGATCGTGGCCGAGCAGATCAACGCCGACAAGGGCATCGGTTTCCTGATCAACAACGCGCGTGACTTCCTGCGCATCGACATCATCATCTTCTGCCTCGCGGTCTACGCGCTGCTGGGCATCATCACCGACGCCATCGTCAGGGCGCTGGAACATCGAGCCTTGAGGTACCGCACATGACCGTGACATCCGAACGGCAGACCACCGTCGTAGGCCGACTCAGCAACGTCAACAAGTTCTACGGTGGCAAGCGGATCCTCGACGGCATCTCGCTGGAGGTGCGGGCAGGGGAGATCGTCGCGCTGGTCGGGCGCAGCGGATGTGGCAAGTCGACCGTATTGCGGGTTCTGGCAGGACTTTCCGACGACCACGCGGGCCAGCGCGAAGTCAGCGGGGCACCCGCGGTCGCCTTTCAGGAGCCCCGACTGTTTCCCTGGCGCGACGTCCTGACCAACGTGCAGTACGGGCTCAACCGCACCGCGTTGTCGCGCGACGCCGCCCGGGCGCGCAGTGAGCTGGCGCTGGCCGAGATCGGGCTCAGCGAGCATGCCGAGGCATGGCCGTTGACGCTGTCTGGCGGTCAGGCTCAACGGGTTTCGCTGGCCCGGGCACTGGTGGCCGAACCGCAGCTGCTGTTGCTCGACGAGCCGTTCGGCGCCTTGGACGCGCTCACCCGGCTGTCCATGCGGGCGCTACTGCTGGACCTCTGGCGGACTCACGGGTTCGGCGTTCTACTGGTCACCCATGACGTCGACGAGGCGGTCGAGTTGGCCGACCGGGTGCTGGTGCTCGAGCAGGGTCGCGTAGCCCACTCCCTCACCATCGAGTCACCACGTCCGTCCGAGCGCACCGCCCGGCACGACGACTACCGCTCCGAGCTGCTCGACAAGCTCGGCGTTCGGCATTGATCACCAAGCGGCGGTTGGCCTTTCACGCCTTCACCGCAGCAGTCCTGCTCGGCGGCCTGACGGGTTGCGTGTCGCGCGAGTCCGGACCGAAACCGCTCACCGCGCCGCCGACGGTGCCTACGTCGGAGCTGTCCGGGCTGACGTTGCGGGTCGGCGACCAGAAGGGCGGGACCCAAGCCCTGCTGCGGGCAGCCAACGCCCTCGAAGGTCTGCCCTATCGCATCGAGTTTTCGACATTCACCTTCGGCCCACCCCAGATCGAGGCACTCAACGCGGGTCGGATCGACTTCGCGGTCACCGGAAACACGCCTCCGGTGTTCGGCGCCGCGGCCAACTCGAAGACGCGCGTCATCTCGGTCTACGACGGCGCGCAGACGGGTGAGCAGATTCTGGTCCGGACCAACTCCGCTATCGCGGGCGTTCAGGACCTGCGCGGCAAGACAATCCTGGTGGCCAAGGGCAGCGCGGCCCATGCCAACATCCTCGAACACCTCGCCGACGCCGGAATCAAACCCAAGGACGTCAACCTGGTGTTCCTGCAGCCCGCCGATGCGTTGTCGGCGTTCGCCAACGGACAGGGCGACGCCTGGACGATCTGGGAACCCTATACGTCGCAAGCCAATTTGACGCTGAAGGTGCGCAGCATCGGGTCGGCCGAGAACGGTTACCAGTTCGGCAGCGCGTCGGTGAAGGCGCTGACCGATCCGCAGCGCAACACCGCCTTGTCCGACCTGCTGGTCCGCTACCAGAAGGCGGCGCAGTGGGCCCGTGACAACCCCGATCAGTGGGCCAAGAAGTATTCGGCGGCAGTCGGTTTGAACCTCAAGATCGCCGCACTCGCCCAGAGTCGTCTGCTGCGGCTGACCGTTCCGCTGGACGACAAGGTGGTGGCATCCGAACAACGCCTGGCCGAGTTGTTCGCCGCCGCGGACCAAATCCCGGAGGCGCCCGACTTCGGCAAATGGGTCGACCGTAGGTTCAACGGTGTGCTCGCGAGCGAGCAGCACGAAGAGCCGACCACGAGGAGATGACGATGACGGTCACGGTGACACTTGAACTCCGGTTCAAGCCCGAGGAGGTCGCTGCGGGGCGCGAGCTGATGGGCCGCGTGCTGCAGGTGACGCGAGGCTTCGACGGCAACGTGCGAACCGAGACGCTCATCGACGCCGACGACGAGGCGCATTGGCTGATCTACGAAATCTGGGAGTCCGTCGAAGCCGACGACGCCTACCGCGCCTTCCGCGCCGGCGAAGGCAAGGTGACCCAGCTGCCGCCCCTGCTGGCCGCACCCGCGGTCAAGATTCGATACGTCACCAGCGACATCTAGCTCAGCGCCGGAATAACCTGGCGCTCAAAGAGTTCGATGCCGGAACGGTCGTAGGCGGCCTCGGGGAAGTAGCAGATCACGTATTCGCACCCGAGGTCGCGGAGCTTCTGCAGACGCTCGATGACCTGCTCGGGCGTGCCGGTGGCCGAATCGGGTCCGCTGGTTCCACCGATCATCGCATCGGCAGCGGACTCGGACACTGGGCCGACCAGACGGTCGCGGATGCGCCGCAGGCGGTCTTCGACGCCGTGCTGGTCTGCGTCGACGACCGCGTTGACGTTGACCGACCGGACAATCGCGTCGTAGTCGGTGCCCACGTCACGGCAGTGGCCGGCCAGCACCTCAGACTTGTGCTTGAAGCCGTCCGGCTCGCCGGTGAAGTTGGTGTATTGCGCGTACTTGGCAGCGATGCGCAGCGTCTTCTGCTCGCCGCCGCCGGCGATCCACAGTGGAATTCCGTTGTCCTGCAGCGGTTTGGGTTCGACGATTGCGCCATCGACCTGGTAGTGCTTGCCCTCGAAACTGACTTTGCCGTCCCGCCAGGCATCGCGCATGATCTGCACACCTTCGTCGAGGCGGCCCAGTCGCACGCCCGCCGACGGAAAGCCGTAGCCGTAGGCCCGCCACTCGTGCTCGTACCAGCCGCCACCGATGCCCATCTGGACGCGGCCACCGGAGATGATGTCCGCCGTCGCAGCGACTTTGGCGAGATAGGCGGGATTTCGGTAACTCATCGCGGTGCACATCTGACCGAGCTTGACTCGCGACGTGGTCGCCGCGTAGGCCGACATCAGCGACCACGCCTCGTGGGTGGCTTCGCCGGTGGGCACCGGCACGGTGTGGAAGTGGTCGTAGACCCACACCGAATCCCAGGCGCTGCCGTCGGCGTAGGCGGCCAGATCACGCATCACCGCCCAATGCGACGCGGTGTCGATTCCGACCAGATCGAGCCGCCAACCCTGCGGGATGAAGAATCCGAAGCGCATAACTCACGACTCTAGCGTGGGCCGTAAGCTGGCCGGATGGACCTCACCGGGATCGGGATCTGGAGCAGCCAGCTTCGCTACGGTAACGCAAGTGAATCTGCCGATGCGGCAGCGGAATTGGATGAATTGGGCTTCCGGGCGTTGTGGATACCCGACGTCGGCGGCAACGTCTTCGATGCGGTGGGCAATCTCCTGGCGGCGACCAAACAGACCACGATCGCCACCGGGATCCTCAACCTGTGGATGCACACGCCGGGCGACGTCGCGGCCAACTTCGCCACGCTGACCGGGGACCACGGTGATCGCTTCCTGCTCGGTATCGGTGTCAGCCACGCGCCGCTGATCGACGCCGGATCGCCCGGGCGGTATCGCAAACCGCTGGCGGCAACGGCATCATTCCTCGACGAATTGGACGCGACGCCGCAACCCGTGCCCGTGTCGCGTCGGGTGCTGGCCGCGCTCGGGCCGAAGATGCTGACGCTGTCGGCCCAACGTGGGGCGGGCGCACACCCGTACCTGGTCACTCCGGAGCACACCGCGTCAGCCCGCGCGACGCTGGGTGACGGGCCGCTGCTGTTGCCTGAGCAGACGGTGATCCTCACCGACAACGCCGACGAGGCACGCACCATCGGGACCGATTGGCTGCGTTCATATCTGGCGCTGCCGAACTACGCCAACAACCTGCTGCGGTCTGGCTTCACCGAAGACGACGTGACCCAGGTGAGCGACTGGTTGTTCAACGCGATCATCGCGTGGGGCGACGAGAACGCCATCCTGCGTAGGGTGTCCGAGCATCGTTCGGCCGGCGCCAACCACGTCTGCGTTCAGGTGCTGCTGAGCGACCCCACGGCATACCCGCGCGAGCAGTGGCGGCGTATCGCCGCTGCGCTGTCGTAGCGAGCCCACACCCGTCGCGCCGGGGAAGCGACACCCAAAGTGCCCACCTCACAGCGACAAGTGGGATTGTGTCGGACTGCTGTGCGACATTGCGGCAATGAAGCTCCTCCGCGGTATCGAATTGCGATATGTGCTCACTTTCAACCTGGCCAACCAGGGTCCGGCGACAGTGGCCGAACTGACCGACGGTCTTCGCCACCATGGCTTTTACGTTCAAGGCCGTCCCGCGAAAGTGATCTCTGACGCGTTGCGCTGGGAGATCGAGCATGGTCGCGTGCACCGACTGGGTCGCGGCCGTTACGGACCGGGCTACATACCGCGTTCGACCGACTACCGGATCCATAGTCGCGTGCTGGCACTGCGATCCGCCGTTGTCGCTCAGAGGTGGGCACATTGACTGCCGACCCGGCCGGGCTAACGTATGCACATGTCGTCCAAGCACACGATGTTTCGGCTGTTTTATCGACTGGGCTTCACGCCCTGGGACGGTCATCCGCTGGCCGGCAGTCTGCGCAACCTCATCGAGGGTAACGGCGCGCCGGCACTACCCGCCGGCTCCGTACTCGAACTCGGCTGCGGCACTGGGGATAACGCGATCTACCTGGCCGGTCACGGCTGGCGCGTCACCGCGGTCGATTTCGTCCCACGGGCGCTGGACCAGGCGCGCGCGAAGGCACAAGCCCAGAACGTCGACGTGAGGTTCGAGTGGGCCGATGTGACCCGGCTGAGCTCGTCGGGGGTGGGCTCCGATTTCGCGTTGATCACCGACAACGGCTGTCTGCACGCCATGAGCGACAGCGACCGCGACGCCTACGTCCGCGAAGTCAGCGCGGTCGCGGCACCTGACGGACGGTTGCTGATCATCGCCCTTCCCCCTGGGGTGCGACGCGGCGTCCGCGGTGTCGACCAGGCCGAGATCGAGCGCAGGTTCGCGACCGGCTGGACCTTGCTGGACGCCGGCGACGAGGGAGCGCTGGACCGGGCGCAGAAGAACCTGGGCCGCTACTACCTTTTCCAGCGCAGCGCGTAAACCGGCCGACGCAAAAGCCCCTGAAACCGTTGAGTTCCAGGGGCTTTCGCGTGTCCTATCTCAGGTCAGCGAAGACGGCGGCAGGAAGCGGTCGCCGTAGCGCTCAGCCAGCTCGCGAGCTCGCGCGACGAAGGCTTCCTTGCCGATGCCGTGCGCTCCCTCGTAGCCGACGATGAACTGGGCCGAGCCGCCGGTGTACGGCGGGAAGCCGATGCCCATGATCGAGCCGATGTTGGCGTCGGCGGTCGACGTCAGAACGCCTTCGTCCAAGCACTTCTGGGTTTCCAGCGCCTCGGCGAACAGCATCCGGTCGACCATGTCCTGCAGCGGCAGTTCGGTCGAACCGGAGGAGAACGTCTCGCGCAGGCCCGGCCACAGCCGGGTGCGCTTGCCGTCGACGTACTCGTAGAAACCGGCACCCTTCAACCGCGACGGACGCTCGAGCTCGATCATCTTCTCGACGACGGCCTCGGCGGGGTGCGGCTCGTAGGTGCCACCGGCATCTTCGATGCCTTTTCGCGAAGCGGTCGCGATCTTGTGCATCAGCTCGAGATTGAGCTCGTCGGACAGCTGCAGCGGCGGCGCCGGGTAGCCGGCCTGCGAACCGGCGTGCTCGACGCTGGCCGGCTCGACACCCTCGCCCAGCATCGCCAGCGCCTCGTTCACGAAGGTGCCGATGACACGGCTGGTGAAGAAGCCACGGCTGTCGTTGACCACGATCGGGGTCTTGCCGATCGCCAGCGTGTAGTCGAACACCCGGGCCAGCGCTTCGTCAGAGGTCTTCTCGCCCCTGATGATCTCGACCAGCGGCATCTTGTCGACCGGTGAGAAGAAGTGGATCCCGATGAAGTCCTCCTGGCGCTTCACCCCGGTCGCCAGACCAGTGATCGGCAGCGTCGAGGTGTTGGACCCGAGCAGCGCGTTGGGCTCGACGATGTCCTCGATCTCCTGGAAGACCTTGTGCTTGAGGTCCTGGTTCTCGAAGACGGCCTCGACCACGAAGTCCACGCCCTTGAGGTCGGCCGGGTCGGCGGCCGGAGTGATCCGGGCCAGCAACTCCTTGGACTTCTCCTCGGTGGTCTTGCCCCGCTGAAGTGCTTTGGCCTCGAGCTTTTCCGCGTAGCCCTTGCCCCTTTCGGCGGCCTCGATGCTGACGTCCTTGAGCACGACCTCGTAACCGGCCTTGGCCGACACGTAGGCGATACCGGCGCCCATCATGCCCGCGCCCAGCACACCGATCTTGTGGATCTTGACCGGCTCGATGCCGTCGGGCCGCGACCCACCACCGTTGATGTGCTGCAGGTCGAGGAAGAACGCCTGGATCATGTTCTTGGCGACCTGGCCCGTGACGAGCTGGGTGAAGTAGCGGCTCTCGATGCGGCTGGCGGTGTCGAAGTCCACCTGCGCGCCCTCGACGGCCGCGTCCAGGATGGCCCGCGGCGCCGGCATCGGCGCACCCTTGAGCTGCTTCTTCAGCAGCGCCGGGAACGACGGCAGGATGCCGGCCAGCGCGGGGCTGGACGGGGTGCCGCCGGGCATCTTGTAGCCCTTCTTGTCCCACGGCTGCTCGTGCGAATCGGGGTTGGCCTTGATCCAGGCCTTGGCGGCAGGCACCAATTCGTCTACCGAGCCGACGATCTCGTCGACCAGGCCGGTCTCCTTGGCCTTGTCGGCCTTGAAGCGGGTGCCCTGCGACAGGATGTTCATGAACGCGTTCTGGATGCCGAACATCCGCACGGTGCGGGTCACCCCGCCGCCGCCGGGCAGCAGGCCCAGCGTCACCTCGGGCAGGCCGACAACCAGGCCCTTGACGTCCGCGGCGATGCGGTGGTGACACGCCAGGGCGATCTCCAGACCACCGCCGAGCGCGGCGCCGTTGATGGCGGCCACGACCGGCTTGCCCAGGGTCTCCAGCGCACGGAGGTCACGCTTGACGTGCTCGACGGTGTCGAACGCCTCGCCGGCGTCTTCCGGGCCGAGCTTGATCATGCCCTTGAGGTCACCGCCGGCGAAGAAGGTCTTCTTCGCGCTGGTGATGACCACACCGGTGATCGAATCCTTCTCGGCGACAAGCTTTGTCACCGCGTTGTGCATCGACTCCGCGTAGTGCTCGTTCATCACGTTGGCCGACCCGGTGGGGTCATCGAGGGTCAACGTGACGATGCCGTCGGCATCCTTGTCCCACTGAATAGTGTTCTCGGCCATGGTCTTAAACCCTCTCGATGATGGTGGCGACACCCATGCCGCCGCCGATGCACAGCGTGATCAGCGCGCGGTGCGCGTTGCGGCGCTCCAACTCGTCGACCATGGTTCCGGTGATCATCGCGCCGGTGGCACCCAGCGGGTGTCCCATCGCGATGGCACCGCCGTTGACGTTGAGCTTCTCGTCCGGGATGTCGAGGTCCTTCTGGAACTTCAACACGACCGAGGCGAAGGCCTCGTTCAGCTCGAACAGGTCGATGTCGTCGACCGTCAGGCCGGCGCGGTCCAGCACCTTCTTGGTGGCCGGGGTGGGGCCGGTGAGCATGATGACCGGGTCGGAGCCGCTGGTGGCGGTGGCCACGATGCGCGCCCGCGGGGTCAGGCCCTGCGACTTGCCCGCGGCCTCGGAACCGACCAGCACCAGCGCGGCGCCGTCGACGATGCCGGAGCTGTTGCCGCCGGTGTGGACGTGGTTGATCTTCTCGACGGCGTGGTACTTGGTCAGCGCCACGTCGTCGAAGCCGCCCATCTCGCCGATGCCGTCGAACGCGGTCTTCAACTTGCCCAGGCCCTCGAGGTCGCTGTCCGGGCGCATGTGCTCGTCGTGGTCGAGGATCAGCAGACCGTTCTGGTCGCGAACCGGCACAACCGATTTCGCGAAGTAGCCACCGGACCACGCCGCAGCGGCCTTCTCCTGCGAGCGCAGGGCGTAGCGGTCGACGTCCTCACGGGAGAAGCCCTCGATGGTCGCGATCAGGTCGGCGCCGATGCCCTGCGGCACGAAGCCGATCCGGTAGTTGGTCTCCGGGTCGGTCGCCCAGGCCCCGCCGTCGGAGCCCATCGGGACACGGCTCATCGACTCGACGCCACCGGCCAGCACCAGGTCGTCCCAGCCGGAGCGAACCTTCTGCGCGGCGGTGTTGACGGCCTCCAGGCCGGAGGCGCAGAACCGGTTGAGCTGCACACCACCGGTGGTCTCGGGCAACCCGGCGGCCAGTACCGCGGTGCGGGCGATGTCGCCACCCTGGTCGCCGACCGGCGACACCACACCCAGGATCAGGTCGCTGATCAGGTTCTCGTCCAGGTCGGGGAAGCGGCGACGCAGTTCGTCGACCAGGCCGACGACCAAGTTCAGCGGCTTGACCTCGTTGAGCGAACCTTTGCGCTGCTTGCCGCGCGGCGTGCGGATGGCCTCATAGATGAAGGCTTCTTCGGACATGACTGATTCCTCTTAACCGTTTGGTTTTTAGATCCGGCGACGGATCCCGCCGGTGGCGACGCTAGTCCTCCAACGGGCAGCCTAACAAAGAACCCGGCCAACCTGTTGGTTGGGAGGTCCGGCCGGCGCCGAACGTGAAGCTAGGTGCGCACTCGACGCCCAGCGTGAGGCTGGCCGCACGCTCGCGGCCGAAGTCACCGCCCTAAGCTCGAAAGACATGACGGTCAAGCGACTGCAGCCGTACGCAACCACGGTGTTCGCCGAGATGTCCGCGCTGGCGGCACGCATCGGCGCGGTCAATCTCGGCCAGGGATTCCCGGACGAGGACGGGCCGCCGGCCATGCTCGAGGCGGCCCGGGCGGCCATCGCCGACGGCGTCAACCAGTACCCACCGGGCATCGGCATCCCCGCACTCCGGGAAGCGGTCGCCGCGCAGCGCAAGCGGAAATACGGCGTCGACTACGACCCGGCGACCGACGTGCTGGTCACGGTCGGAGCCACCGAAGCCATCGCCGCAGCGGTGTTCGGTCTGGTCGAACCGGGCGACGAGGTCATTCTGATCCAGCCGTTCTACGACTCCTACTCTCCGGTGGTGGCGATGGCCGGCGCCCAGCGGGTCGTGGTGCCGCTGGTTCCCGACGGGCAGGCCTTCGCCCTCGACATCGACGCGCTGCGGCGGGCGGTGACCCCGCGCACCCGGGCTTTGATCGTGAACTCGCCGCACAACCCCACCGGCACGGTGCTCAGTGCCGCGGAGTTGGCCGCGATCGCCGAGATCGCCGTCGCCGCAGACCTGCTGGTCATCACCGACGAGGTCTACGAGCACCTGGTGTTCGACGATCGGCGGCATTTACCCTTGGCCGGCTTCGACGGCATGGCCGAGCGCACGGTCACGATCTCGAGTGCGGCGAAGATGTTCAACTGCACCGGCTGGAAGATCGGTTGGGCCTGCGGCCCCGCTGGACTCATCCAGGGTGTGCGGGCAGCCAAGCAGTATCTGAGCTATGTCGGGGGTGCCCCGTTTCAGCCGGCCGTGGCCGATGCCCTCGACACTGCAGACGCCTGGGTGGAAGCACTACGAAACTCGTTGCAGGACAGGCGTGACCGTCTCATCCGCGGCCTGACCGAGATCGGCTTCGCGGTTCACGACAGTGCCGGCACCTACTTCGTCTGTGCCGACCCTCGACCGCTGGGGCACGACGACAGCACCGCGTTCTGCGCGGCGCTACCCGAGCGGGTCGGGGTGGCCGCCATCCCGATGTCGGCATTCTGCGATCCCGCCGCGGACCACTCGGCCGCCTGGAACCACTTGGTGCGCTTCACGTTCTGCAAACGCGAGGACACCCTCGACGAGGCGATCCGCCGGCTCGCACAACTACGCGACTAGGTCGACTGGTTGGCGTTGACCAGGGCCATCACCTTGCGGCGCAATCCCTCGGTCGCGGCGTAGAGAATCTTGCGGCGAGCACGATTGATCAGGAACTCCGGGATCGGAGCTGACGGCTCGAGGGTGATCTCAAAACGCACCCGCGTCCGCTCTTCGGTCTCGCGGTACATCGTGTACTCGGCGTGCTGCGCATGCTGCTGCAACGTCTTGCCCGCATCCCACACCACCCAGTCGGGCCCCCAGTGGTATTCGATCACCTCGGTGTCGACGATGCCGGACACCCGGATGGTGACCTTCGCATGGTGCGGACGGCCGTCGGGATAGCAATCGATCACCTCGGCCCGCTTGTGCACCGCGGACCAGGACGGTACGGAGCCAACGTCGGCCAGCGCCTCCAGAATCGTCTCCGGCGGCGCCTCGATGACAACCTCACGCGAAGCTTGTACGGCCACTACGAGCAAAGTAGCAACGCAGGGGCATTCCCGGAGCTTAGTGTTGGGAAATGCAGCAACTGAGTTGGACCGACGACATGTTGCTTCGCGCGGAGAAGCCCGAAACCCCACAGCAAATCCAGCTGTTGCTGATCTACGACCCCTCGACCGCCCCCGGCGGAAAGGTCACCTTCAAGGGGATTCTGGAAGAGCTCGACGCGCGCCTGCATCTCGCCGAGATCTTCCGCCGGCGCGTGACCGAGACGCCCATCGGTCTCGATCGCGCCTACTGGGTCGACGATCCGAGTTTCGACCTGGAATACCACGTTCGCCACATCGGCTTGCCGCAGCCGGGTGACTGGCGCCAGCTGTGCATCCAGGTTGCGCGGTTGCACGGACGGCAGATCGATCTGCGGCGCCCGCCGTGGGAGATCACGGTGATCGAGGGACTCAACGCCGTTCCGGGGGTGCCGAAGGGCTCGTTCGCGATGGCCCTGAAGTTGCATCACTGCGCGGTCGACGGCATGGCGAGCGTGCAGATGATCGCCGCCATGCACGATCTGGCCCCCGACAGTCCACGCCCCCCGGCTCCCGACCCGGAGTGGCGTCCCGCCCCGCTGCCCTCGGCCGCAAACTTGTTGTCGCGCACCGCGATCAAGGGCGCGTTGTATCCCGTGCGGGCCGGCGCTGTCCTGGCGGCCAGCGCCCCCAAGGCGATCCGCGGACTGGCCGGGCTGCCCGGCAAGTTGATCAGTAGCGTCGCCCGAATTCCCGAAATCGGCACGCCGTCGTTCCCACCGAAGACACGCTTCAACCAAACCGTCTCGCCGCACCGGGTTTTCGAGGCCCGGTTCCACGACCTTGACGATTTCAAGCGGATCAAGGCCCGCGTTCCCGGCGCCACGGTCAACGATGTGGCACTGGCCTACGTCGGCGGCGCCCTCCGTTTCTACCTGGCCGGCCACGGCGAGCTTCCCGACGAGTCGTTGGTTGCGGCCTGCCCGATGTCGTTGCGCCAAGCCGACGACACCACCGCCCAGGGCAACGCGTTGTTCGGCCGCCTGCAGTCGCTGGGCACCGACATCACCGACCCGCTCGTCCGGCTCGCCACCATCGCCGAGTCGACCGCGGGCAGCCGGGACGAATCGAATCACGAAACCCGTACCCAGCTGATCGAACTGATCGGCACGGTGCCGACGTCACTGCTCGGAGTGGCGGCCAAAGCCGCGAGCGTGCTGCCGTTCTCGGGACCGAACGTCGCCAACACGACAGTGACCAACGTGCCCGGCCCACCCGTACCGCTGTATTTCCGCGGGGCCCAATTGCTGCGCGCCGCCGGTCTGGGACCGCTGATCGGCGGGATGAACCTGATCCATGTCGTCGCGAGCTACAACGGCACGTTGTCGATCAGCGCCACCGCGGATCGCGATGCGCTGCCCGACCCGGGAAACTACGCCGACTGCATGGAGCAGGCGTTC
This sequence comes from Mycobacterium sp., assembly GCF_002863225.1. Taxonomy (GTDB): domain Bacteria; phylum Actinomycetota; class Actinomycetes; order Mycobacteriales; family Mycobacteriaceae; genus Mycobacterium. The sequence goes on along the minus strand of NZ_PKEK01000067.1, from coordinate 24,394 downwards.
AAGGAGTTGCTCTCCATAGCCAGCTGCCCGGAACCTCTGTAGAGCGAGTGACGGGACTCGAACCCGTGTATACGGCTTTGCAGGCCGCTGCCTAGCCGCTCAGCCACACCCGCACGAGGAACCACCATCCAGGATCGGCCGCCGGCGGGCCACCGTTTTGCTCTACGCGATCGCTATTGGAGTCGTTGCGACTCGACGGCGGCCATCACCTGGTCGCGGAGTCCCTTGGTGGCGGCGTCGAGCACGATTTCGCTGGCACGCCGGACCACGAACGCGGGCACCGGCCCCGCCGGCTCGACGGTGATGTCGAAACGCACCCGGGTCCGATCGACCCCCACCGGCTGCAGGTTGTACTCGACGTGCTGCCCGCGCTGCTGAAACGTGTCGCTGGCATCCCACACCACCCAGTTGGGACCCCAGTGGTATTCCAGGATCTCGTTGTCGACGAGCCCGAAGATCTTGATGGTGGCCTTGACATGATGCGGCCGGCCGTCGGAGTACCAGTCCAGCACCTGAATCCGTTTGTGCACCGGTGACCATGAAGACAACGACCCGACATCGGCCAACGCCTCCAGGATCACCCCCGGCGGCGCGTCGATGACAATCTCTCGCGATGCACGCACGGCCACTGACCACCAAGCTAGCAAGCCGGAACCGTGCGGGTTCAGTTATCAGGGCCGTGATTACCAGCCGATTTCGTCGAGCGGCGCGGTCGACTGCGGTACCGGGCGGACCGGTGGCGGAGGCGTACGGGAGAACCGGGGCGCCGGCGCGGCCTGGTCGACGCCGCCGGCGTTGACCACGCTCGCGCGGGCCGTGAGGTGCGGGTCGGCCGCGGCCTCGCTCCATGTCAACACCGGCGTGACGCACGCGTCGGTGCCGTCGAAGATCTTCGCCCACTCGTCGCGGGTCTTGTCGGCGAAGCGCCGGGTGAATGCGTCGAACATCGTTGGGTAAGAACCGATGTCGAATTGGCTCGGCACGTCGTCTGCCGACAACCCGAGCCCGGCCAGCAACGCCGCGAAGAATTGCGGCTCGATGGCACCCACCGCCATGTACTTGCCGTCGGCGGTTTCATAGCAGCGGTAAAACGGCGCACCCCCGTCGAGCAGAAAAGATTCCCGCTCGTCACGCAGCGCACCAGTCGATTTCATCGTCCACATCATCTGCGCGAGCACGCCGACACCGTCGACCATCGCCGCATCGATCACCTGACCACGTCCCGAGCGCTCCCGCTCGTAGAGGGCGGTGACGATACCCACGATGACGAACATCGAGCCGCCGCCGAAGTCGGCGACCAGGTTCAGCGGCGGCATCGGCGGACGGTCCCGGTAGCCCAGCGCCGACAGCGCACCGGTTTGCGAAAGATAGTTGATGTCATGTCCGGCCGTGCTGGCCCGCGGCCCGTGCTGCCCCCAGCCGGTGATGCGCGCGAAGATCAGTCGCGGGTTGACCGCCACACACTCGTCCGGGCCGATGCCGAGGCGCTCGCAGGTGCCGGGCCGAAAGCAGTCCAGCAGCACGTCGGCCTTGGCTGCCAGAGCCAGCAGCTGTTTCGGATCGGCTTTGACGTCGAGGTCCACGATCCGCTTGCCGCGGTGCAGCAGGTCGAGATTCTCGGCGGGCATGGTCAGCCCGCCCGGGCGGCGGACCCGCACCACGTCGGCACCCAGATCAGCGAGCACCATCGCCGCGTGCGGGCCCGGACCGATGCCGCCGAGCTCGATCACCCGCACGCCATCCAGCGGTCCACGGTCGGTCAAGTTCGCTACTTCCCCTTCTTCACTTTCAGCACCTGTTCGCGCAGGCCTTTGGTGCCGGTGTCGACGGTTCCTTTGATGGCCCGCTTGATGACGAACCCGGGCAGCGGTACGACGGGATCGACGCTGATCTCGAAGACGACTTTGGTGTTGTCACCGTCGGGCGTCAACGTGTACGACGCGTCCTGCGAGCGCTGCTGTCCGGAACTGATCAACGTCCAGCTGACCTTGTTCTTGGTCCAGGTGTAAGCCACCACCTGTTCGTCGGTGATACCCGCGGCCTTCACCTTCATCTTCACTTTGAGCGGCCGGCCGTTCTTGTCCTTCTCGAGAACCTCGGCTGCCTGATGCGGCGGCGACCAGCTGGTGACGGAGTCCATGTCGCCGATGACGTCCAGGATCTCCTGTGGGCTCGCCTCGATGACGATTTCGCGGGTTTCGTTGATTGCCATGCCCGGACGATAGCGAGACGACGCCGAGCCGACGGCGTTTTCGACTGCAGACCGGTACCGTCGATCTCGTGAGTGATCTGGCTGATTCGTCTTACACCGTCGGCGACTACCTCGTGGATCGGCTGGCAGAACTCGGCGTCACCGAGGTGTTCGGCGTCCCGGGGGACTACAACCTGGAATTCCTCGACCACATCGTCGCGCATCCACGCCTGCGCTGGGTCGGCAACGCCAACGAGCTCAACGCCGGATACGCGGCTGACGGATACGGTCGGCTCCGTGGAATGGCAGCTGTGGTAACCACATTCGGCGTCGGCGAGCTGTCGGCTGCCAACGCCATAGCCGGCAGTTATGCCGAACACGTGCCGGTGGTGCACATCGTGGGCGGCCCGTCGAAGGACGCCCAGGGCACGCGCCGGGCACTGCATCACTCGCTGGGCGACGGCGACTTCGAGCACTTCCTACGGATCAGCCGGGAAATCACCTGTGCGCAAGCCAATCTCATGCCAGCCACCGCGACCCGGGAGATCGACCGGGTGCTCTGCGAGGTTCGCGAACAGCGCCGGCCCGGGTATCTGTTGTTGTCCACCGACGTCGCCCGCTTCGAAACCGAGCCGCCGAACGCGCCACTGCCGCACTTCACCGGCGGCACCAGCCCGCGGGCCCTGGCGTTGTTCACCGAAGCCGCAAGCACACTCGTCGGTGATCACCAACTGACCGTGCTGGCCGATCTGCTGGTCCACCGGTTGAACGCGGTCGACAAGCTCGAGGCGCTGCTGGCCGCCGACGTGGTGCCGCACGCGACGTTGATGTGGGGCAAGAGCCTGGTCGACGAGAGCGCACCGGATTTCCTGGGTATCTATGCCGGCGCCGCCAGCGCCGACCCGGTGCGCCGGGCGATCGAAGAGGCACCGGTGCTGGTGACCGCGGGCGTGGTGTTCACCGACATGGTGAGCGGATTCTTCAGCCAGCGCATCGATCCGGCCACGACCATCGACGTCGGCGTGCAGCAGAGCACGGTCGGCAACGAAGTGTTCGCCCCGTTGGAGATGGGTGCCGCACTCGACGCTCTGACCGCGATCCTGACCGAGCGTGGTGTCCGCTCACCCGCGATCGTGTCGACGTCTGACCACGAACCGGTGGACAAGCCGGACCGTGACCAGCCGTTGAGCCAGAAAGCGTTGTGGGACAGGTTCTGTGACGCGCTCACCCCCGGCAATGTCGTCCTGGCAGACCAGGGCACGTCGTTCTACGGGATGGCCACCCACCGGCTTCCGCAGGGTGTCACGTTCATCGGTCAACCGCTCTGGGGTTCCATTGGATACACCCTGCCCGCCACCCTGGGCGCGGGCCTGGCGGAACGCGACCGGCGCCCGGTGCTGCTGATCGGTGACGGCGCCGCACAGCTGACAGTGCAAGAGCTGGGCAACTTTTCGCGCGAGGGCCTGTCGCCGGTCGTGGTGGTGGTGAACAACGACGGTTACACCATCGAACGGATGATTCACGGAAAGACCGCGCCCTACAACGACATTGTGCGATGGAGCTGGGCTGACATTCCCACTGCCCTGGGCGTGACGAACCACCTGACGTTCCGGGCGCAGACCTACGGCGAACTCGACGATGCGTTTGTCGCGGCGGCGCAACATCAAGACCGGATGGTGCTGATCGAAGCGGTGGTCCCGCGCCTCGACGTTCCCGACCTGTTGACCGATCTGGCCGCCGACCTCGGCTGACGGCAGCCCGGGGCGACGGCTCAGCTGCCGCGGACGTCCTTCGGGGCGCCGAGCAACATCCGCAGGGTTCGCCGGCAGCGGCCACATTCGGCTCCCGCCCCGCAGGCCGCCGCAATTTGATTGGTCGTCGATGCGCCGCCGGCGATGGCGTCGGCCACCGCCTGGCTGGTGATCCCGTTACACAAACAGACGAACATCGTGCGGCCTGCTACTCGTCGATCCGCATCATGTCGGAGAACTTGCCGACGAACACCGGCGGATACGCACCGACGCCGGCCCCGTCGATCCACGGGGCAGCGGTATCGGGATGGGCGATCCATTCGCGGGCACGGTCCTCGTCGTCGAGTTCCTGCAGGATCATCACTTCATGACTGTCGTCGAAGGCCTGGAAGAGCCGGGTCTCCCGGATGCCGGCTTGCTCGAATCGCGGTAAGGCACCGCGTATTTCGTGAGTCAGGACCGGCACGTTGTCCACCGATGAGATCGCGGCGACCACCACGCCGGGCGCGGCATTAGCGGCACGCGCCCCCGCCCCGAACCGTTCCACGATTTCGCCGGCGAAGACCGCCGGAATGTCGTCGACGCCGACCGCGTCGAACCAGTCGAAGAACACGCGTGAGCGCAGCAACTCCACGATCGGCTCCCGGCTGCGCACGCCGATCGTCACCAGTACGCGGCCGTGGTCGTGTGTCGAGGTGTAGAGCAGCACATGGTGCGCTCCGATGTCGGCGAGGGCTGACCGACTTCGGGTGAGCAGCGGCCACACCTGCTCCGGATCGGGCACCCGATAGTCGGACGCGATCACCAACGAATGCGAACGCGGGTCGAGTGCGCTCACCGAAGCTGGTCCTTCATCACCTTTCCGGTGGCGTTCAGCGGCAGGCTGTCGAGAAACTGAATGTATCGCGGCGCCTTGAACCCGGCCATCCGCTCACGACACCACGCCACCAGATCCTGTTCGGAAACAGCAGTTTTCGGACTTCCCGCTGGCACCACAAAGGCCTTTCCCACCTGGCCGAGCCGCTCGTCGGGCACACCGACCACGGCGACCTGGGCAACGGCCGGGTGCTCCAGCATGAACCCCTCGATCTCAGCCGGGTACGCATTGAACCCGCCGACGATGAACATGTCCTTTTTACGCCCGTCGATCTTCAACCGGCCGGACTTGTCGAAATTACCCAGATCTCCGGTGTGCAGCCACCCGTCGCCGTCGATGGCCAGGGCAGTAGCCTCCGGATCGTCGAGGTAGCCCTGCATGACGCCGTAGCCGCGCACCAGCACTTCGCCGTCCCCGGCGATGCGCACTTCGACGTCCTCGCAGGGCAGACCCGCGGTGGTGGCCACGTCCTCGAAGGAGTCGCCGGGTCGCGACAAGGTGACGTTGCCGGCTTCGGTGAGCCCGTAGCCGGTCATCAACGTCTGGAACGGCAGTTCGTCGTGGATGCGGCGAACCAACTCGACCGGGATGTCGGCGGCACCCGTCACACCGGCCCGCAGCGTCGACAGTTTGGTTTTGTCCGCGACCGTCAGCAGCGAGTGATACAGGGTCGGCGGCCCTGGCAACATCGAGATTCGTTCACGTTCAATGAGATCTACCACGGTGTCGACGTCGAACACAGCCATCGGCAGCATCGTCGCGCCGCGCAGGAATGAGGCGACCAATCCCGCTTTCAGACCGAACGTGTGAAAGTACGGGTTGATCATCAGATACCGGTCACCCGTGCGCAGGTCGGCGAGCGTCGCCCATTCCTCGTACATCCGCAGCGTCTGGCGGTGGTTCATCATCGCGCCCTTGGGACGGCCGGTGGTTCCCGAGGTGAAGATGATGTCGGAGACGTCGGCGCCGTCCACCGAACGCGCGAACGGCGAGCCGCTGGAGAGGAACTCGGACTTCAGGTCGATAACCGGGATGCCCGCCGGGGCGGTGAAGTCCTGGCCGAGGAATCCCTGTTGCACCAGCACGGCTTTGGCGCGGCTTCTGGTGATGATGTCACCGGCCTCGTCGGGCTTGAACCGGGTGTTCACCGGCACCAGCACGCCACCGGCCGTGAGCACACCGAACGCGGCAACGATCCATTCGGCGCAGTTGGGGGCCCAGACCGCGACCCGATCGCCCTTGGCGATCCCGAGCTCGGCGAAAGCGCCTGCGGCGCAACGAATTCGATCGACGAGCTCAGTGAAAGTCAAGCGCAGCGGACCGTCGACAACAGCTTCGGTGTCGCCGAAGCGGTCCGCCGCGCTGGCGACCATCTCGGGGATGGTCTGCCACGTCAGATTGTCCAGCGGTTGCTACACCGTGACGAGACGAGACAGGTTTCCGCCCATGATCTTCGCCTGGTCGTCGGCAGACAGGTGCGACAGCGCGTTGACGTAGAACGTCGGCTCCGCCAGGCCTTCGGGATGCGGCCAGTCCGAGCCGTAGAGCACCTGATCCACCCCGACGAGGTTGACCAGGTCGTCGATGCCGTCCTCGAAGAACGGGCTGACGTGGATCCGGTTCTTGACCATCTCGACGGGATCACTCGGGAACGCCTCCGGGGCCTTGCGGAACACCTCCGCCAGACCGTCCAGAAGCGGGGTCATCCACTTCGAGCCGGCTTCGACGATCGCGACCTTCAGCTTCGGGTGGCGGTAGAGCGCGCCGTGGATCACCCACGAGCCCACCGAGTCCTGGATCGGCCGCCACTCGTTGAGGATGCCCATCGCGTTGGTTTGGAACGGCAGCATCTCTGCGCTGGCCCCATCCCACTCCGAGGTGTAGCGCGAGTAGCCACTGTCGCTGGAGTGCATGCCGACCAGCACGTCGTGATCGACGACCCGCTCCCAGAACGGATCGAACTCGGGAAGCGCGAACGACCGCGGGCCACGGAAGCCGGGAACCGGCGCCGGGCGGATCAGGACGCATCGGGCACCACGCTTGACCGCCCACTCCAACTCCTCGATCGCCTTCTCCACGATCGGCAGGGTGATGACCGGGGTGGTGAAGATGCGGTTCTGGTAGTTGAAGCCCCAGACGTCGTCGAGCCATTCGTTCAGCGCGTGAACCAGCACATGGATGGCGACCGGGTCGTCCGACAGCCGCTCCTCGAGAAGGCTGGCCAGCGTCGGGAACATCAGGGTGCGGTCCAAGCCCAGCTCGTCCATCTTCTCCAGGCGTGGGCCGGGCTCGAAGAAAGCCGGGATCGCGCGCATCGGCTCACCGAACAGTTCGCGCTTGCTCTTGCCGTCCGGGTTGCCGTACTTGAAATATTCCTCCCACGCCCCCGGCTTGGCGACGACCTCGAAGGTCGGGTTGGGAATGTAATTGCTGATCTGGCCGCGGATGGCGATCTTCGTCCGCCCGTTGATCTGCGGGTACTGGACGTAGTCCTTGTACTCCTTGGGCAGGAACTTGGTCAGCGCCTCCGGCGGCTCGTAGAGATGGTTGTCCGCGTCAAAGATTGGAAACGGGACGTCCTCACGATGCGACAGCTGCCCCATGAAATCCTCCTTCACATTTTGTGAGAATGATATTCTCACAGCGCAGATACCGCAATGCCCTCACCCCCCGACCTGGCGCCGGGCGTAGAGGTCACGCAGCAGTGCGACCTCGGCGCCATGGTGAATCACCTCGCGGTGAATGTGCAGCACCAAGGTGGCCATCGGCTTGTCCGCATAGGGCCCCTCGGCAGGCCCGCAGGGCGCCGCCAGCGCCGCACCGTCCAGTGCGGCGACCCCGGCCGTCCAGCGCGCATACCCGTCGTCGAGTTGCTGCAACGCCGCAGCGGCGGTCGCGGCATCCGGGAACGACCCGTAGTCCATCGGCGGCCCGCCGAAGTGCGAGGCGGTGCGCATCCCGAACACCCCGACGATCAGGTGGCCCAGCCGCCAGGCGATCGTCGTCACCGGCGCGGGCTCGGGCTGAGGAAACGCGAAGTCGATCACCGTGTCGCCGCCGCCGGCCGCCTGGGGGGTGCGCTGTTGCCCCCGCGGACGCACACCCCAGCAGTCCGCGACCGGTTCCCAGTGGTATTCGTCGTCGGTCAGCCCGTCCAGCCTCGGCCGAAGCACCGTGTCCCAGTGAAAGCGAAGCTGGTCGAGCAGTTCGGTGGTCCAATCCATGGCGGCCACGTTACGACTGGCCGCAGACACCGGCCCGGGGGCTTTTGGCGAATTGGCTCGAGCCCCCGACCTGCACCGGCTAGGGTCATGACAAGAGCAACGGTGACGCTGTTCTCCTTTCCGGAGAATGCCAATATCGCCGCTGGGAGCGGTCGGCCGGAGGTGCGCATGACAACCATCGGTAAAGCCATGCTGGGCGTGGTCCTGGCGGCCGTGGCAGCCGTCGGGACTGCAGCCCCGTCGCCGGCCGACGATCCACCACCGCCACCGGCGCACCAAGTCACCTATGTCATCACCGCGGCGAGCCCGATCTGGGCCGACATCTACTACCTGGACCAGCAACCGCCCAAATACTCCGATTACAGCCACAACCCGTACCAGTACACGCCGAACGTCCAGGCCGACATCGGACCGGGACACCCGTGGACCTCGCCTCAGGTGATGCTCTCCGACCCTTACAACTACGCGATGGTCGTCGTCAGCACCGGCACGGAGCCGGGCACGCCGATGTTCCACTGCGCGCTGGTGGTGGACGGAAAAGTCGTCAAGTCCAACGACGGGGCAAAAGGCACGCTCTGCTCGCTCCGTAGCTGGTGAACGGGCTAGATCTGAGGGTCGCCCTCGAGATGGCGGAGATAGGCCTCGACGATCTCGACGGTCTCCCGGTGGCCGGCGGACATGTCGAGAGCCTGCTCGATGACCAGGACCCGGGACACGCTGGTCATCAGCACCGACCACACCAGCGGCGGGAATTTGGCCGGATCGACCCCGTAGCCCTCGAGAATCGTCGTGAGCGCTTTGCGCTGCTCCTCGCGAAAACGCTCGGCGTAGTAGGCGATCTCCGCCTTCAGCGCTTTGCGGTGGTTGGCCAGCGCGATGAATTCCATCGTGATGGCGGTGGCCGCCGGGTCAGTGCTGAACCGCCACAGCGCCCACAACGGCTGCGGCGCCTGCAGCATCAACGCCTGCACTTCGAGTCCCTCCTCGGCGCGGCGGCGAAACGCCGCGAGGAACAGATCGTCCATGGTGCGGAAGTAGTAGTGCACCAGCTGCGGCTTGAGCGCCGCGCGCTCCGCGATCCGGCGCGAGGTGACTGCCGCATATCCGTCTTCGAGCATCAACTGCTCGGCGGCGTCGAGCAGCACCGTGCGATTTTTCGCGTCCGGTGCCCCGATCCTGCGGGCCGAAGTCATGCCGTGGTTCCACACTCTCGCCGAAAATTTGCCGAACAAGCCGATCGTAGTCGCGGTCCGCGCGCTCGCCTTGACCACGACATTAGCGTCATGCTAAGCAGGTGCTCAGCAAGTTCCGCACATTTGCCGAAGTCAATTCCTGGCGGCAGATCGTCGCAGCATCTAATCGCCCCACACACCACGGGTAAAACAGCCTCGGGAGGCCCGCGTACATGAGCAGCTTCGACTCGATCGACTTCTTCACCGACCAGTCACTGGTTCCCGATCCGCACCCGTACTTCGATTACCTGCGTAGTCAAAATCCAGTGCTGCGACTTCCGCACTACAACGTCGTCGCGGTGACCGGTTGGGAAGAAGCCAACGCGGTCTACAAGGATCCGGAGACGTTCTCCAACATCGTCGCGCTCGGTGGCCCGTTTCCGCCGTTGCCGTTCGAGGTCGCCGGTGACGACCTGCGTCCGCTGATCGACGCGCACCGCAGCCAGTTCCCGATGTTCGAGCACATGGTCACCATGGACCCGCCCGACCACACCCGGGCGCGCTCGATCCTGAGCCGGCTGCTGACGCCGAGCCGGTTGAAGGAGAACGAGGAATTCATGTGGCGGCTGGCCGACCGCCAGCTCGAAGAGTTTCTCGGCAACGGTGAATGCGAGTTCATCGGCGAGTACTCCAAGCCGTTCGCCACTCTGGTGATTGCCGACCTGCTCGGCGTCCCGGAAGAGGATCACAAGGAGTTCCGCCACGTGCTGGGCGCCGACCGCCCGGGGGCACGGGTCGGTGCGCTGGATCACGAGTCGGTCGGTATCAACCCGTTGGAGTGGCTCGACGACAAGTTCTGCTCCTACATCGAGGACCGGCGCAGCTCCCCTCGCGACGACGTACTGACGTCGCTGGCGACGGCGAAGTACCCCGACGGCTCCACGCCCGAGGTGATCGAGGTAAGCCGTTCGGCGACATTCCTTTTCGCCGCCGGACAGGAGACCACCGCCAAGCTGCTCTCGGCGGCCCTGCAGGCTCTCGGCGACCGGCCGGGTGTTCAGCAGCGGCTGCGCGAGGACCGCAGCCTGATTCCCGGGTTCATCGAAGAGTCGTTGCGGATGGAGAGCCCGGTCAAGAGCGACTCCCGGCTCGCGGTCCGCTCGACCACCGTCGCCGGGGTCGACATCCCGGCCGGCACCGTCGTGATGATCCTGCCCGGCGCCGCCAACCGCGACCCCCGGCGCTTCGAGAACCCGCACGAATTCCAGATCGATCGCAAGAACGTCCGCGAGCACATGGCGTTCGCCCGCGGCGTGCACTCCTGCCCGGGCGCACCGCTGGCCCGCGTCGAGGGACGCGTCTCGATCGAGCGCATCCTGGACCGGATGTCCGACATCACCATCAGCGAGACCCAGCATGGACCGGTCGACGAGCGGCGCTACACCTTCGAGCCGACCTACATCCTGCGCGGACTCAGCGACCTGCACCTGACGTTCACGCCGCGGCCCGCGCTGGCGACGGTGTCGTAGGGGTCTTACTCGAATACGTTGCGTGGCAGCGTCATCGGAATATCCAGCGAGCTGAGTAGGCCGGGTGGCGCATCCACCACGAAGGGGACGGCGTTGACCACCCGCATCGCGGTGGATGCCATCGCGGCGTGGCCGGCGCCGTGGCCCCGGGTGGCGCCCATTGTCAACGCGCAGTGGATGTCTGGTTCGCCCTCGATGTCGATCCGGTAGGTGGCATCGGATTCGGAGGTCGGCCAATTCGGGGCGACGTCGCGCGCCATCCGGATGATGTGTTCCACCACGATCGCCTCGCGGCCGCCGACCACGCCAACCGCCCTGGTTCGCACCGCGCCGCACGTTCCGGCCGGAATCGTGCCGAACGCGACGTCGATGTCCCGGTCGGTCAGCTCGCGGTCCAAGCTCCCGCGGATCTCGTCGACCTCGACGCCGAGTCCGTCGGCAATGAGATGAATCGGTGCCTTCCAAGCGATTTCGATGAACCCCGGCGTCTTCAACATCGGCTCGAAGTCCAGTGGGCGGGCGAATCCCATGCCGTTGATCATGATGTCGGCCACCGGATAGTGGTCGTTGAGCGCGATTTCGCTGACGGTGAGCGTGCGAATCGTCTTGGACTGAGTGCTCATCAGCAGCGCGAGCTGATCAGAGGCGAAGCCGGGAAAAATGCCCGATGCATAGAACGACGCACCACCGGCGTGCGCGGCGGCAGCGAGCTGATCACGCCACTCGGTGGCGAAGTAGGACGGCGGATAAAATCAGGCTTGTGGTCGACGTCGACACGACGTTGATGCCCGCCGCGAGGAATCTCAGGTAGTCCGGGACGGCGCCCGCGTCACGTTGCGGGCCGCTGGCGGCGTACACCACGCAATCCGGCTGGAGAGCGATGAGCGCGTCCGCGTCGTTGGTAGCGGCCAACCCCATCTGGTCACCACCGGAGAGTTCGCCGACATCCTTGCCCACCTTTTCGGACGAATGAACCCACACCCCAACAAGTTCCAGGTCCGGTCGACGGCGGATGGCGTCGATCGCGACCGATCCGACACCACCCGTCGACCACACCACGATGCGCGCCACCGCATTCTCCTTCTTCACACTTGTTGGGTGGCAAAGACATTCTTGGGAATGGTCAGCGGCAGGTCGACGGCGCTCAGCAAGCCGGGCGGTGCCTTGACGACATAGGGGACGGCGTTGACGACCCGCATCGCGGTGGCCACCATCGCGCCGGCACCCGAGGTCATCGAACCGATTCCGACCCGTCCGGGATCACGCTGGGTTGCCGCCAGTGTGCAGTCGATGTCGGGATCGCCGGTGATCGCCACGCGATAGGACAAGTCGCCGATTCCCCTCGGCCACTCCGGAGCGACGCTGTGCGCCAGTCGCGTGACGTGTTCGACGATGATCGCTTCGCGACCGTCGACGACACCGATGGCCTTCATACGGATGGCGCCACAGGTCCCCGCTTCGACGGTTCCCATTGCCACCTCGAGGGTTTCGTTGGTCACCGCACGGTCGAAGTCCTCGCGTACTTCTTCGACCTCGACACCGAAAGCATCGCCGATCAACCGGAGTTGGCCGGCCCACTCACCGGCGATGGCACCGGGATAGGAGATCCAGGGCTGGTAGTCCAGCGGCTGACCGAAACCCAGGCCGTTGATCATGATGTCGGGAACGCCGTAGTCGTCGTACAGCCCGATTTCGTAGGAGTGGATCTTCTCGATCGACGACGACTGCGTGGACAGCACCAGCGGCAGGTAGTCGGCCGCGAAACCGGGTTCGATGCCCGAGGCATAGAGCGACGCCTGGCCCTGTTTGGCCGCTGCTGCAAGCTGTTCGCGCCACTCGGCCGGCTCGTATGCGTGCGGGTTCACCAGCCGGGTGGTGCTGGTGGTGACCACGTTGAGGCCCGCTTCGAGCAGTTTCACATAGTCGGGAATCGCCAGCGCGTCACGTTCGGGGCCGCTGGCCGCATAGACCACGCAGTCCGGTTTCAACGCGATCAGCGCATCGGCATCGTTGGTCGCCGTGATGCCGATCGGGTCGCCGTTGGCGAGCTCGCCGGCGTCCTTGCCCACCTTGTCGTCGGAATGCACCCACACCCCGACCAGCTCCAGGTCTGGGCGGTTGGTAATGGTGCGTATCGCGATCGACCCGATCCCCCCGGTCGCCCACACCACTACGCGGTACTTGCCTGCGGTCATCGCTTCCTCCTCGTTGAGGTCAAACCTGTTGTTTTGCAGTATCTTCGATCACGCGACTTTGACCGGCAGCCGGGCCCAACCCCGGACACTGGACGTTCTTGCCCTGCTGGCGTTGGCGTAGTCGACGTCCCAGTCGGTCCACCGCTTGAACACCTCCTCGAACGCGACCCGCGCTTCCAACCGTGCCAGCGAGGAGCCCAGACAGAAGTGCAAGCCCTGGCCGAAACTCAAATGGCCTGCCTTACGGTGGATGTCGTAGCGATCCGGCTCGACGAAGTGCGACTCGTCGCGATTGGCCGAGGCGTTGAGCAAGAGCATGTAGGAGCCTTCGCTCACCGTCTGCCCGTAGAGTTCGGTGTCGCGCGCGACGTACCGCCCCTGCACCGGTGAAGGCGGTTCGTAACGCAACGTCTCCTCGACCGCCGACGGGATCAGGGACGGGTCTGCGGCGAGTTCTCTTCTCTGCTCTGGGTTTTCACCGAGTAGCTGACCCATGAAACCGATCAGCCGCGCGGTGGTCTCACCCCCCGCGCCGGCGATCATCGCGGTGTAGGCGATCACTTCACCGCGGTCCAGCGGCCGCATCGTGCCGTCGGGTTCTTCGACCTGCGCGTTGAGTAGTTCCGTCATCAGGTCGTCGGACGGATGTGTCGATCTCCACTCGATGTAGTCGGCGAACTGCGCGATCGACTCCTCGAGGGTCGTCGCGGTGAGCAGTGTGCCGCCGGATTCGACGGTGATGCTCTTGTCGTTGCGCTCACGAATCTGCTGTTGACCTTCCTCGGGGATGCCGAGGAGGTAGCCGATGGTCCGCATGGGCATGATCGCACCGAGGTCGTCGACGAAGTCGAACCCGTCGAGGTCACGGAGTGGATCCAGTGCGCGCGAACACAAATCACGCACGAGTCCTTCGACCGCCAGCATGCGCCGGGGAGTGAAGACCCGTGACAACAGCCGACGGTGCAAGTCGTGGAGCGGCGGGTCTTCCCAGAGCAGAATGCCCGGTGGTATGTCGATGCCACTGAACAAGACATCTGCGGTGGTGCCGTGCCCGGAACGGTAGGTCTGCCAGTCGTGCAGTGCCGGCGAGACATCGTCGTAGCGACTCAGCGCGTAGAAGTTGTGCTTGGCGTTGTAGTACAGGGGGGCCTCGGCGCGCATCCGCTTCCACACCGGATAGGGATCGTCGTCGATGGCGTGGTCGAACGGGTCGTAGTACAACTCAGTTGTCGAATTGCTCAAGGTCTGCCTTCTGCTGCTAGCGGGGCTGATTGGGTGTTCCCGGGAAGAGTTGTTCGGTGGGACCCGCCGTCACCCAGCCACCCTGTTTCGTAATGAGGTGCGGCGCAAACACCGAGCCGTACACCAGGTGACCGAGGACGATGACGGCGACGACCGACAGGACCGCCGACTGCACGCGGGTTTTCGCCTTGCTGTCGGCCCATATCTCGATGACGTTGCGACCCTCCGCGTCAGTGCGGCCGAGCAGGTAGGTGAACACCATCATTTCGATGCCCATGGCCAGCGAGTCATACAGCGGGTACTGATGTTTGGTTCCCTCGAAGATCGCCAGCCCGGGGATGACGTAGCCGTAGTAGAAGTTGCCGAAATGAGCACCGGTGATGGCGTTGAACACGAAAGCCCAACAGAAGCCCACCACCAGGCCGACCGTCAGCAGGGTAGTTGGCCTGCGCCAGTGGAACTTTGCGCTGAGCCATCTACCCAGGGCGGCACCGATCAGTGCGGGGAGTACGAAATAGGAGACGTAGCCGATGGGTACCGCCGAGGGCAAGCCGCCCCACGTGACGTTGAGCGGCCACCACGATGGCATTCGCGGCAGACCGGGCGGGAACTGCGCGTACATCGCCCAGTCGTAGGGCGATTCGATCCAGGAGAACGACAGCGCCGAAATGCTCAGCAGCAGCAGCGGATGCAGGCGACGGCGGCGATAGCTCAGATAGATGCCGATGACGATGAACGCGATGCCCGAGGCGTAGGCAAAGTACATCTGTCCCGCCAGCAGCGGCGTGATCTTCGGGGTCATCGACGGCCCCCCTCGCTCGGAGTGCGCCGCGCTTCCGGATCGAAACGGAGAACCAAGCCGAATACCAGAGCAATCAATCCGAACAACGTGCCCAGCATGATGACAGCACCCACGCCCAGAACCTCTCCTTCAAGGAAACGATCCTTTAGATAGTGGCGACTATCCTATAAAGAGTCAACCACCGGGGGCGGTTTGAGTAGTCTGCAACCGTGCCCCAGCGCTCTTCTGCGAAACTGCCGGCCGCGGCCGAGACCCCGGTCTCGGGGTCACGCCGGCCGCGCGGTGCACCGCGGAAACTTCTGCTCGCCGCGGCCCGCGATCTGTTCGCCCGCCAGGACTACCGGAGCACCACAACACGTGAAATCGCCGAAGCCGCAGGCGTTACCGAGCACCTGCTGTTTCGCAATTTCGGCTCCAAAGCGGGACTGTTCCGCGAAGCCCTGGTGCTGCCGTTCACCGAGTTCGTCGACGACTTCGGCAATACCTGGAATTCGGTCGTGCACGAAGAGGCCGACGAGGAGGAACTCACTCATCGCTTCGTCGGCCATCTCTACGACGTCTTCGTCGAACACCAGGGTCTGCTGTTGACACTGATGGCAGCCCAGACGCTGAGCGACGACGAACTCGCCGAGACCGGCATCGCCGACATCAGACGAGCGCTCAACGTGCTGAGCCAGATCGGCGCGGAGGGCATGCGCATCCGTGGCCTGCGCTCCAGCAACCCCGACCTACCGGCCCACTCGACGGTCGCCATGATCGCCGGCATGGCCGCATTGCGTTCCACCTACTTCGGAACCAAACCCCCACCGAGACAAGCCATTGTCGACGAACTGGTTCAGGCGATACTCCACGGATTCCTGCACCGCCAGGACTGACTGCGCAAAGCCGTTGCCACGCAGTGACTCAGGTGTCTGCGCGGGTCCAGAAGGATCTGCCTTGTTGCGCAATGCAGACCAGGAACAGCCCGTCGGGAGCCTGGGCGACGTAGTTGTTGAAAAGGTGGCAGTCGGCGTTCTCTTCTTTGATACCGGCCATCGGCGGCGATCGGAACCACCGTGGCTGATACCGCCGCGGGGAGCCGCAGAACATCAGCCGTCCAGGCTGAGTGGCAGGCACATAGCCGCCGGACACTCCGAATGCGTAGTAGGTCGTGTTGTCACATGGCGCACCGAGCACCATGTTCGGAGCGATGCCCGGAGTGCACGCCGGGTAGTCGCAGACGGTCGGCCCGGCGGCAGCCGTCGGCGGCATCATCACGCCGACTCCGATCAGCGCCGTCACCACCGCCACGATGAAACGCACCAAAATAGTTTGGCATGGGCGGAAAGAAAATTCTCTTATTCGGAGAAGATCGCGATGAGGCGGCAGCGGCGGTTCTCGCGCTTCCTTACGCCATCCAGCCAGCGATTTTGAGGTGATAACGTGATTCTCCGTGGGTAGCCCGGAACGAAGCGTACGTCGCGGTGCGCGTGCGCCCGCGATCGTGTTGGCCCAGTGACGCACTCCGACTCCGATCCGACGACCTCCGAAGCTCCAGACTCGCTCGCGGAAGCAGAAGAAGAGCTCATTCGTGCCGAGAAGCGCGCCGAGGCCGCACGGGCACGCGCCGCCGAATTGCGTCGGGAGGCCGAGGCCGACTCCAGCGAACCACCGATCGAAGACGCTGACGATGACAAGCCGGTTGTCTCGAGATTCAAAGCGTGGCGGCCACATCGGCCGCATCCTCCCAGTCGAAGAGCGGTGGGTATCGGCGCGGCAATCGTGCTGATCTTCGCCTCGTTGGCCGCGAGTGGTTACTTCGTGTGGCAGCACCGCACACTCGTGCAGCAACGGCAGCGGGCTGCGGAGTTCGCTGCGACGGCCCGGGAGCAGGTTGCCGCGCTGATGTCGATCGACCCCGCACACGCGGTGGAGAATCTCCAGCACACCATCGACGACTCGACCGGAGCGCTCAAGAGCCAACTGGAAGCGACGTCGGGCTACATGGCCAAGAACGCCCAGGAAGCGCAGGTTGCCACGAAGGCCACCGTGCAGGATGTCGCGGTCGAGTCGATGACAGACAATTCCGCTGTTCTCCTGGTGGTGGCGAAGTCCGACACCGTCAACCGCGACAAGTCGGTGCGGCCACCGGTCTTTTGGCGCCTGAGCGTCAACGTCGATCGGGACGGCGATCGGCTCAAGTTGTCGAAACTTGAATTCGTCCAATGAGTTCCGAATCGGAGTCACCGCTCGACGAGACTGCGAGCGCGGCTGAGAACCCGGAAGCATCGCTCGACGATGCAGAGACGACCACGGTCGGCGATTCGGAGTCACCGGACGAGAGCGCCAAGGCTCGTACCACCCGCGAACCACGCGTCGAACAACATACTGCGGTCGATCGGGTCGCCTCCAGTCTTCTCGCGCACTGGGGCTCAATCCTGTTGACGGCGACGGTCATTGCCGCGGTGAGCCTGGCGGTGTGCCTGTTCGTCCTGCAGTACCGTCCAGATCGCCAGATCGACGACGCCGCGTCGCGGCGGGCGATCCAAGCCGCCTCGGACGGCGCAGTCGCGGCGCTGTCCTACTCGAGCGAGAGCATGGACAGTGACTTCGCCAGGGCGAGATCGCATCTCACCGGGGACTTCCTCGCTTACTACGACAAATTCACCAAGGAAATCGTCATTCCGACGGTGCAGCAGAAGCACCTCGCGCAAACCGCCTCGGTGGTCCGAGCGGCGGTGTCGGAACTGGGACCGAACTCAGCCGTGGTGCTGGTCTTTCTCAACGAGACCACGACCGGCAAAGACAAGCCCCAACCGCTGATAACTCCGAGCAGCGTGCGAGTGACGCTGTCGAAGGTCCACGGCTCGTGGCTGATCTCCAAATTGGATCCGGTCGGATAAGCGCCGAACCCTTTTGCTCGAACCCGGACCAGCGCGAACATTCCGGTGATATTCTCGGCTGGCGAGAACGCCGCTACCGGTACAGTCACCGCTCCGACCTGATCGGATAGAGCGCGTCGAGGAGTAGACGATGCGACCACTTGGGACACTCACCACAGCAATGCTGTTGGCTGCCAGCGCAGTTGGCTTTTCAGGTCCGGCGACGACGGCGTGGGCCACGACGAAGGAAGACGTCGCGATCAACGGGGTGTACCGCGTTACGTCCATCGGCAACTGGGCCAAGATCAACGACCAGTACAACGGCGAGCCCACCACCATTCAAACCTGGACGCTGAGCTCTACGTGCTCGACCTTCATAAAATGCGACGGTACGGCGACAAGTGACGAGGGCTGGAGCGCCCGCCTATACATGATCGACGGGACATCGTGGTACGTCCGACACGACGTGCCGAACTGGGAGCGCTGCGAAGACGGCACCGCATTCACCGGAAAACAGACTTTCTCGTTCTACCCCGCAGATCCCGACGGCAGCGGCTACCTGAAACTCGGATCGCCGGTGATGGCCGGCCGCAACAAGACGCTAGGCCCCAGCGGCGCCTGCGGGCAGAACCAGTGGCTGTCCATCGACATCCCCATGCGGCTGGACAAGATCGGCTGATCGGATAGTCGGCCGAGCATTCGCTCAGGTCGGGAGCATGTCTCTCCATGTCTTCGGCGTTGCCTTGGTCGCCAGGTCTGACTGCTCAAGAAACTTCCCATCCGCGGTGAGATAGCGACCGTTGCGCGGATCGTATGTCGCGACCGCGACCCGGGGCTCGTGCTCAGACGCGTTGCCGCCGAATGAACTCGGCGCAACTTGCGGCCGGCCGCCGTCGATCACGGCCGGTGGCCTCGGAGGCGCGGCCGGTCGCCGCATGGCGGGTGGCGATGCCGGCACATCGAGTGGAGCAATCGCGGGGAATTCCGAGGCCTGAGTCGACATGTTGGCCGCCGAGGGCGCCGGCGGTGCTGCCGCGCCCAACGTGCCCGGCGGCGGCGGCGCCCCCCGCGGTCCCGGAGGTGTTCCGCGCGGGACCGCTCCCAGCGGCAACGGTGTTCCCTCGATCGGGCCGAAGATTCTCTTGTCGGCGGTGACCCTGTCGTCGGGCGGGATGCCCTGGGCAAGCAGGTTGGGATCCAGCGGGGACGGGCCGAGCACATGCTGTCGCATCGCCAATGGCATGAAAGGCTTGTCGCTGTTGCAGATTTCGACGGTGGGGGCGCGCTTCCCGGGATGTCCCATGCACGGGTAGTTGCGTGCGCCGCGAACGGCGAGCGGCGAATCCTGCGGCAGTTTGCAGTACAACCCATCCGGGGTGTCGATGTCGCTCGTGTCAGCCGGGGATCGCCACTGGCTGGGCGGCAAGAAGCCGACCGTGCAGATCGGCGGGTCGTCGACCGTGAGCGCGAAGTCGCCCCTGGACTGACCGTCGGGCCAGTTCGTGCTGCCCGCCGTTTGCTCGTAGGCAACCGCCGCCGGCAACAGCACCAGCAACTGCTCGATCGACGGGTGGTACGTGATGCCGATCTGCCCGATCGTGGTCAGGTTGGCCAGCAGCAGCGGCAATGTCGGCTTGATCTGCTGGAAGAGCCCGGAAGCCTCGTCGAGCGCTCCGGGACCTTGCTGCAACACAGTGCGAAACTGAGAATCGTCGTTGGCCAACACATCCGAAATCCCGGCAAGGCTGCGCGCCCACTTGCGGATCGAGTCGGTCGTCTGCGCCTGCGAGTTCAGCAGCGGCTGCGCGTCGTTGGTGAGTGCACGCGTGCGCTCCACAATTCTGTTGGAGTCAGCCGAGATTCGCGACGCCGAATCGCTGAGCGAACCCAGATCGTAGCCGGCCCCGTTGAAGGCCTGGAACGACTCGTCGAGCAGTTGGCCGATCTTGTTCTTGGGCAGGCTCTTGACCAGCGAGCTCACCTGGTCGAGCATCGGTCCGACTGCCTGCGGAATCGTGGTGTCGCGCATGGCGATAACTGACCCGTCACGAAGGTACGGCCCCGAATCGGTACGTGGCCGCAGGTCCACATACTGCTCACCCACCGCCGAGACGCTCAGTACCTCGGCCTGCAGGTTCGCCGGAATCTTGGGCGAAGTGCCAAGCGACAGTGTCGCTTTGGCGCCGTGCGCCGTCAACGACACCGAAGTGACCTTGCCGACCTGCACCCCGCGGTAGGTCACGTTGGAGAACCGGTACAGGCCGCCAGTCGCCGGCAGCTCGAGGCTGACTGTAATCCGACCGATTCCGAGCAACGTCGGCGCCTGGATGTAGAAGAGGACCATCGCGATCACGCCGATCATTCCGACGATCGAGAAGATCAGCAGCTGAAGCCGGACGAAGCGTGTCAGCATCTACCTGCTCCCCTCGGTCGCCGGAAGCCCTGGTGGCACTGCAGCATTCGGCGCGCCCGGCCCCGGGGGCGGTCCAGCCGCGGGCCCGGGTGCCGGTCCGAAACCTGGCGGAGTGGCGGCCGGTCCCGGCAGCGGAGCGCTGAACTGGAGGTTCGGCTGACCAGGCCCCGGCGCAGCTGGTGGTCCTGGCAGCGGCGGCGCACCGGGCGGTGGTCCGAAGCCGGCGTGGAACGGATCCCGCGTGTATTGCAAATAGGGCGGATCCCCGGGCCCAGGTATCTGTTGTTCCCCGAGCTGTCCGAAATGGGTTCCGAGGAACAGGCCCCGCTTGAGCCGCGGGATCGAAAGATCCAGTTGGACATGCAGGTTGAAGTAGTCACCCCGGACGGCGCGGTCGACGAAGTTCTGGGTGAAGGGGAACACCGTGAACGCCGCGAGTGCCGTGTCCAGGTCCGGTCCGACGTCGGCCAGCCCCTTCACCGTCGGCTCCAGATTCTTCAGATTCCTGACCAAATCGGCCTGGGTGTCGTTGATCAGCCCGGTGGCGGTGTTACTGAACTTCCGCAGGCCGTCCAGGGCTTCGGTCAGGCGTGGCCGCTCCTTGATCAGCACATCGAGTGCGGGCGGTACCTTGTTCAGCGCCTGGGTGATGACTTCGTGCTGCGCGGCGAAGCTGCCACCGAGCTGGTCCAGCGCCTGGATCGTCGCCACGATTTCGTCACGTTGTTCGTCGAGCGTCCCCACGAAAGTGTCGAAACGATTGATCAAATCGCGAACGGCGCCCCCGCGTCCGGCAAGCGCAGCGCTGAAGTTGTGGATGATCTCGCCGATCTGACCGAGTCCTCCGCCGTTGACGACCAACGCCAGCGACGACAGGGTCTGCTCGGTCGACGGATAGGTCGACGATCGATTCAGCGGAATGGTGGCGCCCGGCCGCAGCCGGCCCACACCGGGCTGTCCAAGGGGTGGGTTGAGTTCCAGGTGCATGGATCCCAGCAGGCTGGTCTGACCGATGCTGGCTTCTGCGTTGGCGGGTATGACAACATCGGGCTTGACCGAGATCTGCACGTTCGCATGCCAGTCTTTGACCGTCATCGGCCCCACGCTGCCGACTACGACGTCGTCGATCATCACCGGCGAATTCGACTCCATCGTAATGACATTCGCCATTTCGACGTGATAGACGTTCGCGTCCGGCCCGCGGCCCACCGCGCCGGGCAGCGGCAGCGAGTTGAGACCGCGGAAGGCGCAACCGGTGCCGGTCAGCATCACGCAACATCCGATGGCGAGCAGCCTCCACAGGGCCGTCCGGGCGGTCACGGTTGCGGACCTTCGGCTGGGAGCAGCATGCCTGGCAGGCTCGGTGCCGGTGGCGGAGCCTCCGGTCGCGACGGCGGTGGCGGCAGCGGCATCGCCGCGCCCGGTATCCGCTGCAGCGGCACCGACGGCGTCGGCCCGGGCACGATCGAGTCCCCGTTCAGACCGGTGTAGGCCGAAATTGCCGGCGGCGTCTCCGGCGGCCCGGGCTTCGGCCCGGCGCCACCGGGTGCCAGGCGCGCTTCGCTGTATTCGACGTTGGCCGGATCGACTGACTTCTGAATGAACGGATCGATGGGGATCGGCAGGCTGTTGAAGTTCAGCACCCGCAGACCCGGACCCAGGAACAGCGAGCACAGCTTGCCCGATTCGGTTGCCGTGACGTTCTCGACCGATTGGACCTGTGCACACCCCGGAATCGGTAGCGGCAGAAGCAAACCGGACTGGGTGGGGTTGGCGAAGTCCATGATTCCGAACCCGCCGACGATGGTTCCGGTATCGGCGTTGTAGTCGTTGAAGAAGTTACTCAGCGCGGTCGGCGCGCCGTGCAGAATGTTTTCCAAAGCCATGTGCTGATCGACAAGAGGCTGAATCGCTTTCCCCAATCGGTCGATCTGTTCACTCGTCTCGTCGCGGGTCCCGGCGATGAAACGCTGCACCTCGCCCACTGCGCTCGACAGGTCCGTCACCGCCGCATCCAGATCGGATTTGCTGTCGTTGACCACGCTGGTGAGCGTGGCCAACCGATTGTTGAACTGCACCATCTGGACGTTGCTGTCGCGCAACGCGCTGACGAAAGTCTGCAGGTTCTCGATGATGTCGACGATGTTGCCGCTGCCATTGGCGATGGTCCGCGCCACCCCGGACAGTTGAGTCAGCGTCTGGCGCAACTTCTCGCCGTTTCCATCGTGAAGCGCGTTGGCGGCGCTGTCGATGAACCGCGATATCGACGGTGTCGACACTTTGGCGTTCGGGCCCAAATCTGTTGCCAACCGCATTAATTGGGTCTTGACCTCGTCCCACTCCACCGGAACGGCGGTGCGCTCGACCGGTATCACCGCGCCGTCAGCCATCACCGGACCGCTGGTCCGATAGGAGGGAGTGAGCTCGACGTACCGGGCAGCCACCAGGTTCTGGGTGACGATGACGGCTTTTGCGTCCGCCGGAATGGGCACGTCGTGATCGACGTGCAAGGTCATCTTGGCCTTTGTGCCTTGCGGCTCAATGGATTTGATGGTGCCGACTTTGACACCCGA
This sequence comes from Mycobacterium sp., assembly GCF_002863225.1. Classification (GTDB taxonomy): domain Bacteria; phylum Actinomycetota; class Actinomycetes; order Mycobacteriales; family Mycobacteriaceae; genus Mycobacterium. The sequence goes on along the minus strand of NZ_PKEK01000067.1, from coordinate 1,564 downwards.
GACCCGAACCTCGTCGCCGGGATAGATCGCGGTGGCCGAGGTGAAGTAGGCGGAAATGGTCCTCGGCCCGAAAAAGATCTGCCGGACCACGAAGGCAGCGCCGGCAACGACAAGCCCCACCAGCACGATTGCGGCTATTTTCGTGAGCCTGTTTCGTGGGATACGACGAACCAGAGAGGTCATTGCGATCCCCCGATCCGTCCACCCAGCGTGCAGCCGGGGCACGGCGGAGCGCCGTTGAACGGGAACTGCAGCAACGCCCGCGGTGTCGGTGACGGGAAGCCCGGGCCCTTGGTGGTGTCGAAGGTGCGGAATCCCCACAGGTAGTCCAGGAAGGGCTGGAAGAGTTGCGGGATAAGGAAGTTCGGGACGAACGCCGAGTAGGCGTACATGCTGGAGATGGCCTCGCCCACCGTGATCTGGAATTTCGCCAGGCCGGGTAAGGATTTTTCGAGGTTGTCGCGGTTCTTCTCCAGCACCGAAGTCACCGAATTGATCTTGTGCAGCGCCGGCGCCAGCTTGCTTTCGTTGTCGTGCACCAATCCGGTCAGCTGCTTGGAGACCTGCGAGGTCGCTGCCAGCAGTTGAACGATCTCCTGCCGGCGCGCCGCGAGGACCTGCAGCAGATCGTCGGAGTTCAGAATGAGCTTGTTCACCTGCTGGCTGCGTTCGGACAGGATCCCGGTGACAGCGCTGGCGCTTTTGAACAGGTCGGCCAGGCTTGTGTTGCGGTTGTTGAGGCTCTGCGAAAACCGGCTGACCGCATCGAAAGTGGGCCCCAATTGTGGGGCGATCTGGTTGAGCGTCGCCGACAACGTGTCGAGTGACTGGTTCAGGTTGGCGGTGTTCGTCTGGTCGGCGTAGGCGGTGAAGTCACTGACGGCTTGCGTCAACGAATACGGCGAGGAGGTGCGCGAGATCGGGATGATGTCCAGCGGATGCATGGTCCCGCCCCCTGACGACTCCAGGGTCAGTACCCGCTCACCCAGCAGAGTGCCGGTGCGAATGTGGGCGCTGGTGTCATTGCCGAGCGCGACGTTGCCCTTCATCGTGAACGTGACCAGAGCATCGCCGTTGTGTAGTGCCACATCCGAGACCGTGCCGACTTTGATTCCCGACACCGTTACCGCGTTGCCATTGGCCAGGCCGCCCGCTTCGGAGAACAGTGCCTGGTACCGAACATTGGTCGCCAACGAGACAATCCGGTCGGGCGAGAGACCGACCAGGATGAGCATCGAAATCAGGACAACGCCGATGAATCCGGCTCTGACCAAGCGTGTCCCGCGATATTTCAGCATCAGTGGCCTTCCGGTTCCGGTTCCGGTTCCTCGCACCGCTGCGCATCAGACCTGAACCAGGGCGCGATCACGGTCTTGCCAGACAGATCGGTGCCGCGGATCGTGATCAGACACAAGAAGTACGGGATGGTGGCGCCGAAAACGCGGTCGTGTCCGGAATCCGGTGTAAATAGGGAGCACGGGCGTAGGTTCCGCTTCACGACCTGCAAGTCTGCGAAGAAGGAGTTACGCCCGTGCCTGTTCGAGTATCTGCCACTGACCGTATC
>NZ_PKEK01000062.1 GCF_002863225.1 Mycobacterium sp. | reverse complement strand
GCGACCAAAACCCCGGCGGCTACCGAAACTCCGGTGGCCGAGACCGAAGCCAAGACCGAAGCCGGCCCCGGCGCCGACGAAACGCCGGAGGCCGCCGAGGAGGTCGAGCAGCCGACCGAGACCACGGAGACGCCGGACACCGCGGATTCCGAACCGGCACGCCGTCGCTTGAGTGTTCGGCTCGCATTGAGTATTGCCGCGGTGCTCGCGATCGTCGGACTGCTCGGTGCAAGCGGTTGGATGGCGTGGCAACACCAGAAGGTCGTGGACGAGCGGCAGCAGGCGGAGGCGTACATCGCAACCGCCCGGCAAGGCATCGTCAATCTGACGTCACTGGATTTCAAGAAATCCAAGGAAGACGTCCAACGGATCCTGGACAGTGCCACCGGTGACTTTCGGGACCAATTCCAGAAGACCGCAGAGGATTTCGCGTCCGTCGTCAAAGACACCCAGGCGGTGGCAGAGGGAACTGTAGCCGCCGCCGCGGTGGAGTCGATGAACAAGGATTCGGCGGTCGTCCTGGTGCTGGCCAACGAGCGGGTCACCAACGCGGCCGGCGCCAAGGATGCGCCCCGGACCTTCCGCTTCAAGGTCTCGGTGGTCCACGAGGGTGATCAGCTGAAGCTTTCGAAAGTGGAGTTCGTGCTGTGAGTGACGAGGAGACAAAACCCGACGTCGAGACCACCGGCGACGTCGAGACCACACCCGACGTCGAGGCGACCGAAGGCGCCGAAATCGACAAAGCCGCCGCGAGCGACACGGCAACCACTGAGGCCGAAGTCACGCCGTCGGCGACGTCTCGGTGGCGCTCGCTGCCCGTCGTCCCGCTGGCGCTGGTGTTGGGCCTGATCGCGGCCGGCAGCCTGGCCGGATGGGTGTACTTCTCGCAGTACCGGCCCGACGAGATGGTCGACCACTCCGTCGAGCAGAGCGTTGTCAGCGCCGCTCGGGACGGCACCACGGCGCTGCTGACCTACAAGCCGGAAACCCTCAACGAGGACTTCGCTGCGGCCAAGTCGCACCTCAGCGGGGACTTCGCGAACTACTACGACAAATTCACCAGGGACGTCATCGCGCCGGCCGCGCAATCGAAAGGCGTCAAGACCACCGCTCAGGTCGTCGGCGCCGCGGCCAAGGACCTGCATGCTGACTCGGCGGTCGTGCTGATCTTCGTCAACCAGGCGACGGTCAGCAAGGAACGCCCCGACCCGTCGATGGCGTCCAGCGCCGTCCTCGTCACGATGAACAAGCTGCACGGCGACTGGCTGATCACCAAGTTCGACCCGATCTAGCTAGAGCGCGAAGGATCTGCGCAGCGTTCGCGAGTGCAGCGCCGTGCTCTCCTGCGACACCACCCAGTCCGGCACCGCGGAGTCGAACCCGTGGAACGTCGCCGCGACCACATGCAATTCGGTGTGCACGAAAGCATGCAGCAGGCGGTTGGCGTAATCGATCGCCTCGTCCCGGCACGGGTCGATCTCGGCGCAACTGATGAAGGCCGGCGGCAGCCCTTCCAGGTTCGCTCGATGAGCCGGAACGTGCTCCGAGGTCGCGGCGCCGTGGCCGAGATAGTGATTCCACGCCCGGCTCACCGCGGGACCGTTGAGTCCCGGTGTCTGCTGGAATTCCCGTCGCGACGGTGTGGCGTCGCAGTCCAGCATCGGCTGGTGCAGTACCTGTGCCAGGATCGCCGGGCCTTCGGAGTCGAAGTTGCGCTGAGCGAGCGCCGCAACCAGTGCCGCCCCCGCGTCACGGCCCATCACCACTACCCGAGTGCGGTCGACATCGAGATCCTCGCTCTGCTCGATGACGTAGCGGAACGCGGCTTCCACGTCGTCCAGTGCTGCGGGGCAGGGATGCTCGGGCGCCAGCCGGTAGTCCACCGACACCACCAGGCAACGTCCCTCGCGGGCCAGTTGCACGCAGTGCGCGTGGTCGGTGTCCAGATTGCCGGTGACGAAGCCACCACCGTGCGCGTAGATGGTCAGCGGCGCCGACGATCCGGCCGGACCGCGGTACAGCCGAAGGCCCAGTGGTTCACCGGCGGGTCCGGCGATGGCCCGGTCCTCGACCTGTACGTCGGACGTGTCGACGGCCGCGGCGCGGTCGGCCGCCAACCGGTCGATCCGCTCGCGCTCGGCCGGCAGCGAGTCCGCCTGGAATTCCACGATCGCCGACTTGGCCGCCGCATCGCGCAGTGCCGGGTCGATTCGACTGATTCCGCGGGGCCGGGTGGCTTCGGCGCGATCGGTCTCCGTCGTCATACCCTCGTCCTTCGGCGTTGTTAGGTCACCCTATTTAAGCCGTTGGCGATACGGCCCGACTCGCCGGTGGTCACTCGGGGCCGGCGGCGGCCGCGGGCCGCTCACCGGGGAGCGCTTTCACAGTCGACGGCAGGCCGTACAACGCGGTGGCGTTGCCGTGCATGATCCGCTCACGCTGTGCGGCCGGGAACCGGTTGACGGCGTAGTTCGGCGCGTCGTAGCTCCAGTGCGGATAGTCGGTCGAGAACATCAGGTTGTCGCCGAGGTCCATCATCTCGACGTACTCGCGGAACTGCTTGACGTCGGTGTCTTCCAGCGGCTGGGTGGTGAACCGGACGTGTTCGCGGACGTACTCCGACGGCCGCCGTCGAACGTGCGGCAGATCGGCGCGACGCGCCTCCCAGATCCGGTCCATCCGCGACATCACCGGCATGGCCCAGGTGAAGCCGCCCTCGACGAAGACAATCCGAAGGTCGGGATGCCGGTCGAAGGCCCCGTCGAAGACCAGGCTCATCAGGTGCGAGACGTACAACAACGGCCAGGACGCGAAGAAGTCGTGCCAGTGGGCCGGATTGCCGACCGGAAACAGCGGAATGAGCTCGAACGGCGTCTGCCCCATCAGGTGGGTGGCGACCGGCAGCCCGTTGGCCGAAGCGGCCGCGTAGATCGGGTCGAAATGCGGGTTGCCGAACGGGATTCCGCGGGTCTGCGGCGTCATCAGCACCTGCGCCAGGTACGGATGACCCGCCCACCGCTCGATCTCCCGGGCCGCCGAGTCGGGCACCTGCGCACTGACGCTGATCGAGCCACGCCAGCGGCCGTGCGCGTTGTTGCGGTCCAGCCACACGTCGGCGAGCCATTTGTTGTAGGTCGACTTCAGCACATGTTCGGCCTGTGGCAGTTGCGCGTCGCACATCGGTTCCAGCGTCGCGATGCCGACGCCGGCGCCGACGAGCAATTGCTGAGCCGCGTACTCGGGATCGGTGCCGGCGAAGCCACCGCCGGGCGGCGCCGCGTCGACCCGCATGGACATCGTCTTGTACGAGTCCGGGGTGTCGTAGAAGTGCGGCAGCGGCGTGACGGCGTTGCCGACGGGCCAGATCTTGTCGACCCACTCCGGTGGCGCATAAGACTTCAGGACGTCGGTCGAGACCGGCATCGGGTGCACGTCGGTGTCGACGATGGCGACTGCGATCTCGTCGTGTGCGAGGTGCGGTTCGGCCCGCTCGATGATGGTCATCGGACACTCCCTTCCGCCGGCGCCGTAAGCCCGTAGAGCTCGGCGGCGTTGCGCCACAACAACTTGTCGCGCTGCGCGTCGTCCAACCCGTCGGCGGCGTCCGCGGGTGAAGTCGTCGACCAGTGCGGATAGGCCGACCCGTACATCACCAGATCGCTCTTGCCGGAGAACTCCATCCAGCGCTGCGTCTGGCCGAGATCGGTCGGCCCGTCCAGCGACGACGAGCAGAAGCGGACGTGAGCCGGCAGATAATCGCTGGGATAACGGTCGACCCAAGGGGTCTGGTCGCGCATCGACAGCCAGAACGTGTCCAGCCGCCAGATCAGCGGCGTCAGGATGTCGTATCCGCCGTCGGCGAAGACGAACCTCAGATCGGGATGACGGCCGAAAGTGCCCTCGACGATCAGCGTGGCCAGGTGGACGAAGTAGTTCAGCGGCATGAAGGCCGCGTAGCCGGGATAGGTGCCGGCGTGGCCCGCGAACGTCGGCGCGTAGTCGACACCGTTGCCGCCGTTGATGTGCACGGCGACGGGCAGTCCGTGGGCGGCGGCCGCTTCCCAGATCGGCTCGAACATCGGCTTGCCGTAGGGCTCGCGGGATTGCATCGGGACGCCGACCTGTACCAGCTTGGGATGTGCGGCGAGGCGTTCGATCTCGGCCACCGCGCCGCGTGGATCTTCCGGGTTGACCCTGATGGTGCCGCGGAAGCGATTGCTGGTGTCGGGCTCCAGCCAACGGTCCAGCAGCCAGTCGTTGACCGCGGCGCAGATCCGGCTGTTGAGCAGATAGTCGGCGATGTTGCCCCGGGTCGACGGGTTCAACACCGCGTAATCGACACCGCCGTCGTCGAAGAGGTGATGGGCAACGGTGTCACGGTCGGACCCGGGATAGTGCTCGCCGTAGAGGTCCTGCCGGTAGTTTCCACCCGGCGCCTGATACCACTGTGACTCGACGTCAGGGATGGACCGCAGCTTGTGGGCCGCCGGTAAATAGCGTCTGACTTCGGCGTTGTAGCGGAAATGCGGTTGGACGTTGGTGTCGATGATCATGCGGTCAGGTACACCTTCCCGTCGGCGATGTCGACGTCGTACGTTCGGACCCGTCGCTTGGGGTCGGCCAGATTCTGTCCGGTGGTGACGTCGAATTCCCAGTTGTGCCAAGGGCATCGGAGAATCTGGCCGTCGCGCACCCGGCGCAGCCCGCCCGGCTCGTCGGGCGCCCATTCGTTGGTGCCGCCGATCAGTCCCTCGCACAGCGGCGCGCCCTCGTGCGAGCAGTAGTTCACGATCGCGTGCAGGGAACCGGCGACGTTGTACACCCCGACACCGAACTTCCCGACGTCCACGAGTTTCATCGCGCCCGGCGGCAAGTCGTCGAGCGAACACACAAGTCGACGTTCAGCCACAGTTAATACTGTCCTCGTTACCGTAACCGCCACAAGCCGTTGGGCTTCGTTGCTATCTATATTATGATAGCGAAATTCCCGGTCACGAAGGAGCGGCAATGACGCTGCGTACCGAACAGTCCGATGTTGGGGACCAGCCCGTCGTCCTCGACACCACCGGCGAGACCAGCCCGTACCCGTTCTTCGAGTACATGCGGCGCACCGAACCGGTGTTCCACGGCACCTTCATGGAAAACGAGTTGCTGCCGCCGGAGCTGAAGGCCGACGACGAATGGGTGCTGTACGGCTACGACGGGGTTTTCCAGGCCTTCCGCGACGAGAAGGCCTTCACCTCCGCCGCGTACGACAAAACGATCGGCCTGGTGATGGGCCACACCATTCTGGCGATGGAGGGCAAGGAGCATCACGACCATCGCAGCCTGGTGGCCAAAGCCTTCCGGGCCACCGCCTTGGAGCGCTGGGAGCCGTCGGTCATCGGCCCGGTCTGCGACCAACTCGTCGACGAGATCAAGGCCGACGGGCATGCCGACCTGGTGAAGGCGCTGACGTTCGAATTCCCCACCCGGATCATCTCCGAGCTACTCGGGTTGCCCCGTGAAGATCTCGAGATGTTCCGTCGGTTGTCGCTAGGCCTCATCTCGATCCAGACCGACATCGAGGCCGGGTTGATCGCAGCCGGCGAATTGCACACCTACTTTTCCGAACAGGTCGAGCAGCGTCGCCGGAAGCCGACCAACGACATCATCGGCGACCTGTGCACCGCGGAGATCGACGGTGAGAAGCTCGACGACGAGGCGATCATCGCGTTCCTGCGGCTTCTGCTGCCGGCCGGCCTGGAGACCACGTACCGGTCCTCGGGCAACCTGCTCTACCTGCTGTTGACCCATCCCGAGCAGTTGGCGATGGTGCAGCGGGACCGGTCTTTGATTCCGGCCGCGATGGAAGAGGGCCTGCGGGTCGAGACTCCGCTGACGATGGTCATGCGAACCACGACCCGCGACGTCGAAATCAGCGGCACGACAATCCCCGCCGGTGCTCAGGTCGACTTGTGCATGGGATCGGCCAACCGTGACGAGAGCCGTTGGCCGGACTCCAACACCTTCGACATTCGACGACCTCGCCAGCCGCACATCGCTTTTGCGGGCGGCATCCACATGTGTCTGGGAATGCATCTGGCACGCCTGGAAACTCGGGTAATGCTGGACAGCCTGCTGAATCGTCTCGAGAACCTCCGGCTGGAACCCGACGACGACACCCGGATAGTCGGTGTCACATTCCGCTCGCCCAACAGCCTGCCCGTGACCTTCACCCCGGTGTCGTGAGAAGTCGCGCCGCGATCCTGCACGACGTCGGCGGGCCATGGTCCGTCGAGGAAATCGAGCTCGATCCCCCGAAAGCCGGCGAAGTTCTGGTCAAGATGGCCGCGTCCGGACTGTGCCATTCCGACGATCACATCCTCAAGGGCGACATGTCCGCGCCCAACGAGGTGATGAAGTCGATGGGGCTGCCGACCATGTTCCCGATGATCGGCGGGCACGAGGGATCGGGCATCGTCGTCGAGGTCGGCGACGGCGTCACGGAGTTCGCCCCGGGCGACCACGTGGTGATGTCCTTTGTGGCGGTCTGCGGCCAATGCCGTTGGTGCGCAACCGGAGCCGAGTACATCTGCGACGCCGGCATCGGCACGATGATCCCTGGCATGCCCACCGACGGCACATTTCGCCATCACACCGCCGACGGCCGGGACCTCGGCCACCTGGCCAAGGTGGGCACGTTCGCCGAGCACACCGTGGTGTCGACGAGGTCGCTGGTCAAAATCGAGCAGCACCTTCCGCTGGCGCCCAGCGCGCTGTTGTCGTGCGCGATCCCGACTGGCTTCGGCTCGGTGTCCAACCGATCGAACATGCGCGCCGGCGACACCGTCGTGGTGATCGGCGTGGGTGGCATCGGCACGGCCGCGATCCAGAGCGCCAGAGTCAACGGTGCCGCACAGATCATCGCCGTCGATCCAGTCGAGTTCAAACAAAAGTCGGCACTGCGGTTCGGCGCGACGCACACCGCCGGATCAGCTGAAGAGGCAATGGATTTGGTGCGCGGTCTGACGCTCGGGGTGATGGCCGATTCCGTGGTGGTCTCACCGTCGTTGGTGGCTCGCGAAGACGTCCGCGACGGGGTTGCCCTGACTCGCAAGGGCGGCACCTGCGTGCTGACCGGGATGACGTCGCAGTTGACCCACTCGGTCAAGATCAACCTGCAGGACTTCATCCTGATGAACAAGACGCTGGCGGGCACCATCTTCGGCTCGTGTAATCCGAAGGCCGACATCGACCGGTTGGCCCGGCTGTATCAGTCCGGTCAACTGATGCTCGACGAGATGATCACCAGACGGTACCGGCTCGACGAGATCAACGACGCCTACGCCGACCTGCTGAACGGCGAGATCGTCCGCGGGATCATCGATTTCGGAATCGAATAACCCGCAGTCGCCGGGCCTGGTTCTGGTTCACGGCGGTGAACACTCGGCGGACTGCTGGGATCTCACCGTCGACGAATTACGCCTGCTCGCACCGGATTTGCCGGTATTGGCGGTCGACATGCCGGGTCATGGTTCGACTCCCGGGGATCTGACGACGGTGAGCATCGCCGATTGCGTCCGGTCGGCCGTCGAGCAGGTGGAGGCCGCGGGTCTGGGTGAGGTGGTCGTGGTGGGGCACTCACTCGCCGGTTTGACGGTGCCCGGCATCGTTGCCGCGCTGGGACCGTCGCGGGTGCGGGAGATGATCTTGGCGGCGTCGTGTCTGCCGGTGCAGGGTTCGGCGATCGTCGACACCCTCGTCGGGCCGCTGGCCTGGTATGTGCGTCGGGCGGTGCGGTTGCGGACTCCCCCGTCGACAACGCCAAACCTACTCAGCGCCTTGATCTTCTGCAACGGAATGACGCGCGCGCAGCGCCGCTTCACGTTGGCGCGAATTCATCCCGAGGCGGTGACGGTCATCGCTGAGGCGGTCGATCGGAGCGGCCTGCCCGAGGACATCCCGCGGACCTGGATCCTCACCCTGCGGGACCACGCGCTGTTCCGGCACGTACAGATGCGGAGTATCGAAGCGCTCGGCGGCGTCGACACGTTGATTCCCATCGACACCTGCCATGACCTGATGATCAGCGAGCCTCGGCAGCTGGCCGAGATACTCGTCGAGCGGTGTGGTTTGTACAACTGAAACCACTTGCGTCACTTCAGTTTCGCCGCGGTCCGTGTGGGCTTGATCCACAGTCGCAGGTTTATCCACAGTTGCGCTTCGGTGGGGTGCTTCTGTCGGTGGCCGTCGTTACTATTCGAACATGCGTTCTAGTAGTCGGGAAGAGGTCGTCGAGGGATTCGACGCGCTCGACGCCGCCTGGAAACGCGTCCTGGACCTCAGCTTTGACGCGCTGACCACCCCTGAACGGCTCAGGGTGTTGGAACGGTTTGAGGGGTTTCGCCGCGCCCAGCCCGCCGTCGAGCATGCGTTGATCAACGAGCTGGCTGTTGTCGAGCCGGCGGTGCTGGGTGGGAAGTTGGCGCCGGTGCTGGCCAACCGGTTACGGATCAGCCGCACCGACGCCTCCCGTCGTATGCATGAAGCAGCCGACCTCGGTGAGCGGCGGGCGCTCAACGGCGAACCGCTCGCGCCGGTGCTTGCGGCGACGGCGGCCGCGCAACGCAACGGCGACCTCGGTGTCGGCCACGTCGCGGTGATTCGCAGTTTCTGGCATCGGATCCCCGACTTCGTCGACGTGGACACCCGCGCTACCGCCGAGGCGCAGCTGGCCCGGCTGAGCCTGGAGCACCGCCCCGATGAGCTGGCCAAGCTGGCCGACACGTTGACCGACTGCCTCAACCCCGACGGCGACTTCACCGACACCGACCGCGCCCGGCGTCGCGGCCTCAGCATCGGTCAACAAGACATCGACGGGATGTCCCCGATCAGCGGCTGGCTCAACCCCGAAGCCCGCGCCACCCTCGACGCCGTCTTCGCCAAACTCGCCGCCCCCGGCATGTGCAACCCCGCCGACGACACACCCTGCATCAGCGGCACCCCCTCCCAAGCCGCCATTCAGGGTGACACCCGCAGCGCCGGGCAACGCCACCACGACGCCCTGCTCGCCGCCGGCCGGGCGTTGCTCGCCTCAGGGGAGCTGGGTCAGCACAACGGGCTGCCCACCTCGATCATCGTCACCACCACCTTGCAGGAGTTGGAAGCCGGCGCCGGCCGCGGACTCACCAGCGGCGGCACCCTGCTACCCATGTCCGACGTGATCCGACTGGCCTCCCACGCCCACCACTACCTGGCCATCTTCAACCACGGCAAAGCGTTGGCGCTGTATCACACCAAACGGCTGGCCTCCCCAGCCCAGCGAATCGTGTTACACGCCAGAGACCGCGGCTGCACCTTCCCCGGCTGCACCGTGCCCGCCTACCAGTGCCAGGTCCACCACAACAACCCCTACCGCACCCGCCCCGAAACCGACGTCAACACCATGACCCTGACCTGCGGCCCCAACCACGACCTCACCGAGAAGGGCTGGACCACCCGCAACAACACCCACGGCCAAACCGAATGGATCCCACCACCCCACCTCGACCACGGCCAACCACGCACCAACACCTACCACCACCCCGAAAAACTCCTCCGAGACGACGACGAGGACGAGCCGTAGTCAGCGCAGCGAGTAGCGGACCGGCAGGTGCTTGAGCCCGCCGACGAAGGTCGTCGCCACATGCTCCGGATCACCGGTCAGCTCAATCGATTTCAGCCGAGGCACCAGCTCGGAGAAGAAGCTGCTGACCTCCATCCGGGCCAGTGCTGCACCCAGGCAGAAGTGCACGCCGTAACCGAACGCCAGATGCTTGTTGGGATCGCGCCCGACGTCGAAGCGAAACGGATCGCTGAAGACGTCCTCGTCCCGGTTGCCCGACACATACGACAGCAGAAGCGACTCCCCCGCCGCGATCGGGACGCCGCGCACTGTGGTGTCCTCGGCGGCGGTCCGCATGAATTCCTTCACCGGCGTGGTCCACCGAATCATCTCCTCGGTGGCCAGCGGCATGAGGGCGAGATCGTCCCGCAGCCGCTCCAGTTGATCGGGGTTGTCGATCAGCGCATGCAGACCCCCGGAGATGGTCGCGCTCGTGGTGTCATGTCCAGCCGTGGCGACGATCAGGTAGTAGGACACCGTCTCGATGTCGGATAGCGGTTCGCCGTCGATGCGGGCGTTGGCGATGGCAGATGCCAGATCCTCGGTCGGATGCTCACGCCGCGACGCGGTGACACCGTTGAAGTAACCGAACATGTCCAGCAATGCCGGCAACTGGTCTTCGTTGCTGCTGCCACGCTTGAATTCGCTGTCGTCGCTGCCGAATAGCTCCTGGGTGAGCTTGAGCATCCGCGAGAAGTCGGACTCGGGTATCCCGAGCAGCGACATGATCACGTACAGCGGGTAATTCACCGCGACCTCTTGGACGAAGTCGCATTCGGGACCGACCTCGAGCATCTTGTCGACGTAGTTCTTGGCCAGCTCGTCGACGCGGATCTTCAACGCGCGCATCGCCTTCGGCCGGAACCAGTCTCCCCCGATCGCCCGCACCACCCGGTGTTGTGGGTCGTCGAGGTGGATCAGCGTCTTGACTCCCGCGGCGGCCTGCAGCTCGTCGCCTTCGGTGGTGGTCAGCACCGGACGGGGCCAGTTGGTGAACAACACGTTGTTGCGCTCGATGTCCATGATGTCGGCGTGTCTCGTGATCGCCCAGAACGGCTTGTAGTCCGGGACCTCGACCCGGGACACCGGTGCGTTGGCTCGCAGATACGACAGCGCCGCATGCAATGTCGTCTCGTTGGTGTAGGCCTGCGGGTCGGCGAAGACCTTGCCGGCCTCGTCGATTGTGGGCGTGCTCATCGGCAACTCCTCATTGACGCAATTCGGTCAAGACCGCGCGGATGGTGTCATCGGACAGGGTGCGGGGGAACGACGGCATCACTCGATCGATGACGCCGTCGCAACGGTCCTTCAGCGCCGCGGCGAGCTTGTCCGTCGGAGCGACCACAGCGAAGGCGTTCAGCATCTCGTCGTCGACCAGCGTCGCCATGGCGTCCCATTCGCCTTGCAGCGAAAGCCGGTGCAGGTCGTCCGCCACCCCACCCCAGCCGTGCAACTCCAGGACTTTGCGGTAGGCCGGCGTCGACCCGTAGAACGCGATCTGCTTACGCACACCGGTTGCGCCCACGGTCATTTCGGCCTCGTCGCTACCGGTCACCACGAACACCGGGCAGGCCACCTGGAAGTCGCTGCGGTCGCGACCCGAACGCTGCAGACCGCCCAGCACCGCGGGCACGGTGACGTCATGCAGGTACTCCCGGGTGGTGAAGGCGTGGGCCAAAAGCCCGTCGGCCACTTCGCCGCACATGTCGGTCATCGCTTCACCGACGGCGGCGATGAAGATCCTCGGCGCCGAAAAGGGCTGCAGCTCAGGGGTGAACATCGGTGTCATCAGCTTGTGGGTGTAGAACTCGCCCTCGAACCGGAGCCGGGTCCCGTCGTTCCACGCCGACCAGATCGCGTGCAGCGCAAGCACGAACTCGCGCATCCGGGCGACCGGCCGACTCCACGGCATACCGAAGCGCTTCTCGATGTGCGGCTTGATCTGAGTTCCGAGGCCCAAGATGAAGCGGCCTTGGGAGTAGGTCTGCAGATCCCAGCCGACGTTGGCGACGGTCATCGGGTTGCGGGCGAATGCCACCGCAATGCTGGTGCCGAGTTCGAGTCGTGACGTGTGTTCAGCGGCCAGCAGTAGCGGGAAGAACGGATCATGGTTGATCTCACCGGTCCAGCAGGCGTCGTAGCCCTGCCGCTCGAGCTGGTCGGCCAGTTCCGGAACTCGGGCCAGGTCGGTGAAGATGCCGCCGTCGACCTTGAGTCCGGCGGTCTGCGTCGCGCTCACCTGTGCGCACTCCAGATCAGTTCAGCGCAGGCCGGCGTCATACTCGTGAAGCTACAGTAAGCAATTCGGTAGGGTCAATGGCGCCGTCCGCACTCACGCAAAAGGCATGCGGCACAGTCACTTCGTCATTACCTCGGCAGACCGAGCCGGGCATTGTCCCAAGTCAGGATCCGCGCGTCCGGCACGAAGCGCAGATAGGCCTGCTGGGCATAGAACGCCTGCGCTTTGGCGGGCAACGCTCCGGCTGCCGGTCGAAACGCCGCGTACTTCGCATCGACGGAGGCCTGGATCCGGGCCTTGGCGTCGGCATCGTCGACGATCTCGATTCGTCCGGTGAGATGCACTCCCTGTAGCTCGACGTACTTCTCCCCGGACTCCACCAGGAACGAGGCCCGCGGGTCCCGCCGGACACGGGCGATCTTCTTGGTGGTGGACGGAGTCGTCAGCGTGATCGTGCGATCGTCGACGGCGAACCACACCGGAAGCGCGATCGGCACACCGTCGCGGCGCAGTGTCGTCAGAATCCCGGTATGCGCCGATTGAACGACTTCCCACGCCTCGTCCTCGGTCAGCCGAATGCCCATCGCACCACCTATCGCCGTCTACCTCCCGCAGACGCTACAGTAAGCACTTCAGTAAATCGCGCCGACGGATGAGGACGAGTCGATGACGAAGCCGCCCGAGTGGGAAGAGACGCTGGACGACCTTGCCCGTCGCCGCCGGCACACCTGGGCGATGGGTGGCCCGGAGCGGGTGGCCAAGCATCATGGCAAGGGCAAACTCGATGCGCGTGGACGCATCGAGCACCTGCTCGACAAGGGCACGTTCCGCGAGATCGGCACCATGGTCGGCGGCGAGACGGCCGCTGACGGCATCGTCGTCGGATCCGGCTTGATCAACGGCTCGCCGGTGATGCTCGGAGCCGAGGATTTCACCACCCTGGCCGGCAGCATCGGGCCGGGTGGCAACTCCAAACGCTACCGAATCGCCGAGTTGGCTCTGCGCGACAAGGTTCCGCTGGTGATGCTGTTGGAGGGCGCGGGTTTTCGGCCGACCGGTGGGCACTACGGCCGTTCGCCGACCGATCTGCTCGCCCAGGCGCAGTGCTCGGGCAAAGTCCCGACCGTCGCCGCGGTGCTGGGCCCGTCGGCCGGACACGGCGCGCTGGTCGCGCCGGTCTGCGACTTCCGGATCATGAGCCCGCAGGGTGCGATCTTCACCGCTGGGCCGCCCGTCGTCAAAGAGTCCACCGGAGAGGACATTTCGAAGGAGGACCTCGGCGGACCCGGTGTTGCCTTGCCGAGCGGCGTGATCCACAACGTCGGCGAGGACGACGAGACGGTGCTCGACGACATCCGGCGGTACCTGTCCTACTTCCCGTCCAGTGCATGGTCCTACCCGTCACCGCTACCGGACGACGAGACCACGACACCGAGGCCGACGCCGGAGTTGGTCGAGATCGTCTCGCGCGACAACCGGCGAATCTACGACATGCGTTCGGTGCTCGACGTGGTGTTCGACCGGACGGACTGGTTCGAGGTGCAACCGCAATTCGGTAAGGCGATCATCTGTGCGCTGGCGCATCTCGGCGGTCATCCGGTGGCGGTGGTGGCCAACCAGCCCCAGGTGCTGGCCGGCTCCATCGATGCCGACGCCGCGGACAAGGCGGCGCACTTCATCACGGTCGCCGACTCGTTCCATCTGCCGATCGTGTTTCTCGCCGACAACCCGGGCATGCTGCCGGGCAGCCGCTCTGAACGCAGCGGCGTGCTGCGGGCCGGTGGCCGGATGTTCGTCGCACAGACGGTTGCCACCACCGTCAAGCTGCACGTCACGCTGCGCAAGGCGTACGGCTTCGGTTCAATGGTCATGTCGCTGTTGAGTTTTGACGGCCAAGGTGCCACGTTCGCCTATCCGGGAGCGACGATGGGTGCGATGAGCGCGGCGGCGCTCAGCAAGGCTTCGCACGCTGGTGATGACCTCACGGCCAAGCTGCGTGACGCGGAGCTGCAGGCGTCCTACCGCTCGGCCGAGCACATGGGTTTCGACGAGCTGATCGACCCACGCGAGACACGTGATGCACTACTCGCCGCGCTGCGTCGGGGACTGTCGAGTCGACAGGCGGCACCCGAACCGGTGGCGCGCACCGCGATCATGCCGTGACCGAACGGCGCGAACAGTCCTCAGTAGGCGTAGTTTTCGCCGCTGGCCCGGACCGTCACGTCACTGATGTTGATGCCCCACGGTTGGTCGATCACGTGCACTACCGCATTGGTCAGGTCGTCGGGGTTGATCAACCAGTAGCCGACGGAGTCCACGTCGAGCTGCGCGGGTTCCAGTGCGCCGCTCTGTAACTTGGCGACGTTCTCGGCGAACTGGCCACCCTTCTGCCCGAGGATGCCCATGATCGCCGCCTCGTTGACGACCCAGCTGCCCAGGTGGGTTCCCAACACGCCGGTCGGCTTGACGGTGGTCACCTTGATCACGCCCTGTGCCTCGACCCGCAATGACTCCGACAGCGCATCGACGGCGGCTTTCGTAGCGCTGTACACGCCGGAGCCTTCGGTGCCGGCATTGCCGTAGATGGACGAGATGTTGACCACCTGGCCCCGTCCCTGCGCGACCATCGTGTCGTAGACGGCCGAGATGCCGTTCACGACGCCCTTGATGTTGATGTCGATTGCCTTGTGCCACTTCTCCCATGCCCGGGCATGGTCGGCGTAGAACGCCAGCGGCATGACGCCGGCGTTGTTGACGATCACGTCGATCCGACCGTAGGTGTCGACGGCGTGCCGGGCCGCGGCTTGCATCTGGCTCATGTCGGCGACGTCGGCGACATGGCTGGTGCCGTCATGGCCGGCCGCCCGAATGCCTTCGAAGACGGCATCGAGCGCGTCGACGCTGACGTCGACCCCGACGACCTTCGCACCGCCGGCCGCACACTTCTCCGAGATCAGTTTGCCGAACCCGCTGGCGGCTCCGGTGACGATGATGACTTTGTCTTGCAGATACGTCGACATGTCTAGTTCTTACCCGGCGGTCCGGTAGGCCGTGACGATCGGCTCCAACTCGTCGGGCGTCGCGCCGTGCAGGATCACCGCGTCGGCACCGTAGCCGAACTCCTGCCGGATCCGGTCGACGCACTGCTGCGCCGACCCGGTGGCCGACGGCTCCAACCATTCGTCGGGAATGAGTGTGGCGATGTGTTCGATCTGCTCCGGGGTGGCCTTGTGGTCGATTCCACCGGCGATCGACGTCACCACCGAGTCCGCCCGAAACCGTTCCAGCACAGCGGGATCCCAGTTGTTGGTCCGTACCAGCAGATCGCCGTAGCCCTGCAGATAGGTGGCCAGCCTGGCGACGGTCTTCTTCAGCCGCAGCGCTTCGGGCAGGTGGTCGCCGACCGTGGCGAAACACGACCACACCCGCACGCTGTCGGGGTCGCGGCCGGCTTTCTCCGCGGCGGCCTTGACGGTTGCGACGCTGCGCTGCAACGTCTCCGGGGTGAAGTAGGTGTGCAGGATGACGTCATCGAAGGCCCGACCTCCCAAAGCCAGGGTGTTGGGGCCGAACGCCACCAGGGCCAGCCGGATGTTTTCGTCGAAATCGGGGTCGAGGAACAGGATGTTGTACTTACCCATCGGACCGTCGTGGTTGAAGATGACCTCGCCGTGCCAGAGCCGGCGCATCACCTGCGCCCAGTCCTCCATCTGTGCCGTGGTGACGGCCGGGATTCCGAACGCACCATAGATCGCTGCGATGCCGCGGCCCACGCCCAGGGTGAAACGACCGCCGGACAGCCGGTGCATGGTGGTGGCCCACGATCCCGTAATCAGCGGATGGCGGGTGTTGTGATTCGTTGCGGCGGTGGCGATCTGCATCCGCTCGGTGACCGCGCACGCCGCGCCCACCAAGGATGACGCCTCCTTGACGTTCCAGCGTTCGGAGATGAACGCCGTACCGAAGCCCAACTCCTCACCGCGGCGTGCCTCGTCCATCAAGGTCGCCGGGCCTTCACCGCCGGCCCCGGCCAGCAGGTAGTAGCCCAATTCGTCGAGCGTCTCGGTCATCTCCAAACTCCTTGCTGGTAGCCAGAATTCCACACCTCGGCGATCTTTCCGTCCACGACGCGGAACACTTCGATGCTGGCGACATTGGTCTCGGCGCCGTCCTTGGTGGTCATTGCGGAGTCGTATACGAGCGCGACATGCTCACCGTCATCGCCGGCAACGACGATGTTCAAGTCGAAGCGCAACGTGTCGAGCTGCTGCCACACGTCGGCGACGCGCTGGACCGCCTGGTCGTGAGTCAGCGTGTGTGCCTCACCGACGCCGTGGCGGATGACGTTGTCGCCGAACAACTCCTCGGCCAAGTCCAGATTGTGCTCGTTCCACACCACCAGGTTGTAGAGCTCGACCACTTCGCGAGCGGTGCGGGTGACGGGGCTCATCCGGCAACGACTTCACGCAGGAATCGCTCGGTAACCGCAAACACCCTGCGGGAGAACACGTGGCCGACATGGCTGCCGTCGTACCAGTACAGCTGCCCGCGCCACCGCTCCTGCAGCGCCTCGGTGGGCTCACGCATCGCCATCCGGTCATGCCACGCTCCGACGATCAGCCGGCGCTGCGGTGGCGGCGCCGGGTCGACGGCAAGCGGGTCGATCACCGACGTCAGCTGAGCCACCACCGGGGAACCCAGCAACTCGCGGAATTCGTCGCGCGCCGAACCCCAGCGGCCCAGGTGCTTGGCGATCATGCTGTTGAGTCCGAGAATCGGCGTGTACAGCCCGACGGCGTCGATGTCCCGCTCCAGATGGGACACCAGCGCCGCGACCGGGGTTCCCATCGAAATACCCGACACCACAACAGCGCTGGCCTGCGGACGCGCCCACCTGACGACGGCCCGGATCTCCGACACCGACCGCATCATCCCGGCGACGTTGCCGAGGGGATCCATGTCCGGGTAGGCCGGCCATTCCCGTCGCCGGGAACCGTGGCCCGGCTGCACCGGCATCGCCACGTTGAAACCCAACTGGTGGTGAATGCGCCCGATTCGGCTGAGCAGTAAGTCCTCCACACCACCTTGACCCGCGCCGTGCACCCAGACCAGCCACGGCCGCGGCCCATCGGTGTGGCGGCAGAGGTGGACCACTGCCCTGGCCGGGCCGCCCAGCCGCTGGCTCGCCAGACTCTGCGGCAACCCGGGGTCGTGATCGAAGGTGAGCCGCTCGTAGGACAGCCCGGCAACACGCTTGCGCTCTATCGTGTGGACTCGCAGCGGCTCGGGTTCACCGTGCGCACCGTCGATGCCCAATGCGGACAGCTCCTCGGCCGCCTCGGCGCACTCATCGGGTGATCGTATGCCTTTCGGGGCTCCACCGATCAGCGAAAAGCCAGACAGTACAAGCTCATCCAACATGACCTCGCCGAACTGCCGGACCCCGCGCGGTGTCGCCGGATGCCAGCCGGTCGATTCGTTGAGCCCGGCAATTGTGCGGGGCAAAACCAGGCTGAGCTCGCGGGCGGCGTTGAAGCCGAGAGTTGCCAACGACATGTCCGTCACCTACGCCAACGCGAAGCCGTTGTATCCGGTGGCCGCGATCTCGTCGCAGCGGCGCCGGTATTCGGGAATTCCGCCGGTATAACCCATGTACATCCGTTTCTTGCCGGGCACGTTGCCACCGTTGTACCAGGAGTTGCAGGACGGGTGGACCAGAACCGTGGCCGCGACGAGCGAGGTGGCGTGCTCGATCCAGTCCCGTTGCGCGGACGGTGTTGCCTCGATGGTGCGAATCCCGTTGGCGCGCAGGTAAGCAATACAGTCGCCGATCCATTCGACGTGTTGTTCTAATGCGGCGACGAAGTTGGTCGCGGCACTCGGACTCCCCGGCCCCTGGATGGTGAACAGGTTCGGAAAGCCGGCGACCGCCAACCCGAGGTACGACAGCGGTCCGTCGGTGGCCCAGAATTCGCCGAGTGAGGCGCCGTCGCGCCCACGGATGTCGATGCGACTCAGTGCGCCGGTCATGGCGTCGAAGCCGGTCGCGTAGATGATCGCATCGAGGTCGAAATCGTCGCGGGCAGTACGGATACCGTTCGGTGTCACCCGTTCGATCGGCGCGGCGCGCAGATCCACCAGCGTCACGTTGTCGCGGTTGAACGTCTCGTAGTAGCCCTGGTCGATGATCGGGCGCTTGCACGCAAAGGGGTGGTCGGGCACCAGCGACGCCGCGGTGTCGGGGTCCTTCACGATCCGGGCCACCGCCTCACCGTAGAGCGACGCGGCCATCCGGTTCGCCTCGATGTCGAAGAAGACGTCGCCCCAATTGAGCGCGCCCAGCACGCCGTTCTCGTCGATGGCCCGCAACTGGTCGGCGCGCGACGCCGACTTCAGCGGCGGCCTGCCCAGCATCTCGAGCAATACCGAGAACGCACTGAGCCGCGCGGCGCCGATCGGGTGGGCACGTTGAGCCTCCCGAATGGCGCCGTAGTCGGCCTTCATCCGGTCCAGCTCGCCGGCATCGAACGACCGGACCTTCCAGGGCAGCGTGTACGCCGGTGAGCGTTGAAACACGAAGAGCTGTCCGGCTTCCCGAGCAACCACCGGGATGAGTTGGACACCGGTCGACCCGGTCCCGATCACCCCGACTCGCTTGTCGGCGAAGTCGAAGCCGTCCGCCGGCCAGCGTGCGGTGAACAACGACTCGCCGGTGAACTCGCCGATGCCGGGGATATCGGGTTCCAGTGGCACCGACAGGATGCCGGAGGCGGCTATCACGAACGGCGCGACGAAGGACTCACCCACCTCGGAGCGCACCACCCAGAGCGCGTCCTGCTCGTCGAAGGCCATCGCGGTGACCTTGGTACCGAACCGGATGTCACGCCGCAGGTCGAGCCGGTCGGCGACGAAGTTCAGGTAGGCCTCCACCTCGGGCTGGGCCGGCATCGTCTCCGTCCACACCCATTCCTGCTGGATCTGCTCAGAGAAACTGTAGGAGTATTCGATGCTCTCGATGTCACAGCGAGCACCCGGATATCGGTTGTACAGCCAAGTGCCACCGACGTTTTCGGCCATCTCGAGCACCAGGGCCCGCAACCCGAGCCCACGCAGTCGATGCAGGGTGTACAGGCCGGAGAAACCGGCGCCGATCACGATCGCATCGAATCGTGCACCGGCCTCAGATTCGTCAGCCACCTTGCAACGCCTCTCAGGAATTGGAATCCATACTGTAACGTATTTAGTATCGTCGCCACGAGCGCCTTAGGAGCCGGTGTGAAAGTACCCTTCACCTGGAAAGTCACTGGTTGGTTCATGGTCGGCTGGTCGCCGGAATTCCCGATCGGCGAGGCTCGGCCGCTGCACTATTTCGGCGAGGAGCTCGTTGCCTACCGCGACGAAAGCGGCCTACTCCACGTGATGGAAGCCCACTGCAAACACCTCGGTGCCCACATCGGCCACGGCGGCACGGTGGTCGGCGACTGCATCCAGTGCCCGTTCCATGGCTGGCGCTGGGGACCAGACGGCACCAACCGGTACATCCCTTATCAACCGGAACGTCCCAACAAGGTGCTGCGCTTGCGGGTGTATCCCGTAATCGAGCAGTACGACTGCGTTTTCATCTGGCATCAGCCGCAGGGCAAAGAGCCACAGTGGGAGATGCCGGACATCTTCGGGGAGTTTCCGCAGTTCGAGACCGACCCGGCGGCGTACTACCGCGCCTATCCGGAGTTCTCGCGGCGCGCCGAGCGGGAGCCGGTGCATCCGCAGATCGTGGCCGAGAACGCGCCCGACAGTGCGCATTTCGAGTACGTCCATCACGCCACCGTGACGCCCCGGGTGCTGGATTGGAAGATCGTCGACCAGGAATGGCACTTCGTCGCGGGCTGGCCGGATGCACGCAGCGACGACCCCGGCGACCTCGCGTTGCGGTTCCACAGTCACTTGTTCGGCCTGGGTGGCGCGATCAGTGTGTTCGAGGGCGCCCAAAACCACCGGTTGATCTTCACCTGCACCCCGGTCGACGACGGGTGCTCGGACTTGTTCTATTCGATCTGGTGGCCACGACTGCCCGGCGACGCCTCTGACGTACCACCCGACGATCTGCGGCAGACCATTGAAAAGCACTTTCTCTCAACCGTGTTCGACGACCTGCAGATCTGGCGCTACCAGAGGTACGTCGAAAACCCGGCGCTGTCCAAGGAAGACGCCAAGGGGTATATGGCGCTGCGTAAGTGGGCCACCCAGTTCTACGAAGTTCCGGCGTGACGGACCTGACCGAGCCCACCGACGACCAGCTCCAGACGTGGAGCCGGTCAGATGAGAGGACTTCGTGACCGATACCGCGCCCGCAGCCCGTGGCGGATTCCCCGACGTTCGACCGGTCGAGGACGCCCCCGAGGAATTGGGCCGATACGTCACGGCGCTGCGCCGCCTGCAGGACCTGACCGTCTCTACCGACCCGGGCGGTTCGCGGTGGGCCGCCGCCGCCGAGCACCTGGAGAGCGCCTGCGCGATCCTGGACGGCCACCAGGTTCCAGAGACCGAAACGGTGGCGGGCCGGGTGTTGAGCATCCCGGGTCTGGGCCACCCGTTGATGCCGCCGTGGACGGTGGCCGACTCCAGCGCCGACGGCGTCACCATGACCGGGCACTTCACCGAAGCCCACATCGGCGGCAACCGGGCAGTGCACGGCGGAATCATTCCGCTGCTGTACGACTGGCTGTTCGGTATGACCGTGACCGCGGCGAACATCTTCCCGACCAGGACCGCATTTCTGCACGTCGACTACCGCAAGATCACCCCGATCGGCGAGCCGCTGGAAACCCGTGGCTCGGTCAGGGAGATCGATGGTAGGAAAGTTTTCATAGAGGCTACTATGACATCGGCCGACGGCGCCGTCCTCAGCGAAGCCAACGGCCTGATGGTCCGCTTGCTTCCACACCAGCCGTGAGGGTCTAGATGTCCGACAGCGCAGTCGAATTCACCGTTCCCGCCGTCACCGCGGCCGTAGCAGCCACGATTCCGGACCGCGAACTGATCATCCAGGGCGACAAGCGGTACACCTATGCGCAGATCATCGACCGGTCACGGCAGCTGGCGGCCTATCTGCACGCACGCGGATTGGGTTGCCACACCGAGCGATCGGCGCTCGACGGACATCAGGCCGGACAGGATCTCCTCGGCCTGTACGCCTACAACGGCAACGAGTTCGTCGAGTCGCTGATCGGGGCCTTCGGCGCCCGGGTCGCACCGTTCAACGTCAACTACCGCTACGTCAAAAGCGAGCTGCAATATCTGCTGGCCGACTCGGGCGCGACGGCACTGATCTATCACGCCGCGTTCGCGCCACGGGTGGCCGAGGTGCTGCCGGATCTTCCGCAACTGCGGGTCCTGATCCAGATCGCCGACGATTCGGGCAACCCGCTGCTCGACGGCGCCGTGGACTACGAGGACGCGATCAGCTCGCCAGCCCCTTCGCCGGACATCGAGCACTCCCCCGACGACTTGTACGTCCTCTACACCGGCGGCACCACCGGCATGCCCAAGGGTGTGCTGTGGCGTCAGCACGACATCTTCATGACGTCCTTCGGCGGTCGAAACCTGATGACCGGCGAGCCCAGCACGTCGCTCGACGAGATCGTCGGCAGACTGGCCGGCAGCGTCGGAACCAAGCTGTTGGTGCTGCCCCCGCTGATTCACGGCGCCGCCCAGTGGAGCGTCATGACAGCGATCACCACCGGCCAAACCGTCGTATTCCCCTCCGTCGTAGACCATTTGGACGCCGACGATGTGGTCCGCACCATCGAGCGGGAGAAGGTGATAACGGTGACTGTGGTCGGCGACGCGGTGGCTCGCCCACTCGTCACCGCCATCGAGAAGGGCATTGCAGACGTGTCGTCGTTGGCGGTGGTGGCCAACGGCGGCGCGCTGCTGACACCGTTCGTCAAGCAGCGGTTGATCGAAGTGCTGCCCAACGCCATCGTCATCGACGGCGTCGGCTCGTCGGAGACCGGTGGCCAGATGCACCACATGTCGACGGCGGCCGGGGTTTCGACGGGCACCTTCAGCACCGGACCCGACACCGTGGTGGCCGCCGAGGATCACGGCTCACTCCTGCAGCCGGGCCACGACGGGATGGGCTGGCTGGCCCAAAAGGGTTATATACCACTGGGTTACAAGGGTGACGCTGCAAAGACCGCCGCAACCTTCCCGGTGATCGACGGCGTGCGCTACGCGATTCCGGGTGACCGCGCACGGCACCGCGACGACGGGTGTATCGAGTTGCTGGGCCGGGACTCGGTGACGATCAACTCCGGCGGCGAGAAGATCTTCGTCGAAGAGGTCGAGACCGCGATCGCATCGCATCCCGCTGTCCGCGATGTCGTCGTCGCCGGACGGCCGAGCGAGAGGTGGGGCCAGGAGGTGGTCGCCGTCGTCGCGCTCGACGACGACGCGACGGCTGAGGCCGGCGACTTGATCGACCATGCCGCACAGACTTTGGCGCGCTACAAGCTGCCGAAGGCAATCGTGTTCCGGGCCGCCATACTGCGCAGCCCGGCGGGCAAGGCCGACTACCGGTGGGCCCGCGAGCAGGCGGTGAGCGAGGCTTAGCCCAGTGACACCGGAAGCTGCTTGAGCCCGTGTAAGCCGATGATGTTGTTGTAGACCGGTTCGCCGGCCAGGCTCAGCCGCGGGAACCGCTCGAACAGGGTTTGCAGGCCGATCTGGACTTCCATCCGACCCAGTGCCGCGCCCAGGCAGGTATGCACGCCGGTGCCGAAGGTGAGGTGATCGCGGGCATTGGCTCGGGTGGTGTCGAAGACGTTCGGATCGTCGAAGACCGCTGGGTCACGGTTGGCCCCGCCGTACATGATGAATATCGCCTCACCCGCCCGGACCGAATACCCCTCGATGTCAACGTCTTCGGCCGCGACCCGGGGCACGAATTGGACAGGGGTGTCGTAGCGCAGAATCTCCTCGACGGCGTTGGGCCATCCCTCGGGGTGTGCGCGTAGAACGGCGAGCTGGTCCGGATGACGGACGAGCGCTATCACCGCCTTGCCCAGAATGTGCGTCGTGGTGATGAACCCCGCCCCGAAAAGCAGCGCCGCCAGCATCTTGAGCTCGGCCTCGGTCAGATCGCTGTTGCGGATGACGTCGGACAGGATGCTGTCTTCGTCGCTGTCCCGCAGCCGCTCGATGTGCGCGCCGACGTACCCCTCGAACTCGCGCAAGACAGTCGTGGCCGACCGGTAGGCGCGCCACGACGCACCGATGCTGCCGAGCAGGCTCGTGGCCGTCTCCGCGACGTCGAGCAGGTAGGGCGTGTCGTCCCGCGGTATCGCCATCATGTCGGTGATCACCGCCATCGGGATCTGCGCGGCGTACTTCGCGACCAGGTCGCACTCCGTCGCGCCGTCCAGATCGTCGAGCAACCGGTTGGCGAGGTTGTGGATACCCGCGCGAAGTCGGTCCAGCGCCCGCGGCGTGAACGCCCGCGTCACCGGTTGGCGCAGCCGGGCGTGCTCGGGAGGCTCGGTGACCAGCATCGAGGGCGGTTCGATCGGGTTCATCAGCCCGGGGTCGGTTCTGGCCAGAAGCCACTGGCCGGCCCGAAACGGTGACCGGTCGCGGGGTTTGGCGGTCCTGATCCGGCTGTCGCGCAACACCGCGCGCAGGATCTGCGCGTCAGCACTCACCCAGCCGGCCCCGGCTACCCGGGACATCCGGCCCCGCGCCCGGACCTGCTCGATCAGCGGATAGATGTCGTCGACCGGATTGCGGTCGATCGTCAGCAGCTTTGCCATCGGATCACCCTGGCGCGCCAGCAGATTCAACATCGTGCGCGGCAACCCATAGCCTGTCGCCCAATGCGTCCAGTCCCGGACGGGCAGGTCCATGCGTCCACTCTCCGTGTCGATCGAATGCGTTGAGCCTAATGCGCCGCCGCAGCCCCTTCCGAGTTCGTTTGGCCATACTGAAGTGCATGAAGGTGTTCGCGGGCCAACAGGTGTCGCATTGGGATTTCCCGCGCAGCACGGTCAGCGTCGCATTGATGGCCGAGTTCGGTCGCGACAACGGTCTCGTCGTCGCCGATGTGCTGAAGGACTCCGGACTCTCGGAGGCGGATCTCCGTGACCCCGACCGGATGATCGTCGGCCGTCAGGAGCTGGCCGTCGTCGGCAACCTGGTGGACCTGTTGGGCGACGCCGCGAATTTGGGCGTGCGGGTCGGCGGCGGCTACCACGTCGGATCGCTCGGAATATTCGGCTTCGCGTGCCTGACCAGCTCGACGCTGGGCGACGCGGTGCGGTTCGCCGCCCGCTTCTACGAGCTCAGCTACGGTTTCTCCTTGCCGAGCGTGACGGTCGACGGATCGGTCGCGGTGCTGCGACTCCAGCTGCCGGACCTGTCCGGTCCGGTCGCCGAATTCCTGCTGCGACGCGATCTCGCGGCGATCGCCCGGGTCATGGCGGGGTTGCTGGGCAACCCCGTGCCGTTCACCTCGATCGAGTTCGCTGCGCCCGCACCGGCGTCAGGCGATGCCGCGGCCCGGGAGATGTTCGGTGTGACCCCGCAGTACGAGGCGCCGTTGAACGCGGCCAGGTTTCCGGCCGCCCTGCTCGACAACCGGCTGCCGCAGGCCAGTGCGATCACCGTCGCGACATGTATGCAGCAGTGCCAGGACCTTTTGGAACGCCGTCGGCAGTTGACCGGTGTCGCCCGCCGGGTTCGCGACCGACTCGCCTCGATCGACGGCGAACCGCACACCGTCGCCGGCGTCGCCCGCCATCTGGCGATGAGCGAGCGAACACTGCGGCGGCGGCTGGCCGAGGAGCACACCACCTTCCGCGACCTGGTCGAGGAGGTGCACCGGGTGCTGGCCGAGGAGCTGCTGGCGACCGGCGCGCTGTCGGTCGAAGACGTCGCGCAGCGGCTCGGCTATGCCGAGGCGACCAGCTTCATCGCCGCGTTCAAGCGCTGGACGGGAACGACCCCAGCCCGCTATCAGCGGTCGGCGGCGCCTCGGGCGCGGCTCGCAGTGTGATCGTCACCGGCCGGTTGGCCGGAATTATGGATTTTTCGACCGCAATCGACTGCGGGCGCAGCGGGTGTAACTCCTAGCGTGAACATCATGACTACGACTAATCACCGCCCACGGGCGCTGGTGATCGGAGCCGGATTCGGCGGACTGGCCGCCGCCTACGAATTGTCCAAAGATGGCCTCGCGGACGTCACGATCCTGGAGAAGGCCGACGACGTCGGCGGCGTGTGGCGCGAGAACACTTATCCCGGCGCAGCCTGCGACGTCCCGTCGAACCTGTACTCCTACTCGTTCGCCCGCAAGACCAACTGGGGCCGCCGTTACGCCGAGCAACCCGACATCCTCGGCTACATTCGCGACACCGCCGACCGCCTCGGTTTGCGCGAGCTGGTCCGCACCGGCGTCGAGGTCACCTCGGCCGAATATCGCGACGCATCGGCCACCTGGCGGGTGCGGACGTCCCACGGCGAGGTTCTCGAAGCCGACATCGTCGTCCCGGCGGTGGGCCAGCTGTCCCGACCGGCGCTCCCGGCCATACCCGGGCTCGACACATTCGCCGGCCCGTCCTTCCATTCCGCCGACTGGCAACATGACGTCGATCTGTCCGGTAAGCGTGTCGCGGTACTCGGCACCGGCGCATCGGCAATTCAGTTTGTCCCGCGCATTCGCCGAATTGCCAAGCAAGTCACCGTGTTTCAACGGTCGGCGC
This sequence comes from Mycobacterium sp., assembly GCF_002863225.1. Classification (GTDB taxonomy): domain Bacteria; phylum Actinomycetota; class Actinomycetes; order Mycobacteriales; family Mycobacteriaceae; genus Mycobacterium. Next base: position 72,755 of record NZ_PKEK01000062.1, on the reverse strand, counting down.
CGTATGTGATCCCGAAGCCGGATCGCGCCTACACCACCACTCACCACGCCGCGTTCCGCACGCTACCGGGGTTCGCCGCCGCCATGCGCGAGTTGATCTGGAACATCACCGAGTTCTTCAGCCTCGCGTTGACCAAGGCGGCCCCGCTGGCCCGGTTGGTGGGCCTGCTGGCGTCGGCAAACCTCAAGTGGCACATCAAAGATCCGGTGTTGCGCGCCAAGCTCACGCCCGACTATCCGATCGGCTGTAAGAGGGTGCTGTTCAGCAGCGATTGGTATGCGGCGCTGGCCTGCGACAACGTCGATGTCGAGACCGAGACGATCGAAGAGGTGACGCCGACGGGTGTGCGAACCGCTGACGGCCGGGTACACGACGTAGATGTCATCATCTACGGCACCGGTTTCAAAGCCACCGAATTCCTCGCGCCGATGAGGGTCTGCGGCCGCGGCGGGCGCGATCTGCATTCCCAGTGGGCCGACGGCGCCCGTGCGCACCTCGGCATGGCCGTGCCGGGATTTCCGAACATGTTCCTGATCTACGGCCCGAATACCAATCTCGGCAGCAGCTCGATCATCCTGATGATGGAGCAGCAGGCGCGCTACATCCGGCAGATCGTCGAAGAAATCGCCCGCGGTCGCGCCCACGCGTTCGAGGTCCGGCACGACGTCGAGCAGGCGTACGACGATGACATCCAGTCACGGCTCGAGCGCGGCGTGTGGAGCTCCTGCGATTCCTGGTACCGGGCCGCCTCCGGCCGGGTCACCACCAACTGGCCGGGCCTGGTACACGAATACCAACGCCGCACGCGGACAACGGAAATCGCGGACTACCGGGCAATCAGCCCCAAGCTGGCCGAGGAGGTCGACGCATGACTGGATTCGATTATGACGTGTTGGTGATCGGTTCCGGCTTCGGCGGCAGCGTCACCGCGCTGCGGCTGAGCGAGAAAGGTTACCGGGTAGGCGTGCTCGAAGCGGGTCGCCGTTTCAACGACGAGGACTTCGCCAAAAACTCTTGGCATGTCAGGGATTACATCTTCAGGCCTTCGGTCGGCTGCTACGGAATCCAGCGGATCGACGTACTGTCCGACGCGGTGGTGCTCAGCGGCGCGGGGGTGGGTGGCGGCTCACTGGTCTACGCGAACACCCTCTACCAACCCGGCGACGCGTTCTACGCCGACCGGCGCTGGAGTGGCATCACCGATTGGAAAGACGAACTCGAGCCGTGGTACGACCAGGCCAAGCGGATGCTCGGCGTCGAGACCTATCCGCGAATCACACCGTCGGACAAGGTGATGCTGCAGATTGCCACCGACCTCGGTGTCGCCGACACCTTCCACGCCACCCCCGTGGGGGTTTGCTTCACCGGTTCTGACGGGGAACTCGCCGCGCCCGGCGCCGACGTCGGCGACCCCTACTTCGGCGGAGCCGGCCCGGAACGGCGGGCCTGCCGGCACTGCGGCGAATGCATGACCGGTTGCCGGCACAACGCCAAGAACACCCTGGTCAAGAACTACCTGTACCTGGCCGAGAAGCTCGGCGCCAAAGTGCACCCGCTGACCACGGTCGTCGACGTCCGACCGCGTAGCGACGGCGGGTATGACGTGATGACGCGTCGTACCGGTGGCAAGCTGCGGCGCCGACACCACACCTTCACCGCCGAACAGGTGGTGTTCTCGGCGGCCGCCCTGGGCAGCCAACGGCTGCTGCACCGATTGCGGGATCGCGGGAGCCTGCCGCACATCTCGCCCCGGCTCGGCGAGCTGTCCCGGACCAACTCCGAGTCGATCCTGGCGGTGCGGGCACGCCGCAACGACGTCGACTATTCGGAGGGCGTCGCGATCACATCCTCGATCCATCCCGACGAGCACACCCATGTCGAGCCGTGTCGCTACGGTCACGACTCCAACCTGATGGGGCTGCTGGGCACCGTCTTGGTCGACGGGTCGGATAATGGACGGCGCTGGCGCAGCGGAATCAAGGAGTTCGCGCGCCAACGGCGGGACCTCTGGCGACTGTTCAACCCGAGACATTGGTCAGAGCAGACGATCCCGCTGCTGGTGATGCAGACTCACGACAATTCGCTGACGACATTCACCCGGCGAAAGTTCTTCAAGCGACGGCTGGTGTCGCGCCAGGGCATCGGTGAACCGAACCCCACCTGGATCCCGGTCGGCCACGAGGTCGCCCGACGTGCCGCCGACCACCTCGACGGCATCGCCGGCGGCGGTTGGTCGGACATGATCGACGTCCCGATGACGGGGCATTTCATCGGCGGCTGCATCATCGGCGAGAGCGCGGACGAAGGTGTCGTAGACCCCTACCACCGCATGCACGGCCACCCCGGGCTGCATGTGATCGACGGCTCGACGATCACCGCGAATCTGGGTGTCAACCCGTCGCTCACCATCACCGCGCTTGCGGAGCGGGCCACCTCGCTGTGGCCCAACAAGGGTGAGCCCGACGAACGCCCAGCTCCGGGTTCGCCGTATGTCCGGATCGCTCCGGTGCGGCCGATCCGCCCAGCGGTACCCGCGGGTGCGCCGGCCGCCCTGTAGTTCGCGGGCCGGACCCGGTCCGAAGGGTGGGTCTACCCTCGAAGGCATGTTCGCAGCGTTCGGATTCGAAACTCTCGGTGTCGTCGTCGGCGACATGTTCTTCGTCGACCCCACCCCCAATGAAGGCCAGGAAACTCCCGAGCGGGGAGTCAGGCTGGAACTGCGCCTCGTCGAAAAGGGCGAGCCGCGCGGGTCGATCTACGCCGGTGTCCCGATCTCACTCGAGCGCCCGGTCTGGCGGGTGGACCTCTTCGGCTCCACCGCGAGCCCGCCCGGCACCCTGGACCGTGCGCACCACCACCCCCGCTTCACCGAATGGGAGCCGGGCCGACGCAACTTCGTCCCCGAGCTGTCCGCCGACCCGGTCTCCTGGCTGGCCGGTGAACTCGCCGACCCTGACGCGGTGTTGACCCGTGCGGGTGTCGATCCGGCTGACGTTAGCGAAGCCGACAAAGCCGGACTCGCGGCCGCGGCCCCCGACATCGTCGCCGCGGTGAAGCGCATGCTCGACGGCGTGAAGAGCGGCGAGCTGGCACCGGCCCCCGCCGAGCCGGTCGCCGCCGCACGGACCGGCTGGCTGTGATCGGTAATCGCGTCCGGTAGGCCGGCCCAACGCCTGCTCAGAGCCCGGCGATATCCCTCGACCTCCGCGATCCGACCAGATCGGGTAGGTTTTGAAGCTGCTGAAAAACCAGCAGGTTTGGGAAGAGTTGCGCCGTGCGACACCGCCGCGCAACGTCGAGGGGCAATCGCTCCGGACCCGACATTCAAGGCGACGCCCGCCCGCCAGGATCACATGACCACGTCACCCAATACTTCTGGCTACCTCCACGAGATGCCCGCGTCGACGTTGTTGGACCAATTGGCGATCCCGATGCTGGCCGTCCGGCTCGACGGCGTCGTCTTCTACAGCAACCCCGCATTCGCCACCATGCTCGGCCACCGGCCCGACACGGTCAGGCTGATCGGACAGCGACTTCCCGAGTTGCTCGCCGGGCACTCGGCGACCCCGGCCCGAGACTTCGTCACCGCGCTCCGCACCGCCGGAACGATGGTCGTGGACTGGTTCCACCCCGAAGACTTTTTGGTGCGCTGCTTGATATCCCCGACACCGTTCGTTCGCGCCACCGACGAGGTCCTGCTGATCGGTGTCACTGACATCACCGAACTGACGTGGAGCGCCGACACCGAACGGTGTTGACGCTCCACGTGCACGACTGCCCGGTTAGTCCAGTCGCTCGATGATGGTGGCGTTGGCCATGCCGCCGCCCTCGCACATGGTCTGCAGCGCATACCGGCCGCCGCGCTGCTCCAGCGCATTGACCAACGTCGTCATGATGCGAGCACCGCTGGCGCCCAACGTATGTCCGATGGCGATCGCGCCACCGTTGACGTTGGTCTTGGCCAGGTCGGCCCCGATGTCCTTGGCCCAGGCCAGCACCACGGGCGCGAAGGCCTCGTTGACCTCGAACAGGTCGATGTCGGACAGCTTCAGGCCGGCGCGCTGCAGCACCTTCTCGGTGGCCGGGATGACGCCGGTGAGCATGTAGAGCGGGTCCGAGCCGACCACGGTGGTGGTGTGGATCCGGGCCAGCGGGCGCAGACCGAGCCGCTTGGCGGCCGCCCCGCTGGTGATCAGCACCGCGGCGCTGCCGTCGGACAGCGGCGACGAGTTTCCGGGCGTGATCTCCCAATTGATCTGGGGGAAGCGCTCTCCCACCGCCGGGTCGTAGAAGGCCGGCTTCAGACCGGCCAACGTCTCGACGGTCGTGCCAGGCCGAATGATCTCGTCGGTGCTCAGCCCCGCGATCGGCGCCAGCTCGTTCTCGAACAGCCCGTCTTTGGTTGCGCGAGCAGCTTTTTCGTGGCTGTTGGCGGAGAACTCGTCGAGATCGGCCCGGGAGAATCCCCAGCGCGACGCGATGAGCTCTGCGCTGATGCCCTGGGGCACCAGACCCTCGGGGTAACGCTCTTTCATGCCATCGCCGAACGGGTTACTGCCGGGCAGCACCGAGGTGCCCATCGGCACCCGGCTCATGGATTCCACTCCCGCGGCGACGACGATGTCGTACGCGCCGGCGAGGACGCCCTGCGCCGCGAAGCTGATCGCCTGCTGGCTGCTGCCGCACTGGCGGTCGATGGTGGTACCCGGGACCGACTCCGGGAAGCCCGCGCCCAGCAGCGAGTTGCGCGCGATGTTGACGGCCTGATCGCCCACCTGAGTGACCGCGCCGGCGATGACATCGTCGATCTGAACCGGGTCGACACCCGTGCGGGCTACCAGCTCACGCAGACTGTGCGCCAACAGGTCAGCGGGCAGAACGCCGTGTAGCGCGCCGTTGGCCTTTCCCTTGCCGACGGGCGTGCGCACCGCTCCCACGATGACGGCATCGCGATCCTGGTATGACATGGCTCCTCCTTGAGTCCAGCGCTAGGTTTACCCAGCTATACCCAGGTGTAACACCTAGGTATACTGGGAGCAACCCAGAAATAAGGTGATCTATGACACTCCTGCAGGGCGTGCTCGCCGACCGCGACGCCTGGACGGCGGTCGGCCAGTGCTCGATCGAAAAGACCATGGCGGCGCTCGGCACCAAATCCGCGATGCTGATCATGCGCGAGGCCTACTACGGCACCACCCGGTTCGACGACTTCGCCCACCGCGTCGGAATCACCAAAGCCGCAGCCGCCGCACGGTTGTCCGAACTGGTCGAACTCGGCCTCCTGACGCGGCGGCCCTACCGTGAGCCCGGGCAACGCACCCGCGACGAATACATCCTCACCGAGTCCGGCACCGACTTCATGCCGGTGGTGTGGGCCATGTTCGAGTGGGGCCAGCGACATCTTCCGGGACGCAATCGGTTACGGCTCACCCATCTCGGCTGCGGCGCCGATGCGTCCGTCGAGATCCGCTGCACCGAAGGTCATCCGGTGCCGCCGGAGGAGCTCGGCGTGGAGTTGATCAAGCGCAGTCGCAGCCGCGAATCCTGAGCCGACCCCGACCGGCATCTTCCGGCGCGGCCCCGCGCCCATGTACGCTACTGTAATTGTTACAGTACGATCATGCGGCAAGACGCCGATCCGCCCGAAGAAGCCGGAGCGTAGCTGTGGAAGGTCACACTCGGACCGTCGCCGTCGGCGACGACAAACCGGCCGGTTTCATCCGCGACCCCTATCCGTACTTCGCCGACAAACGCCACGGCGCAGGCGTTTTCCACGGAACAGTCGTCGACTATTCGAAGACACCCGAATCGCTGCGCCCGAAGAACTCTTTCGCCGCCGTGTCCTTCGAGGCGGTGAACGCCGCCTTCCGTGACGCCCAGACTTTCAGTTCGCAGTATTACGACAACACCATCGGACTGTTCATCGGGCCGTCCATCCTGGCCATGGCGGGCAAGACACATCGCGAACACCGCAATCTGGTGTCCGCGGCGTTCAAATCCAAGGCGCTGGTCCGATGGGAACCCGAAGTCGTGCGCCCCATCTGCGACGCGCTGATCGACGAGTTCGTCGACGCCGGGCGGGCGGACCTGGTCCGCGATTTCACCTTCGAATTCCCGACCCGGGTGATCGCCACGCTGCTGGGCCTGCCCGCCGAAGACTTGCCGACTTTCCGCGAGCGCGCGGTGCAACTGATCAACTACACGATCAAATACGAGCGCGCCTTCGAAGCCTCCGCCGCACTGAAGGACTACTTCCTGGCCCAGATCGAACAACGCCGGGACACCCCGACCGAAGACATCATCGGCGATCTGGTGACCGCGGAGATCGACGGCGAAAGACTCAGCGACGAAGCGATTTACTCGTTTCTCCGACTGCTGCTGCCCGCCGGACTGGAAACCACTTACCGCTCGTCAGGCAACCTGCTTTTCCTGCTGCTGACTCATCCCGAACAGTTCGCCGCGGTGCAGGCCGACCGTTCGCTGATCGGCCCGGCGATCGAAGAGGGGCTGCGTTTCGAGACGCCGCTGACCACGGTGCAGCGATTCACCACCGAAGACACTGTGTTACAGGGAGTTGCGATTCCTGCGGGATCGGCGGTCGACCTGTGCATCGGCTCGGCCAATCGAGACGAGCAACGCTGGCGCCACGCCGAGGATTTCGACATCCGGCGGGAGCACATGCCGCACATCTCGTTCGCCGCCGGCGAGCACACCTGTCTGGGCCTGCATCTGGCACGCATGGAGACGCGGGTCGCGCTGGAGTGTCTGCTGGATCGGGTCACCGATCTCCAGCTCGTCACCGACGACGATCCGCACATCTACGGCCAACCGTTCCGCTCCCCGTCCGCACTTCCCGTGACATTCACCAAGAGCTGAGTACCGATGGGAGCCAACGCATGAGCCGCAGCACCAACGAGGTCGCGATTATCGGCGTCGGTCTGCATCCTTTCGGTCGCTTCGAGGGCAAGTCCGCCATGCAGATGGCTGCGGACGCGATCGGATTCGCCTTGACTGATGCCGGCATCGAGTGGAACGACGTCCAATTCGCAGTCGGCGGAAGCTGGACGGTGGCCAACCCGGATGCCATTGTGGGCATGGTCGGGTTGACCGGAATCCCGTTCACCGACGTGTTCAACGCCTGCGCCACCGCCGCCAGCGCAACCAAACTGTGCGCGGACAGTATTCGGCTGGGCGACTACGACATCGGCATCGCCGTCGGGATGGACAAGCACCCGCGTGGAGCATTCACCGAAGATCCCGCGCTGGTGGGTATGCCGCGCTGGTATGCGGAGAACGGCCAGTACCTGACCACGCAGTACTTCGGCATGAAAGCGAACAGGTACCTTCACGACTACGGCATCTCGACCGACACCCTGGCAAAGGTAGCCGCGAAGAACTTTCGCAACGGTGCCCTCAACCCCAACGCTTTTCGGCGCAAGCCCATCTCCGAAGAGGCCATCCTGGCCTCGCCCGTACTGAATTACCCACTGACGCAGTACATGTTCTGCACACCCGACGAGGGCGCTGCCGCGGTGGTGATGTGCCGGGCGGACATCGCACACCGGTACACCGCCAAGCCGGTCTATGTGCGGGCAGTCGAAGTCCGTACCCGTCGCTATGGCGCCTACGAGGTCAACACCACCTATGCGCCGGTGGCCGAGGACGCCTCGCCGACGGTGTACGCCGCGCGGGCCGCATTCGAGAGAGCCGGTGTCGCACCGCAAGACGTCGATGTCATCCAATTGCAGGACACCGATGCCGGTGCCGAGGTCATCCACATGGCGGAGGCCGGCTTCTGCGCCGACGGCGAACAGGAGAAGCTGCTGGCCGAGGGTGCCACCGAGATCAACGGCGCGATGCCGGTCAACACCGACGGTGGACTGATCGCCAACGGCGAGCCGATCGGTGCATCCGGTTTGCGTCAGATGCACGAATTGGTGCGGCAGCTGCGGGGCGAGGCCGGCGACCGCCAAGTCCCGGGCACCCCACGAGTCGGATTCGCCCAGGTTTACGGTGCGCCCGGCACCGCGGCCGCGACGATACTGACCACGTAGTCTACGAAACCTTCTTCGGCGCAGAGTAGTTCGGCTTGCCAAGGCCGAGCATGTATTGCGCGATCATGTTGCGGAACACCTCGAGTGTGCCGCCGTAGATGCCGACCAGCGGGGCGAATCGGTAGACGTATTCCGACGCTCCGTCGTCGGCGGCGCCGTCGGTTCCGTATGGCAGTGTCGACGCCGTGCCGAGCAGATCCATCAGTTCCGGGGAGACGTCACGCATGGTCTGCGCGATCGCCACCCGTCCGAAGATGCCGGGCGCGCTGAGCGCGGCCTCCACGCGCGCGGCACTGCGGCCCAGCCGGTACGCCACTGATTCGTCGTCGACCGACCGGTGCCCGTCTGGATGCCGCTGTGCCGCCTTGGCGCCGGCAGCGTCCACGGCATGTGTCATGAAACTTGCCTGGTGCATCATGATCGACACATCCTGCAGCCCGTCCGGTGCGGCGGCCACCGCGCCGTGCTCGGTGTTGAGCGGCTCACGAAGCACCGTCCAGCCCGCGTTGACCTCGCCGAGTCGATACTTGTCGTCGACCCGCACATCGCTGTAGTAGACGATGTTGGTGCGGTCACCGTCGACGGTGCGGATGCCCTGGATCTCGATGCCCGGTGAGCTCAAAGGCACCAGAAACATGGTCAGGCTCTTGTGCTTTGGAGCCTCCGGTTCGGTGTTGGTGATCAGGAAGACGTACTGGCACTTGTGCGCGCCGGTGGTGAACATCTTGGCGCCGTTGATCACCCAGCTGTCACCGTCGCGGACGGCACGGGTCTTGCACGTCGCGATGTCGGATCCACCCTCGGGTTCGGTGTAGCCCAGACACAGCCGCGCTTCGCCGCTGAAGACTTTCGGCATGACTTCGGCCTGCACTTCGGGGGATCCGAATTTCGCCACCGAGTGCGCGACCATGGCGGTGGTCCCCCAGGTCACCCAGGGGACGTGCGCCCGGCGCTTCTCCAGCTCCCAGATGCGGCGCCGGACTCGGGAGAAGCCGCCGTCGGCGGCGCCTTTCCACTCCCTCGCCAGGTAGCCCGCGGCCCCCAGCGCCAGGTGGACGTCCTCGTCGAAATTGTCCCCGGTCTCGCGGTCGCGACGACGGACGTCGTCGGTCACATGCGTGGTCAGAAATTCGCGGGCCTCGTCGAGAAAAGTCTGATCGTCGTCGGCAAGGATCACTCGTGAAAAGTCCACCGGACTACCCTCTCTCTCTCAACGGCTTTCGCGGGCGGCGACGAGTTCGCCGATGTACTTGGCGCTTGCGCCCGGGTCGCCCCCGGCCAGTGCCCAACCACGCGCCCGCACCAGATAGGCGGTGGCCGCGGCCTCCGCGGACACCCCGAGACCGCCCTGCACGTGCACCGCCATGGTCGCGGCCTTCGACGCCTCCTCGGCCATGAACACAAACGCCGACGCCGCCAGCTCGGGCCGCTCGTCGGGTTCGTTGTCCAGGAACCACGCGGCCCGGCGCGCCAGATTGCGCCCGCCCTGCACGGTGATCGCGATGTTCGCCAGCGGATGCGAGATGCCCTGCAACGTCGAGATCGGCACGCCCAGGGTGTAACGCGTCTTGGCGAACTCCGCCGCGATGGTCATCGTCTCCTCGACCAGACCGGTCAGGGCGGCGGCCATCAGCACCCGCCACTCATCCAGCGCGCGTTGGTATTCCGCTGCCGCCTCTGATCCGCCGGCCAAGACGACACGGGTGTCTGCGGCGGCGGGATCAATCCAGGCCATCGGGAGCCGGCCGATGTTGTCGACCCGGGGCGGGCGGGTGTCGAAGCTGAGTCGCACCACGTCGTCACCGTCGCGAACAACAATGTGATCGGCGATCGATCCGGTCGGGATCAACCGTGTCCCGCGCACATTGTCATGCTGCGCATCGAATGCCGCGAGTTCCCGGCCGCTGACCACATCGGCCTCGGCGGACCCCAGCCTGGCCAGCAGCCTTGCGGTGCAGACGTGGTCGATCCACGGCACGGGTGCCAGCGATCGGCCGATCTCCTCGGCGACCAGCGTCAGATCGACCAGCGTGGCGCCGTCGCCCCCCGCTGTCTCGGGCAGCGCCATCGTGGTGGCCCCCATCCCGCACAGCCGCTCCCAAAGGCTCTTGTCGAAGCCGGATTCCTCGGCGGCGCGGACAGTCTCGATCGGGCAGTGGGTCTTGAAGAAGTCCCGATATGCCGCCTGCAGCGCCTGGTGGTCGTCACTGAGGCTGTAGTCGAGTCTGCGGAGTTCGTAGCGATCCATGGTCAGTGCTCCTCGTGGCCTTCGAAGAAGAATTTCTGAGCGTTGTTGTAGAGATAGTTCTCCAGCACGTCGGCGGGCAGGTCCAGCGCCCGCGCCTCCGGAATGACGCGACGCATCGTGAGTACCGGCCAGTCCGAGGCGTAGATCACCTTGTCCGTTCCGCGGGTTCGCATGTAGTGCAGCAGGCTCTCCGGTAGCCGCTTCGGCGACCACGCCGACGTCATCAGGCGCAGGTTCGCGTATTTGATCAGCAGTCGGATGGCAATGTCCCACCAGGGATCCGCGCCGTGGATCATGCACAGCTTCAGCTCGGGGAAGCGCACACAGACCCGGTCCAGGTGGATGGGATTCTGCGCCTCCCCGGGTATGGGCGGCCCGGGGATTCCGGTGTTGATGCACAGCGGCAGACCGATTTCGGCGCACTTGGTGTACAGCGGGTAGTAGACGGCGTCGCTCGGTGGATACATGCCGTCACCCCAGAAGCTGGGCCCGACAACGGCATAGGCGACGGGTAGATCGTTCACCACCGCGGTGAGTTCACGCAGCGACGGCATCGGCCGCAGCAAGTTGACGCCGCCCATGGCCAGCGCGAACCGATCGGGCTTGGCCTCGACGAATTTGCGCGCGGTGACCGACGGCTTCGCGAGGTTGTCCATCAGCACGGCCTTGCCCACGCCGTGGGCGTCCATCTCGTCGAGCAGGGCGGACAGATCCACCGGTGCGAACATCGCGTCCGGACCCTTGAAATAGTCGTCACGCACCTTGACCATCCAGGTCGGCTGCATCTCGGTTTCACCGAAATGCACGTTGACGAGGCAGTCGATCACTCGATCGCTCATGTCGACATCGATGCCTTTTCTGTCGCTTGCCTTTTCGCCCATCGGTAGTCGGCCTTGCCGTTACCGAGGCGGTGGACCTCCTCGACGAGGACGAACTCCTTGGGCACTTTGAATCCGGCCAGTTGGGCCGCACAGTGCGCCCGCAGCACCGCGTCGACGGCGTCGACACCGTTTTTCAGCTGAACCACGGCGACCACCTCCTCACCCCATCGTTCGCTGGGCCGACCGACTACCAGAGCATCGGCGACATCCGGGTGCGCGCGCAGCACTTCTTCGACCTCCTCGACGAACACTTTCTCACCGCCGGTGTTGACCACCAGCGCGTCACGTCCGTAGAGCCGCAACGTCCCGTCGGGCTCCAGCGCTGCACGGTCGCCCGATATCACCACCCGCTTGCCGTCGACGACCGGAAAGGTCCGGCGGGTGGCATCGGCATCGTCGAAATATCCCAGGGGGATCCGCCCTTGCCTTGCGGCCCAGCCGATCTCGCGCTTGCCTGGAGAAAGGAAATGGCTGTAATCGTCGGAGAGAACGAGTCCGCCTTCGCGCAGGGTGAAGGTGTCGGACCGGCTGTCACCGTGACTGTGCCCGAATCCCATGTTCCCGGTTTCCGACGATCCGTACCCGTTGATCAGTGTGAGTTGCGGCAGCATCTCCAACAACGCCTGTTGATGTTTGAGATTGGTTGCGGCGCCACCCGTTCCGATGGCAGCCAGCGATGACAGGTCGTACCGGCCGCGACGCAACTCGGCGACCAGTGGCGCGGCGTAGGCGTCACCCACCATCGTCATCATGGAGACCTTTTCCCGGTCCGCGGTCTGCCAGACCGACTGCGGGTCGAATTTCTTACTGGTGTCGTACAGCACGACGGTCAGCCCGGCCATGATCGCCGAGAATGCCGTCCACATGCCCGCGGCATGCATCAGCGGCGACACGGCGAACCAGGGTGGCCCGCCATTACGGCTGACCTTGTCACGGATCTCCTGGGCACTGCCATGATCCGCGCCCACCATCGACGACACGTAAATGTCGGACTGCCGCCAGAGCACACCCTTGGGATGGCCGGTTGTGCCACCGGTGCAGATCATCAACAGGTCGTCGGGTGAGGGGACCAAATCGTGGTCGATGTTCCCCTGGGCCAGTGCGTCATCCAGTGACACCGCGCCGGCCAGGTCGGGTCCCACGCTGCCGTCGTCCACCGACAGCAGCAGGCGGGCGCTGTCGGGTGGCAGCACGTCGGCGAACTTTGCGCCGAGTGATTTGTGGTAGACGACCGCACTGGGTTGGACGTAGTCGAGTAGTTTCTGGACCTCGCGCGGCGTGTAGTGGTAGTTGACGTTCACCGGAACCGTGCGGGCCTTCAGGCACCCGATGACCATGTCGGCGTACAGGTCGTTGTGCATGATCAGCGCTACGCGATCCTGTCCGCACTCCCAGTTCTGCAGCGCGGACCGCTCCGTGCGCGCGCCAAAGCCGTTGGCCGCCAAGTAGTTGGCCAGCCGCCGGGTGCGGTCGGCCGCTTCGGCGAACGTCCTGCGGTGCTCGCCGCAGACGGTGATAGCCCGGTCTGGAATGACCTCGGCGATCACGTCGAGGACCTGGCCTATGGTCCACTCACTCATGACGCGCGCAACCGATCACGCCGCCGAGCCGACCTTGACGTCCAACAGGTCCAGTGCGTTGTCGCGCATAACCTTTCGGACGTCGGCGTCGCTGAAGCCGACAAGTTCCTCGGTGAACGACACCGGGTTCTCCAAGCCTTCACCGTGCGGCCAGTCCGATCCGAACAAGATCTTCTCGACGCCGATCACGCCGGCCAGCTCGGGCAGGTCGTCCTCGTAGTAGGGCGCAATCCAGACGTTGTTGCGCAGTTGTTCGACCGGATCCACCGGGAACAGTTTCGGATGGTTGTTGGCCACCTTCTTCAGCCGCTTGATCAACCGGTGGACGAAATAAGACCCGTTCTCGATGCTGACGGCCTTGAGGGCCGGATGACGGGTGAACACCCCGTGTGCGATCATCGAGGCCATCGTGTCGTGGATCGCCCGGTCGTCGACGAGGATCTGGTCCAGCGGATCCGACCCGCCGAACGCCTCGAAAGTCGATTTGCCGCCCCATATTCCGGCGATCTGGAGGTAGCCGGAGTCGCTGAGGTGGAAGCCCACCGGGACTCCCGCTTCGGCTAGCGCGGCCCACACCGGATCGTGCGCGGGGTCACCCAACGATCGCGGCCGGACGACGCCGGGCACCGGCGCCGGACGCACCAGCACGAGCTTGGCCCCGCGGGACAGCACGAACTCCACCTCCGCCAAAGCGCCGGCGGGGTCGGCGAGCGAGATGATCGGCGCGGAGATGATCCGGTGGTCGGGGCGGTCGAAGCCCCAGTCCTCGTCCAGCCACAGGTTGAACGCGTGAACCGACGCCATCGTCGCTTCCACATCATGCTTGAGCGCCTCCTCGACCCCGCACGCGAATGTCGGAAGCATGAAGGCGGTTTCGATGCTCTGAGTTTCCATCACCGCGATACGGGCCTCGCGGTCCTGATACTCCGGATGCTGCTCGAGTCGCTCGACTTTCAACAGTGAAGCGGGGTCCACTCCCTCGGGAATCTCGCCGCGGAAAAGCAGATCCAGGCAACCGGGCACAATGATCGGGTCGAAGGTCGGATTAGGGATGAAACGGTTCACCCGGTCGCCGATCACGGCCTGAGAGTGCTTGCCGTCCTTGAAGATCTGCACGCCACGCCGACGGAACCTCTTGTCCAGATGCCGGGTGAACGCGTCCAGCGGTTCGTAGTAGTGATTGTCGACGTCGATCGCTTTATAACCCAGGGTCCCCATGGTCATCCTTTCCGGTACCGCTCGATTCATCGGAGGCAACAAGCCCGGGAAAACTCGGCGGGCGCTTGTCCAGGAAGCTGGTGATGCCTTCGATCACATCGGGACGTTTGAGTGATTGCTGCAGCAGCAGTTCGGACCGTGCGCTCGAGTCGGCGACGTCACGCATCGCGTCGCCGTAAGCCTGCCGCTTGATGATGGCCATCGATGCCGGGGAACAGTTTTGGGCGATGTCCTCGGCGTAGGCCATCGTTCGGGCCATCAGTTGATCGGGCGGCACGACCTCTTTGACCAATCCGAGCTCGGCCGCTTCGTCGGCAAGGAAGGTGCGACCGCTCAGCAACAGATCGAGTGCCACACCCCAACCGGTCAGGCGCGGCAAGATCCACGAGACGCCGTATTCCGCGATCAGTCCACGGCGGGCGAACGACGCGGCGAACTTCGACCCGGCGGCGGCGAATCGGACGTCGCACATCAGCGCCTGGGTGAGACCGATCCCGACACACGACCCGTTGATCGCGGCGACGACCGGTTTGCTCAGCGTGGTCAGGTGGTGCGGCTGCCGGTCGCCGATCAGACTGGCCAGCTTTCCCTCGTCGGTCTTCTCGAGTGACTCGGTGACGTTTCCCATCGACCCCAACTGGGCACCGGCGCAGAAGGCCTTGCCGCGGCCGGTCAGCACGATCACCCGCACCGCCGGGTCGCGTTCGGCGCGGTCCAGTCCCGCATAGAACGCCGTGGCGATATCCCCGCCCCAGGTGTTGAGCCGGTAAGGTCGGTTGAGTGTCATCACGGCGACACCGGTCGGGGTGACCTCGTAGACCACTGCCTCGTCCTGACCAGGGTCGGCAACGCGGTCTTCGGTGGTGCTCATCGACCGTCCTCCCGTGAAACAAGCCGACGATTCCACGGCAGCTTGTATGCATACTGTATACCTATCAGTAGTGCATTCCACAACAGTCGGCCAACGGCTCTCGGCGGCGTGCGGACAACACCGACTCCGTCAGCGCCAAGGGCCTCTCACTGGTCGACCCGTTGCACCAAAACCACTATCACCGAAGTGATTTGGTTGGCCTCAACTGATCGGAGCGGACAGCGGGCCGCTGCCGGCTTGGCGCCATCCGTATTTAAAGCCCTACGATAGGTACTACAGTAATCAGCTTAAGGTGAGGGAGGTGCCCGCAATGGCCAAACAAGCGACCGCCGAGAAGCGGCAGCGGCGCGAACGCGGGTCGATCAATCCCGACGACATCATCAGCGGTGCGTTCGAACTCGCGGAGCAGGTGTCGATCGACAACCTGAGCATGCCATTGCTCGGCAAGCACCTCGGTGTCGGCGTCACGAGCATCTACTGGTATTTCCGCAAGAAAGACGACCTGCTCAACGCGATGACCGACCGCGCGTTGCGTAAATACGTCTTCGCGACGCCATACGTGGAGGCCACGGACTGGCGCGAGACTCTGCGCAATCATGCCCGGTCGATGCGGAAAGCCTTCATGGGCAACCCAATTCTGTGCGACCTGATTCTGATTCGGTCAGCGCTCAGTCCGCGGGCCGCCCGGGTCGGAGTTCAAGAGATCGAGAAGGCGATCGCGGGACTGGTCGAAGCGGGGCTGTCGCCGGAACAGGCGTTCGCCACCTACTCGGCGATGTCGGTTCATGTCCGGGGATCGGTCGTGCTGCACCGCCTGAACGAGAAGAATGCGGCGAGCGAAAACGGTGGGCGAACAATCGAAGACTCGATGATCATCGACCCGGACGTGACACCGCTGCTGGCCCGGATGACGGCCAAGGGTCATCACATCGGCGCCCCCGACGACATCAATTTCGAATACGGCCTCGACTGCATTCTCGACAACGCCGGCAGGCTGATCGAGCAGCGCGCCAAGCCGGCTGCGCGACAGCGTAAGTCGACGCCGGCCCGGGCACGCAAGTCGACTCCGGCCGGGCGCACCAAGAGCTGACCCAGCCGGTCCATTCAGCCTTTCGGCGGTTCCGGCACCTGGAAATGCTCGTCCCGGAGCCGGAACGCCTCCCTGGTTCCGTGCTGAGCCCGCGTCTTGACGAAGTTGAACTCCCCCGGCGCGAACTGCAGATTCGTGCCGAACGCGTGAAAGAGATAGCTCGCGACCTCCTCGCCCTGATAGGCCTGACTCTGCTCGACGAGACGGAAAGCCTCCTTGGCGATGACGACGCCGTCGGCCGGCATCTTGGCGGCTTTCTCGGCCCAGTACCGGGCCCGCGCCTGAACCTGCCCGGCCTCGCAGGTTTCGGTGAAGACGCCGAGGTGCTCCACCGTTTCGGCCTCGACGATGTCGCCGGTCAGCAGTAGACGTCTCGTCAACACCGGACCCAGCCGGTGGAAGAACATGTGCAGACTGCCCAGCGCCGGACCCAGAAACCGGGTGGCCGGCATGCCGATCTTGGTCGTGCGGGCGATGACGGAAATGTCTGTCATCAAAGCGATCTCGAATCCACCGCCCAGCGCGTACCCGCTGATCTCCCCCACGGTGACCTTCGGAAAACCCATCAGGTTGTGATAGAAGCCGAACGACTTGCGATCGACCGTGAGCCGGCGGCGCTGGCTCGGCCGGCTCTTCGCCGGTCGGGCATCCGCTGATGTCGAATCCCGTTCCCCGTACCAGCCGTAGGCGTTGTTCATGTCCGCGCCGGCACTGAACACCCCGTCGCTTCCCCGCAGCAGCACCACGGTGAGATCGTCGTCATCCGCCACCCGGTCCAGGCAGCGGGCGACGGCATCCCGCATGGTTGCGTCGTAGGAGTTGCGCTGCTGCGGATTGTTCAATGTGATTGTGGCGATCCGCTTTTCCGGCTCGATCTCGAACAGGACGCGTTCGTCACCACTGTCTGAGGCGGTCATCTACTCGACCCTTTCTTGACATCCGTGCCCAGGTCGAGGTTCGACACCAGCTTCGCCTCGATGGTCTGCCCGGTGCCGAAAGCGAGCGTGCTGCGGCGGGCCGCGGCGAGGTGATCCTGCGCCAGTCTGACTGCTCGGGCGGCGTTGCCGTCGCGGATGGCGTCGAGCAACCGCTGGTGGTCCCGCAGCGCCGCCCGCCTGGTCTTGTCCACCATCGTCGCCGGCTCACCGTGGCCATTCCACACCGCCGACTCGTGTGCGGACCAGATCAACTCCAGGGATCCGATCAGCAGGATCATCGGCTCGTTGCCGCACCGGGACACCAATGTCTCGTGGAACCGGCGGGCATTCGGCACATAGCTCGACAGGTCGTCGAATTGTGTTGTCTGAATTTTGATTTCGCTCTCCAAGTAGGGCACGACTTCCGTCATGCGATCCGCACGCGCCGCGCACATCCCCGCACAGATCGGTTCGAGATGCATCAGCGCCTCGCTGACGTCGACCGGAGTCGCGGCCCGGGTCTGTAACACCATGCTGATCATGTGCGCCGTCCGCTCGGCAGTCGGATGGTGCACCAGCGCTCCCCCGACGTTGCCCCGGCGAACCGAAATCAGTCCGTCGGTCTCCAAGAGATGAATCGCCTCCCGCAGCGCCGGCGGACTGACGCCGAACTCGGCGAAAAGGGCTTCCTGCGAGGGCAGGACGTCCCCTTCCTTCAAGCGACCGGACAAGATGTCATCCCTCAACTTCGAGGCGACGAGCTCGGCCACCCGAGGCTGGCGAAAACGTTGCACGACCATTCAGACCTGCTCGACTCGCCGCTTGCCGAGTCGATGCCCGGTAAGCTTCTCCGGCGGCAGCGCCAACGTGGTCACCGCGCCGATGCACAGCACCTCCTCACCGAGCAGCAGGCGGGCCGTCGAGGTGATGCCGCGCTCCTCCTGCGTCCGGGTGATGTCGAAGCGGAGTTCGGTCAGCACCGGTGTCGGGCGCCGGAATGTGACCTGCAATGAACGAGTCTTACCGGCAAGGCCGGTGACGCAGTTCTGGTGTTGAATGACGCTGTCGAAGAACACTGCGAGAAAGCCGCCATGGACCAGACCGGGCGGTCCTTCGTAGACCAGCGGGAAAGTCACTGTGCCCGAGGCGGTCTCATCGTCCAGGCGGTCAAAGTGGTATTCCGGAAAACAGGGATTGAAGGATCCGATGTCCGTCGCGTGATCCAGGTAGACCCGCGAGACCCCGGCCTCGTCGGCTCCGACCCTCGGCGCACTGTCCGGCGGAATCGCCGCGCTCAACTCGGCCTCCCACTCCCCGATCCGGGCGACGATCGCGTCCACGGTGGGGTGCGGATGTTCGATCGACAGCAGTAGGTTCCCCAGTCGGCGAATCGCGCCGGCCGCGGCGACGGTCTGGGCCAGCGGCGCCTCGCCGAATCGGACGCCCGACCCTGACTGGTGTTCGCCCATCCGACCTCTTCCCGACGGTTGTGTTCCGCACGGCGGCTTTCCTTGCTAAGTTATACAGCGAAGCAATTGTAGTGCCTACTGTAGAGGTATCCGTAACAACAGGGAAGGGTAGATCCTTCGGTGAGCCAGGACGCGGACCCCGCATCGATCGATGGCTCGCTGACCTCGAGTCGCGACGGTGCCATCCTGCGCCTCACCATCGATCGGCCGTCCCGGCGGAATTCCCTGACCCCGAACATGATCGCGACATTCGTCGAGGCGCTGACCGATGCCGCCACCGACGACTCGATTCGGGCGGTCCACCTCCGCGGCGCCGGTGACGACTTCTGCTCGGGCGTCGACTGGGTGGCCACCAACAGTGCCGGCCATCAACCCCGAACCGGCAACCTGCTGCGGCGCGTTCCGCACGCCGCGAACCGGGTGATCGAGCTTGTACACGGCATCCACCTGCCCGTGGTCTGCAGTGTCCGGGGTTTTGCCGCCGGACTGGGTTGCAACCTGGCGCTGGCCGCCGACTTCACCGTGGCCGCCGACGATGCGGTGTTCTGGGAGCCGTTCGCAGCACGGGGATTCAGCCTGGATTCAGGGGCCAGCTGGCTCCTACCGCGGCTGGTCGGCCTCACGCGCGCCAAGCAGATGCTGCTGCTCGGCGACAAGGTCGGCGCCACCGACGCCGCCGCCTGGGGCCTGATCCACCAGGCTGTCACACCGGACGACCTGGACCGTACGACAGACGATCTGCTGGCCCGCTTGGCAGACGGACCCACGGTGGCCCTGGGTTTGGCCAAACAGGCCATCCACTACGGCCAGCACGCATCGCTGAGCGATTCGATGACCCAAGAGCTGTTCGATGTCGAATTATCCTGCCGAACCGCTGATTTCAAAGAGGGCCTCGCGGCTTTTCGTGAGCAGCGCGCACCCCGCTTCCGAGGGCGTTGACGGCGTGCCGGACCAAAGGAGTGCTGAGTTGCAGACCTACGACACGATCACCTACGAGGTGGACGGGCACAAAGCCACCATCACCCTGAACCGGCCCGACGCGCTGAACGCACTCAGCCCGCACATGGTGACCGAACTGCGGCAGGCCTACGCCGAAGCCGAAAACGACGACAACGTCTGGATTCTCATCGTCACCGGAACTGGTCGAGCGTTCTGCACCGGCGCGGACGTCAAGGCGATTCCCGGTGACGGGAAAGTCATCAACGAACGGCCGTACCTGTCGACCTACGAGCAGTGGGAGGCGCCGCAGGAGGGCACGCCGCCGTTTCGCACCATGGCCAAGCCGGTGCTTGCCGCGATCAACGGATTGTGCTGCGGGGCCGGCCTGGACTGGGTCACCACCGGCGACATCGTGATCGCCTCCGAGAAGGCGACGTTCTTCGACCCGCATGTGAGCATCGGGCTGGTTGCCGCTCGCGAGTTGGTCCGGGTAGCGCGAGTCCTGCCGCGGTCGATAGCGCTGCGGATGGCCCTGATGGGCAAGCACGAACGGATGACCGCGCAGCGCGCTTACGAGTTCGGAATGATCAGCGAGATCGTCGACCACGAACGCCTGCTGGAGCGCGCGCACGAGATCGCCGATACGGTCAACCTGAATGCGCCGCTTGCCGTCCGGGGCACTCGACTGGCGATCGTCAAAGGTCTCGATCTGCCGCTGCACGAGGCCGAGATGCTGGCCGAATCCTTCCGCGAGCGCAATCTGCACACCCAGGACTCGCTGGAGGGACCCAAAGCGTTCGTCGAGAAGCGGCCACCGGAATGGCAGTGTCGATGAATTTCGAGACAGTGGAACTCGATGTGGACCGCGTTGACCACGTCGCCACCATCACACTGAACCGCCCTCGGCAACTGAACGCGTTCAACCGAACGATGTGCGACGAGATGACCGAGGTATGGCGCATCGTCAAAGCGGACGACTCGGTCCATGCCGTCGTCCTGCGCGCCGCCGGTGACCGGGCCTTCAGCGCCGGTCTCGATATCAAAACGCCCTACGGTCAGCCCGAAAACATCTGGAATCACGAGGATCCCGGTGAGGCACTCAGCCCGAAATGGCAGAAGATGTGGAAGCCGGTGGTGTGCGCCGTGCAGGGCATGTGCACGGCGGGGGCGTTCTACTTCGTCAACGAATCCGACGTGGTGATCTGCTCCAGCGATGCGACGTTCTTCGACTCCCATGTCTCGGCCGGTCTGGTGTGCGCGCTGGAGCCGATCGGCTTGATGCGTCGCATCGGGCTCGGCGAGACGTTGCGCATCGCGTTGATGGGCAACGACGAACGTGTCAGTGCCGACACCGCTCTTCGCATCGGCCTGGTATCCGAAGTGGTTGCCGCGGAGGACTTGTGGTCTCGTGCGCATCAGATAGCCGCGACCATCGCCGCCAAGCCGCCGTCGGCCACCCAGGGAACCGTGAAGGCGATTTGGGAGTCGCTCGACAAGCCGTATCGGGCGGCGATGGAACAAGGCCTGATCTACACGCGGCTCGGGAATCCGATCGGCACAGCCGAGCTGGTGAACAGCGCCGAGCAACGGGCTTCGAGTCCGAACGTTCGATGACGCCGCATCGACTCAGTCGGCGCATCGACGACGTATTGCACCTCGAGCCCAACGCACCGGCACTCGAGTATGACCGGCAATGGTCTTCGTGGGGCCAGGTCGACTCATTGGCCGCGCGGATATCCGACCTCGTCGGTGACGGGCAACCTCAGGTTGGCATCATGCTGCGCAACCGTCCGGCACATGTGGCGAGTCTGCTCGGTGTACTACGCCGCGGCGCCACGGTCGTGGTGATCAACCCTGCCCGTGGTGCAGAGCGGATCAGAGCGGATGTGGATCAGCTTGCGCTGCCAATGATCATCGCCGAACCTGGCGACCTGACGACGCTCGGCGAACAGGTGGCAACAACGCTGGTGTCGATCTCGGACCTCGACGGCGAGCCGAATGTGACCGAGGCCGTCGAAGATCGGGCGGCGCAGACCCGATCGGGGACCGCGGTGCGGATGTTGACCAGCGGTACGACCGGACCTCCCAAACGGGTGGACCTCAGCTATGACATGCTGGCGCACAGCGCTCTGGGACCGGAGGTCAACCCCGACTCGACACCCGCCGAGGTGCGTCGCGGGGTGGCGATCGTCAACTCGCCCCTGGTCCACATCGGCGGCGTCTTTCGAATCCTGCAATGTGTGGCCGAAGCGCGGCCGTTCGTGTTGCTGGAGCGGTTCGAACTCGACCGGTGGGCCGAGGCGGTGCGCGCTCATCGGCCCCGCGCAGTGTCATTGGTGCCGACCGCATTACGGATGGTGCTGCACTCGAACCTCTCGCGTGAAGACCTGTCCGGAATTCGCGCGGTGACATCGGGCACCGCGCCGCTGTCGCCCGACGATTCCGATGCGTTCACCGAGAAGTTCGGAATCCCAGTTCTGACTTCCTATGCCGCAACCGAATTCGGGGGTGGGGTGGCAAGCTGGACGCTGCCCGACTACCGGGACCATTGGCGGGCGAAGCGTGGCAGTGTGGGCCGCGCCAACCCCGGGGCACAGTTGCGCATCGTCGATGACGACGGCGTCCCGGTCGGGCCCGACCACATCGGCCTGCTGGAGGTGAAGCCCGCTCAACTCGGCCCGTCGGCAGACTGGATGCGCACCACCGACGTCGGCCGAATCGATGCCGACGGATTCCTGTGGATCGTCGGCCGCGCCGATCAGGCCATCATCCGCGGGGGCTTCAAAGTGCTGCCCGACGACGTACGCGCCGCGGTGGAAAGCCATCCAGCCGTGGCAGGCGCTGCCGTCGTAGGGAGACCCGACGCGCGCCTCGGGGAAACGCCGGTGGCCATGGTCGAGTTCCGGGCGGGACAATCGGCGAGTGCCGACGAAATCATTGAATATCTGCGAAACCGATTGGCACGCTACGAGATTCCGACCGGTGTCGAAATCGTCGAGGAGATTCCGAGAACACCATCCGGCAAGCCGGACCTGACCGCGGTCCGCCGGCATTTCGACCATTCCATGAGCCGACATGCGGAATGAACCGGCAACAGTCAGCCAGCTGTTGGGCATGCGGGCCGACGTTGGGGACGATCATCCGTTGCTGATCTGCGATTCCGAGCGCCTCAGCTACGGCGAGGCGGACCGGCGTTCCGCGCTGCTGGCTCGTGGACTCATCGCACTCGGCGCCGGCAAGGGCACGCACGTCGGGTTGCTCTACCCGAACGGCGTCGCGTTCGTTGTCGCCATGCTGGCCGCGGCGCGGATCGGCGCCGTCGTCATACCCTTTTCGACCTTCTCCGCCGCACCCGAGCTGCACCAGCAGCTCGTCGACAGCGATACCGAAATTCTGCTCTCGGCAACGTCGTTCAGATCACACGACTATGTCCGACGGATGGCTGAGGTGTTACCCGGCAGCACCGTCGAATCGGGCGATCGACTGTTCACCGTCGTCGCACCGCGCCTGCGGTATGTGTTCTTCGATGTCTCGCGGCTCGAAGAGCTGGCCGAGAAGGTTGACGAATCACTCTTGAACGCAATGGAAGACGACGTGGCCGGCTCCGATCCGCTGACGATCGTCTACACGTCGGGCACCACAAGCGCACCTAAGGGGGCGATGCACACCCACGCCTCGCTGATCGGCCATCAGCGAGCCCTCAACGGGGTCCGCGACCTCACCGCGTCGGACACGCTGTTCTGCAACTCGCCGTTCTTCTGGATCGGCGGACTGGGGTTTGCGCTCCTGGCCACCTTGATCGCCGGAGCATCGCTGGTGTGCTCGGTCAGTGAGGATCCCGGCGAGACCCTCGATCTACTCGAGGCCGAGAGACCCACCGTCACCAATGGTTTCGTCGCGGGAATAGTCAATCTGACAAAGCATCCGAGCTTCGCCGGCCGCGATCTGTCGTCGATGAAACGGGGCAATCTCTATCCGATCATGGATCCGGCCGCGCGACCGGTCGACCCCGAATTGCGGCACAACATGCTCGGACTCACCGAGGCCGGCAGTGTGGTGCTGATCAGCGGTGACGAGACAGATCAGCCCGAACGACGGCGTGGTTCGTTCGGTCGGCCGGCACCGGGGCTGCACGCCAAGATCGTCGACCCAGACACCGGCGAGCCGATCGAAGAGGGTGCACGCGGCGAACTCTGCATCCGTGGGCCCGCCCTGATGCAGCGCTATTACCAGCGCAGCCGCGAGGAGTGCTTCGACGCCGATGGCTGGTTGCACACCGGCGATCTGGCAGCGACCGACAGCGACGGGTTCGTCTATTACCTCGGCCGACGCGGATCGATGATCAAGACGGCCGGAGCCAATGTCTCGCCCGCCGAGGTGGAAAACGCGATCGGGTCGGTTACCGGCGGGCCCTCCTATGTCTTCGGGATTCCTGACCCTGACCGGGGGCAAGTAGCGGTCGCCGTCGTCGTCGGGGCCGAAGTGGACGAAGCCAAGCTTCGCGGCGAGCTGGCAACACGACTGTCCGCGTACAAGATTCCGCGCCGGTTCGCGATATTGCCGACGTCCGCGATACCGCTGCTGGCCAGCGGAAAACCGGATCTGCAGCGGATGAAGGGTCTGTTCGATGCCTGACACGATCGACGACCTGGTTCGGCGCCGCGCGGCAGAGCATGCGGCCAAGCCGATGGTGGTTGATCCCGAGCATCGGCTCAGCTACCGCGAACTCGCCGACAGCACAACGGAACTGGCGGCAGGGCTGGTGCAATCCGGTGTCGGGAAGGGCAGCCGCGTCGGACTCATCATGCCCAACAGCGTCGGTTGGGTACAGATCGCCGTCGCTCTCACCCGCATCGGCGCCGTATTGGTTCCGCTGAGCACACTGCTGACCGGACCGGAAATGGTCGCGCAACTGCGGACCGCTTCCGTACAGATCCTGATCAGCGTCGAGGAATTTCGGGGCCACCGTTATCTCGACGACCTCGCTACCGCACTCGGCTTGCCCCATCTCACCGGGAGGTTGCAACGCCCCGGACTCCCGGCGTTGCGGCGCGTCTGGAAGACCGATGAAGTGCCGACGGCGACCGACACAGCCATGGTCGACGCCGTCACCGCGACCGTCACGCCCAGCGATCCGATGGTCATCATGTTCACCTCGGGCAGCAGCGGGCCGCCCAAAGGTGTCGTGCACTCGCACGGCAGTGCACTGGGCGCTGTCCGGTCCGGATTGGCAAGCCGCTGCATCGGTTTCGAGACGCACCTGTACTTACCGATGCCTTTCTTCTGGGTCGGTGGTTTCGGCGGCGGCGTGCTGTCCGCGCTGGCGGCCGGCGCAACGCTGATCACCGAGGAAAACCCCCAACCTCAGTCCACGCTGAACCTGCTGGAGCGCGAGCGGGTCACGCTGTTTCGCGGATGGCCCGATCAGGCCGAAGCGCTGGCGAAACACCCGCATCGGGACCACGTCGACCTGTCCGCACTGCACCCGGCGAGTTTGGCCGCGCTGCTACCGACCGAGCAGCGTGCCCAACCGGGCGCTCGGGCAACGCTGTTCGGGATGACCGAAGCTTTCGGGCCCTATTGCGGCTATCCCGCCGACACCGACATGCCGCGCTCGGCGTGGGGCAGTTGCGGCAAGCCGTTCCCTGGCATGGAGGTTCGTATCACCGACTCCGATAGCGGACAGCCCATTCCACCGGGGAGCGTCGGGACGATCGAGATCCGGGGCCCGCACACGTTGCGCGGAATCTGCCGACGCAGTCGCGAGGAGCTCTTCACCGCCGACGGCTTCTACCCCACCGGCGATCTGGGCCGGCTCGACGACGACGGATTCCTGTTCTACCACGGCCGCTCCGACGACATGTTCAAGGTCAGCGGCGCCACCGTCTACCCCACCGAGGTCGAGCAGGCATTGCGAGACATCGACGGCGTTTCCAACGCGTTCGTCACCAATATCGTTGATGGACGGGGAGATCGCGTCGGGGCCGCGGTGGTGTGCGACGCCGGCGTGGCCACTGTCGAGCAACTGCGACGATCGGCCCGGAAGCTGTTGAGCTCCTTCAAGATCCCGACCGTGTGGCTACTGGTCGCCGACGACGATGAGATTCCGCGCGGTTCGACGGGCAAGGTGGACATTCGGCGGTTGCGAGAGATGTTGTCCGCGGCGAACACTGGGTCCTAAACAGGCCAGCCCACCGATTCAGTGACGGGCCGCGCCACAAGTATCGCCGGTGTCAATCGCTGTCGACCACGCCATGCTCAGAGAGGTGATCGATCAGCGGCGCAGCGCCGGCGGCCAGGTGTTGCGACATCGCCGAGCGGGCCGCCTCGCTGTCGCGTCTGGTCAACGCGGTCACCACCCGGCGGTGGTCCTTGATCGACTGGTCCGGCCAGCCGGCGATGACGGGGAACACGGATTCGGGTGCGTAGCGGGTGATCTGGGACATCATCTGCGCGAGCTTCGGTGACTCCGACGCGACGTTGATGGCTCGGTGGAATTCGTGGTTGAGCCGTACCGTGCGCTCGACGTCGTTGCCGGCATATGCCTCTTCCAGCTGTGCCTGGATTGCCTTGAGCTCGCGGAGCTGCTCGTCGTCGATGTTGACGGCGGCCCGTGCGGCCAGCTCACCACCCACATGTGCCTGGAGATTCGCGACGTCGGCAAGATCGCGTTTGGTGACCGGCAGCACCACGAAGCCGCGGCGCGGCTGTTGCGCCAACAGTCCCTCCGAACGCAATTCGAAGAGTGCTTCCCGCACCGGGGTGACACTGATTCCCAGCTCGGCCGCCAGCTGCTCGAGCCGGACGTACTCACCCGCCGAGTAGGTGCCGTCGAAAATCCGTTTACGGACGTAGCGCGCAACGTCTTCCGACAGCTGAGGTCGCGCGGCGAAATCCGGTGCGCTCACCGGTCAAATCCGATACTCGGCAAGCAGTCGCTTGCTGATGATCGACTTCTGGATTTCGCTGGTTCCCTCGCCGATGAGCAGGAACGGCGCGTCACGCATCAGCCGTTCGATCTCGTACTCCTTGGAATAGCCGTAACCACCGTGGATACGGAAGCTCTGCTGCGTCACCTCGGCGCAGTACTCGCTGGCCAGGTACTTCGCCATGCCTGCCGCGACATCGTTGCGCTCACCGGAGTCTTTCAGTCGGGCCGCGTTGACCATCATCAGATGGGCGGCCTCGACTTTGGTTGCCATCTCGGCCAATTGGAATGCGATGGCCTGGTGTTCGGCGATCGGCTTACCGAACGTGTGCCGCTGCTGGGCGTACCGTGCGGCGAGCTCGAACGCCCGGATGGCCACCCCGACCGCCCGGGCCGAGACGTTGACCCGGCCGACTTCGATGCCGTCCATCATCTGATAGAAACCCTGGCCGGGCGCGCCGCCCAAGATGTCGTCGGCGCTCGCGGCGTAACCGTCGAAAATCAACTCGGTGGTGTCGATCCCCTTGTAACCGAGTTTGTCGATCTTGCCCGGGATCAGCAGCCCGGGTTTGACTTCGCCGAAACCCGTTGGCTTCTCGATGAGAAACGCGGTCAGGTTGCGGTGCGGCGCTTCAGCGCCCTCGTCGGTGCGGACCAGCGCGGCCACCAAACTCGAACTGGCGCCGTTGGTCAGCCACATCTTCTGGCCGTTGATCGTGTAGTCGCCGTCGTCACCCCGGGTGGCGCGGGTGCGGATCGCGGCGACGTCGGACCCCAACTCCGGCTCCGACATCGAGAACGATCCGCGAATCTCCCCGGTCGACATGCGCGGCAGGAACCGTTGCTTCTGCTCGTCGGTACCGTGCTGGCGCAACATGTAGGCGACGATGAAGTGGGTGTTGAGCACCCCCGAAACACTCATCCAGCCACGGCCCAGTTCCTCGATACACAGGGCGTAGGTCAGCAGCGATTCCCCCAATCCGCCGTACTCCTGCGGGATCATCAAACCGAACAGACCCATCTCCCGCATCTGGTCGACGATCGCCTGCGGATAGGTGTCGGTGCGCTCCAGTTCCGGTGCGTTCGGGATGACTTCTTTGTCGACGAATTGCCGTACAGTAGCGATGATTTCGTTCTGAACGTCGGTCAGGCCGAGCGTCTGGGCGAGTTTGGTCATGAGGGACCTTTCAGTTATCTGTCTTAGATCGTTTTCGCGTCGGTCAGGCCGGCGATCTCGGCCGCACTGAGCCCCAACGTCTCGGTGAGCACATCGGCGGTGTCGCCGCCGAGCCGGGGCGCGGGCTCGGCCGCGTAGTGGCTGCCATCGAAAACAGTTGGCATGCCGGGTGCCAGATACTCCCCCAACCCGTCCTGATGCAGCGGGGAGAACAACGGATTCCTGGTCACTCGCGGGTCGGCAGCGGTCTCTGCGAAACTCCGGTAGCGCTCGAACAGCACGCTGGTCGCCGACAGCGCCTCGGTGATCTCGGCTGCCGAATGGTCGGCAAACCAGGTGGCGAACAACCCGCTCAGCACCGCGCGGTACCGGTAGCGCACTCCCTCGTCGGCGAAATCGGCGTCCAGCGAATCGGACAGGGCAGCAACGGCTTTCCCGCAACCGGTGACCTCGACCAGGTCCAGGAAGTGCCGCCTTGTCAGCGTCACCACCATGAACGCGGCGCCGTCACTACTGGTGAAATCTTGACCGTACTGGCCGTAGATCGCGTTGCCGAGACGTTCGCGTTGCGTGCCGTTGATCTGAGGTTCGGTGAGCAGTCCCAGGTTTCCGGCAGTGGCCAAGGCGACGTCCTCCAGCGGCAGGCTGATCTGCGCACCGGCACCGGTCTGGTCGCGACGGCGCACCGCGGCGACGATGGCGAGCGCGGCGTAGAGGCCGCAACAGACGTCCCACGCCGGCAACACATGGTTGATCGGTCCGGCGTGGTCGACCGGGCCGGTGACCAACGGAAATCCGGTCGCCGCGTTGACCGTGTAATCGACGCCGGTGGAGCCGTCGTGGCGGCCGAGGACCTGCAGGTGGATCAGATCGGGACGCTTGGCAATGAGCGTGGCGTAGGACAACCAGGGCAATCCCGCGGCGTTGGTCACGACGATGCCGTCGCCCTCGACGATCAACCGCTGTACCAGCTCCTGGCCCGACGTAGAGCGCAGATCGATGGTAGCCGAACGCTTTCCCTTGTTCAGGCCGGTCCAGTAGATCGATGTGCCGTCCTGACTGAGCGGCCACCGGTTGGTGTCCGACGCACCGCCGATGGGGTCGACCCGGATCACCGTCGCGCCGAGTTGGCTCAGCGTCATTCCGGACAGCGGTGCCGCGACGAAACTGGACACCTCGACGATGGTGAGGTCACTCAGCGGGGTGGTCACCGTGGGGCGACCCGTTCGAAGATCGCCGCGAGACCCTGTCCGCCGCCGATGCACATGGTCTCCAGGCCGTAGCGCGCCTGGCGCCGCTGGAGTTCGCGGGCCAGCGTGGCCAGCATCCGGCCTCCGGTGGCGCCGACCGGGTGGCCCAGCGAGATTCCCGACCCGTGCACGTTGGTCCGCTCGAGGTCTGCCTTGCCAAAGCCCCACTCCCGCATGACGGCAAGCGCTTGGGCGGCGAACGCCTCGTTGAGTTCGATGAGGTCGATGTCGCTGAGTTGCAGACCGGCCTTGCCGAGCGCACGTTCGGTGGCCGGGACCGGACCGATCCCCATCACGTTGGGCGCCACCCCTGCGCTGGCCCACGACACCAGACGCACCAGCGGGGTGAGCCCGAGTTCAGCTGCCCGCTCGGGTGTGGTCACCAGACACATCGACGCCGCGTCGTTCTGTCCGCTGGCATTGCCGGCGGTCACCGTCGCATCTGGATCCGCTTTCAGAAGAACGGGTTTGAGCTTGCCCAGCGATTCGACCGTGGTGTCGGCGCGCGGGTGTTCGTCAGTGTCGATCACGTCCTCGCCGCGACGGCTACGTACGGTGACCGGGATGATCTCCTCGGCGAGGATGCCGTCTTTCTGCGCGGCCACCGCGCGCTGGTACGACGTCACCGCCAACTCATCCTGCTCCTGGCGGGAGATGTCGTACTGGCGGCGGAGGTTCTCCGCGGTCTCCAACATCCCGCCGGGCACCGGGTAGTGGCGGCCACCGGCGGTGGTCCGGCCGCGAGCCAGCCCGTCGTGCACCTGCACACCGCCACGGGCACCTCCCCAGCGCATGTCGGTGGAGTAGAACGCGACGTTGCTCATGCTCTCCGCACCGCCGGCCACCACGAGATCGTTGTCGCCGGACTGGATTTGCAGGCACGCCTGAATCACTGCCTGCAGACCCGATCCGCAGCGCCGGTCGACCTGCATGCCGGGAACCGTCACCGGCAGGCCCGAATCGAGCGCGACGACGCGTCCGATCGCCGGGGCCTCGCTGCTCGGGTAGCAGTGGCCGAGGATGACATCCTCGACCGCCTCGGGTGCGACGCCGGTTCGTTCGAGCAGTCCGGTGAGGGCGGCGACGCCGAGGTCGACGGCGCTCTGCGAGGAGAACATTCCCCCGTACCGCCCGATCGGGGTGCGCACCGGCTCGCAGATCACCGCTTCACGGACGCTCACAGGTGCCTGCCGCCGGTCACCTCGAGCACGGTTCCGGTCATGTACGACGAGAGGTCGCTCGCGAGGAACAGCGCGACCTTGGCGACCTCCTCGGGCTCGCCGGCCCGCCCCATCGGAATCTCGGCCAACTTCTCGTCCCAAATGCGTTGTGGCATGGCCTCGGTCATCGCCGACCTGATCAGCCCGGGCTGGATCGCGTTGACCCGCACACCGAGATGCGCGAGTTCCTTCGACGCCGCTTTGGTCATGCCGACGATGCCGGCCTTCGCCGCCGAATAATTGGTCTGGCCGATCATGCCGACTTTTCCGGAGATCGACGACATGTTGACGATGGCGCCACTCTTGTTCTCCCGCATGATCGCAGCGGACTTGCGCAGCCCGTTCCAGGTCCCTTTCAGGTGCACGGCGATCACCTGGTCGAACTGCTCCTCGGTCATCTTGCGCATCGTCGCGTCGCGGGTGATGCCGGCGTTGTTGACCATCACGTCGAGCGAGCCGAAGCCGTCTACCGCTGCGCTCAGCAAGGCGTCGACGTCGTCGCCGGAGGTGACGTCGCAGCGCACCGCTAGGGCAACGGCGTCGCCGCCCAACTCAGCAGCCGCCTTCTGCGTCGCCTCGAGATTCAGGTCGCCGAGTACCACTCGCGCGCCCTCGTCGACGAAGCGGTGCGCGATGGCCAGGCCGAGACCCTGGGCGCCCCCCGTGACGACTGCAGTCTTACCGCTCAACAACGACACACGATCACCGTCTTCCTGTCAGGTCCGCGGCGACAGGGCGCCGGGGCATTATCGAACATCGTATTTCATATATGATCGTGCCTGACTGGCGTCCGGCCGGGGTAGCGGCGCCACTGAATCCCGGGCCCTGAGCCCTGATCGAACCGCCGAAGAAGGAGCGTTGATCCATGCCTACTGCTGCCGTCGACGACGACGATTTCCAGCAGATCCTGGCGGCCACCCGCCAGTTCGTTCGGACCGCCGTCGTGCCGCGCGAGCAGGAGATTCTGGCCGACGATCGGGTGCCGGACGACCTTCGGCAGCAGGCCAAGGACATGGGCCTGTTCGGCTATGCGATTCCGCAGGAGTGGGGTGGCCTGGGCCTCGACATCACCCAGGACGTCGAATTGGCGATGGAACTCGGCTACACCTCGATGGCGCTGCGATCGATGTTCGGCACCAACAACGGCATTGCCGGCCAAGTCCTGGTCGGTTTCGGCACCGACGAGCAGAAAGCCACCTGGCTGGAGGCACTCGCCTCGGGCAAGGTCGCCTCGTTCGCGCTGACCGAGCCCGGCGCCGGATCAAACCCGGCAGGCCTGCGCACCAAGGCCGTCAGCGACGGCGGCGACTGGGTGATCACCGGCGAGAAGCAATACATCACCAATGCCCCGGTCGCCGACCTGTTCGTGGTCTTCGCGCGGACCCGCCCGGCTGACGACGCGGGACCGGGCATTGCGGTCTTCCTGGTGCCCGCCGACGCGGACGGTGTCGAGGTCGGGCCGAAAGACGCCAAGATGGGACAGGAGGGTGCCTGGACCGCCGACGTCCGCTTCACCGACGTGCGGGTGGCGGCCTCCGCGTTGATCGGTGGCAGCGAGGACATCGGCTACCGGGCGGCGATGACATCGCTCGCCCGCGGCCGGATCCACATTGCGGCACTGGCGGTGGGCGCCGCCCAGCGCGCCCTGGACGAGTCCGTCGCGTACGCCGCCTCAGCAACCCAGGGCGGCAAACCGATCGGCAGCTTTCAGCTCGTGCAGGCGATGCTGGCCGACCAGCAGACCGGGGTGATGGCCGGCCGCGCTCTGGTCCGCGACGCCGCCCGGATGTGGCTCCACGACGAGGATCGCCGGATCGCCCCCTCGGCGGCCAAGGTGTTCTGTACCGAAATGGCAGGCAAGGTCGCCGATCTCGCGGTGCAGATTCACGGTGGCAGCGGCTACATGCGTGAGGTGCCGGTCGAGCGCATCTACCGCGACGTGCGACTGCTGCGACTGTACGAGGGCACCAGCGAGATTCAGCGGCTGATCATCGGCGGCAACCTGGTCAAGGCGGCCCAGCGCCGGCAGTGACGGGCGGCGTCGCGGGCTTTGCGTTGACATGTCGCCACCAGCAGTACACGTACAGCGCCATGGAGATCACCAGGACGACGATCACCCACAGCACGACGGTGACATCCACCCAGAAGCCGATCGGTGGCGCGTCGGGTAGCGCATTTCTCAGCGGCACCACTGAAAAAAGAAGCGCCGCATACCATGTCGTCATCGGGGGGAAGAATTCGCGTTTGAATGCCACCGTCTGAACCGCGACGAACAGGGCTAATCCGGCGAGTGTGATCAGCACGGCAAGGATGATCGCCGCGAAAGCCGCGGTGCTCGGCGATCGGTGTAACACCACGTGATACGGCGTCGGCGTCGGGCGGTTGCCCGCATTCTCGACGTCGACCTTCCATCCCGGTATTCGGTCGAAGACCGTCACCGAAGCACGTTCGGGCTTCTTGCGCCCGTGAAACAACTCCACGGTGATCGACCCCGTCTCATAACGGTCGAATGGCCAGCTCGATGGATCCCCGGTCACCGTCAGCTGCACCGGAAAGACCCCGGGAACAACGTCTTTCACCCACGTCCGTTTGGTAGGCACCACGGCAGATGCGACCGCAACGCTGAGGTCCTCCTTGAGCCCGTGGGTGACAGGATCCAGCAGAGCGGGTCCCGGGACGACGGTGAGGTTGACGGTCAACACCCCTTTGACCGGCGCAAGCTCTTCGACATCACACACAACGGTGGTTCCGTCGGCCGTCGGCTCACCGTGGGCTATCTCGTGCGGCCGCCCCATGCCGGTGTGGCTGTACAGCACGATCGTGGCGACGTACGCCGCGATGAACAACGCGACGGCAGCAATGCCCCCCTTTTTCACGGCGGAATTCTCGCACGACGCCGCGAACGACAACGGTCTAACCGCCGAGGCTAGTATCGACGGAGTTACAGTGACCTTTACGATATGGAGCGCACATGACCGGTCGGCTCGCGGACAAGGTCGCATTCATCACCGGAGCGGCGCGCGGGCAGGGTCGCGCGCACGCTGCGCGACTGGCCCGCGAGGGCGCTGACATCATCGCCGTCGACATCGCCGGAAAGCTGCCATCCTGTGTGCCGTACGACTCGGCGACGCCAGAAGACCTCGCCGAGACCAGTCGGCTGGTCGAGGCCACCGGTCGTCGCATCATCGCCTCGGCGATCGACGTCCGGGATTTCGACGGCCTGCGCGACACCGTCAGCAGCGCTGTCGCCACCCTCGGCCGGCTCGACGTCATCGTCGCCAACGCCGGCATCGCGGCGCCGCAGGTGTGGAACGAGATCACGCCCGAATCGTTCCGAGACGTGCTGGACATCAATGTGACTGGCGTTTGGAACACCGTGATGGCCGGTGCTCAGCACATCGTCGACGGCGGCCGCGGCGGGTCGATCATCCTGATCAGCTCGGCGGCAGGCCTGAAGATGCAGCCGTTCATGGTGCACTACACCGCCAGCAAGCACGCCGTCACCGGCATGGCCCGCGCCTTCGCCGCCGAGCTCGGCCGGCATGCGATCCGGGTGAACAGCGTGCACCCCGGTCCGGTCAACACCGCGATGGGGAGCGGCGAGATGGCTGCCAAGATCGCGAGCGCCAACGAGACCGTTCCGACGATGGCCAACGTGCTGACGCCGTTTCTGCCCGACTGGGTGTCGGAGCCCGAAGACATCGCCGACGCGGTCTGCTGGCTGGCCAGTGACGAGTCGCGGCTCGTCACGGCGGCGGCGGTGCCCGTCGACCAAGGCTCGACGCAGTACTAGGAGCTGTTGCGCGCCAACGCTCTGACGATGAACGCCACTTGATGGTCGACGACTTTGTCGAACCACTCCTGACCGGGCCACACGTCGAAATGGTCGCAGGGGTAGTGGTGGACTTCAGCCCTCCCCCGCACCGCGACTTTGACGACCGACTCCGCCGGAACGAACCGGTCGAAGTCGGCGATCTGGACCAGCAGCGGGCAGCGCAGTTTCGCTGCCGCGCCGGACGATCGCACCTTCGCCAGCTGTAGTCCGACACCGGCGTCGATCTCGTTGCGCCAGGTCGGACCCGCCATCGACAGATAGTTCTCGTAGGCGCCCGGAAGCGTCAGCGCACCCGCCTGGCCAGGGCGGCCGACCACCGGCATGTAGGTGGCTCTGCCGCCCATCGCGGCGGCGACACGTCCCTTCACACCGGCTGCCGTCCAGCGCATTCCGGACACCAGATCACGCTGCGTGACGGCCAGCCGGCCGGTGGCCAGCCCACTGGTCAGCGGCGTCAGCGCGATGACGGCGCCGACGCTGGGATCATCTGCGGCCACCCGCAGCACGTGACCACCGGAGAACGAGACGCCCCACAGCACCACCTTGCCGGGATCTACCCCGGCGAGCTGCCGCGCCGCCGCAACCGCGGCACGATAGTCGTCCAATTGCTTTGCGACCGAGACTGTTTGGCGCGGCTGGCCGCTGGACGCCCCGAAGCCCCGGTAGTCGAATGCCAGCACGTCCACACCGGCGCCACTGAGTCGCTGGGCGAAGGGCTCCAGACCGGAGTCTTTGGTGCCAGCGATGCCGTGTGCCATCACCACGATCGGGCGACCGGCGGGACCGCCGAAGCGGTCACCGATACCGCGGAAATGCCATGCGTCGCAGGTGGTGTCACCCGATCGAAAGGTCACCTGGGTGTGCGTCATGCGAATGCCGACTGAGCCGCTCGCGTTTCGGCCCGCTTGGCCCCGGCGGGCAGTTCCCGCGTCCGGATGTCGTGTTCGTAGTAGAAATAGTCGACCTGCTGCGTGTGGCGGGGCCGATCGGTGCAGTGGCCCACATACATCTGCTGGTCGGCGTCGATGACACGTTCCATCTCCGCCGCCGTCGGCAGCGCGTAGCGTCCGACCGCGTACGCGGCCAACAGCCGCGACTGACATTCGACGAACGGGAACAGCGTCGGCACGGCTTGCGCGAAGCCGATGAAGGCCAAATCCTCGAAACCGGGCTTGAACATGCGCTTGTAGAGCCGAATCTGGTTGTCCGGGGCGCTGATCAGCCCGGGGTCGAAGAACGGAAAGGTGATGTTGTAGCCGGTGGCGTAGACGATCGCGTCGAACTCGTCGCTGGTGTCGTCCTCGAAGTGAACCAGGTTGCCGTCGAGTCGGGCGATATTCGGCTTGGGAACCACATCGCCCGAGCCGAGCCGCAGCGGCAACTCCACCGATTGCGTCGGGTGGGCCTCGAAGATCTTGTGGTTGGGCGCCGGCAATCCGTAAAGCGTGGGGTCGGTGCCCATCAGCGGCATCAGCGCCTGAATCGCTTTGCGCTGCCACGACAACGGCAAGTGGGGCGACGTCTTGAAGAACTTGTCACCGGGCCGTCCGGCGATGTACTTCGGAACGATCCACGCGCTCGATCGGGTGGACAGCGTCACCCGGTTCTGTAGCGCACGCGACGACAGCTCGACGGTGATGTCGGCCGCACTGTTTCCCAAGCCCACCACAAGGATTCGCTTGCCGGTCAACTCCAGCGGCGTATGCGGATCGATGTAGTGGTGCGAATGGAGAACGTCACCGTCGAAGGTGCCGGGGAAGTCCGGCCATCGGGCGTCCCAGTGATGGCCGTTGCCGACTACCAGCAGATCGAATTCCCGGGTGGCGCCGGCCTGGTCCTCGATGAGCCAACCACCGCCGTCGTTGCGGTGCGCCCGGGTGACGCCGTTGCCGAATTCGATGTTCTCCAGCAGGCCGAACGTGTCGGCGTACGCGTCGAGGTACGCCTTGATGTCCGAGTGGTGTGGGAACGCCGGGAAGTGCTCGGGAACGGGAAAGTCCTTGAAGGACAATCGATGCTTGGACGTGTCGATGTGCAACGAACGGTAGGCACTGCTGTGTCCGTTGGGGTTGCCGAATGCCCAGTTGCCGCCGATCCGGTCTGACGTCTCGAACGTGGTGTAAGGCACGTCGTAGTCGTTGAGCATCTTGCCGGCGGTCAGACCGCTGATGCCGGCGCCGATCACGGCGGTGCGTGGCCGGCGCATCATGTCGACGACGCCTGCTCGGCGGCGTATTGCCCGACCAGTTCCAGCGAACCCAGTTCGCGGATTGCCTGGCAGCCTCGTGCCAGCATGGTGAGCACCATGTCGTCACCGCGGTCGGTGGCGGTGGCGAACGCGAAACCCAGCGCCGATATCAACACCGTCTGCGTCATACCGAGTCGGTAATCTTGCCAACAACTTTCGCGGTCGTAACCGCTGACGCCATAGCCCTGTAATTCACGGTGGTAGTCGTCGACGAGGTCCTTCTCGATCGCGGCGCGCAGTTCGGGCTTGAGGCTGGTCGCGGTGAAGTACGCGAGGTCGCGGGCCGGCAGACCCACCCCCAGCGTCTGCCAGTCCACCACCGTCACCCCGGCCCCCCCGGGAAAGAACAGCAGGTTGTCCAGACGGTAGTCGCCGTGCAGCAGCGCAAAGCGGTCTCGCTCGGCCATCAGCCACGGCGCCACTAAATCCATTGCCGCCGAGAAGGTTTGCCGGTCCGCGGCGCTCATCCGATCACCGAGCTTGTCCAGCGTGATCTCCGCGCTCATCCGCGCGACCTCGCCCAGCCCGTTGGCCGACGCCTCGTCGGGCCGCGCGAACGCGATGCCAGGAAAGTCGAGCCACACCGGATCGCACCAACTCGGCCCGTGCAGTCCGGCCAGCGCCGTGACGGCCAGACGCGCCTCGCGCTCGGCACAACCCGCGATCTGATCGCCCTGTGTCGCGGGAGCCTGGTCGGCCAGCAGCAGTGCGTAGTCCAGCGCGTCGTCGCTGATCTCACAGTAGAAGCAGTCCGGGGTCGGCACCTTCACCTGATCGACGACGCCGGTGTAGAAGGCGCATTCACTGCGGTAGCCGATGGTCACCCGGTCGCGCACGGCGTCGTCCTGGGCGGGCAGCTTGATCACGAAGGTGTCCGGCAGACTGGTCTTACCTTTGTAGGTCACCGAAACCCGATACGTCGCTCCGGTCTGACCCGTGCCGATGGCAGTGACGTCCACGTCGGACAACGGTGTGTCGCCGCCCAGCACGGCGGAAAGCCATTCGACGGTGACATCGTCCGGATATCGGGGAATCGGCATGGCGATACTGTAAGCCATTCGGCACGGCCACCGATCCGGGTTCGGCCGTACTCTTCAGCTGTTCAAACGTCGACGAAGGACGGCCGCGCCCGGTCCCTCCAGCGCGTCCAGCGACGCGGCACGTCCACAGGCACTCATCAGCAGCGCGGCCAGCGGACCGGTGGCCTCGCTGCCGGCACCCCAGGATCGCGCTACGTCGTTGGCGGACAATCGAATTCCGCGAAGCCGGCGCGGCGGCACGAAACCGATCGGCCAGGGGCCGGTGAGAAAGTCCATGGCCGGGACGGCGTGCCGCGGGTCCGGCTCGAAGGGCATGCCGAGCGCAATCCGGACGTCACCGCTGTGTACCAGGATGTCGGCCAGCGGCCCCCGCGGGCCGAACAGCGGCGAGCTGACCGGGCGGTCGGCATGTTCGTACAGTGCGGCAATGATCTCAGCGATCGGCGCCTGCGCCCGCCGCTTCGCCAGGTCGTCGATTCCGCGACTCAGACTCCGCCGCCGGACGGCCATTCGGAAGAAACCCGGCATTCCGTCGAGGACGGTGCTCACGACGTGAGCGGCGACGGTCTTGACATCCCAGCCGTGGCACAGGCTCGGCGTCGCCAATTGCCGCTCGTCGAGGCCGTCGATCAGATCGGCGAATCGACGGCGTTGGTCTGCCACCGCTGCGAACACGGCGTGGTTGTCGGTGTCGGCCACCGCTAGTCCTCTCTCGTCGGAGTCCAGATCTCGGTGGGGTCAGAGCGACCGCGCAGCACCGTCTCGCCCTCCGACGCCCAGTGGGCACGCTCGGCGCCATCAGCGCGGTCGATTGCGGCGGACGAGGACACGATGCGCTGACCCAGCGTCTTGGCCAAGTCGGCCAGCCGCGCGGCTTCATTGACCGCATCGCCGACAACGGTGTATTCGTAACGGTTTTCGGCCCCGATATTGCCTGCAAATACCGGGCCGGCGGAGACACCGATGCCGAAGTCGACCTGTGGCAGCCTGTGCAGCTGGCTGCGCAGCAGTCGCGCGGTCGCCAGCGCCGCCGATGCGTAATCGCCGTGGGCCAGCGGCGCCCCGAAGACGGCCAGCGCGGCGTCACCCTGGAACTTGTTGATCAATCCATGGTGGTCGTCGACGGCGCTGACCACGATTCTGAAGAAATCGTTGAGCACCCGCGCCACTTCTTGCGGGGGCCGGCTCCCTGCCAACGTCGTGGAACCGACCAGGTCGATGAAAAGGATTGCGGCCTCGCGTACATCGCCGGACAGCGAGGTGCCCTCGTCGATCGCGCGCCGCGCCACGTCGGCGCCGACGTGACGCCCGAACAAGTCCCGCAGCCGGTCGCGCTCGGCGATTCCCGAGACCATGCGATTGAATCCGTCTTGCAGTCGGCCGATTTCGGACTTCTCGTAGACGCCCACGGACGTGTCGATGTTGCCGCGTTCGACGCGCGCCATGGCGTCGACGACCTCGCGCACCGGATCCGAGATCGATCTGGAGGTCATGATCATCACCGGCAGACCGATCAGGATCGCGACGAGCGTCACGACCAGGATCGGCATCTCGACCGACCCGGTCTTCTGGATGATCCAGCCGTTGGAACGCGTCAACACCAGGCCGGCGATGGCCAGAGACGGCAGACCGCTACCCAGTAGCCACAGGCCCACCAGTCGGGCGATCACGCTGGGCGCGAACACCAGTCCGTCGGTCCCCTTCTTGGCCGCCAACATGATCGGACGTAGGGATCGCTGGGTGAGTAGCAGGCTCAGGCTGGCCGCTGCCGTCCCGCCGAAGACGACCGCCAGCAGCGTCGGAACCCACAGTGCCGCAACGCCGCTGAGATTGAAGACCAGATAGCTCAGCCCGCTGATCCCCCAGACCACCCCCAGGATGATCGACTGCCGGGCCAGCAGGCGCATGGCGGAGCGCCGTTGATCGTCATTCGGTTGCCGCCCGCCGACGAACCACCGCAACACCGGAACGAGGTTCGCGACTCCGCCGCCGGCCACTGCCGCGGTACCCAGAGCCACGATGATCGCCGCTGTGATCAGGCTGGTCGGCTCGAAGTAGACCTGCGTGTCGTCGGCGAAGTGACCGTGCAGCGGGATGACGATCGCGGCGGCATCGGCGGTGCCGATCAGATGAGCGCATGCAAGACCGGCCGCATAGCGGATCGCCATCGTGCGGCCGGTCGCGCGCTGCGTTCGTCCGGCGTCGGTCACGGGACTCAACCTAGCCCGCCGACCTGGTGCGCCGGGCGGACTACGGCCAGGTCAGCCGACGGGGTAACCCACCGACTTCACCTCGGTGTACTGGTCGAAGCCGGCGATACCGTTCTGGCGGCCCACACCGCTGTCCTTGTAACCGCCGAACGGAGTGTCCGCGCCGTAGGGCGCCCCGCCGTTGACGCCGATGAAGCCGGCCTTGATCCGACGGGCCACCGCCAGCGAATGCTCCAGCGAGCCCGACATCACGTTGCCGGCCAAGCCATACGGGCTGTCGTTGGCGATCCGGATAGCGTCTTCTTCGTCGTCGAAGGGGATGACCGAGAGCACCGGCCCGAAGATCTCTTCCTGGGCGATGGTCATCTTGTTGTCGACATCGGTGAAGAGCGTCGGCCGGATGAAGTAACCCTTGTCGAAACCTGTTTCCGCACCCGGGCCGCCGACCAGCGCGGTGGCGCCTTCCTCGACGCCCTTCTTGATGTAGTCGGAAACCCGGTCGAACTGCCGCTTGGAAATGACTGGGCCACAGAGTGTTCCGGGATCCTGCGGGTCACCGCAAGTGATGTTGTCGTAGATGCTCTTGAGGATCGCCACGCCCTCCTCGTAGCGCGACCGCGGGAGCAGCATCCGGGTGGGGTTGGCGCAACCCTGCCCGGCGTGCATGCACGGGGCGATGCCGATCGCACACGCGAGTCCGAAGTCGGCGTCCTCGAGAACGATGGTGGCCGACTTGCCGCCCAGTTCGAGGAAGAGCCGCTTCATGGTCGCCGCGCCCTTTTCCATGATCCGCTTGCCGACCACCGTCGAACCGGTGAACGAGATCAGGTCGACCTTCGGCGACAGCGTGAGCTCTTCGCCGACAAAGTGATCCGACGCGGTGACGACGTTGACGACGCCGGCGGGGATGTCGGTCTTCTCGGCGATCAAGCGGCCGAGGCGGTTGGCGTTGAACGGGGTGTTGGGCGCCGGCTTGAGCACCACCGTGTTACCCGTCGCCAGTGCCTGACCCAGCTTGTTGATCGTCACCTCGAACGGGAAGTTCCACGGCACGATCGCGCCGACCACGCCGACCGGCTCGCGCCACACCTTGATGGAGGTGTTCGCGCCGGTCAGGCTGATCACGCGGTCGCCGAGGTCGGTCTCCCACGCGTATTCGTCGATCAGGCGGGCCGGGTACTTGAGTCCGTCTGCCAACGGGGCGTCCAGTTGCGGCCCGAAGGTGATCGCGCGAGGCGAACCGACCTCGAGGATGAGCTCTTCGCGGAGCTCCTCTTTCTCGGACTCGATCGCTTCGTGCAACTGGAGCAGACAACGTTGACGCAATTTGTGGTTGGTCGACCAGTCGGTGTCGTCGAAGGCCCGGCGGGCGGCGTCGATGGCCCGGTGCATGTCCTCTTTCGACGCGTCGGCCACCTCGCCCAGCGGTTCTTCGGTGGCCGGGTTGAGGTTGGTGAAGGTGCCGGCCTGGCCGTCGACCAATTTGCCGTCGATCATCATCTTCGGCTCGAAGCGGACCTTTACACTGTCAGTCATGTTTGTTGCTCTTTCGTTGATGGGAATCGAGCTGCCCGCCGGGTCGAAGTTTATTATGGAGAGCCTTACTGGAACGTAGCCGGTTGGCAACCCTCCATCACGCGCCAGGTCAGTTGACCAAATATCTGTTCCACCGTAGAGTTCGCCATTACCCATAGTCAATCGCGGAAAAGTCGCTAGGAAACGTGGATTTCTCATACCCCCAAGAGGTGGAACAGGTCCGCAAAGAACTGCGCGCCTGGCTGTCCGCCAACCTGACCGAAGACATCATCGCGGCCAACCGCGGCCGCGGAAGTGACGAGACGGCATTCCAGACCCTGCGCGCGTGGAACGCGACGATGGCCGATGCCGGCTGGGGCGCGGTTTCCTGGCCGCAGGAATACGGCGGCCGCGGGGCGGGTGTGCTCGAACAGCTGGTCTACGCCGAGGAGACCACCCGCGCGCGCGTGCCGGTCCACCTCAACGTGATCGGGATGAACAACATCGCGCCGGCGATCATGCAACACGGGACCGAAGAGCAGAAGCGCACACTGCTCCCCCGCATGATGCGCGCCGACGACATCTGGTGCCAGGGCATGTCGGAGCCCGAAGCCGGCTCCGACCTCGCCTCGCTACGCACCCGCGCGGTGCGCACCTCCGATTCGCACGGCGACTGCTACATCGTCAACGGTCAGAAAATCTGGACGTCGCTGGGGCACCGGGCGGCCTGGTGTCAGTTGTACGTGCGCACCGATCCCGAGGCGCCGAAGCACAAGGGCATCTCCTGCCTGATTCTCGACATGTCCCTGCCGGGCATCGAGGTTCGCCCACTGGTGACGCTCAGCGGCGAGGCCGACTTCGCCGAAGTCTTCTTCAACGACGTGCGGGTGCCGGCAGATGCCTTGCTGGGCCCGGAGAACGGCGGCTGGGGAATCGCCACCACCACACTGAGCCACGAACGGGCCGGTGCCGCACGCCTGTACACCGAGATGCAAACGCGGTTGCGGGAGCTCGTCAGCGAGCTCGCCGACGTCCGGATCGGCAACCGGCCGGTGCTCGAGGACCCCACCACGCTTCGACGCCTCGGCGAAATCGCCTTGCGCATCAAATATCTCGAGGTGTTGTGCCAGCGCTCTATTTCGGCCGTCATCCATGGCGGTGACGCTTTCGGCTCGGCAAGCCTGGCCAAGTCGATCTGGGGTGAGGTCGGACAGGACATCGCCGCGCTGGGCTTCGACCTGATCGGGATGGACCCGGTGGGGCGACGCTGGGCGGACTACCGTCTGACATCGCGCTCGCTGACCATCGCCGGCGGTACGACACAGATCAACAAAAACATCACCGCCCAACGGGTTTTGGGGCTGCCGCGCCGATGAACCTCGAGCTGACCGATGAGCAGATCGCCCTGCGTGACACCGTCCGGAGTTTCCTCGCCGAACGCGCATCGCTTGCCGCCCATGTGCGCCCGCTACTCGACGACCAGACCGGGATGACCGAGACGGTGTGGCGCGGTCTGGCAGACCTCGGCACCACCGGGTTGCTGGTACCGCTGGAATTCGATGGAGCCGGCATGACGATGGTCGAGGCCGGCGTCGTAGCCGAGGAACTCGGTGCCGGGCTGCATCCGGGGCCGTGGCTTTCCAGCGCCGTCGCCGCGACCCGGGCGCTGGTGCGCTGCGAAGTGGACAGCGCGGTGGCGTCGCCACTGTTCACCGGGATCGCCGACGGGTCCACTATCGCCACCGTGGGCGGCCTCGACGGTGCCCGGGTGCACGCCAGCGGTCGCGGTGACGACGTGGTGCTGGACGGCGAGATCGACAACGTGTGGGACATCGCAGCTGCCGACGTGGCATTCGTGGTGGCCGACGATGGGGATGGTGCCGGCCTCTTCGCCGTCCAGACGTCGGAAGCCGGCCTCGACAGCACACTGCAATCCGGAATCGATTTGACTCGCAAGAGGTTCCGGGTCACATTCGCCGAGACGCCCGCGCACCGTCTGGCGGCCGCGCCACCCGAGGTTGTCCAGGCGTTGACCGACGACGTGACCGTCGCCTGGGCCGCCGACGCGCTCGGCGCGGCACGGGCCGTGCTGAACCTCGTCGTCGAATATGCCAAAGTGCGAAGCCAATTCGGCCAACCGATCGGGGCGTTCCAGGCGGTCCAGCACCTGTGTGTGGACATGTACGAAACGGTGGAACTGGCCCGCAGCGGAGTCATTCACGCGCTGTGGGCCGCCGATGCCGGTGACCCCACGGAACGACACCTGGCTGCGCTGCGGACGAAGGCCTTCGCCGGCCGACTCGCCGCCGTCGGTGATACAGCCATTCAGGTGTTCGGCGGCATCGGTTACACCTGGGAGCACGACGCCCACCTCTACCTGAAGAGGCTGCTGAGTTGGAGCGCCTTCCTCGACGGATCCGACCGCTGTCTCGTGGAGCTCGGCGCGCAGTTCGCCGAGTCGGTTTTGCGTTGAGTGAAGCGCCGCGGGCGCGCTTTCACACTGTTCAACCTGCACAATCGAGCCGAGACCACCTGGTAGCGTAAAACCAAATATTGGGTCAGTGGTCGGTTGAGGCCGTCGAGTTCGCGACGACAGATCACCCGAATCGGGTACCGGTAGGGGTTGTGGAGGTGTCGTGGGGCTTCAGCAACCGTCCGAGGCTGCCTCACCGCCGAGCTCTGCACGCCTAGACTTGCCCGATGCCGATTCGTCGATCCGGTCTGGCAGCGCCGGACGTTCTCGCGTGACGCCACGCGAGCGGCGCGCCACCAAAGGCATTCCCGATGAATCCAACGGCGGCGGTGGCGCCTACAGCGACGGAACCCGTCGAACCGAAATCCTGCAGACCGCCGCCTCGTTGATCGCTTCCTCCGGCTTGCGGACGTCGCTGCAGGAGATCGCCGACGCGGCCGGAATCCTGCCGGGAAGCCTTTACCATCACTTCGAATCGAAGGAAGCGATCCTCGTCGAGCTGGTAAGGCGGTATTACGCCGACCTCGACCGCATCGGTGAGATCGCGCACGAGAAGCTGGACAAGGCCGACTCGCGCTCGGTCGCCGACAAGATCGTGGAACTGGGCTCCGCGATCGCTCGGTGTGCGGTGCAGCACCGGGCGGCGCTGCAGATGTCGTTCTACGAGGCGCCGAGTGCGAACCCGGAACTCGTCGAACTCCTTCGCAATCCGCCGACCGCCGTGCAGCAGGCGATGTTGCAGACGCTGCGCGCAGGCAGGTGGAGCGGATTCATCCGATCTGACATCGACCTTCCGACGCTGGCGGACCGAATCTGCCAGACCATGATGCATGTCGGCCTGGACATCATCAGGCACACCGGCGGGGCCGACCACACCGCCGTCGTCATGTGCCGAATCATGTTGCACGGGCTGGCCAGTCGTCCGTACAGCGACCGAGAGCTCAACGGTTCCAGCGCCTTTGCCGCTGCCGAGGCGGCCATTCAGACGTGGTCGGACGACAGCGAACTCGACGCGAACAACAAAGCCGCCCATGTCCGTTCGGTGGCTCGCGCCGAATTCGGCAGAAAAGGCTACGAGGTCACCACGATCCGCGACATCGCCGCCGCGGCGGGGTTGGGCACCGGCACCGTGTATCGGCTGATCGGATCGAAAGACGAACTGCTGGCCTCGATCATGGAGTCGTTCGGCCAGAAGGCCGGTGGCGGCTTCGCCAGCGTGCTGCGCACCGATGCCACCCCGGTGGAAAAGCTCGATGCGCTCAGTTGGGTCAACATCAATGCGCTGGACCAGTTTCCCGACGAGTGGAAGATCCAGCTCGCGTGGATGCGTCAGTCACCGCCTGACACCCCCAATCCCGGTCTGGCGTTCACGATGCGGTTGCGACAGCTGCGCGGGTTGCTGTCGGACGGCATCGAGTCCGGGGATATCCGCATCGAGGATTCACCGTCGCTGTCGATGCTCGCGCGCTACGTGATGGACGTGTTGTGGATGCCGGAGAACATCGTGCGGGCTCAGGGCAAACATGCAGCGCTGGTCAACGCCCGCGACACGGTGGTCCGTGGCGCCGCCGAGCGTGACACTTCCGCGCAAGTCTGACAACCA
The DNA here is from genome assembly GCF_002863225.1 of Mycobacterium sp. Lineage (GTDB taxonomy): Bacteria > Actinomycetota > Actinomycetes > Mycobacteriales > Mycobacteriaceae > Mycobacterium. The sequence continues at coordinate 27,989 of NZ_PKEK01000062.1, read as the reverse complement.
AGATTTCCGATAATCGCCGATAGGCGCGGTGGGCCACGCATACTGGCGGGGTGCATCGCGCCGGGTTGTGTCTCGTTGACTCGGCGTCTGGCAGTCAGGGCCCATCGCCCGCCAAGAGCCGGCCGTATCCCTTGCCGGGGAGAACTTTCGGCCGGCGTCCCGGGAAAGGAATGAGATGACAGGTATCGAGCAATTCCGCTACGACGGCAAGCGGGCGTTGGTGGTCGGCGGTGCCACCGGCATGGGCGCAGCGGCGGCCAAGATCGTCGGCGCCCTCGGGGCCGAGGTGATCAACCTGGACTACGCGCCGGTCGACTCCGGACTCGGCCGGGGAATCCAGGTCGACCTTCGCGACCCGGCTTCGATCGACAGCGCGCTCGAGCAGGTCGGCACGGTCGACGCACTGTTCTCCGCGGCGGGCATCGCGGATGGTCCGGACCTGATGAAGATCAACTTCATCGGCCATCGCCACGTGATCGACACTCTGATCAACAACAACCAACTGAGCCGCGGATCGGCGATCTGCTTCATCTCGTCGGTGGCCGGAATCGGCTGGGAGACCGACCTGCCGCGGCTTCAAGAGTTCCTGGCGACGCCCGACTTCGCATCCGCCGACGCCTGGGTCAAGGACCACGAGGCGGACAACTTCGGCCACTACGGAACCAGCAAGCAGGCGATCAACGCCTACGTCGCGACGCACGCATTCCCATTCCTGGCCAAGGGAATTCGGATCAACGCGATCTGCCCGGGCCCGACTGACACTCCCCTGGCCCGGGCGAATGCCGATCTGTGGCTGTCATTCGCGCAGGACTACCGCGAGGCGACCGGCACCGCGACACACACACCCGAGCAGATGGGCAACGTCATGGCGTTCCTCAACAGCGAGGCCGCCGCAGGCATCAACGGCGTCACGCTCCTGGTCGACTACGGACACGTGAACTCCTCCAACACCGGAACATTCGCCGCCGGCAAGCCGATCATCGACTTGCTCATGGGCCGGGTATCGCTCGGCTAGCCGGTGGCACACGTGAACCGGAGGCTTCTCACAGCGGCGGCGGGCGCCGCGCTGGTGGCGGCGTCGTGCTCGAGTTGCTTTTCGACGGATGGGCGAGCGACGCAGAGGACCGCGCACATCACCGTCGACAACACCTCCCGCACCTCGCACGCGGTCACCTGCAATCAGGTCAATTGGCTGCTGACCGCCAACATCAGCGTGGCTCCGGCCAACGTCAAGGTCCTGCTGCGCCTGGACCCCGAGAAACCCGCGGTCGAATCGGTCCATTTCGACAACTTCGCCGGTTTCTCGGGCGTCGCCAATTCCGGGGCCGGAGATGCGAAGGTTCGCGTCGCCAACGACTCCTACACCATCACCGGCACGGCATCCGGAACGCAGGTCAACGATTCGCACGTCTCGGTCACCGCACCGTTCACCATCGAGGTGGGCTGCTGACCGTCGCTAGTCCGGTTCGTCTTCGGGCGGCGGGAGGAATTCCTGTGCGGGCGGCGTCCGCTTCAACCAGGCCCTCATCCGCAGGAGCGGACTGGCCACGACGCCGATCGCCAGCAAGGCCAGCAGCACGATGATCGCGGCGTTCATAGCCACCATGGTGCCAGTTCGTCCGGCTACCGTGGATTCGGTTGGAATGCGCCCGGAGGTTGCGCGAGGGCCAGGGCGGTTCCGGTGCCGATCGGGCCGGCGCTGTCGAACAGGGTTGCGGCTCCGGTTCCGACACCGTGATTGCCGTAGTAACTCTGCGCCGCCAAACCGATGTGCTCGCCGTGGGGCAGCCGGCTGATGGCCACCGTGTAGTCGGCGTTGATGTAGCGCAATCCCGTTGTGCCCCAATGCGTCAGCGAACTGATGATGTCTCCGGCAAATGCCGCGCGGGTAAACGGTGTCAGCGGATGACCCGCGACCATCGGGCGGAAGATCCGCGTCCAGGCGAACTTCTGCACGCCCGGTCGCTCCCACTCCAGGGGCGGCATTCCCGGGGTGCCCTCGTCGGAGTCGCCGCCGTAAGTCCAGATGTCGAAGGCCATCTCGGACTGCTGGGCGGCCCCGGTGGCCGGCACGGCAGGTATCACCACGGGCCCGGTCCACACCTGGCCGTCGGGTGCCTCGCCGCGGCGCAAGAACAGCGCGCTGGCCCGCGCAACCACCTGCCCGTCCTGCCGCATCGCGGCGTCGACGAGTTTGATCCGGCGGCCTTCGCGTTGGATCGTCGTCTCGATCGTCAGGGGTTTGATGGGCACCGGCCGCAGCAGGTCGACGGTGAGGCGGGCGGGCTGCAGCTCGTCGTCGACGTCGCGGTCCAGCGCAAAACCCAGCAGCCCACCGACGATCTGACCGCCCATCGTCTCGCCCCACGGCCCGCGGGTCATGTCGCCGGGGATGTAGGAGTCGCCGTCGGCGGTGAAGAATGCGTCCACGCGCTCATGTTAGGGAGCGGGTGGACGCCGGATCAGTGCGGGCGGAGGGACTCGAACCCTCACGCTCTTTCGAGCACCGGCACCTAAAGCCGGCGTGTATGCCAATTTCACCACGCCCGCGCGCGCGTCCAACACCCTACCTCGGAGTATTTTCTAGGGGTGTCCACTACGCGTCGTCGGAGACCAGCGCTGATCGCGCTGGTGATCCTCGCGGCGGGCGGCTGCCTGGCCCTGGGCTGGTGGCAGTGGACCAGGTTCGAATCCACGTCGGGCTCTTTCCAGAATCTCGGATACGCCCTGCAATGGCCGGCATTCGCCGCATTCTGCGTCTACGCGTACCGCAATTTCGTCCGCTACGAAGAGGCGCCGCAGGCCTACCGAGACACCAACGCCGTCAACGAGATCCCGGACGGGTTGCTGCCTGAGCGGCCCGAATCCGACGGCCACGCCACCGACGACCCCGAGCTTCGCGAGTACAACGCCTACTTGGCCGCACTTGCCAAGGCAGACAACGAAACCCAGTAGAACAGGACAACCGAATGACCACAGCCGGTCAGAACATCCGGACACCGCTGCTCGCCTATCGTGTGATGGCGTGGACGACGGGCATCTGGCTGATCGCGCTCTGCTACGAGCTGGTGGTCCACTACGTGGTCAAGGTGCCGAATCCACCGAGCTGGATCGGGATCGTGCACGGATGGGTCTATTTCGCCTATGTGCTGGCGGCGTTCAACCTCGCCGTCAAGGTCCGCTGGCCGATCGGGAAGACGGTCGGAGTGCTCCTGGCCGGGACCATCCCACTGGTCGGGGTGATCGTCGAGCACTTTCAGACTCGAAACATCAAGGCGCAATTCAACTTATAGGGCTCGCAGCGCCGGCAACAGTAGCGCCAGCGCGCGTCCGCGGTGCGATGCGGCATCTTTCTCCGCCGGCGTCAGCTGTGCGGCGGTCCGATGGTCACCGCTCGGGACGAACACCGGGTCATAACCGAAACCCGCGTCGCCGCAAGGTGCGTGGGCGATCGCGCCCGGCCATTCGCCACGGACGACGAACTCACCCGACCCCGACACCAGTGCACAGGCCGAGACGAATGCCGCGCCGCGCCTGTCGTCGGGCACATCACGCAGCTGCGCCAGCAGGAGCTCGGTGTTTGCGGCGTCGTCGCCGTGACTACCGGACCACCGCGCGGACAGCACGCCGGGCATGCCATTCAGCGCCGCGACCGCGAGCCCTGAGTCATCGGCGACGGTCGGCAGACCGGTCGCTGCGAAACCGTCGCGCGCCTTGGCCAAGGCGTTGTCCTCAAACGTCGCAGCGGTTTCCGGCGCCTCGTCGTACGGTTCGACATCGTTGAGCGACACCAGCGTCAGCCCGGTCAGCGAGGCGGCGTCCAACACCCGGCGCAACTCCGCCAGCTTCTTGGCATTGCGGCTGGCGACCAGCAGGCGGGTCATCGGCGCAGTGGTCAGCTGCCGAACGCTTTCTGCGTCGCCGCCCCTTCGGGCAGCACACCCGGATACGGCAGCGCCAGCGCCTCGTTCTGGGCGACGAACAACTGCTCGCAGGCGCCTTCCGCGGCGTCGAGCAGCTTGTTGAGCGTCGAACGCGGGAAGGTGGCACCTTCGCCGGTGCCCTGCACCTCCACCAGCGTTCCGGTGTCGGTGGCCACCACGTTCATGTCCACTTCGGCGCGGGAGTCTTCCTCGTAGGGAAGGTCGACCCGCACCCGGCCATCGACGACGCCCACGCTGATGGCGGCGATCGCGCACGACAGCGGCCGCGGGTCCGACAGCTTGCCGGCTGCCGACAGGTACGTCACCGCATCAGCCAGCGCGACGTAGGCCCCGGTGATGGCGGCGGTGCGGGTGCCGCCATCGGCCTGCAACACATCGCAGTCGATGGCAATGGTGTTCTCGCCCAACGCCGCGAGGTCGATGCACGCCCGCAGCGACCGGCCGACCAGCCGGCTGATCTCCTGCGTCCGCCCCGACAACCGACCCTTGACCGACTCCCGGTCGCTGCGGGTGTGGGTCGCCGACGGCAGCATCGCGTACTCGGCGGTGAGCCAGCCCAGGCCGGAGCCTTTACGCCAGCGGGGCACGCCTTCGGTGACGCTCGCCGTACACAGGACTTTGGTCTGGCCGAATTCGACGACGACCGAACCTGCCGGGTGGACGGTGAACCCTCGGGTGATGACGACTGGTCGGAGTTCGTCGTCGAGCCGGCCGTCTTCTCGTTTTGACACGCCGCAACCTTAGCCCGGCTGCGATGCAGAGCGCGTAGCGATCGAGTGCCCGGCTGGCAGGGCGCTCGGCGCCGATCGCCCGGCTGGCCGGGCGGGTGGACCCTAACCCGGCGTCAGGAGCGCCCGACGTTGAACGTCTCGCCGCAGACCACCGCGTGCACGGGGCCGTCGAACTCAGCTTTGGCCTCGCTGATGACGTCCTCGCGCGCGGTCCACGGCGGGATGTGCGTCAACAGCAGTTCGCCCACACCGGCCGCCGCCGCGATCCGTCCGGCCTCGGTGCCGGACAGGTGCAGGTTCGGCGGGCGATCCGGCGAGTGCGTCCAGGACGCCTCGCACAGGAAGACGTCGGCGCCGCGAGCCAATTCGATGACCGCGTCGCAGTAGCCGGTGTCCCCGCTGTAGACGAACGAAGCGCCGGCGGCATTGGTGAAGCGCATCCCGTAGGACTCGGTCGGGTGGCACACCAGCCTCGGCGTGACGGTGAGAGCGCCGATACTGACGGCCTCGCCGTCGACCCAGTGGCGGACGTCGAAAATGTCGGAGCAATCGTCGATTTCGCCACCGTAGGGCGACGACGCGGCGCCCAGCCGCGACCAGGTGTCGCTCGGTCCGTACAGCAGGGCTTTGCCCGCCGGCGGAGACGGGTGATAACGGCGCCAGACGAACAGCCCGGGCACATCGAGGCAGTGGTCGGCGTGCAGGTGAGACAGCAGCACCTGAGCCGCACCCGGGTCGGCATGCCGTTGCAGGGCACCGAGCACGCCCCCACCGAAGTCGATGACCAGCGGCGGGGTGTCCGGCGCCCGGAGCAGATAGCCCGAGGCGGGCGAGTCCGGGCCGACGACGCTCCCGGAGCAGCCCAGCACGGTAACTCGCACGCACACCACTGTGCCATGCCCAACGTCATGTTGTGGAAAACATCCCCGGTTTACTGATGAGTAAGTCAGCTGGACGCCGCGATGTGCCGATGGACCGGTTCGACGCCGGTGATCACCGGTCCCAGGAACCGGGCCGCGAGGGCGAGGAACGCCTCCGGATCGCCGGTGGCCTCGAACACCCGCGTCGGCGCATCCGCATCGGGACGATCCGGGTGGGGATGCAGAAGGTCGCGCTCGCTGAGCACCCGGAGCAGCTCCTTGGCCGTCTCCTCCGCACTGGAAACCAGCGTGACCGCGTCTCCCATGGCCAACTGGATCAGCCCGGACAGCAGCGGGTAGTGGGTGCAGCCGAGCACGAGGGTGTCGACGTCGGCTCGTTGCAGCGGCTCGAGGTAGCCCTCGGCCAGCCCGAGGACCTGTCGCCCGCTGGTGATGCCGCGTTCGACGAAATCGACGAACCGCGGACAGGCCACCGCGGTGACTTCCGTGTCGCGGGCGGCGGCGAAGGCGTCCTGGTAGGCACCCGATGCGACGGTGGCCTGGGTTCCGATCACGCCGATGCGGCCGTTGCGGGTGGTGGCGACGGCCCGCCGCACCGCGGGCAGGATCACCTCGACCACCGGCACGTCGTAGCGTTCACGCGCGTCGTGCAGGCAGGCCGACGACGCCGAGTTGCAGGCGATGACCAACGCCTTGATGCCACGCTCGACCAGGTCGTCGCCGATGGCCAGGGCGTGCGCCCGGATTTCGGGGATGGTCAGCGGGCCGTAGGGGCCGTTGCCGGTGTCGCCGACGTAGACGATGTCCTCGTCGGGCAGCTGGTCGATGATGGCCCGGGCCACGGTCAACCCGCCCACGCCCGAGTCGAACACCCCGATGGGCGCCAGTGCGTTACTCATGTCGGCTCGATCATCGCCGCGAGCCTCGTCGGCGCCGCTCGCGCGCTTCGCGTTCCGGACTGGACAGCAGGTAGGCGGCCAACACTCCGGCGATGCCGCCGCAAAGATGCCCCTGCCAGGACACCCCGCCACAGACATTGAGCTCCGGGACAGCGCCCCACAGCACGCTGCCGTAGACGACCAGCACCAGCAGTCCGATCAGGATCTGCCAGCCCGAGCGGATGAAGAACCCGAACACCAGTAGGAAGGTCAGCCAGCCGAAGATCAGGCCGGACGCGCCGATGTGGTCGGTATGGGGACACGGCACGTTGCCGATCAGCCAGGTGCCGAATCCGCCGACGATCCAGATGATCGCGGTCGCCCAGAGGAATCTCGACAGCCCGGCAAGGGTGACCAGAAAGCCGAGCACCAGCGCCGGCCCGGTGTTGGCCGCCAGGTGCGCCCAGTTGGCGTGCAGCAGCGGCGCGAACAGGATGCCCCAGAGGCCGTCGGTCTCCAGCGGACGGATGCCGTTCTCGTCGAGCCGGTGGCCGTTGAGCTGGTCGAACGCCTCGATGACGTACAGCAGCGCCACGAAGCTGAGGATGGTGGCCCCGCCGACGACGAACGCGGACCGTTTCCTCGGCTGCTGCGTGTGGCTGGTCATGCCGGCGCCTGCCTCTCCGTGGGCCGGAAAGCTCCCGGCAACAATCCACGATAGGTCGGGATGTCGGCCACCGGGTCCGCGGCGATGACGGCAGCCACCACCGCCTGCGCCAGGCAGTCCGCCGCCGCGCTACCGACGGCCGTGGCCAGCGGCGTCTCCGGCGAGAACGCGGCCGCCAGATCCGCCGGCGGCGCCACCTCGATGGCCCCGGTCGCCAGCGCGAAGACCGTGTCGCCATCGACCGGGGTGTGCGCGGGCCGAATGCTGCGCGCCAGCCCGTCCTGAGCGGTGCTCGCGACCTGCCGGCAGGCGGCCGGGCTCAGCGCGGCGTCGGTCGCGACCACCGCGATCGTGGTGTTCAGCGAGCTGAGCGGCGACTCCAGGGCGGCCAGCTCAGCGAGTTCCTCATCCGGCGGTGTGGTCAGGCCGAACTCGGCGACCAGGTAGCTCAGCCACGGCAGGCCGGTCGCCTGATCCACGACGTTGCCCGAGGAATTCACCACCACCAGAGCACCGACCGTCGCACCGGACGCCAACGTGGTCGACGCGGTCCCGACGCCCCCCTTCAGCACGCCCGCACAGGCTCCGACCCCGGCACCGACAGTGCCGACGGCGACCTCGGTGCCCGCCGTCCGGCAGGCGTCGTACCCGAAGTCGGCGGTCGGCCGGTTACCCCAACCGCCCACCTCCAAGTCGAAGATCACCGCGCCCGGCACGATCGGCACCACTCCGCCCTTCATCGCCACGCCCCGGTCGTGTTCCTCCAGCCAGCGCATCACCCCGTCGGCGGCTGCCAGCCCGAACGCGCTGCCGCCGGCCAGCAGCACCGCGTCGACGTAGCGCACGCTGTTGGCCGGATCCAGCAGGTCGGTCTCGCGGGTGCCCGGCGCACCGCCGCGCACGTCGACGGCGCCGACAGTGCCCGGCGGTGTCAGCACCACGGTGACGCCGCTGGCCCAGCCCGCACCCATCGCCGCGTCGGGATCCAACCGGTGGTACTGGCCGACCAGGATCCCGGCCACGTCGGTGATCGAACTCATCGCGAGCCCATCAACGCCAGGACCAGATACTCCTGCAGCACGGTCAGCCACTGGTAGACGTCGAGATGCCCGGCCAGCGGGTGGTTTTCGGGCAACCGGTCGGGTCCGTCGGGCCGGATCTCGAGCATGGTCCCCAGCGCGAGCCGCAGATCGTTGACGGCCGCGGTCCAGGAGTTGGCGGCGTCCTCGGTCAACTCGATCTTGCCGCCACCGTCCGGCAGCGTGTCCAGAAGTTGTTGTGCCGCAAGCCGCTTGGCGTCGATGATGGCCGGCTCGTGCAGGCTGCGAAGGGCCGAGTTCAAGCTGTCGGTGTCCACTCCCGGGTCGTCGTTCGGCTTGGCGAAATCCGGCAGCAGGCGCATCAGCGTCGCATTGTCCGGCGGCTCGGAGTTGCCGGTCTTCATTCCGGTCAGCTGCTCGAGTTCGTCTTGCGGTGAAGAGGATTCGCGTTCGTCGAGCAACCCGATCATCGAGGCCACCAGGCTCTTCAGCAGGCCCGCTTCGTGGGCGTCCAGCGCCGACCGGAACCGGACGCCGTCAGCGGCTTGTACCCGCTTCCATTTGCGCACCCGATCAGTGGTCCTGCTGCATGGTGGCCCACAATCCGGCCGCATGCAGCTTCGTCACGTCGACCTCCATCGATTCCCGGCTGCCCGCCGAGACAACGGCCTTGCCTTCGTTGTGCACCTGCAGCATCAGCTTGGTGGCGTGCGGCTCGCTGTAGCCGAACAGCTTCTGGAAGACGTAGGTCACGTAGTTCATCAGGTTGACCGGATCGTCCCAGACGATGGTCACCCAGGGAGCGGCCGTGGCTTCGACGGTGTCTGCTTCCCGTTGCCCGGTGGTGCCCGGTTTGCTCGGGGCGGACGCAGCCATGGTTCACAGGATAGCGAGTCACCCCCGCGCTACCGATACGGTTGCGGGGTGAACGACTCGGCCGACACCGGGATGCTGACCGACAGGTACGAGCTGACCATGCTGTCGGCCGCACTGCGGGGCGGCAGCGCTGACCGGCAGTGCACGTTCGAGCTGTTCGCCCGCAAACTCCCCGACGGACGGCGCTACGGCGTCGTGGCAGGAACGGGCCGTTTCGTGGAAGCGTTGTCCGCCTTCAGGTTCGACGAGGCCGCCTGTGAGTCGCTGGCGGAATTCCTCGATCGGGACACGCTGGCCTACCTCAGTGATTTCCGGTTCCGCGGCGACATCGACGGCTATGCCGAGGGTGAGCTGTATTTTCCTGGCTCGCCGGTGCTTTCGGTGCGCGGCAGCTTCGGCGAATGCGTAGTGCTCGAGACGTTGGCGCTGTCGATCTTCAACCACGACACCGCTATTGCCTCAGCCGCCGCGCGGATGGTCAGCGCCGCAAACGGGCGACCGCTGATGGACATGGGTTCGCGCCGCACTCACGAGCAGGCCGCGGTGGCGGCTGCGCGGGCGGCCTACCTCGCGGGGTTCACAGCGACCTCCAACCTGCAAGCCCACCGCCGTTACGGCGTGCCGACCGAGGGCACCAGCGCGCACGCGTTCACGCTGTTGTACGACGGTGCGCACGGACCCGACGAGCCGGCCGCGTTCGCCGCTCAGATCGCCGCGCTCGGCCCCGGCACCACCCTGTTGGTCGACACCTACGACGTGACGGCCGGTGTGGCCAACGCCGTCGCGGCGGCCGGCCCCGGACTGGGCGCGGTGCGGATCGACTCCGGCGATCTGGGCGTGCTGGCCCGGCAGGTCCGCGAGCAGCTGGATGGTCTGGGGGCCACCCAGACTCGCATCGTGGTCTCCGGGGATCTCGACGAGTTCGCGATCGCCGGACTGCGCGCCGAGCCGGTGGACACTTACGGGATCGGCACCTCACTGGTCACCGGGTCGGGCGCCCCGACGGCGAGCATGGTCTACAAGCTGGTCGAAGTCGACGGGATACCCGTCGAGAAGCGCAGTGTCCGCAAGGAGTCGCACGGCGGTCGCAAGGAGGCGATCCGGCTGGCCCGTTCGACCGGCACAGTCACCGAGGAGATCGTGTACCCGGCCGGGCAGCCGCCGCCGCACAGCGGGCCGTCGAGGTCGTTGATGGTGCCGTTGATGCGCAACGGCGAGGTGGTTGCCCAGCCTGACCTGGGCGTGGCGCGCGACCTGGTGGCATCGGGCTTGCGAAGCTTGCCCTGGGAGGGTCTGATGTTGTCGCACGGCGACCCGGCGATCCCCACCACCCAGATCCCGGCCCGACGTCCGCCGGCTGACCCCCAGGAGTAGCCACGCCCGAGGATGTACCCACGCCGGCAACGCAACTGCTGTCCACCGCGGTGGCCGCGCTGGGCGGTAGCGAACGCAGCGGCCAGCGCGAGATGGCCGACGCGGTCGCGCATGCCTTCGAGTCCGGTGAGCACCTGGCCGTGCAGGCCGGTACAGGCACCGGAAAGTCGTTGGCGTACCTGGTGCCGGCGATCGAACGCGCGGTGTCGGACAACGCGCCGGTGGTGGTGTCGACGGCGACGATCGCGTTGCAGCGCCAACTGGTCAATCGCGATCTCCCCCAGCTGGTCGACGCGCTCACCGACGCGCTGCCCCGCAAGCCGCGGTTCGCCCTGCTGAAGGGCCGGCAGAACTACCTGTGCCTCAACAAGATTCACAATGGCTCGGCCGCGGATGCCGGCGACGAGCCCCAGGAGCTGTTCCGGCCGCAGGCGGCCTCGGCGTTGGGCCGCGAGGTGCAGCGGCTCACCGAGTGGGCCTCGGAGACCGAGTCCGGCGATCGTGACGACCTCAAACCCGGTGTCGCGGACCGGGCGTGGGGCCAGGTCAGCGTGTCCGCCCGGGAATGCCTGGGGGTAGCCCGCTGCCCGTTCGGCACCGACTGCTTCTCCGAGAAGGCGCGCGCCAAGGCCGGCATTGCCGACGTGGTCGTCACCAACCACGCGCTGCTGGCCATCAACGCCGTCGCCGACTCGGCCGTGCTGCCCGAACACCGGCTGCTGATTGTCGACGAGGCACACGATCTGGTGGACCGGGTCACCGCGGTGGCCACCGGCGAGCTCACCGCGACCGTGCTCGGCATCGCGTCGCGGCGCATCGCACAGCTGGTCGACGCCGAGGTCTTCCAGCGCTGGGAACGCATGACGGGCATCTTCATCACGCTCATCCAGAACGCGCCGGCCGGACGCATCGACCACCTCGACGACGAGCTCGCCACCCAGCTCACCGCGCTGCGCGATGCGGCCACCACCGCGCGATCGACCATCGACACCTCGCCGACCGACCCCAGGGCCGCCGCGGCCCGATCCGAAGCGGTCGCCAGCCTGGCCGAAATCGCCGACACCGCAAACCGAATACTGGGATCGTTCGGACCCACGATCGCCAACCGCACCGACGTCGTATGGCTCGATCACGAGGACAACCGTGGAACGACGCGAACGTTTCTGCGGGTCGCGCCGCTGTCGGTGGCCGGGCTGCTGCGGACCCGTCTGTTCGCCGATTCGACCGCCGTCTTGACGTCGGCCACGTTGACCGTCGGCGGATCGTTCGACGCGATGGCACAGGCGTGGGGCTTGGCCGACAGCGAAAAACCCTGGCGCGGAATGGATGTCGGATCGCCGTTCCAGCACGCCAAATCGGGGATTCTCTACGTCGCGGCGCAGTTGCCACCGCCCGGCCGCGACGGCACCGGCACCGCCGAGCAGCTGACCGAGATCGCCGAACTGATCACCGCGGCGGGCGGACGAACCCTCGGGCTGTTCTCGTCGATGCGCGCGGCGCGCGCAGCCGCCGACGCGATGGCCGAACGGCTGTCCACGCCGGTGCTGTGTCAGGGCGAGGACACCACCACCACCCTGGTCGAGCAGTTCGCCGCGGACCCGGCGACCTCACTGTTCGGCACGCTGTCGCTGTGGCAGGGCGTCGACGTGCCCGGGCCGTCGCTGTCGCTGGTCATCATCGACCGGATCCCGTTCCCACGGCCCGACGATCCGTTGTTGTCGGCCCGGCAGCGGGCGGTGGCCGCCGCCGGCGGTAACGGCTTCATGTCCGTTGCGGCCAGCCACGCCGCGCTGCTGTTGGCCCAGGGCGCGGGACGGCTGCTACGCGGCACCGACGACCGCGGCGTGGTCGCGGTGCTGGACTCCCGGATGGCCACCGCCCGCTACGGCGGCTACCTGCGGGCGTCGCTGCCGCCGTTCTGGGCGACCACCGACGCTGCTGCGGTGCGCGCGGCCCTGACCCGGCTGACCCAGTCGGCAGGCTAGGCCAGCGTGACCAATCCCAACTCCGCCCCCGACGCCAGCATCGGGTGATGCGGCAACACCCGCACGGTGTAGCCGACCGAGCCGGCGACCGGCAGCGGTGTCGTCGTCGCGAACACGTGATCGCCGCCGGACGCCGTGCCGGTGTAGGGCATGTCCACCGTGACCGGATCCACCAGCACGTCACCGGTCTCGACCCGGCCCACCACGGCCTGGACCGTGACCTCCTCAGGCCGCAGCCCCGCGAGCTGGACGGTCGCGGTCAGGGTCAGCTTCGACCCGAGAATCGGGGTGTCCGGTAGCCCGGTGCTGTCGACGTCGGTGACCCGGATGTGCGGCCACTCGTCGAAGGCGCGCCGCCGATAGGCGGCCAGCTCGCGGGCCGGGTCGAAGGCGGCCTGCCCGTCGCTGTCGACGGCGACGGTCCGGCGCAACGACTCGGCCGCAGGCAGGTAGTAGCCCTCGGTGTAGTCGCGAACCATCCTGGAGGCCAACACTTTCGGACCCAACGTCTGCAGGGTGTGACGAACCATCTCGATCCAGCGACGCGGCACGCCGTGCTCGTCGCGCTCGTAGAACTTCGGCGCCACGGACTTCTGCAGCAGGTCGTACAACGCGGCGGCTTCGAGGTCGTCGCGGCGTTCCTCGTCGGCGACTCCGGAGGCCGACGGGATTGCCCAGCCGTTCTCGCCGTCGTACCACTCGTCCCACCACCCGTCGAGAATCGACAGGTTCAGACCGCCGTTGAGCGCGCTCTTCATTCCCGACGTGCCGCACGCCTCCAGCGGCCGCAACGGGTTGTTCAGCCAGACATCACAGCCCCAGTACAACAACCGGGCCATCGACATGTCGTAGTCGGGCAGGAACGCGATCCGGTGCCGCACCTCGGGCCGGTCGGCGAACTGGACGACCTGCTGGATCAGCGCCTTGCCGCCGTCGTCGGCGGGATGCGACTTTCCGGCGACGATCAACTGGATCGGCCTGTCCTCGTTGAGCAAAAGCTGCTCGAGGCGTTCGGGGTCGCGCAACATCAACGTCAGGCGCTTGTAGGTCGGCACCCGGCGGGCGAAACCGATTGTCAGCACATCCGGGTCGAAAGCCGTGGAAATCCAACCCAATTCGGCCTCAGGCGCACCACGAACCAGCCAGCTCCGGTGCAGCCGCGCCCGCACGTCCTCCACCAGCAGAGCGCGCAACTGCGACCGGATCCACCACAGGTGGCCGCCGTCGACCTCGTTGACCCGCAGCCAGACGCCGGGATCGGCGAACGAGTCCGATCCGACCAATTCCTGGCCGAGCTGCAACCACTGCGGCGCCGCCCAGGTGCGGGCGTGGACGCCGTTGGTGATGGACCCGATCGGCACCTCGCTGGTGTCGAAACCCGCCCACAGTTCGTTGAACATGCCCCGGCTGACTTCGCCGTGCAGCAGCGAAACGCCGTTGGCGCGCTGGGCAAGTCGCAAACCCATGTGGGCCATGTTGAACTTTTCCGGATCGTCCTCGGCACCCAGCGCGAGAATCCTGCCGACCGGCACCCCGGGCAGCAGCACCGACCCGGCCGCAACACCCGCGCCGTCCGTGGGGCTGCCGGCGAAGTAGCGCTGCACCATCTCGTGCGGAAAGCGGTCGATTCCGGCGGGCACCGGAGTGTGTGTGGTGAACACCGTGCTGGACCGCACTACGGTCAGCGCGGTGTCGAAATCCAAACCGGCGTCCACCAATTCGCGGATTCGCTCGGCACCGAGGAAGCCGGCGTGCCCCTCGTTCATGTGGAACACCTCAGGCGCGGGCAGGCCTTCGATGGCGGTGTACGCGCGGATGGCCCGCACCCCGCCGATCCCGGCGAGGATCTCCTGCTGCATGCGGTGTTCCTGGTCGCCGCCGTAGAGCCGGTCGGTGACACCGCGCATCTCGTGCTCGTTCTCGGGAATGTCGGAGTCCAGCAGCAGCAGCGGCACCCGACCGACCTGGGCGACCCAGATCCGAGCGCGCAGCGAACCGGGCTCCGGTAGCGCCAGCTCGACGAGTGCCGGCGCACCCGTGGCGTCGGTGAGCAGACGCAGTGGCAACCCGGCCGGATCGAGCGACGGGTAGTCCTCGTGTTGCCAGCCGTCGGCGGTCAGCGACTGGCGGAAATAGCCGGAGCGGTAGTACAAACCCACCGCGATCAGCGGCAACCCCAGATCCGAAGCGGCCTTGAGATGGTCACCGGCCAGGATGCCCAACCCGCCCGAATAGTTCGGCAGCACTTCGGCCACCCCGAACTCCATCGAGAAGTACGCGATGCCGTTCGGCATGGGAGTGCCGTTGCTCTGCTGCTGCTGGTACCACTGCGGACGGGTCAAATAGTCGTCGAGGTCTGCGGCCAGCCGGTCGAGCCAGTCCAGATAGCCGCCGTCGAGGGCCAATTCGTCGAGTCGGGCCGGGTTGACCGCCCCCAACAAGGCGACCGGATCCTGCCCGCACTGCGACCACAGCGCGGGATCGATCGCCGCGAAGAGGTCCTGGGTCGGCTTGTCCCACGACCATCGCAGGTTGGTGGACAACTGCTCCAGCGCCGCCAGGCGTTCCGGAAGGTGGGCACGGACCGTGAACCGACGGAGGGCTTTCACGCGTCCTTACCTTACTGACGCGAGGGCAGGTTTCGCCCCCTGATCGACCCGCGCCACCTGACCTCAGGTGTGGCCCGACACTACGGTGGGTACTGGGCGCACAAGGGCTTGCACCGTAGCCAGCCGAAGACGCGCAGGTCACAGTTCGACCGCGCCCAGGACGACAATCGACTAGCTCGCAAAGGAGTATCGGTGCCCGGTCGTGTCGAGATCGACGACGTCGCGCCCGTCGTGTCGTGCGGCGCCTACCCGGCGAAAGCCGTGGTCGACGAGGTGATTCCGGTACGTGCAGCCGTATGGCGCGAGGGCCATGACGCCGTCGCCGCCACCTTGGTGGTGCGTTACCTGGGACCGCGCTATCCCCTGGTCGGGGAGACCCGTCGACTCAAGGCGGTTCAGGCGCCGACGGTGGCTGAGCCCGCTGTCGATACCGCCGTCCGTGTCAAGCCGCTGCACCTGCCGATGACGCCCGGGCTGGAGCCGTACGTCTTTCACGGCGTGTTCACTCCCGACGCCGTCGGGTTGTGGACCTTCCGGGTCGACGGCTGGGGCGACCCGATCCATACCTGGCGGCACGCCGTGGAGGCCAAGCTGGACGCCGGCCAAGGCGAGACCGAGCTGTCCAACGACCTACTGGTCGGGGCGCAGCTGCTGGAGCGCGCCGCCACCGGTGTTCCCCGCGCCCGGCGCGAGCCGCTGCTGAAGGCCGCCGACGCGCTGCGGACGCCCGGTGACCCGGTGCCCCGCGCCGCGCTGGCGTTGGCACCCGAGGTCGGCGAGCTGCTGGCCCAATATCCGCTGCGCGAGCTGGTTACCCGCGGCGAGCAGTACGGGGTGTGGGTCGACCGCCCGCTGGCCCGGTTCGGGTCGTGGTACGAGTTGTTCCCCCGCTCGACCGGCGGCTGGGACGCCAAGGGCGATCCGGTGCACGGCACGTTCGCCACCGCGGCCGCGGCTTTGCCGCGGATCGCGCAGATGGGCTTCGACGTGGTCTACCTGCCGCCGATCCACCCGATCGGCAAGGTGCACCGCAAGGGCCGCAACAACACCGCCACCGCCGTGCCCGGTGACGTCGGCTCCCCATGGGCGATCGGCAGCGACGAGGGCGGCCACGACGCGGTGCACCCGGAGCTCGGCACGATCGCCGACTTCGACTCCTTCGTCGGCGCCGCCCAAGAATTGGGTTTGGAGGTCGCTCTCGATCTGGCGCTGCAGTGCGCGCCTGATCACCCGTGGGCCAAGGACCACCGCCAGTGGTTCACCGAGTTGCCGGACGGCACGATCGCCTACGCGGAGAATCCGCCAAAGAAATATCAGGACATCTACCCGATCAACTTCGACAACGACCCGGCCGGCCTCTACGACGAGGTACTGCGCGTCGTGCGGTATTGGATGGACCACGGCGTCAAGATCTTTCGCGTCGACAACCCGCACACCAAGCCGCCCAACTTCTGGGCGTGGTTGATCGCCCAGGTGAAGGCAGCTGATCCCGACGTGTTGTTCCTGTCGGAGGCTTTCACCCCGCCGGCCCGTCAATACGGTTTGGCCAAGCTGGGTTTCACGCAGTCCTACACGTACTTCACCTGGCGCACCGCGAAGTGGGAGCTCACCGAGTTCGGCGAACAGATCCCCGAGATAGCCGACTACCGACGGCCCAACCTGTTCGTCAACACCCCCGACATCCTGCACGCCAGCCTGCAATACGGCGGGCCGGGCATGTTCGCCATCCGGGCGGTGCTGGCCTCCACGCTGAGCCCCACCTGGGGGGTGTACTCCGGCTACGAGCTGTTCGAGGGCCGCGCGGTCGCCGAAGGCAGCGAGGAGTATCTCGACTCGGAGAAATACGAGTTGCGGCCCCGTGACTTCGCCGGCGCCCTGGCGGCCGGGCGGTCACTGGAGCCATTCATCGCGCGGCTGAACAGCATTCGGCGGCTCCATCCCGCCCTGCAGCAGCTGCGCAACATCACGTTCCACGCCATCGACAACGACGCGCTGCTGGCCTACAGCAAGTTCGACCCTGCGACCGGCGACTGCGTGCTGGTCGTCGTGACGCTCAACGCGTTCGGCCCGGAGGAAGCCACCCTTTCGCTGGACATGGACGCGCTGGGCATGGAGCACCACGAGCGGTTCTGGGTGCGTGACGAGATCACCGGTGAGGAATATCAATGGGGCGCAGCCAATTACGTGCGCATCGATCCAGGCCACGCCGTCGCTCACGTCATCAACATGCCGCTCATCCCGTCCGAAGCACGAATCAGTCTGCTGCGACGGAGGTAACGCCGCTATGAAGTCCACCGAAGAAGTCGCCAAGGCCCGACTGGCACCCGAACCCGGCGACCTGGCCCGGCTGCTGTCCGGCGAGCACCACAATCCGCACGGCATCCTCGGCGCGCACGAATACGGCGACCACACCGTCATTCGGACGTTCCGTCCGCACGCCACCGAGGTGGTCGCGGTGGTCGGCGCCGACCGGTTCCCGTTGCAGCACATCGATTCCGGCGTGTTCGCGGTTGCGCTGCCGTTCGTCAACCTGATCGACTACCGCCTCGAGGTCCGGTACGACCACGGTGATCCGCACGTGGTCGCCGACGCCTACCGCTTCCTGCCGACGCTCGGCGAGGTCGACCTGCATCTGTTCAACGAGGGGCGCCACGAGCGACTGTGGGATGTCCTCGGCGCGCATCCCCGTTCGTTCACCACCGCCGACGGCACGGTCGACGGGGTCTCTTTCGCGGTTTGGGCCCCCAACGCCAAAGGCGTCAGCCTGATCGCCGACTTCAACGGCTGGAACGGCAACGACGCGCCGATGCGGGTGCTCGGTTCCTCAGGTGTGTGGGAGGTCTTCTGGCCCGACTTCCCGCGCGACGGCCTGTACAAGTTCCGGGTGCACGGCGCCGACGGGTCGGTCACCGACCGGGCCGACCCGATGGCGTTCGCGACCGAGGTGCCGCCGCAGACCGCCTCGCGGGTGAACGTGAGCCGGTACCACTGGAACGACGACGAGTGGATGACCGCGCGCGCCTCGCGGAACGCGGTCTTCGAACCGATGAGCACCTACGAGGTGCACCTGGGCTCCTGGCGGCCAGGCCTGTCATACCGTGACCTCACCCGCGAGCTGACGGAATATGTTCTGGCGCAAGGGTTCACCCACGTCGAACTGCTGCCCGTCGCCGAGCATCCGTTCGGCGGCTCGTGGGGGTATCAGGTCACGTCCTACTACGCGCCCACGTCGCGGTTCGGCACACCCGACGAGCTTCGCGAGCTGATCGACACGCTGCACCAGGCCGGCATCGGGGTCATCGTGGACTGGGTGCCCGCCCACTTCCCGAAGGACGCCTGGGCGCTGGGGCGCTTCGACGGCACACCGCTCTACGAGCATTCCGACCCCCGCCGCGGGGAGCAACTCGACTGGGGCACATACGTGTTCGACTTCGGCAGGGCCGAGGTGCGCAACTTCCTGGTCGCCAACGCGCTGTACTGGCTCGAGCAGTATCACATCGACGGACTGCGGGTGGACGCCGTCGCGTCGATGCTCTACCTCGACTACTCGCGGCCCGAAGGCGGCTGGACACCGAACATCCACGGCGGCCGGGAAAACCTCGAGGCCGTGCAGTTCCTGCAGGAGATGAACGCCACCGCCCACAAGGCCGCACCGGGCATCGTCACGATCGCCGAGGAGTCGACGTCGTGGCCCGGCGTGACACGCCCGACCAGCGTTGGCGGACTTGGCTTCTCGATGAAGTGGAACATGGGCTGGATGCACGACACGCTCGACTACTTCGGCCGGGATCCGATCTACCGCACCTACCATCACCACGCGATCACCTTCTCGATGATCTACGCCTACAGCGAGAACTTCGTGCTGCCGATCAGCCACGACGAAGTCGTGCACGGCAAGGGCACGCTGTGGGGGCGGATGCCCGGCGACGATCACACCAAGGCGGCCGGGCTGCGTAGCCTGCTGGCCTACCAGTGGGCGCACCCGGGCAAGCAATTGCTGTTCATGGGCCAGGAATTCGGGCAACGCGCCGAATGGTCCGAGGAGCGTGGCCTCGACTGGTTCCAGCTCGACGAGGACAGTTTCTCCGGCGGAATACTCCGGCTCGTCCACGATCTCAACGACATCTACCGCTCGTCGTCGGCGCTGTGGAGTCAGGACATCAAGCCCGAGGGCTACTCCTGGATCGACGCCAACGACGCCGCCAACAACGTCTTGAGCTTCCTGCGCTACGGCAGCGACGGCTCGGTGATGGCGTGCGTCTTCAACTTCGCCGGCGCCGAGCACAGCGGCTACCGCCTGGGCCTGCCCGGCGCCGGGCGGTGGCGCGAGGTGCTCAACACCGACGCCACCGTCTACAACGGCAGCGGGATCGGCAACCTGGGTGGGGTCGATGCCACCGAAGATCCGTGGCACGGTCGTCCAGCGTCTGCGGTGTTGGCGCTGCCGCCGATGTCGGGCCTGTGGCTGGAACCCGAGAAACCTTCTAGTACAGCGCGTTAGCCAGATTCCGCCGGCCGGCGATCACGTCCGGATCGGCCGGATCGAACAACTCGAACAACTCGATCAGTCGGGTGCGGACCGACGTCCGCTCGTCGTCGGACTTTCGACGCACCAACGCGACCAGCCGATCGAATGCGCCGGTCACGTCCTGGCTGAGGAGCTGCACGTCGGCCGCGGCGAAGGCGGCGTCGATGTCGTCCGGGGCGGCATCGGCGGCCGCGATCGCGTCCGGTCCGTGCGCGGTCGCCCGCATGAGGAATGCGATCTGGCGCACCGCCCCTTTGGCTTCGGCGTTGTTCGGGTCCTCGTCGAGGATCTCCTGGTAGGAGTCGAGCGCGGCCCCGAGGTCGTTGTCCTCGAGCTGCTGACGGGCCTGCGCGATCGCGGGGTCGACGGCCTCGGGCTCGTCGGGATCGACATCGGCGGCGCCACTCAGCTTTCCGGCCGTCGCCGAGAGCAGCGAGTCGACCCAGCGGCGCAACTGCTCCGGCGGTTGGGCACCCTGGAAGCTCGACAGCGGCTGCCCGGCTGCCAGCGCCACGACGGTCGGCACTACTTCGACACCGAAGATCTGCGCCACCCGGGGTGAGACGTCGACGTTGACACTGGCCAGCGCCCACTTGCCGTTGTCCTGCGCGGCCAGTCCGGACAGCGTGTCGGCCAGCTGCAGGCACACCTCACTGCGCGGCGACCACAGCAGCACGACGACCGGAACCTGGTTGGAACGCAGCAGTATTTCGTCTTCGAAGTTCGCCTCGTTGACTTCGACGCCGGCCGGCGCCGACGCCGATCCGCCGGGGCTGTCGCCACCGGCGGGAGGGGGCTGCTTGAGGGCGGACAGATCGACCGCGCCGGCCAACGCGGGCCCGATCGGGGGACGTGGACGGCTCACGCGATCAAGTCTGGCACGGCGGTGTCGGCCGCTTTCCATCCGGTTCCGAAGCTCCTATGAGCAACATCACATCACGCGTTGTCAATCCGCGGAGGATCCGTCGCCAGCAAACTTCTGGACGCCTGTCCAGCCACATCCGCACCAAACCGTACTGGCCGGTAACTAGCCGGCGCGCAGAATCAGCGCGTCACCCTGACCGCCCGCGCCGCACAGCGCAGCAACGCCGTACCCGGACCCGCGACGGGCCAATTCAAGGGCCACGTGCAGGGTGATCCGGGCACCGGACATCCCGATCGGGTGTCCGATCGCGATGGCCCCGCCGTTGACGTTGACGATCTCGGGATCGATGCCCAGTTCCTGCGTCGATGCCAGCGCGACCGCCGAGAACGCCTCGTTGATCTCCACCACGTCGAGTTGGTCGACGGTGATGCCTTCGCGGCCGAGCGCCTTCTTGATCGCGTTGGCGGGCTGCGATTGCAGTGTCGAATCGGGCCCGGCCACCACACCGTGCGCGCCGATCTCGACCAGCCAGGTCAGGCCCAGCTCGACGGCCTTGTCCTTGTTCATCACGACCACTGCCGCGGCGCCGTCGGAAATCTGCGAGGCCGACCCGGCGGTGATGGTGCCGTCCTTGCGGAAGGCGGGCTTGAGACCCGCCAGGGACTCCGCGGTGGTGTTGGCGCGGATGCCCTCGTCCTCGCTGAACTGCAGCGGATCGCCTTTGCGTTGCGGGATGCTCACCGGCACCACCTCGTCGGCGAAAACGCCGTCCTTCCAGGCCGCGGCGGCCTTCTGGTGTGAGCGCGCCGCGAACTCGTCCTGCTGGCCACGGGTGAACTTGTCGACGTCGTTGCGCTGCTCGGTGAGCGCGCCCATCGGCTGGTCGGTGAACACGTCGTGCAGGCCGTCGTAGGCCATGTGGTCGCGCACGGTGACGTCGCCGTACTTGTAGCCCGCCCGGCTGTCGATCAGCAGGTGCGGAGCCTTGGTCATCGACTCCTGGCCGCCGGCCACCACCACGTCGAACTCACCGGCCCGAATGAGCTGGTCAGCGAGGGCGATGGCGTCGATCCCGGACAGACACATCTTGTTGATGGTCAGGGACGGCACATCCCAGCCGATACCGGCGTCGACGGCCGACTGCCGGGCCGGCATCTGGCCCGCGCCGGCGGTCAGCACCTGGCCCATGATCACGTACTCGACGAGCGACGCCGGCACGTTCGCCTTCTCCAATGCGCCCTTGATCGCGATGGCACCCAGATCGCTCGCGCTGAAGTCCTTCAGCGAGCCCATCAGCTTGCCAACCGGCGTCCGTGCTCCAGCAACTATCACCGACGTGGTCATGACTACCTCCAGGGCGGGGTTCGACAGCCGATCCGAGAAATCGGCAGAGGCGGATTCTTTCCCGTCAGGTTACCGTGACGTGATGACCACCGATCACGTTGACACCCGTCGAGTACTCAGCACCGCACTGGTGACGGCAGTCGATCACGTCGGCATCGCGGTCCCCGACCTCGATGTCGCGATCGCGTGGTACCACGACCATCTCGGCATGATTGTGCTGCACGAAGAGGTCAACGACGATCAGGGCATCCGTGAGGCGATGCTGTCGGTGCGCGGTGCCGCGGTCGGCAGCGCGCAGGTGCAGCTGATGGCCCCGATCAGCGACTCGTCGGCGATCGCGAAATTCCTCGACAAGCGCGGCCCTGGGATCCAGCAGATCGCGTACCGGGTCAGCGACCTCGACGCACTCACCGAGCGCTTGCGCGACCAGGACGTCCGGTTGCTCTACGACGTGCCTCGCCGCGGCACAGCGAACTCGCGGATCAACTTCATCCACCCCAAGGACGCCGGCGGTGTGCTGATCGAATTGGTCGAGCCGGCCGAGGATTCAGACCACTAGCTCCACTTCCGGGTCGGCGAGCGCGTCGCGCGGTTGGCCCAGCACGGCGTGTGCCAGTGCCGGCGGTCATCGACCGCCACTTCGCCGAATCGGCCAGCCACACCACTACATGCGCGGCGCCTGAGCGTATTTCGTGATCGCAGCCAGGGCAGCGGTACGTCTTGAACGCCCGCGCCGCGGCGATCGGCCGGACCTCGTAGTCGTATCCGTCCGGACCGGTCTCCAGCCGGCGCGGGGCCGGCAGCGGCGTTACTGACCGCTGCCCGCGCGGAGAACTGCGGCGCCGAGCCATAGCGGCAGTCTAATGAGACGGCTCAGAACAGCCGGAATTCGTCCGAGTCCATGCCGCGCATCTTGTCGTAGTCCAGTGTCAGACAACGGATTCCGCGATCGGTGGCTAAAGTTTTCGCCTGCGGCTTAATCTGCTGGGCGGCGAAAACCCCGCTCACCGGCGCCAGCAGGCTGTCGCGGTTGAGCAACTCCAGGTACCGGGTGAGCTGCTCGACCCCGTCGATCTCACCGCGTCGCTTGATCTCCACCGCGACCGAACGCCCCTGATCGTCGCGGCACAGCAGGTCGACGGGCCCGATCGGCGTCATGTACTCGCGACGCACCAACGTGTACCCGGCGCCGAGCAACTCGACGTGCTCGGCGAGCAGCACCTGCAGATGTGCCTCGACGCCATCCTTGACCAACCCGGGGTCGACCCCCAGCTCGTGGCTGGAGTCGTGCTCGATGTCCTCGACGGTGATGCGCAGTTGCTCGCCGGCCTTGTTCTGCACCACCCAGACCGGCACCTCCCCCTCGCCTTCCTCGGACAGCCAACACGGCGGGCTCATCCAGTTCAGCGGCTTGTACGCACGGTCGTCGGCGTGCACGCTCACCGAGCCGTCGGCTTTGAACAGCAGAAGCCGGCGCGCCGACGGTAAGTGAGCGGTGAGACGTCCGACGTAATCAACGGTGCAACGGGCGATGACGAGGCGCACGCGACATACCTTAAGCACGGGCCCAATAAGCAATTAGGCTGACGCCACCATGATGGCTACCCGATCGACCGCGCAACGGCTGGGACGACTACTCGAGCGGGTGACCAAGCAGAGCGGACGACTGCCGGAGACCCCGGCCTATGGCTCGTGGCTGCTCGGGAAGGTGTCGGAGAGCCAGGGCCGTCGGCGGGTGCGCATCCAGCTCATCCTGACGGTGTTCATCCTGGGGGCGAACGTCATCGGTATCGGCGTCTCGACGCTGCTGCTGACCGTCGCGTTCCCCAAGCCGAGCATCTTCAGCGGACCGCTGCTGTGGATCACTTTCGGAGTCACGCCCGCGTACTGCGTGGTGGCGCTGGGTCTGGGCACCTACCTGATCACCCGCCGCACCACCGGCGTATT
Source organism: Mycobacterium sp. (assembly GCF_002863225.1). Taxonomy (GTDB): domain Bacteria; phylum Actinomycetota; class Actinomycetes; order Mycobacteriales; family Mycobacteriaceae; genus Mycobacterium. Next base: position 4,320 of record NZ_PKEK01000062.1, on the reverse strand, counting down.
GCGATGGGCGATCGAGGAGCACGACCCCACCCCCGCCGACGAGCGTGCCACCTTCACCGCGCCGTTCTGGCTGGCGTTCGGGGTGCTCACACTGTGGGTGATCGGCACCGCGCTGCTGACCACGCTCTACGGTCTGGCCAACAGCACGTTCATTCCGATCGTGGGCTTCTGTGTCAGCGTGTGCGGCATCTTGGTGTCGACAGCGTGTTACCTGTTCACCGAGTTCGCGCTGCGCCCGGTGGCCGCTCAGGCGCTCGAGGCGGGCGGTGCGCCGCGTCGACTGGCCCCGGGAATCATGGGCCGCACGTTGACGGTGTGGCTGCTCGGCTCCGGAGTGCCGGTGCTCGGCATCATCGTCACGGCGCTGCTGGGCGGCGTGCTGCTGGACAACCTGAGCAAGACCCAGCTGGCGGTGGCCATCCTCGTGATATCAGGTGCCGCACTGGTTTTCGGCTTCGTGCTGATGTGGATTCTGGCCTGGCTGACGGCGACGCCGGTGCGGGTGGTGCGGGCGGCGCTCAAGCGCGTCGAAGACGGCGACCTGCGCGGCGATCTGGTGGTCTTCGACGGCACCGAACTCGGTGAGCTGCAACGCGGATTCAACGCGATGGTCGACGGGCTGCGCGAGCGCGAGCGCGTGCGTGACCTGTTCGGCCGGCACGTGGGCCGTGAGGTCGCCGCGGCCGCCGAGCGGGACATGCCACAACTCGGTGGCGAAGAGCGCCATGTCGCGGTGGTCTTCATCGACGTCATCGGCTCGACCAAACTGGTGACCAGCCGCCCGGCCGCCGAGGTCGTCCAGCTCCTCAACCGATTCTTTGCGGTGATCGTCGAAGAGGTCGACCGCCACCACGGACTGGTCAACAAGTTCGAGGGTGACGCGGTGCTGGCGGTGTTCGGCGCGCCCAACCACCTCGACCGGCCCGAGGCCCAGGCGCTCAGCGCGGCCCGCGCTATCGCTCATCGCCTCGACGAAGAGGTACCCGAGATCAAGGCGGGCATCGGCGTGACGGCCGGCAAGGCCCTGGCCGGAAATGTGGGCGCCAAGGAACGTTTCGAATACACCGTCATCGGCGAGCCGGTCAACGAAGCCGCGCGGTTGTGCGAGCTGGCCAAGAACAAGCCGCACCGGCTGCTGGCATCCTCGAACACCGTCAACGCCGCCGGTGACGAAGAGCAGGCGCGGTGGTCGCTGGGCGAAAGCGTGACGCTGCGCGGCCACGACCAGCCCACCCAGTTGGCGACACTCGCCTGACTCCGCGAACGTGCTCGCCGAGGCCGGTGGACGTCCGCCGCGGGTGGGATCACCGGACGGCACCGAGCGCGGTCACCAAGCGACGTTGATGTCGCTTTTCCGCCAGTAATGTCGGTGGGTGGGTGTAAGTGTCGTGTAGTGCACGAAGACTTCGACCGCTGCTATCGCGCCGTCCAATCCAAGGACGCGCGGTTTGACGGCTGGTTCGTCACCGCGGTACGCACGACCGGCATCTACTGCCGTCCCAGCTGTCCGGTCCGGCCCCCATTTGCCCGCAACATGCGGTTCTATCCGACGGCCGCGGCCGCGCAGCGGGCCGGTTTCCGGGCCTGTAAGCGATGCCGCCCGGACGCCTCGCCCGGCTCACCGGAATGGAATATCCGCGACGACCTCGTCGCCAGGGCGATGAGGCTGATCGCGGACGGCACCGTCGACCGCGAGGGCGTCGCCGGCCTGGCCACCCGCCTCGGCTACACCGCTCGGCAACTGCAGCGTCTCTTGCGCGAGGAAACCGGAGCGGGCCCGCTCGCGCTCGCTCGCGCGCAGCGCGCACAGACCGCACGGATTCTGATCGAGACGACTGAACTGCCGTTTGGCGATATCGCCTTTGCCGCAGGGTTTTCCAGTATCCGGCAGTTCAACGACACGGTGCGTCTGGTATTCGCCGGCACGCCAACCGATCTCCGCGGCCGCGCCACCCGGCGCCACGACGGGACCGCGGACATGCGCTCACCAGGCACCGTGTCGCTGCGCTTGCCGGTGCGCGTCCCCTTCGCCTACGAGGGAATCTTCGGCCATCTGGCCGCCAGCGTGGTAACCGGTTGCGAGGAAGTGCGCGACGGCGCGTATCGCCGCACGCTGCGCCTGCCATTCGGCAAAGGGATCGTCAGCCTGACGCCGGCGCCCGACCATGTCCGTTGCGTCCTTGTGCTCGACGACTTCCGCGACTTGGCATCGGCGATCTCGCGCTGCCGGCGCCTGCTCGACCTCGACGCCGATCCCGATGCGGTGATCGATGCCCTGGGCTCCGATGCGTCGCTGGCGGCAGTGGTGGCCAAGGCGCCCGGGCAGCGCATTCCCCGCACCGTGGACGAGGCGGAACTCGCGGTCCGGGCGGTGCTGGGCCAGCAGGTGTCCATGAAGGCCGCACGCACCCACACCAGCCGACTGGTTCTAGCTTACGGCGATCAGATTCATGACCCCAACGGCGATCTGACACATACGTTTCCGTCGATCGATCAACTGGGCGACATCGATCCCGCCCATCTGGCCGTGCCGGCCAGCCGGCGGCGGACGCTGACTGGGCTGATCGCCGCGCTCGCCGACGGCGGCGTGGTGCTCGACGCCGGCTGCGATTGGGAGGCGGCTCGCCGTCAACTGTTGGCGCTGCCGGGTATCGGCCCGTGGACAGCCGAAGTGATTGCGATGCGCGGTCTCGGCGATCCCGATGCCTTTCCCGCCAGCGATCTCGGGTTGCGTTTGGCGGCAGAGCAATTGGGCCTGCCGACCGAGTTCCGCGAGCTCACGGCGCGAAGCCAGCGGTGGCGTCCGTGGCGCTCCTATGCCACCCAGCATTTATGGACGACGCTCGAGCACTCGGTGAATCACTGGCCCGTCAAGGAGACCGCATGACCCACTACCGCACCATCGACAGTCCGATCGGGCTGCTCACTCTGGCGGGTCGTGGTGAGGTGCTTTCCCATCTGCGGATGGTCGACCAGACGTACGAGCCCCGCCGCACCGGATGGTCTTCGAATCCCACGGCCTTCGATGACGCTGTGGCACAACTCAATGCATACTTCGCGGGAACGCTGACCGAATTCGATCTCGAGCTCAACCTCCAGGGCACCGAGTTCCAGCGACGTGTATGGCAAGCGCTGCAGACCATTCCGTTCGGGGAAACCCGGTCCTACGGCGAGATCGCCCAACAGATCGGCGCCCCGGGCGCGGCCCGCGCAGTGGGACTGGCCAACGGCCACAACCCCATCGCCATCGTTGTTCCATGCCACCGGGTGATCGGCGCCAGCGGCGGTCTCACCGGCTACGGCGGCGGGCTCGATCGGAAGCGTTCGCTGCTGGCACTGGAAAGCAGCCGCACCTCGCCGACCCTGCCTCTGTTCGACCTAGAAGCCGGGGAACGGACGCGGTTGCCCACCCGCGGGATTGATGCCGGGTAGCAACGGCTGCGGAGCCGCGGCACCAGGCAAGCCAAGCGGGAGTCCTGGGCCGCCGGCACCGGGAAGCGGGAACGGCATATTGCCGTTCGCGACCGAGTTGATCCAGCCCGGGCACTGCGACTGGATTGCCATCTGGGCCAGAAAGCCGGCCATAGGTGCCTCCAGACCGCCGTGACCAGTCATCTGGGCAGCCCCACTCGCCAGACTGCCGCCAGGCTTGACCAGCATCGGGCAGATGGACTGGCCCATCTGGGCGATGGCGCCGCTGACAGGACCGTTATTGCCGATGCCCGCCCCGCCGAGGACGGGAGCCACCACATCGCCGGCCGAATCCGCATGCGCCGCAGGGATAGAGCCCAGGACGGCTGCGAACACTGCCGCGGTGACGATGACAGGACGCACGATCGAGGTCGCCACCATTTCCGCTGTGTCCCAACCGGATCGCCCGGGGCTCGAACTCGGGCCCGTGCGGTTGCGCCGGCGCTCGACGCCGGTCGTCCTGTTCGCGGTCATTGAAAGCTCCCCTCCGTCAGCACTCCATGCACATAGAGCACAGATTTCACTTTGATAACGGTAGGGTAGTTTTGTCACAGTAACAACACGGAACGATAACTGTTTGCAACCGCGGCGTTGCGCAACCGCGACCTACGAGACCTGAATGACACAATTGTAAGTTTTGCGCCGGGAGTTTGCTGAATATGCGTGTCGGCGCAGCGCGGCGACTATCTGGCCTGGCCGGCTTGCTGCGACCGAACGGCCCCTAACGCACAAATGCCCGTGCCCCCCAGGGTTTTTGGGGGGCACGGGTGTGTTGTGTGTGTTCGGCGGTGTCCTACTTTTCCACCCGGGTGGGTAGTATCATCGGCGCTGGCAGGCTTAGCTTCCGGG
>NZ_PKEK01000063.1 GCF_002863225.1 Mycobacterium sp. | reverse complement strand
GAGTTCGTGTGCTGCGGCGTTGGCGTTGGGGGGGTGCACGATTGGGGCGTCGAGGCCGGCGAGTGCGTGTTCGGTCCAGCGTCGGTCGGCGCGGTTCATCAGAATCCCGACAAAGCGATGACCCTGCTTCGCCAGATGTGCCGTGGCGCCAGCAATCTCGGATGCAACAGCGTCCGGGTCGCGTCCCCAGAGATCGTCACCGAATCCGAGGTTCAGTCCGATCAGGCCGTCTTCAGCGGCGACGTCGGGGCGGGGCAGTAGCAGGGCCGGATCACCGGACACGCTGACGTCCAGGCCGGCCTCGGCCAGAAGTTGCGCGCTGCGCGGGCCTCGCACCGACACGGTACGAAACTCCGACAGCAGCGGCACCCAACGTTTCAGCTCACCTCTGCCGGAACCGCTGCGCCGCCCGACGAAACTGGGATCTTCGACGCCGACGCCGATCGCGTAGCTCCCGTTGTTCCGGGTGAGTGCGCGGCCGCGGGTGACCATGCGACGCCAATGACGTCGACCGACGAGGGTGCCACCGCCGACGACCTGGATGCTGTGCCGCAGTGAGCGGTTCAATCCTGTTGCCGCGGCGTGAATTTTCTCACCGGGGAAGCGCGGCACGTCCAGCACCGTGGCACCGGGTAGCTGTGATCGCACGGCGTCGTAGATCGCGTCGTCGCCGATGTTGCCCATCCGCTGCCAACCCAGGTAAGCGACCAGGGCATCGTTGCGGTGGATGCTCATCGGATCGGCTCCAATGTCTTCGGGCCAGTCGGTGTCCGGCCGCCGACGACAAACCGCGTGATCCCGTGCTTACGAATCAGATAACGGGTCGCGGTGCTTTCCCATTTGCGACGGTTCTTGCCGCGCACGTCGATGTGGTGGTGGACGACTCGGACGCTCGGATCGAACTGACGATGAATGCCCTTGGTATCCAGGCGGATCGCCAGATCTTGAGCTTCGTGCGAACGTAACGCGGGGTCGTAGCCGCCCACAGCCTTGAAAACATCGGAGTAGACCAGCAGGTTGCCTTCGTGAAGCCAGTACGCTGCCCGTGGCCTCGGGTCATCCAGCAGCCGGGGCCAGCCCGGGGCGATCGGACCTGCCACACGTTGGACCATGCCGGCCAACCGCGGCTCGTGCCGCCAATGGTCAACCAGGCGCGGAACATTGGAGGTGAAATTGCCCCACAGGGTGAACGCCGCGCCGAAATTGCAGTACTCCTGGCTGCCGTCGGTGCGGCTGACCAGGCCACCGATCATGCCGACACCGTGGCGGAGATAGCGTTCGGCAATCTCGCGTGCCACCGTCGGGGTGTCGGCAGTCCTCAGTTCCATGTCGGCGTCGATGAAATGGATCAGCGTGCCGTCGCCGACGCGGCCGATGATCTGGTTGCGGTTGGCACCCGCACCGCGGTTTTCGGGACTGCGCAGCAGTTCCACGTTGTCGCCGAATTCGCCGACCACGTCGACACTGTCGTCGATAGAGGCATCGTCGAGAACGAAGATCCGGTCATAGCGCTGAGCAAGCAGTTGCGGTAGGAGGGTACGCAGATGCTCGCCCATGTTGTAGTTGGGCACCGCGGCGACGACCGGCAGTCGGCGGGTCACAGCGACGGCACCAAATCGGTCAGCGTGGCCAGGATCGACTCAGCGGCATTGTCGAAGACCGTCTGCGCGAAACCGCCCAGCAGCGGGTAGATCGCCAGATCGGCCCCGATCGACAACCCGAGTGCCTCGATCGGGTTGTCCAGGTTGTCCATGATCAGGCTGAGGTTGTACTCGGGCACGCTGATCAGCGCCGCCTGCAGGATGTCTTCGGTTGCGTCGTACGTAGCGGACAAGGTGCTGCCGATATCCGACAGGGCATCTGCGATGTCGCCGGAAAAGGCCGTCAGCGCAGCCGGATCGTTCAGCAGGGTGGTCAGCGCCGACAAGATCTCGTCGGGATCGAACACCGTGCCCGAGGTCAACGACGAGGTGTCCGTCAGACCATCGAGCAGCGAATCGAGAGACCACGACACCGGATTCGGGCCGGTGCCGGTGAAATCACCGATGAAGTCCTCGATTCCGGTCTGGGTCCCGGCGATCAACAGCCCGGGCAGCTTCTCGAAGTCGGCCAGGCTGGGCAGCAGCCCGAATTCGGTGGCCTCGTTCGCCGGTGCGGTCGACCAGCCGAATTCGGGGTCTCCGTAGCCCAGGTTCACCAGCGCGGTGAGATTCGGCTGAAGCAGGTCGGCCAGCGGATTGCCGATGATCGGTACCTCCCGCAGCGGATCCAGCAGCGGAAGGTCGTCGACCGGGATGATGTAGTAGTCGGTCAGGCCTCCCGTGGTGTCCAGCGGAATCGCTTGTGCGATCTGCTCAGGTGTGAGGGTGTCGTAGTCGAAATGCGTTTCGCTCATATACGCGTTGAGAACCGACAACAGGTTCAGCGGATAGCGCGGAAAGTCCGCCCAGGTGTCGTATTCCATCGTGTAGATCGTGGTGGCGAAGTCGTCGGAGGGTGTCGCGCCGGAAAAGTCGATTCCCAGGCTGGGCAGTTCCAGGCCGGCGAACCGCTCGAAGAGCCCGCCGTTGGGGTTCATCAGGTCGCCGATCAACACGAAGTTGACATCGGAGCTGGGTACGCCCTGCGCAGTGAGTTGGTCCATCGCGAGGGACGCGATGATCGCGCTCTGCGAATACCCGAAGACCCCGACCGGCGTGCCAGCGTCGAGATACGGCTGGAGTTCATCGATCAGGTTGCTGAGCCCTTGCGACACCGAATCATTCAGCGTCAGGTCACCGAAGTTCAGCGGATAGAACTCCTGCGGGGTGTACAGCGCGTCCGGCACGGCGTCGGGAAAGGCCGGCTGCCCGTCGAACAAAGCCTCCGACGGGAAAAAGAGGCTCTGAACCGTCGCGACCCAGTCGTCGTCCGGCACCGGCATGCCGGTGCCGCCCATGACCACGAACGGCAACGTATCGTCGCCGTGGGCGATCGCCGGCGTCATGGTCAGCGGCAGCAGAGCGGCGCCGGTGGTCGCGAGCGCGCCGAGCCATGTGCAGCGAGCCTTACGATGTGCCATCGTCGCCTCCGCGTTCGGCTGTTCTGTCAGGAATCACAGGCCACCAACGCCTTTCGCCAGCATCATGACCCCGAGTGCGCCGAGCAGCACCGCGAAGATCGGCCTGCGGCGCGCGGCCAACCACCCGTGCATGCCCATCACCACAGCCTGCGTCTTTCCCGGCGCCATCAGGTAGGCGACGAGTGGTAGCTCGGTGAGGGTGTAGGCGACCAACGTGAAGACCAAAGCGGCGGCAACCTGCGTGCCCGCGGCCGCCCCGGAAGCCATGATCACCAACATCGCTCCCCAGAACTCGAGCAGTTGAGTCGAGGTGCACAGACCTGCGACGAACGGCATTCTGAGAGACCGTCCCTCCAACGCGGCCGTCCAGGAGAGGCGAGGAAGCGGAATGCGGGAGAACACGGTCGGCGCTTTTCCCGGCTCGATCACCGGTGCAGCCGGATCGCTGACGGGAATCAGCGCGTAGGTGGCCTGACGCACCGGACGTGGCATGGCGAGCATGGCAGCGCCCGAGAGGGCGATCAGGCCGACGGCAATTTGAATCGGCGGGAGCGCCGGATGCCGGGCTATCGAATGGGTCAGGCGCACAACGGGACCCAGGAAGTCATGCAGGAGGAACAGGGACGCCAGGGCGGCGCCGAAGCCGGTAGCCATCAGACCACACCAATAGGCCAGCAGGTTGGCCAGCGGCCGCGGACGCGAAATCAACAGCGCCATGATCCCGATCCGCACCGGATCCTGGGCGGCGATGATGCCGAACAACAGCACTGCGCTCCACATCAGGCGGCTCGTTTCATGGTGGCGGCGGTTTCCAGGAGATCGGCCGTCGTGTGCACACTCGCGGCAGGTGTCGTCATTCGGCGCGCGATCAGCTTCGCCTTGGCCTCGCATTCGCCGGTGAGCACCGACCGCAGGTCGGCGACCAGCGATTGCCGGGTGGTGGCCGAGAAGCGCCGGGAGGAACCAACTTCGAGCCTTCGGACCTGAGCTGCCCACAGCGGCTGGTCGGCGGTGACCCACAGGATCAACGTCGGCATGCCGGCGCGCAGACCGGCGGCCGTGGTTCCGGCGCCGCCATGGTGGACGACAGCGCGGCACAAGGGAAAAACCGCCGCGTGGTTCATCGGCCCGGCGATCCTGACGCGCTCGGAGTTCCAGTCTCCGTCGACGTGATTGGCACCGACATAGATCAGCGCCCGCTCGCCCACTTCGGCGCACGCCGCACTGATCATCTGCACGGTGGCGTCGAACGACCGCACCGGCATGCTCCCGAAACCGAAGTAGACCGGCGGTCTCCCGGCGGCACACCACGCGGAGATCTCGGTGTCCGCGTCGGTCGGTGACGTCATCGTCAGTGCGCCGACGAAGGGCCGCAGGCGATTCCAGTGCGACCACTCGGACGCCAGCCCGGGAAAGAACAGCTCGTCGTAGGCCTGTATCTCGAGGGAACCGCGCTCGACGATGCGGCCGGTCGAGGGTCCGGCCTTGCCCGGCAATCCGAGCTCCCGGCGTAGACGGTTGTCGGCCCTTCTCGTGATGATCCAGTGCGCCCACCACAGCGCCGCGATGCCGGTGCGGGTCAACGGTGATGGCACCGTCGGCAGGATGTGACTGTTGACCCGGACCGGGAAGCAATGCAACCCCGCAAGTGGAATCCGATGATAATCCGCGACATTCACGGCGATTCCCTGCTGGACCATGCTGGTCATCAGCAGATCGGCGCCTTCCGACACGGACGTCAGCGTCCTGCCCATCTCCGCCCACACGTCGCCGAGGTAGTACTTGGTTGCGCGGAGGACTTTGACCGGAGTCGACAGACTCCAGACATTGCGGATGAACTCTTCTTCGTTGACCGACTCCGAACTCGGTCCGTACGCCACCACGTCGAGGCCGGCCGATTCGACGAACCCACACATGTTGGGTGGGACCGCCATTCGCACGTCATGGCCGCGGTTCTGCAACTCCCGGCCCACCGCGGCGAAAGGTTCGACATCGCCACGACTGCCGTGCACAGCGAGTGCGAATTTCATCGGTACGACCCCCTTCCGTTCGGCGAACGCCCGACATCGACCAGCGCCGCCTCGGGTTCGCCCGGTCGCAGATCGTCATCAGGCTCGTCTGGGTCGGTCGGTGGCAGCCGATCCTCGTCGGCCGTCAGCTCAGGCGTGTCCTCAGCAACTGCATCGTCGCGGCGACGCTGGCACCCGAACAAGATGCGTGTCAGGCCCTTTCGGATTCTCTCGCGGTAGTGATGCGTCGTAGCGGCGCGCGAAGAACGTCGATCTGGGTTCGACGGCCACCAGTTGCCTCGGCCGACCAGTGTGGCGATGGCCGGCACCGTCACGGTGCGGACCAGGAATGTATCCAACAGAATTCCGGTGCCCAGGACGAACCCGGCTTGCACCATCATCGTGATGCTTGCGAACAGCAGCCCGAACATCGACGCGGCGAAAATCAGGCCTGCCGCCGTGATCACGCCACCGGTGGATCCGACCGTGCGGATCACACCGACACGTATGCCGTGTGGTGACTCGTCGCGTATCCGGGAAATCAGCAGCAGATTGTAGTCAGCGCCGACCGCCACCAAGATGATGAAGGTGAGCCCCGGGACGGTCCAGTGCAACTCCTGGCCCAGTCCGAACTGAAATACCAAGGTGCCGATGCCAAGTGCCGACAGGTACGAGATGATCACCGAACAGATCAGGTACAGCGGCGCGACGATCGCTCTCAACAATCCGACCAGGATCAGGAAGACGATCACGACGGTCGTCACGATGATGAAGTTGAAGTCCTTGTTGTAGTAGTCACGAGTGTCCCGAAGTCCCACCGAGATTCCGGCCATCGACACTTTGGCGTCGGCCAGCGTCGTGTTCGGCTGAGCCTGCCGCGCGGTGTTGATGATCGAATTCACCTGGTCCATGGCGGCGATGCTGAACGGATTCAGCTTGGTCTGGACCAGATAGCGCGCGGCATGCCCGTCGGGTGAGACGAAAATGCCGGCTGCCTTCTTGAAGTCGTCGCGCGTCAGCACTTGCGGCGGAATGAAGAAGCCGGCCATCGGAGGGGCGTTGGCGCCGTTCTTCATAGCCATCAAGAAGCCTGACGCATCGTTGAGACCGGCTCCCATCTGTTTGGTCTGGCCGACGAGCAATTCCACCGCGTCGGCCAGTTTTCGACTGCCGTCGGCAAGCTGATTGGCGCCGTCCTGCAGGGTCGCCAGCTTTGCCGACAAACCACCGCCGCCCAGCATCTGCGTCGCATTAGTGAGATTGGCTACCAGTTCTTTCAATTTGGCTGTTGCCGATTCCAGACTCTCGTTGCCCTGGGTGGCTTGCAGCTTCTTCGACAGCTCCGCGATGCTGTCGAGCGACCCGCTCTCGTGTGCCTCGGCGATGCGCTGGAGCTCATCGCGGGCGGTGACGCAGTTCGGGTCCAGCGAGCACACCGGGGTGGTGTCGAGGGCGTTCAGGATCGGTCGGGCCAGGCCGGCAATGTTGTTGACATCGACCAGATTCAGATCGAGCGACTGGCCCAGCGAGCGCATCTCGGTGATCAACGTGGCGGCGTCGTCGAGCTGGTTGAGCATCTTCAGGCCGCCGAAACTGCGCTGCAGGAACGTCAGCGACTCGACCAGACCGCTGATGTTGGGCAGGGCCTGTTGGACTTGGTTGCGCAAGTCGCCCAACGCATTCGCCAACTGGTTAGCGCCGTCGGTCATGGTGTCGAGCTCGTTGGTGTGACCGTTGATTTGTTGCGACGCATCACCGAGCTTGTTGCCCACTTCGCCGGCCTGCCAGGCCAGTCTGGCCTGTTCGAGTGACTCGCCGGTGGGCCTGGTGATGCCCCGCACCATCGCGACGTTGGGCAGCTGACTCACCCGCTGGGCCATCTGCTCCAGGTCGGCCAGGACCTTGGGGTCACGCATGTCGCGCGGCGACTGGATGAACAGGTATTGCGGAATGATGGTGTCCAGCGGAAAGTGTTGCGCCATGACGTCGTAACCCGCAGCGCTTTCCACCGAGCTCGGCAGTGTCTTGCGGTCGTCGTAGTTGTAGCGCGCGTAGGCCGAGCAGGCCGCCAGGGTGATCAGGATCAGCAGACTTGCGACCAGATGGATCTTGGGACGGCGCACGATCCGTACCCCGGAGGTCCGCCAGAACCGGGTGGTCAACTCGCGGCGCGGCTTGATCCAGCCGCGGCGCCCGGCGAGTGTCATGATGGCGGGCAACACGGTCACCGCGGCCAGAAATGCCACGGTGACCGCGATCGCGAGCGCCGGGCCAACCGTGGAGAAGACCGGCAACTTGGTGAAAACCATGGCGACGAAAGTGACGGCCACGGTGGCCGCCGAGGCGGCGATGACCTTTCCGATCGACCCCAGTGCGTGCCGGACCGCATCATCGGACTCCGCGCCCAGCCGAACGTAATCGTGGTAACGGCTGATCAAGAAGACCGCATAATCGGTTCCGGCGCCGTACACGATGCCGCTCATGAACACCATGGTCTGGCTCGAGACGCCGAGGCCCAGTTCGGCCAAGCCGGCCAGCACCCCCTGGGCGGTCACCAACGATATGCCGATGGTGATCAACGGCATGACCAGCGTGAGCGGATTTCGGTACACGATCAGTAGGATCAGCAACACCATGATCCCGGTGCCGAGTTCGATCACGTGCATGTCGCGTTGGCTGATCGCGGTGAGGTCCGCCGCAGTGGCTGCCGGTCCGGCCAGATGGGCGACCAGGGTCGACCCTGACACCGTCTGCTTGATGAGCGTCGAAGCGTTCTGGAAGGCCACCGCACCCTCGGCGGATCCCGCATGACCGGCCAGTGCGATGGGCAGATACCAGGCCTTCTTGTCCTTGCTGGACAGCACTTCCCGGACTTCTGGCGAACCGAGAAAGTCCTGGAGAGAGACCACGTCGGCGGTGTCTTGCCGAAGTTTCCCGACCAGGGTGCGGTAGGTGGTCTCGTCGGCGGGGGACAGGTCCTTGTCGTCGGTCAACACGGCCAGCACGACGTTGTCGGTTCCCTTGTCGTGGAAGGCCGCGACCATCTCGCGAGCGGCCACCATCATCGGGGCATCGTCGGGCATGATGGCCGCCTGCTTTTGCCCGATGACCACCGCCAGTGGTGGCAGGCCCAGCGAAACCGCGGCCGCGAGGGCGAGCCAGAGTGCGATGACGATCAGGGGGTGGCCGGTGACGAGCCTGCCCAGTCTCGGGTAGACGCCCATCATCGCGGGCGGTTCGATCACGTCCGTCCGCGATGACATCGGCTTGGTTACCGCCGGGAGAAGTTGCGAATCCACGGATTACAGCTGGGCATGGAAGTCTCCTACCCGCTCAGGCCGACTGGGTGAGAGCGACTTCGCGCACCCGGGTGGCTGTGTAGCGGCGCTCGGCGACCCGCACATACACCGATTTCAACACCGCGAGAAATTGGGTGACCGATTCGCGCGCGACCGGATTGTCGGGGAACAGGACGACTGCGCGAGTCTCGTTCTCCAGTCTGGTCACCCGGATGTCGAATTGGGCAGGTGCACCGCCGTCTTGGAAGATCCGGGCATTCAGGCCTTGCAGCTTCTCGGTGACCAGAGCCGAGAACGGCGGGATGCCGAGGTCGATGTGGAACATCAGCGGCACGCGCCGATCGGGGCGCTGCAGCCACGGCGCAAGGTCCAGAACCCGGGCGAAGGGGACCTTGGCCAGCTCCCGCCCGGAATCGAAGGATGCCTGCGCAGCCCGCACAGTCTCGTGGAACGATGAGGGGTCGACGGGCACCGTGATCGGCACGAAGCCGGTGATCCACCCCGAGGTCATGAAATCCTCTGGAGTGCTGCGGATGTCGGTGACCACATATCCGTAGTAGGTGTCGGCACCGGTCAGTTCACGCTCGGTCAGCGCGGCGCAGGCGAACACCCCTCCGCTGAACCGGGCACCCGCCGAGACACAGACGGATTCGAATGCGGCGGTCTGCTTCTGGTCGAGCAGCGTCAGGCTCATCAGGTCGCAGATTCCGGATCCGTCGCCCAGCGACACCGGGCAGTCCGGGAGAGTCCCGGAGTTGCTCTCGAAGTAGTCGATCCACGCCTTGACCTCCGGCGACTCTGCGGTGAGGGACGAGAGGTACTTGTGTTGCCGCTCGCAGTAGTCGAGGTAGCTGCCGGCCTTGGGTAAAGCGATCGGCGCGCCACCGCCGGCCAGCGCCGCGTACTGCATCTGGATCTCGGGCAGCAGCACGCTCGGGTAGGTCGCGTCGATGTTGATGTGGTCGATCGAGATGCAGAACGTGAAGTGATCGGGGTGCTGAATGATCATGAAGCGAAAGCTATCCCACTGCAATGGATCCGGAGTCGCCATCGCCAGACTCTGCAATTCGCCGGGCGACAACTCGCCGTGCTTGGTGGGGGCGAACTTGATCGCGGCGGGATTGTCGATGGCCCGCCTGACGATGTTTCCGCTGTCGAGGTATTCGAACCAGCTGTGGAAGGTGTCGTGGCGCCGAAGGTGCGCGTTGATGACATGCGTCATGGCCCGGACGTCGCACTGGCCTGGGATCTCCCACGTGGCGATGCACAGCCGGGACATGTCGACGCCTTTCGACGCGAAATCCAGCCAGCTGCGCAGGTGTTCGGCCTGCATGTAGCTGGCCGGCGTCGGATTGATCGGCGCCTCTTGCGCTTTGGCGAGAGTGGCCGCCGTCGGCCCCCATGAGACGACTGAACCGGCTTCTGGAACCCAGTCGTACACGCTCTTCACCGTTACTTTCCCTACTTCGAGCACTCTCGCCTCCTCAGTTCGTTGGGTGTGATCACGAAATCTTCGTCAGTGGGCCGTCACGCCGGCACCGCCTCGAGGTCTGCCAACTCGTTGCACAAGTGACCGGCGAGTCCGCGAACGGTCGTGATGTGATACGAACTGATCCGAACACCCGTCTCGGTCTCGATGCGGGTGCGCAATTCCAGATTGCCCAAGGAGTCGAGGCCGTATTCGGCGAGCGACCTGTTCGGATCGACGCTGCGCCGCAAAATCAGGCTGACTTGCTCCGAGACCAGTCGACGGAGCCGGTCGGGCCACTCGTCGGCCGGCAGCTCGACCAGTTCACCGCGGAATTTTCCTGCCTCCGTGGCACTTTGGTCCGCGGACTGCAGCGCTTCGGCGAACCGGCTGCGTTGCGCGAGGGCGGTCAGCCACGGCGTTCCGGTGATCGATATGTAGCCGGTGTAGCCACGGTCGTGACGCAGTAACGCCTCGAACGCATACGCACCGTCTTCCGGCGCGATCATCGTGGTCTCGCCGGCTTCCGCCAGACCAGCGCCGCGGCCGATCTTGTCCCACGCTCCCCACGCAATCGCCGAGGCGGGCAGGCCCTGTGCTCGTCGCCAGTGGGTGAAGACGTCCAGCCAACTGTTGGCCGCCGCGTAGGCGCCCTGTCCGCGTGACCCGAGCAGCGCTGCCGCCGAGGAGAACGAGCAGAACCAGTCCAGCGGCTGGCCGACCGCGGCGTGGTGCAGATTCCAGGCGCCGTCGACCTTCGGTGCCCAGTCGCGGTCGATGAGCTCGTCGGTGATGTTGTTCAGCGTGGCGTCCTCGACCACGGCCGCGGCGTGCAGCACTCCGCGCAGCGGTAACCCGCCTGCGGTCGCCGCTTCGACCAGGCGGTCGGCGGTATCGCGGGCCGCGATGTCACCGCATTGCACCACGATGTCGGCGCCGGTCGCACGGATCTGCTCGATTGTCTGCTGCGCCAACGGGTCCGGCTGCGATCGGGAGGTCAGTACGATGCGGCCGCAACCGGCTGCGGCCATCTTCTCCGCCAGGAACAACCCGAGTCCACCGAGGCCGCCGGTGACCAGGTAGGCGCCGTCCTCGCGAAAAGCGCGGGCCGCGTCCTGCGGCACCACCGCGGCACTGGTTCCGCTCCGTGGAACGTCCAGGACGAGTTTGCCGGTGTGCTCGGCCGCGCTCATCACCCTGATCGCGGTGGCTGCGTCGCCGAACTCGTACCGGGTGTACTCGGCGGGCGGCAGCTCTCCGCCGGCGACGCGGCGGAACACCGTATCGAGCAGCTGCCCGATCCGCTGCGGATGGGTTTCGGACATCAGCGCGAGATCGACGTAGTGGAACGTCAGGTTGCGACGGAAGGGATACATGCCCAGGCGTGCGTTGGCGTAGACGTCGCGTTTACCGATTTCGACGAAGTGGCCTCCGGCGGAGAGCAGTTCGAATCCGGCTCGCTGTGCGGCGCCGGTCAGCGAATTGAGCACGATGTCGACGCCGTAACCGTCGGTGTCGCGGCGAATCAACTCGGCGAAGTCGGTGCTGCGCGAGTCGTAGACGTGGTCGATGCCCATCCGGTGGAGCAGTTCACGACGCTGCGGGCTGCCGGCGGTCGCGAAGATCTCGGCACCCGCGGCACGGGCGATCGCTATCGCGGCCTGGCCTACACCGCCGGTCGCCGAGTGGATCAGTACCCGGTCGCCGGCCGAGATTCGCGCCTGGTCGTGCAAGCCGTACCAGGCGGTGGCGTGACCGGTCGCCACCGCAACCGCCTGATGGTCGGTCAACTCGGTCGGCAGCGTTACCGCTACTCGGGCATCGCACGTGACAAACGTTGCCCAGCAGCCATTTCGGGAGAACCCGCCGACCCGGTCGCCGACCTGATGCGCGGTGACGTCCGGGCCGATCGCGGTGACCACGCCGACGAAATCGACACCCAGCTCGGGTTCACGTTCGTCGATGGTGGGGAAGCGCCCCATCGCCATCAGCACGTCGGCGAAGTTCAGACTCGACGCGGTGATCGCCACTTCGATCTGGCCGGGGCCGGGGGAGACCCGCTCGAACGCAACGTGTTCCAGCGTCTGCAGGTCGCCTGGGGCTCGAACACGCAGCCGGACGCCGGCTTCAGCGTGGTCGACAAGGGTTGCGCGTCGTTCCTCGGGTCGAAGGGGACCCGGCCGCAGACGCGCGCCGTACCATTGTCCGCTGCGCCAGGCTGTCTCGTCTTCGGTGGAGCCGCTGAGCAGCTCCCGCGCCAGCTGCTCCACATCGGTCTGCTCGTCCACGTCGATCTGGGTGACGCGAAGATGCGGGTTCTCCGCGCCGATCACCCGCAGCAGGCCCCGCAGACCGGCCTGCTCCAGATTCACCGCGCCCGCTGAGGTGACGGGCTGTGCCTGCCGGGTCACGACGAACAGCCGGGGCGATTGCCCGGGCAATTCGGTCATTTCGCGGGCAATGCGCACCAGATGGCGAACCTGCTCGCGACCCGCTCTCGGGATCTGCTCGTCGGCTTCGGTTCTGCCGGGCGCCGTCACGACGATCACGCCGGCGAACTCGTCTTCGCGGAGGGAGTCCACGAATCGTCCGGAGACGCCATCGGCGTACGCGGACCACACCACCGACGTGACGTCCTTGTCGTGCGATTTGAGCGTGTCGGTCAACGTCGCCGCCAACAAATCCGACTCGTCGGAAGTGTTGACCAGCAACCACTTTCGAAGCTGATCAGCACCGGCGGCGGGCAGTGTCAGCGGCTGCCAGTCGATGGTCAGCAGGCTCTCCCCGAGCAACCGCTCGCGGGTGCCGGCCTCGGACGCCCCGGTGCCCATCTGCAACCCCTGGGCGGTCAGCAGGACAGCGCCGTGCGGGTCGATCACCTCGAGGTCGGCATCCAGACCGGCAGCGGACGCCGTCACCCGTGCGTAGCAGTGGCGCGCATCGCGCGTCGGGCCGTAGATGCGCAGCCGGCGCACGCCCAGGGGCAACAGCAGACCGCCGTTGCCGATGTGCTGCGCGCCCGGATGGGCGGCCACGGATTGAAAGCAGGCATCCAGCAGTGCGGGATGCACACCGAAGGCGCCCTGACCGGTCCGTACCGGGCTCGATGCACCGATCTCGGCCAAGATCGTGCCATCCGATCCGTGGCCGGTGTACACCGCGGTCAAACCGGTGAAGGCGGGCCCGAATTGGATGCCGCGCCGATCGAAAGAATCACGCACGGCAGTGCCGTCGATCCGGATCGGGTGGGCTTCCCGCAACGCGAGCACGTCGTGCGCGGGCGGCCGGGTGTCGGGATCGGCGGCGTGCAGGACCGCCGACGCCCACCGCACGTTGGTGCCCTCGTCGTTGGTCTCTACCGCGAATCCGGCGACGGTCGGCGTTTCGACCGACGCGACGGCGCCGACGGTGGTGTCGCCGTCGAGCAACAGCATCTGCTCGAAGCGGATGTCGCGGACTTCGGATGCCTCGCCGTGAACGGCCTTGGCGGCGGCCAACGCCATCTCGCAGTAGGCGGCACCGGGAAGGGCTGCGACATGGTGGATTTGGTGATCGGCCAACCACGGTGACGCCGTCGTGCCGACCTCGGCCTGCCACACGTGGCGCTCGGGCTCTTCTTGCAACCTGACGTGTGGACCCAGCAGCGGATGAGCGGACACGGTGCTGCCGCCGTGCGTCGGTGCTTCTCTGGCGGTCAGGATCAGGCGGCGGTGGGTCCAGGCCGGCAGCGGCGCATCGACGAGGTGCCCGACGGGATACAGCACTGAGAAATCCATCGCGGCGCCCGCGGCGTGCAGACCGGCCAGCAGCTCACGCACACCGTGCCGCAGCGGTTGCTGACGGCGCAACGCGGCGAGTGCGGCGACCGGTGTCTCCAGGTTCTGAGCGGTCTGCTCAACGGCCCGGATGAGCAACGGGTGGGGAGACAGCTCGGCGAAGACTCGGTAGCCGTCTTCCAGCGCCGCTTGCACGGCAGCACCGAATCGCACCATCTGGCGCAGGTTGTCGACCCAGTAGTCAGCATCGCAATACGGTTCCTCGCGAGGGTCGATCGAGGTGGCCGAGTAGTAGGGGATTGTCGGAGACATCGGATCGAGGTCGGTGAGAACGTCGGCCAACTCGTCGAGGATCGGATCGACCTGAGGCGTGTGCGAGGCCACGTCGACGGCAACCTCACGCGCCATGATGTCGCGTTGTTCCCAACCGGCGACGAGTTCGCGGACGGGCTCGGTGGTACCACCGATCACCGTCGACGTCGGGGAGGCCACCACCGCCACCACCACATCGTTGACCCCGCGTTCGGCCAGCTGCGAAATGATCTGCTGGGCGGGAAGTTCCACGGACGCCATTGCGCCACCGCCGGCCAGCCGGAGGCACAGCCGGGAACGGCGGCAGATGACCCGCGCGCCGTCTTCGAGGGACAGTGCGCCGGCGACGACAGCGGCCGCGGCCTCGCCGAGCGAGTGTCCGATGACCGCACCCGGGACCACGCCGTAGGACTTCAACGTCGCCGCCAGTGCGACCTGGATGGCGAAGATCGTCGGTTGAACCCGGTCGATGCCGGTGACCGTCTCCGGGGATGTCATCGCCTCGATCACCGAGAAGGCGGACTCGGCAGCGATGATCGGTTCCAGTTGCCCGATGGTCGCGGCGAAAACCGGTTCACTGGCCAGTAGTTCGGTGCCCATGCCGGCCCATTGCGAGCCCTGCCCGGAGAACACCCAGACCGGGCCGCGCTTGTCGTCTCCCACGGCCGGCGGATACGGCAGTTCGTCAACCGCGACCTCTCCCAATGCGGCGGACAGTTCCGGCAGGTCGGCCGCCAGCACGGCGGTGCGCACCGGCCCGTGGGCGCGACGACGGGCCAGCGTGTACGCCACATCGTGAACGGCGGCGTCGGACGCGCCGCGCTCCACCCAGTCGGCCAGCCGGGCGGAGGTTCGTCGCAGTGCCTCGACCGAGGTGGATGACACCGGGAACAGCAGCGGACGCCCGATCCCTGAATCGATTGCCGCACCGTTGTGTTCGTCGATCGCCGGTCGAACCCCGGGAGCCTGTTCGACGATGGCGTGCGCATTGGTGCCCGACATCCCGTACGACGAGACGGCAGCGCGTCGCGGGGTCCCGCCGTCGACGGGCCACGGCGCAACGGCCTGCGGCACGAACAGATTGGTGTCGACGAGGGTCAACTCTTCGGGTAGGCCGGTGAAGTGCAGCATGCGGGGGACTGCGCCGTGTTGTAAGGCCAGCACGGCCTTGATGAGGCCCACCGTGCCCGCAGCGGATTCGGTGTGCCCCACGTTGCTTTTGACCGATGTCAGCGCGCAGGGACCGTCAGTGCCGTAAACCTGTGCCAATCCCCGGTATTCGATGGGGTCACCCACCGGAGTCCCGGTGCCGTGCGCCTCGACCATCCCGACCGTGGCGGCGGCCACTCCGGCAGCGTCCAGGGCCGAACGGTAGGCGGCGACCTGCGCGTCCATCGACGGCATCGTGATCGTCTCCGAACGGCCGTCCTGATTGGTTGCGGTGCCACGGATCACGGCGAGAATTCGATCACCGTCGCGGACCGCGTCCGGCAGTCGCTTCAGGAAGACCATCGCACAGCCTTCGGAGCGAACGAAGCCGTTGGCTTTGGCGTCGAACGACTGGCAGCGACCCGTCGCAGAGAGCATGCCGATCGCCGACATCGAGGCGTTGAGCCGGGGTTCCAGCATCAGCATGCAGCCGCCGGCCAATGCGAGGTCGCTTTCACCCTGATGCAGGCTGCGGCACGCCATGTGCACCGTCACCAGGCCCGACGAGCAGGCCGTGTCGACGGTGACCGCGGGTCCACTGAGGCCGAGTGTGTAGCTGATCCGGCCGGACGCCATGCTGAATGCGGTACCGGTGTAGCCGTACGGTTCCTCCAGCGCCCCGGCGTCTCCGGTGACCAGGGTGTAATCGTCATGGGCCAGTCCAACGAAAACGCCGGTCGCGGAGCCGGCCACGGTTGCCGGTTGCACACCGGCGTGTTGCATTGCCTCCCAGGAGGTCTCGAGTAACAACCGGTGTTGCGGATCGATGGCGACCGCCTCGCGGTCGTTGATGCCGAAAAAATCCGAATCGAAGCCCGCGACGTCGTCGAGGAATCCACCCCACTTGGTCACCGAGCGGCCCGGCGTGCCCCGCTCGGGATCATAGAGGCTGTCGGCATCCCAACGCTCCGAGGGGATTTCGGTGATCAGGTCATCGCCGCGCAGCAGTGCCTCCCAGAGCAACTCGGGAGAGTCGATGCCGCCGGGAAGCCGGCAGGCCATGCCGATGACCGCGACAGGAGTGACACGAGGCTCAGGCACCGCTGCTCACTCCCCTCCAGCCGTCGCCGCGACGGTGTGGGAATCGGCCAGCTGATCGGCCAGGTACTGCGACAGCGCCCGCACAGTGCTGTGGTCGATGATGTTCTGGGCGCTGATACGAATGCCCGTCTCGGTTTCGACGCGGGTGCGCAATTCGAGTGTTCCCAGCGAGTCCAGCCCGTACTCGGACAGTGGACGGTCCGGGTCGACGGTGCGCCGCAACAGCAGTCCGATTTGCTCGGACAGCAGTTTCCGCAGTCGGCCGGGCCACTCGTCGACCGGAAGCTCGTTCAGTTCGGCCCGCAGCCTGCTCGAACCCTTGGCGCCCGGGCCCGCGGATTTGAACATCTCGGCGAACTTGCTGCGCTGAGCAAAAGTCGTCAGCCACGGGGTGCCGATCAAGGGCGCATACCCGGCGTAGGCGCGATCGTGGCGCAGCATCGACTCGAAGGCGAAGGCACCTTCGTCGGGAGCGATGGCCGTGTCGGTGTCCTCGGCGAGTGCGGTGGCCCGACCGACCTGGCCCCAGGCCCCCCACGCGATCGAGGTTGCCGGCAGACCCTGGGATTTGCGCCAGTGCGTGAAGGCGTCCAGCCAGCTGTTCGCCGCGGCGTACGCACCCTGGCCGGGAGACCCGATCAGCGACGCCGCCGAGGAGAACGAGCAGAACCAGTCCAGCGGTCCGTCGACGGTGGCTTCGTGTAAGTTCCACGCGCCGTACACCTTCGGCCGCCAGTCACGATCGAGAAGCCCGTCGGTGATGTTGACCAGGGTGGCGTCTTCGACCACCGCGGCGGCGTGCAGCACGCCCCGCAGCGGCAGACCCGTGATCGTCGCAGCGGCGACCAGCCGGTCGGCGGTGGCACGTTCGGCGATGTCACCGCACTCGACGACGATGTCGGCGCCGGTGGCCCGGATCATGTCGATGGTCGACAGCACCTCGTCGTTGGGCGCCGACCGTGAGCTCAGGACGATGCGGCCGCAGCCGGCGGCCGCCAACTTCTCGGCGAGGAACAATCCCAGGCCGCCCAGGCCACCGGTGATGATGTAGGAACCGTCGGATCGGAAAACCGGCACCAGGCCCGGCGGCACGGCCACCCGGGTCGGCTCGGTGCGTGGCACGTCGAGCACCAGCTTGCCGGTGTGCTCGGCCGCACTCATCGCCCGAATGGCGGTGGCCGCGTCGGACAGTGGGTAATGCGTGCTTTCCGGCATCGGCAGAACGCCGTCGGCGGTCAGCCGGTAGACGGTGTCGAGCAGCTCGTGGAATCGTTCGGGATGGCTGTGCGACATCAGACCCAGATCGACCCCGTGGAACGCGAGGTTGCGGCGGAACGGGAACAGTCCCAGCCGAGAGTCACCGTAGATGTCGCGCTTACCGATCTCGATGAAACGTCCTCCGAGAGCCAGTAATTCGATGCCGGCGCGCTGCGCTGCACCGGTGACCGAGTTGAGCACGATGTCGACGCCGTAGCCGCCGGTGTCGGACCGGATCTGCTCGGCGAACTCGATGCTTCGTGAGTCGTAGACGTGCTCGATTCCCCAGTCGCGCAGCAACTGTCGACGTTGCTCGCTACCGGCGGTGGCGAAGATCTCGGCTCCGGCGGCCCGTGCGATGGCGATCGCCGCCTGGCCCACGCCTCCGGTCGCCGAATGAATCAGCACCTTGTCACGTCGTCCGATGCGAGCCAGATCCTGCAGCCCGTACCAGGCGGTCGCGTGTGCGGTGGTCACCGCGGCCGCCTGGTGTTCGGTCAGACCCGCGGGCAACGTTGCGGCAAGGTCGGCGTCGCACGTGACAAACGTGCCCCAGCAGCCATTGGGCGAGATTCCGCCGACGCGGTCACCCACCTGGTGGGTCGTCACGTCGCTACCGACCGCGCTGACCACGCCCGCGAAGTCGGTACCCAGTTGGGGGAGCCGTCCCTCGAAGGAGGGGTAGCGGCCGAAGGTCACCAGCACATCGGCGAAGTTGATGCTGGATGCGGTGACCGCGACCTCGATCTCGTTGGGTCCCGGGGGAATTCGGTCGAAGGCGGTGAGCTCGATCGTCTGCAGATCGCCCGGCGTGCGAATCTGCAACCGCAGGCCGTCCTGCTGTGGGTCGGCCACTGCGGTGAACCGCTCCTCGGCCTTGAGTGGGCCGGGGAACAACCTGGCCGTGTACCACTCGCCGGCCCGCCAGGCGGTCTCGTCCTCGTCGGATCCACTGAGCAGCTGACGAGCGAGATGTTCGTGGTCGGTTCGCTCGTCGACATCGATCTGGGTCACCCGCAGGTCCGGATACTCGTTACCGACCGAGCGCAGCAGGCCTCGAAGTCCCGCCTGGTCCAGGTTGGCCCGGTCGCCGGGAAGCACCGTCTGGGCATTGCTGGTGACGACGAACAAACGCGTTGGCTCGCCGCCGCTTTCGGGCAGTTCGCGAATGATGCGGATGACATGTTGGACGTAATCGCCGCCGCGCAGCGCGCACTCCTCGTCCGGGCTTCCGTTCTTCGGTCCGGTCAGGACGACCATTCCGTCGAAACGGCCGGCCTGAAGCTGCCCGGCAAGCTCGCCGGCGATCGTTGCATGGTCGGCTTCGTGCGGCCAGCAAATCGTCGTGCTTTGCGCACGCGCAACTTTCAGCGCGTCGGTCAGGGCGTTCGCCACCACGTCAGCGCCTCCGGAGGTGCTGACCAGGAGCCAGTTTCCGGCTTCGGTATCGGCCGCCTCGGGAAGTTCGCGCTGCTGCCATTCGACGGTCAGCAGTCGCTCGTTGAGCAGCCGCTGCTGATTGGCACTTTCGGAGGAGCCGCTACCGATCTGCAACCCGTCCACGGTCAGCACCACGGCGCCGTGCTCGTCGAGTAGTTCGATGTCGGCCTCGACCCAGGTCGGATCCGCCCGGACCACACGCGAATGCGCGTACCGGATTTCGTGGGCCGGTCCCCATGTCCGCAGGCGGCGGACTCCCAGCGGCAACATCAGGCCGCCGATACCCGCGGACTGGATGGCGGGGTGAGCGGCGACCGACTGGAAGCATGCGTCCAGCAGCGCCGGGTGTACGTGATAGCTGGTCTGCTGCGACCGGATCGACGGCGGCAAGCCGACCTCGGCGAGCACCGTGTCCACCGATCCCTCGGCGATCAGCACCGCGGCCAGGCCGTGAAACGCCGGGCCGTACTGCAGCCCTCGCTTGTCGAACCCCTGCCGCAGTTCGTCCCCTTCGACCCGGCGGGGATGCTGGGCGCGCAGCGCCTCGATGTCGTATGCGGCGGGCTGGTCGGCTTCGGCTCCCGCCTGCAAGACGGCGCTGGCCCGCCGCGCGCGTTCACCCTCCTGTTCGGCCTCCACTACGAACTTGACGACGCCGGGCGACTCGACCGATGCGGCGGCCCCGACCGGTGTCTTCTCGTCGAGCAGCAGCATCTGCTCGAACCGGACATCGCAGATCTCGGCCGCTTCGCCGAGGACTGTGCGGGCCGCGGCGAGCGCCATCTCGAGATAGGCGGCACCGGGCAGGATGGCGATGTCGTGGATCTTGTGGTCACCGATCCACGGCAGGGCGTTGAGGCCGACCTCGGCCTCCCAGGCGTGGCGCTCCGGCTCCTCGAGCAGCCTGACGTGCGATCCCAGCAGCGGATGCACCGCAACGGAATTGGCACCCCGGGACCGAAGGTCGGTGTTGTCGAGTTCGTAGACGAACTGCCGGTGCGTCCACGACGGGAGCGGCGCATCGATCAGCTGTCCGCGCGGGTAGATCACCGAAAAGTCCACGGCCGCGCCGGCGCTGTGCAGATCGCCCACCAAGCTGCGCAGTCCGTGCGGCATTGCCTGCTCGCGCCGCATGCCGGCCAGCGCTGCCACCCGCATGTCGAGGCTGTCGGCGGTCTGGTCGACGGCGTGGGTCAACAGCGGGTGCGGTGCCAGTTCGGCGAACACCCGGAAACCGTCCTCCAGGGCCGCTTGCACCGCCGAGGCGAAACGGACGGTGTAGCGCAGGTTTTCGACCCAGTAGTCGGCGTCGCATTCCGGAACATCACGCGGGTCGAAGTGGGTGGCCGAGTAGTAGGGGATCTCGGGCTCGCGGGGTTGCAGATCTGCCAGCACCGCGGCGAGCTCGTCGAGAATCGGCTCGACCTGAGGGGAGTGGGACGCCACGTCGACCGCAACCTCGCGCGCCATGATCTCGCGCTGCTCCCAGGCTGCAACCAATTCCCGGACAGACTCGGTCGCACCGCCGATCACCGTCGACTTCGGCGAGGCCACCACCGCGACCACCACGTCCTTGATGCCGCGAGCCATCAGCTCGGAAAGAACCTGTTGGGCAGGCAATTCCACCGATGCCATGGCGCCCGCACCGGACACCCGCAGCATCAGCTTCGACCGGCGGCAGATGACACGCACGCCGTCTTCCAGCGACAATGCGCCCGCCACGACAGCGGCCGCCGCTTCTCCCATCGAGTGCCCGATGACCGCGCCCGGGCGGACCCCGTGCGACTGCAACGTGGCGGCCAACGCCACCTGCATCGTGAAAATGGTCGGCTGCACCCGGTCGATGCCGGTGACGGTTTCCGCGGCCGAGATCGCCTCGGTCACCGAAAAACCTGATTCCGCAGCGATCAGCGGCTCGGCTCGCGCCACCGTCGCGGCGAACACCGGTTCCGTGGCCAGCAGTTCAGCGCCCATCGCCGCCCACTGCGACCCCTGTCCGGAGAACAGCCACACCGGTCCCAGGTCGTCGCGACCGACCGCCGGCTCATATGGAATCTCGCCGGAGGCAATCTCCCGCAATGCCGCGGTCAACTCCGGCAGGCTGCCCGCCGTCACCGAGGTTCGTACCGTGCGGTGCGCGCGCCGGCGCGCCAGCGTGTAGCCCAGATCGTGTGCGGTGAACTCGTCGGGGTGGGCGTCGACCCAGTCGGCCAATCGAGCCGCCGTCTGGCGCAGCGCATCGGTCGAGGTCGAGGACAGCGGGAACAGTGGCGGACCTGCGGTGGTCGGGTCTGCCGCCTCGGCGTCGGCCGAGACAATCCCGGGTGCCTGCTCGACCACCGCATGCACGTTGGTTCCGGAGAATCCGTAGGACGACACCGATGCCCGGCGTGGATGAGCGCCGTTGGTCGGCCACGCAGTGATGGCCTGCGGGACGAAGAGCTTGGTCTTGATGTCTGCGAGAGCATCCGGCAGGCGCTCGAAGTGCAGGTTCTGCGGGATCACCCCGTGCTGCAGCGCCAAGATCGCCTTCATCAAACCGAGCGGACCCGACGCCGACTGTGCATGCCCGAAGTTGGTCTTGACCGAAGCCAACGCGGTGGGGCCGGTGATGCCGTAAACGCTTGCCAGACTTTCGTATTCGATCGGGTCGCCGACCGGCGTCCCCGGGCCGTGCGCCTCGACCATGCCGACGGTGGCGGCGTCGACACCCGCTTTGGCCAGCGCCGATCGGTATACGGCGCTCTGCGCCTTGGCCGACGGCACCGAGATGTTGACGGTGTGGCCGTCCTGGTTCGCCGCGGTGCCGCGCAGCACTGCCAGGACGCGGTCACCGTCCGCCACAGCTTCCGACAACCGCTTGAGTAGCAAAACCACGCTGCCCTCGGACACCGCGAATCCGTCCGCCGCCGCGTCGAACGCATGGCAACGCCCGGTGGGGGACAGCATCCCCTCGGCGGACCCGGCGGCGAACTTGCGTGGTTCCAAGCTCACCGACGCGCCGCCGGCCAACGCGAGGTTGCTCTCGCCGCTGTGCAGGCTCTGGCAGGCCAGGTGGATGGCCAACAGGCCTGACGAGCAGGCGGTATCCACTGTGACCGCAGGACCATGGACTCCCAGCGCGTAGGAGATCCGGCCCGAGCCCAGACTGAAGTTCGTGCCGGAGAATCCGTACGGTCCCTCCAGCGCCGCGGCATCGGCGGCGAGGTACGAGTAGTCGGAGTGGGTCAGGCCGACGAACACGCCGGTCAGCGTGCCGGCGATCTGCTCAGGTGTCAGGCCGGCGTGCTCCATTGCCTCCCAAGCTGTTTCCAGCAGCACGCGGTGTTGTGGGTCGCTGGCCAGCGCTTCCCGGTCGCCGATGCCGAAGAACTCGGCGTCGAAACCTGTCGGGTCGTCGAGGAACGCGGCCCACTTGGAGATCGAGCGACCGGGGACCCCGGGTTCCGGGTCGTAGTACTGATCCATGTCCCAGCGATCCGCGGGCACCTCCTTGACCAGGTCGTCGCCGCTCAGCAACGCGGTCCAGAGCTGTTCGGGGGACTCGATACCGCCCGGAAGCCGGCATGCCATGCCGATCACCGCGACCGGAGTTACTGGGTTTTGGCCGTTGCGCGGCGAGGAACCGTTGCTCGGCAAAGAATTACTCGAATCCAAGTACGCCGACGGCGTGTGATTCGTTTCGGAAGTATGCAATTCGCCCTCTTTCTATACGCAAAGCACTACGCGACTAAGCGAGTTACTGCCCGAGTGGAAAAGCGCGACTCGATCGCAGAAATCTACACCCCAGCGCGCCAACACGCGATCGGAATATTGGCAACTGAAGTTGTCACTACTTTGCCAATTGTGAGCGAATGCTCCGAAAATTGATTGTCGGCCGAACGGCGGACAATCACTGAAGACGCAGTCATTTCCCCCCCTTTTCCAGGCAGGGCGATACGCCACCGAGGTAGACGGTCGGTGTTTGCCCGGCCCCGGGTGCTGCAGGGCTCAAGATCGGCCTGGAGTCTGTCGGATCGCCAATGACGCGGCTTTTTTGCACGTCAGAAGGCTTTCTGAGGTAGAGACGTTATTCGACACCCATCTAGTGCCGGGGTCCGCGAGGCGAATCGTTACCTTATCGTGATCAACGGCGCGGGCGCCGTCAACTGCACTGACGGTTGTTTAACAACGTTTTAACCGTTTCTCAGGAGTGGTTCAGCAGCTGGCGGGGTTCGCTCGCTTTTCGGCGCCATGCTGAGTTTTAGTCGTTGCTTTTTCGGGCTCGCTGTTGTAAGCGCATCCGCCGTGCCGTCGGTGCCCCCGCCGGCATTTGACTGACTGATCAGTCAGTTAATAAATCCGACCCACGATTGACATATCAATCAGTTTTAATGAGTGACATATTGACACCCGAATCAGTAATTCGTAGCGTCGTTGAGATGCAAACAAAGGTGGTCGAAATGCTCGGCGAGAAGCTCCTGTACCGCGCCCTCGGCCCCTGCCGCGCCCCATGGTCCGTCGGATGGGACGTGGATGTATCGGTGAGTACGTCGCCGACAGTCGGTCTGGTGAGCGGCCGGCCGGCGATCCACCGGCCCACGAGCGCCACCACGGTCGCGTCCGTCGCTCTCGCGGCGCGTCCGCGCAAGGCGGGTGTCCGATGACGGAAGACGCGAGGACGCGCAAGCGCCGTGCGATCAGTAAGGAAGACAAGTCCAGGCGGCGCGTGGAGATCATGGCGGCGGCTAAGAAAGTCTTTGCGCGCAACGGTTTTCACGCGACGACGATCTCTCACATCGCCAAAGAAGCCGACATGGCCTACGGGTCGGTCTACTGGTACTTCGACTCCAAGGACGAGCTATTCCATGCGCTGATGGCTGCGGAGGGTGATGCACTTCGTGAACACATCGCCGCGGCCATCGCCGCAGCGAGCGCGCATCCCGACCGAGATTGGGAGCCTCTTCGCATCACCGTGCAGGCAATCTTGGAGTTCTTCGAGGCCGACAAGGCCGTCACCAAGCTCTTGTTGCGCGACGCGTACGCGCTGGGCGATCAATTCGAAAAGCACCTCGGCAGCATCTACGAGCGCTTCATCGACGACATCGAGAAGCACATGATTGTCGCCCAGGAGCTCGGAACCGTGATCAGCGCGCCGCCGCGGATGCTCGCCTTCAGTCTGGCCGCGCTGATCGGCCAGCTCGCCCATCGCCGCCTGACCACCGACGACGGGGTCAGCTCTGCCGACGTTGCCGACATCGTCGTCTCCTTCGCCCTCAACGGATTGCGGCCCAGGGTGGGCTGAGTCTGGCCGGACCTCGGTCACGAATGCATTACGGCAGGTCAGCGGGATCGGCGCGGCGAATTGACCCGAGCCGAATGTTGGGGCATCATCGACCGGGTAAGCACCTCGTTAGGTGAGGCGTCTACACGGATACAGGCCACTGACCCCGAACGTCGAGAGACGCCCAGGGTCAGGACAGCTCCTCCCGGCTTAAGGGTTGAGCCCAAGTGGCTTCCAGGGTTTCCCGGATACGCCGTGTAGTGCCGAAACTCTGACGAGTGGGGTGCGGACCGACTTGATTGAGGTCGGCATCTGTATTCCTGCTTGCGCCTGAAGTGTGCGATATTCCGCACGTGCTGCGACGCGAGGAGGTGAGGGACGCGTGAGTTCCAGTTCTAGTCCGAGTCGATATCCGGACGTTTCGTCCCGAACCGGCCTGCGGCGCGCTGCCTCCAGCTGAGCCATCTCCGCTCATCTCGCACCTCGCCTCATCGCACCAGCGGTCCAGCGCACATCTGCGTCGACGCCGTTTCGGACGGACACCGAATCCCGTTGTGCCCGTTTGAATTTTGCTTAGGAGGCGATCATGACCGCTGCACTGTACGACGAAGTAACGACGGCGACGTCCGCGCCCCAGCTCCGGGTGGTGGCCGACCCGATGCCGGCGCCGAAGACCGCCAAGCGTCCGGGCCCGACGAGCGGGGACCCGCTGGTCGAGGGCGCTGCACGACTGCTGTGCGTTCCGCTGCGCCAGCTCTACGCAGCATTGTGGCGCGCTGGAGTCATCGAAGTAGGCGCCTGAACAGTTCGCGATCTCCCGGTAGTCGAAGTGCTGCAACAGCTTTCGGTACCGGGAGTTTTGCGTTACTGCGCAGCCGCGACGAGGCCGGACAGCCCGTCCCGGTAGGCGGCAAGCCCGTGTCGCCACGAAATCGACAGCGGCGGCCCACCACTGTCCACCGAGATTTGCGACCCCACATGCACGTACGCACCCGGCGGTAGGTAGGGAACGAGGTCCAGGAAATTCACCACTCGGTAACAGCTTTCGATGACCGCATTGAAGCTCGCCGCAAAGTCGCCTGACCCGGTTTTAGGGCCGGCGAACGTAATGAGCCGGGGCTCAATGGTGTTCGGCGGCATGGCGCGGGCGATATCTGGCGCCGCGAGGACGGCAAGTGCTGCGCCGAGGCTGTGGCCGGTCAGCAGGATGTGATCGCATCCGGCTGTGGTGGCCGCCAGCTCAGCGGCGATATTGGTGCGGACCAGCTCGTAGACGTCCTGAAAACCGGTGTGCACCTGGCCGAAGCCGCTGATCGGGCGGTAGTCCTGGCGGAAAGCATTGATATCGGCCACCCACTCGGCCAGGTCGGATGTCCCGCGAAACGCCAGAAATGCGGTGCGGCTGGACGGATTACGCCCCATCAGACCGAAGATGTCCGAGTCCTTGGTCATCGCCGCCACCGCGGGATGCGGATATGTCAGCGTGTTGAGGGCCACGGCATCGGCCTGGATCAGACTGGTCTGGATGTAACCGGCCGGCAGGTTGGCGGGGGTCCCGTCCATCACGGCGTACGCGGCCTGCGCCAGCGCCAGCACCACGTCACGGGCGAAAACCGGATCGAACGCCACCGCCGCAGTGTAACGGTCAACGCCCTGTCTCGAGGATGGTCGAGCCAGATGTAAGCTTCCGTGCAGAATCGACGACCTAGCGAACCCTGCTGTAGCAGAGTCGAACTCAGGAGACTCCGGATCAGTGGCCGAATTGCACGCGCTTGACCGCGCGCTCGAGCTCGACGAGGTGAGTGCCGACGTCGTGCGGGGCAGGACGCGGCCGGAGTGGGCGAACATGGTGGGACCGTTCGGTGGTGTCACGGCCGCGGTGTTGCTGAGGGCCATCGAGTCGCATCCCGATCGACTCGGTGAGCCCGTCGCGCTGACAGTGAATTTCGCCGCACCGATTGCCGACGGAGAATTCGAGATCTCTCGTCGAGCCGCTCGCACCAATCGCACCAATCAGCACTGGATCCTGGAGCTCAGCCAGAACGGCGTGGTCGCGACGACGGCGACGGCCATCTTCGGTATCCGCCGCGACACCTGGTCGGACACCCAGGCGGTGCCCCCGGACGCGCCGCCCCCGGAGCAGATCGAGCGCAGCAGTCGGGAGAACCTGCCGGCCTGGATTGGCTTGTACGACATGCGGTTCGCTGAAGGCTCGTTCTCCGGCGGCGCGGTAGAGACCGGCTCGTCGTCGACCACCACACTGTGGGTGCGCGACGCCGAACGGCGCGAGATCGACTTTCCCGCGCTCGCCGCGTTGTCCGACATCTTCTTTCCGCGAGTGTATTTGCGCCGCGGTGTCGTCCCGGCCGGCACGATCTCGATGACCACCTACTTTCACGCCGACGGCCATCACCTCGACGCGCTCGGCGGCGACTACATCCTGGCGACGGCCCGCGCGGACCGCTTCGACCGCGGGTTCTTCGACCAGAATGCGCAGCTGTGGAGCCGCGACGGTCAGCTACTGGCCAGCACGTATCAGATCGTCTATTTCAAGAGCTGACGGGTCGCCACCACCCGGCTTGCGCCCGGCCGTAGAATCAATCCGCGGCATTGATCCGGCTATCACCGGGGAGCCTTCGGAAGAACAGCCTGCACCTGCGGTTTCGCCGGCTCAGTAGAACCGAACGGGTCGGCCCGTCACAGCCGAATGATGAGCGGCCACACCCCAGGTGTGGCAAGCGGGGTGGTACCGCGGCGCTGGTGCACACAGCACTTCGTCGTCCCCGTGCCTGACAACGGCACATGGAGACGACCCGCAGTGACCGAAAGCTCCTATCCCAAGCCCGCCGGCGGCGCACCCGACTTGCCGTCGCTGGAACTCGAGGTCCTCGACTACTGGGCGGGCGATGACACCTTCCACGCCAGCATCGATCGCCGCGCGGATGCTCCTGAGTACGTGTTCTACGACGGTCCGCCATTCGCCAACGGGCTTCCGCACTACGGGCATCTGCTGACCGGCTACGTCAAGGACATCGTCCCGCGGTATCGCACCATGCGCGGCTACAAGGTCGAGCGCCGTTTCGGCTGGGACACTCACGGGCTGCCGGCTGAACTCGAGGTCGAGCGGCAACTAGGCATCACCGACAAATCGCAGATCGATGCGATGGGTATCGCCGCTTTCAACGACGCATGCCGCGAATCGGTGTTGCGCTACACCGATGAGTGGCGTTCCTACGTGACCCGCCAGGCCCGCTGGGTCGACTTCGACAACGACTACAAGACGCTCGACCTGCCCTACATGGAGTCGGTGATCTGGGCGTTCAAGCAGCTGTGGGACAAGGGATTGGCCTACGAGGGTTACCGGGTGCTGCCTTATTGCTGGCGCGACGAAACTCCACTGTCCAATCACGAGCTGCGGATGGACGACGACGTCTACCAGAACCGGCAGGATCCGGCCCTCACGGTCGGGTTCGCCGTGACCGAGGGAGATCTGGCGGGCGCGCACCTGTTGGTGTGGACGACGACGCCGTGGACCCTGCCGTCCAATCAGGCGGTCGCCGTCAACCCCGATGTCAGCTACGTACAAGTCCGGGCCGGCGAACAACGCGTCATCCTTGCCGAGGCCCGATTAGCTTCCTACGCAAGAGAATTCGGCGAAGACCCAGAGTTGCTGGGCAGCTATCAGGGCAGCGAGTTGGTCGGCACCCGGTACCGTCCGCCGTTTCCGTATTTCATGGACTCGTCCAACGCATTTCAAGTGTTGCAAGCCGACTTCGTCACCACCGACGACGGCACCGGGATCGTCCACCTGGCACCGGCCTACGGTGAGGACGACAAGGCGACCGCCGACCGAGTCGGCATTGTGCCGGTGACGCCCGTCGATGCCAAAGGCCGATTCGACGCCACCGTGCCGGATTATCGAGGGCAGCACGTCTTCGACGCCAATCCGAAGATCATCAAGGACCTCAAGAACCGTACCGGCCCGGCCGCGGCCAACGGTGCGGTGTTGATCCGCCAGGAAACCTACGACCACCCCTACCCGCACTGCTGGCGCTGTCGCAATCCGCTGATCTACCGGGCGGTGTCGTCGTGGTTCATCAAAGTCACCGAATTCCGCGACCGGATGGTCGAGCTCAATCAGCAGATCACCTGGTACCCGGAACACGTCAAAGACGGCCAATTCGGCAAGTGGCTGCAAGGAGCCCGCGACTGGTCGATCTCGCGAAACCGCTACTGGGGCACCCCGATTCCGGTGTGGGTTTCCGACGATCCGGACTACCCTCGGATCGACGTCTACGGAAGTCTCGACGACCTGGAGCGCGACTTCGGCACCCGGCCGGACAATCTGCACCGGCCCTACATCGACGAGCTGACCCGGCCCAATCCCGACGATCCGTCGGGGCGGTCGACCATGCGTCGCATCCCGGACGTGTTCGACGTCTGGTTCGACTCCGGCTCGATGCCCTATGCCCAAGTGCATTACCCGTTCGAAAACCGCGACTGGTTCGACACTCACTACCCGGGTGACTTCATCGTCGAGTACATCGGGCAGACCCGCGGCTGGTTCTACACCCTGCACGTGCTGGCCACCGCGCTGTTCGACCGGCCGGCATTCAAAGCCTGTGTGGCGCACGGGATTGTGCTGGGCAGCGACGGCCAGAAGATGAGCAAGTCGCTGCGCAACTATCCCGATGTCAGCGAGGTCTTCGACCGCGACGGTTCCGACGCCATGCGCTGGTTCCTGATGGCTTCGCCGATCCTGCGCGGCGGCAACCTCATCGTCACCGAGCAGGGGATCCGTGACGGGGTGCGCCAGGTTCTGTTGCCGTTCTGGAACGCCTACAGTTTCTTGGCTCTCTACGCGCCGAAAGTCGGTACCTGGCGCACTGATTCGAAGCATGTGCTGGACCGCTACATCCTGGCCAAACTCACCGTGTTGCGTGACGACCTGACCGTGTCGCTGGATGGTTGCGACATCTCCGGAGCCTGCGAACAGCTGCGGCAGTTCACCGAGGCACTGACGAACTGGTATGTGCGACGGTCGCGATCACGGTTCTGGGACGAGGACCCGGATGCCATCGACACTTTGCACACCGTGCTCGAAGTGACCGCGAGGCTCGCGGCGCCGCTGCTGCCGATGACAACCGAGATCATCTGGCGCGGCATCACCGGTCAGCGCTCGGTGCACCTGTCGGACTGGCCGGAGGCCGCCGTACTACCGGGAGACGCCACGCTGGTCGACGCCATGGACCAGGTGCGGGACGTCTGCTCGGTGGCATCGTCGTTGCGGAAGGCCAAGAAGCTGCGAGTACGGTTGCCGCTGCCGAAACTGACTGTGGCGGTCGATAATCCAGACCTCCTAGCGCCGTTCGTGGACCTGATCGCCGACGAGCTGAATGTCAAGAGCGTCGAGCTCACCGACGACATAGCCGGCTATGGCCGCTTCGAACTGACCGTCAACGCCAAGATTGCCGGGCCGCGATTGGGTAAGGACGTGCAGGCCGCCATCAAAGCGGTCAAGGCCGGCCAGAGCGTCGTCAATGCCGATGGCACGCTGACCGCCGGCCCGGCGGTACTGCGTCCCGAGGAATACAGCTCGCGGTTGGTCGCCGCCGACCCCGAGTACACCGCGCCGCTGCCGGGTGGCGCCGGGTTGGTGGTGCTGGACGCCACGCTCACTCCGGAGCTCGAGGCCGAGGGCTGGGCCAAGGACCGCATCCGTGAACTGCAGGAGTTGCGTAAATCCGCCGGCCTCGACGTCTCCGACCGGATTCGCGTGGTGGTGTCGGTGCCGGCGCGGCGACTGGAGTGGGCGACCGCGCATCGCGAGCTGATCGCCGGGGAGATCCTGGCCACCAGCTTCGAGTTCGGCGAGCCGGGTGCCGAGTCGACCGAGATCGGCGACGATGTCCGGGTGGCTATCGCTAAGAGCTGAGGACTGCCGAGGTGCCGAGGGTGACGTACTGCATGGTGAAGCCGCCGCCGAGCGAATCCACAGCTGCCCCAACGGTATCCAGCACGATGCTCAGCTGTTCGGGCGCCAGGATGGTGAGCTGCCCGGTGGTGGCCAGATGGTCGAGCCACTCGTCGCGGGTGTAGTGCCGCTGCCATTCGAAGCGCCACTGCTCTGGTTCGCCGAAGCCGCCGGCGGTGTGGATACCGTCCACGGCCCGGCTGACATTGCGTAGTTGCAGGTCGAGGCCCGGGGTCTTCAGCGGTCCGTCCGGCGCCACCCGGCTCAAGACCTCGTCGAACGGGTCGGCGATCTCGGCGGGTGGATCGAAGACGTGCCAGTACAACGCCAGCAGCCCGTGCGGCCGCAGCACCCGCGCTGCTTGAGCGGCACCGAGCACCGGGTCGACCCAGTGCCAGGCCTGCCCGGCGACCACCGCGTCGAAAGTCCGGCCGCGGGAGTCCCATTGCTCGAACTTGCCGATCTCGACTTCGATTCCGGTGCGCCGGGCGAACTCGGCCATCCGCGTATCCACGTCGACGCCGAGCACGTTGATGCCTGACGCCCGGTACTGCCTTGCCCCGATACCGGTGCCGCAGCCGACGTCCAGGAAATCGGTGCCCGGACTGGCCGCGATGACGCGCCGGATCAACTCGTCGGGGTAGGCCGGTCGCGCCCGGTCGTAGCGGTCGGCGTCTATTCCGAAGGACTCTGCCACCCGCCGCATCTGGTGCGGCAATTCCTCGATCGACATGGGTCTGACGTCTACACCACGAAACCCCGGCTGTACCAGGGGCTGTGGACACCGGTACGAGCGCCCGGGCGAGGCGCTCCAGTCTCTGACCGCGAAAGTGCAACTGTCGAGGCATTACTCGAGTGGACGTCTCGGTGGTTGCACTCTCGGCGTAACCAGGGCGGCGCAATAGCATCGGTGATTGTGGATTCCCGCTGGGTGCTGCACCTCGACATGGACGCGTTCTTCGCGTCGGTCGAGCAGCTCACCCGGCCCACGCTGCGAGGTCGCCCGGTGCTGGTCGGCGGGCTGGGTGGTCGGGGTGTGGTGGCCGGCGCCAGCTACGAGTCGCGGATTTTCGGGGCGCGTTCGGCGATGCCGATGCACCAGGCACGCCGGTTGATCGGGGTGACCGCGGTGGTGTTGCCGCCGCGCGGGGCGGTGTACGGGGTCGCCAGCCGCCGGGTCTTTGCCACCGTGCGAGAGATGATGCCCGTCGTCGAACAGCTCTCATTCGACGAGGCGTTCGGAGAACCGCTGGAATTGGTCGGCGCTTCGGCGGAAGAGGTCGAGAACTTCTGCGCGCAGCTGCGACGACGGGTGCGTGAAGAGACCGGGTTGATCGCCTCGGTCGGCGCCGGCTCCGGCAAGCAGATCGCCAAGATCGCCTCCGGTCTGGCTAAACCCGACGGCATCGAGGTGGTCCGGCGCGCCGACGAGGCGCTGCTGTTGGACGGTCTGTCGGTGCGCAAGCTCTGGGGAATCGGACCGGTGGCCGAAGAGAAGTTGCACAGGCTGGGCATCGAGACGATCGGCCAGCTGGCAGCCCTGAGTGAGGCCGAGGTGGCCAACATCCTGGGTGCGACGATCGGGCCGGCCCTGCACCGGTTGGCCCGCGGGATCGACGACCGGCCGGTGGCCGAACGCGCGGTCGCGAAACAGATCAGCTCCGAGTCCACCTTCGCGGTGGATCTGACCACCCTCGACGGTCTGCGGGAAGCGATTGCGCCGATCGCCGAGCACGCCCATCAGCGGCTGTGCCGCGACGGCCGCGGCGCCCGGACCGTCACCGTCAAGCTGAAGAAGTCGGACATGAGCACGCTGACCCGGTCGGCGACCCTGCCCTATGCGACCACCGATGCCACGGCGTTGGTCGCACTGGCCCGTCGACTCTTGCTCGACCCGCGTGACATCGGCCCGATTCGGCTTCTGGGAGTCGGCTTTTCAGGTCTGAGCAGTGTGCGTCAAGATTCGCTGTTCCCCGATCTGGACCTGGCAGTGCCGGACACCGAGCACAGTGATGACAGTGCTCCGGCTTTGCTCGACGCTGTCGCGCCGTCGACGCCGGAGCCGACGGGCTGGCGGATCGGGGACGACGTCACCCACCGCGAATGGGGCCACGGTTGGGTGCAGGGCGCCGGCCACGGCGTGGTCACGGTGCGTTTCGAAACCCGGGGCACCGGGCCCGGCCCCGCGCGCACCTTCTCCTCCGACAGCGACGTCATCGATCGGGCGAATCCGATCGACAGCCTGGACTGGCCGGACTACCTCGAGGCCATCGCCGAGGCCGCGTCAGACCAACCGGTCGACGACGTCGCTCAGGGGTAGCCGGGCTGCCAGCGCCGCCATCGTCAACACCCGGGCCTGGCTGGCCGGCAACTGCGGCACCATCACCGCGCCCGCGTCCACCAGGTCTCGTCCGGGTCCGTAGCCGGGGCTGACCCGCCCGCCGACCACCCGGGTCGACACCGCCACGACGATGCCGTCGCGACAGTGCCGTCGCACCGCTTCGATCACAGGATCGGCGGCGTTGCCGGAACCCAGTGCCTGCAACACGAGGCCGCGTGCCCCTGCCGCCACGAAGGCGTCCAGCGCGACCGCGTCGCCACCGGCGTAGGTCGTGACGATGTCGACCCGCGGAGCGTCTGCGGCGTTCAACTCGCCGATGAAGGGACGAGGCTTGTTCTGCATCAACGTCACCCCGGCGTCGACGCTGCCGAGTTTCTGGCCGGCGAAGCCGATGCCGGTGGCCACCTTGTGCAGACCGGCCGGCCGCAGAATCCGGCCCGCGAACGACACCAGCACACCAAGCTCGCTCGCGGCGGGATCGCCGGCCAGCGTGACCGCGTCGCGCAGGTTCGCGGGGCCGTCCGCGTCAGGTGCGTCGGCGCCGCGCATGGCGCCGGTGATCACCAGCGGCGCGGGGCCGCCGTAGGTGAGGTCCAGCCACAGCGCCGTCTCCTCGAGGGTGTCGGTGCCGTGCGTCACGACAATGCCCGACGCGCCGCGATCGACGGCGGACCGGGCCGCCGACCCGATCACGTCCCAATCCGGAGGGGTCAGACGCGAGCTGTCCTTGGCCATCACGTCGATGATGTCGACGTCGAGGCCGGCCGCGAGATCGGCGCCGCCGTGGGTCGGTCGCTGGACCCCATCGGGCGCGGCGCTGCTGGCGATGGTCCCGCCGGTGGCGATGACTGTCACACGGCTCATGGGAGAAATCATCCCGCACGGCACAAGGACGGCGAGCGCAGCGGAGACCGGCGCGGGTGCTAGTGGATGATGGTGGCGTGACTGACCATCCACCAGGATCGACGGATCCGGTGACCCCGGTGTCTCCGGCCGTGTCGGCCTCAGCATCCGACACCCCGCCGCGGCGACGCCAGCCGCTCTTGTTGTCGGTCGCCGCCGTCGTGCTGGCGCTGGACATCGTCACAAAGGTGCTGGCAGTCAACCTTTTGACGCCGGGGCAGCCGGTGCCGATCATCGGCGACACGGTGACCTGGACGCTGGTCCGCAATTCCGGCGCCGCGTTCTCGATGGCAACCGGCTACACCTGGATGTTGACGTTGATCGCCAGCGGTGTGGTGCTCGGCATCTTCTGGATGGGGCGCCGGCTGGTTTCGACGTGGTGGGCGATCGGCCTCGGGATGATCCTGGGCGGCGCGATGGGCAACCTGGTCGACCGGTTCTTCCGATCGCCGGGACCGCTGCGCGGGCATGTCGTCGACTTCTTGTCGATCGGCTGGTGGCCGGTGTTCAACGTCGCCGACCCATCGGTGGTCGGTGGGGCGATTCTGCTGGTCACCTTGTCGGCGCTGGGGTTCGACTTCGACACGGTCGGCCGGCGGCCACCCGCCGACGACGATGCAGAGCGAAGCGATGCGGAGGAGCGGCGGCGTGTGACCGCTGACGACGATGCAGAGCGAAGCGATGCGGAGGAGCGGCGGCGTGTGACCGCTGACGACGATGCAGAGCGAAGAGATGCGGAGCCCGACAAGGCTGAGCCAGGCGACGCGAGGCCCGCCGAAGGCGCCGACGAGCCTCGATGACCGATCGCTCGATGCCGGTGCCGGAGGGCCTCGCGGGCATGCGTGTCGACGCCGGGGTGGCGCGGTTGCTCGGGGTGTCGCGTACGGCGGCCGCCGCGATGGCTGAAGACGGTGGCGTCGAACTGGACGGAGCACCGGCCGGCAAGTCCGATCGGCTGACCGCCGGAGCCTGGCTGCAGGTGCGGCTGCCCGAACCCCCGGCGCCGATCGAGAACGCCGCCGTCGACATCGAGGGCATGGACATCCTGTACTCCGACGACGACATCGTTGTCGTCGACAAGCCGCCCGGGGTGGCCGCGCACGCCTCGGTCGGCTGGACCGGGCCGACGGTGCTCGGTGGCCTGGCCGCGGCCGGCTACCGCATCACCACCTCCGGGGTGCATGAGCGGCAGGGCATCGTGCACCGGCTCGACGTCGGCACGTCCGGGGTGATGGTGGTCGCGATCTCGGAGCGGGCCTACACCCTGCTCAAGCGGGCGTTCAAACAGCGCACGGTCGACAAGCGTTATCACGCACTGGTGCAAGGACATCCCGACCCGTCCAGCGGCACCATCGACGCGCCGATCGGCCGGCACCGCGGACCCGAATGGAAGTTCGCGGTCACCTCCGACGGCCGCCACAGCGTGACTCACTACGACACCGTCGAGGCTTTCGTCGCCGCGAGCCTGCTTGATGTACACCTGGAAACCGGTCGCACACACCAGATTCGGGTGCACTTCGCCGCGCTCCATCACCCGTGCTGCGGCGACCTGACCTACGGCGCGAACCCCAAGCTCGCGCACAAGCTCGGCCTGGAACGCCAGTGGCTGCACGCGCGCTCGCTGTCGTTCATCCACCCCGGCGACGGACGGCAGGTCGAGTTCGTCAGTCCTTATCCGGCGGATCTACAGCACGCGCTGACTGTGTTGCGCGCCGAGCATTAGCTACGGTTTGCGCGCCTCGGCCAGAACTCGCGTCGAATGCGCGACGAACGGGCCGCCGGCCGTGATCTGCTCGTGCATGTCCCGCAACCGGTCGCGATAGCGTTCGACGCTGAAATCGGGCACCGTCCAGATCACTTTGCGCAGGAAGTACACGACCGCACCGACATCGAAAAACTCGGCCCGCATACGTTCCAGCCGCATCTGCACGACCTCCAGACCGGCTTCCCGCGCCCGTGCGCTCTGGGTATCCGGTTGCAGCTCAGCACCTTTTGCGGGCTGCGGACCGAGGAAGTATTGCGACGATTCCACCATGGTCGCCGGCCCGATCTGCTGGGCGAGATAAATACCGCCGGGCCGCAGTACCCGGGCGATCTCGGCCCACCGGATGTCGATCGCGTGCCGACTGGTCACCAGGTCGAACGCCGAGTCGGCGAACGGCAATGTCGGCTCGTCGCGGGTCGCCACCAGCACGACTCCGCGCGGGTGCAGCAGCCCGGTGGCCAGCGCGGCATTCGGCGGCCAGGACTCGGTGGCGACCATCGTCGGCGGGAAGCTCTCCGCTCCGGCGAGAACCTCGCCGCCGCCGGTGTCGATGTCCAGGGCCGCCGACGCCGACGCCAACCGCCGGCTCATCAGCTGCTGGTACCCCCAGAACGGACGCTCCTCGGTGGCGCGACCGTCGAGCCAGGAGAAATCCCAGCCGTCGACCGGTGCTGCCTCGGCCTCGGTAATCAACTCGTCGAATGTGCGGCTCATGACAGCATTCTCGCTGACCGGAAGTCCCGCTCAGTGAGCAATCGAACAGCACGCCGATTTGCCAGAAATAATTCGTTCGGCGACGCTTGGACCCGCCGTCGATACCGACCTCATCTGGCACTACTGCTGGCTCACCGGACTCCTGAGTCGAATGTGAGGGTGAATTCATCGCGTCGACACGGCTGGCACCGGTGAAGCAACATCGAACTCATAAGTTCTTCAAGCAAGCTTGAGCTGACGGGCAGGACACATGGCGAAGCGATTGGATGACCCGAGGGTATGACCGAGCCGGATGCGGCGTCATTGACGGGGTTCACGGTGGCCGTCACCGCGTCGCGGCGCGTGGATGAATTCACCACGATGCTGCGGCGTCGTGGTGCAGACGTCGTGTCCGCCGCTGCCATGAGCATGGTTCCGCTTGCCGACGACGTCCGGCTGCGCGCCGCCACCGACAACGTGATCGACGCGCCGCCAGACATGTTGATCGCCACGACCGGGATCGGGTTCCGCGGTTGGGTCGAGGCAGCCGAGGGATGGGGAGTCGCCGAGACGCTGCTCGCGTCGCTGGGTAAGGCCCGGGTGATCTCGCGCGGGCCGAAGGCAACCGGTGCCCTGCGGGCGGCGGGTCTGCGCGAAGAATGGTCACCGGTCTCGGAGTCGTCCGAAGAGGTGCTGGACCACCTGACCGTCGACGACCTCGACGGCAAGCGGGTGGCGGTGCAGTTGCACGGCGCCACGGACGACTGGGATCCGGTTCCGGGGTTCGTCGACACGCTAGCCGAGCGCGGCGCCACCGTGGTCGGAGTGCCGGTGTATCGCTGGGAGCCACCGGAAGATCTCGGCCCGTTGGACGGACTGATCGAGAAGGTCGCGCTCGGCGGTGTGGACGCGATCACGTTCACCTCGGCGCCCGCCGCGGCATCGTTTCTGATGCGGGCCGAGGAGTTGCGGCTCACCGAAGCCGTGCGGCGGAATATGAGCAACTCGGTGACCGCGTTCTGTGTCGGACCGGTGACGGCCCGGCCGTTGAACCATGCCAACGTGCCGTCCGTGCAACCCGAGCGGATGCGTCTCGGTGCGCTGGCCCGCGCTGTCGCCGACGAGTTGCCGCGTCGCCAGCCGGACCTGTCGGTGGCCGGTCACACCCTGGGCGTACGAGCGAGCTGTGCGGTGGTCGACGGCGTCGTGCGGGATCTGTCGCCCAACTCGCTCGTGCTGCTGAAAATGCTCGCTGCTGCGCCCGGCGCGGTGGTGTCGCGAGACCGGATGCTCGAAGCGTTGGGCGGTGATGACCCGCACGTGGTCGAGGCCGCCGTCGCGCGGCTCCGGTCGGCGATCGGCGCCAGAGAGCTGATCGCCACCGCGGTCAAACGCGGTTACCGGCTCGCGGTCGACTTCATGCCCGACGACGCCGAGACGCCCGCATGACCACACTTCTGGTTGCTCACGGAACACGAAACCCGCACGGCGTCAGGATGATCGGCGACCTGGCCGAGGCAGTCACGGGTCTGCTGGCCGAGCCGGTACGGGTGGCCTTCGTCGATGTGCTGGGCCCGACGCCCGCGGAGGTGCTGGGCACCCTGCGCGACGAG
The DNA here is from genome assembly GCF_002863225.1 of Mycobacterium sp. Classification (GTDB taxonomy): domain Bacteria; phylum Actinomycetota; class Actinomycetes; order Mycobacteriales; family Mycobacteriaceae; genus Mycobacterium. Next base: position 62,704 of record NZ_PKEK01000063.1, on the reverse strand, counting down.
CCGACGGTCGTGGTGCCGGCTTTGCTGTCCAGCGGAGTCCATGTTCGCGTCGACGTGCCGCGCTACGTCGCAGAATCCGGGCACCGTCGGGTCACCGTCAGCCAACCGCTGGGCCCGTCGCCGGAATTGGCCCGCGCGATGATGTGCCGGCTGGTCGATGCCGGCTGGCGCCGTGACGATCACGTGGTGCTGGTCGCGGCCGGCACCCGGGACCCGAGAGGGCGTGGCGAGTTGCGCTACACCGCCGCGGCGTTGTCGGCGATGGCCGGACACCGGGTTTCGATCGCATTCGCCGCCCCCAGCCCCGACCGGTTCGGCTATCCGTCGATACCCGATGCTGTGGCACAGGCCCGCCGATCGGGTGCTCGACGGGTTGCCCTGGCGTCATACCTGTTGGCCGACGGTCTGTTTCAGGGACGGCTGCGTGACGCCGGTGCTGACGTGGTCGCGGCGCCGCTGGGCCTGCATCCCGCGGTGATCAGGCTGGTGTGCCGCCGTCGGCGGGAAGCCGCTTTGACGCCGGCGATGGCGGCGGCGCTGAGCTAGGCCGACAGGCCGGCGCGCCGGTAGCCGAAGCGGATTTCGGGGGAGTTGGCCACCCACACCGTGCCGTCGACGCCGACCCGGGTCGCGTAGACCGGAACGGACACGCCTTGGGCGTCCAGGCACTGGCCGTCGACAAGGCTGAAGGCCTGCTTCTTCAACGGGGACTGGACCACGGGCACACCGGCGCGGTCGCCGACGACGCCTCGGGACAGTACCGCCGCGCGACCAATCGGGTCGATGTTGCCGACCGCGCGAATACTGTTGTCGGCCAACAGGAAAAGCGCGACTTGTGCGCCGTCGGGCAAGAGCACCGCGACACCGCGCATCGGCTGCAACCGGGCGACCGGGCAGGCGGACGTCCAGTCGCGTCGCCACCGTCCGAGATCGAATGTCGTTGCCATGTCAGCGGGTCCTCACTGTGGGTGTGCCGATCAAGACGGGTACCTTGCGCCCGTTCTTCTCGGTGAATTCGACGGTCGGATCGGGTGCGCCCGGCGCGTTGACGAACGACACGAAGCGGGCCAGCTTCTCGGGATCGTCGAGAACGGCTTTCCACTCGCAGGTGTAGCCGTCAACGTGTCGATCCATCGCTGTCTCGAAATCGTCAGCGAGACCTAACGAGTCGTCGATCACCACGTCTTTGAGGTGGTCGATGCCGCCGTCGAGTTCGTCGAGCCACGGCGCCGTGCGTTGCAATCGGCTCGCGGTGCGGATGTAGTACATCAGGAATCGATCGATGTAGCGCACCAATGTGTCGTCATCGAGGTCGGAGGCGAGCAGCTGGGCGTGTTTGGGGGTCATGCCGCCGTTACCGCCGACGTAGAGGTTCCAGCCGGACTCGGTGGCGATCACTCCGACGTCTTTGCCTCGCGCTTCGGCGCATTCGCGCGCACATCCCGAGACGCCCATCTTGATCTTGTGGGGTGCACGCAGGCCGCGGTAGCGCAATTCCAGGTCGATGGCCATCTGGACGGAATCCTGCTGGCCGTAGCGGCACCAGTCGGTGCCGACGCAACTCTTCACCGTGCGCAGTGACTTGCCGTAGGCGTGACCGGACTCCATGCCGCCCTCGACGAGCCTGAGCCAGATCTGCGGCAGTTGGTCGACGGTGGCGCCGAACATGTCGATGCGCTGTCCGCCGGTGATCTTGGTGTAAAGCCCGAAATCGCGGGCGATCTCGCCGATCAGGATCAGCTGCTCCGGGGTGATGTCGCCACCGGGCACGCGGGGAACGACCGAGTAGGTGCCGTTGCGCTGCAGGTTGGCCAGGAAATGGTCATTGGTGTCCTGCAGCGACGCCTGCTCGCCGTCGAGGATGTGCTCGGAGCTGGTCGAGGCCAGGATCGATGCCACCGCCGGCTTGCAGATGTCGCAGCCCGTGCCGGTGCCGTAGCGTTCGATCAGACCGGAGAATGTCCGCACGCCGCTGGCTTGGACGATCTCGAACAATTCGGCTCGCGACTGGGAAAAGTGCTCGCACAAAGCCTTTGAAACTTCGACGCCTTCGGCGGTCAGCAGTTGGGACAGCAGCGGCACACACGAACCGCAGGATGTGCCTGCCGAGGTGCAGCCCTTGAGGTCGGCCACCGTGCAGGCGCCGTCGGCGATGGCCGAACACAACGCCGCCTTGGTGACGTTGTTGCAGGAGCAGATCTGCGCCGCATCGGGCAGCGCGCCCACTCCGATCGCGGGCCCGTCAGTGCTGCCGGCCGGGGCGATCAGGGCGACCGGATCGCCGGGCAGCGGTGAACCGACCAGCGGCCGCAGCACGCCGTAACTCGAAGCGTCGCCGACCAGTACGCCGCCGAGCAGGGTCTGGGCGTCGTCGGAGAGCACCAGCTTGGCGTAGGTTCCGCCGATCGGATCGGACACCACCACTTCCAGCGCGCCCGGTGTGGTGCCCAGCGCGTCGCCGAAACTGGCGACGTCGACGCCGAGCAGCTTGAGCTTGGTGGACAGGTCCGCGCCCGGGAATTCCGCGTCACCTCCGAGCAGCCGGTCGGCCACGACTTCGGCGCCCGCGTAACCGGGACCGACCAGGCCGTAACACCGGCCCTCGACCGCGGCGACTTCGCCTATCGCGTAGATCGCGGGATCGTCTGTGGTGCAGCGTAAGTCGCAGCTGATGCCGCCACGCTCACCGAGCTCGAGCCCGGCGGCGCGGGCCAGCTCGTCGCGCGGGCGCACCCCGGCGGAGAACACCACCAGCGCCGCGTCGATCACCTCGTCGTTGCTCAGCGTCACCCGCAGGCCGCCGGAGCCGTCCGGTTCGATCGCCGAGGTGCCGGCGCCGACCGTGACGCCGATGCCCAGATCGCGCACCGAACGCAGCAGGTGCTCGCCCCCGGCCTGGTCGACCTGCAGTGGCATCAGCCGCGGCGCGAATTCGACGACGTGCGGCCGCATTCCGAGTAGCCGAAGCGCGTTGGCGGCTTCGAGGCCGAGCAGTCCACCGCCGACGACGACGCCGACCGCGCCGGGATTGCGGGCCAAAGCCGCCTCGGCATCGATCCGAATGGCGTCCAGGTCGTCCAGCGTGCGGTAGACGTGACAGCCGGCGCTGTCGTGACCCGGCACCGGGGGTACGAACGGATACGACCCGGTGGCCAAAACCAATGCGTCGTAATCTAATTCAGATCCGTCGGCAACGAGCAGGCGTCGCGCTTCCCGGTCGATGGCCGTCACGGCGCTGCCGAGGCGGAGCTCGACCAGGTGATCACCGGCGTAGTCGTTGCCGGCCAGCGCGAGCCGTGACCGGTCCCAGGGGCCGACGTAGGAGGACAAGCCGACCCGGTCGTACGCGGCGTCGGCCTCTTCGCCCAGCACCACGATCCGCCAGCTGCCGTCGGCGTCGCGGGACCGCAAGGCCTCGACGAAGCGGTGTCCCACCATGCCGTGCCCGACCACCGCCACTGTGCGTTGACGCACTGACACTCCTCTCCGAGAGCTCGGTTCGAGGCTAGGAGCTGCGTATTGCGCCGGCGTCGCTCAGCGTTGCCACGCCGTCACGCCTTTCTCACTCCGTGTCGCGGGCCCGCGTGAGGGCGGCGTGTGCCCGGGCAGCCGCAAGCTGTTCGGGGGTGTCGATGTCGCTCACATCGCCCACCGCGGCCCGCACGGCAGTGGCCGGTATGAGATCCCTCACTCGGCGCGGGCCGGCGGCCAGGGCCGCGAGCAGCGCCGTCGAATCCCACACCGCGGTCAGGTACTGCGGGTGACCGGTCTCATCGACCGCCAAGGCGACCGGCGCGTCTCCACGGGCCGCTGCTAGCGCCGTCACCGTGGCCGCCTCGATGCCTGGCAGGTCAGCCGCGAGCACCACGATGTCCGCAGCGCCCGTGGGCAGCGCCGACACGCCCGCCGCAAGCGCCGCGACCGGGCCCGCTCCGGGCGGATCTTCCCGCACCACAACGACTCCGGGCGGCACCTCGCGGGGCGGCCCGACCACCACGACCGCGTCGGCACCGTCGACCGCGGCCAGTGCGATGTCGAGCAACCGCCGCCCGCCGATCCGCTCCTCGGGCTTATCCGCGCCGAGGCGCCGCGACGCCCCACCGGCCAGAATGACAGCCCGCATCGCGGTGCTCAATACACGTCTCGGACGTAACGTCGTTCGGCCGACATCGCATAAAGGTAAGCCCCGGCACTTTTCGGGCTACGGCCGCTCTGCTGCGCAACGACGCCTCGTAGCGTCTCGTCGACGTCGCGGGCCATGCGGGCGGCGTCGCCGCAGACGTAGACGTAGGCGCCGTCGGTGATCCATTTCCACAGATCGGCGGCGGACTCGCGCATCCGGTCCTGGACATAGACCTTGGTGTCACCGTCACGGGAGAAAGCGGTGTCCAGTCGCGTCAGCAGACCGGATTGGGCGAAGCCCTCCAGCTCGTCGCGGTAGTAGAACTCCGTCGCCTCGTGACGCTCCCCGAAGAACAGCCAGTTGTGTCCGTTGTGTCCGCGGGCGGCCCGCTCGTGCAGGAATGCGCGAAACGGCGCGATCCCGGTGCCGGGCCCGATCATGATCGCGCGGGCCTGCGGATCTTCTGGCGGCCGGAAGTATTTCGCGGGCTGGATGAAAACGTCGATCTCGGCGCCGATTTCCAGGTCGGCGAGATGGCCCGAGCAGACACCGTGCCGGCTGGCGTCGACCGGCGAGCGGAATCGCACGATGCCCGGCGTGACGTGCACTTGAGTCGGGTCTTCGAGCGGGCTCGACGATATCGAGTACAGCCGCGGCGTCATCGGTTTCAGGACCTCGAGCCAGTCGTCGAGGTTCGCCGTCACCGGGTGGGCCACCAGAAGGTCGAGGAGTTGGCGTCCCCAGATCCAGTCCGCGAAGCCGGCCGGATCGTCGATGACGGCTTGCAGGTCGGGCGACGGGTTGCGCTGATGAATGAACCGCACCAGGTCCGGGGTGATCCGGGTGATGTCCAGCCGGGTCCGGAAAGCCTCTGCCAAGGGCAGTTTCGCGCCTCCCACCGTGATTTCTCGTGCCCCGTCGAGAGTGGTGAGCTCAAGAAACTCGCTGACGGTTTCGCGCCGGTTCTTCGGCCACACCCCGAGCGCGTCGCCCGCTTTGTAGTGCAGCGTGTTCACCGGTAGGTGCACGCCGATGTCGCGCACGTCCTTGTCTGACCCGGCACCGCACAGTGCAGTATTGCCGGCGATCGTGGTGCGCAACGGATTCTTGCGCGAGTAACCCTGTTCGACAGGTCTTTTCGCAGCGGCCGGATTCGGCAGCGGTTGGCGAATCGCGGCAACGGCACGGTCGGTCCAGGCCTGGGCGGTGGACTCGAAGTCCGGCTCGCACGAGCCCCGGTCGCAGATGCGCCGCGCTCCGAGGTGCTCGAGCCGGGCGTCGAGCTTGCGCGCGAAACCGCAGAAGTCGTTGTAGGACGAGTCGCCGAAACCCAGCACCGAGAAGGCGAGGCTGTCGACGTCGCCCGGCTCGGCAGCGGCCAGCGCGTCCCACAGCGCAATACCGTTGTCCGGGGGATCGCCGTCGCCGGTCGTGGCGACGACGAACAGCACCGTGCCGGTCAATTCGGCGACCGAAACTTCCTCCGCGCCGCGAAGCCGTGCCGCGATGCCGTTGCCGTTCAAGTGCTCGACGCAGGTGGCGGCGTAGTCCTCGGCCGTACCGGTTTGTGACGCCCACACCACGGTGACCGACGGACCGGCTGCCGCGACCGGTGCTGAATCATCGGTGCGGCAGAAGATTCCGGCCAGCAGGCCGTCTACCCACATCCGGTTCTGCGGTGACAACGGCGATGCCGGCGGCAGCGCAGGCATCGTTCCCACCGGCGGATTCGCGCGAATGCCGGCCAGCAAACCCGACAGGAACACCCGCTCGGCGGCGGTGAACTCCGGCGAGGAGGGCAGTGCCCCGAGGGCCGCGGCAAAGGCGTCCACCGGCGACTTGGTCGGCTGCGCCGCGGGTTCTGTTGGCGCAGAACGTGGTTCGATCGGGGTGACCGACACCGCGCACACCTTGAACTCGGGCTGCAACGAGTCGGCGTCGACCGCGTCATTGGTGACCGCGTTCACCGCTGCATCCACGCCGAACGCGTCAGCCCAGTGCATCGGTGCGAAACACACGCCGGGGCGTACCGCGTCGTCCACCGCGGCCGGCAGCACCGCGCGGCCCCGGCGCGACCGTATCTCGACCCGATCGCCGTCGCGCACGCCGAGGCGGCCGGCGTCGTCGGGATGCAACTGGAGAAAGGGTTCCGGGTTGAGCTTGTTGAGCTTGGCGACCCGGCCGGTCTTGGTCATCGTGTGCCACTGGTGCGCCAGCCGCCCGGTGGTGAACACCAGTGGGAACTCGTCGTCGGGCAGTTCGGCGGCCGGCAGATGAGGCCGCGGCAGAAACCGGGCCCGGCGGCTCGGGGTCGGAAAGGCAAGGGCCGGAGCGGTTCCGGTGTCGTCGGTGTGGAGGTCTTGACTGACGCCGTCGTTGCGGTAGCGGATCGGATTGCGATCGCCGCTGCCGGGCGCGGCCGGCCATTGCACGGGACCGCGGCGCAGCCGGTCGTAGTCGACGCCGCGCAGGTCCCAGCCGGTCCGGGGATTGTGGAACGCGGCGAGCTCAGCGAAAACCTCAGCGGCGGAATTGAACTCGAGACCCGGATAGCCCATGGCGGTCGCCACCCGGCAGATCAGCTGCCAGTCCGGCATCGCGTCGCCGGGCGGCGGCATCGCGGCCCCGCAATGGGTCAGCGTGCGTTCGCTGTTGACCATGACACCCTCCGCCTCGGACCACAGCGCGGCGGGCAACACGACGTCGGCGTACTCGGCGGTTTCGACGCCGGTGAACGCGTCTTGCACTACCACCAGCTCCGCCTGCTGCAGACCGGCGATCACCGAGGCCCGATTGGCCACCGAGGCAACGGGATTGGTGCAGATGATCCAGGCGGCCTTGATGTCGCCGTCAGCCATCCGGCGATACATGTCGATCGTTCCGGTGCCGGCCTCGGCGCGTATCGTCCCCGGATCCAGGCCCCAGCGGTTTTCGACGAATGCGCGGTCGGCGGCGTCCAGCGTGGAGCGCTGCCCGGGCAGACCTGGACCCAGGTAGCCCATTTCGCGTCCCCCCATCGCGTTGGGCTGACCCGTCAGCGAGAACGGGCCCGCGCCCGGCCGGCAGATCGCCCCGGTCGCCAGGTGCAAGTTGCACAGCGCGTTGGTGTTCCAGGTGCCGTGGGTGGATTGGTTGAGGCCCATCGTCCACAGGCTCACCCAGTTCCTGGTCCCACCGATCAGTTCGGCGACCGCGCGGAGATCCGTCTCCGGCACACCGGTGACGGCGGCAACGGTGTCGGGCGGATACTCGTCGAGCATCGCGTCCAGCGCATCCCAACCCTCGGTGTAGGCAGTGACGAAGTCGTGGTCGACGCCGCCCGCGTCGCGCACCAGACGCAGCAGCCCGTTCAGCAACGCCAGATCAGTGCCGGGGCGCACCGGCAGGTAGATGTCGGCTTTGGCCGCGGTGGCCGTACGGCGTGGGTCGACGACAACCAGCTTCGCGCCGGCGCGGACCCGGTCCATCATCCGCAGATACAGGATCGGATGGCAGTCGGCCATGTTGGCGCCGATCACCACGAACAGGTCCGCGGTGTCCAGGTCGTCGTAGCTGCCGGGCGGGCCGTCGGCGCCCAGCGACTGCTTGTAGCCGGTGCCGGCGCTGGCCATGCAGAGCCGGGAGTTGGACTCGATCCACTGCGTGCGCAGATACCCCTTGGCCAGCTTGTTGGCCAGATACTGGGCTTCGATGGTCATCTGCCCGGACACGTAGAGGGCGATGGCGTCGGGCCCATGCTGGTCGCGGATCGAACGCAATCGCTCGGCAACCGTGTCGATAGCGGCGTCGACCGGGGTGGGCACCGCTTCGGCATCGCGATCCGGGCGGATCAGGGCGGTGGTCAGGCGCCCACCGGCGCGCAGCATGTCCGCGGTGGTGTTGCCTTTGGTGCACAGCCGGCCCCGGTTGGCCGGATGCTCCGCGCGGCCGGTGGCCTTGGTCACCACGTCGCCGGTGACGTGCAGGTCCATGCCGCACCCCACGCCGCAGTACCCGCACACTGTGGCGACCTTTGCTGACGAAGCCATGCCACCTTCTCGCCCAGCGCCGCCACGGCGGCGACGATCGAACTCCATGGTGGCGTGGGCGTGTTTCCTGGCTCGTCGCTGCGGTTACGCCCCGATCAACACGACCTGTCGGCGGGGGAGACGCCGTTGTGAGGTTATGGCCGTGAGAACACCACGCAGTCGTGGCGGACGTCTCCACCCGCTGCGGGATCGGCTTTGCGATGTAGCAGTGCGCGAGTCGGCATCACCCGCAATGTCGCGGTGTCGGCAGATTCGCTCGTGTCGGTCAGCTGTGTGACGCCGTCGACGATCAGCGAATAGCCACCGCCTTCGGTCGGTGGCCACAGCAGGGTTACGGCACTGCGGTTTTCGACGTTGCGTCGGGTCTTGCCGCCGACCAGACCCACGACGATCAGCTGCCCGTCCAGTTCGGGCTCGACGTCGACGGTGTGCACGCGGTAGTCGTCGTCGACGGTCACGAGGTACGCGGCGTGATATCCGCTCAAGGCGTCGGCCAGCCGCTCGAAGTCGACTTTCTTGTCCGCCTTGGCACCCATCGGGCCAGCGTAGGCCTCGGCCGACGGGTGAGGCCCGCAGGCCAGTGGATAATGGCAGGCGTTGCTCCCGATGAGGATGAGGCCATGATCACGACGCTGGGTGTGCCGCTGGTGCGCGATCGCGCCGGCGGTCGTCCGGGCGGCCCCTCGGCTCAGGCCCCTATGGCAGGACCGCTGATCGACCGCTACGGTCGCGTCGCCACCGACCTTCGGGTGTCGCTGACCGATCGATGCAATCTGCGCTGCACCTATTGCATGCCCGCCGAGGGCTTGCAGTGGTCGGCGGCGCAGGAGTTGCTGCAACCCGACGAGATCGAGCGCCTGCTGCGGATCGGCGTCACCCGGTTGGGCATCACGAAGGTGCGGTTCACCGGCGGAGAACCGTTGTTGGCCAAGCACTTTGCGGATGTGATCGCCGCCGCCGCGAGATTGCGTCCCCGGCCGGAGCTCGCGTTGACCACCAATGGAGTGCTGCTGGCCAGGCACGCCGAGACGCTGGCGCGGATCGGGCTGGACCGGGTGAACGTCTCGCTGGACAGCATCGACGGCATGCGCTTCGCGGCGATCACCCGTCGCGATCGGCTCAGCGACGTGCTGGACGGCCTGGCTGCCGCGCACCAGGCCGGCCTGCGCCCGGTGAAAGTCAACGCCGTGCTCGACCCGCGGACCGGCCTCGACGACGCGGTGGCGTTGGTGCGGTTCTGCCTCGAACACCACTACCAGTTGCGGATCATCGAGCAGATGCCGCTCGACGCCGAGCACCAGTGGAGCCGGGCGGCCACCGTGACGGCCGGTCAGGTGCTGACCCAGCTGCGACGGCACTCGTTCACGCTGGAACCCGACCCCGCACCGCGTGATTCGGCGCCGGCCGAGCTGTGGCGGGTCACCGATCCGGCGACCGGACGCACCGGAAAGGTCGGCCTCATCGCGTCGGTGTCGCAACCGTTCTGCTCGACCTGCAACCGAACCCGGCTCACCGCCGACGGGCAGCTGCGCAGCTGCCTTTTCGCGACTGCGGAAACCGACCTGCGGGCGCTGCTTCGCGACGGCGCCGACGACGCCGGGATCGAGGCGGCATGGCGAAATGCCATGTGGGACAAGCCCGTCGGCCACGGCATCGACAACCCCGATTTCGTGCAGCCGGCACGGCCGATGAGCGCGATCGGCGGCTGAGATGACGGTCGAGACCGGTGAGCCGATCCGGGTGAGCGTGCGTTATTTCGCTGCCGCCCAGGCCGCCGCCGGATCGGAATCCGAGCAGCTGGATCTGAGTGGCGGCACGACGGTCGACGACCTGGTCGAGCAGCTCGGGGTGCGCAATCCCGCTCTGGCGAAGGTGCTGCCGCGGTGCTCGTTCCTGTACGACGGCGTGGCGGTTCGCGACCGGGCTCAGCCGCTGCAGCCGGGCATCACCATCGATGTGCTGCCACCGTTCGCCGGCGGCTGAGCTAACAGCAGTTCACCCACTCGTCGGTCCCGTCGGCGAACACCTGACGCTTCCAGACCGGCAGCCGCTCCTTGATGGCGTCGACCAGTTGCGCGCAGGTGGCGAACGCCGCCTGACGATGGTCGGCCGACACCGCGACGACCAGTGCGGCGTCGCCGATCCGCAAGACTCCGATCCGGTGGCTGGCCGCGACGGCGCGCGTTCCCGGCGATTGGGCGACGACGTCGGCGACCACCTCCGCGAGCACGTCGGCCGCCGACGGGTGAGCCGAGTATTCGAGCTCGGTGACCTGGCGCCCGTGGTCGTGATCGCGAATCTGGCCGACGAATCCGACCACCGCACCTGCGGCGTCACGGCTCACCAGGTCCTGGTGTTCGCCGAGGCTGATCGGCTGATCCGTCAGCGCGGCACGCACAACGAGCGTCATCGAGGTCCCACTATATTGAGGTCGTCGACGAAGCCGTGGTGGGAGGTGCAGGTCAAGCGCATGCGGTCGGTCGAGGAGCACCAACGGATCGTCGCGGAGCTGATCACCGCCCGCCCCGCTGTCAGCCTGGAACTGCGGCACGCCGAGCGACGGGTGCTGGCCGGGGACGTCACTGCGGCGTTGTCGTTGCCGGTGTTCGATAACTCCGCGATGGACGGATACGCGGTCCGCGCCGACGAGGTAGCCGGGGCCACGGCTGACCGGCCGGTGAAACTGCCGGTGCCCGAAGACATCCCGGCCGGCCGCACCGACCTGCCATCGCTCGAGCCGGGCACCGCGCATCGCATCATGACCGGTGCGCCGGTTCCGCCCGGTGCGACGGCGGTCGTGCCGGTCGAGGCCACCGACGGCCGCGTCGACGTCGTCAGCGTCACCGCTTCCGTTCCGGCGGGTAAGCACATCCGCCGGGCGGGTGAAGACGTGGAGGCGGGCAGCGTAGCGCTGCGGGCCGGCCAACTGGTCACGCCGGCGGTGATCGGGCTGGCGGCGGCGCTGGGATTGCCGGAGTTGACCGTCATTCCGCGCCAGCGCGTGTTGTTGATCTCCACCGGCTCGGAGTTGGTGGCGCCCGGCGCAGCGCTGCGGCCCGGGCAGATCTATGAGTCCAATGCACCCATGCTGGCCGCCGCAATCCGCGCAGCCGACGCCGAAGTGGTTGCGATCGCGACGGTCAGCGACGACGTCGCGCGGTTTGTCGAGGTGGTGGACCGGCACGCCGCCGAGTCCGACCTGATCATCACCAGCGGCGGCATCAGTGCCGGAGCCTACGAGGTGGTCAAGGACGCGTTCGGCCGATCCGGCGATCGGGGAGTGGAATTCGCGCGGGTGGCGATGCAACCCGGCATGCCGCAGGGCGCCGGCCGGGTGGCCGGCACACCCATCCTGACGCTGCCCGGAAACCCGGTCAGCGCGCTGGTGTGCTTCGAGGTCTTCATCCGCGGCCCGTTGCGTGCCGCGATGGGGCTGCCCGATGTCGACCGTCCGCGACGACCCGCGGTGCTGGCCGAGTCGTTGACCTCGCCGGCGGGCAAGCGCCAGTTTCGGCGTGGGGTGTTCGACCCCGGTGCCGGAACGGTGAGCAGTGAGGGCCCACCCGGCTCGCACCACCTGCGAGCGCTGGCTGCGGCGAACTGCCTGCTCGACATCCCGGCCGAGGTCACCGAGATGCCGGCCGGCGCCGCGGTGCAGGTCTGGGACCTGGCCTGATGAACTGTCAGAATGAGACCCGTGACGTCCGACGCCGCCGCTGACCCGCCGACCGGCGGGCTGTCGCACATCGATCACCGCGGAGCGGCCCACATGGTCGACGTCACCGACAAGGGGACGACCAAGCGGGTCGCGGTTGCCACCGGGTCGCTGCGCACCACCGCGGAGGTGGTGGGGCTGATCTCGGTAGGGGGACTGGCCAAGGGCGATGCGCTGGCCACCGCGCGAATAGCCGGAATCCAGGCCGCCAAACGCACCAGCGAGCTGATCCCGTTGTGCCACCAGTTGGCGCTCACCGGCGTCGACGTCGAATTCGGTGTCAGCGCAACCGATGTGGACGTCACCGCGACGGTGCGGAGCACCGACCGCACCGGGGTGGAGATGGAGGCGCTGACTGCGGTGTCGGTGGCCGCGCTGACGCTCTACGACATGATCAAAGCAGTGGATCCAGCCGCCCGGATCGACGACGTGAGGGTGCTGCGCAAGGACGGCGGCCGGCACGGAACCTGGGTGCGGTGATGACCGGGCGATCAGCGCGGGTGGTCATCGCCTCGAACCGGGCTTCGGCGGGCGTGTACGAGGATCGCTGCGGCCCGATGATCGCGGAATGGCTGGTGCAGCAGGGGTTTCCGCCGGTCACGCCGGTCGTTGTCGGCGACGGAGATCCGGTTGGCAGGGCACTGCGGGAGGCAGTCGCCGACCGCGTGGACGTGGTGATCACCTCTGGCGGCACCGGCATCTCGCCCACCGACGACACGCCCGCCCAGACCATCGCGGTGCTCGACTACGAGGTTCCCGGCCTGGCCGATGAGATCCGGCGCTCCGGTCTGCCGAAGGTGCCGACCTCGATATTGTCGCGCGGCGTCTGCGGGGTGGCCGGCCGCACGCTGATCGTCAACCTGCCCGGCTCGCCGGGCGGCGTGCGCGACGGCCTCGCGGTGTTGGGCAGCGTTCTCGAACACGCCCTCGATCAGCTTGCCGGCAAAGATCATTCGTGACGGGAGCGGCGCGAACGGATCGCGTGAACCGCCCACCACAACGCCAGCGCCCCGACCAGGGCCACCGCGAGGTTGCTCACGAACCCGGTGACGCCGACGGCGATCGCCAGCGCCCACTGCCAGCATCCCCGTAGGTCGCGCAACAACATGATGTGCAGCAGGCCCGCAACTGTCAGCAGACCGGCCAGGATCGGGACCGGGAACCCGGTCAGTGCCGCGGTGAGCGCGGCGCCCATCATCAGCGCGAGCGCGATCAGGATGCCGCCCAACATGATCGGGGCACCGCCGCTGCGCGCGCCGAAGGTGCGGTGCGCCGTCATACCGCCCGCGCCGTGGCAGACCGGCATGCCGCTGACGGCGCCGGCGAACAGATTTGCGATACCGATCGTGGTGGCCAATCGGCCCGGCCGGACCCGTCGGGCGGCGTCACCGAAGTAGGTGCGCGCGGTGTCGGCCGTGGCCAGGCAGGAATTGGCGAATGACAGCGGTACTTGTGGCAGCACGAGGGCCACCGCCGCCGCGGCGAACGCAGCCCGGCTCAGGTGTGGCACGTGCACTGCCGACGGGCCGAGCGTGAACGCGCCGTGGAAGGGCAGCACCATGGCCAGGACGGCAATCGCCAGGAACACCACGGTGATCTGACGCCGCCGCAGCAGCAGGGCAATGGCGATGACGGCCAGCGTCGCGCCACCCAACCACCAGATCGAATGCCGGTGATCGACGAAAGCCTTGGGAGTGGCCGACACCAGCCGCCAGGCAAGCTGACAGAACAGCAACCCCACCGACAGTTGTATCCCGCGAATGATCGGGAGCGGGAATACCCTTGCGACCCAATCCAACAGACCCGACGCGCCGAGCACCAGGAAGAGCAGGCCCATCAACACCGCGCCGGCTGCGATGTCGTCGGCACCGAAGCCGTGCGCAATGGCGATGGCTCCAAAGGCTTTCAACGGCTGCACCGGCACCGGCAGTCGATAGACCAGCCCGGCCGCCACATAGAGCAGACCCGAAGGCAGCAACACCGCAGTCGGCGTCAGTCCATTCTTGACGATCAGGGCCACCGCGATCGGAACCAGGACGCCCAGATCGCCTAGGGCTCCGGCGAATTCCGCCCGATCGAATCTGAACGGAGGCGAATCGGATTCGAGCTGCGAAGGTGCCGTGCCGACCATGCCAGCACTGTAATGCAGCGACTTCGGCACCGGCGGCCCGCTCACGACGTGCCGAGGCGGCGCGTGAGGGTGAATTCACGGCCGCGACACCAGGAGAAGCCGGGCGGCAACATCGCGCTCTTAGGTTCACCTCGAACGTATCGGAATCTCAGAGGAGAACGCGGTGGCGCGATCGCACACGATCACAGGATGGGACCCCGAGGATCGGGTCGCGTGGGATGCGGGTGGGAAGACCATCGCACGACGCAACTTGGTCTGGTCTGTCGCCGCCGAGCATGTCGGCTTCTCGGTGTGGTCGCTGTGGTCGGTGATGGTGCTGTTCATGCCGCAATCGGTGTACGGGCTGACGGCGGCGGACAAGTTCCTGATCGCGGCCACCGCCACGCTGGTCGGCGCGGTGTTACGGCTGCCCTACACCATGGCCACCGCCCGGTTCGGTGGGCGGAACTGGACGGTGTTCTCCGCGGTCGTTCTGCTGGTGCCGGTCCTGGCGACGGTCGCGGTGCTGGCGCAGCCGGGCCGACCGCTGGGGTTCTACCTGGTCTGCGCGGCGCTCTGCGGTCTCGGCGGCGGCAACTTCGCCTCGTCGATGACCAACATCAACGCGTTCTTCCCGCAGCGGCTCAAGGGGATCGCCTTGGGCGTCAACGCCGGCGGCGGCAACATCGGGGTGCCGGCGGTGCAGCTGATCGGCCTGCTCGTCATCGCCACCGCCGGAAACCGCCAACCGTATTGGGTGTGCGGGTTCTACGTTGCGGCGCTGGTGATCGCCGCGATCGGGGCGGCCCGCTACATGGACAACCTCGACGTGGTCTCGGTCGACGTCGCCGCCATGCGTGCGGCGGTACGCAGTCGCCACACCTGGCTGGTCAGCCTGCTCTACATCGGCACCTTCGGCTCGTTCATCGGCTTCTCGTTCGCGTTCGGCCAGGTGCTGCAGATCTCGTTCGCGGCCTCCGGTCAGAGTTCGGCGCAGGCGGCCCTGCACGCCGCCGAAATCGCTTTCGTCGGACCACTATTGGGCTCGATCGCCCGGATCTACGGCGGCCGGCTCGCCGACCGGATCGGTGGCGGAACGGTGACGCTGTGGGCCTTCGTCGGCATGATCGGCGGCGACACACTGTTGGCCGTCACGTCGATGTTCGCCGGCCGCCGGACCGGCGCGGTGACGATGGGCGCGTACGTGATCGGTTTCGTCGTGCTGTTCGTCCTCAGCGGGATCGGCAACGGCGCGGTCTACAAGATGATCCCGTCGATCTTCCACGCCGCGTCCCGCTCGCTCCAGGCCGACGAGCAGGCCCGGGCCGACTATTCGCGGTCGATGTCGGGTGCGGTGATCGGAATCACCGGTGCGATCGGCGGACTCGGTGGTGTGGCGATCAACCTGGCGCTGCGCACGTCCTACTTGGCCCACGGCACCGCTACCGCAGCGTTCTGGGACTTCGCGGTGTTCTATGTGGTCGCGGCGCTGATCACCTTCGGCGTCTACGTGCGACGCTCGTCGACCACCGCCGTCGCGCAACCGGCGTTGGCCGCCGCCTAGGGCGCAAGCCTGATGTGCCCCGGGGGCGAGGGCTGATCGGGCGTCGGAGGCGCCGGAGGCGCCGTGGCGCCGCCCCCCGCGCCACCGCCGGGTTCCACCGGGGCGGGAGCCTCGGGTTCGGGCGCCGGCGCCTGAGGTGGCTGCGGCTCCGTCCGCTGCGGCGGGACCTGCGACGGCGCGGACTGCACGCGGCGCGGAGGCGGTGCCGGGTCCTGCTTGGGCTGCGGCGCGATCTCCTGAGGCAGCACGGGCTGGGCGGGCACCGGCAACGGCTTTGTCGGCGCGATGTCGCCGGCGTGAATGGGCCCGGTTAGCGAAACCATCCGAATTCGTGGTCGCGTGCCATCGCCGGCGGCGATCGACGCGATCTTGCCCCTGTCGTACGGGCAATAAGCCTCGACCGATGCGTTGATGAATTGTGTGATGGTTCTCGTGATGCGGTCTTGAGGTTGCAGGCGGGCGAGGGGATTCTCGTTGAACCCGTTGTTGCGGATCAACTCGACCAAATCGCCGGCCGCCATGCCTTCGTCCAGTTTTGCGCAGACTTTTTTGGCGGTCCCGATCAAGCTGTTCGCATTGTCGACGGGCGGAATCTCCTTCTGGCCAAGGAGATCGAAGAACTTCTGGTCCTGATCGGGATCGGCCATCGCGGTCCGGCAGGGCGATATGGCGACCGTGGCCACGAGCGCGACAGCGGCGACCGCGGCGGGAACGTGTCGGATGATGGCGGAGAACATGGCCGAGTTTCTATCCTGCCGAGAATGCCGAAGAGCCTTGGTTCCCAATGTAACCTTCGCTGATCGATTCGGCAGGACGACTCAACCCGGTCCGAACCCGGCACGAAAAAGGTCCGCCGAGCGTGCTGCCACGCGATAAACCAGGCCGCTTGATCGCAGACCACGCACGCTCGGAGAAGTTCGAGAATTCTCAGACAACCGCCCTGGCGTCCTGAGCGGCGATCTCACCGGCGAGCGGCGCGATCGCGTGCAGGACGTCGGTGATCGTGTCGGGGTGCAGCCCGGCGGCGCACAGCGAGTCCGCCAGATGCGCGGCCACCATCGCGAAGTGATGCATGGTGATGCCGCGACCCTCGTGGACCTGTCGCATCGACGAACCGGTGTAAGGCCCGGGCCCGCCGAGCACGGCGCTGAGGAACTCGACCTGACGTGCCTTCACGCACCTCATGTCCGACCCGGCGTAGAACCCGGCCAGGTGATCGTCGTCCAGCACCCGGCAGTAGAAATCCTCGACGACGACCTCGAGGGCGTCGTGACCGCCGAGTTTCGCGTACAGCGACACCGTCCCAGGCCGGCGAAAGCGGGTGAGCATTCCCATGCCGGTCAGCAGAACACGGGGGAATTGCCCGACCGTTAGCGTGCCGTCACGACGCGATTACCCGGCGTAACAACCGGATTGCGGTAGAACCGCCTCAACTTCGCGGCGGTGTAGCAGACTCGGTGGAAGTCCAGGGCAGTCACCACGGAAAGCGTGACATTAATGAATTTGGGTGATCTGACCGGTTTCGTCGAGAAGCCGATCGCCGCTGTGTCCAACCTCGTCAACACCCCGAACGCGGCCGGCCGGTACCGACCCTTCTACCTGCGCAATCTGCTCGACGCGGTCCAGGGCCGCACCCTGCACGACGCCGTCGAGGGCACCATCACGCTCATCACCGGCGGGTCCTCGGGGATCGGCGAGGCCGCGGCCAAGAAGATCGCCGAGGCCGGCGGTGAGGTGGTGCTCGTCGCGCGAACCCGGGAAAACCTCGACAAGGTCGCCGACGACATTCGCAGCAGCGGCGGCACGGCGCACGTCTATCCCTGCGACCTGACCGACATGGACGCCATCGGGGCGATGGCCGACAAAGTGCTGGCCGACCTCGGCGGTGTCGACATGCTGATCAACAACGCCGGACGGTCGATCCGCCGTTCGCTGGAGCTGTCCTACGACCGCATCCACGACTACCAGCGCACCATGCAGCTGAACTATCTCGGCGCGGTGCAGCTGATCCTGAAATTCATCCCGGGCATGCGGGAGCGGGGATTCGGCCAGATCATCAACGTGTCCTCGGTCGGCGTGCAGACCCGGGCGCCGCGGTTCGGCGCCTACATCGCCAGCAAAGCCGCCCTCGACAGCCTCTGCGACGCGCTGCAGGCCGAGGTGATCGACGAGGACATCAAGTTCACCACAGTGCACATGGCGCTGGTCCGGACGCCGATGATCAGCCCCACGAAGATGTACGACAAGTTCCCGGCGCTGACTCCGGACCAGGCGGCCGGCGTGATCACCGATGCGATCGTGCAGCGTCCCCGGCGGGCCAGCTCGCCGCTCGGACAGTTGGCCGCCGTCGCCGATGCCGTCAACCCGGCCGTGATGGACCGGGTCCGTAATCGGGCCTTCAGCATGTTCGGCGACTCGTCGGCCGCAAAGGGTGATGAATCCAGCCGCAGCTCAACAACTTTCGATGGCAGAAGCGAGACCTTCGTGCGGGCCACCCGCGGAATCCACTGGTGAGGCGAACATGAGTCTTCCTAAACCGACCAATCAGGCGCCCATCGTCATCACCGGCGCCTCCTCGGGTATCGGCACCGAGCTGGCCCGCGGGCTGGCCCGCCGCGGCTACCCCCTGGTGCTGGTGGCGCGCCGCAAGGAGCGACTGGACGAGCTCGCCGACGAGCTGGGTTCGCAATTCTCGGTCGGCGCCGAGGTGCTGCCCCTCGACTTGTCCGATGCCGATGCGCGCCAACCGCTTTCCGAACGCCTGCGTGGTGAGTCGATCGCCGGCCTGTGCAACAGCGCCGGATTCGGCACCAGCGGAGTCTTCCAAGACCTGCCGGTCGAGCGGGAAAGCGAAGAAGTGGTACTGAATTCGCTGACCCTGATGGAGCTCACCCATGCCGCATTGCCCGGCATGGTCGAGCGGGGAGCCGGAGCGGTGCTCAACATCGCCTCGATCGCCGGCTTCCAGCCCATGCCGTACATGGCGGTCTACTCGGCGACCAAGGCTTTCGTGCAGACCTTCTCGGAGGCGGTACACGAAGAGCTGAGCGGAACGGGTGTGTCGGTGACGGTGCTGTGCCCCGGACCTGTGCCGACCGAGTGGGGCGAGATCGCCAACGCGGAGCGCTTCAGCATCCCGATCGCCCAGGTGTCGCCGCACGACGTCGCGGAGGCGGCCATCGCCGGAATGGTCGAGGGCAAGCGCAGCGTGGTTCCCGGCCTGGTGCCCAAAGCCGTCAGCATCGGTGGCCGGTACATGCCGCGCACCCTGCTGCTGCCCGGTCTGCGGCTCGGCAATCGCTTCCGCGGCGGGCCCAGCCACTGATGGCCAAAGTCGACGTCACGGCCGAAGTGCCGATGCGCCCGCAGGACATGTGGGAACGAGTCTCCGACCTGACCCAGCTCGGCGATTGGCTGACCATGCACGAGGGTTGGCGCAGCGACCTCCCCGACGAGCTCGGCGAAGGCACCCAGATCGTGGGAGTGGCCCGCGCCAAAGGTTTCCGCAATCGAGTGACCTGGACGGTCACCACCTGGGAGCCGCCGAACCGGATCGCGCTGTCCGGATCGGGCAAAGGCGGTGCCAAATACACCGTCACGCTCAGCGTCTCACCCACCAAAACGGGCTCGAAGCTGGGCATACGCCTCGATTTGGGTGGGCGGGCGCTGTTCGGCCCAGTGGGCGCGACCGCGGCCCGCGCCGTCAAAGGCGACGTGGAGAAGTCGCTGAAGCAGTTCGTCGAGCTGTACGGCTAGCCCGGCCTCGCAGGTCGCCGCGAACTCACCTCGCCCGAAGGGCCGCTATCCACAGCCAACGGCGGTAGCCTGACCGGGTGTTACGGGGGGCTCGTAGAGCGACGGTTGCTGATGGCACAGGTGTCTTCGGCTGGATCGGCGTGTGCGTGCGGCGCTGGCCCTGGGCGGTCATCGGATTCTGGATCGCGCTGACGGCTGTGCTGTCGGTGACGTTCCCGTCGTTGACCGAGATGGCGGCCAAGCGTCCGGTTCCGATTCTGCCGTCCGACGCCCCGGTGCTGGAGACGACCCGCCAGATCTCCGAGGCGTTCCACCAATCCGGGTCGGAGAACGAGAACGTGCTGCTGGTCGTCCTTACCGACGACAACGGGCTCAACCCTTCTGATCTGAGTACCTACCGCGCGCTGGCCACCAATCTGCGACCGGACACCCACGACATCGTCATGCTGCAGGACTTCGTCCGCACTCCGGCCCTACGCGAGGCGATGACCAGCAAGGATCACAAAGCCTGGTACCTGCCGATGGTGTTGTCCGGCGGCGTCGGCACACCTGAGCTGCACGAGGGCTTCGGCCGGGTCGCCGAGATCGTCAAAAAGTCCGTCGACGGCTCGACGCTGACCGCGCATCTGACCGGTCCCGCGGCCACCGGCGACGACCTGATGTACATCGGCATCCGCGACATGCACGTCATCGAGACTGCCGTCGTGGTGATGGTTCTGGTCATCCTCTTCGTCATCTACCGCAATTTCCTGACCATGATGCTGCCGCTGGTCACCATCGGTGTCTCGGTGGGTGTCGCGCAAGCGTTGGTCTCCGGCGTCGCCCAACTCGGCCTGGGCGTCTCCACCCAGACCATCACGCTGATGACCACGATGATGTTCGGCGCGGGAATCGACTACGCGGTCTTCCTGATCAGCCGATATCACGACTATCTGCGGCAGGGCCTGGACTCCGACGAAGCCGTCGAGAAGGCGCTGACGTCGATCGGCAAGGTCATCGCCGGGTCCGCGGCGACGGTGGCCGTCACCTTCCTCGGGATGATCTTCACCAAGCTGGGAGCGTTCCGGAACGTCGGTCCGGCGTTGGCCATTTCCATCGCGGTGGCGTTGTGCGCGGCCGTGACGTTCCTGCCGGCGCTGATGGTCCTTGCCGGACGGCGCAATTGGATCAAGCCGCGTCGCGATCTCACGGGCCACTTCTGGCGGGTCACCGGAATCCGCCTGGTGCGCAAGCCGGTGATCCATCTGGCCGGCAGCCTCACCGTGCTGCTGATCCTCGCCGGTTGCGCGATGTTCGCCCGCTTCAACTACGACGACAGCAAGACCCTGCCGTCCTCAGTCGAAAGCGCCGTCGGCTACGCCACTTTGTCGGAACACTTTCCGCTGAACGCGACCATCCCGGAGTATCTGGTCGTCCAGTCGACCGAAGACCTCCGCAAGCGTCCCGCCCTGGTCGAGTTGAAGCAGATGGAGCAGCGGGTCAGCCAACTGCCCGACATCGCGGCAATCCGCCCCGCTCCGGTGCCGTCGGCGAAATCGGACGACAAGAAGCACGCGGCCGACGGGAGCGCATTGCCCCGGCGCGACAAGGGCAGCCAGGGCGGTAACAAGGACCTCGAAGGTGCGGAGGGGTTCCCGAACGTCGCCGCGCTGTTGTATTCAGTGTCCAGCTCCGGAAACGTGGATCTCACACCGGATCTCAGTAGCCTCGATCTGCCGCCCGGGGTGACCCTGCCGACCGCGCCGCCGGCCGCGGAGAAGCCGGTCGACGACACCAGGACGTTCATCGACACCGTGCGTGGACTCGGCTTCGCGATGTCGGTCGACATCGCCGAGATCGCGAACACCGTCGGCGCGACGCCGGTGACGGTGCTCGACGTGGTCGCAACCGCGAACCGCGACGGCGGTGCGCTGAAGAAGATGTCCGAATTCGCCGAGCAGTTGTCGTCGTTCCCCGACGAGCCGTCCATCGAAGCGGCGTCGCGGGAGGTGCGCCGGATCGTCGAGAACGCCCGAACCGAGCTGCGCTCGTTGAGCAACGACGGCCCAGGCAACGCCGGCAGTGCCCCGCCGACAAAGGACGCGCACACCTACGCCGAGGCCATCCAGCAGATGATCGATGAGGTCAAGGCGCTGATCAAAGACACCTCGCAGACCGGGGGAGGTCTGAACAGCGCGCTGACCGCATTCATCTCACCGGACGGGCACACCGCGCGATACCTGGTGCAGACCAACCTCAACCCGTTCGCCACCGAGGCGTTTAACCAGATCCGCCAGATCACCGACGCGGCTCGCGGGCCGCATCCCCGCCCGATGATGAAAGCGGCGTCGATCTCCGCGTCGGGTGTCACCGCGATGCTTCGCGATACCCGTGCCTACTACGGCGACGACATCAACCTCATCATCGTGATGACCATCCTGATCGTGTTCTTCATCCTGGTGGCGATATTGCGCGCCGTGATCGCACCGCTGTATTTGATTGCGTCCGTGGTGCTTTCGTATCTGTCGGCGCTCGGCATCGGCGTGATCGTCTTCCAGTTCATCCTCGGTCAGTCGCTGACCTGGAGCATCCCCGGCCTGACCTTCATCGTGCTGGTCGCCATGGGCGCCGACTACAACCTGCTGCTGATCTCGAGGCTGCGCGAGGAGTCGCCGCACGGGATTCGCTCCGGTGTCATCCAGACCGTGCGCTCGACCGGTGGTGTGATCACCGCTGCCGGCGTCATCTTCGCCGCCTCGATGTTCGGCATGCTGTTCGCCAGCATCAGCACCCTGGTGCAATGCGGTTTCATCATCGGGGTCGGACTGCTGCTGGACACCTTCCTGGTGCGCACCATCACCGTGCCCGCGGTCGCGGTGCTGGTCGGCAAGTGGAACTGGTGGCCGTCCAAGCCGCCGCTCCCCGCACCGCGGAAGCAGGCGCCGAAGCCGGCATCCGCGCCGGAAACGTCCGGCGACCCCACCGACGAGATCGGCCCGAGCGGCAAGCACGCCGTCAGCGACGCCGACACCGTCGCACTGCGCTCCTAAATGTTGTTTGGCGGCACGACACACTCCGCGACACGCCGGGTGCGCGTCGGTGTCCGGTCATAGACTGGCGTCCCTATGAGCAAGTCGTTCGTGCACCTGCACAACCACACCGAATACTCGATGTTGGATGGTGCCGCGAAGGTCTCGCCGATGCTGGCAGAGGCGCAACGGCTGCAGATGCCCGCCATCGGGATGACCGACCACGGCAACATGTTCGGCGCCAGCGAGTTCTACAACGGGGCCACCGCCGCCGGCATCACGCCGATCATCGGCATCGAGGCCTACATCGCGCCGGCGTCCCGCTTCGAGACCAAGCGCATCCTGTGGGGAGACCCGGGACAGAAGAGCGACGACGTCTCCGGTAGCGGCTCCTACACGCACATGACGATGGTCGCCGAGAACGCCACCGGCCTGCGCAACCTGTTCAAGCTGTCGTCGCTGGCGTCCTTCGAGGGTCAGCTCGGCAAGTGGGCGCGGATGGACGCCGAGCTGATCGCTGAGAACGCCAGCGGCATCATCGCCACCACCGGCTGCCCGTCCGGTGAGGTGCAGACCCGGCTGCGGCTCGGCCATCACCGCGAGGCGCTGGAGGCGGCGGCCAAGTGGCGGGAGATCTTCGGGCCCGAGAACTTCTTCCTGGAGCTGATGGACCACGGCCTGTCCATCGAACGCCGGGTGCGCGACGGGCTGCTGGAAATCGGTTGTGCGCTGAACATTCCGCCGCTGGCCACCAACGACTGCCACTACGTCACCCGGGACGCCGCACACAACCACGAGGCGTTGCTGTGCGTGCAGACCGGTAAGACGCTGACCGATCCGGCCCGGTTCAAATTCGACGGTGACGGCTACTACCTCAAGTCGGCCGCCGAGATGCGCGAGCTCTGGGACGGCGAAGTCCCCGGCGCATGCGACTCGACCCTGCTGATCGCCGAGCGGGTCAGCTCCTACGCCGAGGTCTGGGCACCCAAGGACCGGATGCCGGTGTTCCCGGTGCCCGAGGGCCACGACCCGGCGTCGTGGTTGCGGCACGAGGTGGCGGCCGGACTGCGCCGCCGTTTCCCCGACGCGACGCCGGACGGCTACGCCGAGCGTGCCGCCTACGAGATCGAAGTCATCTGCGACAAGGGTTTTCCGTCGTACTTCCTGATCGTCGCCGACCTGATCAACTACGCCCGCTCAGTCGACATCCGGGTGGGCCCCGGGCGTGGCTCGGCGGCCGGATCGCTGGTGGCCTACAGCCTCGGCATCACCGACATCGACCCGATCGAGCACGGACTGCTCTTCGAGCGGTTCCTCAACCCCGAGCGCGCGTCGATGCCCGATATCGACATCGACTTCGACGACCGCCGGCGCGGTGAAATGGTCCGCTACGCCGCCGAGAAGTGGGGGCAGGACCGGGTCGCGCAGGTCATCACCTTCGGTACCATCAAAACCAAAGCGGCACTCAAGGATTCCGCCCGAATCCACTATGGACAGCCGGGCTTCGCGATCGCCGACCGGATCACCAAGGCACTGCCGCCGGCGATCATGGCCAAGGACATTCCGCTGTCCGGGATCACCGACCCCAACCACGAGCGTTTCAAAGAGGCCGCCGAGATCCGCGGCCTGATCGACACCGACCCCGACGTCCGCACGATCTACCAGACCGCCCGCGGCCTGGAAGGCCTGATCCGCAACTCCGGCGTGCACGCCTGCGCGGTGATCATGAGCAGCGAGCCGCTGACCGACGTGATCCCGTTGTGGAAGCGGGCGCAGGACGGTGCGGTCATCACCGGCTGGGACTACCCGTCGTGCGAGGCCATCGGCCTGCTGAAGATGGACTTCCTCGGGTTGCGCAACCTGACCATCATCGGCGACGCGCTGGTCAACATCAAAGAGAACCGCGGCATCGACCTCGACCTGGAGTCGGTCGCCCTCGACGACCCGGCCACCTTCCAACTGCTGGGCCGCGGCGACACGCTGGGAGTGTTCCAGCTCGACGGCGGGCCGATGCGCGACCTGCTGCGCCGCATGCAGCCCACCGGGTTCGAGGACATCGTCGCCGTGCTGGCGCTCTACCGCCCCGGCCCGATGGGGATGAACGCCCACAACGACTACGCCGACCGCAAGAACGGCCGGCAGGCGATCAAGCCGATCCACCCGGAGCTCGAGGAGCCGCTGCGCGAGGTGCTCGCCGAGACCTACGGCCTGATCGTGTATCAGGAACAGATCATGCGCATCGCGCAAAAGGTGGCCGGCTACTCGCTCGCCCGAGCAGACATTTTGCGCAAGGCGATGGGCAAGAAGAAGCGCGAAGTGCTGGAGAAGGAGTTCGAAGGCTTCTCAGAAGGCATGCAGGCCAACGGGTTTTCAGCCAAGGCCATCAAAGCGCTGTGGGACACCATCCTGCCGTTCGCCGACTACGCGTTCAACAAGTCGCACGCGGCCGGCTACGGCCTGGTGTCGTACTGGACCGCCTATCTGAAAGCCAACTATCCCGGCGAATACATGGCCGGGCTGCTCACCTCGGTCGGTGACGACAAGGACAAGGCCGCGGTGTATCTGGCCGACTGCCGCAAACTCGGTATTACCGTGCTGCCGCCGGACGTCAACGAATCCGGCCTGAACTTCGCCTCGGTGGGCACCGACATTCGCTACGGCCTCGGCGCGGTACGCAACGTCGGCGCGAATGTCGTTGCCTCGCTGATCAATACCCGCACCCACAAGGGCAACTACACCGACTTCTCGGACTACCTCAACAAGGTCGACATCGCCGCGTGCAACAAGAAGGTCACCGAGTCGCTGATCAAAGCCGGCGCCTTCGACTCGCTGAAGCACCCGCGCAAAGGGTTGTTCCTGGTGCACACCGACGCGGTGGAATCGGTGCTCGGCACCAAAAAGGCCGAGGCGATGGGGCAATTCGACCTGTTCGGCGGCGACCCGGATGACGGGGGAGCGGGTGCCGATGCGGTGTTCACCATCCGCGTCCCCGACGAGGAATGGGACGACAAACACAAGCTCGCCCTGGAACGCGAAATGCTGGGGCTGTACGTGTCCGGGCATCCACTGAACGGCGTAGCGCATCTGCTGGCCACCCAGGTCGACACTCCGATTCCGGCGATCCTGGACGGTGATGTCGCCAACGAGACCATGGTGAAGGTCGGCGGCATCCTGGCTTCGGTGAACCGGCGGGTGAACAAGAATGGAATGCCCTGGGCCTCAGCCCAATTGGAAGATCTCACCGGTGGCATCGAGGTGATGTTCTTCCCGCACACCTATTCCGCGTTCGGCGCCGACGTCATCGACGACACCGTGGTGCTGGTGACCGCGAAGGTCGCCATCCGCGACGACCGGATCTCGCTGATCGCCAACGACCTGGTGGTGCCCGACTTCAGCAACGCGCAGGTGAACCGCCCGCTGGCGGTGAGCCTGCCGACCCGTCAATGCACCATCGACAAGGTGACCGCACTCAAACAGGTTCTGGCGCAACACCCCGGCACGTCACAGGTGCACCTGCGGCTGCTCAGCGGCGATCGGGTCACCACGTTGGAGTTGGACGCCGCGCTACGGGTGACCATGTCGCCGGCGCTGATGGGCGACCTCAAAGCGCTCCTCGGCCCGGGGTGCCTGGGCTAACCGGCTAGGCGCACTACGGCCGAGCGCCCGGCGTGCGGGGCGGTCGGGGTCGATCGCCCGACTGGCCGGGCACTCGACGGACAGCGCTAGGCGGCGTGGTCGCTAGTGGCCGGATCTTTGTAGATCACAACGTCTTTCATGACGAAGTCGACCTGGCCGGTGACCTCGATATCGGTGAACGGATCACCGGGCATCGCGACGAGGTCGGCGATCTTGCCTTCGGCGATCACTCCGACGTCGTCGAGTCGCAGCAGTTCGGCCGCCACACTGGTGGCTGCCTGTAATGCCCGCAGTGGCGTGATGCCGGTCGACACCATCATCGGGAATTCACGCCAATTGTCGTGATGCGGAAACATTCCGGCGTCGGTGCCGAATGCGATCCGGACATCGCTGGCGGCCAGATTCTCGGCCGCCTCCAGCAGTGCTCCACGGTATTTCGAGAATTTCCGGCGGGCGTGCTCCGGCAGCGCGGCCCACATCGGATCCTGATCGCCGTGCCGCGCCTTGGACACGATGACGTACTGGGTCGGCACCATGAACACCCCCGCGTCCCGCATCATCGTCAGCGTCTCGGCGGACGCGAGGTTGCCGTGCTCGATACTGCGCACACCGGCCCGAACGGCCCGCCGAATTCCCTCGTCGCCGTAACTGTGCGGAGTGACCGGAATGTCGAGGTCATGGGCGGTGGCCACCAGCACGTCCATCTCTTCCTGGCTGTAGGTGGCATGGCCGGGATCGTCCGACGGGGAGGCGAAACCGCCGGTGGCACTGAACTTTATCCAGTCGGCACCGCCTCTGGCCTGCTGCCGGACCCGGGTCCGAATCTCGTCGTCACCGTCGGCCGAGGCCAACTCCAGGTTCCGGCAGCACCCCTGGTATTCGTCGGCGACCATGCCGCTGAAGTCGCCGTGTCCGCCACGAGCGGAGATGATGTGCGGCGCCACCACCATCCGGGGACCGGTCACGAGTCCCGCCGCCACCGCGTTGCGAAGATCGACCGTGGGGTAATCGACGTCGCCGCAACCCAAGTCGCGGACCGTGGTGAACCCGTTGTCCAACAGTGCGCGCAGCACCGGCAGCGCTTTGAGCGCCTTGGCGGTGCTCGAGTCCAGAGCCTGCATCAGCCCGACCGGCGGCGCCAGGGTGACGTGGGTGTGGCAATCGATGAACCCGGGGGTCAGGGTGTGCCCGGACAGATCCACCACGCGCGTCTCGGCCGGCGCGTCGATCACCTCGGCGACGCGGCGAATCCGACCGTCTTGCACCAACACCTGGTGTGGTTGCGCCCGTGTGGAGATGCCGTCCCATACGCTCGCACCCGTGATCAGGGTCGCGGCCATCGTGGTCACCTTTCAGAAGCGGTAGCGCAGGATGCGCGCGGTGCGGGCACCGGATTTGGTCTTGCCCATCAGGCGGGTCGAGACCCGGGCGGCGGTCGGATACAGATCGACCTCCGGCACCTGCGACAAGCTCGTCTCCTCCACCAGTCGAAGCCGCGGGCTCCAGCTCTCCGGTACCCGGGCATCGTCGAAACCCCGGTACCGCCATTGTGTTCCGACGGCGCTGAAGACGACCTTCATGACAGCGATGTTGAGCGGGCTGACCCGCCCGTAGTCGTTGATCGCTATCTCGCCGGACTCGAAGTGCTCCGGAATGTGGCGAAAGAGGTTGACGATCACCGACTCCGAGACGAAAGCCAGCAGCCCGTCGGCAAACAGAAACGTCGGCCGGCCCGCAGGTATGTGGTCGGTCCACGAGTTGTCGGCCAGCGACGCGGGCACCGAGTGGGCGTGGGTGTCGGGCGGGACGACCCGGTTTCGAAGCGCGATCACATTGGGCAGGTCGACGTCGTACCAATCGACCGTGGGTGGTGGCGCGACCCGCGGCATGGGTGTCGCCAGCCCCGCCCCGAGGTCGACGACCACGGCGTCGGGATGCCGGGCCACGAAATCCCGTATCCGGTCATCGAGCAGCTTCGCGCGCAGCGCGGTCTGACGGATTGCGCTGGCGGGCACGCCCAAACCCGGAAAGTCGTAGTCGATTTTGGCGACGATGTCGTCGGCCAGGGTGTCGCCGAGTATGGGCCTGGTCCAACGACTGTCGACCGCGCGGGCGTACTGGGTGACGAACGCGGTCTGCTCGACGGGCGTCAAGTCGGTGATCGCAAATCCCATACCGGCAAGGTACTCCGGGACTAGCCTCGGCTGAGTGACCGATCAGACGACCACCTCTGACGCGCCCGCCACGTTGTGCGAAGCATTTCAGCGAAACGCGGCGGTCGATCCCGATGCGATCGCCCTAAGAACCCCGGGTGACGGTCAGACGATGACCTGGCGCGAGTACGCGGCCGGCGTTCGCGCGGTGGCGGCCGGATTGCACGGCCTGGGGGTTCGCCGCGGCGACACGGTGTCGTTGATGATGGCCAACCGGATCGAGTTCTACCCGGTCGAGGTCGGCGCGCAGCACCTCGGTGCCACCTCGTTCTCGGTGTACAACACACTGGCGCCCGAACAACTCAGCTACGTGTTCGACAACGCCGGAACCAAGGTCGTGATCTGCGAACAGCAGTACCTCGACGTGATCCGGGCCAGCGGCGCCACCCTCGACCACATCATCTGCGTCGACGGTGCTCCGGACGGCACGCTGTCGCTGGACGATCTGCACGCCGCAGGCAACGACGACTTCGATTTCGAGGCGACCTGGCGGGCGGTGCAGCCCGACGACGTGATCACCCTGATCTACACGTCCGGAACGACCGGTCACCCCAAGGGCGTGGAGATGACGCACGCGCACCTGCTTTTCGAGGCCCGTGCCCTCGACGCCGTTCTCGGTGTGCGGTTCGGCGATCGTGTGACGTCCTTCCTGCCGTCGGCGCACATCGCCGACCGCACGATGGCGCTGTACAACAACGAGGTGTCCGGCGCCCAGGTGACCGTGGTGTCCGATGCCCGCGAGATCGCCGCCGCGTTGTCCGATGTGCACCCGACGATCTGGGCTGCTGTCCCGCGGGTATGGGAAAAGCTTAAGGCGGCAATCGAATTCGCGACCACGCACGAGCCCGACGAGACCAAGCGCCAGGCTCTGCAGTGGGCGATGTCGGTCGCGGCGAAGAAGGCCGCCGCCCTGGTCGCCGGTGAGACGCTGTCCGAAGAGGTGGCGGCGGAATGGCGGCAGGCCGATGATCTGGTGCTGTCGAAACTGCGCGCGAAACTCGGGTTCGACGAGTTGCGCTGGGCGGTCAGCGGTGCGGCACCGATCCCGCGGGAGACCCTGGCGTTCTTCGCCGGTATCGGCATCCAGATCGCCGAGGTGTGGGGCATGTCGGAGCTGAGTTGTGTTGCGAGCGTGACCCATCCGGCGGATGCCCGGCTGGGGTCGGTGGGCAAACTGCTGCCCGGCCTCGAGGCCAGGATCGCCGAGGACGGGGAGTACCTGGTCCGCGGTCCGCTGGTGATGAAGGGCTATCGCGGCGAGCCGGCCAAGACCGCTGAGGCGATCGACCCCGACGGCTGGCTGCACACCGGCGACATCCTCGAGGTGGACGACGACGGCTACCTGCGCATCGTCGACCGCAAGAAGGAATTGATCATCAACGAGGCCGGGAAGAACATGTCGCCGGCGAACATCGAGACCACCATTCTGGCGGCCTGCCCGATGATCGGGGCGATGCTGACCGTCGGCGACGGCCGGCCGTACAACACGGCGTTACTGGTATTCGATGCCGATTCGGTCGGCCCACACGCGGCCGACCTCGGGCTCGCGGACGCCACACCCGATGCCCTGGCCGCGCATCCGGAGATGCTGGCGAAGATCGCTGCCGGCGTGGCGACCGGCAACGCCAAACTCTCACGGGTCGAGCAGATCAAGCGCTTCCGGGTGCTGCCGGCGCTGTGGGAGCCGGGCGGCGACGAGATCACCCTGACGATGAAACTCAAACGCCGGCCGATCATGGCGAAGTACGCCGCCGAGATCGACGAGCTCTACAGCAAGGAACCGGGTCCGGACGTTCACGAACCGGCCCGGGCATCGTCGGCTCAACCGGCGTAGCGGCGCGACCCGTCGGTCGCCAGCTCACGCTGGAGGCGCAGAGCCGTCGCCAATCCGCGTCGCCGGTCGTCCATGTCGTGATCCGTCGACCCCGAGCGGTCGGCGGCGCTCCGAAACCTGTTCTCCGAGGCTGTTTCCGGTGCGTCGTCGCAGGTTGCGGAGAGGTATCGATCCGGCAGCGCCAGTTTGCAGATGGTGCGCACGGTGAGTAGGTACTGACGCAGCAGCGGGCCGGTCGTGTACGGCAGGTCGTAGGCGAGGAACACCGCGCGCACCCGCTCGGCGACCTCCGGATACCGATTGTGTGGCAGATCGGGGAAGAGGTGGTGTTCGATCTGGTAGCAGAGATTTCCGGTCATGAACCGCAGCACCGGTCCCGCCTCGAAGTTCGCCGTACCCAGCATCTGCCGGAGATACCAGTGTTCTCGCGTCTCGTTGTGCAGCACCGACGCTGTGAACTTCTCCGCCCCGTCGACGAAGTGACCGCAGACGATGACGATGTACGCCCACCCGCTGCGTAAGCCGTTCGCGACGATGTTCGCGCCCAGCGTTCGTCGCCACCGACCACGACTGAGCGCCGGGAACAAGACGTAGTCCTTGATCGCCTGCCGGGACATCTTTTTCAGCAGCGCCGATCTCTGAACCGCCCGGCCGGCGTCGGTCGTCTCTTCCTGCTGAACCGCGACCACCCCGTACAACGCGATGCCCCATTCGAAGGCCATCCCGAGCAGCACGGCGAACAGTGGCTGCAGCAGGGCCGGGGGTCGCCACTTCTGGTCCCTGCTGACGCGCAGGATTCCGAATCCGAGATCGGCGTCGACACCGACGACATTGGTGAAGACGTGGTGCTGGTAGTTGTGGGTGTAGCGCCACTGCGAGGTGGGCGCCACGATGTCCCACTCCCAGGTGTTGGAATGGATCTCCGGGTCGTTCATCCAGTCCCATTGACCGTGCGAGATGTTGTGCCCGAGTTCCATGTTCTCGATGCACTTCGCCGCGGCCAGCGCGGTCGTTCCCACCGCCCAGCCGATTCGGCCCTTCGTTGCGGCGATGATCAATCGCGCAACGATGTCCAGGCATCGCTGAAAAGCTATGGCGCGCATCAGGTATGCCCGATCCTTGGCCCCGCGCGAGGATTCGGTGTCGCTGCGGATCGCGTCCAACTCGGCGGTGAGTGCAGTCAGGTCGGCCGCGCTGAGGTGCGCGTACTGGGGCACATCGGTGATCGCCATCGCCGGTCAATCAGAACTGGAAACGGCGGCGGAGGGACAGCTCACATCATTCGAGCGCGAGTACCGCGACATGGTGCGTCTTGTCCCATCGTTGGGTAGATGTCACCCTCGCGGCCGCGAGGATCTGCACGACTACAGGTCAGCGAGCGGATCGATCGCAGACTGTACATCGCATACGCGGCGTTCCGGCGCAGGCGCGACGTGCTGGTGGACGCGCCCTGCCCACTCATGCCTAAAGTGGTGTCATGCCACTCGAAGGTGAATACGCCCCGTCCCCGTGGGACTGGTCCCGCGAGCAAGCCGAAAAGATCGCCGAATCCGGTGGAACCGAAGGCACCGACATGAAAGGCATGCCGGTCATCCTGCTGACCACCGTCGGCGCCAAATCCGGCAAGCTCCGCAAGACGCCGCTGATGCGCGTCGAGCACAACGGCGAGTACGCCGCCGTCGCCTCGCTGGGCGGCGCGCCCAAGAACCCGGTCTGGTACTTCAACATCACCAAGAACCCGCGGGTCGAACTGCAGGACGGCACCGTCACCAAGGACTACGACGCGCGCGAGGTCTTCGGCGACGAGAAGGCCGTCTGGTGGGAGCGGGCCGTGGCCGCCTACCCGGACTACGCCGACTACCAGCAGAAGACAGACCGGCAAATTCCGCTGTTTGTATTGACCCCTGTGCACTGAACGCGCAGCTTGGTGGCACCATTGACCAGTGTCCGCCGAACTGAGTCAAAGCCCGAGCACCCGGGGCTCGAGCCCTGAGAGTGGGGGGCCGCTGCGTGCGGCCGACATCGACGCGGCGGCCACCCGAATTGCCGGCGTGGTCACCCCCACACCGCTGCAGTTTTCCGACCGGTTGTCCGCGACCACCGGGGCGAACGTCTATCTCAAGCGCGAAGACCTACAGACCGTGCGCTCCTACAAGCTGCGCGGCGCCTACAACCTGCTGGTGCAGCTGTCCGACGCCGAACGAGCCGCCGGGGTGGTCTGCTCGTCGGCGGGTAATCACGCACAGGGCTTCGCCTATGCCTGCCGCACCCTGGGTGTCCGCGGTCGCGTCTACGTCCCGGCCAAGACACCGAAACAGAAGCGCGATCGCATCCGCTATCACGGCGGCGACTTCATCGAGCTGATCGTCGGCGGATCGACCTACGACCTGGCCGCCGCGGCGGCGCTCGCCGACGTGCAACGCACCGGCGCGACGCTGGTGCCGCCGTTCGACGACCCACGCACCATGGCGGGCCAGGGCACCATCGCTGTCGAAATCCTGGACCGGCTCGACGATGAACCAGATCTGGTGGTGGTCCCGGTCGGCGGTGGCGGCTGCATCGCCGGCATCACCACCTACCTCGCCGAGCGGACCAGTAAGACATCGGTGCTCGGCATCGAACCGGCGGGCGCGGCCGCCATGATGGCCGCCCTCGCCAACGGTGCACCGGTGACCCTCGACCACGTCGACCAATTCGTCGACGGCGCCGCGGTGAGCCGGGCCGGCACGCTGACCTACGCCGCTCTGGCCGCGGCCGGGAACATGGTCTCGATCACCACGGTCGACGAGGGCGCGGTGTGTACGGCGATGCTCGACCTCTATCAGAACGAGGGGATCATCGCCGAGCCCGCCGGCGCACTCGCCGTGGCCGGGCTGCTCGAAGCCGACATCGAACCGGGCTCGACGGTGGTGTGCCTGGTGTCGGGCGGTAACAACGACGTGTCGCGGTATGGCGAGATACTCGAGCGGTCGCTGGTGCACCTCGGCCTCAAGCACTACTTCCTGGTCGACTTCCCTCAGGAACCCGGCGCACTGCGCCGCTTCCTGGACAGCGTGCTGGGACCCAACGATGACGTGACGCTGTTCGAATACGTCAAGCGGAACAACCGCGAAACCGGCGAGGCGCTGGTCGGCATCGAGCTGGGCTCGGCGGCCGACCTGGACGGGTTGCTGGAACGGATGCGAGCCACCGAGATGCAGATCGAGGCGATCGAGCCGGGTTCACCGGCCTACCGCTACCTGCTCTAGTTGCTGCGCGGCTCAGCGGGTGTCGACGACACGTTGAGCGACTTCGGCCAACTTCACGTTCATCTGCTGGGACAGCTTTCGCAGCATCTCGAATGCGGCCAGAGAATCGATGCTGAAGCGCTCCATCAGCATCCCTTTTGCCTGGCCGATGACGTCGCGGCTGAGCAGGGCGGCCTGCAGCTGCTGGCTGTCGCGGCTGGCCAGGATGGCCGCGGCGGCGTGCGCGGCGAGTATCGACCCGATCACCTCGGAGTCGGCATCGAAATTGTTCGGATGCCGTGAAAAAACGTTCAACGCGCCCGCGGTCCGTTCCCCGGTGTAGAGCTTGAAGGAGATGCTGCTGCGAACCCCGAGCTTGCAGACCTCACGCGAGTAATCGCCCCACCGGGTCTCGGTCTCGAAGTCCTCGGTGCGGACCACGAGATCCTTGATCGCCGCATCGAC
Organism: Mycobacterium sp.; assembly: GCF_002863225.1. Classification (GTDB taxonomy): domain Bacteria; phylum Actinomycetota; class Actinomycetes; order Mycobacteriales; family Mycobacteriaceae; genus Mycobacterium. Next base: position 29,025 of record NZ_PKEK01000063.1, on the reverse strand, counting down.
ACAAGGCCCGGCGTTGTGCTTTTCCTGGAGCCGGTCGACTTCGTAGATGAGGTCGGACGTGCCGGACAGCGACTCGAATTTGCCCCCCTTGGAGACCAGCAGCACTCCGGCGGTATCGGCGCCATCGAGCAGCTCGACCGCGGTGGCGGTGACGCCACTCAGGACAGCTTCGATGTCGCGTGGTGCGGCTACAGATCGGGCCAACTCGGCCATACGCTGCGCCAACTCGTGCGCCGGTAGATTCGGCATATCTCAAGCAGTTCCCGTAACTGCCTGGAACTACACCGGAACGCAGAGGTCAGCGAATGTCCTCGACGGCTTTCTTCGCCTCGGCCAGGCCGGCACCCGTCAAGGTGCGGTACTCCTTGATCGCGGCGATCAGGTTGCCGCGACGGGCGAGTTCGACCACGGCGGGCGGCATTCCCGCGGCATTCGCCTCGGCGAACGGCACGTAGCCCTCCGGAAACAGCATTTGAAGTTGCTTTTCGATGTAATCCAGACGGGCCCGGGCGCCCTCGTCAACGTCACTCACATCCGAAAGCTACCGGATGACGCATCCGCTGGCCCAGCACTGCCACCGTCTCGTCGTTGGCACGGAAGATCGGCTCCAACGGCACGTCGAATCGCTCGGCCATGTCGATCAACGCCTTCGACCAGACCAGCTCGACAGTCGAGGCCGGGCCGCGTCCGGGGCCGGACAGCAGCAGCGCCACCGTGGTGTCCGGGTCCAGGTCGTCGAGCAATGTGCGCATCGAGGACATCAGGTTCCAGACGATTCGCCCTCGGGGGTGCGGCTGGATCGCGATACGGCTGAGCTTCTTGGTGAAGCAGCGGTCCGGCCCGATAAGGCCGAACCACAACAGCCGGGTGCCGAACCCCAGCGGCCCCATCAGTGCACGCCACCGCTCGCGCAGGTCGTGGGTCGAATGCACCGGATCGCAGGCGGTTTGGATGGGCGGGATCGGCAACACGTCAGGCTGGGTCATCCGCGCATCATGCGAGGTCGTGAACGAGGACGGTAGTCAGCTATCCACAGCGCGCAAAATCACGAACGAGTGCGGCGGCAGCTCAGTGCTCTGTTCACCGACTTCGAACAGCTCCGAACCCAGCACCACGTTGCCGGTGAAGGGGACCGTCGCGGGGTCGACGCCGAGATTGCAGGCCACCGTCAGGGCGCCCCGACGCAGTGCGATCCAGCGACGCTCTTCGTCGTAGTCGACGATCAGGTTGTCCAGCCACGGATCATTCAGATCGATCTCGTTGCGCCGCAACACAATCAGCTCTCGATAGATCCGGAGCAATTTCGCGTGCTCGTCGTGGTCGACCTCGGACCAGTCCAGCTTCGACCGTTGGAAGGTCTTTGGGTCCTGCGGGTCGGGGATGTCGTCGGCGTCCCACCCGTGGTCGGCGAATTCCCGCTTGCGTCCCTCGGCGGTGGCGCGGGCCAACTCGGGTTCGGGATGTGAGCTGAAGAACTGGAACGGCGTGGAGGCTCCCCACTCCTCGCCCATGAAAAGCATTGCGGTGTAGGGCGAGGTCAACACCAGCGCGGCCTTCACCGCGAGTTGACCGTAGGTCAGGTTCTGCGACGGCCGGTCGCCGAGAGCGCGGTTGCCGACCTGGTCGTGGGTGCAGGTGTAGGCGACCAGTCGGGTGGCCGGGGTCCCGGACAGCTCGGTGGTGTCCAGCGGCCGGCCGTGGCGTCGCTGCCGAAACGACGAGTAGGTGGCTGCGTGGAAGAAACCGTGGCGCAACGTTTTTGCCAGCGCGGCCAGTGAGCCGAAGTCGGCGTAATAGCCTTGCCGCTCACCGGAAACCGCGGTGTGGATGGCGTGGTGGATGTCGTCATCCCACTGTCCGGTCATACCCAGGCCGTGCTCCGGCCGGGGGGTGATCATCCGCGGGTCGTTCAGGTCGCTCTCGGCGATCAGCGACAGCGGGCGGCCGAGTTGCTCGGCCAGCGCCTCGGTTTCGGCGGACAGTTCCTCGAGGATATGGATCGCGGTGGTGTCGAACAGGGCATGCACGGCGTCCAGGCGCAGGCCGTCGGCGCCGAAGTCGCGCATCCACCGCAGCGCACAGTCGATGATGTAGCGGCGCACCTCGTCGGACTGCGCGTCGGCGATGTTGATGCCCTCACCCCACGGGTTACTCGCCGACGACAGGTAGGGCCCGAACCGGGGCAGGTAGTTGCCCGACGGTCCGAGGTGGTTGAACACCGCGTCGATCAGCACCCCGAGACCGCGGCGGTGACAGGCGTCGATGAACCGAACCAAACCGTCTGGGCCACCGTAGGCTTCGTGCACCGCGTACCACAGCACACCGTCGTAGCCCCAACCGTGTGTGCCGGAGAACGCGTTCACCGGCATCACCTCGACGAAGTCGACCCCGAGTTCGACCAAATAGTCCAGCTTGTCGACGGCCGCTTCGAAAGTTCCTGCCGGGGTGAAGGTCCCGATGTGCAGCTCGTAGATCACCGCACCCGCGACCGGCCGACCGGCCCAGCCGGTGTCGACCGGGTCCGGGCGTTCCCACAGCTGCGAGGCTTTGTGCACGCCGTCGGGCTGACGCGGAGACCGTGGGTCGGGCAGCAACTCGGTATCGTCGTCGAGCAGGAATCCGTAGCGGGCGTCTCGTGTCGCGTCAACGCTCGCTCGCCACCAGCCGTCCTCGCCGCGCGTCATCGGGGAGACCGTCCCGTCGACGTCGACGCGGACGGTCTCCGGTTTCGGTGCCCAGACCGCGAATTCAGGCATCGGTACGCTCCAACAACGCGACCGGGAGTTCGGCGAACAATTCGGCGGCAGGCACAGTTCCCTCGAATCTCGAGCCGGTGAGCGTGTTGGTCCAAGCGCCGTCCGGCAGCGTGACCGCGGTGTCGCCCCAGCCGGTCTGCTCGAGGCGCACCGTCCAGCGGGTCACCGCGACCAGTACGTCGTCACCACGTCGGTATGCCACCACGTGCTCGGCACCGGTGCCGGCAGCCAGCACCGGGCGGTAGCCGCCGTCCAGGAATGTCCGCGTGCGACTCCGTCGCAGCTGCAGTGCGGCTTTGACGACGCGAATCTTACTGTGCTGCAGCGACTTCAGCGCCTCGCGGCGAACCTGGTAGTCGACCGCGCGCCGATTGTCGGGGTCGACCAGGCTGTCGTCCCACAGCTCGGTGCCCTGATAGATGTCCGGGACGCCGGGCGACGTCAGCGACAGCAGCTTCTGGCCGAGCGCATCGTTTTCGGCGTGTGGCTGCAACCGCACGACCAGGGTGGTCAGCTCGCGGGCGATCGGGCCGTCCAGCACGGCGTCCAGCCAGCGATGGACGGCGCCTTCGAAGTCGGCATCCGGGTCATTCCACGTGGTGTGCCATGCTGCCTCGCGGATCGCCTTCTCGGCGTACGCATGCAGCCGCTCGCGCAGCTCGTCGGTGACGGTGCCGTCGGCGGGCCAGACGCCGAAGATGTTCTGCCACAAGAACAACCCGGTCGCCGGGTCGGGGGAGGGCGTCGACTGCTCCCAGCGGGCCACGAACTCGGTCCACAACGCCGGCACTTGCGACAGCACCCCGATCCGGGCGCGGACGTCCTCCCCGCGTTTGGTGTCATGCGTCGACAACGCCGTCATCGCGCGCGGCCACAGCCGGGCCCGGGCCGATGCGCGGGAATGAAACTCGGCGAGGCCGACCCCGAAGTCGTGCGGTTCACCACCGACCTCGTTCAGCGACACCAGGCGGGCATCGCGGTAGAACAGGCAGTCTTCGACGGCCTTCGCGGTCACCGCGCCACACAGCTGCTGCAGTCGTACCGCGGCCTCCCCGGACGGGTTGGCCACCGCGGCGGCTATGAGCTGCAACGGCACATCGAGTTCGGGTGCGGCGGAACGGGTTGCGGCCAGGGCCGTCGGCAGGATCGCCGCAAGGCTGAGGTAGTCGCTGCGGTACACATCGACGTGCGTCAGCAGTGCGGCGACCGCGTCGGGCAGTTGCGGATGGTCGGCGCCGGCTGCCGCGACGATGCACCGCCGCAGCCGGGCCAGCTCGCTGGCCAACGTGACGGTCGCCGAGGAGATCTTCAGCTCGGCGGCGGACAACTGGGAGTCGTCGACGCCGGCGGAGTCGAACAGCTCCGTCAACGCTTGTGCCCCTTGGGGATCGACGAACACGCCGCCGACCTCACGCAGCGCGTCGTACCCCGTGGTGCCGGCCACCGGCAGCGACAGATCCAGTGGTTCGTCGACGGCCAGGATCTTCTCGATCACGATCCAGGCTTCGGGCCCGGTCACTTCGCGCAGCCAGTCCAGATAGCCGGCCGGATTCGCCAGGCCGTCGGGATGATCGATCCGCACGCCGTCGACCAGGCCTTCGGTGAACCACCGCACCACCTCGGCGTGGCTGGCGTCGAATACCGCGCGGTCTTCTTGGCGCAATCCGGCCAGTGACGTGATCGAGAAGAATCGGCGATAGCCGACCACCCCGTTGCGCCAGCCGACCAGTCGGTAATGCTGGCGATCGTGCACCTGCGGGCCGGTGCCCTGGTCGGTGCCCGGTGCGATCGGCAGTGCCAGATCGCCCAGCCGCAACAGATCGCCGTCGACGGTCAGGTCGGCGACGTCGCCGTCAGAACCCAGCACCGGCAGGACAATCCGGCCGTCACCCAGTTCCCAGTCGATGTCGAAGAACGACGCGTATTGCGAGGTCTGCCCGTGCTGCAGCACGTCCCACCACCACGGGTTCTGGTCCGGGGCGTCCACCCCGACGTGGTTGGGAACGATGTCGACGACCAAGCCGAGGCCCCGGGCCCGCGCCGCCGCCGAGAGCTGCGCCAGGCCTTCCGGGCCGCCGAGTTCGGCGGACACCGTGGTGGGGTCGGCGACGTCATAACCGTGCGCCGATCCGGCCACCGGCGTCAGGATCGGCGACAGGTAGAGATGCGAGACGCCCAGATCGTCCAGGTAGTCGATCAGGTTCTCAGCGTCGGCGAAGGTGAATCCGAACCCGCTGTCAGCACCCCGCAGCTGCAGCCGGTAGGTGGACAGTACCGGAAATACCATGCGCTACTTCGTCTTACGAAATACGAGGAGGGCGCGTGAGGGCAACGACACCTCGTCGCCGTCGTTGACCACCAGGGTCACCGATCCGGTTGCGTCGGTGGTGTCCAAGACGGCCGTCCATTCCGAGGCGTAATCGTCAGGGGGAATGACGAAATCGACCTCGTGATCGTGAGCGTTGAAGCACATCAGGAACGAGTCGTCGACGACCCGTTCGCCACGCGCATTGGGTTCAGGAATCGCCTCGCCGTTGAGGAATACTGCGATGCTCTTGCCGAATTCGCCGCCCCAGTCCTGGGGCTGCATCTCTTTGCCGGCCGGTGTCAGCCAGGCGATGTCGCGCACCTCGTCGCCACTGCGGATCGGCTCACCGTCGAAGAACCGGCGGCGACGGAACACCGGGTGGCTCTTGCGCAGCGCGGTGGCCTTGCGGGTGAATTCCAGTTGATCGCTGTTCTTCTCGACCAGAGACCAGTCCATCCAGGACAACTCGGAGTCCTGGCAGTACACGTTGTTGTTGCCTCGCTGACTGCGGCCGATCTCGTCGCCGTGGGCGATCATCGGCGTGCCCTGGCTGAGCATCAGCGTGGCCATGATGTTGCGCATCTGCCGGCTGCGCAGCGTCCGGATCTCCGGGTCGTCGGTCGGACCCTCGACGCCGCAGTTCCAGGACCGGTTGTGGCTCTCGCCGTCGCGATTGCCCTCGCCGTTGGCCTCGTTGTGCTTCTCGTTGTAGGACACCAGGTCGTTGAGCGTGAAGCCGTCGTGGGCGGTGACGAAGTTGATGCTGGCTCCGGGTCGACGACTGGTCGCCTCGTAGAGGTCCGAGGACCCGGTCAGCCGGGACGCGAACTCGCCCAATGTCGCGGGCTCGCCCCGCCAGTAGTCACGCACAGTATCGCGATACTTCCCGTTCCACTCGGTCCACAAACCCGGGAAGTTGCCGACCTGGTAGCCGCCCTCGCCGATATCCCAGGGCTCGGCGATCAACTTGACCTGGCTGACCACCGGATCTTGTTGCACCAGATCGAAAAACGCGCTCAGGCGGTCGACGTCATAAAACTCGCGGGCCAAGGTCGAGGCGAGGTCGAAACGGAAGCCGTCGACGTGCATCTCGGTCACCCAGTAGCGCAGCGAGTCCATGATCAGCTGCAGGGTGTGTGGGTGACGAGCGTTGAGGCTGTTGCCGGTGCCGGTGAAGTCCTTGTAGAGCCTGAGGTCTTCGTCGAGCAGGCGGTAGTAGGCGGCGTTGTCGATGCCGCGGAAATTGACGGTGGGACCGAGATGGTTGCCCTCGGCGGTGTGGTTGTAGACCACGTCGAGGATCACTTCGATGCCCTGCTGGTGAAAAGCCCGGACCATCGACTTGAACTCGGTCACCGCGCCGCGGGCGCGCCGGTTGGCGGCGTATTGATTGTGCGGGGCGAAAAATCCGAACGTGTTGTAGCCCCAGTAATTTCGCAGACCCAGATCGATCAGACGGTGATCGTGCATGAACTGATGCACCGGCATCAGTTCGATCGCGGTGACGTTCATCGCCTTCAGGTGGTCGATGATCGCCGGGTGAGCCAGGCCGGCGTAGGTGCCGCGCAGCGCTTCGGGAATGGCGGGATGATTCTGGGTCATCCCTTTGACATGGGCCTCGTAGATCACCGTCTCGTGGTACGGCGTGCGGGGTGAATGGTCGTTGCCCCAGTCGAAATACGGATTGATCACCACGCTGGTCATGGTGTGGCCCAACGAATCGACCCCGGGTGGCGTGCCGGTCTCGGCGGGGTCCTCGGCGGCGACATCCAAATCGTAGGAGAACAGTGCCTGGGTGAATTTGAATTCGCCGTCGAAGCATTTGCCGTACGGGTCGAGCAACAGCTTGCTCGGGTCGCAGCGATGGCCTGCCGCCGGATCGAACGGGCCGTGCACCCGAAACCCGTAGCGCTGTCCCGGGGTGACGTCAGGGAGGTAGGCATGCCAGACGTAGCCGTCGACCTCGTCGAGGCGGATGCGGCTTTCCTGGCCGCCCTCGTCGATCAGGCACAGTTCGACCTTCTCGGCGATCTCGGAGAACAGCGCGAAGTTGGTACCGGTGCCGTCGTAGTTGGCGCCCAAGGGGTAGCTGCTTCCTGGCCACACGGTGGGCAGCGGCGGCGGGTCGCTGCCGATCGGGTCTGACGAAGGCATCACTCGACCTTAGTGGCGGCCGGTTCAGGCCGCCGTGCAGTCACCACCAACCGGTGGCGGGACCGAGTTGACGGCCCAGCTCATTGGTCATGGTTCGCATGTAGGTCGCGGACAGGTGATGAGCGTCGTGATATACCAACACGTTTCCCTCGACGGCCGGGCAGATGTCGGCTCGGCAGACCGCGTCGCTCATGTCCAGCGGCTTGAGCATCGGGAACTGCTCGACCCAATCCAGGGTGGGATTGCGGTCGGCGAGCACATCCGAGCGCTTGATGCCGCACGACACCGCGTCGCCACCCTTGGCCAGGCAGTCCGAGGGGTTGAACGGCTGGCCGTCTTTGACCAGCCAGGGAGTGTCGCGCATGGCCAGGATCGGAATGTTGTTGTCGGAGAAGGTCTGCCAGATCCCGACGTAGGTGCCGGGCATCACGTCACCGGGTTTGATGTTCCACGGCCGGGTCGAGGTGGTGAAGACGAAGTCCGGGTGGTCGGCCACCACCGCCGCCATCGCCTTGGGCACCCATTCGGCGCACTCGGGGTAGGGGTCGTTGTTGCCCATCACCCGCGGCATCTTCTCGGTCGACAGCGCGCAGCCCATCTTCAGGTACGTCGTCACCTTGAAGTGGTAGCGGCGTCCCAGGATGTCCAATGCGGTCAGCCAGTGCTCGGCATGCGAACCGCCGGCCAGCGCGATGGTCCGCGGGGCGTTCCGGTCGCCGTAGCTGCACTTGAGCACATCGGTGTTCTTGAAGTCGCTGATGCAGCCGTCACGGGTGGACGGCGGGTAGTCGGTCTGGGCCTCGAGCACGGTGGGTCGCATCCGCAGGGCCGGCACCCGCACGTGTTTGATCAAGGCGCGGGCGCCGGGATAGTCGTGGGAACTCAGAGCGGTCAGCTCTTTCCCGCTGGCGCGTTCGACGCTGACGTGCTCGCGCCAGGTGAACGCCGTCGCCGTGAGCGTGACGCCCAAGAGTCCGATCACCGAGCCCAACACCATGGTCGGGCGACGCAGCCGGGTCCGCCAGGGCACCACGACCACCGTCTCGGGTGCGGCGTTGCCGGCTTTGCGTTGGCGGAGCGGCTCCTCGATGTACCGGTTGGTCAGGTACGCCAGAACACCCGAGACCAGCAGCACCGCGGTGCCCTCGACGACGTTGGCGTGGGCATGACCCGTGTAGGCCAGCCAGAAGATCAGCAGCGGCCAATGCCACAGATACAGCGCGTATGCCATTTCCCCGAGCCGCACCAGCGGCGCCGTCGCCATCAACCGGTTGGGGAGCGGCAACGGCACACCCTCAGCCCGGTTGGCACCCGCCAGAATGAACAACACCGCCGCTCCCACCGGGACCAGCGCCCACGGGCCGGGGAACTGCCGGACGCCGTCGATCAGCGCGCCGCAGGACAGCACGGCCACCAAGGCGATCGTGGCGGCCGTGGTGCGCAACCACAACGGCCACCGGATGTAGGGGACCAGCGCCCCGACCAACGCTCCCAGCAGCAACTCCCACGCGCGGGCGAAGCTGTTGTAGTACGCCACCGCCTGGCTGGCCTGGTGGGCGAAGATCGCGTAGACGAACGAGGCGATCGCCAGCGTGCTGAGCACGACCACGAACATGGGGCGCAGCCGCTCGCCCAACCGACGTCGTAACAAATAAGCCAGGCCGAACACCAGCGCCAGGAACGCGATGTAGAACTGGCCCTGCACCGACATCGACCAGATGTGCTGCAGCGGGCTGACCGACTCCCCGGCTCGCAGATAGTCGGCGACCGTGCTGGCCAGCTCCCAGTTCTGGTAATAGCCGAGGCTGGCGAGACTCTGGTCGGCGAACGTCTCCCAGCGCGTCTCCGGCTGGATCAGGATGGTCAGCACCGCACAAGCGGCCAGCACCACCACCAGCGCCGGCAGCAGTCGGCGCACCAGCCGGACAACCTCGGGCAGGGGCGCCAGTGAGGCCGTCGGATTGAGCGCCGCCCGCAGCAGTTTCCCGCCGAAGAAGAAGCCGGACAGCGCGAGGAACACATCGACACCACCGGAAACCCGGCCGAACCACACGTGGAACATCGCCACGAGAGCGATGGCGATGCCACGCAATCCGTCGAGATCGTGGCGGTAGAAACTGGCCCGGCTTTCCGTCGCGTGCTGCGCTGACTGCACAGCGTCCGCGTCGGCCGAGCGGGTCGGGAAGATCGTCATGATTGACAGACAATCTACCTAACCCGTTGGCCGACGCGCGTTCCCGAATTCGGCCGGAGACCCGTGAGGTCAGGACTCCAGGATGCGAGTCAGGTACGGGGTCATCCCGCTGGTGCGTGCCGCGGTGACTACGACGGCGGGCTCGGTGGCCTCGATCATCTGGTTGTTCCCGAGGTACATCGCGACGCTCTGGGTGCCGCCCGGCCCGTAGCAGAGCAGATCACCGGGGCGCGCCTGTGCGGGTGCGACCTTGCGTCCGACCGCGCACTGCTCCGCTGACGTCCGGGGCATCTTCACGCCGGCCCCGGCGTAGGCGTACTGAATCAGGCCGGAGGCGTCGAAGCCCACCACGTCGGCCTTCAGCCCGGTGCCGCGGGTGGGCCCGGCGGCGTTGCCGCCGCCGTAGAGGAAGGGCACATTGCGCTGTGACAGAGCGCGCTGAATCGCGTAGCTGGTGGTCTGCTGGTAGCCGACCAGGGTGGGGCCGGTCGGGTCGGCGCTTGCGATGTGCGGATTGACCATCGGCAGCGTCAACAGCAGGGCCAGGCTGAACGGGACAGCGAAGCTGCGCTTCATGTTGATCACCTCTCCGCGGCTTCGGCGCGGTGACTTCACGCCTCTGCCGCATTCCGCCGATCCACCCTGCGGGCCGATGCGCCGGCCCGCCCCCGTAGGGGGCCGCGCCGCCCCGCGTGGTGAACCGCTGAATTCACAACAGTCACTAGCACCACTGTGGCAACAAACGGTCCGGCGAGCCACCTGATCGCGGCTCTGAGCGGGATTTTTTGTCTTAACGTGACCGAACAGTGATCGCAGAGCGGTGCAGGCGCCAAATCCTCGCCCGCAGTTGTGATTTCGCTCTCACTCGGGGGACTCGACGGTCCCGTTTCCGCCATGCCAGTAGGTGCTGCTGAAGTCGGTCAGCGCCGTGCCGGCGGTCGAGGCGAACAGAACGAGCGCGATGGCCAGCGGTGGCCAGAAGGACAGGTACCAACCCTTGAGCAGGGAGACCAGCGGCCCGAGCACCGCTGCGGCCACCGCGGCCCCGATCCCACCCCACACCACCGGATAGATGTAGTAGTCGACGCCGAACGGCGCGGGTGGGCAATCCCCGACGCAGACTTCCTTGAGGAAACCGAAAAGCCTTGAATACCAATTGGTTCCGAAGGCAAGCGTGGCCAGCAAGGCCAGCAGCAGAAACAGTGACGCGACGTCCCACGGGACCAGCCGCAGTCGCAGTACACGCGGCGGAGCGTCGTCGTGATCGGCGTGGGACGGGTCGTCGGACTGCTGCGGCGAAGCCATGGTGGCTCAATGCTGCCGGATGCCCGGCGTTTCTGCGACCGAACCCGGAGCTCGTCGGCGCTCGGCCGCGCTGCTTTACCCTCGTTCTCTATGACTTCCCGGGCCGCGTCGACTCCCGGGCTCACGCCCGAGCAGATCAGCGCGATCGATGCGGCTCACCTTTGGCACCCGTACAGCACGATCGGCGCCGAAGCGGTGCCACCGGTGGTTGCCGTCGGTGCCCGCGGGGTCTGGTTGACGCTGGTCCGAGACGGTCGGCCGATGCAGGCGATCGACGCGATGAGCTCCTGGTGGACCGCGATCCACGGGCACGGCCACCCAGAGCTCGACGAGGCCGTCAGGCGTCAGGCGGCCACGATGAGTCACGTCATGTTCGGCGGGCTCACCCACGAACCGGCGGCGCGGCTGGCCCAGCTGCTCGTCGACATCACTCCGGCCGGCCTGGACACGGTGTTCTTCTGCGACTCCGGTTCGGTGTCGGTGGAGGTCGCCGTGAAAATGGCGCTGCAGTACTGGCGCGGCCTCGGACAACCCGGCAAGCGGCGGCTGATGACGTGGCGCGGGGGATACCACGGCGACACCTTCACCCCGATGAGCATCTGCGACCCCGAGGGCGGCATGCACGAGCTGTGGGCTTCGGGACAGGAGTCGGTGCTGACGCCGCAGGTATTCGCACCGCAGGTGCCCAGCGATTACCTCCCGGCCTACGTCGCCGCGTTCGAGGCCCAGCTGGCCGAGCATGCCGCCGAGCTGGCCGCCGTGGTGGTCGAGCCGGTCGTCCAGGGTGCCGGCGGGATGAGGTTTCACGATCCCCGTTACCTGACCGAGCTGCGCGACATCTGCCGACGGCACGGCGTGCTGTTGATCTTCGACGAGATCGCCACCGGGTTCGGTCGCACCGGGGAACTGTTCGCCGCCGACCACGCCGGGGTCAGCCCGGACATCATGTGCGTCGGCAAGGCCCTGACCGGCGGCTATCTCAGCCTGGCCGCCACGTTGTGCACCGCCGAGGTCGCCCGCACGATCAGCAACGGCGAGGCCGGCGCGCTGATGCACGGTCCGACGTTCATGGCCAACCCGCTGGCCTGCGCGGTCTCGGTCGCGGCGGTGGAACTGCTGCTCGGCCAGGATTGGCGGGCCACCGTCGCCGAGATCGGCGCCGGACTGGCTGCCGGGCTGGAATCGGCGCGGGGGCTGCCCGGGGTGGTCGACGTCCGGGTGCGCGGTGCCATCGGAGTCATCGAGTGCGACCGTCCGGTCGACCTCGCCGTCGCCACGCCCGCGGCACTGGATCGCGGCGTCTGGCTGCGGCCGTTCCGCAATCTGGTCTACGCGATGCCGCCCTACATCAGCACGCCGGCGGAGATCGCGCAGGTCACCTCGGCGATGGTGGAGGTCGCCCGGCTCACCGGTTCTCGTAGGATTTAGCGCGATGACGCAGATCGAGACGTCCCCGTTGGCCTGGCTGGAGGCGCATGCCGAGCAGCGCCGGCAGGCCGGGCTGCGGCGTGCGCTGCGCCTGCGGCCGGCGGTCGCGGCCGAGCTCGACCTGGCGTCCAACGACTACCTCGGCCTCTCGCAGCACCCGGACGTCATCGAGGGCGGCGTGGACGCGCTGCGCACCTGGGGTGCCGGCGCCACCGGCTCGCGGCTGGTCACCGGCAACACGTCGCTGCACGAAGAGCTGGAAACTCGACTGGCCGAATTCACCGGTGCTGCAGCAGGTTTGGTGTTCTCGTCCGGGTATACCGCGAACCAGGGCGCGGTGGTCGGGCTCTCGGGCCCCGGCTCGCTACTGGTGTCGGACGCGTTGTCGCATGCGTCGCTGGTCGATGCCTGCCGGCTGTCACGCGGCAGGGTGGTGGTGACGCCGCACCGCGACGTCGACGCGGTCGACGTCGCGCTGGGTGCGCGCGTCGAGGAGCGCGCGGTGGTCATCACCGAGTCGGTGTTCTCCACCGACGGCGCGTTGGCTCCGCTGCGCCGGCTGCACGACGTGTGCCGCCGGCACCGGGCGCTGCTGATCGTCGACGAAGCCCACGGGTTGGGTGTGCGAGGCACTGGCGGGCGTGGTCTGCTGCACGAGGTGGGCTTGGCAGGTGCGCCCGATGTGGTGATGACCACGACGCTGTCGAAGGCGTTCGGCAGCCAGGGCGGCGCGGTGCTGGGATCGACCGCAGTCCGCGATCACCTGATCGACGCGGCCCGTCCCTTCATCTTCGACACCGGTCTGGCGCCTGCCGCGGCCGGTGCCGCGCTGGCCGCGCTGGAGGTCCTGCGGTCCGAGCCGTGGCGGCCCGCGGCGGTGCTGCGCCATGCCGCCACCCTGGCAGAGATCTGCGGCGTGCGGCAGCTGCCGCAGTCGGCGGTGGTGTCGGTGATTCTCGGCGAGCCGGAAGTGGCGCTGGCCGCCGCGACGGCCTGCCTGGACGCCGGTGTCCGGGTCGGGTGTTTCCGCCCGCCGACCGTGCCGGTCGGCACCTCGCGGCTGCGCCTGACCGCGCGTGCGTCGCTGGACCACGACGACCTCGAGCTGGCCCGCGCGGTGTTGACCGACGTGCTGGCCGCGGCCCGGCGTTGACGGTCCTGGTCGTCACCGGGACCGGGACCGGGGTCGGCAAGACCATCGCCACCGCGGCCCTGGCCGCTGCCGCCCGGCAGGCGGGTCTGGCCGTAGCGGTGTGCAAGCCGGTGCAGACCGGGATCGCCGCCGGGGATGACGACCTCGCCGAGGTCACCCGGTTGACCGGGATCAACAAGGTGGTCGGGCTGGCCCGCTACCCGGAGCCGATGGCGCCACTGGCGGCCGCGGAGCAGGCCGGGCGTTCGTTGCCCAGCAAAGACACGATGCTCAAACTCATTCGCGCCGTTGATCATCCGGGTCAGTTGACGCTGGTAGAGGGCGCCGGCGGCTTACTCGTCGAGCTTGCCCACGGTGGCGTGACGTTGCGGGATCTCGCTGCCGACCTCGACGCCGCGGTGCTGGTGGTCACCTCGGCCGAGCTGGGCACCCTCAACCACACCGCGCTGACGTTGGAATCGCTTGCGGCCCAAAAGCTTGCGTTCGCCGGCCTGGTGATCGGCAACTGGCAGTTGCCGCCCGGCGTGGTCGAGGCGTCGAACAGGTCCGCGCTGGTGCGCCTGGGGCCGATGCGTGCGGCCCTGCCCGCCGGGGCCGGACAGCTGAGCACCGCCGAGTTCGTCGCGATGAGCGTGCACGCTTTCGACCGCGACTGGGTGACCGGTCTGCTCCGCTGATGGCGCATTCGGTCGAGCTGCTCTTCGATCCCGATACCGAAGCGACCCTGCGCCGGATCTGGGACGACTTGGCCGGGGCGGATCTGCCGAGCCGCATGCCGGCGGGCCGCCCTCATGTGACAGTCGCCGTGGCCGAACGGATTTCGCCAGACGTGGACGAACTCCTGTGTCCGATAGCGCAGCGGCTACCGGTGCGGTGCGAGGTCGGGGCGCCGCTGCTGTTCGGCCACTCCAACGCGGTGCTGGCCCGGCTCATCGTTCCGACGGCCGAACTCCTGGAGTTGCACGCCGACGTACTCCGCGTCTGCGGCCCGCACCTGCTGCCAGGTCCGCTGCCGCACAGCCTGCCCGGGCAGTGGACCGCCCATGTCACGCTGGCCCGTCGGGTCGAGAGCGCCCAGGTGGGCCCGGTGCTGCAGATAGCGGGTCAACCCACCGAGATCGTGGGGCACCTCGCCGGCCTGCGCCGCTGGGACGGCACCGAACGCGTCGAATATCCGATCGGCTGACTCAGGTACCGCTGCTGCCCGGGCTCGCAGCGCCCCCCGCGGTGTAGGACGTCGCGCCGGTACCGGCGAGTGCGCCGCCGGACACGATCAGATATTCGTCGCGAATCGGCGTGCCGGCGAAGAAGTTCTCCAGAATCTCGCGGGTCCCCGCGGCGTAGCGGGCTTGCGCGGACAACGTCGTCCCGGAGATGTGCGGGGTCATCGCGTTGTTCGGCATCGTGCGCCACGGGTGGTCCTCGGGCGGGGGTTGCGGGTACCACACGTCGCCCGCGTAACCCGCCAGTTGTCCGCTCTCCAGTGCGGCCACCACCGCGTCGCGCACGCAGATCTCGGCCCGCGCGGTGTTGACGATGTAGGAGCCGCGGCGCATGGACGCCAGCAGTTTCTCGTCGAACAGGCGGTAGGTCTGCGGATGCAGCGGCGCATGGATCGACACCACGTCGACCGCGCGAACCAGCGACGCGGCGTCGGGGTGGTAGGTGACGCCCAACCGCTGCTCGAGGTCCTCCGGCAGTCGTCGGGTGTCGGTGTAGTGCAGGTTGACCTCGAATGGGGCCATCCGCCGCAGCACAGCCTGACCGATGCGACCGGCGGCGATCACCCCGACGTCCATTCCCTCGACGTCGTAGGCGCGCTCGACGCTGTCGGCGATATTCCAGCCGCCGTCGGCCGTCCACTGATGCGACGGAACGAAGTTGCGGACCAGTGTGAGTATCTGCATCACCGCATGCTCGGCGACACTGATGCTGTTGCAGAACGTGACCTCGGCGACGGTGATCCCGCGAGCAATGGCGGCGTCGAGATCGACGTGGTCCGAGCCGATCCCCGCGGTCAGTGCCAGCTTCAGATTGGTGGCCTTGGCGATCCGCTCGGCGGTCAGATAGCCGGGCCAAAACGGTTGCGAGATAACCACATCGGCGTCAGGCAGCTCCCGCTCGAACTCGGAATCGGGCCCCTCCTTGTCTGAGGTCACGATCAGTTGGTGGCCTCCGGCGGACAGAAAGTCCCGCAGCCCCAGCGCGCCCGATACGCAGCCCAGCAGCTCGCCGGGGGTGAAGTCGATGGCAGACGGGTTGGGCAGGGTCTGGCCATCCGGATAACCGTGGATGGCCGGGATGCCGTCGCGCGCATATGCCGGGGGATAGCCACCGACCGGATCCGGGTACAGCACCAGCAAAACCTTGGCCATGACAGTCTCCTTTGACACGTCAGAACCCAAAACCGTTGCGGCTCAAGTTCTATGAACGACGTGGTGCTCAGTCGGCTGCCGGCTCGAACCGGACGAAGACACCCTTCGACGTCGGGGTGTTGCTGACCTCCGCGACGCTGTCCAACGGTACCAGCACATTGGTTTCGGGGTAATAGGACGCTGCTGAGCCGCGCGCGGCCGGATACGCCACTACGCGAAACCCTTTGGCGCGCCGTTCGATTCCGTCGTCCCAGGTGCTGATCATGTCGACGAGCTGGCGGTCCGCCAAGCCCAACTGGTCGATGTCCGCGGGGTTGATCAGCACTACCCGGCGGCCGTTGTGGATACCCCGGTAGCGGTCGTCGAGGGCGTAAGGCACGGTGTTCCACTGATCGTGGGAGCGCATCGTCTGCAGGATCAGATGCCCTTCTGGCGGCCGGACGCGCTCGAAGGTGTTGCAGGTGAACACCGCCTTGCCCGACGGCGTCGGGAAGCGATGCTCGTTGACCGGGTTGGGCAGCCGGAAGCCGCCGGGTTTGCGAACCCGGGCGTTGAAGTCGTCAAAGTCGTTGACCACCCGTGAGATTCGGTCGCGGATCGAATCGTAGTCACTCTCGAAGTCTTCCCAGTGAAACCCGGGCCGGTCGCCGACGGTGCGCCGGCCCAGGCGGCAGATGATCGCCACCTCACTGAGCAGGTGCTCCGATGGCGGGCTGAGCCGGCCATGCGACTGGTGGACGATGCTCATCGAGTCCTCCACCGTGACGAACTGTTCCCCGGTGGCCTGCACGTCGCGGTCGGTGCGGCCCAGGGTCGGCAGGATCAGCGCCGTCTCACCGCAGACCGCGTGCGAGCGGTTGAGTTTCGTCGAGACGTGCGCGGTCAGCGTGCAGGCCTTCATCGCCTGCTCGGTCAATTCGCTGTCGGGAGTGGCGCGCACGAAGTTGCCGGCGAAGCCGACGAAGACCTTCGCCTGACCGTCCCGCATCGCGCGAATGGCGTTGACGGCGTCCAGGCCGTGCCGGCTGGGAGGGGTGAATCCGAATTCACGCTCCAGCGCATCCAGGAACGACTGGGGCATCCGTTCCCAGATCCCCATCGTGCGGTCACCCTGGACGTTGCTGTGTCCGCGCACCGGGCAGACACCTGCTCCCGGGCGGCCGAGGTTCCCGCGCAGCATCAGGAAATTCACGATCTCGCGGATCGTCGCGACCCCGTATTTCTGCTGGGTGATTCCCATCGCCCAGCAGACGATCACCTTCTTGCTGGCCAGGACCCGCTCGACGACCTGCTCGATCTCCTCGCGGGCAAGCCCCGTCGTCGCCTCGATCTCCGGCCAGGAGATCTCTGCCAGATGATCGGCGAACGCCGCGAAGCCGGTGGTGTTGGCGTCGATGAACTCGCGGTCGAGCACCGTCCCGGGCGCGGCGGCCTCGGCCTGGAGCAGCAACGCGTTCACCGCCTGGAACAGCGCGAGGTCGCCGTTTGGCCTGATGTGCAAGAACTGGTCGGCGATTGTCGTTCCGCGACCGATGATTCCGCGCACCTTCTGCGGGTTCTTGAACCGGATCAGGCCGGCCTCCGGCAGCGGGTTGATCGCGATGACCTGTCCGCCGTTTCGCTTGGTCTCCTCGAGCGCGGACAGCATCCGCGGCATGTTGGTGCCGGGGTTGATGCCGACGGCGAACACCAGGTCGGCTTCGTGGATGTCGTCCAGGCTGACGCTGCCTTTACCGATCCCGAGCGTCTCTTGCAGTGCGGATCCGCTGGACTCGTGGCACATGTTGCTGCAGTCGGGAAGGTTGTTGGTGCCCAGGACCCGCGCGAACAACTGCAGCAGGAACGCCGCCTCGTTGCTGACCCGCCCCGAGGTGTAGAACAGCGCCTCGTCGGGAGAGTCGAGTTCGCGCAGGTGCGTGGAGAGCACCTCGAACGCGTCGTCCCAACCGATCGGCTCGTAGTACTCGGATCCCGGCCGCTTGATCATCGGCTCGGTCAGCCGGCCCTGCTGGTTGAGCCACATGTCGGACTCGGCCAGCAGACGCGGGATGGAGTGCTCGGCGAAGAACTCCCGGGTGATCCGCTTGGTCGTCGCCTCGTCGTTGATGTGCTTGGCGCCGTTTTCGCAATATTCGTTGATGTGCCGGTGCCCGGCATCGGGCTCGGGCCACGCACATCCCGGACAGTCGGTGCCGTTCGTCTGATTGATGGCCAGCAGATTGATCGCGGCGCGGCGCGGCGAGGTCTCCTCCAGCGAGTACTGCACGGCATGCAGGACGCCGGGTACGCCAGTTGCCCATTGCTTCGGGGGAGTGACTTTCAGATTCTCGTCACTCGAATGCTCTGTGCTCATCGGATCCGTCTGCTCGGGTAGACGCTCAGCATAACGCCGCGCTCTGAGTTGGATACGCTCGCAGGATGGGTCGGGTTACCGCACGTCGGCCAGTCCGGCACTTGAGCGCCGAGACAACCGTACGGCGGCCGGAAACCCTCGTCGTGGAAGAGCCGCTCGAGATCCGGGTCGACGGCAGGCCGATCACGGTGACGATGCGGACACCGGGTTCGGATTTCGAATTGGCGCAAGGGTTTCTGCTCACCGAAGGTGTCATTGCGCGCCGTGACGACGTGGCGGCCATTCGTTACTGCAGCGGCGCCGGCCCCGACGGACTCAACACCTACAACGTCCTCGACATCACGCTGGAATCGTCGGTGCCCGCACCCGACACCGACGTGACCCGGAACTTCTACACCACCTCGTCGTGCGGAGTGTGCGGCAAAGCATCACTGGACGCGGTGCGACTCAGCAGCCGCTACCCGGTCGGCGATCACGTCCTACGCGTCACCGCGGACGCCTTGACGTCCATGCCCGATCGACTGCGGGGCGCACAGAAGGTGTTCGCCACCACCGGAGGCCTGCACGGTGCGGCGCTGTTCGACGCCGACGGCGTATTGCTGGCGGCACGTGAAGACATCGGCCGGCACAACGCGGTCGACAAGGTGATCGGCTGGGCGCTGGAGAACGATCGGATACCGCTGGAGACTGCCGTGTTGCTGGTGAGTGGGCGGGCTTCGTTCGAACTGACCCAGAAGGCGGTGATGGCGGGTATTCCGATGCTGGCCGCGGTGTCGGCGCCGTCCTCGCTGGCGGTCGACCTGGCGTGCGAATCGGGCCTGACGTTGGTCGCTTTCCTGCGTGGCGACTCGATGAACATCTACTCGCGACCAGACCGGGTCATCGATGGCCGCTGATTCGGGTCGCTTGCGCGACTGGTTGCACGCGCTGATCACCCATCGGCACGGCAGCGAGGTGTATCAGACCTCGACGATGGGCGCTCTGCTCGACGGCGTCTACGACGGTGCCGTGACCATCCGAGAGCTGTTGCGACACGGCGACTTCGGTCTGGGCACCTTCAACGGCCTGGACGGCGAAATGCTGGTGCTCGACGGGACCTGCTATCAGCTGCGCGGCGACGGCAGCGCCCACCCCGCCGAGCCGGATCAGTGCACTCCGTTCGCCGTGGTCACCTGGTTCGACGCCGATCATTCGTTCGAGGTGTCCGAGCCGGTCGATCGCGCCGGACTCAAAGAGCGGATCGACCAGTCCCTGCCGAGTACGAATTTGATTGTCGCGGTGCGGGTTACCGGCGATTTCTCAGTGATCCGCACCCGCACTGTCACCGAGCAGCACCGGCCATACCCGCCCTTCGCCGAAGCCACCCGAGACCAGCAGGAAGTGACCTTCCGGTCGGTGAGCGGGACACTGGCCGGATTCCGGATGCCCGACTACGAGCAGGGCGTCTCGGTGGCGGGATACCACTCGCATTTCATCGACGACGACCGGCGTCACGGGGGACACGCCCTCGATTACGACCTGACCCGCGGGCGGGTCGAGATCAGCGTGCGGTCCGACCTGCACCTGAGCCTGCCGAGCACCCCGGAATTCCTTGCCGCCGAACTGAACCGGCCGGACGCCGACGACCAGATCCGCCGCACCGAGGGGTAGCGAATTGACCAACGACGAGGTGCGATCAGCCCAGCGGGTGGTCGACACGCTCACCGCCTTCGGCATCCGGTACATCTTCGGCGTACCGGGCGCCAAGGTCGACGCCGTCTACGACGCGTTGCTGGACGGCGGACCCGAGTTGATCGTCTGTCGTCACGAACAGAACGCGGCGTTCATGGCCGCCGCGGTCGGCCGACTCACCGGGACACCCGGCGTCGCTCTGGTGACGTCGGGCCCGGGCACCACCAACCTGGCCACGGGTCTGATCACGGCCAACACCGAGCAGGACCCGATGGTAGCGATCTGCGGTGCCGTGCAACGGTCCGACCGGCTCAAGCACACCCATCAATCGATGGATGCCGTTGCCGCACTGCGACCGTTCACGAAATACACCGGCGAGGTCGACGACCCGGACAGCGTCTCCGAAACCGTTGCCAACGCCATCCGCAGCGCACTCACCCAGCCGTACGGCGCCGCCGCCGTCGTGCTGCCCGCCGACGTACAGTCCGCGCTGACGTCGGCGGCGGCCGTCGAGCCGACTCCGGTCCCGGCGTTGGGGCCCGCTCCCTCAGACCGAATTGCCGAGGCCGTGAACCTGATTCACGATGCGAGGCGCCCGGTGTTGTTCGTCGGTGTCCGGGCGGGGGAACCGGCCGCGTGCGCGGCGCTTCGCGAGTTACTCGCCGTCACCGACCTGCCGGTCGTCGAGACCTTCCAGGCGGCCGGGGTGGTCTCCCGTGAACTCGAGGACCATTTCGTCGGTCGCGTCGGAATGTTCCGCAACCAGCCCGGCGACATCGTCATCAGTCACGCCGACGTCTTGGTGACGGTCGGCTTCGACCCGGTCGAGTACGATCCGCGGCTGTGGAATCCGGATCCCCGTCGCGCGTTGATCCACCTCGACGAGCTGCCCGCCGACATCGACAACCACTATCAGCCCGCGCTCGAATTGCGGGGTGACATCGCCGCGACCCTGACCGAGTTGACCCGGGCGCTGGCGGGGCTGCGGCTCGGCGACGACGTGCGTGAGCGTGTCGCGGAACAGCGTGCGGTGCTGTCGAGGATCGACGAAGAGGCCCGGCGCAGTTCGCAGACCGAGAACGGGGTCAACCCCGCCGCCTTAGTGCTCAAACTGCGTGACCTCCTCGACGACGACGCGACCGTCGCCTGCGACGTGGGGTCGCTGTACATCTACATGGCCCGACACTTTCGGGTCTACCAGCCGCGCCGGTTGCTGTTCTCCGACGGCCAGCAGACCCTTGGTGTCGCGCTGCCGTGGGCAATGGCCGCCGCGCTGGTGCGACCCGGCACACCGGTGGTATCGGTGTCCGGTGACGGTGGATTCCTGTTCAGCGCACAGGAATTGGAGACCGCGACCCGGCTGGGGTTGAGTCTCGTTCACATCATCATGCGCGACAACGCCTACAACATGGTCGAGTTCCAAGAGGAGCTGAAATACGGCCGTGCCTCCGGCGTGCGGCTGGGTGACTACGACGTCATTCATTACGCTGCGGCGTTCGGCGCCAAAGGTATTCGGGTCAGCAGCCTGGCCGATTTCGAGCGGGCTGTCACAACAGCCCTGACCGAGCCGGGAGTGACGATCATCGATGTGCTCGTCGACTACAGTCGCAACGCCGAACTGTTCGCCGAACTGCATGACGACGTCCTGGAATGAGCGGTCAGGCGCTGAAGAGCAGATAAAGCCCGGTGAACGTGTAGCCGACCATGACCAGCATCATGGTGAGCTGGCCGGTGAGCTGGTGGCCTTTCGGCAGCAGCCGCAGCGCCTTGTCATGCGCCGCGATCACCGCGACGATGTGTCCGGTGACCACTGAGGTCACCTTGACCACGGCCAGCACCGTCGGATGCTGCGACAACACGTAGGCGACGTGTAAATGACCCAGCCCCAGTAGATTCCAGTCTTTGCCGAGCGGATCGGCCAGCGCGAAGATCGCCTGCTGACCGCGCTCGACGAGATACGACAGGTAATGCGCGAAGATGTAGCCCACCACGATCGGGATCAGTGAGTGGGCCAACTGGCCCGGCAATGCGCGACGCCGATCACGCTCGAGACCACCGCTGGCGCGCGCCGCCAGCGAGAAGGTCGTCGCCACCACGGCGATGAACACCAGCAGCCCGACGGTCCGCAGTGCGGACGACGTGACTACCACCGGCACACCGTGAACCGAACGCGTGAGGCTGTCCGAGAAATTGCGCCACGTCGTCGACGACGAGAAACTGTCGAACGCGGTCGAGCCGAGCAGCACCGCCAGCACCGCGACGATCCCCGGCCGAATCGGCAGCGACAACAGATGATCGAACGGGTTGCCGATGCCTATCCGCCCGCTTTTCGCGTCGCGGCGGAACGGCGAGAGCCGCGATACGGCCATGCTGTACACCCCGAACGGATCCGCGCGGGCGAACCAGCGCTGCCCGCACAGCCACCCGCCCACCAACAGCACCACCGCGTAGACCAGCAGCCACGTCCTGACCCACGGCAGCGCGGCGGGATTGGGGCTGGCCAACTCTAGCCACACGAACGCGAACAGGCCCAGGGCCGCCGGCCGGTAGCCCCACGACTCCGGGTAGGACCACCGCGGCGCGGGTGTAATCCGCTGCAGCAGTAGAAATACCGTGCGGACCGGTGAGATCACCCGCCATACCGGCCCGACCAGCAGTGAGACCACCACCAGTCCCACCCACAGCAACACATAGAACACGCCGAGCAGTGCGTTGCCCGACGTCTGCGGTCCGAACAAGCCCGCCATCAGCACCCACGCGGTGAACACCAACGTGCCGACCGCAGCTACACCGCGGGTGATGCGCGAGTCCACGAACGCCGTCAACGCCGCCGGCAGCGGGCGGGTCGGGTTGCCCGGATCAAACCGGGGCCGCTTCCAGGCGAACGCGACCAACGCGAACGTGAACGTCAGCGCCCACGCGGCGCCGATCACCGAAAAGGCATACGGCACCGGCAGATCGCTCGACCCGCCGAGGCCGTGGGCCAGGACGTGTGGTTCGGTCACGGATTCACATGAATGGTGGCGACGGTCCGGTCGAGATGGTGGAGTTCGACGTCGACACTGCCCGGCACGTCGACGCTGAACTGGAACGTCTGATTGGCCGCCGCGGCGACCTCGAACTTGTGGTCGGGCACCGAATGCACGTGCAACTCGTCAGCGACATCGCTGGTGACGTGCAACGTGATCGGCTGCTTGACCGTTACCTGCAGCGTCGCGTTGGCCGGGGTCACCTGACCGTGCGCGATGACGATGTCGACCGTCAGGCCGGCACTGCCAGGCGGTTTCGATTCGCCACCGCACCCCGCCAGGCCGAGCACCAGCGTCGAAACTGCAAGGGAGACAAGTGCTGTGCGAATCTGCGTCAACGCGGTCACGCTGCTCGCGGAGGCGAGTGCTCGACGGCCTCCTCGCCGGGCTCGTTGGGGGCGATCTCGGAATTGTTGATGCGTCCGGCACCCCAGGTGAGCGCGGTGATCACGCTCAGCGTGAAGAACAGCACCACGATTCCACCCGCGGTGAACAGCCAGGCAGGAACACCCGGATCCCGTTCGCGCTGCAGAATCGAGACCTCGAAAGCGAAGTTTCGGGTGCCGTTGCTCAACACCGGTATCTCCGGCACGGGGATTGCGGCGTCAGCCGGTGCCCAGATCGGTACCGCGGCCAGATCGCGCCCGTCGTGCACCCGCAGCAGGGTCTTCCAATCACCCCACACCGGAATTGGTTCCGTGGACACGTAGTGACCCGGCCCGACCTCCTTCAGTCGGTTGATCACCAGCCCACGGTGGTTCTCCATCTTGCCCTGCCACCCCAGAATGGTGACCCAGTCCGGGTGCTTGCCGGCCAGATCGGGCGGGTTCAGCTGGACGTCCGCCGACACCAGCCGCTGCCCTTGCGGGCTGGGCAGGTCGGTCAACTTGACGGTGGCGCTGTCCTGCTTCGGGACGTGGATGTGCAGACCGTTGGCGACGGTGCCGCCGATGACGAGCACCGTCAACGCGACCGCGGTGATGCCGAACGCACGTCCCGGCAGGCGTTGACTGGTCAACACCATTCCGAGCAACGCGGCGCACACGCCGATGCCGATCGCGACCGGTACCGCGGTCGGGAGGGCCTCCCGCCAGAGATCCACCGGCCACGGGTAGTGGTAAACGCGTCCGACCCACAGCGATTCGAGCCAAAGTCCGACCGTGCCGATACCCAGGCCCGACACCGCACCGAACAGGATCGGCCGTTTGAACAGCGGTGTGAGCGCGACCAATTCGACGACCAGGGCCGGGCCCAGATACAGCGGGAACCAGTTGATCGGTGCACCGAGTATCGGGCCGACAATGAGCGCGACGCCGCCGCGCAGCGCGATCGCGAACAACGCGGCAATGACGGCCGCGCCTTTGCCGAGCGTCATGCGGGCGACGATGCACCCGATCGCGGCTGCGGCCGCGATCAGCATCGGCTGGAACACCAATCGGAATTGCGGTACGCCGAAGTCGAATTCGATCTGGTAGACCGACATGCCGATCAGGAGGCCGCCCGCCGAGAGGTAACGCAGGCCCTTCACGAAGGGGCGGTCGTTACGAACCGGCGGACCGTCGGTCGGCGTCTCCTCGAGGTCCCGGGCTCCCTCGTACTCCAACATCAGGACCGCGAACAGCGAGAAGTTGGCGCCGCCGATCATCATCAGATGGGTTGGCCCCCACAGCGTTACATCTTGACCGAAAACGCGGTGCCAGATGTCGTCGAGCGGGAAGCCGATCATCGCGTACATGCCGCACGCGGCCATCAGCAAACCACCCACCGGGGCGTACCAGTTGCGTGTGATTCGTACCGCGGCCGGGCCGGGCTTGTCGTAAGGCAGGACCACTGCGATTGCGCCGGCCAGAAAGATTCCGAACAGGCCGATGATGATGAAGTAGTGCGCTGGGTTCGCCAGCGGACCGGGGTCGCGGCCATTTCCGATGTGCCAGCTGACATCCCAGATGAAGCCGAACAACGCGCAGATGATCGACGTCGTAAAGACCAAGATGGTCAGCGCGACCCACGGCGGGCGGTTGAACTTGTCTCCCAGCCGCGTGGCCACGGTGTTCAGCCAGGTGATCCGATGAGTGCGATGCGCCCACCCCACATACAGCAGCCCCGCGCCGATGATCCCCGCGGCGATCGTCAGTCCGATGACCTGGTTGAGGCCGGCGCCGCGCGCCGGTGGCTCAGCCGCAAGAAGTGTCAAATCCACCGTGATACCTCCCACATGCGCCGGCCCGCCCGACATTGTTACGGGCGCTTAACTTACCCAAGGGTAGGTAACCTGTGGGACCCACGCTCAAACTTCAGCGGATTTGCTGTCGGCGTGTTTTCAGTCCTGGTTGTCGTCGGCCGGGTCCGGGACGAGGGTGGGACCGGAATCGTCAGGTGTGCGCCGGTCTTTGATCGCGACGTAGAGCACGACGCCCACCACGACCACGGCCGGCAGGAACGCCGGCCCGGCGAGCAGCAGCCAGTGGTGAGCTACGTAGTGGACATGTGCACTGGCCATTTTCGATCGCTCCCGAACGTCCGCTGTCTACCGGGGTCGGGTACCCAGACCAGGCCGGGGCGACCACATGACGTTTGTGCAGGTGCACACCGCTAGCCTAGCCTGGGCACGGTTCGACGCCGGTTGTGTGAGGCCGGGACAGTCTGCAGCCCGCACGCACGGGCCGGACAAACACCAAGAACTAAGGAGTAGCTGGTGACTCAGGCGGCGACTCGGTCGACATCCGACACCGACAGCACCGACATCCTGGCGACGGCTCGTCGGCAAGTGCTCGAGCGCGGCGAGGGGCTGAGCCGGCAGCAGGTGCTCGAAGTGCTGCAGCTGCCCGACGAGCGGCTCGAAGAGCTGCTGGCGCTGGCGCACGAAGTCCGGATGGCGCACTGCGGCCCCGAGGTCGAGGTGGAAGGCATCATCAGCCTGAAGACCGGTGGCTGCCCGGAAGACTGTCACTTCTGCTCGCAATCGGGCCTGTTCGCCTCGCCGGTGCGCAGCGCCTGGCTCGACATTCCCAGCCTGGTCGAGGCGGCCAAACAGACCGCCAAATCCGGAGCTACCGAGTTCTGCATCGTGGCCGCGGTGCGTGGACCGGACGAGCGGCTGCTGGCGCAGGTGGCCGCCGGTATCGAGGCCATCCGCGACGCGGTCGACATCCAGATCGCCTGCTCGCTGGGCATGCTGAGCGCCGAGCAGGTGGAGCGGCTCGCCGAGATGGGTGTGCACCGCTACAACCACAACTTGGAGACCGCCCGCTCCTTCTTCCCCAACGTCGTGACCACCCACACCTGGGAGGAGCGCTGGGAGACGCTGTCGATGGTCCGCAAGGCCGGCATGGAGGTGTGCTGCGGCGGCATCCTCGGCATGGGTGAGACCCTCGAGCAGCGCGCTGAGTTTGCTGCCAACCTGGCCGAGCTCGACCCGGATGAGGTGCCGCTGAACTTCCTCAACCCGCGCCCGGGCACTCCGTTCGGCGACCTGGAGGTGCTGCCGGCCAGCGAGGCGCTCAAGGCGGTGGCCGCGTTCCGGCTGGCCCTGCCGCGAACCATGTTGCGGTTCGCCGGTGGCCGCGAGATCACCCTCGGCGACCTGGGCGCCAAGCAAGGCATCCTGGGCGGCATCAACGCGGTGATCGTCGGCAACTACCTGACCACGCTGGGGCGTCCCGCCGAGGCCGATCTGGAGTTGCTCGATGATCTGCAGATGCCGATCAAGGCGCTGAACGCCAGCCTGTAGAACGTGATGGTCCACGATCTGCCGGCACCGGTCGGGGCCGGCGTCTACAACGTCTACACCGGGACACCGTCGGCCGACGGCGCCGCGATCCCGACCGCCGCCCAGCTGGGTCTCGAGCCGCCGCGTTACTGCGCCGACTGCGGCCGCAGAATGGTGGTCCAGGTTCGTCCCGACGGCTGGTGGGCCAAGTGTTCGCGGCACGGGCTGGTCGACTCCTCGGAGTTGGAGGCGCGCCGGTGACGGGTGCGAAAATGGCCGGCGTGCCCCGGATTTCGCGCCGTCGGGCCGCCGTCACCGTCGCGGTGAGCCTGCTTCCGGTGGGTGTCCTGGTGGGTGGCCTGTGGGCGTGGCTGGCGCCGTCGGTCAAGGGCGTGGTGGTGTTGACCCGCAGCGACGAGCGACTCCACGACTATCTGGGCCCTGAGTCCGATCACTTCTTTGTCGCCGCGTTTCTGATCCTCGGGCTGCTCAATGCGGTCGCCGCGGTGGCGGCGGTGCTGGCCTGGCAGTGGCGGGCCCACCGCGGACCCGAGATGGTGGTCGCGTTGTGCGCGGGCATGGTCGCTGCCGCTGGCGCCGCCGTCGGCATCGGCGTGTACGTCGCCCATTTACGTTATGGCACAGTGAATTTCGCAACGCTGCCGCTGACTCACGACCACCCGCTGCGGTACTTCACGCAGGCGCCGCCGGTATTCTTCGGCACCTCGCGACTGCAGATCGCCTGCACGCTGCTACTGCCCGCGGCGACGGCGGCCCTGGTGTACGCGGTGCCGGCGGCGGCGACCGCCCGCGACGACCTCGGCGGTTACCCGCCCGTCGACACGCCGTATCCGCGAACCGAAAGTGTCACTGCGACACCATCATAGCGGACGGCGATGCACGGACTTGCCGGTGATGACCTTGGCCGCGATGACGGCCAGTCGAGCCATGCCGACGTAGGTCGTCGGGTTGAACATGGTCGGCCACTTCGTCCTGATGAGATGGTCGCTCAACGGGCGGCGAGCGAAGCGGTCCTGCAACCAGCGCAACGCCATCGGCGCCGACAGCGGGTGCAGCAGCAGGTGCTCGTTGAAGGCGTCGCGATGGTAGGTGACGTCGGCGCCACCGGCCGAGTACGCGTCGGCCAGCCGGTCGATGTCCTCGACGTCGATCAGGTAGTCGTGCACGGCCTGCACGATCAGCACCGGCGGTGTGGGCGCTTTGGCGCCCAGCCGAATGCTGTCGAACACGTGCTGCACCTCGGGCATGGTCAAGATCTCTTCGAGCGGGCGGTCGAGGTATACGCCGACGTCCTTCTTGACCATTCGTAGCACCGCCCCGACCGTCGTCATGCTCTCCAGTCGCTGGAGTAGCACCCGGCCCTCCTCGCTGGCGTGCTCCTGGATCACCCGGTTCAAGTCGGGGTAGACGTGCATCAGCGCGGCGATCACCATGGCCGGCAGACCGGCCAGGTACGTGCCGTTCAGTCGACGGAAGGTGTGGCCGAGGTCGCCAACCGGCGAGCCGAGTACCGCGCCCACGATGTCGATCTCGGGTGCGTAGTCGGCGCACAGCTCGGCGGCCCACGCCGTCGCGAGCCCACCGCCGGAGTAACCCCACAGGGCGACCGGCGCCGATGCGGACAGGCCCAGCCGTTCAGAGCTCAGCGCGGCCCGGACGCCGTCGAGAATGAAGTAGCCCGGCTCGAATGGCGCGCCCCACATCCCGGTTCGACCCTCGTGGTCGGGTATCGAGACCGCCCAACCCTCGGCCAGCGCGGCGGCGATCAGCAGGAACTCCAGCTGGGCCAGCGAGCCCAGCGCGTTCGCCCGCCGCCGCAGTGCGTAGGAGGGGAAGCAGCGGGACGACACGGCGTCGATCGCGCACTGATACGACAGCACCGGACAGGGCCGCTCGGGGCTGGCGTCGCTCGGCACGAGCACCGTCGTCGCCGTCGCCTCCGGCTGGCCGTTCATGTCGGTGGTCCGGTACAGCAGCTGGGTCGCCATGATCCGCTGCGGGACCAGGCCGAGGAAGGCCAGCTCGACGTCACGCGAACGCAGCACGGTTCCGGGTTCGGCATGCTGGAATCCCGGTGGTGGCTGGTAGAACGGGTCGTCGATCGGCAGTTTGGGACGCGCTTTGGCCTGCAGTTCCTCGTGGGGCGCACGACCGATCCATTCCGCACCGGTTTCGACTGCGCTCGCAAGGTTGCCAATGTCCATCAGGGCATTCTTGCTTAAGAACGCTTTAAGAATCCAGTTGGCCGACCGGTGAGTCGTGGAGGTCACCCCAAACCGGGAGGTCGCAGCGCCGCGAACTCGTCGGTGACGCGCAACTGGGAATCTGTGAATCGGTACAAGGCGGCCGGTCGGCCACCGCTGCGGCCGGACTGCGCGACGGTGCCGGTCGGCGTGATGACGCCCCGGCGGGTCAGCACGCGCTGGAGATTGGTGGTGTCGACTTGGTAGTCCAACGCGGCGCTGTAGATGTCTCGCAACGTTGACATGACGAATTCGTCGGGCGCCAAGGCGAATCCGATGTTGGTGTAGGACATCTTGGCGACCAGGCGGGTGCGGGCGTGCTCGAC
>NZ_PKEK01000100.1 GCF_002863225.1 Mycobacterium sp. | reverse complement strand
CCAAACACGCCGCTGCAGCACTTGCCAAACAACCCCAAATCACCTAGCGTTCAACATGACTCGTTGATCGCAACGCGTGAACCACGCCAGATCCGAAGTCCACCACTCGCCGGGACGCTATCCATCTGCCCGCCAACCGCCTTTATCGCGGCCGGCAGGACCTGGTCCTGCTGCACATAGATCCGTCTCATCTGACCTCACCCATTCGTTGGGAACTAGGAGTAGCAACGGATCCGGAGTCGATGGTGTTCCCGCACCTCTACGGCCCGTTGCCGATTGGGGCTGTGATTGACGCCACCAGCTACCGGCCCGGCGACGACGGCGACTTCCCGGAGCTCGGCGCGTAGGCGTCTGCCTCGATCTCGACGAGCAGCCCGGGCTCGATCAGCGCGGCCACCTCGACCATGGTGGCGGCCGGCCGGATCTCGCCGAACACCTCGGCGTGTGCCGCCGCGACCTCGCGCCAGCGCGCGATGTCGGTGACGTAGATGCGGGTGCGGATGACGTCGGTCAGCGCAGCGCCAGCTTCTTCCAGTGCATTAGCGATGCGTTGCAACACTTCTCGTGTTTGCTTGGCGATGTCATCGGATGGCCTGGAAGTAGTCGTCCCGGAGACCGCGACCCAAGGGCCAATTCGCACCGCACGCGAATACCCGACGGCCGCTTCGTATTCGGTGCCGGACGAGACGAGGATGCGCCTGGATGACATCGGGCCAACGTAAAGCAGACGCGGGCGTCAGCGCATCTGAATTATCTGCGCGACCTGTACGTCAGGCGACTAGTCCAGGTAGTCGCGCAGCACCTGCGAGCGGCTGGGGTGCCGCAGCTTCGACATCGTCTTGGACTCGATCTGGCGGATGCGCTCGCGAGTCACGCCGTATACCTGGCCGATCTCGTCGAGGGTGCGAGGCTGGCCGTCGGTGAGGCCGAAGCGCAGCCGTACGACGCCGGCTTCGCGCTCGGACAGCGTCTCCAGCACCGACTGCAACTGGTCTTGCAGCAGTGTGAACGACACCGCGTCGACGGCCACCACGGCCTCGCTGTCTTCGATGAAGTCACCGAGCTGGCTGTCGCCCTCGTCACCGATGGTCTGGTCGAGCGAGATCGGCTCCCGGGCGTACTGCTGGATCTCCAGCACCTTCTCCGGGGTGATGTCCATTTCCTTGGCAAGCTCTTCGGGCGTGGGCTCGCGGCCCAGGTCCTGCAGCAGCTCGCGCTGGATGCGGCCGAGCTTGTTGATCACCTCGACCATGTGCACCGGGATGCGGATGGTGCGGGCCTGGTCGGCCATGGCGCGGGTGATGGCCTGGCGGATCCACCAGGTCGCATAGGTGGAGAACTTGTAACCCTTTGTGTAATCGAACTTTTCGACCGCCCGGATGAGGCCGAGGTTGCCCTCCTGGATCAGGTCGAGGAACGCCATGCCGCGGCCGGTGTAGCGCTTGGCCAGCGAGACCACCAGTCGCAGGTTCGCCTCCAGCAGATGGTTCTTGGCGCGATCACCGTCGCGGCAGATCCACTGGTAGTCGCGACGCTGCGCGGCCGGGAGCTTCTCACCCTTTTCGGTCAGCTCCGTCATCAGCTGCGTGCAGTACAGGCCCGCCTCGATCCGCTTGGCCAGCTCGACCTCTTCTTCGGCGTTGAGCAGTGCCACCTTGCCGATTTGCTTGAGGTACGCGCGAACCGAATCCGCGGATGCCGTCAGTTCGGCGTCCTTGCGGGCCTGTCGGAGCGCTTCGGACTCGTCTTCGTCCCAGACGAAATCGCCTGAGGCTTTGTCCTTTTCGGTCGGCTCGACGATTTCTTCTTCGTCGGTTTCTTCTCCGGCGGGCTTGGCCGGCTCCTTGGCGACGGCCGCGGTGGTGCCGGCGGCCGGGCTGTCTTCGTCGTCGGAGTCCTCGGACGATTCGTCTTCGAGGTCTTCGAGATTCAGGTCTTCCTCGGCGAGGTCGATTTCTTCGACGGGACCACTGTCGAGATCGGCGTCGGTCTCGAGTTCTTCGGCCTCGACGTCGGCACCCGTCGCCTCGGCGTCGTCGGCGCCTTTCGTGGTGGCCTTCTTCGGGCGGCCGCGGGCCGGACCGGCCTTGGCGGCGGCACCCTTGGTCGCGGTGCCGGTTTTGTTGGCGGTGGTGGCTTTGGCGGCCTTCGCCGGAGCTTTGGCGGTCTTGGTGGTAGCCCCATTGGTGGCCTTGGCCGGCGATCGCTTGGCGGGTGCTTTGGCGGCGGTGCGCTTCACCGGCTCATCGGTTGCCGGTTGTGCTTTGGTCGCTGCCACGTAAACCCCTTCGGTAGAACTCTCGTCTGATGCTGCAGGCATGCTCAATCGGACGATGTCAGCTATGTCGAATGTCGGCGTCGATTATCAGTATGGATATTCGCCGCTATCTCCTCGGGCGGCTGCCGTTGACCATTGTAACGACAGCGCGGCTATACCCCCGCCACAGCGCGCAAATCAGTGCGTCACGTCGCGCGTCGCCGCCATCGCGGCGCCGACGATTCCGGCGGAATTCTGCAGGGCGGCGGCGACCACCGGGGTGCGGTTCTTCAGCAGCGGGACCCATTTGTCGGCTTTACGGCTCACACCACCGCCCGCGATGAACAGTTCGGGGCACATCGCGTTCTCGATCGCGATCAGAACTCTCGTCACCTGCTTCGCCCATTTTTCGAAGCTCCAGCCCTTTCGATCCCGGACCGAGGACGCGGCTCGGTGTTCGGCCTCTTTGCCGCCGACCTCCAAATGCCCGAACTCCGTGTTGGGCAGCAAAATCCCGTTGTGAATCACCGCTGACCCGATGCCCGTCCCGAAGGTGAGCAGAACCACCACGCCGCTGGTGTCCTTGCCGGCGCCGTAGCGTTCCTCGGCCAGTCCGGCGGCGTCGGCATCGTTGAGCACGACGACTTCCTGGCCGTTTAGGCCGGCGCTGATGATGTCGCGCGCATTGGTCCCGATCCATTTCTTGTCGACGTTCGCCGCAGTGCGCACGATGCCGTTGGTGACCACACCGGGATAGGTCACGCCCAGCGGGCCGGTCCAGTCGAATTCCTTGACCACGGCGGCGATCGTTTCGGCGACCGCGGACGGCGTCGCCGGCTGGGGCGTGAGCAGCTTGTAGCGATCGCCGACGAGTTCACCGGTTGCCAGGTCGACGATGCCGCCTTTGATGCCGCTGCCGCCCACGTCGATGCCGAAACCACGGGCGGCCGGTGTCACCGACCCGCCGGTCGGCGGTGGTGGGCTGATCGAGTCGGCAGGGGTCATCGAATCTCCTCGGCGGGACGTGGGCGTCGAGAAAACCCTAGTTGGTCGTCGGGTAGCGAGTCGCTGTGATGCGATGGATCGGTGAGCACACCCGAGAACGAGCCGGCTCGACTGCGCGCGGTGGCCGAGGCGCTGGCCGCCGAGGCGGCCGAGTTCGTCCGGCGGCGTCGTGACGAAGTGTTCGGCGCGGATGCCGGGACCGACAGCGACGACGCGGTGCGATCCAAGACGACGCCGACCGACCCGGTCACGGTCGTCGACACCGAAACCGAAGGTCTGCTGCGTGATCTGCTGGCCCGACGGCGATCTGGCGATGCCGTTCTCGGTGAAGAAATCGGCGGACCGACCGATCCGGCGAACGAGAACCCCGGGGGTGTCACCTGGGTGCTGGACCCCATCGACGGCACGGTGAACTTCGTCTACGGGATCCCGGCGTACGCGGTGTCGGTGGCGGCCCAGGTGGACGGCGTCTCGGTGGCCGGCGCGGTCGCCGATGTGGTCGGCGGGCGGCTGTACTCAGCCGGAGTCGGACTCGGCGCGCACGTCACCGATGCCGACGGCACCCGGCCGCTGCGGTGCAGCGCAGTCGACGACCTGTCGCTGGCCCTGGTGGGCACGGGGTTCGCCTATTCGCGGCGCCGTCGTACCGCGCAGGCGTCGCTGGTGTCCAACGTCCTGCCCAAGGTTCGCGATGTGCGCCGAATCGGTTCCGCGGCACTGGATTTGTGCGCGGTCGCGGCGGGCCGGCTCGACGCGTACTACGAGCACGGCCTCAAGGTGTGGGATCTGGCGGCGGGAGCGCTGATCGCCGCGGAAGCCGGTGCGCAGGTGCTGTTGCCGCTGCCGGCCGATCCGGACCGCGATGCGGCTCTGGTGGTCGCGGCGGCGCCCGGTGTCGCCGACCAGCTCCTCGCCGTGCTCGACGAGTTCGGCGGTCAGGCACCCATACCGGAGTGACCGGTCAGCAGGGGCCGGCGTGAATCTTCGACAGCAGCGAGGAATCGGCCGGTTCGACGTTGCCCGGTCGCAGCCCCGCGAGGACCGCGGCGATGTCGTCGCTGTGTGCCAGGGCGCCGAACTCGGTACCGATCGCCAGGTCCACGGAGTCGTCGGAGCGGTCGTCGCGGTACAACTCGGCACACGGGGCCACCAGCCACACCGCGGCCGCGCTGGCCTGGCCGGCTTCGCCGAACCGGATCTGTCCCTGACAGGTCAACCGCGTCTTGGCGTAGACGGGGTCGTTCGCGGCGGTCGGCTGCGCGAATCCGAGGTCGCGCAGTGCGCCCGAGACGTCGGCGGCCTGGCCGCCCCGCCCGCTGGCGTTCAGCACGCGAATTTTGGTGTCGGCCAATTTTGCCGGGGCGACATTGACCATGGTGCTCCGCGACACCGCGCTGCCCAGATGCGGCAGTGCCGGGTCGGTCTGCTCCGGTGGCGGGTTGCAGACCGTCGCCTCGTGCACTTCGGCCGGGCGGGTGAGTGCGATCGTCCACACCACCGCGCTGGCCACCAACAGCACCACGAGCAGGGCGATGGCGGGGCGGGCGTTACGGCGCCGAAAGGGGCGACCGTGCTTGTCGAAGGCAGTACCTTCGGTGATTTGCGCGACCACGTACGCACTCTAAGGCGCGGGGTTTAGTCCGAGGTAGCGCGGCCAATTTTGCCCTGTGACGTAAATCACAGCTGAACACTCTTGTATACGGGCACGAATCATTTGGTAGATGCGTTCGACGCTGGTACAAAACGTTGCTTGCAGTGTTACGAGGGGACAGACGATGGCAACCGATTACGACGCCCCACGGCGTACCGAATCCGACGACGTTTCAGAGGACTCACTCGAGGAACTCAAGGCTCGGCGAAACGAGGCGGCGTCGGCGGTGGTGGACGTCGACGAGTCCGAATCCGCCGAGTCGTTCGAGTTGCCGGGGGCCGACCTGTCCGGCGAGGAGCTGTCCGTTCGCGTGATCCCGAAGCAGGCCGACGAGTTCACCTGCTCGAGCTGCTTTCTCGTGCAGCACCGCAGCCGTCTCGCCAGCGAAAAGGGCGGCGTGATGATCTGTACGGACTGCGCGGCCTGACGTTGACCGTCGGGCTGTCGCCGACTAGCTGCGCAACGCCGACAACACCCGGTCCGGATGGCGGGTACTCACCAGCCAGTAGGGCGTCGGATCGTCTGCATCGTCCAACACCACCAGCACCATCGGACCCACCCAGCCTCGGTGCAAGACGAAGGCGGCCGGATCCAGCTGCCGTCCCAGCGCCGCGGATTTCGCGGTCTGGGGGATGTCGGCGGAGCGGGCGATCACGGTGACCGGCAAATGCGCCTCACCGGCCCACAACTCGACCTCACCGGCACCCGAGATGACGCGGACCTCGATGCGGCCGAGCCACAGTAAGGTCCCCGCGGCGACGACGAATAACACGGCGAACGGTAGCCACTGCGGCAGGCTCCGCACGCCCATGTTCACCTCGAAGGCGATGAGCCCGGCGAACGCGAAACCCAGCGGCCACCACCACCACGGCACCCACAACCGCTCGCTGTACCGCACGCCTTGCGGCGTGACTGGCGTCCCTGACACTCGGTCGAGGGTAGTCTGTGCCCCCGTGTCGACCAGTCTGGCGGTTGTTCGTCTCGACCCCGGGCTTCCGCTGCCCGCCCGGGCCCATCACGGTGATGCCGGCGTAGATCTCTACAGCGCCGAAGACCTCGAACTCGCGCCCGGACACCGGGCACTGGTCGGGACAGGGATTGCGGTGGCCATTCCGGTCGGGATGGTGGGCCTGGTGCACCCGAGGTCCGGATTGGCTGCGAGGGTTGGACTTTCGATCGTCAACAGTCCGGGCACCGTCGACGCGGGTTACCGTGGAGAGATCAAGGTCTCACTGATCAATCTCGACCCCACCACGCCGATCGTGGTGAACCGCGGCGACCGTATCGCCCAATTGCTGGTTCAGCGCGTCGAGCTGGTCGACTTGGTCGAGGTGTCGTCGTTCGACGAGGCCGGGTTGGCCGATACCTCCCGTGGCGCCGGCGGCCACGGCTCCTCTGGCGGACATGCAAGCCTTTGACCGCCGATGACGATAAACAGGGCAGTGCGATCCTGAAGAGCAGGAGGGGCGGCGCAGCTGATGGCATTTGGCAGGCGTAAATCGAAGGACGAACCGGCGGGCGAGCCGGAAACCGTTGCTACTCAAAGTAAGCCGGACGCATCCGTCGGCACGGTGGTCGATGGTGACCTCGACGGCCCGTTCGACATCGAGGATTTCGACGAGTCCGTGGTCGCGACCGAGGGTCGGCTCGACCTGGGTTCGGTGCTGGTGCCGTTGCCGCCGGCGGCGCAACTGCAGGTCGAGTTGACCGAGGTCGGGGTCCCGAGTGCGGTGTGGATCGTGACC
Source organism: Mycobacterium sp. (assembly GCF_002863225.1). Taxonomy (GTDB): domain Bacteria; phylum Actinomycetota; class Actinomycetes; order Mycobacteriales; family Mycobacteriaceae; genus Mycobacterium. The sequence goes on along the minus strand of NZ_PKEK01000100.1, from coordinate 99,943 downwards.
GCGAACGGTCGCTTCACCATCGCCGCCTACGCGGCCCCCAAGACCGGCGGGCTGTGGCGCGAGGTGGCCGGTGAACTGGCCGAGTCGCTGCGTGGCGACGGTGCGTCGGTGACCATCCAGGACGGTCGCTGGGGCCGCGAGGTGGTCGGCACCGCATCGGGTGTGGTGCGGTTCATCGGGGTCGACGGTTACCGCTGGATGATTCGCTGCGTGGTCAACGGCTCGATCGAGAGTATCGACGCACTGACCGAAGAGGCGCGAAACGCGTTGCTGGATACGGTAATTCGCCGTGGTGACACTCCGTTACCGGTGCGTACGCCACTGCCGGTGCAGCTGCCTGAGCCGATGGCCTCGCAGCTGCGCGAAGCCGCTGCCGCTCAGGGTTCCGCCGGTGCGCAGCCCGTCGCGGCGCCGGACGCCGACGCCGACGTCGCCGCCGAGGAGTCGTCCGCGCCTGAGCGGCGCAGTGCCTCGGGATCGGCGATGCAGCAGCTGCGCGGCACCGGCAACTAGCCGGGCCGAAGGCCGCCCGCAGCGGCTCAGCGGCGACTACACCGACCGCAGTGCCGCCAGGCAGGCCGCGCCCAGCGCGGAGGCGTCCGCGCCGATCTGGTCGAGGGTGACGGTGCGTAACGCCCCCCGTGGCGCCGCAGCCGCCCACCGTCGCCCGACGTCGACGGGGTGAATCGGGTCGTCCTCGGCCGCTGCCACACCGAGCGGCACCGCCAAGCGCCGGAGTTCGGTCTCGGTCGGGGCGACGTACCCGGCGGCTTCCTCCATGGCAGCGGGCAGATGCGGCCACTGGCCGCGCCAGGACCGGGCCAACTCGTCGGCCAACCAGGGCGGGCTGGTCGCGCGCATCTGCGCGGTCGTGTCGTCCAACCCGTCGTGGCGCAGCTGGCGCGCCGACACCTGCGCGGCGATCGCGGCAGTCGCCCCGTCGGGCGGACCGGTCCAGGCCGGCAGCGCGGCCAGCACGGCGACGGTGTGCTCGGGGTGCTGTAACGCCCAGGCGAGGGACACCGCCGCACCGATCGACACGCCTCCCACCAGAATCGGAGCGCCTCGCGCGGCGTCATCCAGATCGTCGAGGTATCCGGCGATCAGCCGGTCGGGTTGAGGTCTCGGTGCAATCAGCTGCGCACCCGCCGTGCGCAGCGGATCACCGAAGGCCCGGGTGATGTAGCTGTCGTCAGAACCCGTTCCCGGCAGCACGACGGCGCGCACGCCGTCCAGGTCGATCCGCACCCCTTGATACTGCCCGGACGCCGCGTGGCGTTGGGGAACCAATCGGTCTACGGTGTCCGTTGGAATACAGGATCTGCAATTCACGACGCTCAGGAGAGGCCATGGCCGCGGAAGGTTATCTGCGCCGGCTGACTCGTCGGCTGACGGAGGACCCCGAGCAGCGTGACGCCGAGGAACTGCGCGACGAGGCGGTGACGACTGGCGCGCAGCGGGCGATCGACTGCCAGCGCGGCCAAGAGGTCACGGTGGTAGGAACACTGCGCAGTGTCGAGTGCAACGGCAAGGGCTGCGCCGACGGGGTTCGGGCCGAACTCTTCGACGGCACCGACACCATCGAGCTGGTCTGGTTGGGGCAGCGTCGGATTCCCGGCATCGAATCGGGACGCACGCTGCGGGTGCAGGGCCGGCTGGGCAAACTGGAAAACGGCAGCAAGGCAATCTACAACCCGCACTACGAGATTCAGCGGTGAGCCGTGCGGAGGACGCCGGCGATACGGCTGGTGCCGTCGACGGTGAACTAGCCGCCGACCGGCTCACGCCGGCCGAGCGGATGATGCAGCAACTGGGCGGCGTCTCGGGAATCGTCTACTCGTCGCTGCCGGTGCTGGTGTTCGTCGGCACCTCGCGGCTGCTCGGGCTTGCGGTGGCGTCGGCCGCCGCCCTCGGCGTCGCCGCGTTGATCCTGGTCTGGCGCCTGGCCCGGCGCGACTCGGTGCAGCCGGCCGTCTCCGGGCTGATCGGCGTGGCCGTCTGCGTGCTGATCGCCTACGTGATGGGGGAGTCGAAAGGCTATTTCCTGCTGGGTATTTGGACGTCACTGCTCTACGCGGCGGTGTTTGCGGTGTCGATCCTGCTGCGGCGACCGGTCGTCGGCTACATCTGGAGCTGGCTGCACGGCCACGACCGTGGCTGGCGCGGTGTGCGCCGCGCGGTCTACGCGTTCGACGTCGCCACTCTGACCTGGGCGGTGGTCTTTGCGGCCCGCTTCGTGGTGCAGCGGGTGCTCTACGACAGCGACCACACCGGCTGGCTGGTCGTGGCGCGGATCGCGATGGGCTGGCCGCTGACCGCGGTGGCGGCGGTGGTGACATTCCTGGCGATCCGAACGGCGCAGCGCGCGCTGGACGCCAGCGCAGTCACGGCGACGGCAGCAGATGCTGACGCAGTGCCTCTTCCGCCTCGGTGACCGCGACGAACAGCAGCTCGTCGCCGCCCTCCAAGGGTTCGTCGTCCTCGGGGACGATTACCCGGGGTCCACGCAGAATCGTCACCAGCGCGACGTCTCGCGGCAGCTGCAGCTTGCGCACCGGCTTTCCGCCCCATGGCGTGTTGTCCGGAAGCGTGATCTCGACCAGATTGGCCTGACCCCGCCGGAATTCCATCAGCCGGACCAGATCTCCGACCGCCACGGCTTCCTCGATCAGCGACGCCAACATCCGAGGGGTGGACACCGCCACGTCGACGCCCCACGCGTCGGTGAACAGCCATTCGTTGCGGGGATCGTTGACCCGGGCCACCACGCGGGGGACCGCGAATTCCGTTTTGGCCAACAGGCTGAGCACCACGTTGGCCTTGTCGTCACCGGTGGCGGCCACCACCACGTCGAACTCGTGCAACTGCACCGACTCCAGCACGCTCACCTCGCACGCGTCGCCCAGGCGCCAGTGCGCGGCGGGAATCGCGTCCTCGTCGATGTGCTCGGGCTTGCGCTCGATCAACGTCACGTCGTGATGGTTGTCGATCAGCTCGCGGGCCACTGAGCGGCCCACCGCGCCGGCTCCCGCAATCGCGACTCTCATGGGCGCCACTCCTCAACCCCGGCTTCGGCGCGTCTCATGACTCGGAGTCCTCGCTCGGTGGCAGCGCCGCAATGGCCAGTGCCTCGGCGGCGTGTCCGGAGATCGCGGCGATGTAGATCTCGTCGCCGGACTGGATGACCGTTTTGGGCTCGGGGAGTATCCCGGTGCCGAACCGAATGACGAACGCCACCCGCGCGCCGGTCGCGGACTCCAGGTCGGTGGCCAGCCGGCCGACCCAGTCCTCGTGCAGGGCCACCTCGAGGACGGCGACGGTGCCGCTGGGGTCCCGCCACTTGGCCGTCTCGCTCTCCCGGGTGAGCGCGTGCAGCAGGCGGTCGGTGGTCCACGGCACGGTGGCGATGGTGGGAATGCCGAGGCGTTCGTAGACCTCGGCGCGCTTGGCGTCGTAGATCCGGGCAACCACGCGGCGTACTCCGAACGTCTCCCGGGCCAGCCGCGCCGAAATGATGTTCGAGTTGTCGCCGGACGACACCGCGGCGAACGCGTCGGCTCCCTCGATACCGGCCTTCAGCAGCACATCCCGGTCGAATCCCAGGCCCAGTACCCGTTCGCCGGCGAACTCAGGGCTCAGCCGGGTGAACGCGGTGTCGTCGCTGTCGATCACCGCGACCTCGTGGCCGATCCGGGACAGTCCGTCGGCGACCGACGATCCCACCCGGCCGCAGCCCATCACAACGACTCGCACGCATGCGTCCTCTCGGCCCGGTCAGCCGCAGTGGCCAGCCGGTTTGGGAGACATTCTCGTCTACCGAACCGTACCGGCAGGCACGGTTGCGCTTACTCTTGGCTCTCGTGTCCAAACTTTCGACTGCGACGCGCCGACTGCTTCTGGGCCGGCCGTTTCGCAGCGACCGGCTGAGCCACACCCTGCTGCCCAAACGGATCGCGCTGCCGGTGTTCGCCTCCGACGCGCTCTCCTCGGTCGCGTACGCCCCCGAAGAGGTCTTCCTGATGCTGTCGGTGGCTGGTCTGGCGGCGTACTCGCTGACGCCGTGGATCGGCGTCGCGGTGGCGGCAGTGATGTTGGTGGTGGTGGCCAGCTACCGGCAGAACGTGCACGCCTATCCATCCGGTGGTGGTGACTACGAGGTGGTGACCACCAACCTCGGGGCCAACGCGGGACTGACCGTGGCCAGCGCGTTGATGGTGGATTACGTTCTCACGGTTGCTGTTTCGACGGCGTCGGCCATGTCGAACATCGGATCCGCGATCCCGTTCGTGGCCAGCCACAAAGTGTTCTTCTGCGTGAGCGCGATCTTGATCGTGATGGCGCTCAACCTGCGCGGTATCCGTGAATCCGGTGTGGCCTTTGCCATTCCCACGTATGCGTTCATCGTCGGCGTCGGCGCGATGCTCGTTTGGGGTTTGATCCGGATCTACGTGATGGGCGAGCCGCTGCGTGCCGAGTCCGCCGGGTTCACGATGCACGCCGAGCACGGTTCGATTACCGGCTTCGCGCTGGCATTCCTGGTGGCGCGGTCGTTCTCGTCCGGCTGCGCGGCGCTGACCGGTGTCGAGGCAATCAGCAACGGGGTGCCGGCTTTTCGAAAGCCCAAGTCGCGCAATGCGGCGACGACACTGCTGATGCTCGGCGCGATCGCCGTCAGCCTGCTGGTGGGCATCATCCTGTTGGCCAAAGAGACGCGCGTGCAGATCGTCGACAACCCCGCCGCACAGCTCACCGGCACGCCGAGCGACTACCAGCAGAAGACGCTCGTCACTCAGATCGCGCAAGCCGTTTTCGGCAGCTTCCACATCGGCTTCCTGCTGATAGCCGTCGTGACCGCGCTGATCCTGGTACTGGCCGCCAACACCGCGTTCAACGGATTCCCGGTGCTCGGCTCGGTGCTCGCGCAGGACAGCTATCTGCCCCGCCAGTTGCACACCCGCGGCGATCGGCTGGCGTTCTCCAACGGCATCGTGTTCCTCGCCGTCGCGGCTCTCGCCGCGATCATCGCGTTCCGGGCGCAAGTCACCGCGCTGATCCAGCTGTACATCGTCGGGGTTTTCATTTCGTTCACCCTGAGTCAAATCGGCATGGTCCGGCACTGGACTCGCTTGTTACGCAACGAAACCGACCCCGTCGTCCGTAGGGGGATGATGCGGTCCCGGGTCGTCAACACAATCGGATTCGTGGCGACCGGCACTGTGCTGCTGGTCGTGATGGTCACCAAATTCCTCGCCGGAGCCTGGATCGCGATCGTAGCGATGGTGCTGCTCTTCGCGCTGATGAAGATGATCCGGAAGCACTACGACACGGTCAGCCGGGAAATCGACCAGCTCGCCGACGGCCATGACGTGGTGCTGCCCAGCAAGAATCACGCCATCGTCCTGGTCTCGAAGCTGCACCTGCCGACACTGCGGGCGCTGGCCTACGCGCGGGCGACGAGACCCGATGTGCTGGAGGCAATCACGGTCAGCGTCGACGACGCCGACACCCGCAAGTTGGTTCGCCGCTGGGAGGACAGCAAGCTCAGCGTGCCATTGAAGGTCATCGCCTCGCCGTACCGCGAAATCACCCGTCCGATACTGGATTACGTGAAGCGAGTCAGTAAGGAGTCGCCGCGCAGCGTGGTGACGGTGTTCCTGCCCGAATACGTGGTCGGGCACTGGTGGGAGCACGTGCTGCACAACCAGAGTGCGTTGCGGTTGAAGGGGCGGCTGCTGTTCATGCCCGGGGTGATGGTGACATCGGTTCCCTGGCAACTCAGTTCGTCGGAGCGGATCAAGACGATGCAACCGCACGCGGCCCCCGGCGATGCGCGTCGAGGGATCTTCGATTGACCTCGGAGACCACTGCGGCGCCACCGCCGGCGCTGGGCGAGTTGACGCTGACCGTGGGTGCGCCGGCCAACGGCGGTAGCTGCGTGGCGCGCCACGACGGCCGGGTGGTGTTCGTCCGTTACGCATTGCCCGGTGAGCAGGTGCGGGTGCGGGTCACCTCCGACCGAGGTTCGTATTGGCACGCCGAAACCATCGAGGTGATCGATCCGTCCGCCGACCGCACCGCGTCGCTGTGCCCGATCGCGGGCGTCGACGGAGCCGGTTGCTGCGACCTCGCGTTCGTCGACCCGGTCGCTGCGCGTGCGCTGAAAGCCGCGGTGGTGTCCAATCAGCTTGCGCGGCTGGGTAATTACCAGTGGAGCGGTGAAGTCCTGCCGCTGGGATCGACCGGGTCCACCGGCTGGCGCACACGGATCCGGCTCGATGTGGGCCCCGATGGGCGCCCGGGATTCCACCGGTACCGCAGCGATGATCTGGTCGCCGAACTCAATTGCGGTCAGCTGCCGCCGGGATTGACGGACGGGCTGACCGACACCGCGTGGGCACCCGGCGCGCATCTGCACGTCGTCGTCGACGACGACGGCCGGCGACATGTGGCACGAACCGTGCGCCAAGGCCACCGCAACGTCACCGACGTGGTCGAGGGCGGACTTCGGGGTGTGCAGCGGGTCGGCCGGCATCGCTGGGAGGTGCCGGTGACGGGTTTTTGGCAGGCTCATCGCGACGCGGCCCGCACCTACAGCGAGCTCGTGAGTGACTGGGCCCGACCCGATCCGGGCATGACGACGTGGGATCTGTACGGCGGCGCAGGGCTTTTCGCCGCGGTGCTGGCTGACGCGGTGGGGGAGTCGGGTCAGGTACTCACCGTCGACAGCGCGCGGGCCGCGTCGCGTTCGGCCCGGGCGACGCTGGCCGAATACCCGCAGGTGCGGGTGGTCAGCGACTCGGTGCGGCGGGCATTGGCCGGGCAGCGCGGTCGCGCCGATGTGGCCGTGCTGGATCCCCCGCGCGGCGGTGCCGGTCGCGAGGTGATCGACCTGCTGGCCGCGGCGGGAGTGCCGCGTATCATCCACATTGGTTGTGAGGCAGCATCATTCGCCCGTGACGTCGGGCTCTACCAGCGGCACGGATACACGGTGCAGAAGCTTTCGGTGTTCGACTCGTTCCCGCTGACACACCACATCGAGTGCGTCGCGTTGATCACCCGCTAGCCGAACACGAAATACCGCAGCCACAGATACAGCGCGCAGACCACAGTGGACAGTGCGGTGGCCGCGATGCCTTTACGGGTGAATTCCCAGAACGAGATGGGATTGCCGGAACGCATCGCGATGCCGATCATCACGATGTTGGCGGTGGACCCGACAGCGGTCAGGTTGCCGCCCAGGTCGCCGCCGAGCGCCAACGACCACCACAGCACATCGTGATGCGACTGACCGGGCATCGTCGAGGCCAGGTGGTCGACGATCGGTGTCATGGTCGCGATATAAGGCACGTTGTCGATCAGGCCGGAGGCCACGGTCGACACGACGAGGATCAGCATCGTCGCCAACAGCATGTTGCCGCCGATCGCGCTGGCCGCCAGTCGTCCAACGGTGCCAATGAAGCCGGTTTTCAGCAGGGCGCCGACCATGACGAACAGGCCGACGATGAACAGCAGGGTGTCCCACTCGACGTTGGCCAGGTAGTCGGACTGGTCGGTCCGCGACCACAGGATCAGGGCGCCGGCGCCCAGCAGTGCCACCAGTGACGGCGCCAGGTGGATGTTCGGGGAGACGACGAACCCGGCAAGGACGGCTACGAGTACGACACCGGACTTGATCAAGAGTCCGCGATCGTGCAGCACGTCATCGTCGTCCATCGAGACGACATCGGCGACGCGCGCGGGATCGACGGTGCCGAGACCGCGAAACAGCACGGGCACGAAGGCGATCAGAACAAGCATGACGATCAGCACGACCGGTGCCATGTTCACGAAAAACGCATTGAACGACAACCCTTTACGAGCCCCGATGATGATGTTCGGTGGGTCACCGACCAGTGTTGCGGCGCCGCCGATATTGGAGGCGAAGACCTCCGCGATCAGCAGCGGCACCGGGTTGATCTCCAGGCGCTCGCACACCAGCAGGGTCACCGGCGCGATCAGCAGCACCGATACGACGTTGGGCAGGATCGCCGATGCCAGGGCCATTACCAGCATCAATAAAATCATGATGCGCAGAGGAGAGCCGTTGGCCCGTCTGACCGCCCAGATCGCCGCGTACTCGAAGGCCCCGGTCTGGCGCATGATGCTGACGATGATCATCATGCCGAACATCAAAAATATGACATCCCAGTCGATTCCGCTGTCCTGGGAGTAGAAGACGTCGGCGGAGTCCATCACCGGCAGGCAGACCACGAGGCCCGCGCCGACAAGCGCGACCGCGGTCTTGTTGAAACGCTCGCTGATGATGAGCGCGTAGGCGATGACGAACACCGCGATCGCGTAGTAAATCATCGACGCGGCCTAGCCGGACGGGTGCTGAGGTTGCGGGCGCGGCCCGGTCATTCCTTCAGGGCGGCGGCCAGCAACCGGGACGCGGTGATCACGCCGTGCAGCTTTCCATCCTTGACCACGGCGACCAACGGGCTGCGCAGTCGCGCCATGACCTCGGCCACCTCGATGATGGTGTCGTCGGCCTCGGCGACCGGGATGTGCTGGCGCTGTTTGGGCAGCAATTCGCGAATGGTCTTGCCGCTCAACTTCTCCGCCGCGTGATCGGCCATCGTCTCGGTGACCACGCTGGCCAGCCCGGGGTCGTCCTGGACGTAGCCCGGCACGATGAAACGCACCACCTGCGAAGCTGGCAGCACCGCGAACGGCGTCTCGGAGGTGTCGGTGACGACCACCAATCCGTTCAGCCGGTGCTCAGCGAGCAAACGGACAGCATCCAGCGCATTCGAGTCGATTTTTACTACCGGGAACTTCTCGTCGAGATCCTCTGCCCGCACACCGCAACAATACGTCTGCTTCGAGGAATCGGTTAACGGGACTGGCGTAAGGGCTTTCTCAGGTTGCGTTCGAAACGACCAGGCAAACGTGCAGCGTCGGCGCCAAAGCGAACTCAGGATTTGAGCGCAGCGGCCAACAGTCGTGAGGCCGTGATCACACCGTGCAGCTTTCCGTTCTTGGTCACCGCGATCAGCGGGCACCGAAGACGAGCCAGTTCGGCGGCCACTTTGATGACACCGTCACGCGCATCGACCGAGGGCAGTTTTTTCGGTGGCGTGGAGACGACCTCGCCTACCGTCTTGCCGGCCAGGTTCTGCGCGTAGTCGCCCAGTGCGTCACCCATGACACCGGCCAGCATCAAGTCGTCCTGTACGTAACGCGGCAGAATCAGGTGCAGCACCTCAGAGGCCAGCAACACCGCGTACGGCTTCTGGGACGCGTCGGTGACGATCAGGCCCGGCAGGTGGTGCTCGGCGATCATGCGCGCCGCGTCCAGGGCGTCTGAACCCACATCCACGATGGGGAATTGCTCGTCGAGGTCCTCTGCTCGCACTAGGCCACCTTACGATCAGAAGTAGCGCAGCCACAGGTAGCCGAGAGAAAGAACGAACGATACGGCCGTCACTGCCGCTCCGCGTTTGGTGAAGTCCCAGAACGACACCGGATGGCCGGCGCGTTTGGCGATCCCGACCGCGACGATGTTGGCGCTGGCGCCGACCGGAGTGAGGTTGCCGCCGAGCACGGTGCCCAGCAGCAGCGCCCACCACAGCACACCGGATCCCGCGTGCCCGGGAATGGAGTCGGCGAACTGCGCGACGATCGGCGTCATTGCGGCCGCGTAGGGAACATTGTTGATGAAGCTGCCGAGCGTGAAGGAGATTGTGAGGATCAACAGCGTCGCGGTCCAGGCATCGCCGTGGGCGAATCCGCTGGCCACTTTCGCCAGTTCCTTGATGACGCCGGTCCGCACCAAGGCCCCCACCATGACGAACAGTCCGGCGAAGAACAGCAGCGTCTCCCATTCGACGCTGGCAAGGTAGAACTCGCGTTCCAACCCCGAGATCACGATCAGGATGCCGGCCCCGGCCATCGCCACCATGGACGGCTCCATGTGGATCTGCTTGTGCAGCACAAATCCAGTGAAAACCACGGTCAACACGATCCCGCACTGCAGCAGCAGCTTCGAATCACGGATTGCTTCGCGTTCGTTGAGCGACATGACGTCGGCGGCCCGATCCGGATCGACGACCCAAAAGCCCGGGTAGAGCCGCGGCAGCATGGCGATCAGCGCGACAAGCACGAGCAGGACCGCCGGCGCCATATTGGCGCTGAACTCGATGAAGGTCAGGTGTGCGCCGGTACCGATGATGATGCTGGTCGGGTCACCGACCAGGGTGGCCGCACCAGCGATGTTGGCGGCGATCGCCTCGATGACGAGGTAAGGCGCAGGGTTGACCGCGAGACGATCGCACACCAGCAAGGTCACCGGTGCGATCAACAGCACTGTGGTCACGTTGTCCAGAACGGCTGTGCCCAGCGCGGTGACCAGGATCAGCAGAATCATGATCCGCAGTGGTGATCCCTTGGCGCGCTTGGCAGACCAGATCGCAACGTATTCGAAAGCGCCGGTCTGACGCACAACGCTGACGATGATCATCATGCCGAGCAGCAGGAACAGAACGTCCCAGTTGACTCCGGTGTCGCGGGAGTAGAAGACGTCTTCAGAACTGATCAGCGGCAGGAAGAACATCAGCGTCGCGCCCGCCAACGCCACCTTGGTCTTGTTGAACCGCTCGGTGGTGATCAGCACATAGCAAACGACGAAGACGGTAGACGCGTAGATCGCGTGGAAGAGGGCGCTGCTCATCGGCGGTCCAGCCGTTGGGCGTGCGCGTGGCTCGGCATGGACGGGGTGGCGGCCCTCAAGATATGAGCACCGAGGCCAGTGAGCGCGTCGCACTGGCGACGCGGTCGAACTCTGACGTCCGTCCGCTACGCGCGGTGGCGCCGACCCTGCAAGTCATGCCGCACTCCCGAATAGCCCGTAATAGCAGGAAGACCCGAACAGCGCGAAACAACGCCGACCAGGCTTCCCGGCACACCGGAGCGTAGATTAGCAGGCTTGTCTGTGTTGTTTCTGAGCGCGACCGGTGCGCGCCGCGGCAGTATCCGCGCTGGTCCGCGCGCCTGCCCGGGGGTTCTGCGTACACTGGACGGATGCTTGAACAGATCCGTGGCCCCGCCGATCTGCAGCACCTTTCGCAGGCCGAACTTCAGGATCTGACTATTGAGATCCGCGAATTCCTGATCCACAAGGTCGCGGCGACGGGCGGCCATCTCGGGCCGAACCTGGGTGTCGTGGAGCTGACGCTGGCGCTGCACCGGGTGTTCGATTCGCCGCACGATCCGATCATCTTCGACACCGGCCATCAGGCTTACGTGCACAAGATGTTGACCGGTCGGGCCGCGGACTTCGAGACACTGCGCAAGAAGAACGGGCTCTCCGGCTATCCGTCGCGATCGGAGAGCGAGCACGACTGGGTCGAGTCCAGCCACGCCAGCGCCGCGCTGTCTTACGCCGACGGACTGGCAAAGGCCTTCGAACTCACCGGGCATCGCAACCGGCATGTGGTCGCTGTGGTCGGTGACGGCGCGCTCACCGGCGGCATGTGCTGGGAGGCGTTGAACAACATCGCGGCGGCCCGCCGACCGGTGGTGATCGTCGTCAACGACAACGGTCGCAGCTACGCGCCGACGTTCGGCGGACTGGCCAACCACCTGGCCATGCTGCGACTGCAGCCCGGCTACGAGAACCTGCTCGAGCGCGGCCGCAGCGCGGTGCGGGGCATGCCGGTCTTCGGTGACCTGGCGTATCAGTTCATGCACAGTGTCAAAGCCGGTGTGAAGGATGCACTTTCGCCGCAGCTGCTCTTCACCGACCTCGGACTGAAATACATGGGCCCGGTCGACGGCCACGACGAACACGCTGTCGAGGCCGCGCTGCGCAGGGCGCGCGGATTCCACGGGCCGGTGCTGGTGCACGTCGTGACGCAGAAAGGCCGGGGCTTCGGGCCGGCCGAGGACGACGAGGCCGACCAGATGCACTCGTGTGGAGTGATCGACCCAGTGACCGGGCTTGCCACCATGGTCCCGGGGCCGAGTTGGACGGCGACCTTCTCCGAGTCGCTGATCGAACAAGCGACCAAGCGCCGCGACATCGTCGCCATCACCGCAGCCATGCCCGGCCCAACGGGGCTCAGCGCATTCGGAGATCGCTTCCCGGACAGGATGTTCGACGTCGGCATCGCCGAGCAGCACGCGATGACGTCCGCGGCTGGATTGGCGATGGGCGGCATGCATCCCGTCGTCGCGATTTACGCGACCTTCCTCAACCGCGCGTTCGATCAGATCATGATGGACGTTGCGCTGCACAAGTTGCCCGTGACGGTAGTGCTCGATCGGGCCGGGGTCACCGGTAGCGACGGCGCCAGCCACAACGGCATGTGGGACATGTCTATGTTGGGCATCGTTCCCGGCATTCGGGTGGCAGCCCCCCGTGACGGTGCCCGGCTGCGCGAGGAACTGGGCGAGGCGCTGGCCGTCGACGACGGTCCGACGGTGATCAGGTTCCCGAAAGGCGATGTCGGAGAAGATATTCCGGCGATCGAGCGGCGTTCAGGGGTGGACGTGCTCGCGCTGCCCGCCGAAAGTCTCAGCGCCGACGTGTTGCTGGTGTCGGTGGGCACGTTCGCGTCGATGGCCTTGGCGGTTGCCGAGCGCCTGCGTGACCAGGGCATCGGTGTCACCGTGGTCGACCCGCGCTGGGCGTTGCCCGTGCCGACGGTGCTGGCGGAGTTGGCGGTCGCTCACAAGGTGGTCGTTACGCTGGAGGACAACGGCGTGGCCGGCGGTGTCGGCTCGGCGGTGTCAGCCGCGTTGCGGGCCGCCGAAATCGACGTGCCGTGCCGTGATCTCGGTCTGCCGCAAGAGTTCTTCAGCCACGCATCGCGTGGTGAGATTCTCGCCGATGCCGGTCTGACCGATCAGCACGTCTCGCGCCGCATCACCGGGTGGATTGCGGCGTTGACGCGCGAAGGCGACGAGTCCGGCGCCGCGATCACTGAGCGTCTGGAGTAGGCGCCGGCGATTGCAGCGCCGCAGCCAGCACGGGAACGGCCAACTTGCGCTGCCAGTTTCGGGCCTGCCCGGCAGCGAGAAATTCGTCGATCGCCGTTGCGACGTCGCCGACGGGTTCTTCCCAGTCCCAGCACAGGCGCCGGATCAAATCGGGCGTGACCAAGTTTTCCGTCGGCACCGATACCCGCTCCGACAGGTCGCGCAGCGCCGCGCGCGAGGCGTCCAGTCGTACGGCGGCCTCGGGCCGTCGGCGTGCCCAGCGCGCGGGTGCCGGCGGGCCGTTGGGCGGCTCGGCTTCCTCTGGCGGACCGGGGTTTTCGCGGGCGTACCTGAGCGCAGCCAGCCAGGTGGAGGCGCTGCGGCGTTGCCGCTTCCCGCCGAAGATCGGCAGGGCGACCAGATCTTCCAGGGTCTTGGGGTCGACGGTTGCCGCCTCGATGATCGCGGAGTCGGGCAGGATGCGGCCCGGCGCGATGTCGCGTCGCTGGGCGATTTCGTCTCGTATCGTCCACATTTCACGGACTGCGGCCAGCCCCCGCTGATTGCGCACCTTGTGGATGCCCGACGTTCGTCGCCAGCGGTCCCGACGGGTCGTCGGCGGACCCTGGCTTGCGCCAGAACGTAGGAAGTCGAATTCCTCTGCGGCCCAACCGGTCTTGTTCTGCTCGGCCAGCACCCCCGCGATCGCCGCACGCAGGTCGATCAGTACCTCGACGTCGAGGGCCGCGTAATTCAGCCACGCGGCCGGTAGTGGACGCCGCGACCAGTCCGCCGCGCCGTGGCCCTTGGCCAGACCGACGCCGAGGAGCCGTTGCGTCATCGCCGCCAGGTTGACCCGGTCGAATCCGGCCAGCCTGCCGGCCAACTCGGTGTCGTAGAGCGCCGGCGGCTGCATGCCGACTTCGGCCAGGCACGGCAGATCCTGATCGGCGGCATGCAGAATCCACTCGTCGTCCGCCAACACGTCCGCGATCGGTCGCAGCACGGTGAGGGAATCGCCGCCGTGGCTCACCGGATCAATCAGCACGGTTCCCGCACCGGCCCGCCGGATCTGGATCAGATACGCGCGATTCGAGTAACGAAATCCCGAGGCCCGTTCGGCGTCCACCGCGAAGGGGCCGTGTCCTTGAGCCAATAGGGTTGCGGCGGCTTGGATCTCGTCAGCGGTCACCGAGAGGTCGGGCACCCCGTCGGCGGGATGCAGCAGCGGCGTGACGTCAGGTTCCGCGGCGTCGGGCGTGTCTTGGGGTGCTTCTGTCGGCTCGGTGGCCATGTCAAACGCGGGACCGGGTGCCCAAATCCGTCACCCCGACCGGCGGCAGCCCCGCGGCGTGCTCGAGTACCTCGCAGAACGCCTCGACGTGGGTGCCGATGTCGGTGGTGAGTGCGGTCCAGGACGCGCGCAACTCCAGCTGGTGAGCCCGCGGTGGTCCGGAGATGTCGCCGTAGCGCACCGAGGTGGTGGCGGTGACCGTGCCGCCCAGCGCGGTGACCTGCTCGGCGCGCGCGTCCAGCGCCTCGACCAGCCAGCTCCACGCGACCTCGGGCAGCAGTGGATCGACGGCCTCGCTGGAATCCAGGTCGGCCTGAATGTAGGCGACCAGCCGCATGGTGCCGTCCCAGGCGTCGGCACCCTCCGGGTCGTACAGCAGGATCAGCCGGCCGAACGCGTCACCGTCGGAGCGCTCCGGGACGATGTCGACCTCGGGACGTTTGACCTCGGCGCCGAGCGCGTAGCTGTAGGGGGCCAGGCGCTGCGGCGGCCGGATGGGTCCCAACTCGATCTCGGAACGGACGCTCGCCCCGCTCATCGCCTCCACGGCCTCGCGAAACGGGGCAGGCTCGGCTGCTGTCATGGGCGCCGCTCCTCCTGGTCGCTTCGCTCCGCTTCGCAGCGTTGCGGGCATTTCACAGCGTTTGACGCTAGACCTATCCGGCGACACGCGGCCACAGGCGCGCCGTTCGTGAGGCCGGGGCGCGGCGACAGCGCAGGAAAGCGACATCGTCCGGGCGCTCAATCGCTGGTGAAGCGGGCCGGCCGCTTCTCCCGGTGGGCGGCCAGACCCTCAAGCACGTCGGGTCCGCTGAAGCTCAAGAATTCCAGGCCGAGTGAGGTTTCGAAGGCCGGCGCGGCGGTCCGGTACCAGTGGTTGAGGCTGTGCTTGGTGAATCGGATCGCCGACTGCGCGCCCTGTGCCAGCTCGTTGGCGATGCGCGTCGCGGTCTCGAGCACCTCGCCGTCGTCCACGCACAGCGACACCAGCCCGATCCGTTCGGCTTCCTCACCGGACAGCGGCGCGCAGGTCAGCAGGTAGTACTTGGCTTTTGCCATTCCGACCAGCAGCGGCCAGCAGATGGCGGCGTGATCACCGGCGGCCACACCCAGCTTGGTGTGCCCGTCGATGATCTTGGCGGTGCGTCCGGCCACCGAGATGTCGGCGAGCAGCGCAACCACCAGACCCGCGCCCACCGCCGCGCCGTGGATCGCCGAGATCACCGGCTTGTCCAGGTTGACGATGTTGAGCACCAGATCGCGGGCCTCGCGCATGATCCGAATCCGGCTTTCGTGCTCGCCGATGGTCTCGTCGATCAGGTCGAAGCTGCCTCCGGAGGAGAAGGCTTTGCCCTCACCGCGGACCAGCACCGCGCGTACGTCGGGGTCGCGGCCGATCGCGGGCCAGATGTCGGCAAGGTCGCGGTGCATCTGCGGCCCGACGGAGTTGAGTCCGGGGGAGTCGAGGATGACATGCAGCACTCCGTGTTCGGCGCGCTCGACGCGAAGGCTGGGGAACTCGTCGTAGCTGACGGCTGGGTGGCTGACGGGCATCCGGGCTCCTGACGACTGGCGCATTGTCATTACCGACGACGAGGTTACGCACGGGGCGCCGCGCTGCCCGCCGCACCCGTCACTCAGCCGGTCGTGGCAGCATTGATGCTGATGAGTGACCGTCGCACGCTTCCCGAGTCGCCGTATCTGGCCGCGGCCGCGGGCCGCAAGCCCAGTCGGGTGCCGGTGTGGTTCATGCGCCAGGCCGGCCGCTCGCTGCCCGAGTACCGCGCGCTGCGCAAGCAGAACACCATGATGGAAGCCTGCTTCAACGCCGAGCTGATCTCCGAGATCACTCTGCAGCCGGTCCGCCGCCACGATGTGGACGCCGCAATCCTGTTCTCCGACATCGTTGTTCCGCTGCGCGGTGCGGGGGTCGACGTGGACATCGTGCCCGACGTGGGTCCGGTGATCGCGGCGCCGGTGCGCACCGCGGCCGACGTAGACGCTCTGCGACCACTCGATCCGGCCGGCGTGCAACCGGTGTCGGATGCGGTCTCGCTGCTGGTGCACGAGTTGGGTCAGGTGCCGCTGATCGGCTTCGCCGGCGCACCGTTCACGCTGGCGTCCTACCTGGTCGAGGGTGGTCCGAGTCGCAACCACGCCAAGACCAAGGCGATGATGCTGTCCGAGCCGCAGTGCTGGCATTCGTTGATGGAGAAGCTCACCGACCTGACCATCGGCTTCCTGCGGGTGCAGCTCGACGCCGGGGTGGACGCGATCCAGGTGTTCGACTCCTGGGCCGGCGTGCTGTCGCTGGCCGACTACCGCCGGCTGGTGCTGCCGCACAGTTCGCGGGTGTTCGCCGCGCTGGCCGACCGTGGTGTCCCGATGACCCACTTCGGGGTCGGCACCGCCGAGCTGCTCGGTGCGATGTCGACGGCTGGGGCGACGGTGGTCGGCGTCGACTGGCGGACATCACTGGTCGATGCGGCCGGCCGGGTCGAGGCCGGAAAAGCGTTGCAGGGCAACCTCGATCCTGCGGTGTTACTGGCCGGGTGGCCGACGGTCGAACACGCCGCCCGCGCAGTGGTCGACGACGGAAGACGGGCTGTGGACGCCGGTGCATCCGGACACGTCTTCAACCTCGGCCACGGCGTCCTGCCGGAAACCAACCCCGGCATCATCACCGACCTGGTAGCGCTGATCCATTCGCTATGACTTCGGCCAAGCGATCGTATTGTGTTGTCGGGGGCGGAATTTCCGGCCTGACTGCGGCCTACCGGTTGCGTCAGAACGCCGGTGACGACGCGACCATCACACTGTTCGACCCGTCAGACCGGCTCGGCGGTGTGCTGCGCACCGAGCGGGTCGGCGGAGTCGCCGTCGATGTCGGCGCCGAGGCATTCGTGGTGCGGAGGCCCGAAATACCGGAATTGCTCGGCGAATTGGGCTTGGCGAACGAGCAACTGGGCACCACCGGCGCGCGTCCGCTGATCTACAGCCAGGACCGGTTACATCCGCTGCCGACCGGAACGCTCATCGGCATCCCGTCGTCGGCGGAGTCGATGGCCGGTCTGGTCAACGACGCCACGCTCGCCAAGATCGCCGCCGAGGCTGATCGGCCGCTGAGTTGGCAACCCGGCGCCGACCCTGCCGCTGCCGAACTCCTCCTCGACCGGTTCGGCGAGCAGGTCGTCGCGCGGTCGGTGGACCCGATGCTCAGCGGGGTCTACGCCGGATCGGCGGCGACCATCGGCCTCCGCGCCGCGGCGCCGACGCTGGCGGCCGGTCTCGACGCCGGTGCCACGAGCGTGACCGACGCGGTCCAGCAGGCTCTGGCGAGCACCACCGCGGGCCCGATTTTCGGTGCCGTGGGCGGGGGCTACACCGTCCTGGTCGAAGAGCTGGTCCGTCGCAGCCGAGTCGACTGGGTGCACGCCGCGATCGACGGCATCGACGCCGCACCGCAGGGCTGGACGTTGCGGGACGAGCTCGGCGGGGAGTGGACGGCCGATGCGGTGATCTTCGCCGTCCCGGCCGCACGCCTCGCCCGACTGGTCGAGCGCGTCGCGCCGCGCACCGCGGCGGCCGCCGGGCGGATCGAGAGTGCCTCCTCGGCGGTGCTGGCGATGGCCGTGCCTCGCGGCATCGACTTCCCGCAGAACTCCGGGGTGCTGGTGGCCAGCGGAGAACGTTTGCACGCCAAGGCAATCACGTTGTCGTCACGGAAATGGGGCCGGCGCACCGACGTGGAATTGTTGCGGCTGTCGTTCGGACGCTTCGGTGACGACCTGGCGGTCCGTGCTTCCGACGACGAGTTGCTGGCCTGGAGCATCGAGGACCTGTCGACCGTGTTCGGGCTCGCGGTCGAGCCGGTGGACGTTCACATCCAGCGCTGGCCGGATGCGATGCCCCAGTACGGGCCGGGTCATCGGGACGTGATCGCGGAGCTGCGGGCCGGACTGCCGCCCACCTGCCAGGTGGCCGGTAGTTACCTCGACGGGATCGGGGTTCCGGCCTGCGTCGGGGGCGCCGGGCGGGCTGCTGCCGCCGCCGTCCGTGCGGTCGAAACGCCCGTGGCACGATAGTTCTCATGGCACGCCTGGACTACGACGCCCTGAACTCGACCGTCCGTTACCTGATGTTCTCGGTGTTCTCGGTGCGCGCCGGAGAACTGGGTGACGACCGCGCGGCACTGGTCGACGAGACCGCGACCTTCTTCAAGCAGCGCGAGGAGCACGGTGTCGTGGTCCGCGGCCTCTACGACGTCGCCGGCCTGCGCGCTGATGCCGATTACATGATCTGGACGCACGCCGAACACGTCGAAGCGTTGCAGGCCACCTACTCCGACTTCCGCCGCACCACCGCGCTGGGCCGGGCGTCGACGCCGGTGTGGAGCAGTGTCGCCCTGCACCGCCCGGCCGAGTTCAACAAGAGCCACATCCCGGCGTTTCTGGCCGGCGAAGAACCCGGCAACTACATCTGCGTCTACCCGTTCGTGCGGTCCCTCGAGTGGTATCTGCTGCCCGACGAGGAGCGTCGACGCATGCTGGCCGAACACGGCATGGCGGCCCGCGAATACAAGGACGTCCGGGCGAACACCGTGCCGGCCTTCGCGCTCGGCGACTATGAGTGGCTGCTGGCGTTCGAAGCGCCGGAGTTGCACCGCATCGTCGACCTGATGCGCGAGTTGCGGGCCACCGACGCGCGGCGGCACACCCGCGAGGAGACGCCGTTCTTCACCGGGCCGCGGGTGCCGGTCGAGCAGTTGGTGAATTCGCTGCCCTGAGCTCAGCGACGAAGGGGGAGACATGACAACCGCCGGTGACGATTCAGAGCGTAGCGATGAGGATGAGCGGCGCCAGATGACGACGCTCGATCCGACCGACCCCGCCCGGTTCGAGGAGATGTACCGCGACCAACGTGTCGCGCACGGCCTGCCGGCCGCCACACCGTGGGACATCGGCGGCCCGCAGCCGGTGGTGCGACAACTGGTTGCGCTGGGTGCCATCAAAGGCGAAGTTCTCGACCCGGGCACCGGGCCCGGCCACCACGCGATCTACCTTGCCTCACAAGGCTATTCGGCCACCGGGATCGACGGCTCGGAGACCGCCCTGGAACGGGCCCGGGAGAACGCGCAAAAGGCCGGGGTCTCGGTGAACTTCCAATTGGCCGATGCGACCAAGCTCGACGGGCTGGACGCTCGGTTCGACACCGTGGTCGATTGCGCCTTCTACCATACCTTTTCGACGGAACCAGAACTGCAGCGGTCGTATGCGCGGGCGCTGCACCGGGCAACGAAACCCGGTGCTCGGCTGTACATGTTCGAGTTCGGTGTCGGCAACGTGAACGGGTTCTTCATGCCCCGGTCGCTGTCGGAGTCCGACTTTCGCGATGTGCTACCGAACGCCGGATGGGACATCACCTACCTGGGGCCGACGACCTACCAGATCAATATGAGCTCGGACAATTTCGAGGAGATGCGGCGGCGCGCCCCGGAGCGGGCGGACCAGATGGACGCCGTGGCCGAACGCTTCCGTGCCATCGAGCCGTGGCTGACCGACGGCCGCGTGCACGCCCCGTTCTGGGAAGTGCACGCCACCCGGGTGGACTAGCCCACCGGGCGGACCACGGTCATCGCCATCTCGGCGCGGACGGTGAAGCCCAGCCCGCGATAAAGGCTTATGGCGCGGGTGTTTTCGTGCAGCACGTGCAGGAACGCGCGCTGACCTTCCTGCCGGATCGCCGCCTCGACGCCGGCCATCAGCAACCGGGACAGGCCTTGGCCGCGATGGTCCGGGTGAGTGCATACCGCGCTGATCTCGATCCAGCCGGGGAGGTGCATACGCCGTCCGGCCATCGCGACCAACTGTCTGCCGCGCCGAACACCAAGGTAGCCGCCCAACTCTACGGTCGAGAGCGAAAACGGACCCGGCCGGGTGAGTTCGGCCAGCTTCACCATTTCCGCGGCATCGCGCTTGTCCAGCGGCACAACGGAATCCGTCCAAGAAGCGGCGGCGAGGGCGACCGAAGGCGCGATCATCTGCGCGATCGGAAACACCGTGACCACCGTCCACCCCTGTGGAACGCCGACCACGTCCGGAGCTTCGAGGGCCGCGCGGCCGTCAGGTCCGGACAGTTCGGCGAGTTCCGCCCAGGCCTGGCCATCGTCAGCGTCGCGCAGGGCGCCGAAAGGCGCCACATCGACGGGGTATCGGTAGGCCCGCGCCGGTTGGGTGACGCTTGTCGCGAATCGGCGATGTGGTCCCGTCAGGGCATGCCAGACGGGGTCGTCGAGCAGCCCGGGATCGGGATTGGCGGGCATCCGCTGATCGGGCGAAGGTCAGGAACCGGCCGGGACCAGGCGCAGCGAAATCGAGTTGATGCAGTAACGCTGATCCGTCGGGGTCGGGTAGCCCTCGCCCTCGAAAACGTGGCCCAGGTGGGAGTGGCAGTTGGCGCACAACACCTCGACGCGGATGGCACCCAGCGAGTGGTCGGGACGCAGAATCACCGCGTCGGAGTCCGCCGGGTCGAAGAACGACGGCCAGCCGCAATGGGATTCGAATTTCTCAGTGCTGCGGAACAACTCGGCTCCGCAGGCCCGGCATTGATAGACGCCTTCGGTTTTGGTGTCGGTGTATTCACCGACGAACGGTCGCTCGGTGCCGGCGCGGCGCAGCACGTCGAACTCCTGGGGGTTGAGCTTCTTGCGCCATTCGTCGTCACTGAGCTGCACCTTCGGCGCCGGTGAAGAGGTCATGTCACCAAGCTAGCGCGAGGTTGGGAAGACGTCACCCAGACCGGGTCGATGCCCTCGTCCAAGCGGTTTTCGGCCTTGGCGTCGCGGTAGCGGAAATACAGCACGCTGAACACGACGATCAGCAGCAGCGACCAGCCATAGGTGATCTTGAGGTACTCCAGCGGCCGACCGACGTTCATCCAGTTGAACAGCAGCCAACGGTCCATGGTCAGGAATCCGTAGATGCCCAGCCAGGCCGGCCAGTTTCGGATCACCGAGTTGCGCAGCACCACCGTCATCAGGAACGGGAACAACATCATCGAGTAGTAGCCCTGGGCCAGGGCCAGGACCAACCACGACCACAGCAGCAGCACACCCGAGGATGTGGTGAACCAGAACAGCGGGTCGCGGGTCCGGTAGTAGCGGTACAGCAGCCACAGGCTGCCAACGGCCAACAGCGTGAACAGGATTCGCAACAGGTGAATCAGCCAGAACGGCAGCCCGAAGTAGACGCCGTTGCCCTCGATCGAACTGTTGAAATAATCGCGGACGCCCAGGATGTAGGGCAGCGTGCGGTTGAAGAAATCCATCGGATGGCTGATCAACGGAAAAGCGGCCGCATTGACCACGATCGGTACCACGGTGGCCGGCACCAGGGTCCGCCATTGACGGTTCAGCAATGGCAGCAACAGCAGCGGCGCCAGTGCGGGCTTCAGCGTGAAGGTCAGGCCGACGACGAGTCCGGCCCACCATTGCCGGCTTGTCCGGCCGTCGAGCAGCCAGCGTAGGAACAACACTTCCGCCAGCAGGACGCAGCCGTTGATGTTGGTGAATACCAGTGTGTTGGTTACTGATTCGGTGCAGAACATCGCCAGCAGCAGGGCCGGGGCCGCGACCGACGTCAGACTGAACTTGAACATCCGCAACAGCAAGTACCCCGCCAGCACGATCGCGGCGCTGTTGATCGCGATGAACAGGTAACGCGACTCGGCGAAAGGCAGGTAGCCGAACGGCGCCATGATCAGCGTGCCGCCGGGGAAGTACAGGTAGTGCGGGTCGACGTAGTCGAAGTGCTCGTTGTAGATGTCCCAGCCGCGCCGGAAATTCAGCACCGCGCGGTAGACCGGCTTGAAGTCGTCGGTGATGTTGCCGTTGGTGGTGACCACGATCGTGCGGTGGATGACCGCCAGGATGGCCACCGGCCACAGCGCGGAGCGCAGCACGGTCGCGGTGCTTGGGGCCGTGGTGCGCGGAGCGAAAATGGTCTGCGCCCAACTGCGCACCCCGCCGCGTTGGGAGTCGACGTCAGTCACGGGCGCCACTCCTCCTCATCGCTCGTCGTCTCGCTCTGCATCGTCGTGGCGCGGGTCATTTGCGCCACTCCTCCTCATCGCTCGTCGTCTCGCTCTGCATCGTCGTGGCGCGGCTCATCTGCGCCACTCCTCCTCATCGCTCGCCGTTTCGCTCTGCATCGTCGTGGCGCGGGTCATTTGCGCCACTCCTCCTCATCGCTCGTCGTCTCGCTCTGCATCGTCGTGGCGCGGGTCACGAGCGCACTTTATAAGGCGGGCTGAATCAGGCTGGACAGTAGGTGTCGGTGGCCGGCAACGTGCCGCTGTCGAGGTAGCCGACCAACGGCGGCACCGTGCACGACGAGTAGATGCTGGCGCCGTGGCCGATGCCCTGCCACATCACGCGCTTGCTGGCCGCGGTGGCGTTGATGATGGTGGCGGCAGTGGCGGACACGCCTTCCGACCCGACGATCGGGTCGTCCTGAACGCCCATCAGCAGCACGTTGAACGCGAGCTTCTTCGGCGGCTGAGGCGGTGTCGTGCTGGGCCACGAGACGCATTTGACCAGATTGAGCGCGCCGACGACTCCGAATTGGGGGTAGAGCTTCGCCCAGGCGACCACCAGCTCGCGGATCCGATCAGGGGTGGGCCGGTTGACCGCGTCGCTGCAGGTGTTGACGAACTGGCCGTCGGTGCCGGTGGTGCCTTCGGCCCGGTTGATCAGCCCGGCCAGCAGATTAGTGTCGCCCGACCGGGCGCTGGCCAGCGCGGCGGCCAGATCGTTGGTGGTCCCGACCCGGTCTCCGGTGGGGTAGCCGAGCGAGGTGCTGATCGCGCTGACGATCGACGCGACCGACGCGCCAGCGGGGCCGTGCCCGGCCTTGGCGTCGGCCAGCAACTCGCTCACCGCGCCCTTCGGGTCGGGCCCCAGCGGGCAATTCACCGCCACGCACTGGGCAGCGAAGGCGTCCAGGGCCGCCTGCTGCCCCTTGACCTTCTGCTCGGCCGCGGCCTCGGCGCCCACTCCCAGGGCCACCGGGGAGTCCAGGACCAGCCTGGCGACCTTGTCCGCGTGCGAGCCCGCATACGACAGCGCCACCTGCGCCCCGTTGCCGACGCCGATCAGCGCCAGCGCCGGCACGTCCCAGATGCTGCGCAACCGTTCGATGTCGGTCGCTGCGTGGGTGTTGTCGTAGGCCGAATCACCGGGCGCGATGGTGTCGGTGCAACTCGTCGTCGAGGTCTGCACGACGTCCGCGAGATTGGCGACCGGGTCATTGCCGGCCTCGAACTGCGCCTGGTCGTGGATTTCCTGGCGATCGAACTGCTCGAGACACTCCACCGGGCTCGAGGTCCCCATGCCCCGCCGGTCGACGGCGACGATGGGATGGCGCTTGAGCACGTCGGCGCCCGAACGGGCCAACCACACCGGCAGCTGCAGCGACGACGGCAGATCCGAACCGGTGGTGAACACCACCGGACCGGCGTCGTCGGGCGTCGCTGCCGAACGGGCGCGAACCACACCGATGTTGAGCGAACCGGCCGCACCGTTCACCGGGTCGAGGTCGGCGTCGTATGTCGCGCAGTCCAGCTTGACGCCGACGGGTGCCGGCGCGGCGGCTTGGACGAATTCCTTGGAAGTGCAGTCGTGCCAGGCCAACTCGTTCTTCGGCTTCGCGATCGGCGGCGGCCCGTTGGGCGTGGTGGTTTTGGTCGCCTTGCCCTGCGGGCGGGCGCCGGCATTGGTGGCGAAACGCGGATTGGCGGCCAAACCGGGCGCGCAACCGGTCAACAGTGCGGTCACCACGATCAGCGTCGTGGCGAGCGTGGCGCTCCTGGTCATGCCGACCACAGTAGCGATTGGCAGGTCGAATCGATTGCCGGACGGGCCGTCAGGCGCCGGCAGGACGCCGCACGTATCGCGTGTAGAGGTAACCGTCGTCGTCGGTGAGGATGTGCGCGCGCCGCATCGCGGTCAATACCTGCTCGGATCCGGTCGCGATTCGTCCGGCCTTGCCACCGACCAGGCTCGGCGCGATCGTCAGGCACAACTCGTCGAGCAGATCATGGTCGACGAACGAGCTGAACAGCCTCGGGCCACCCTCGGTGAGCACCCGCGGCAGGCCCCGGTCGGCCAGCACTTTGAGTACGGCGGCCGAGTCGACCTGGCTGGAGTCGTTGGTCGAGCAGTCGACCACGTCGGCGAGGCCGGCCAACGTCTGCTGGGTCTGCGCCAGCGCCGCTGTGCACGTGCACACCAGCGGTGCCACCTCGGTCCGGGTGAAGACCGGCATGTCCCGGTCCAGCCGGCCGGAATTGGAGACGATCGCCAGCTGCGGCACTTCGCTCTGGCCGCGTTCCTGTCGGCGCTGACGCTGAGTTACGGTCGGCCGCGCCCCGGCATAGCCCTCGGTGCGGACAGTGCCGGCGCCGACCAGGATCACGTCGGCCACTTCCCGCAGGGCGTCGAACACCGCCCGATCGCCGTCACCACCCAGCTCGCCGGACTTGCCGGCGAAGGTCGCGGCGCCGTCGAGGCTGGCGATGAAATTCGCCCGCAGCCAGACGCCCGCGTGCTCGGCCGGGTAGGCGTACAGCGCCGGCAGGTCGCCGGCGCCGACGTCGCGGGAGGAGCCGAGCAGACGCATCTGGACCGCGCTGGAGTCGTCAGCTGATTGGTCGGCCATGCGATTGATTGCAGCACGTCGCTAGGGTGCGGGCATGCACGGGGTTGCTCGGCTGGTCGACCGGCAGCCGACGGTGTCACCGGAGCGGCTGGTTGCTCAGCTGACACCGCCGCCGACGTTCGCGGACGCCAGTTTCGCCAGCTATCACCCGGACCCGTCGGAGTCGACTCAAACGGCCGCTGTCGATGCCTGCCGGCGCTTCTGCGACCGCGCCGCCGAGCGGCGCGGCGGCCGCAAGAAGTTGTTCGGTCGCCGCGAGCGGCTTCCGGGTGTCGGCCTGTATCTCGACGGCGGATTCGGCGTGGGGAAAACGCACCTGCTGGCTGCCGCTTATCGCCGGCTACCCGAAAGTGTGGAACATCCGAAGGCCTTTGCGACGTTCATGGAGCTCACCCAGCTGTCCGGGGTGTTCGGTTTTGCCGAATGCGTGGACCTGCTGGGCGATCACATCCTGCTGTGCATCGACGAATTCGAGCTCGACGATCCGGGCAACACCACGCTGATCTCCCGGCTGCTCTCCCAGCTGGTCGAGCGCGGTGTCTCGGTGGCGGCCACTTCCAACACGTTGCCCGAGCAGCTCGGTGAGGGGCGATTCGCCGCTCAGGACTTCATGCGCGAAATCAGCACGCTGGCAGCAATTTTCGACGTGGTCCGGATCGAAGGACCGACTACCGGCACCGCTCCCTGCCGCCTGCGGCTCCACCGCCGTCCGACGAGGAGGTCGCCGGCCACGCCGTGAGGGTGACTGGCGCAACCCTCGACGACTTCGACGAGCTCTGTGCCCATCTGGCCACCATGCACCCCTCTCGATACCTGTCGCTGATCGACGGAGTGACGGCGGTCTGCCTGACCGGCGTGCACGCAGTCGAGGATCAGAACGTGGCCCTGCGGCTGGTGGCGCTCACCGATCGGCTGTACGACGCCGGCATTCCGGTGTTCGCCTCAGGCGAGGCGCTGGACCGCGTCTTCAGCCCGGAGATGCTGGGCGGCGGCTTCCGTAAGAAATATCTGCGCGCCACCTCGCGGCTGCTGGCGCTCAGTGCCGGCGCCGGCCCTCAACACGGGCGAACCATCACATAGTCGCTCTCGGTGTGGTCGCCCAGCCGAAAAGTCCTGCCGCCGCTGACGGTAAAGCCGCTCTTCGTGTAAAACCGTTGAGCGCGTTGGTTTTTCCGATTGACACCGAGCCATACGCATCCGGCGCTGCGGTCTGATGCCGCGGTCAGTGCGGCGTGCATCAACGCCGCCGCCGCGCCCGAGCCGTGCTGGGCCGCAAGCACGTACATCTTCGAGAGCTCGATCGCGGGCCGGATGCTCACCGCCTGCTGGACGTCGGGGTCGTCGGGCCCACCCTCGATCAGCATGGCGTACCCGGTAATCCGGCCCTCCTCGGCGGTGGTGAAGATCAGCCGCCGCGGGTCGGCGAGGTACTCGGCGAAACGTGTATCGGAGAGTTGGGCGTCGATGAAGGCGGCGATGTCGTTGAGCGCGACCGACGGAGGGCAGGCCAGCGGGAAGGTCTTTGCGGCGACGGCCGCGAGCTCGACAGCGTCGATGGAACCCGGGGTGGCGAGACGAGCTACAGGTTCCACTGTGCGAGGTGGTAGCCCGTCTTCTTGTCCAGCAGAACCACCGTCGAGACCGGATCGCGGTAAGCCTCCCAATAGACACCGCCGCGAACGATGGCACCTGCGGGTGCATTCGTCAGCACCGCGTCGAGTGCGTCGGGGGCGTCCGACGCGCGGGATTTGTACGCGTCGCCGAACGGGGTGACGCCGTCGAAGGTGAAGTCGGTGGCCATCTGGTACGGGTTCGGCATCCGCACCGCGTGGATCGCCACGTCGGCGCGCATCACGGCGCTGTTCGGGAAGCTCTTGACCGGCACGCCGACTCGGTTGTAGCCGAAACCCGGTGGCGGGTCTACCGGTTGCACGCTGCTGACCGTGACGTCGGCGACCATCTTTCCGGTGTCGACCCGCAGCGTGTCACCGAGATGACCGATCGGTGCGTCGCCTGCGGACGCGCGGGGTACCGCGATGAACGTGGCCGCGATGACAGTGATCACGACAACCAGATAGCGGCGCATCTTTCCTCCTCGACGACCATCGCATGATGGCACACCGCGCAGCTCACGTTGTCGGGTTGTACAACCCTCAGGGTTTCGTGCGGGCGGCCAGCGCCTGCAACGCGGCGGCCAGATCTGTCTCGACGCCGGCCCGATGTAGCGGACCGTCACCGTCCTCGAGCTCCAGCAAGGCGAGCAGCAGATGCTCGGTCCCGATGTAGTTGTGGCCCAAGCGAAGTGCTTCGCGGAATGTCAGCTCGAGAACTTTGCGTGCCGAGCCGCTGAACGGGATCAGCGCCGGCATCTTGTCGGCCGCGGGCGGCAGCGTGATGGACGTGCGCAGCGATTCCGGGTCGACGCGCTGGGCCCTTATCAGCTTGGTGACCAGAGCGTCGGGGTCGCTCAACATCCCGAGAATCAGGTGATCGGGCGTGATTTCGTTGTTGCCGGCCTCGTGGGCCGCCTTCTGGGCCTCGATCACGGACTGGCGGGCGCGGGGGGTGAAGCGCTCGAAGCCGCCGTTCGGATCGAGGGTCGTGGTCTCGGCGCGCAGCACGAAGCGCTTCTGGGCGGCCTGCTTGGTCACGCCCATGCTCTTGCCGATGTCGGTCCATGACGCGCCGGACCGCCGCGCCTGGTCCACGAAATGACCGATCAGGTGGTCGGCGACCTCGCCGAGATGCTCGGCCGTCAGCACCGCGTCGCTGAGTTGGTCGAGCACGTCGGTGTGCACGTTCTTGATCGTGTTGATCATCTCGTCGAGGCGGACGGGCTGAACTTGCGCCATGGCGTCAACACTAGGTTGACGGCAGTCGTGCGTCAACCCGGAGTTGACGCGACGAGGTCAGCCCTTCGGGTACCCGCGCCGTACCGTGCGGTCCAGGATGCCCAACGACGCCCGCAGTGCGCCTTCCGAGATGACCGGGAAAATGCCTGCCTCACGCCACTTTTCGTCGATGTCCGACCAGTCGTAGAACGACGTGACGAGCGTGCCGTTGCCCTGCTGGTCGGGTTCGAGCCGGTAGCCGTAGACATGGCCGATCTGCGGGCGGATCTGACCCAGCACCGTCCAGGCGATCAGCTGATCCTTATCGAAATCGCGGATCGTGACGGTGACGTCGTATCTGCCGAGTTCCGGAAAGTCGTTCAGCGCTTCCCGATCCATGTGGACGACAAAACTGTCCCCGGCCGCGGCGACCGCTGTGCCATCGGCGTCCTGCAGCATGCCGGAGGAGTCGATGGCGACGTGACCCTGGGGATCGCAGAGCACGGCGAAGATGTCGGCTGGCGGGGCGCTGATGGTGCGCTGGACTTCGATTCGGTCGGCCATTTGTCCGATCTTGTCAGGGCAGCGCGGTCGATGGGGCGATTCGGTAATCGCGACAAAGGCGTCCGGATGCGCGACGATGTACCGATGACACCTCGGGTGAAGTGGGTGGTGGGGGCTGCCGCGCTGAGTCTGGCCGCGCTGGCGCAGCCCAGCCCGGCCGGCGCCGACCCGGGGCTGGACGCGAGCTTTCTCGATGCGCTCATCAAGGCGGGCATCACCATCAAGAGTGAGAGCGGCGCGATCAAGGCCGGCAAGTCGGCCTGCGGAATGATGGATCAGGGTCGGCCTCAACTCGACGTGGTCGAACTCGTGAGTAGGCAGAACCCGGGTCTGGACACGAACAGAGCCGCGCAGTTCACGGCGATCGCCGAGAGCGCGTACTGCCCACAGCACCTGCACGCCGCCCAACCGTCTGCGCCGAATCCCGCGCTAGCGCCCGCGGGCTGAGTGTCACGACGCCAGCGTGGACGATGATGGATCGATGAGACGTCTGTTCGTCCTGTTCGGCATCGCCGTGGCACTGGGCGGCGCCTCGGTGTCAGCCCATGCCGATCCGAACGTCGATGCAAGTTTTGTCGACGCGCTGACCAAAGCGGGCATCAGTTTCAACGATCCCAAAAATGCGGTCGAAGCGGCCAAGGCGGCCTGCGGCTTGCTCGATCAGGGCAAGTCACAGCTGGAGGTGGTTCAGCTTGTGCTGCAGCAGAATTCGGGAACCAACACCGTCAACGCCGCCAAGTTCACCGCCATCGCCGCCAGTGCTTACTGCCCGCGATACCTCCAGCGGGTGAACGCAGGCCAGCCTCAGCCCGGCACAGACGGGGTGGGAGCATCGGGCGGTGCGCAGCAGTAGGTCGACGACCGTCGGGGGTCAACGGTGAAGGTCGGTTTGGCGGCGCAGGCGCTGCCCATGCGGTTTTCGCCGATGGCGGTGACGCGAAGCAGCTATCTGTCCGCGGTAGCGGCCCGCGCGGATTCGTTCTGGCTCACCGACCACTTGAATTCGTTGTTCCCCCGCTCGATGGCGCAACCGAAATACATCGGTGCGGCACGACTGACGCCCAAGGTCGACGCGAACCTCGAACCGTGGACTGTGCTCGGGCATCTGGCGGCGCGAAATCGGCTGGGGCGCATGCGCCTTGGCATCGGAGTGACCGACACGGGTCGGCGCACCCCGGCGGTCACCGCGCAGGCTGCCGCGACGCTGCACCTGCTGACCAGAGGCAGGGCCATCCTCGGCATCGGTACCGGCGAGCGCGAGGGCAACGAGCCCTACGGAGTCGAGTGGTCACGCCCGGTGGCTCGCTTTGAAGAGGCGTTGGCCACCATCCGGGCGCTGTGGAATTCCGGCGGGCAACTCGTCACGCGTGATTCGCCGTTCTTCCCGCTGCGCAATGCGGTGTTCGACCTGTGGCCGTATCGCGGCCGGTGGCCCGAAATCTGGATCGCCTCGCACGGGCCCCGCATGCTGCGTGCCACCGGGCGCTACGCCGACTCATGGTTTCCCGCAGCGGTGTTCGCGCCCGCGGACTACGCGCGCGGCATGGACGAGGTTCGGACGGCGGCCTCGGATGCCGGACGGGATCCGGCGTCGATCGGCGCCGCGATGATGTTCTTCACGGTGACTGGACGTAGCCGAGGGGAGATCGACGAGGCCTTGGAGTCGACGGCGATGAAGACGTTCGCGCTGAACGCTCCGGCGGAATTGTGGAAGCGGCACGGGGTGTCGCACCCACTCGGCGACGACTTCACCGGTTCTCAGGACATCATCCCGCAGGTCTTCGACGAAGAATCGGTGCTCAGATACACCGCGGACGTTCCACTGTCCTTGCTGAAAGATGCCTGCCTACAGGGAACTCACGACGAGATCGTGGAGCAGCTCGCGGACTGGCGCGATCACGGGCTGAGCTATCCGGTGCTGATGAACCTGAGCACGCTGCAGCCGAGTCTTCGCCGCGGCCTCGCGGCCGGCGGTCCGTTCGCAAAGGTGTTGCGCGGTATCCGGAAGTTGTGAATTAGGCTGCGGCGCCGTCAGATCCCGGCCCAAAACCAACGTTGGCTGCCCTCGTCCCATCTGGGCTGCATTTTCTGAGCCCAGGGCGGCGGGGGAGGCGGCGGTGGTACGTCCACCGGTGCGTACGGCGGTGCATAAGCGGGGCGCACCACGTACCAGTTCGGTGGCGCCGGCTGCGGATGGCACTCGCCGGTCCACGCGTTGCGTGACCAATTCGGATCGCAGCCCGCGGAGCTGATCGCGGACGTGGCCAGGGCCGCCCCCGCCAGCGGCAAGGAGGCAACCGCCAAGGTGCTGGTCAGGCGGCGAAAAAATCGCATGATCGCAGGCCTCTCGGTGAACCCACCGCCCGGTTCCGGGCGTGCCTCAGCTTAGGCGCTCGACGCCGCCGCTTCCTTGGAATCGTCCGCCCGCGGTGAGTTGGGTCACCTTTGCGCTGAATCGGGCAGCTATCGGGGTGGTAGTCGCGTTGGTAGACGGCAACGGCCACTAACGCAGAAACGGTGACCTCGAGACAGCGAGGGTGACATGAGTCGTAACAACAACGCCGGCAGGCAAAGCCTGATCCGCACGTCCCTTCTGGGGGCCGGAGCCGCGATGATCGCAACGCTGACGCTCGCCGCGCCTGCGCAGGCCGCCGCCATCGACTCCCGTTACGACATCTGCGCCGAGCTGCGGAGCGGCACCAGCCTCGCCGCGATCGAGACGACCCTCGAGGCTCGCGGCTATAACGCCACCAACGCCGGCGTCCTGACTGGCACCACGATCCGCCAGCACTGCCCCGACCAGACCGCTAACGCGGTCGCTCAGGCGCAGATCGCGGGTTGACGGCTCAGCCGCTGACTTGCTGGCCCGTCGAGTCGGCCAACTGCTGCGGTGTGGGGATGGGTCGGTCGTAGGCGCTGTCGATGAGCGGTCGCTGTTCGGCGTCGAGGTGATCGGCCTTTGTGCCGTTGCCGAGCATTCGCAGCGCTTTGTTGATCGGGAGATGCTGGGTGGGGATCAGTACGGCGGTGATGTTGCCGCGTCTCGTCGTCACGTTGGCCGCGTCCTCGATGCGGGCGCGGACATAGTCATGAATAGTTGCCGCGCCCAGTTCTGCGTTGTGCATTGCGAGTTCGAAGTGGGGCGAGGCTTTGCGGGTCGGTTTGTCGCTCCATCCGTCATATTCACGGACCACAAGCGTGACCGCGTTGGCGATGTCAGGCGGGATGCCCTGATGACGGGCCACCAGCTCGTCGTTTCGGGCGAATGTGTCGCCCAGTAGGACGAATCGGACGCCGGGCGGTGGTGTGTGTTTCGCCAGATACAGCGAGATCACCTGCGACCCCAGGCTGAAGCCGAGCACGGTGTCGCCTGCCCGCAGCGGCGCCTTGTCGATCGCGGTCACTCCCTCGTCGTTGTGCAAGCCGTCGGCGGGGTAGTGCACTTTGACGCAGGGGCACATCGAGCCGCCCAGCTGACGCTGTGTGACAGACATCGACAGGCCGGCGACACCGTCGAAGTCGAACGGCTCGACCGTGTACGTCGTGCCACTCCTCGCGGCGCCGGCTTTCGACGGCTGGTGTTTGGGTTCCGTCGCGCAGCCTGCGACCAAAACCAGGACCGCGGCCAGCGCCGCGCCGGCGCACGATTGACGACGCTGCACTCCGAACAGCGGCATGGAGACGACGTTACCGAGGGTGCGCCGGCCGAGTGGCGGAAGTATGGAGCTTCACCCCGCACACTCGGCCGTCAGCGCCGCGCCTCAGACTGTCGTCATCACTGCCCGAACCACACGTTGAACAACGCGTCGATCAGCTCGGGCCACGTGAGCGTTGGGATCTCGTGAATAGTCGTCATTCCGTCGACTATCGTTGAGGCCGAGCCGATTTGCTCTTCTGTCAAGCCGAGATAGACCTCGTGAAGGGCGAAGCCCATCAGGATCTCCTGCCAGTTTGAGCCGAGCGTGAACGGCTGCGCCCAGACGTCACCGTCAATGTTGAAAATCTCCGTCGGGTACAGGTTGTCCGGAACGCCCAGCGGGTTCGCGCCGAGCATGATGAACCGTAATGCGTCGTCGGGAACTTTCATGTCGTCGAGATCACGTTGGGCGAGGGCCGCGATCGCGGCGCTCTGCGAATAGGTGAAGATGGTCAGCGGGTCGCTGCAGATGCCCGCGGCGTTGCAGCCCATCTCGCCAGCCTTGTACTGCTCCATGATCGCGTTGACGAGTTCGTCCTTGCCGTCCTGCACGCTCGGGAAGAAGTCGAAGGTCTGCGGCGTCGTCAATGCCGTGAGCGACCCGTTGTCGCCCTCATACCCGTTGGGGAAGATGTACAGCGATGCCGCCGCGTTGATGTAACTCGAAGTCGGCGTCGGCATCCCGGTGGCGCCCAGGATAAGAGCGTTGGTCGAGCCGTCCAGAAAGTCAGAATCGCGCGCCGCAAGCGACGAAACCTCGGCCGAAACATCGGAAGTGCTGCTCGCGCCGAGTAGCCAATCGGTGATGGTGCCAGAGGCAGCGTTCCAGAAGTCGCTGTTGGAATCGGCGCTTGCCGGACTGGCGAGCGCTATGGCGGCGCCACATAACGCCGCGCCGAGAATTGCTTTCTTCATGTTTTCCCCCTCGTATTCATGATCAGAGCGGACGTCGCCAACCCGTCCCCGTTAGGCGGGCAACTGCGCTGTTCTTCCCGGTCGGCTGTTGATGAGAATTTCTCAGCCGCGATTAAGGTATCGCTCAAAGTTTGTGGGGGTTATACGAATGGCGTCAAACGTGAACGCCTTTTTTCGACACATATTGATGCCAATAGAAGGATTTCCGGCGCTTTCGCATGCGCCTATCGGGCCACTGCGAGCTGTCGGATATCTTTTGCCGGTTGCGCAGTCCGGATGTTGGACCCGAGGTTTCAATGGTTCGACATTTTGGCCACGTTGTGGAGCAGGCGGACACGGCCCGGGCGCCGTATAAACGCATCGCTATGGGCGCCCCGGCACCGCCAACGCCTAGGTGAATGTCGACTCGTCCGGCTGGGGCCGCGAGACCACCTAACTAGTCGAGAATGACCCCGCGGCAGCCGCGCTGAGCAGCGCGTCCCAAAGCTCCATCGACGTCAGCGTCGGAATTTCGTGGATTGTTGTCAGGCCTTCCACTGTCGTTGTTGCCGAATCGAGTTCGGCCTGCGTCAAGCCGAGGTAGGCCTCGTGAAGTTCCATTCCGAACACGACGTCCTGCCACGACGTACCCAAGACGCCGGGCTCGGCGTAGGCGTCGCCGTGAATGTTGTAGATCTCGGTCGGGAACAGGTCATTGGGTACGCCGGTGGGATTGGCGCCAAGCATGACGAACCGCAGCGCATCCTCGGGAATCTTGTCGTCGCTGAGCTGCTGTTCGGCCAACGCGGCGACGGCGCTGCTCTGCGAGTAGGTGAAGATGGTCAGCGGATCGCTGCATACGCCCGAGGCGTCACAGCCCATGTCGCCGGCGTTGTACTGCGCCTGAATCGCATCGATGAGAATGGCTTCCCCCTGGGGAACGCTCGTTTGAAAGTCGTTGGTCTCTGGGGTGGTCAGGGCAAGAGTCGTCGCGGCGGTGCCTTCGTACCCATTCGGGTAGAGGTAGAGGTTTTCCGCGTCTGTGATGTAGGCGGAATTCGGTGTCGGAATGCCGGTAGGCCCCAGGATCAGCGCGTGGTCCGAGCTCGCCAGGAAATCGGTGCCGTCGTCGGCGGAAGCGGCGAAGTCGGGCGCGAGGACACTTGCCGCGCTGGATCCGGTCAGGCCGGACATCCAGTCATCGACGGTGTTGGTCAGACTCGAGAGCCAGTCACTGCCGGTGTCGGCGTTGGCACTGCCGGCAAATGTTGCGGCGCCGCCGTAAAGTGTGGCGCCACAGATCGCAGCGCCGAGAATCACTTTTTTCATTGAATCCCCCGTGGTGACGAGGAGACAAAGGGCCGTCCCCTAGGAAATTGTGTCCACCAGCCGAAACCTCTGCTGCGGGAGTCGAAGCAGCAAACCTGGTGCTTATTAAGCTAACCCATATTTCATGCTCAAGTACATATGAATACACATCAAACTCAATTAATTTTCTGGTGTCAAAATGGTTCCGACAAAACGGTTTCACCGCTCTGGCAAATCTTTTTCCCTGTCGGTCGGGTCGCGACGACACGACCGTGATCCCGGAGAAGCGGACCTCGGATCCGCCCAGTTGGACGGTGCGTCTTGGTTTATGGGCGCACGAGACGAAACCGATTGTTCTGCGGTCGGAGGCAGAACATACATTCCGTCACGACAGTGTCGTCCCTGCTCAACGCCGTGCGGTCGCTCAAGCGGCCGTCGAGAAGCGACCACCCGGGTCTGCCGACTCTGCCGCGAGACGTCGCCGATGGGCGTTGGCAACGACCGGCGTCAGCACGCAGGGTCTTGAGACGCCCACCGAAATTGCCCGGAACCAACACGGGTGCTTGGATCAACACGCGACCACGCGATCGGCCTCATTGTGTTTGGCCACGCCACGACGCAACTCTCGCTACCCGATCGGCCCTTTATGCGACGGCCGGGCAAATGAGCGCGGGAATTTCCTGCTCTAGCTGGCCCCTGCCCCGAAGGCACCGATCAGCGCATCCCAGAATGCCCCGCCGGTAAGCGTCGGAATTTCGTGGAGGGTCGTCATGCCGTCGGCAATAGTCGAGGCCGACGCAATTTCGGTCGGCGTCAGCCCGAGGTAAACCTCATGCAAGGCCAACCCGGTCAGCAGGTCCTGCCAGCTTGTGCCCAGCGAGCCCGGTTCGGCCCAGGTGTCACCGTTGATGTCGTAGATCTCGGTGGGGAAGAGGTCGTTGGGAACGCCAAGGGGGTTGGCCCCGAGCATCACAAACCTGAGTGCGTCATCCGGGATCTTGTCGACGGAGAGTTGCTGTTCCGCCAGGGCCGCGATGGCGCTGCTCTGCGAGTACGTGAAAATGGTCAACGGATCACTGCAGATGCCGGCGGCGTTACAGCCCATATCACCGGCGTTGTAGTCGGCAACGATGGTGTTGATCAGAATCTGCTCACCCTGCGACACGCTTGACTCGAAGCTGAATGTCTCCGGCGTGGTCAACGCCAATGCGGAAGCGGCATCGCCGTCGTACCCGTTCGGCTCCAGGTACAGGTTCAACGCGTCACTGACGTAGGCAGCGCTCGGTGTCGATACGCCGGTAGCGCCGAGCACCAGTGCGTGGGTCGAGCCTGACAGGAATTCGGCTCCGTCGTCGCCGCCGGACGGGGCGGGTAACGATCCGTTGCCTGGGTTGAAAAGGTTTTCGAGGTCAATCAAGGCCGTCAACCAGTTGTTGGTGCTGCTGGCTGCACTTACCTCGGAGAACCAATTCTCTATTGCGGTCAACCCGGACCACCAGTCGTTGCTACTGCTGTCGGCATTCGCAGTACCGGAGAATGCCACGGCGAGCCCGCAGAGCGCGGCGCCGAGAAGCGTTTTCTTCATTGGTTCCCCCTATTGTGAAATCGCGTGTGATCCAGCCGAGATGAGTCGCCTAGCGGGTGCCGCTGTTGTCTGAACAAGTCCCCCAAGGTCAGACCGGCATTCTCAGGCTTCGCTTAGTTATAGCTCATTGATGCTTCTTGCATATTGAACTCAAATAAACTTTAAGGATTGTTTTCAGCGCTTTTTGATTCTGTTAGAACCATTCACGGCGTGAAACTAGGGAATTTCCCTGTGTCCGAAACCGCATGGGTCTGCCGTGCTGGAAGAGGGGTCCTGTAAGTCGGACCGTTTCACCGGTTTCGCGTGTCGCAGACCGTGACTATCCGTCTCGCGCTGATTGGCGGGAGATTCTGCTCGAAGGTTGATTTCTCAGCGGGGCATTTCGAGCCCGGCGGAGCTGTGGATGCGCGGCTATGGACGGATGATGCAGGTCCGGATCAACACCGGGCCGGCGATGCAGAGGTACTTCGATGCGCGGGCCGCGTCTGAGCGTCGCGATATTGGGAACGCTTCGCCGCGGGTACACCACGGCATGAGCACACCAGCAGACGGCGCCGACCAGACCGAAGACGACATTCGGCGCACTGAAGAAGTCATCGAGCAAGGGGCCGAACAAGACCAAGAGTTGCCCGCGGAAACCAAGCCCGCCGGGCCACTGCCGGACTTCAACACCTGAGACGGTCTTTCAGGCTAGGCTATCCGTCAAGTAGCACGGCCTGCTGATGGCGATAACGCGTGGCAGACCGTACGCGCGCCCGTAACACCGATTCGCTAGCAGCGCCCACCGTCCGATAGTTATCGAAAATGGTTGTGCGGCAATGGGATTGGCCGGATTCGGCCTGCGGCTGACCGCTGGCTCAGCGCTTGCCGGGCGCGGGCTGTTTCGCAGGGGGTGCCTGTCCGCCTCCTTTGCCGCCGCCGCCCATCGTGTGCTTCCCGTCAGTGCCCGAACCTCCGCCAGGAGCTCCGCCACGATCGGCCGGGCCCGTGCCCGATGAGCAACTGGCGCACGGCTGGTCCGGGTCTGCGTGCGCCGGTGTGAGTGGAGTCGCGATCAAGGCAAACGCGACGGTGGCGGCAATTGCCCGCCTGTTCAGGATTTTCATGTGGCCGACTTTCAGCGTCGTGAGGTGGCTCGTTTGCCGCCTTGCCGAAAGGAAGATCGGGCCCGTTGAGATCGAATAGCCGCGATGGTGCTCACAGAAACAGTCCCTGGCATTCGTTTACGAGCCATTAATAAGACCCGCGTCATTTCCGGCGTGCGGCCAAGGTTGGGCCGCGTCAGTGATACGCCTTGTCGAAGGCGCGGGTTGCCGTCGTGCTTGCGGCTAGGGCCGGATACTTCGGCCGACGTGTCTCGGATAACTAGGCAAGCTACCCACCTAGCTTCAGCTGCAAGAACCGTGGTGCGCGATACTGGGATTGAACCAGTGACCTCTTCCGTGTCAGGGAAGCGCTCTCCCGCTGAGCTAATCGCGCCGGGAAACAAATCTGGAGGTGGAGACGGGAATCGAACCCGTGTGCACGGCTTTGCAGGCCGTTGCCTCACCACTCGGCCACTCCACCGCTGGATTGATGCCTTTGCACCTTCGAGCGGATGACGGGATTCGAACCCGCGACCCTCACCTTGGCAAGGTGATGCGCTACCAACTGCGCTACATCCGCGCGCCACGGACGACATCGTCGCCCGGTGCGAAGCACGACGATAGTCCACCTGAGCGGGACCGCACAAATTCCTCAGTGCCGATGGGCGCGCCGTGATTTGACCGCAGACAGCACGTTCTGCCCAGATGCGGTCCGTGTTAACCTTCGACGTCGTTCGCCTCTCGGTATACGGTCTCGTAGCTCAGTGGAAGAGCGCCCGCCTCACACGCGGGAGGTCGCTGGTTCGAACCCAGCCGGGACCACCGTCAACTGCCAAACCCTGACTCGTCGTCGACCACGCACTTCGGCGGCGTCTGAGGGGAACGCGTTACGAACCAGCCGTCAGCAACCACGGTGACCGGAATTGCCAGGTGATTAGGGTTGGCGAAGATGAATCTCATTGAGATGAGCGCGGCGATCGGGTCGGCGTCAGCCGATGGTTGACCAGACCAGCGAGTTGCGGGCGGCCCAAGACCACATCGAGCAGCTGGTCCAGGCCATCGTGGCGATCGGCTCCGATCTCGATCTGCACGGCACGTTGCAGCGCATCGTCAAAGCCTCGATGGAACTGACCGCTGCTCGGATCGGGGCGCTCGGCATTCTTCGGGCCGAAGGCGGGTTCGGCTCGTTCATCCACGCGGGTCTCGACGCGGATGCCGCGTGCCTGTTCGCCGACCTGCCGGTTGGTGACGGGCTGCGGGTCGACGACATCGCTGCTGATCCGCGGGCCTCGGAGTGGGATCTCGGGGCGCTGTCGGTTCGGACCCTGCTCGCCATTCCCATCACGGTCCGTGGCGCCGAATTCGGCAATTTGTACCTTGCTGACGATCAGCCCGGGCATGCGTTCTCCGACTTCGAGGACCGAGCGGTGCGGGCCCTGGCGTCCGCGTCCGCCGTGGCGATCGACAATGCGCGACTGTTCGAGCGGGAACGCGAAACGGCGAAATGGACAACGGCGAGTCGTGAAATCACCACCGCACTGTTGTCCGGGGACCCGCAGACCGGGCCCTTGCAGCTCATCGTGAACCGCGCACTCGAATTGGCCGGAGCCGAGCAGGCGATTCTCCTAGTCCCGCGCGAGTCCGACGTCCCAGTCGCGGAAATCGACACTCTGGTCGTCGCAGCCGCGGCGGGCCGGTACACCTCCGAGGTCATCGGTCAGCAGGTCCCGATGGATCGCTCGACCACCGGTGGTGTCGCTCGCAGCGGAATCCCGCTGATCACCGACTCGTTCCAGTACCCGATCGAGGGCTTCACCGATGTGGGCGAACGGCCGGCGATCGTCATCCCGCTGATGGCGGACGAGGCGGTGCTCGGCGTCATCGCGGTCGCCCGAAATCCGCAGCAGCCGGCGTTCGGGCCGGACTATCTCGAGCTCGTCAGCGACTTCGCCAGGCACGCCGCAATCGCGTTGGCTCTGGCGGCAGGTCGTGAGCACGCGCTCAACCGACAACTGTCCGAGGCTGACACCGTCGATGACGCACTCCGCGGCGCCACCGAGGAACTGCGCCGCCTGTGGCGGGCGCGTCGCGTGCTCGCGGTGACATTTCCCAGCCAGCGTCAGGCGTCCGAACACTCCGCTGGATACGTCGACATGGTGTCAGTGGGTGAGCCCACCCGTTGGGATGACCTGCCCGATCAGCTGCGGCGAACGCTGGCTTCCTTACGGGACGGTGACCTGCTCAGGCCCTACACCGCAGAGCCCGGAACGGCCGGCATCGCGCTGCAACATCCTGAGGGTGTGCTCGTCGTCTGGATCGACCTGGCCGAGCAGCGCCCGTTCACGCTGGAAGATCAGACGCTGCTGACCATGCAAGCCGGCCGCCTCGGCCAGGGTCTGCAGCGGGTGCACCAATTCGACCAGCAGCGCGAAACCGCGCTGGCGCTGCAGCATGCCATCCTCGGCCCGGCTCATCTTCCACAAGGGTTCGCGGTGCGCTACGAAGCCGCCAGCCGGCCCCTGCAGGTAGGCGGCGACTGGTACGACATCGTCGATCTGGAAGACGGACGCATCGGGTTGATCGTCGGCGACTGCGTCGGGCACGGTCTGGCCGCGGCGACCGTGATGGGCCAGCTACGCAGCGCATGTCGTGCGCTGTTGCTCGAACGGCCAAGTCCCCGTTTGGCTCTCGCAGGTCTGGATCGCTTCGCCGCCCGTCTGCCCGGCGCTCTCTGTACAACGGCCGTGTGCGCAGTGCTGCACCGCGAGAGCGGTGAATTGGTGTACTCGATTGCCGGTCATCCGCCGCCCATCGTGATGCACGCCGACGGCACAACTCAGATCCTCGAGGACGGCCGCACTATTCCCCTCGGAATGCGACCTGACCGGGCCCGGCCGGATGCCCGGATAGTTCTGCCGGCCCGCAGCGTATTGCTCTTCTACACGGACGGCCTGGTCGAGCGTCGAGGCCGCTCCCTGGACGACGGAATCGACCGCGTCTGCTCGCTGCTGCACGACGGCCGCGACGGTGACCTGGAGCAGCTGGCAAATCAGATCATGCACGGGCTCGCACCGAGCGGTGGCTACCAGGACGACGTCGCTCTGCTGATGTATCGAAACCCCGGCCCGCTGGAGATCGAGTTTCCGGCCGACCCCAACCTTCTCGCCGGTGTCCGGGGTGCGTTGCGCGACTGGCTGCGCCGAGCCGCGCTGGACGCGGACCAGATCGATGCGGTGCTCGTCGCGGCCGGAGAGGCCGTGTCCAACGCGATAGAACATGGTCACCGCGACACCCCTGCCGGGTCGATCACGTTGCGGGCGAACGTAACTGCGGCCGAGTTGATTCTCACGATCACCGACACCGGTTCTTGGAAGCCGCCATTGCAGGCAACCAAGTCCTACCGCGGCCGGGGTATCGCGCTCATGCGAGCGTTGATGCAGGACGTTCGCATCGATCCCGAAGCTGACGGCACCACAGTGCATTTGACTGCGAGCATTGTCTGATGTCCGCGACGTTGACTCTCGACACTGCGCGCTCCGCCGACGGAAGTCTCGTGCTGACGGCGGTCGGGGAGATCGATCTGAGCACGGTGGAACCGTTTGCCGAGGCTCTCGGCAGGGCCGTCACCGAGACCACCGGCGGCGGCAAGCTGGTCGTTGATCTCAGCGGCGTGGAATACCTCGACAGCGCCGGCGTCACCGTGCTCTTTCCGCATGCCGAAAAGATCCGCGTCATCGCCCACCCTTTTCTGGTGCGCGTCTTCGACATCAGCGGTTTCACCGACTTGGCAACCGTGGATGCTGCGCCCCGCCGGAGTGGGAGCTGAATCCGTTCTGCGCGCGTTTAACCCCGGCGTTCGCGGGTAGCTACTCATGGCAGCGCAGCGCGCCCCTTGCGTCGCGGCGCTCAGCGTAGGGTTCGAATCAGCAGAGTCATTGCAGGGCAACGCGGCACCGGGGGAGCGACACCCATTCGGGCGCCGATCGCGAAGTGCGGAGGGAATTCAGTGGCAAAGGGCATTGTGGTCGGTCTGGTTGCCGCGGCGGCCGTCGCATCCGGGCTTGTCGGTTGTTCGAGCAACAAGTCGGACAACAACGCAAACGGCGGCGCGCCGGCACCAGGTGGCAACAAGGTCGTGGTCGATGGCCAGGCTCAGAACGTCACCGGTCCGGTCAGTTGCACCCAGGTGAATGGCAACCTCAGCATCGGGATAGGCGATCCGTCGACCGGCGTCGGCGCTGTCGTCAGCAACGCCGACCCGCCCGTTGTGCAGGCGGTCGGACTGGGCAATCTGACCGGCGTCACGCTGGGCTACTCGGCGGGCGCACCGAATCAGGGCAACGCCCAGGCCACCAAGAACGGCAACTCGTACACGGTCAAAGGCACCGCCACCGGTGCGGATCCGGCCAATCCCCAACAGGCGCTGAGCAAGTCGTTCGAGATAGACGCGACGTGCCCCTAGGTCCCGCGCGATCGAGGCAACGGCCTCATGCCGCAGTACGTCAAGCTCGGAAGGAACCGACAGCTATGTATGTGAAGGCAATGGCGGGAGTGGCCTTCGCGGCAGCCCTCGGCTTATCGGAATTGACCATCGGTGCGGGCCTCGCCGATGCTGCGCCGTTCAAGACGGGTCCGGCCTGCATCCACTGCGGCCCGATCGCCCAAGACCCACCCGGAGGTCCGGGTGGGCCCGGCGGCCCCGGCCCCGGGCCTGGTCCTGGGCCCGGTGGTGGCGGCGGTGGGGGTGGTGCCCGCGGCCCCGGTGGACCGGGTGGTGGCGGCCCGGGCGGCCCGGGCGGAGGCGGCCCCGGGAAACCGGGCGGTCCTGGTGGAGCCAACAACGGCCCCGGTGGGCCAGGCGGTGGCGGCCCGGGTGGACCTGGTGGCCCCGGTGTTCCCGGTGGCCAGAACGGGCCCGGAGGACCGAACGGACCAGGTGGTCCCAACGGAGGACGCGGCCCGGGTGGGCCGGGCGGTCCTGGTGGACAGAACGGCCCGGGAGGGCCTAACGGTCCCGGCGGGCCCAACAACGGCCCCGGGGGACCAGGTGGGCCGAACAATGGCCCGGGTGGCCCCGGTGGACAGAACGGACCGGGTGGACGAGGCGGCCCGGGAGGTCCCGGCGGTCCCAACAACGGCCCGGGTGGCCCCGGCGGTGCGAACAACGGCACGGGAGGCCCCGGCGGTCCGAACTACGGTCCGGGTGGGCCTGGCGGTCCCGGTGGACCGAATGGCCCCGGAGGACCTGGCGGGAATGGACGCGGACCCGGTGGACCCGGTGGTCCTCCCTACGTACAGCGTGGGTTCTACGACCGCGGTGGTCCCGACTGGGGTGGCCCGCGGGACGCACCGCATGGCTTCAGTGCGCCCAATCGTGGCGCACCGCCGCCACCGCGGCAAAACGGATTCGGGTGGAACGGCGGGCCTCCGCCGGGAGCGCCACCGCCGAACTGGGACGGGCCGCCGCCTCCAGGGGGGTGGAACGGACCGCCTCCTCCCGGGGGTTGGAACACCCGCTGGAATGGGCCGCCGCGTGACCTCGGTTACGCCCAGCGCGATTTCGGTCGGTTCAACTACAGCGGCTACAACGCGATACCGGTCTTCAACCCGATTTTCGGCGGATGGGGATTCTGGTACTTCGGCATCTGGATTCCGCTGTACTGACCTGAGGTAGACCTCGCCCCGACCGGCGCCTCCCGCCTTCGTCGCCACTGCGGCCAAGGCCGGGGGTCGGTCGGGGCGATCGTCTTCGGCGGGGCTGCGCCACGCGTCGGAAAAGAATGCGTCCGCGGCCATTCCGTTGCAAGATGTCCGGCGTGGCTACCTACCAAGGCAGAGCGCTCGCCGACATCACGCTCAGTGGCATCGCGTTGGCGGAGGCGCTGGAGTTGTTCATTTCCCGGCGCGACCCCGGCCTGGAGAACGTCCAAGTCAAGCGTGCCACCCCGACCGGCGACATCGAGACACGCGTGCAGCCCAACAAGCGTTGGTACGAGGTCGTATTCGAGGTAGACGACAACCCCGACGACGAGGAAGACGAAGACCCGGACACCTTCGAGGCGCGTAAGAAGGCCGAGGCCAAAGCTCGGGCGGCCGAGAAGGCGCGGGTCAAGGACTGGCCGCCGCGCAACCAGGGGCTGTTCCCGCCGAGCGAAGTATGGCCGGAAACCAATCAGTGACGCGGCTGAGGGTGTAGCCCTATCTATCGACGCGCGAGTTCAGGGATACCGCAGACCAGTCGCTTAGGTGCCGACTCCCGACGCGTGGTCAGCCGGCGAGCACGAAGGTGGACAGCGCGGCATCTACGCTCGCGTCCACCCACAGCAGGTCGCTCAGGCCGCAAGCCCGCACGATCCGTGCGACGACCGGCTGGTTGCTCACCAGGTGCACCTCGACGCCACGCTCCCGCGCACGCTCGGCCTCTTCGGCAAGGGCCGCGTAGGCACAGCAGCCCATGAAGTCCAAGCCGCTGGTGTCGATCACGAGAGGGCCGGGAGATGTCGCCGCTGCGGACGCTTCGCCCAACAGACGACGCCAGGTGCTGTCATTCGATGCATCCAGCTCG
Source organism: Mycobacterium sp. (assembly GCF_002863225.1). Lineage (GTDB taxonomy): Bacteria > Actinomycetota > Actinomycetes > Mycobacteriales > Mycobacteriaceae > Mycobacterium. Next base: position 56,442 of record NZ_PKEK01000100.1, on the reverse strand, counting down.
CCGCCGGCGCTCACGATGACAGCCGGGCCGTACCGCTCGGTGGTTGCGCGCAGTGTGCTGCGCGCTTGAGCCAGTTCTGAAATCAGACGGCCACTCAGGATCAACGGGTGGAAAGATGGGTCGGCTATCGCAAATGTGCTCATGGCGCTCCTGATCCATCGGCGCTCAGCGCCAAGATAATGGATGCCCGCCCTAGGAAGCTTAAGACCGACGTCAGTTAGTAGATATATCGTTTATAACAGAAACGCATCGGTTATGTCCATCCGCAGCTGTCTAAGAATTGAATGTGGATATTCAACCCGATGAAACTTTTTAGCGAACATTTCGTCGATAAACGGGCACCGGAAAACTTCAAGATCAAGGCGGTCGAGTCAACCGTCATGACGACGGCGAAGTGCCAAAAGAGCCTGTTGGCAGCATATTTCGCGGCATCGACGCTGCGCGGCGCAGGCGCGCTCAGCACGCCGTCGCCGGGGTGCGCGCTGGGCGGTTGGGTTGTAGCAAACATCGAGAATCTGCCGCCGATAAATTCGACAGAATTTCGCTCGATTTCGGCAAAAAGAGGCGGCTTTTTGCTAGGGCCCTGTTCTACGCCGGTGAAAAGCGCGGCCGCCGAGGGGCTTTCCGTCGATCGCGGCTAAGCGGAGGCGGGATCGGATTGGTCGGCGTTTTCGGCTTCAAGATCAGCGATCGCGCGAGATGTGCGGTCGCGCAGCACTATTGCGGCGATCACTCCGACCACCACGGCGACGAGCAATGCGATCCAGGAAAACCGTGACAGCCAGCGCTCGGCGGCCACTCCCGCGTAATACACCAGCGCAGTCGTGCCGCCCGCCCAGCACAGCGCGCCGGAGACGTTGGCGAGCAGGAACCGCGCGTAGCGCATCTTCAGCGCCCCGGCCAACGGCCCGGCGAAAATGCGCAGCAGTGCGATGAATCGCCCGAAAAACACCGCGCGGGCTCCCCACCGATCAAACAGGCGCTCGGCGTACAGGACATGCCCGGGACCGAAATGTTTCGGGAAACGGCGACCCAACCGGTCGAACAGCGGCAGACCCAGGCGGCGGCCGATGGCGTAGCCGACCGAATCACCGAGCACGGCCCCGACCACCGCGGCTGCGCCCACCCCGATGGGATTGACCGCCAATTCGTGCCGCGAAGACAGCAATGCAGCGCTGACCAGAACGATTTCTCCGGGCAGCGGGATGCCGAGACTTTCCACACCGACCACGGCGCCGACCATGCCGTAAACCGCGAGTGGGGCGACCGACTGCAGGAGGGCGTCCACCGTCATGGCTAAAGAATGCACGACGTTCGCCCGCCGCGGGGTGGCGACCGGGCCGATCGGCCGCCGGGTGAATCTGCGGCCGGATCCGGGTACAAGACCTTCCGTCCGGGGTCGGCGCGGTAACGTCGCGCACGGATACGACCGGTGAGGAACTCGTGGTGTCAAAGCCGAAAACGCGGCCCGCTGCGGTTCAGGCCACTGGAAGTGTCGATGACATTGAGCACCAACACGATTCGGTGAGATGAGACTCGCGGAAGCGGTGGCCGTCGCGGTCGCCTTCGTCTGGTTGGGCATGGTGTTGGCGATCTCGTTTCTGGAAGCGCCACTGAAATTTCGTGCACCGCACGTCACGCTGCAGATCGGGCTGGGCATCGGCCGGCTCGTATTCCGCGCGCTCAACGCCGTGGAAGTCGCCCTCGCGATCGTGGTTGCGGCCGCCATCGTCGCCGGCCGGCCGTCTGCCGGTGTCACGGTCGCACTGGTGACCGCGATCGCAGTGTTGGTCGTGCAGATCGCGCTGGTGCGGCCCCGGCTGACCCGTCGTTCCGAGCAGGTGCTGGCCGGCCTCGACGCACCCCGTTCACGCGGGCATCTGGTCTACATCGGCCTCGAGGCCGCGAAATCGATCGCCTTGCTCGCGGGCGGGGTTCTCCTACTATGGCGCTGAGATGACGAATCCCGGTTCACTGTCGACACCCTGGTCCATCGCGATGGGTCTTCGGGTCCCCATCGTCAACGCGCCGATGGGCGGCGTCGCCGGTGGGCGATTGGCCGCCGGGGTGAGCGCGGCCGGCGGCCTGGGCATGGTCGGCATGGGCACGGCCGGGTCGACATCGTCCTTGCATGCCGAATTGCCGCATGTGACCGGCAGATTCGGGATAGGCCTGGTGGACTGGGTGATGCGCAAAGAGGCCGGACTCTTCGACGCCGCACTGGCCGCCCGGCCGATATTGATCTCGGTCAGCTTCGGCACCGATCTGTCCTGGGTCGGCCGTGTCCACGAAGCCGGGATTGCCGCTGCGACACAGGTTTACAACAGCGACGAAGCCCGTCGGGCGCAGGACGCCGGCATCGATGTGGTGGTGGCGCGCGGCTGCGAGGGCGGTGGCCACGGGGAAGCGTCGATCGGCACGCTGCCGCTGCTCGACGCGGTGCTGGACGCCGTGTCGGTGCCCGTGCTCGCGGCGGGCGGCATCGCGTCGGCGCGCAGCCTCGCCGCGGTTCTCGCCGCCGGGGCCAGCGGAGCCTGGCTGGGCACCTGTCTGTCGGCTTCGGCCGAAGCGCTCATCACCGACGCCGGGCGCCGAGCCCTGCTGGCGGCCAAGGAAACGGACACCGCCAGCACGCGGGTCTACGACGTCGTCCGGCACCTGCCGTGGGCGGAGCGCTTTCCTTCACGCGTGCTGCGCAACGACTTCGTCGCGCGCTGGACCGGTCGCGAGGACGCCCTGGCCGTGGATGCCGCGGCGGAGGCCGAACTCGTCGATGCGATCGCCGCTGACGACCGCCGAATCGCCGCCGTGGATGCGGGCCAGGGGGTAGGGATGGTCACCGACGCGGCTCCGGTGGGGGAGGTCATCGACCGGCTGTGCACCGGTGCGCACACGTTGCTCGCGGGTTGGGGTCAGACGGCCCGCACGTAGCGCTTGTTCATCACGCGCTGCATCAGCGAGGTGAACGGCCCGCCGGCCTTGCTCCACCAGGTTCCCGGTCGGGAGAAGGCCGAGACTTCGGCGAACACCGCCGAGGTGACGGGGTCGTGGCGCACCAGGAACAGTTCCTCGCCGATCTCGGGATGTCCCGGCAACGTGCCGTAGGCGAAGCCGCGCCGGTGTGGCTCGTCGACGACATAGACGACCCGGCACGGCGCCTTGAAGAAACCGATTTTCACCACGACCACCGTGCCGGCAGTGATGAGCTCGCTACTCGGCTGAACTTTGAGCCCGGAGCCACGCTGCATGCCCCAGTGCATGACGGACTCGGCCGCCTCTTCGAAGCGAAGCTGACCCATGCCGATGTGGGCCGAGTAGCCGATGTGCTTGTAGCCCGGGGGGAACGGACCGGCCGTCGCGCCCACTTCCGGGTAGGTGTACGGCAACTGTGCGATCGTGTGCAAATCCACCGGCCCAGCTTGCCACGGGCGGATGGCCGCATTGTGCGGGCTGGCGTACGGTCGTCGAGGTGACTTCCCAAGCCCCCGCCCAAGCATCCGGAACCTTCACTCTCGGCGGCGATCTCACGATCAACCGCCTCGGTTACGGCGCGATGCGCCTGACCGGCAAGGGAGTGTGGGGCCCGCCCGAAGACCGTGACGAAGCAGTACGGGTGCTGCGGCGTGCGGCGGAACTCGGGGTCAACTTCATCGACACCGCCAACTCCTACGGTCCCTACTTCGCCGAGGAGATCATCCGCGAAGCGCTGCACCCCTATGACGGGCTGGTCATCGCGACCAAAGCCGGGCTGCTGCGCACCGGTCCCGACGTATGGGTTCCGTTGGGCTTCCCGGCTTACCTGCGTCAGGAAGTGGAGCTGAGCCTGCGTCGGCTCGGCGTCGACACCATCGACCTGTTCCAGCTGCACCGCATCGACGACAAGTTTCCGCTGGAGGACCAGATCGGTGAGCTGAGCAAGCTGCAGACCGAGGGCAAGATCCGCCACATCGGGCTGTCGGAGGTCAGCGTCGACCAGCTGGCCGCCGCCCAGGTGATCGCCCCGATCGTGTCGGTGCAGAACCTGTACAACCTGAACACCCGCAAATCCGAAGCACTCCTCGACGAGGCGACCAAGCAGGGCATCGGGTTCATCCCGTGGTTCCCGCTGGCCGCCGGCCCACTGGCAGCGCCGGACGGTCCGCTGGCAAAGCTCGGCGCCGAGCACGGCCACGCGAAGCCCTCACAGCTCGCGTTGGCCTGGCTGCTGAAGCGCTCACCGGTGGTGCTGCCGATTCCCGGCACGTCGAGCGTGGAGCACCTCGAGGAGAACGTGGCTGCCGCCGAGATCGAGCTCAGCGACGACGAGTTCGAGAGGTTGAGCGAGCTCGGCAAGCAGGACGCCGGCTAAAGGGAGCCGCTGCCGGGCAATACGGTGGTCTGGTGGCATCCAGAGACGCGTGGCACCCCGGCGGCGGATTCAACCCACCCGACCCCAGCGCCAAGGGCGGTCCGGACTACGGCAGGTTCATCGCCGGAGTCCGCGCGTTGCAGGATCACGCCCGCGCGGTCGACGCGCCGGACGAGGTGATCACCGAAGCCGCCGATCTGCTGGACAAGCTGTCCGAGCTGCTCACCCCGTTCGACACCGACGAGTGGCAGTCGCCGTCAGGCCGCCGGATGGACCTACCGGTCCGCGGGAACATCTTGACCATCCCGATGTCGGCCCACAAGACCGACGACGGCCGGATCGAGGGGTGGGCGCGATTCGCGCGGTTTCACCTGGGCCGCAACGGAGCCGTGCACGGCGGCTCGATCGGCATGCTGTTCGACACCGTGCTGGGCCTGACGTCGTCGATACTCACCGGTGGACCCCGGCAACGCACCGCCTACTTACACGTCAACTACCGCCAGATCGTGCCGATCGAAAAGAAGCTGCAGATCGAGGCGGGCGTCGAGCGGATGGAGGGTCGCAAAATCTTCGTCTCCGGCCGGCTCCTGGACGGCGACACCGTGCTGACCGACGCCGAAGCCTTGTTCGTTCTGCTCAAACCGGGCCAGCCCTAAGGCTGCAACCCTCGGGTGATAATCGCCCCGATAGCATGGGCGGGTCCATCGGAAGCCCGAAAAGTCACGGAGACCGCGTCGATGACCGCCCTCGCTCACACCGCGCCAGCAGCCCCGATCCGGGTGGCTGCCGGCACGACGGCGGCGGCCGCGGTCCGCGAAGCCGGACTTCCGGGGCGCGGCGCCGCCGACGCGATCGTGGTGGTGCGCGACGCCGACGGCAAACTGCGCGACCTGAGCTGGACTCCCGACGCCGACGCCGACGTCGTGCCGGTCGCGGCCGACACCGAAGACGGGCGCAGTGTGATCCGGCATTCCGCCGCACACGTCTTGGCGCAGGCCGTCCAAGATCTGTTCCCGCACGCCAAGCTCGGCATCGGACCGCCCATCGCCGACGGCTTCTACTACGACTTCGCCGTCGAAGAGCCGTTCACGCCCGAGGATCTGGACAAGCTCGAGAAGCGGATGCGCCAGATCGTCAAGGAGGGTCAGCTTTTCGACCGGCGGGTGTACGAGTCCAAAGACCAGGCCCGTAACGAGCTGTCCGCTGAGCCGTTCAAACTCGAACTCGTCGACGACAAATCCGGCGACCCTGACGTCATGGAGGTGGGTGGTGACGAACTCACCGCCTACGACAACCTGAATCCGCGTACCCGCGAACGGGTTTGGGGCGACCTGTGCCGCGGCCCGCACATCCCCACCACCAAGCACATTCCGGCGTTCAAGCTCACCCGCAGCTCGGCCGCCTACTGGCGGGGCGACCAGAACAACGCCAGCCTGCAACGCATCTACGGGACGGCCTGGGAATCGCAGGAGGCGCTCGACCGTCACCTCGAGTTACTGGAAGAGGCGCAGAAGCGCGACCACCGCAAGCTCGGTGTCGAGCTCGACCTGTTCAGCTTTCCCGACGAAATCGGTTCGGGTCTGGCGGTTTTCCATCCCAAGGGTGGCATCATCCGCCGCGAGCTGGAGGAGTACTCCCGGCGCAAGCACGAGCAGGCCGGCTACGAGTTCGTCAACACCCCGCACATCACCAAAGAGCAGTTGTACGTCACGTCGGGCCACCTCGAGTGGTACGCCGACGGCATGTACCCGCCGATGCATCTGGACGCCGAATTCAACGAAGACGGCACCGTGCGCAAACCCGGCCAGGATTACTACCTCAAGCCGATGAACTGCCCGATGCATCACCTGATCTATCGGTCGCGGGGACGCTCGTATCGCGAACTCCCGCTGCGGCTTTTCGAATTCGGCAGCGTTTACCGCTACGAGAAGTCCGGCGTCATCCACGGCCTGACCCGGGTGCGGGGCATGACCCAGGACGACGCGCACATCTACTGCACCCGTGAGCAGATGCGTGACGAGCTGACCTCGGTGTTGCGGTTCGTGCTCGATCTGCTGGCCGACTACGGGCTCAACGACTACTACCTGGAGCTGTCCACCAAGGACCCTGACAAGTACGTCGGCTCCGACGAGGTGTGGGAGGAAGCGACCGAAATCCTGCGTGAGGTCGGCGAGGCGTCCGGTCTGCAACTGGTGCCCGATCCCGGCGGCGCCGCTTTCTACGGCCCCAAGATCTCCGTGCAGGTCAAGGACGCGCTGGGCCGCGGTTGGCAGATGTCGACGTTGCAGGTCGACTTCAACATGCCTGACCGGTTCGAGCTGGAATACACCGCCGCCGACGGTTCACGGCAACGGCCGGTGCTGATTCACCGGGCGCTGTTCGGGTCGATCGAGCGGTTCTTCGGCATCCTCACCGAGCACTACGCCGGGGCGTTCCCGGCCTGGCTTGCGCCGGTCCAGGTGGTCGGCATTCCCGTCGCTGACGGCCACGTACCGTACCTGAAAGACGTTGCGGCGCAGCTCAAGTCCAGCGGTATCCGGGCCGAGGTGGACGCCAGCGACGACCGGATGGCGAAGAAGATCGTCAACCACACCAACCAGCGGGTGCCGTTCATGCTGCTGGCCGGCGACCGCGACGTCGAAGCCGGCGCGGTCAGTTTCCGGTTCGGTGATCGCACACAGATCAACGGTGTGCCCCGGGACGAAGCGGTGGCCGTCATCAAGCAGTGGATCGACGCACGTGAAAACGACGTGCCCACAGCGGATCTGGTCAAGGTGAGTGCTCGTGACTGAGGACGACTCGAGTCTCGTCGACCGGGGCGCCGGCGAAGCGGACCACCTGCAGCGGTTGTGGACGCCGTACCGGATGAGCTACCTGGCCGAGGGTCCACTCAAGCAGGACAACGGCAACAAGGAACAGCCCTTCACCGACATCCCGCAGCTGTCCGACGAAGACGGTCTGGTGGTGGCGCGTGGCGAGCTGGTCTACGCCGTGCTGAACCTGTATCCATACAACCCCGGCCACCTGATGGTGGTGCCGTACCGCCGGCTCTCCGAACTCGAGGATCTGACCGAGCCGGAAAGCAGCGAGCTGATGGCGTTCATTCAGAAGGCGATTCGCGTCATCAAAACCGTCTCGCGCCCACACGGATTCAACGTCGGAGTCAATCTCGGCCACTCGGCGGGCGGCTCGCTGGCCGAGCACCTGCACGTGCATGTGGTGCCGCGGTGGGGCGGCGATGCCAACTTCATCACGATCATCGGCGACTCCAAAGTGATTCCGCAGTTGCTGCGTGACACCCGCCAACTACTCGCCGCCGAGTGGATTCGGCAATCATGAGTGAGCATCGCCGTTGAGTAAGCTGCTGTCCCGCGAGGGAGTCGCGCGAGTCACCACACCGGTGGCACGGGCGTTGCTGCACGCGGGGTTCACCGCAGACGGCGTGACGATCTTCGCCACCGCGGCCGCGGTGCTGGCCGCGTTGACACTGTTTCCGACCGGCCGGCTGTTCGCCGGCACCGTGGTGATCTGGTTCTTCGTGATGTTCGACATGGTCGACGGCGCGATGGCGCGAGAAAGCGGCGGCGGCACACGTTTTGGCGCGGTGCTGGATGCCACCTGCGATCGCATCAGCGACGGCGCGGTGTTCTGTGGGCTGGCCTGGTGGGCGGCGTTCAGCCTGGGCAGTAGGCCGCTGGTCGTGGCGACCCTGATCTGTCTGGTGACCTCGCAGGTCATCTCCTACATCAAGGCCCGTGCCGAGGCCAGTGGTCTGCGCGGCGACGGCGGCCTCATCGAACGACCCGAACGCTTGATCATCGTGCTGGTCGGGGCGGGGCTGTCCGACTTCCCGGTGGTCCCGCTGCCGTGGGCGTTGCCGATCGCCATGTGGCTGCTGGCCGCGGCGAGCATGGTCACCTGCGCCCAGCGGTTGCACACCGTACGGCGCTCGACCGGTGCGGCGACGTCGCTGCCGCCGCCGGGAGAGTCGGGAGAGGCCGAGACGTGATCGTCCCGTCTGGCCTGAAACTTCCTGGCATCAGTGGTGGTTCGCTCAGCAGTCGAATTGCCGACTGGGGGTACGCGGCCGGTTGGCTGACCGTGCGCACCATGCCGGAATTCGCTGCGCGCAACATGTTCGACGCGGGAGCGCTGTACGCGTCCCGTGGCGGGGGCCCGGAACAGCTCCGCAAGAATCTTGCCCGCGTCATCGGCGTCGAGCCGAAAGATGTTCCCCCCAGCCTGATCCGGGCGTCGCTGGCGTCCTACGCCCGCTATTGGCGCGAGGCGTTCCGGTTACCGTCGATGGATCAGCACCAGCTCGGTCAGCGGCTCGCCGAGAACGTCACCGGCCAGGAACATCTGGAGTCGGCGCTGGCCAACGGGCGCGGTGCTGTGGTGGCGTTGCCGCACAGCGGCAACTGGGATCTGGCGGGGGTGTGGCTGACGCAGACCTACGGCCGATTCACCACTGTCGCCGAGCGACTGAAACCCGAGTCGCTGTACCGGCGGTTCGTCGAGTACCGGGAAAGCCTTGGCTTCGAGGTGATTCCGTTGTCGGGCGGGGAGCAGCCACCGTTCCCGCTACTCAGCGAACGGCTGAATGACAACAAATTCGTGTGCCTGATGGCCGAGCGGGATCTCGGTCGTACCGGCGTTCAAGTGAACTTCTTCGGCGAGCCGACGCGGATGCCGGCCGGTCCGGCGAAGCTGGCGATCACCACCGGGGCAGCGCTGCTGCCCGTGCACTCCTGGTACGAGGGCGACGACTGCCACGTCACGTTCTTCCCGCCGCTGGATTGCAGCAGCGGCGATGTCGGTGTCGTCACCCAGGCACTGGCCGACGAGTTTGCCCGCAACATCGCTGCGCATCCCGCCGATTGGCACATGCTCCAGCCACAGTGGCTGGCCGATCTGTCCGACGAGCGCCAGGCTCGATTGGGGGTTTCGCCTGCCGAGGGGGAGCGGCACGGGAAGCACGGGCACAGCTGATGCGGATCGGCATGGTGTGTCCGTATTCGTTCGACGTGCCGGGCGGCGTGCAGTCGCACGTGCTGCAGCTAGCCGAGGTGATGCGCGACCGCGGTCAGGACGTCAGCGTGCTGGCGCCCGCGTCACCGCATGTGTCGCTGCCCGAGTACGTGGTCTCGGCGGGCCGGGCCGTGCCGATTCCCTACAACGGCTCGGTGGCCCGTGTACAGGTCAGCCCGGCCGTGCACGGCAAGGTCCGGCGCTGGCTGACCGAAGGCGAGTTCGACGTGCTGCATGTGCACGAACCCAATGCGCCCAGCGTGTCGATGTGGGCGTTACGGATTGCCGAGGGGCCCATCGTGGCCACTTTCCACACCTCGACCACCAAATCGCTGACACTGTCCGTCGTCCAGGGGCTGCTGCGGCCTATGCAGGAGAAGATCGTCGGCCGCATCGCGGTGTCCGACCTGGCCCGGCGCTGGCAGATGGAGGCCCTGGGATCGGACGCGGTGGAGATACCCAACGGCGTCGACGTGACGGCGATGGCCTCGGCGCCGCTGCTCGACGGGTATCCCCGGCCGGCCAAGACGGTGCTGTTCCTGGGTCGCTACGACGAGCCCCGCAAGGGCATGGCGGTGCTCATCGACGCGCTGCCCACTCTGGTCGAGCGGTTTCCGGGTTTGCAGGTGCTGATCGTCGGTCGTGGCGACGAGGAGGAGCTGCGCGAGAAGGTCGGACGATTGGCCGGCCACCTGCGATTCCTCGGTCTGGTGGACGACGCCGCGAAGGCCTCGGCGATGCGCAGCGCCGACGTCTACTGCGCCCCCCACCTGGGAGGGGAGAGCTTCGGCATCGTGCTGGTCGAGGCGATGGCCGCCGGCACGCCGGTGGTGGCCAGCGATCTGCACGCATTCCGGCAGGTCCTGCGCGATGGGGAAGCGGGTCGCCTGGTCAGCGTCGACGACAGCGCCGCGCTCGCCGACGGCCTGATCGCGGTGCTCGAGGATGAAACGCTGGCCAAGCGCTATGCCGAGGCCGGACGGCAGGCGGTACGCCGGTACGACTGGCCGGTGGTGGCGAATCAGATCATGCGGGTCTACGAGACGGTCGCGGTCAGCGGCGCCAAGGTCCAGGTGGCGAGCTGATGTGGTGGACGGTGGGGTTGGTCGCGGCCCTGGTCGCGCTGCTGGCCGTGGTGGTCGGGTTTGTCGTGTGGGGCGTGCGGGTGGCGAACCGGCTGGACCGCCTGCATGTGCGGTACGACCTGTCCTGGCAGGCGCTCGACGCCGCGCTGGCGCGGCGCGCCGTGGTGGCCCGCGCGGTGGCGGTCAACGCCTTCGGCGGGTATCCCGACGACCGGGCCGGGGAGTTGGTCGCGCGTGCCGATGCGGCCGAGAGCGCCGGGCGACGGGCGCGGGAGAGTTGCGAGAACGAGCTTGCGGCCGCGTTGGCCATGATCGATCCGGCGGCGGTGCCTGCCGGCCTGATCGCCGAGTTGGCCGACGCCGAAGCCAGGGTGATGCTGGCCCGTCGATTTCACAACGACGCGGTGCGCGACACGCTCGCGCTCCGCGAGCGGCGTTTGGTCCAGTTGTTCCGGCTGGCCGGAACCGCCAAGTTGCCAAGCTATTTCGAGATCACGGAGCGCTCGCAAGCGCTCCACCACGCCGACCATCCCGCCGCCGGCCGGCGCACCTCGGCGCGGGTGGTGCTCCTCGACGAGACCGGCGCCGTGCTCCTGCTGTGCGGGTCCGACCCCGCGACCGACGGTCCGGCGGCGCGCTGGTGGTTCACCGTCGGCGGTCAGGTCGGCGACGGCGAATCACTCGCTCAAGCGGCCGCGCGCGAACTCGCCGAGGAGACGGGCCTGCGCGTCGACGCTGCCGCCATGATCGGCCCGATTTGGCGGCGCGACGCCGTGTTCGAGTTCAACGGGGCCGAGATCGACAGCGAGGAATTCTTCTTCGTCTACCGGACCCAGCGCTTCGAGCCGTCGATTACCGGCCGCACCGAACTGGAGAACCGCTACATCCACGACCACCGCTGGTGTGAGCCTGCCGACATCGCCGCACTGACCGATGCCGGCGAGACGGTGTACCCCCTGCAGCTCTCCGAGCTGCTCACCGAGGCAGTGACGCTGGCAGGGGCGCCGGACCGGCCCCGGCAGCTGCAATCGATCCGCTGAGACGCCTGGAAAATAGGATTTGGCATCCACCCCTAGAATTGGGTGTCACCCAGTGAAGGAGATCAGCAGTGGATAGCGCCGCGTCGTCGAACGGGCGGACCGGGACCGCGCGGGTCAAGCGCGGCATGGCCGAGATGCTCAAGGGCGGCGTCATCATGGACGTCGTCACCCCCGAGCAGGCCCGGATCGCCGAGGCCGCCGGCGCCGTCGCGGTGATGGCGCTCGAGCGGGTGCCCGCCGACATCCGCGCCCAGGGCGGGGTGTCCCGGATGAGCGACCCCGACATGATCGAGGGCATCATCTCGGCGGTCACCATCCCGGTCATGGCCAAAGCGCGGATCGGCCATTTCGTCGAGGCGCAGATCCTGCAGAGCCTCGGTGTGGACTACATCGACGAGTCCGAGGTGCTGACCCCGGCCGACTACACCCACCACATCGACAAGTGGAAGTTCACCGCGCCATTCGTCTGCGGCGCGACCAATCTCGGTGAGGCGTTGCGGCGGATCAACGAGGGGGCGGCGATGATCCGCTCCAAAGGCGAGGCGGGCACCGGCGACGTGTCCAACGCGACCACGCACATGCGGGCCATCGGGGGAGAGATCCGCCGGCTCGGCTCGTTGTCTGAGGACGAATTGTTTGTTGCGGCAAAGGAATTGCAGGCGCCCTACGACCTCGTCGTGGAGGTCGCCCGGGCCGGCAAACTGCCGGTGACCCTGTTCACCGCGGGCGGCATCGCCACCCCGGCCGATGCGGCGATGATGATGCAGCTCGGTGCCGAGGGCGTGTTCGTCGGCTCGGGAATCTTCAAGTCCGGGGATCCGGCTCAGCGCGCCGCGGCGATCGTGAAGGCCACCACCTTCTACGACGACCCCGATGTGCTGGCCAAGGTGTCCCGCGGACTGGGCGAGGCGATGGTGGGGATCAACGTCGAGCAGGTGCCGGAGCCGCATCGCCTGGCGCAGCGCGGCTGGTAAAAACAGTCCGTGTCGATCGAAAAGATCCTCGACCTCGAACAACTCGAGGTCGACATCTACCGGGGGAGTGTGTTCAGCCCCGAACAGGGCAACTTCCAGCGCACCTTCGGCGGGCAGGTCGCGGGCCAGTCGCTGGTGTCCGCGGTCCGCACGGTCGACCCGCATTTTCTGGTGCACTCCCTGCACGGCTACTTCATCCGGCCCGGAGATTCTTCGGCGCCAACAGTTTTCGTCGTCGAGCGGTTGCGTGACGGCGGTTCGTTCTGCACCCGTCGGGTCAACGCGATCCAGCATGGAAAGACAATCTTCTCGATGTCGGCGTCGTTTCAGACCGACCAGGACGGCATCCACCATCAGGACGTGATGCCGTCGGCGCCGCCGCCCGACGATCTGCCGGGGCTCAAGTCGATGAAGGTGTTCGACGACGACGGGTTCAAGCAGTTCCAGGAATGGGACATCCGGATCGTCCCACGCGACCAGGTCCATCGACTGCCGGGCAAGGCCGCCCAGCAGCAGGTCTGGTTCAGGCATCGCGATCCGCTGCCGGACGATCCGGTGCTGCACATCTGTGCGCTGGCCTACATGAGCGACCTGACCCTGTTGGGGTCGGCGCAGGTCACCCACCTCGACGAGCGGGAGCACCTGCAGGTGGCCTCGCTGGATCACGCGATGTGGTTCATGCGGGTGTTCCGGGCCGATGAATGGTTGCTCTACGACCAGTCGTCCCCGTCCGCATGCGGCGGCCGGGCGCTGTGCCAGGGCAAGATCTTCAACCAGTACGGCGAAATGGTCGCCGCCGTCATGCAAGAGGGCCTCACGCGCGTTCCGAGCGAGCAGCGGCCGTCCGGCCAGTGAGTGCTCCACGCGTCGGCGTACTGGCGCTGCAGGGCGACGTCCGCGAGCACCTGGCGGCGCTGCGCGATGTCGGTGCTGAGGCGATCGGTGTGCGGCGTCGCGCCGAACTCGAGGCGGTCGACGGGCTGGTGATTCCCGGCGGGGAGTCCACCACGATGAGTCACCTGCTGCGCGAACTCGAATTGCTGGAACCGCTGCGTTCCAGGTTGGCCGACGGGCTGCCCGCCTACGGCGCGTGCGCGGGAATGATATTGCTGGCCAGCGAGATTCGTGACGCCGGAACCGCCGGGCGTGAGGCACTGCCGCTGTCAGCGGTGGACATCACCGTGCGGCGCAATGCCTTTGGGCGTCAGGTCGATTCGTTCGAAGGCGACGTCGCGTTCGACGGGCTCGACGACCCGGTGCACGCGGTCTTCATCCGGGCGCCGTGGGTGGAGCGGGTCGGCGCGGGTGTGCAAGTGCTGGCGCGGGCCGCGGAGCACGCCGTCGCGGTGCGGCAAGGCTCGGTGCTGGCGACGGCGTTTCACCCCGAGGTGACCAACGACCGGCGTATTCACCAGCTGTTCGTCGACATCGTCACCGGCCGGCGCTGACTTCTTCGGGAGCCGGAAGCACCCACCGGAGGCCGCCGACCAGTACGCGGCCGATGCCGCGTACGACGGTGAGCTCGACGGGCGGAAAGTAGGGAAGCAGCAGCGGAACCCGGGCCCACAACGGCAGCATGGACACCGCGGTGGCGGTCAGCACCCCATACGGGGCCCTCGCCGCCAACGACAGCGGCGGCGTCAACAGCAGGAACCGGGCCGCGTCGCGGGCGGCGGCGGTGCTGCGCAGCTCGGGCCGGTAGTCGCGGATCCGTTGCGCCAGAGCGTGTTCCGAGCGCGGCGGGTCGACGACTCCGAGTTTGGCGGCGATCTCGGCCATGTCGGCGACGTAGCCGTCGCGGCCGGCCTGGTCCAGCGGGGCGGCGCCGTAGAGCTGATGCGCCCGCAGAAAGCTGTCGGCTTCGGCGATGTGCACCCACTCCAGCAGGTGCGGATCGGTGGCCGTGTAGGGCCTGCCGTCGGCGGCGACTCCGTGCACCCATTCATGGATTCTGCGGACGCGGTCGACAGCGCTCTGGGCGTCGACGGCTGATCCGAACGTCGTCTCGGCCAGGAAGGTGCTGGTGCGTTGCAGACGACCCCACGGGTCCTCGCGATAGTTGGAGTGCTCGGCGACACCGGCCATGGCCAGCGGATGCAGCGACTGCAACAGCAGAGCGCGTAACCCGCCGACGAACATCGACGCGTCGCCGTGTACTCGCCGGATCGGACGATCGTCGGCAAACCAGCGCGGGCCGGGTGTGTTGTGGATGCGATCGCGCTCCGACGGACCTTCCGGGCCGGCGACCATTTCGAACAAGCTGTTGCCCAATGCGTCCCGTACCGCTCGCAGCGGGCTTTGTGTCGTCACAAATCCACCCTACGCAGCGTTTGAAGTCGGGCGTTGGCGTGGAAGGCTATCCCGATGACCAAGGCCACCGATTTCGACAAACCCGTGCAGACCTGGCGTGACATACCTGGCTGGTTCCAGTGGCGCCATCACCAGGAGGAGGCCGCCGCGCATTTCCCCGATGGCAGTTGGTTCGCCGAGGTGGGCTGCTATCTAGGGCGCAGCATCTGTTCCCTCGGTGAAGTGGTCCGCGAAGCTGGTCTGCACAACACGATCCTCGGCATCGACACCGCGCTCGGCAGCGGACCGGAAGGCGTCGCCGACACCGACGCGCACGGGCACGCCGTCGACCACGGTGGTGGGACCTTCGCCGGGTTGTTACACCGCAACATCGTCAGCTGCGGACTGGCCGACGACATTCAGCTGCTCATCAGCGACTCTGTCGCGGCTGCCGACCTGTTCGCCGACGAGTCGTTCGCCTGGGTGCACATCGACGCCCGGCATGACTACGACAGCGTCATCGCCGACATCGAGGCGTGGGCGCCCAAAGTGAAGCCCGGTGGCTGGCTGTCCGGCGACGATTACGAAGCCGACTGGTGGCCGGGGGTGGTCTCCGCGGTCCACGACGCTCTGCCGGACGCGCGGTCCTGGGAGTCGATGCAATGGCGCTGGATCAAACCGAATTGACAGGGTAGGTCGGCAATGCGATCTTCTCCACGGCGCTGCCGCCGAATACCTTGCCTGCCAAGCTCATAGCAGTGCGTACGGGTGGGCTGGCAACCAATCGGGCGCCGGTGTGCAGGGCGCGGATACCGGCCTCGGTGCGAGGGTTGGCCAGCCGCAGCACCGCGGGACGGACGTGCTGCGCAGCAGCGACGTGGGGGCGCATGAATTGCTCGTATCGGGCCAATCCCACGCGGCAGTCGGCGCTTTGGGACACCTCACCGGCGAGCACGTAGGCCCCGATCAGGGCCAGGCTGCTGCCTCCGCCCCCGACCGGCGACGGACAGAACGCGGCGTCTCCGAGCAGGGCGACCCGGCCCTTGCTCCAGCGCGATGTGCGAACTTGGCCGAGCGCATCGAAATACATTGGTGCGTCGTCGAGTTGCGCCAGAATCCGCGCTGCGGCGCCGCCTGCATCGGCGAAAGTGCGTCGCAGGATTGCGATCTGGTCGTCACGGCCGAGATCTTCCAGGCCTTTGACATCCGACATGAACGACAACATGGCGCGGGTGGTGCCCAGGTTGTCCGGCCGCAGGTGAATCGCGCGCGACCCGGGAGCTTGCTGCCAGTTCCACCAGCGGTCGTCGGTGTCGTCGCGATCGATCGTCAAATAGGCGACGTACATTCCCAAATCGGTTACCTGCAAAGGCATGACGAGGTCGCGGGTGCGTGACCGCAAACCTTCGGCCACCACGACCAGATCCGCTTCGATCGACGAGCCGTCCTGAAGTGTCGCGGTGATGTGGTCGCTGTCGTCGACCAGGCTCTGGATCTGGGTGTCGAATCGATAGTCGGTGTCGTGGCGGGTGTGCTCGATCAGGATTCGCGAGAGCTCTCCACGCAGAATTTCCAGTTCGGCCGTCGGGCCGTCCGTCCCGGGCTCACCCATCGGGAACGACACGGCCGCCGAACCGTCGGCTCGGACAAATCGCATGCCCACTTCGGTGGTGTTGGCGGCCCGGATGTCCTCGTCGATGCCCATCCGCCGGACCACGTCTCGGGCCGCGCCCCGAACGTCGATGTTGTGGCCCTCGTCGCGGCGCTCGGGGAAGCGCTCGACGACCGTGGTCTGCCATCCGCGTTGAGTCAGTTGGTGGGCGAGTGCGGGGCCGGCGATGCCGGCCCCCGAGATCAGCGCACGAGGTCGGCTCACCCGCGCTGTATATCACCGATTGGTGTGACTGAAACCCTCGGACGTTGACTAGGCTTCTCGGCGTGCGGTATTCACCCGGCATCGCCGTGATGTTCGCGACGATCTGCATCTTCGCTGCTCCGTCCGCGACGGCCGGACCAACAGTTCCGCAGGGCAGGATCGACTCGCTGTTGCTCTCCGACGACGATGTCAGCTCGATTGTCGGGTTGCCGATGCGTCGGTTCGGAAATGTCTATCCATCGCCCGCAGCATCCTCGGCCCTCCCCGATCGGGACGATTGCCGGTCGTTCGTGCAGTCGGATGTCACCCTGTGGACGGGGGAATTCACCGCGTTTCGGCAGGTTAATCACCGGGACAATCCTGGCAGTCCTCAATTCGCGACCACTCAGGTCGTCGCGGCCTATCCCAACCCGCTGGTAGCGGCCGGCACGTTCCGGCGCGCCTTCGCACCGGCGATGGTCGGCCGCTGCGGTGCGGTGACGCTGAACGACTCGGCCGGTGCGTCTTGGCGTCTCGACGGAATCACCATCACCGGGGATCACGCGAGCTGGAAGATCTCGAACTTGGTCAACGGCCAGGACACCACGTGGCGCTGCGCAAACGACGCTCGGCAGAAGGGCAACGTGATGTTCCAAGAGGTGGAATGCCAGTTCGGAAATGGCGGCCCGCTGGTGGCACAGATGACCAACACAGTCGCGGACCGGTTCCCGTGATGACCCCTCGACCAGGAGGCTCTCGATGAAGAACGTCCCTGCCGCCGTCGGAGCGGCCGCCGGCGTGGCGATGTTGGTGCTCGGCTGCTCGCATCCCGCATCCGCTCCCGAAGCGCCGGCCGTGCACGTCCCGGTGCCGACCGATACAGCGCAGGGTCAGACCTCCGACGCGCTGGCACCCAGCGGTCCGCCGTCCACCAGCCCGGCCGTCAAACCCGTTCCACCACCGCTGGTTACGCCCGATCGGCTGCGGACACTGGTGGTACCGCCTGACGTGTCGGGGCCGATCGTCGGGTCACCGTTGGGGTTCGAGAAGCTGTTCAACCAGCCTGCCCCGGCCATCGACCTGGGCGCCCGGTCGTCGTGCGCGGTGCTGTTCGGCCCCACCGTGCGTGAGTACGGCAAGGACTGGACCGCCTATAAAGGTGCGCAGCAGAAGAACGCGGAGGACAACGCCGACCACGTCGTCGGACAGGGCGCCGGTTCGTACCCGGACGCCGACACCGCTCGGCGAGCATTCGTCGCGGCGTTCCCGCTGTCACTCAGCGAGTGCAACACGGTCGCGGTGAACAATCCACGCGACAACAATCCTCAAACCACTTGGCGCTTCGATGTTTCCAGCGTCGATGCTGCCAGTGCACGGTGGCGCCGTGCGCAACTCAACGGGGGACAGCCGACCGATTGGAGCTGCGCCTACGAAGCGCGGCTGAAAAGCAATGTGGTGGTGTACGTCTCGGTGTGCGAGCGTGGCGACGGCGGTGCGGCGGCCGCCGGTCAGCTCGCCGACCGGATGTTGATCTGGTTTCCCGACACCTGATCCTGCGTCAGCCGACCCGGTTGAGAATGTGATCGGTGAGGCGCTTGACCGATTGCGACGGGTTGCCCTGTTGGCCGATGTTCGATATCGAGATCACATTGTTCAGGTGGAATGCGACATAAACGTAGTTGTAGCCGGTGTACTGGCCGTATTGCTTGGCTGCCAGCGTCCAGATCATCACGTCGTTGTTGGTTTTGAAGTCGTAAACCTCGAATGAAATGCCTTCGTCCATAGGCGGTCCGTGCAGGTCCGCGTGGTTGCAACCATTGAACAGATTCGCGTTGTAAATCGAGTCGAAGCGATCTCGTGCGGCGCCGGTGCTGGCGAACAATCCGACTGATTGGCTTACGAACGTCCCGTTCGGATCGGGTGGATACGTCCAGTTCTGGCTGCGGAAAGCGGTGTAGTCCTGTCCCCACACATCGACAGTGTTGGTGTAGAAGAGCCCCCTGCACTCGTCGCGGTGGTTCAGATGGTCCGGCAGTCGCGGCGCCACGGGGAGCGGGTCGTCCACGTGACGCATTGGAAGGCCGACGAACTGGCTGACTTCGTCATCGGACGGAATCACTGAAACGATCCGGCCCGGCGGAATGGTTGCGCCGGCCGGCGGCGACAGCGTCCACAGTGCGGCGACCGCCACGGCGCACGCTGCGGCCGGCCGCGTGATCAGGAGGTGCTTCTGCACCTGACGATCATAACGAGCCCACGGCGCTGCGTAAGCGCTGATTTCGGGCGTCGATGTCCGACTGCGAGGCGGGGACCAGCACGTCACCACCGGGTCCCGCGGTCGACTGCGCGTAAGTGACGTACGGAAGCTGTTCGCGCTCATAGTGATTGAACGCGGCTGTGACGTCGTCGCGGTGCTCGCTCAGCGCCTCGGCGAGCAGCCACGCGCCGGTCATAGCCAAGCTGGTGCCGCGGCCCGACAGCGGTGACGCGCAATACGCCGAGTCGCCAACCAGTGCGACGCGGCCACGGTGCCAGCTCGGCATGTGGATCTGACTGACCGAGTCGAAATAGAGCTCCGGGTCGCCGGACGCGGCGTCGAGGGCCTCGGGAATCTCCCATTCGTTGTGGCCCTCGAACGCATCACGCAGGATCTGCTTCTGCGCGGCGAGGTCGTGATAATCGTAGTCGACCCAGGGTGAGCGAAACATGAAGACTGCCAACGCCTTATCGCGATACGTGGCTATACCTGCCAGGTGGCCGGGAAAGTTGTACATCGGAGTGCGGCGATCAGGCTGGGAGTAGCCGGGCAATTCGGCCAGCGCGACGTAGAAGCCGAGGTGGCGCAGGAACTGGCTCTCGGGTCCGAACGTGAGACGTCGCGTCACCGAGTGCATCCCGTCGGCGCCCACCACGATGTCGTAGCGCTGCCGCTCACCCGAGGCGAAGCGCACGTCGACGCCGTTACCGTCGTCCTGCAGCTCGGCGATCGAGGTGTTGAAGTGCAACCGGGTCTCGGGGCCGAGCGCACTGCGCAGCACGTGGGCGAGATCCTCGCGGGGGATCTCGACGTCGTCCGCGCGATCGTTGAATTCGGAATCGGGCATCTCGGCCAGCAATTCGCCGTTTCGGTCGACGAACTGGATCCGCTCGCTCATGTCCACCCGCCGGGCGCGGATCGCGTCGAGCACGCCCATCTTCGCGGCCACATCAATCGAGTCGCCGCGGATGTCGATCGGCGATCCGTTGACCCGCAGGTGATTTGCCCGCTCGACGATCGTGACGTCGTGGCCGTGGGCGCCGAGGGTGATGCCGGCGCTGAGGCCCGCCATGCCCGCACCGGACACCAGAATCCGCACGTCAGCTCCTCACTCGTAAGATACGATATGTCTCTTACGGACGGTAGCGTGTCGGAATAGGAAACGCAATGTCTCTTAATGGCGAGACGCCACAGCGCCGACGCGGTGAGGCGCTGGAGACGGCACTGCTCGCCGCGGCGTGGGCGGAGCTGGTCGAGCGCGGGTACGACGAACTCACCATCGACGCGGTGGCGTCGCGCGCCGAGACCAGCCGGGCCGTGCTGTATCGCCGCTGGCCTGGCAAGCCGCAATTGGTGCTGGCGGCGTTGGTGCATCAGGCGAAAGTCGACCCGGTGGCCATTCCCGATACCGGCAGCCTGCGCGGTGATGTGATTGCGTTGCTGCGGCAAGCCAACAAGGTGCGGCCCCGACTGGTGACCCAGCTGCTGACTCGACTCGGTGGCTTTTACACCGACGCCGACACCAACCTCGCCGAGCTGAGCGCACACGTCCAAGGTGGACGCGACGGCGTCCTCGACCAGTTGATCGCCCGTGCCGTCGCGCGCGGCGAAGTCCGGCCTGGGCAGGTCAGCGGACGCGTCGCCCGCCTGCCCGTCGACCTGTTCCGCCACGAACTGCTGATGACGCTGCAGCCGGTGTCCGACGGAGCGATCGAGGAGATCGTCGACGACATTTTCTTGCCGCTGGTCAGGCTGGGCGTCGGCGATCAAACGCCCACGTAGACTCGTCAGGCGGAAGAGTGAACGACAGAAGAGGTAGTAGCTGATGAGCGGCCATTCCAAGTGGGCCACCACCAAGCACCAGAAGGCCGTCAAAGACGCGCGCCGCGGCAAGGAATTCGCCCGGTTGATCAAGAACATCGAGGTGGCCGCGCGGACCGGCGGCGGCGACCCGGCCGGCAACCCGACGCTGTATGACGCGATTCAAAAAGCCAAGAAGACGTCGGTGCCCAACGACAACATCGAGCGGGCCCGCAAGCGCGGAGCGGGCGAAGAGGCCGGCGGCGCCGATTGGCAGACCATCATGTACGAGGGCTACGGCCCCAACGGCGTCGCGGTGCTCATCGAGTGCCTGACCGACAACCGCAACCGTGCCGCGGGTGAGGTGCGGGTGGCGATGACCCGCAACGGCGGAAGTATGGCCGACCCGGGGTCGGTGTCCTACCTGTTCTCCCGCAAGGGTGTGGTGACGCTGGAGAAGAACAGTCTGAGTGAGGATGACGTGCTGGCAGCCGTCCTGGACGCGGGTGCCGAAGACGTCAGCGATCTCGGCGACAGCTTCGAAGTCGTCAGCGAGCCAACCGATCTGGTGGCGGTCCGGAGCGCGCTCCAGGAGGCCGGCATCGACTACGACTCCGCTGAGGCCAGCTTCCAGCCGTCGGTCAGCGTTCCGGTGGACGCCGACGGCGCGCGCAAGGTGTTCAAATTGGTTGACGCGCTGGAGGACAGCGACGACGTGCAGAACGTCTGGACCAACGTGGATCTGTCTGACGAGGTGCTGGCCGCGCTCGACGCGGAGTAGCCGGCGTGCGGCGTGCGTCGTGCGTCGAGATCGACGCTACCGAGACGCCCACTCGCACTTTTCCGCGCTGGCGTCGATCTGGGCGAAGGTGTGGATGGGCGTCGATGTCCACTTGGGATGTCGCGCACCATGTCCATCCGTGGGAGAAGTCTTCCGGGGTAGCGAAGCGCTTCGTGACGGTGCACTGACTGAGCATCAGTTACGCCGCTGGTATCGCCCGATCTTTCGCGACGTCTACGTGCCGCGATGGGGTGAGCCTTCGCTGGAAGATCGCATTGTCGGTGCTTGGCTCTGGTCACGCCGGCGGGCAGTCATTGCGGGTGTCGCCGCTGCAGCGTTGCACGGCGCCGAATGGGTCGACGTGGACACCCGGATCGAGCTGATCGACAAGAGTTCGAGGGCGCAGCGGGGACTGCTGGTCCGCGACGAAACGCTCGGCGCGGACGAGGTCACCGTCGTGCGCGGGCTGGCTACGACGACGGTGTGCCGCACCGCCTTCGACCTGGGTCGCCACCTGCGCCGCCACGACGCGGTCGCACGAATCGACGCGCTGATGCGCGCGTCACCCTTTGCGATAGATGACGTCAATGTGCTTGCGGCGCAACACAAAGGTGCGCGGCATGTTCGACGACTGAGGGCGGCGTTGGCGTCGGTGGACGGAGGTGCCATGTCGCCGAAGGAGACGTGGTTGCGTCTGCTGCTGCTCGACGCCGGTTTGCCGCAACCTGTTTCGCAGCTTCCGCTGATACGCGGCCGCGACGTGGTCGCGGTGTTCGACCTGGGTTGGCGCGAGTACAAGGTCGCCGCCGAGTACGACGGGGACTATCACCGCAGCGATCGCCGACGGTTTGTCAGAGACATCGACAAGCTCGGTATCGCCGACGAGCAGGGGTGGATCGTCATCAGGGTGGTGTCCGAGCACCGCCCTGCTTCGATCGTCAGCCGGGTCTACCAGGCGCTCATTCGTCGTGGCTGGCACCCAAATCGACGCCAGCGTGCAGCGCTCTCGCAGTATCTCGCGCTGGCGTCGATCTCGGCGTGAAGTGACGAGGCGGTTAGTCGTATCCGTGGCGCATGTCGTCGACGATGCGCGGATGCTCCAGCGTCGACGGCTCCAGGGTGCGCGGGCGCACGTCGGGGGCGAACACCGTCGACGCGTCCAGCACCGACTGATCGAGGAAGCGCAACTGCGGCACGGTATGCGGGATGGTCGGTCGCGGGGCCTTGTCGCCGCGGCGCGCCAGTGCGAATCCCCAGTCGCCGAACGTCGGGACGTACACGTGATACGGCGTGACCGCGTACCCAGCGGACGTGATCGTGGAAACCGTTCGCCAGAAGGCTGTTTGGGTCGAGTAGGGGCTGCCCGCCTGCACCACCATCAATCCGTCGGGGGAGAGCACGCGGGATGCCAGCGCGTAGAACTCAGTGGAATACAGCCGGCCCAGTGCGGGCGTATCGGGATCCGGCAGATCGACGATGACGGCGTCGAACGATGGTGCATCGGCACGGCGCAGCCAGGCCATCGCATCGCCGGTGACGATGTGCACCCGGGGATTGTCCAGCGATCCGGCATTGGCGGAACGCATTGTGCTGCGGGCGATGTCGATCATGACAGGGTCCAATTCGACCTGCACGATGTTCTGCACGTCAGGCATGCGAAGCAGTTCACGTGCTGCCAGCCCGTCGCCGCCACCGAGCACCAGCACCGATCGCGCTCCGGCGCCCAGCACGGGGTAGACCAGGCTTTCGGTGTAGCGGTACTCGTCGCGGGTGGAGAACTGCAGACCGCCGTCGAGATACAGTCGCAGGTCGTTTCCGCGGCGCGTGACCACGATCTCCTGATACGCCGACTGGCGGAAGGCGATGATCGGGTCGGCGTAGAGCCGCTGACGGCTGGTGGTTTCGATGTCCTGAGCGCGGATCAGCAGAGTGGCGAGCAGCGCCAGCGCCAGGCTCAGCGCGCCCAGCGCCAAGATCAGTTGCCGGGTGCTGACGATGCGACGCAGCAGGAAAATCGAAACGACCGCCGCAGCAAGCAGATTGACGATCCCGGTGGCCGCGGCACCGCGGATCATGCCCAGGTGGGGCAGTAGTAGGAACGGCCATGCCAAGCCGCCGATCAAGGCGCCCAGGTAGTCCGCGGCGTTGAGATTCGCCAATGTCCGGCCGGTGTCGGTCGCGCCGGCGACACGGCCCTGCTGGAGCAGGGTCATCAGCAGCGGAACCTCTGCGCCGACGAGCGCGCCGATCAGTGCGGTGCTCGCCGCGAGCATCAACAGCGATCCGCCGATGAAGGAGAACATCACATACAGGGCCGCAGCGGACAGCCCACCCACGATGGCCAGGACCGCCTCCACCCCGACGAAAGCGATTGCCGCCCAGTTGAGCAACGGTTTGACCAGCAGCGCGCCCGCACCCAGTGCGGCGATGTAGCCGGCGACGATCAATGAGGTGGCGATGATGCCACCGCCGTTCAGGCTGGTCGACAAGGTCAGCAGCGCGAGCTCGTAGACAATGCCGCACGCTGCGCATGCTGCGACCGCGGCGAGCAGCACCGCGCGCCAGCGGGTGTTCGAGAACCGCGCGGGCGAATCAGGCTGCTGCTCAGTAGGTGTCGATGTCATGACAGCGCGGCAGCGGTCACTCCTCCCACCGCCAGCAGCATTACGGCCATGGCGAACGCCGCTGGATGCAACTCGGGTTCGTCGATGTGCGCACGGAAATCGCCCGGGATGACCCAGTGCATCGCCAGAATCGCGACCCCTTGCAGAGCAATACCGATCAGCCCGTATACCGCCACCCCGATCAGTCCCTGACCGAGTTGGCGGTAGCTACTGGTGATGGCGCAGATGACGACGGCGGCCAGCGCGATGTAGTTGGCGCAGGCCAGAATCACGGCGTTCGGGCGGCGATCGACGAACACCAAGTGCCGCAGCTTTCCTGGGGTGAGTACGTCGACCACGACGAAGCCGAGGATGAGGACGGCGGTGCCGACCAGGAAGTACGAGATGGTCGCGAGGGCGCCCTGTATGACCGGGTTGAGGTCGATCGAGCCCAACTCGACTGCTAGGTACATGGCTATCTCCTTTTCCTGCAAATCATTTCGTGCCACCCGGGCCACCTGTACTGCCGCCCGAGCCGCGTGACGGGGATCCGGGGCTGAACCCTGGTCCGAGAAAAATGAACGAACCATGGCTGTAACCGGCTGCCAGATCCTCGACCCGGATGCTGCACGGGTGGGTGCCATCGACGCCGACGGTCACGATCGCGTCGTTGTAGCGCAGGTACTGCGTGCCGCCGCTGACGGCGCTCGCCGCCGGCGTCTGGTAACCGCTGAGCGTGTAGGCCACCTGCGCGGGCGATCCCGTGCACAGATAGCGGACACCGTTGGCGTCGCGGGAATATTGCTGGTAGTGCGACGCGATATAGCTACGAATATCCTTGTGCTGCAGTGATATCCCGAATATCAAACTCAGGAATGCACTGGCGGCCAGGCTGAATGCTATCGCGAACAGGCCTCCGCGGCTCATGGGCGCCACCGGCTGGAGGTGTAGACCACGGTGCCGCCGGCCTCGGCCGGGTAGAGGTGCCAGGTCTGCCAGCGCCAGCCCGCGCCGTCGGGCTCGGCGGCAAGGGCGGTCAGCGCGGCATCGTCGCCGGGGAATGAACCTCCGAGCCAACCACTGTCGGTTGCGCAGCGGTGTCGCAGCAGGTCTGCCAACCGGCGGAAAGCGGACTCGTCGTGCACGTCGGTGCGCGATTCGAGACGGTAGCCGGGCGCCTGCGTCCGGTCGGGGAGGTCGCCGCTGAGATCGCACGAGATCTGTTCGGAGAAGCTGGTATTCGGGTGCTCCACGGTGACGACGTGCGATGCGCCCAACACTCCCAGCACCAGTGCGCCGCCGTCGGGATGGTCCAGTCGGCAGCTGGCCAGGGGGAGTGGGGCCGGTGTGTTGATCGCCAGCCCGAGTTCGGAGCCGCGGACGTCGACCGGAATGACCGACAGACGATGAAGGGGCACTGCGGGCGGCCCCTATTCGGACGCCGGCGGCGGCGCCGGGTACACGGTGAGCTCGCCGGGTAGCACCGGCCGGCCGGTCGATATCTCCCACGGCATCTCTGGCGCCCAGCGCTCGAAAGACAGCAGCGATGTCTCGTCGGCGCTGGCGTAATCCACGAAATCCATCTCGCCGGCCGGCGGCAGGCCGGTGGTGCCCTCGGTGGTGTAGCCGGCGTGGCCGCGCTCCGACTCGCTGTAGGTGACGCCGTCGATGACGTGCTGGCCGCCCGGCTGCAACTGCAGGTCCTTTCGGCTGGTCCACATCACCAGCTCGAGCCGCCCGTCGCTGTCTTCGACACTGAACCAGATCGGCTCACCGCCGCCTTCCAGCAGATGTTCCCACCAGACGAACGGGCCTTCTCGGTAGGTGACCGAACCGCGCACCACGTAGTCGATGCTGCCGTGGCTGACGATCGCGCCAGGCCCGAGTTGGCGGGGCCCGAATTGCGGTGCCGCCGTGGCGAATGCGAGCGGATCCTCACGTCCGGTGCTCTGCTTCTTGGGCCGCCGCAGCGCCGCCAGGAAGACAAAGATCGCCGCGATGAACAACACCGCGGCCAGCACCAGCAGCAGTGTGCCCATTCCAGGACCTTTCTCACCGTCAAGCCCCCCACGGTGAAGGTAGCAGTTTTATCCGGGACTCCAGGCCGTTAATTCTGTCCCACAGCGCGACGGCTAGCCGGACGGGCTCAATGCCATGGCCAGAAAGTCGAGGCGCCACAGTGCCTCGAACAGCTTGCGGCCGAACTTCTCGAGGTTGGCGACGCTGCCGCGCGTCGGCCCTTGGCATTCCGCGACCAAAGCGGCGATGTCGCGGATGGTGCGGTGGCCGTCGATGTGTTGCACATAGGGCAGTTGAGCCTGATTCAGCCGCATGCGCCAGTCCGCCCGATGGATCTCCTCACCGGCCAACCCGCAGCGCATACGCATCAGCGGAATGTAATCGAGCGAGTCGAGTGACGAAAAGTCAATCGAGTAGCTCTCTTTGGGCCGGCCCGGGTGGCACGCCAACAGGAAGTGGCGTCCGTTCGCGGTGTGCATCCGCTCCATCACAGACCACTGCTTCTGTTCCGGCAACGCAGACAGGTATTGGTTGAACTCGCCAGGCGGCGCGAGCATTTCGTGGTGGTAATAGGGCGCTTTGAGGAACCATCCTTGGAACACGAGCTCGGCGGTGTCGACCAGATCGAGGCAGTCGTCGACCGAATAGTGTCTGGCGCGACCGTGCAGGAAGGTGTCCACCAGCGCGGCGTCGTAGCGCACATCGTCGGCCGTCTTCAGGTAGCCGCGCACCGGATGGTCGGGCGGCAGTGATGAGATGGCCTCCTTCACCACCCGCACCGATGCTTCGTCCTGCCCGAGTCGTAGGTCGCGAAACACCGATTCCATGACTTCGACGCCAAGCCGGCCGTACTTCGCGTAGAGCATGACTGCGACCACGCCGTCCGGTTTCAGGCACGCGGCCAGTGCTTTCATTCCCGCCAACGGGTCGGCCATATGGTGCAACACACCGGTCGAGACGACGAGGTCGAAATCACTGCCAAGCGAGGGCAGCTCCTCGATAGGCAGCAGGTGCAGCTCCAGATTGTGCAGCCCGTGCCGGTCTTTGAGGTACTGCTCGTGATCGAGGGACGGCTGGCTGATATCGACCGCGACAACTTTCGCGTCGGGATTCGTGTAAGCGAGCACGGCGGCCTGGTTGGTGCCGCACCCTGCGATGAGGATGTCGAGGTCTGGCCGGTACTCCCGGTCGGGCCAGAGGACCCGGTGGGAGTGGCTGGGGTCGAGCCACTGCCAGTTGCCGCGCAACCACGCTTCGAGATCCCGGATCGGCTCTGGGTATTTCCACCGTTCGTACTGGCGGGAAACGACATCGGCTTTCGGATCGTTCACAGCGGTTGGGCCCCCTTGCGATGAGAAGCAACGGTCTGTTCGCCGGATCACCCGGTCCCGGCAGGTCGGTCAGATGAAAGATGTTGCGCTACATGGATGTGCCGCCGGCGCCTCGCCCACGCTGCTGTAGCTGGGGCTGGTCATCAGCCGCCGGAGGGACCGCGCATACCCGGCTGTCCCGGAACTCCACCCGGACCCGCCGCTCCGCCTTGGCCACCTTCACCAGGCTGGCCGCCTGGCCCGGCGGCCCCGCCTTGGCCACCTTCACCAGGCTGGCCGCCTGGCCCGGCGGCCCCGCCCTGGCCACCGTGGCCGCCGTTGTCGCCGACCCCGCCCGCTCCGCCTTTGCCACCTGCGCCGCCGAGTCCACCTTGACCGCCCTTGCCGCCGGCTCCGCCCTTGCCGCCGGCTCCACCGTTGCCGTCGTCACCGTCAGGTGTGTGGACCGCGACGCCGCCGATATTCGCGACGATGCTGCGGGCGTGAGCGGACGGGATGTCCGCCGGCGGAATGATCATCGCGGTGAGCAACGCGGCTACGGCCGCACCGGAACCGGCCACAAAACCGGGCACGTTGTGTGATCGGTGATTTCGCGTGTTTCGGCTATCGCCAGACATCGGTTTACCCCCATACAGCGGCGTGTTCGTCGACACTGGTCAAGCTAGTTGCCGTAGTGGCCAACGTTCGCCGAACGCGCAAACTGAACAGGAACTCTTGGCAATTCGCGGTTATCGAATGGGGTGTCCTGGGCTAGGAGCAGGCCTTCACCGCGTCATTGATTTGAGTGTCGAGGTTGCTTCGCAATGACTGCAGGCTGTCCGGAGTGCCGCCCGCCAGGTAACCCACGCCGAGCTGTCCGATCGTGTCGGCGAACGAACTGACGGCCTTCGTGAGGTCGGCTGGGGCGGCCGTGTTGGCGGCGAGCCGTCGCTGCAGGTACGCGCCGCCGCCCACGAGCGCCAGCCGGGCATTGCCGGCCACCGCGAGCTCGCCGACGGGGTTGTTGTCAGGAGTCTGCAGGTGGGTGTTGAGCACCACCGCTTTCCGGACCGCGGCAAAAGCCGTGCACACGTTCGCCTTTGCGTCGCCACCTTGCTGGATCGGACCGGCGGCTTCGTGGTGTGCCGGGTGGAAGTAGGCCAGGGCGGCCAGAACAACCGCGACGACGGCGAGGGCCAGAGCCGCGTAGGTCGCCAGCTGGGGCAGACTCCGCGAGCCCGCCGCGGAAGGATCGTGCCTGGGCGTGGGGGGCGTGCCTGCGGGGCTTGCCGCCGGTGCGGACTCGGCGAGAGGTTCTTCGGGCATTGGGTGAGGTTATCGCGCATACCCCGATTTGTGACGGCATTGCCGACATGCACTGGCAGGCAATCGGACTGCGGATGAATTGGTTTAGTGCGGGCTCACACCACCTGCAGTCCCTCGGGGATTGCGTCTGCATCACGCCAAAATGCATCGTTGACAAAACGATTGAACAGATCCGGTGGTAGCAGGCTTTCGCGCTCCACGGCCTTGACCGTCTTGCCCACCGTGTGCAGGCCGGGAGTGCCGGCCCGCTCGTCGAAATCCGTGACGTCGAAGTCGATGTGGTCGAAATCGTGCTCGAATGCCGGCTCGCCGATGAAGTCGTAGATGGCATGCAGGGTCTTGGCCGGGTCGCTGGTCAGAGTTTCGTACTGGACGAGCAGCAGACGATTCTTCTGCGCGCCGAAGCAGGCCTGCTTGAGGGCGTCGTAGGGAGCGCCGACCATGCCTTCGGCCGATGCGACGACGTTGGCGCGGGTGTAGACGGTGCCGCCGGCGCTGTAGTTGAAGATCGACGACGGGCTGAAGACGTTGCGCTGAACCAGGCGTTCGATGCTGTCGACGACCCAGGGCATATCCCGGACGCACGCAATGACTTTCGCGTCGGGGAACAGCCGCGCGATGGCCGGCATCCACGCGCACCAGAACCGGTTCGTGTCAAAAACCACCTCTGCCGGACTGTGGGCGTAGTAATTCTCGAACAGGCCGTGCAGGATCCGCTGGCGCTTGGCGTCGTCGATGAACACCGAGTATTCGTTGCGGGCGCTCATCTCGCCCAGTAGTGCGCCGAACAGCCCGGCCAGTGGACCGGACATGCCGGCCTCGAAGCGAGGGTTCTGCCGCAGCAATGCCGCCAGCAGCGTCGAGCCGGATCGTGGCAGACCGGAGATGAAGTGGATGGCTGTCATGTCTGCCCCTTGCCCTAGATCCGGCTCGTAGTTGTGCCTGTGTGACGGAGCCATATCGGCAACTCTAACCACGTCGCGAGTCCGGGCACCCGAGTTTGCCATTGTCCGACGGTTCGGGAGTGTGAGATGTCAAAAGCCTTCAGCGACAGGCGGATATGCCCGATCGAGAGAGCCTGGTTGGAAGCACCGCCGAAACGACAACCGCGGCCGGGTCTTTCGACCGGGCCGCGGTTGCCGTTCTCAGTTATGGCGTCACGGGTTGTTGGTGCCGGGTGTGCCGTTGTCGCCGGGCACGCCGGTGGCGCTAGCGGTGGCGCCAGGCCCGCCGTTGCCGCCGACCGCGTTGGTGCCGTTGCCGCCGTTGCCGCCGTTGCCGCCGTTGCCGGGCCCACCTGCGCCGTTCAAGGTGCCGTTGCCGCCGAGTCCGCCGTTGCCGCCGGTGCCATTGGCGGTGTTAGCGGTGCCGATACCGCCGTCGCCGCCGTTGCCGCCGACTGAGGTGGCCGAGGTGCCGCCGACGCCACCGGTCCCGCCGGCCCCGCCGGTGGCGGTGATGGCGGTGGTGCCGGTGTTGCCCAGGACGGCGTTGCCGCCGTCGCCACCGACACCACCGGTCGCCGCCGAGCCGCCCGCGCCACCGGTCCCGCCGGCGCCGCCGACGGCCGAACCGCTGCCCGCTTGCGCGAACGCGGTACCGCCGTTGCCGCCCGCGCCGCCGCTGACGCCGGCCGTGGTGCCGCCCGCACCGCCGACTCCGCCGGCGCCACCGGTGGCATTGCCGGCACCGCCCTGCGTGTAGCCGCCGCCGCCGTTGCCGCCTGCACCGCCGTTGGCCCCGGCGACAGTGCCGCTGCCGCCGGCCCCGCCTGCGCCGCCGGTCGCGGTGGTTCCGCTGGAGAAGGAGTAGGAGGTGCCGCCGTTGCCACCGTTGCCGGCGGCCACACCGGTGCCGCTGGCGCCGCCGACCCCGCCGACCGAAACGCCGTTGTTGACCGTGTTCTGGGCATACTCGGCGAAGACCCCGGTGCCACCGCCGTTGCCGCCGGAAGCGCCTGCGGCCTGACCGACGCCGCCTGCGCCGCCGGTGGCGGAGCCGTTGACGACCACACCGCCGGTGGTCTGGCCACCGATGCCACCTGACAACACGCCCTTGCCGCCATCGCCACCGGCACCGCCGTTGGTGCCGGCGCCGCCCGCACCGCCGGTCGCAGAGCCGCTCGCGAAGCCGGGCTGGGTGGGACCGCCGCCGTTACCGCTGGCGGCAGCGATCACACCGCGACCGCCGTCACCACCGGTGCTGCCAACCCCGGTGCCGGTGCCGCCTGCGCCACCGGTCGCCGTGCCGCTGACGGTTCCGCTGCCGAGGGCGGTCGGGTTGGTGGGATCGTTGCCGAAGCCGCCGCTGAGGACGCCGCGTCCACCGTCGCCACCCACGCCGCCGTCGGAACCGGCGCCGCCGGCCCCGCCGGTGGCCGTGCCGGACGCGAAGCTGCCCGAGCCGTTGGACTCGACCAGTCCGTAGCCGCCGTCGCCGCCGGTGCCACCGTTGATGCCGCCGGCACCGCCGACCCCGCCGACCGCTTTGCCGTTCACAATCGATCCGCCGTTGGCGTTGAGCTGGGCGTACCCGCCCTGTCCGCCGTTGCCGCCTTCATCGGTGGTGGACCCAGCGCCACCGACGCCGCCCGCACCACCGGTCGCGGTGGAGGAGGTGCCGCCGATGATGCCGCCGTTGTTGGTTTCGGTGATGGCGTAACCGCCGCCGCCACCTCCGCCGCCGCCCTGGCCGGCCGCGGCCGCGGTCCCTACGCCGCCCGCACCGCCGGCGCCGCCGGCCCCGCCAGTAGCGCCCGCACCGTCCGCGTCACCAACGCCACCGGCGCCGCCGGCGCCACCGTTGCCGTCGAGCCCGCTCGAGCCAGCGATGCCGAAGGACGTTCCCGCGCCACCCGCGACGCCGTGCTCGCCACCGGTGCCACCCGTGCCGCCGAAGCCGCCGAAGCCGTCACCCGAGGATTCGAAGTCACCGGCTGCGCCCACACCGCCGTTGCCGCCGACGCCACCGGCGCCGCCGCTGCCGCCGAAGCCGAACAGCCCGGCCGTACCGCCGTTGCCGCCGTTGCCGCCCAAGCCACCGTCGCTGCCGTCGCCGTCTCCGGTGGTGAAGGAGCCCGCGGCGCCGTTGAGGCCGGCACCGCCGCTGCCGCCGGTGCCGCCGGAACCGAGGAAGGAGAATTGCCCGCCGTTGCCGCCGTTACCACCGGTTCCCGCAGCCTGGGTCGAGGTTGCGGCGCTACCCGCGCCACCCGCGCCACCGTTGCCGAGGGATCCGTAGATGGCGCCGTCGCCGCCGTTGCCGCCGACGAAGCCGATGCCACCGTTGCCGCCGGAGCCGTAGAAGGCATACAGCCCGGTGTCGCCGCCGTTACCGCCTAAGCCCGCGCCGCTGCCATCGCCGCCGAGGCCGCCGTTGCCGCCGTACAGGCCGCCGATACCGCCGGCGCCGCCGTCACCGCCACCAAAACCGTCGCCGCCGGCGCCGCCGTCACCGAACATTCCGGCGTCGCCACCGTTGCCGCCGTTGAGGTCGAGACCCGTGGTGAAGGTGTAGCCGTCACCGCCGTTGCCGAAGAACATGCCGCCGTCTTGGCCGTCGGGGTCCATCGCGGTTCCGTCGGCGCCGTTGCAGATGAATCCGCAGGAGTCGGCTGGGTCGAATGCGGCAGGGTTGGCAGAAACGAGCCAGGTGTTGAGGCTCTGCGTCATCGGGTTGTCTACCCAGGAGTCCTGCAACTGCTGCCAGAAGTCGGAGAACGGGTCCGATGCCGCGCTCGAACCGGCGGAGGCCGCACCGAAGACACTGTCGAGGCCTGACGTCGGGTCGGCGACCGACCATGCGCTCAGTGCGGTGTCGATGCTGTCGAACCAGGTGCCCAGGCTCGCGCCGAAGGCGGGATCGAAAGTCGAGATCGACGCGACGATCGGGTCGAAGATGCTGTCCAGCCCGAAGTCGTCGGCGTGCGCTGCCGGTGCACCAGCAAGCGGCCCGAGGCCCAGTGCCAGGAACGCGCTCGCGCCGCCCCCCAGGCCGATCGCACTCGCCCGCCGACGGGCCTTCCCCTTTTGCGACTTACGGTTCTTCTTCGAACTGTGTTGACCGGCCATGGCGGACCCTCCCCATTGGGTAAGTTTTTCTCAGCTTTCGCTAAGCTAGACCTCAGGGGTCCGTCGCGGGAAGTGTATTTCGAAAAAGATCTTGAATAATTTTTCAAATTTGATCTTGTTCGGACATCGCCGCAGCTCAAAGGGGATTTTCAAGCGCAGAAAAATTGTCGGTGTGCCTAACTGATCACGATATCGATTAATTTGGCCGTAACTTGATTGGAACGCATCCTGAGAGACGTGCTCAGGCCGAGTTGTCGTCCGAAACGACTGGCGTTCGCCTGCTGCGATACCGCCGGTGCGGCCGCGCGGTGAGCCGCTCCGATGGCGACTGCGTCCCTGGGCCCGGCTTGCCCAGCGCCGTCGCCCCCGCGTGTCGCGCACTGTCGCACCACGGTCGGTCGCTACGCTTATCGAACAAGCGTTCGCAACGTAGGAGGCGAAGGTGCGTGTGATGGGCGTCGACCCGGGCCTGACGCGCTGCGGGCTGTCGGTGATCGAGAGCGGACGCGGCCGACAGGTCATTGCGCTCGATGTCGACGTGGTGCGCACGCCGTCCGACGAGCCACTGCACCGCCGTCTGCTGACGATCAGCGATACCGTCGACCACTGGATGGACACCCACCTGCCGGATGTGATCGCGATCGAGCGCGTATTCGCCAACCAGAACGCCAATACCGCGATGGGCACGGCGCAGGCCGGCGGTGTGATCGCGTTGGCGGCAGCCAAACGCGGTATCGACGTACACTTCCACACGCCCAGCGAGGTCAAGGCCGCCGTGACGGGCAACGGCCGGGCGGACAAGGCCCAGGTCACCGCAATGGTCACCAAAATCCTTGCCCTGCAGACGAAGCCGACGCCCGCGGATGCGGCGGACGCCCTTGCGCTGGCCATCTGCCACTGCTGGCGTGCGCCGATGATCGCCCGGATGGCAGCCGCCGAGGCCATGGCGGCCCAGCAACGACGCAATTATCAGGCCAAGGTGAAGGCGGCGAAATGATCGCGTCGGTGCGCGGCGAGGTGCTCGACATCGCCCTCGACCACGTGGTGATCGAGGCGGCCGGGGTGGGCTACAAGTTGATGGCTGCCCCGTCCACGCTTGCGACGCTGCGTCGCGGTGGCGAGGCCCGTCTGATCACCGCGATGATTGTTCGCGAAGACTCCATGACGCTGTACGGATTTCCCGACGCCGAGGCCCGGGATCTGTTCCTGACGCTGCTGGGGGTCTCGGGCGTCGGCCCGAAGATCGCGCTGGCGACGCTTGCGGTGTACGACGCGACGGCGTTGCGGCAAGCGCTCGCCGACGGTGATGTCACCGCGTTGACCCGGGTGCCGGGTATCGGCAAGCGCAGCGCCGAGCGGATGGTGCTGGAACTGCGTGACAAGATCGGACCGGTGGGAACGAGCGGGTCGTCGACCGGCGTCAACGGCCACAGCGTGCGCGGTCCGGTAGTGGAAGCCCTTGTGGGACTTGGCTTTGCAATCAAGCAGGCTGAAGAGGCGACCGACAAGGTCCTGGCCGCCGATGAGGAGGCCACCACGTCGACGGCGCTGCGTTCGGCGTTGTCGCTGCTGGGGAAGACGAAGTGACCCCGGTCGAAGACGACCCCGACGAGCGGGAGGTCTCGGCCGCGTTGACGGTCGGCGAGGGCGATGTCGACGCCAGCCTGCGTCCTCGCTCGCTGGGGGAGTTCATCGGTCAGCCACGCGTGCGCGAGCAATTGCAGTTGGTACTCGAGGGCGCCAAGAACCGCGGCAGCACACCCGATCACATCCTGCTGTCCGGCCCGCCCGGGCTGGGCAAGACGTCGCTGGCCATGATCATCGCCAGCGAGCTGGGATCGTCGTTGCGGCTCACGTCGGGGCCGGCGCTGGAACGCGCCGGCGATCTGGCGGCGATGCTGTCCAATCTCGTCGAGCACGACGTGTTGTTCATCGACGAGATTCACCGCATCGCCCGGCCCGCCGAAGAGATGTTGTATCTGGCAATGGAAGACTTCCGGGTCGACGTCGTCGTCGGCAAAGGGCCTGGGGCAACGTCGATTCCGCTGGAGGTAGCGCCGTTCACGCTCGTCGGCGCCACCACCCGGTCCGGTGCACTGACCGGACCGCTGCGCGACCGCTTCGGGTTCACCGCCCACATGGACTTCTACGAGCCGGCCGAACTGGAGCGGGTACTGCGCCGCTCGGCGGGGATTCTGGGCATCGAGTTGGGCACCGAGGCCGGCGCCGAGATTGCCCGACGTTCACGCGGTACGCCGCGCATCGCCAACCGGCTGTTACGCCGGGTCCGAGATTTCGCAGAGGTGCGCGCCGACGGTGTGATCACCCGGGACGTCGCGAAAGCCGCGCTGGCGGTCTACGACGTCGACGAACTCGGCCTTGACCGGTTGGACCGTGCAGTGCTGTCGGCGCTGACCCGCAGCTTCGGTGGCGGGCCGGTCGGTGTGTCGACCTTGGCGGTCGCGGTCGGCGAAGAGGCCACCACCGTCGAAGAGGTATGCGAGCCTTTCCTGGTGCGGGCCGGCATGATCGCCCGCACTCCACGCGGCAGGGTGGCAACTCCGCAGGCGTGGACGCACCTGGGAATGACACCGCCACCGCGGGCCAGCGGTCTGGGACAGCCGGGGTTGTTCGAGTAACGGTAATCGCGAGCGCCGCAACGCCGGGCGAGGCGGGCCGCCACTGAGTAGGAGGTCGAATGATCACTGCCGCACTGGTATTCGCCGGACTGGCCAGCTTGCTGCACGTCTACATCTTCACCATGGAGTCGCTCACCTGGACCAGCAAGCGGACTCGCGCCACGTTCGGCACCACGGCCGAGGAGGCGGAGGCCACCAAGTTGCTGGCGTTCAACCAGGGCTTCTACAACCTGTTCCTGGCAATTGTCACCGGCGTGGGAATCGCGGCAATCGAGATGGGACACAAAGGAATTGGCGCAGCCCTGATTTTGGCGGGCGTAGGGTCGATGGCCGCGGCGGCCATTGTGCTGATCGCGTCAGCGCCCGACAAGGCGCGGGCGGCGCTGTCGCAGGGCACCTTCCCGGCGATCGCGATCGTGCTACTGCTGGCCGGACTGCACTAGATCGACCTGGCTGGCACTGCAGGCCAGCGATGTCCAGTCGTCGATTGACGGTCGTTCCGCGCAGCCCTGACGTTCCAGAGCCGCCTGAATCCTGAATAAACCCAGCAGTTGCTGGTGTCTCCCATCTAGATCGAAATACCAGGGCTACTGGATTTGGCGGCGCTGGGCGCCATTGCTCGCCGACGCGTAAAACAGCGCAGCTCTGAGCTAAATTTCAGACACACCGATTAGCGTGACGCGCACGCCGACGGCCTTTGCACCGCCGCGGGCGTAGGGGTACTCAGCACTCGCTCGACACACGGTGTCCACTGTTTGAGGAGAACTCGAAAAATGAATGACTCGCGGTCCGGCTTCGGCACCTTCCATATGCCGCGCAGCCGCGGCGCAGTGAGCGGACTGCTCCTGCTCATCCTCGGCGTGTGGGGTGCGTTGATCCCGTTCGTCGGGCCCTACCTCCACCTCGCCTACACACCCGGCCAAGCCTGGGTGTGGAGCACCGCACGAGCCTGGCTGGAAGTTGTGCCCGGGGTCGTCACCGCAGCGGGCGGTTTCCTGCTACTGATCTCCGGCAATCGTGCGACGGCCATGTTCGGCGGATGGCTCGCGGTGGTCGCCGGCGCGTGGTTCGTCGTCGGTCGCACTCTGGCGTCGACCCTTCGACTGGGTGACGTCGGCCAACCTCTCGCGGCAACCGACGCCAAGCGGGCCGTCATCGAGATCGTGTCGTTCTCCGGACTGGGCGCGTCGATCGTGTTTCTCGGCGGTGCGGTGCTGGCACGGCTGACGATCCGGACGGCCCGCGACGTCGAGCTGGCGCGACAAGCAGCCGACGCCCGCGGAGTCGCCGACTCGGGCAGCTTCGATGCCTTCGCCGAATCGGCGCGCACCGAGGTGATCACTCCCGCGCCGCAACGGCACCGGCGGGAAGCCAAGAGCCACGGCTTGTTTCGCCGAAGCAGCGCCGGCGCGACAAGTCACTGACACCTGACACCAAATAGAAGCCTGGGTCGTGAACCGACATCGTTCACGACCCAGGCTTCTGTTTTGAGCTGGAACTACAGCAGTCCGAGCAGCTGCAGATCGGTGACGTACTTGACGATCACCGGCTGCGAGACATGCGGGATGTCCTTGTCCGGGCCAATTTTCGCCTCTTGCACGGCAGCACGGAATCGATCGGTGGGGGCCATCGACCCGTTGATCGGAGCCTGCGGCTTCTGGTAGTTGTGCAGCAGCGGCAGCAGCGAGTACTGGCGCTGCCGTTCGGGCAGGCCACGCAGCGTCATCTCGAACCGCTGCAACCAGGTGGCGTAGTTGCCGACCCGCTGGATCGAGTAGCCGGCGTCGATCAGCCAGTCGACGTACTCGTCGAAACCGATGCCGTCGTCGTACGGGTTCATCACGTGGTAGGTCTGGAACCCGTCGACCACCTGGGCGCCCAGGGTGGAGATCGCCTCGGCGATGAATTCCACTGGCAGACCGTCGTAGTGGGCCCGCTGCCGGTTGCCGGCCGCATCCAGCTCGTAGAACGAACCGGGCGCGATACCGGTGGCCACCAGGCTGAGGATCTGCCGGGTGAACATGTCCGGCAGATTCAGCTGCCCGGCGTAGCTGGTGTCGGCCAGGATCATGTCGCAGCGGAACACCGCGACCGGCAGCCCGCAGAGGTCGTTGGCCTCGCGAAGCAACACCTCGCCCGCCCACTTGCTGTTGCCGTATCCGTTGGCGTAGCCGTCGTGAATCTGACGGGTGGCGCTGATCTCCCGAACGTCGGCGTCCTCGACGAACTTTCCGGGTTGGATCTGGTCGCCGACACCGATCGTCGACACGTAGGTGAACGCCTTCAGCTTCGTGGTCAAGGCGATCCGCAACAGCTCCGCGGTCCCTAATGCGTTGGGGCCGAACAGTTCGCTGTAGGGCAGCACGTGGTTGACCAGGGCCGCGGGGTCGACGATCAGGTCGACGCTGTCAGCCAGCCGCTGCCAGGTCTGGCCGTCCAGGCCCAGGTTCGCCTCACCCTTGTCGCCGGCGATCACCTCGAGGTGATCAGCTGCCAGCTTCTGGTAGTGCGCCAACAGCTTCGGGTCACCGCTGTCGAACGTCTTGTCCAACCGGGCACGCGCATCCTGGTCTGACTTGGCGCGCACCAGGGCGATGACCTTGCCGTCGACCAGGCTCATCCGCTCGAGCCACTCCAGTGCCAGGTAGCGGCCCAGGAATCCGGTTGCGCCGGTGAGCAATACGGTGCGCACCTCGGTGCCGGCCGCCGGCAGGTCGCGGGCGGCGGTCAAGGTGTCCTGGTCGATGAACTTGTCCAGCGTCAGGTCTGCGGCGTGCACCTCGGTGGCGTCGCGGCCGTGCACCGAGGCGAAGCTCGGTCGCTTGCTGCCCTGTCGCTCGCCGTCGATGTAGTCGGCGATCGCCTGGAGGTCGTTGGCCGGGCTGACGATCACGCCCACCGGCACGTCGACATCGAAGATCTCGTGCAAGAGGTTGCCGAATGTCAACGCGGACAACGAGTCTCCGCCCAGGTCGGTGAAGTGCGCATCCGGGGTCAGGTCGGACTGCGCCGCACCGAGCATCGCTGCCGCAGCACGGCTGACGGTCTGCAAGACGGGAGCGTCCGCACCGGTGCGACGCAGATCGGAGAGCTCGTTGGCCTGGCCCTGGGCCAGGTCGGCGTAGAGCTGCTCCAGCTGATCGCCGTAGTGCGCCTTCAGCTTCGGCCAGGCCAGCTTGCGGATCCCGGTCAGCAACCCGTTTTCCAGGGTGAACGGCGTGGTCTCGACGATGAAGTCGCGCGGCACCTCGTAGGACTGCAGGTTGGCGACTTTCGCGACCTGCTGCAACGACTCGGCGATCCGAGATTTGAGTGCACCGGCACTGTGCGTGGCCGCTGCGTCCTCAGTCGGCACCACGACCGCCAGCAGATAGGGCTGAGCGCTGTTGCCGTAGATGTAGATCTGGCGGATCAGCGGGCTGTTGCCGAATTCTGCTTCCAGCTTGGCCAGGGTGACGAACTCGCCCTGTGCCAGCTTGAGCACATTGTTGCGCCGGTCGACATACACCAGGTGGTCGGGGGAGAGCTCGGCGAACACGTCGCCGGTGCGGTAGTAGCCGTCCTCGTCGAAGACGCCGGCCGTGGTCTCGGCCCGCTTGTAGTACCCGGGGAACATGTTCGGGGTCTTGAGCAACAGCTCACCCCGCGGGTGCGGCCGGTCGGTGGCGTAGTAGCCGAGGTCGGGGACGTCGACCAGCTTGTAGTCCAGGACGGGCGGGCGCTGAATCTCGCCGTCCAGCAACACCATTCCGGCTTCGGTGGAGCCGTAGCCATCCACCAGGTGGATCTCCAGCAGCGCCTCGACCCAGTTGCGCAGTTCGGGGGAGATCGGTGCCGATCCGGTCATCGCAAAGATGAAACGGCCGCCGAGCAGTTCCTGGCGCAGGTCGGTCAGCACCTGAGCCTCCGCGGACTGACGCTCGACACCTTCGGCGGTCCGTCGGCCCACTTCGCTTTGGAACTCGCTGTACAACATCTCCCAGATGCGCGGCACGAAGTTGAGCTCGGTCGGTCGCACCAGGCGCAGGTCCTCGAGCAACGTCGACAGGTCGCTCTTGGCGGCGAAGTAGGCGGTGCCACCGTTGCCAAGCGTGCCGTAGAGGGTGCCGCGGCCCATGACGTGGCTCATCGGCATGAAGTTGAGGTTGATCGACGCGGCGCTCGGTCCGAACCAGTTCTTGGTCGACCGGTTCCACATCTTGGCGACGTTGCTCTGCGGGTACATCGCGCCCTTGGGGGCACCGGTGCTGCCCGAGGTGTAGATCAGCAGGGCCAGCGGGTCGTCGTCGCCCTGAACGGGCTGTGTCGCAGGCAAATTCGCGCCGCGGTCACGCAATTCGTCGAGTGTCTCGATGGTGACCTCGAGGTCGGACAGCCGCTCGTGGGCGGCCTGGAGCGCCTCGCGGTTGTCGTCGAGCTCGGTGCGGTAGTCGAAGACCACCAACCGCCCGGGGGTGTGACCGGCCTCGGCACCGGCGAGGATCACGTCGACGGCGTCGGCGAGATAGTCGACGCTCGACGCGAAGACGGTGGGCTCGGTCTCGCTCACGATCGGCAACAGTTGGGTGATCGCCGCGCTGGTCTGCAGCGGCACCGAGACGGCGCCGGCGACACCGAGTGCGACGTCGATGGTCGTGTAGTCGACGCTGGTGAACCCGAGCACGCAGACCCGGTCGCCGCGTTCGATCACGCCGTCGCTGAGCGCGCGCGACAACTCACCGACGCGATCGGCAAGCTCGCCGTAGGTGACTTTGTCGAACCAGGGGAGCAGCTTCGCGGACGTCCGTCCGGTGCCGGGATCCTTGACCAATTCGAACGCGCGCTGCGCGAGCGCGGGACGGTCGGCGTACCCCTGCAACACGGCCTTGGTGACGTCGGCGTAGTGCGTTCCAGCCGCCTCGATGGCGGCTGCAACGTCGGCGTCTGGGCGGGCAGCAGCGAATTCCGGATCATTGGCGGCCAACCCCGCTGCGCGACGTTCCTGGTCTTCCTGGGTCTCCATCGACATATCAGAACCTCACAACTGTGCGAATTGGGAAATCTACCGGTGCGACGTTGCACGTAATGAGTACTACGTTAGCGAAGGTAACGATATTCCACGAGGAGCTGAACCGGTCGGGTTGTGTGAGTTACTGCACCCGCCGTGGCCGACGGGCACGCCGTCAGAGGTCGGCCAGCAGCCCGATGATCACGTCGAGGCCCTCGGTCAGCAGTTCGTCGTTGATCGTCAGCGGCGGCAGGAAGCGCACCACGTTGCCGAAGGTGCCCGCGGTCAAAACGATGACTCCGGCCGCGTGCGCGGCGGCGGCCAGTGCACTGGTCAACTCCGCGTCAGGCTCGGCGGTGTCGGGTTTGACGAACTCGACGGCGATCATCGCCCCACGTCCCCGCACATCGCCGAT
This sequence comes from Mycobacterium sp., assembly GCF_002863225.1. Lineage (GTDB taxonomy): Bacteria > Actinomycetota > Actinomycetes > Mycobacteriales > Mycobacteriaceae > Mycobacterium. The sequence continues at coordinate 15,613 of NZ_PKEK01000100.1, read as the reverse complement.
CCGGTCGTCGGTGGCCTGCAGCGCCTGCAACCGGTCCTTCATCAGTCGTTCGATTTGACGGGCTCGCTCGAGCAGGCCGTCGGCGTCGATGGTGGCGAGGGTCGCCAGCGCGGCCGCGCAGGCCAGCGGATTGCCGCCGAAGGTTCCGCCGATTCCGCTGGCGTGCGGAGCGTCCATGATCTCGGCGCGACCGGTCACCGCGGACAGCGGCAACCCGTCGGCGATGCCTTTGGCGATGCAGATCAGGTCGGGCTCGAGTCCCTCGTGCTCGCAAGCGAACATGGCCCCGGTCCGTGCGACTCCGGTCTGCACCTCGTCGGCGATGAAGACGACGTTGTTCTGCCGGCACCACGCCAGGAGTGCGGGCAGGAACCCTTCGGCCGGGACGATGAAACCACCCTCGCCCTGGATGGGTTCGATGATGACCGCGGCCAGGTTGTCGGCGCCGACCTGTTTGGCAATGACGTCGATGGCTCGACGGGCGGCGAGCTCACCGTCGGTGGCCAACTCCTTGTCGATCAGCCCGTCACGGTAGGGATAGGAGAGTGGCGCCCGGTAGATCTCCGGCGCGAACGGCCCGAATCCGCTCTTGTACGGCATCGATTTGGCGGTCAGCGCCATCGTCATGTTGGTCCGGCCGTGGTAGGCGTGGTCGAACGCCACCACCGCATCTTTGCGGGTGTAGGCACGCGCGATCTTGACCGCGTTCTCCACCGCTTCGGCGCCGGAGTTGAACAGCACCGAGCGCTTGGCGCCCGAACCCGGGGTCAGCTGGTTGAGCTGCTCGGCGACCGCTACGTACTGCTCGTACGGCGTGACCATGAAGCAGGTATGGGTGAAGTCGGCGACCTGCGCGCTCACCGCGTCCACCACTCGAGGCGCCGAACTGCCCACGGTGGTGACCGCGATGCCGGACCCCAGGTCGATCAGGCGGTTGCCGTCAACGTCTTCGACGATGCCGCCGGCGGCACGCGCGGCGAACACCGGCATGGTCCGTCCAACGCTGGCTGACACGGCCGCTGCACGGCGCTTGGTCAGCTCGAGCGATGCCGGGCCGGGGATTTCGGTGGCGAGATGGCGGCTCTGTTCGACGGCGGACACGCCCAAAGACTAGCTCGGCGACGACGCAGGCCGCGAGGCTCGACGAGATGTCGAGCGGGTGAATCCGCGGCCGCGCCGAACGCCGGGGGCGAGGGTTGGATCAGCCGGCCGCGGTGTGACCGAGTTCGCGGCAGACGTCGCCGTTGGGGTCCCACCACTGGCCGGGGGGACAGTTCTTCGCCGGACCCACACCAATCGGCTGGCACGTGTTTCGGTAGCCGTCAAAATACTGGCCGGCCTCGCAGTTCGGCGGGTCAGCCACGGCCGGAGCTGCGAACGCCACGGCTGCTCCTACTAGAGCGACTGAGCTGGCCAATCGGCCAATAAGGTTTTTCACTTCGGACCTCCTCGATAGCCACTGTGAATGAACTGAAAACAGCCATTTCACTCTTGCCACGTTGCGGCTCGGTCTAAACCTCGAAGACGGGGCCGTCGATCGAATCGACGGTAACAAAGGAGCTCACCGGTTCGCGGCGAAGTCGGCGAGGTTGCCGCACCGGGTAGCCCAACGCGATCACCGCGGCCAACGCCAGCGGATCCGGCGCTCGCAGAATGTCTTTCACCTCATCCTCTGCGCGGATCGCGATCGTGGTGATCACCCCGCCGAGCCCTTCCTCGCGGGCCGCCAGCAGGACGTTCCAGGCGAACGGGTAGATCGATGCGCCGGCGGCGAAGGTGTAGCGGTTTGCGTCGCGATCGATCGCCGCCAGCATCGACAGATCGGCGAACAATGCCAGCAATACCGGTGCCTCGTCGAACTTCTCAGCGAAACCGTTTGGCGCAGCTGGGTTTTCGGCGGCCAGCGCGCGGGCTTCGGCGTCGCGGTCGTTGGTCGGCGACCAGGGCCGCAGACCGGCGGCCGCGAGAGCCAGGTATTCCCGGGAGCCCCGTAGATAGCAGTCCCGCAGTCGGCGACGGTTGGCGGCGTCCTTCACCACCACCACCCGCCAGGCCTGCGCGTTGCTTCCGCTGGGCGCGAACCGAGCATTGTCGAGCACCCGGCCCAACACGACGTCGTCGACATCGCGATCGGTGAACTCGCGCACGGCCCCGGTGGTGCGCAATGCCTCGATCAGTTGCATTGCTCAATGATCAAGCATGTCGACGCCCTGATGGCACACTGGTGACCGTCACTCGACCTCGACGAAAGATCCTTGCCTTCATGAACCAAACGGTTGTCTTCCTACCGATGCTGATCGTCTTGGGGGCGTTCATGTTTTTTGCGTCGCGCCGGCAGAAGCGCGCGATGCAGGAAACGATCGACCTGCACGAGTCGCTGAGCATCGGTGACCGGGTGCAGACGACCTCGGGGTTGCACGGCACCATCACCCAGCTCACCGACGACACCGTCGACCTCGAGATCGCTCCGGGCGTGACGACGACCTGGTCCAAGCTGGCGGTCGCGGGCCGTGTCGAGCCGGAGGCTCCGGACGACGACGACAGCGAACTCGGCGAGCTGGCCGACGATCCGGGCCGACTGCCCAACGACTGAGGTCGACGGCCCGCCACGTACCCTTTCCGGTGCAGTGGAACTGATCGGGGCGCGGGGAGCGAACGGCGGGGCAGCGCCCCGCACCACAGCGCATCGCGCATAAGCGGAGGAGACTCAACACGTGGCATCGCCATCGGCGCCGGTGCACCCAGGCCGCTACCTGGCAGTATTCCTGGTTCTGCTGATCGGCGTCTACCTGTTGGTGTTCCTGACCGGTAACAAGAAGGCCGACCCGAAACTCGGCATCGACCTGCAGGGCGGCACCCGTGTCACGCTGACCGCGCGCACGCCCGACGGGTCGCGGCCGACGCGTGAAGCGCTCTCGCAGGCGCAACAGATCATCGGCGCCCGGGTCAACGGCCTGGGGGTGTCGGGCTCCGAGGTGATCGTCGACGGCGACAACCTGGTGATCACCGTGCCCGGAACGGACGGCAACGAGGCGCGCAACCTCGGTCAGACCGCGCGGCTGTACATCCGTCCCGTCATCAACGCACTGCCCGTGGACACTGCGGGAACGCAGCAGGGCGGCCCCCGGCTGCCTGCCCCGCGGGGCGGTGTCCCCAGGGGGCCGCGCGGCAGGCCGGGCGCACCGGGTCTGCCGCAACCTGGTGGGCTGCCCGGAGGCCCGGGGGCACAGGTGCCCGGAGCGGCGCCCGGCGCACCCGCACCCGGCGCTCAGCCCGGCCTGGTTCCTCCCGGTGGGCCCGCGCCGGGGACGGGTCCTGAGCTGGACCCCGGGTTCGGCTCTGGATTACCCGGCGACCTGCCTCTGTTGCCGGGCAGCCCCGCCGTCCCGGCCCAGCCGCGGCCGTATCCGCAGGACCCCCCGACGCCCACCCCGGCGTCGCCGAACCCCTCCCAGCCGACCGCGCCGAAGACGCCTTCGACGACCGCCCCGGTGCAGCCGAACGCGACCGCCCCCAAGTCGCCGCAGTCACCGGGCCCCGAGACGTCTCCGGCGCCCACGGCCCAGCCCGACCAACCGGTGATTCCGCCGGTCAAGCCGGGTCCGCCCGATCCGCGCAAAGACCTCGCCGAACGGATCGCCAAGGAGCGGGAGTGGCGGCAGAGCACCAATAAGGGCGTCCAGTTCCTGGCGCTGCAATACGAGGCCACCCGCTGCTTCCAGGAAGACATCCTGGCCGGTAACGACGACCCTGCCCTGCCACTGGTGACCTGCGACAAGGAGCACAAGCAGGCCTACCTGCTGGCGCCGTCGATCATCAGCGGCGACCAGATCGAGAACGCCAGCTCGGGCATGGACCAGCGCAGCGGCGGTTACATCGTCGACGTTCAGTTCAAGAGCGGCGCGGCCAACACCTGGGCGGACTTCACCGCAGCTCACGTCGGGACGCAGACCGCGTTCACGCTGGACTCCCAGGTGGTCAGCGCGCCGCAGATCCGGGAGGCCATTCCGGGCGGTCGCACCCAGATCAACGGCGGCGACCCGCCTTTCACCGCCAGCTCGGCGAAGGAGCTGGCCAACGTCCTCAAGTACGGTTCGCTGCCGCTGTCCTTCGAGGCGTCGGAAGCGCAAACCGTTTCGGCGACACTGGGATTGACGTCGCTTCGGGCCGGACTGATCGCCGGCGCGATCGGACTGAGCCTGGTGCTGCTGTACTCGCTGCTCTACTACCGGGCGCTGGGTGTGCTGACGGGCTTGTCGCTGGCCGCCTCCGGGGCAATGGTTTTCGCGATTCTGGTGCTGCTCGGCAGGTATATCAATTACACCCTGGACCTGGCCGGTATCGCGGGTCTGATCATCGGTATCGGTACGACAGCCGACTCCTTCGTGGTGTTCTTCGAGCGGATCAAAGACGAGATACGCGACGGCAAATCGTTCCGGTCGGCCATCCCGCGCGGCTGGGGGCGGGCCCGCCGGACGATCCTGTCCGGTAACGCCGTCACCTTCCTGGCCGCTGCCGTCCTGTACTTCCTGGCGATCGGCCAGGTCAAGGGGTTCGCCTTCACGCTGGGGCTCACCACCGCGCTCGACACGCTGGTGGTGTTCCTGGTGACCTATCCGCTGGTGTCCCTGGCGGGCAACTCCAAGACCCTGGCCAAGCCGGCATTCAACGGTCTGGGCGCGGTGCAGCAGGTCGCGCGGGAGCGCGCGGCGGCCACCGGGTCTTACGCGACGGGACGGGGGTAGCGAGATGGCGTCGAACACCGACAAGAACGCCACTGACGGCTCGGCCGCCGTGGAGATCACCAAGGACAGCGCGCGCGTCGTGCGGGCAAGCGGGAGTGACACCGCGGTCCTGCCGCAGCACAACTTCCTGTCCCGGCTCTACACCGGTACCGGCGCCTTCGAGGTCGTCGGCCGCCGCCGGCTCTGGTATGCGGTCAGCGGAACAATCGTCGCGATCGCGATTCTCAGTATTCTGTTGCGCGGCTTCACCTTCGGCATCGACTTCAAGGGCGGTACCACCGTCTCGTTCCCGCGTGGAACCGCCACCGTCAGCCAGGTCGAGGAGGTGTTCCGGCAGGCGTTGGGACACGACCCGGAGTCGGTGGTGGTCGTCGGCAGCGGTTCCTCGGCGACGGTTCAGATCCGGTCGGAGACCCTGACCAACGACAAAACCGAGAAGCTGCGCGACGCGCTGTTCGAGAAGTACCAGCCCAAGGGCGCCGACGGGCAACCCAGCAAGAAAGCCATTTCGGACTCGGCGGTGTCCTCGACCTGGGGCGGGCAGATCACCAAGAAGGCGGTGATCGCTCTGGTGGTGTTCCTGGTGCTGGTCAGCCTTTACATCACCGTCCGGTACGAGCGGTTCATGGCCATCTCGGCACTGACCACAATGGTCTTCGACCTGGCCGTCACCGCCGGAATCTATTCACTGGTGGGTTTCGAGGTCACCCCGGCCACCGTGATCGGCCTGCTGACGATCCTGGGTTTCTCGCTCTACGACACCGTGATCGTGTTCGACAAGGTCGAAGAGAACACCCACGGCTTCCAGCACACCACCCGGCGGACTTTCGCCGAGGAGGCCAACCTCGCCGTCAACCAGACCTTCATGCGGTCGATCAACACCAGCCTGATCTCCACCCTGCCGGTGCTGGCCCTGATGGTGGTGGCCGTCTGGCTGCTCGGTGTCGGAACGCTGAAGGACCTGGCCCTGGTCCAGCTGATCGGCATCCTCGTCGGCACCTACTCGTCGATCTTCTTTGCGACGCCGCTGCTGGTCACGCTGCGTGAGCGCACCGAGTTGGTGCAGACCCACACGCGCCGGGTACTGCGCCGGCGGGGTCCGGACGCGGGGAAGACGCCGGAGAAGGCGCAGCAGCGAGCCCGGGTGCGCGTCGAATCGAGCGATGACGAAAACGTCGAGCCCGCGGCGGTGTCGCCCCTGGTCGACACCAGTGGGCCCGCGCCCAGCAAGCCGGCGCCGGGTGCCCGGCCCGCACGGCATGCGGCGGGCCGCCACTCGCGTCCGACCGGCAAACAGAACAAACGCTAGACCGATGACTGCCTGGCGTCGGCGGTTGTCCGCCTGTTGTCTGGTGGTCGCGCTGGCGGTGGCCGCACCCGGTGTGCTGACCGGATGCTCCGGCAGCGCCGCGGGGCAGGTGGACTACGTGGTCGACGGCGCGTTGGACACCTACAACACCAACACGGTGGGCGGAGCGGCGTCCGCGGGAGCGCAGGCGTTCGCCCGCACGCTGACCGGATTCGGCTACCACGGGCCCGATGGTCAGGTCATCGCCGATCACGACTTCGGCTCCATCTCGCTCGTCGGTGGTTCGCCCCTGGTGCTCGACTATCAAATCGCCGACAACGCCGTCTATTCCGACGGAAAGCAGGTCACCTGCGACGATCTGGTGTTGACGTGGGCCGCCCAGTCCGGCCGGTATCCCGGCTTCGATGCCGCCAGCCAGGCGGGCTACGTCGATGTCACGTCGATCGACTGCCAGCCGGGCCAGAAGAGGGCGCGGGTGTCGTTCGCCCCCGACCGCAACATCGTCGACTACAACCAGCTTTTCACCGCGACCACGGTCCTGCCGTCGCACGTCATCGCCGACGAGCTCGGCGTCGACGTCACCACCGCGCTGCTCACCAACAACGCTCCGGTTGTCGCGCGGATCGCGCAGCTGTGGAACACCACGTGGAATCTCAAGCCGGGCAACGATTCCGCCATCGCCAAGCATTTACCGTCGTCGGGGCCGTACAAGATCGAGTCGGTGCTCGACGGCGGTGCCATCGTCCTGGTCGCCAACGACAAATGGTGGGGCACCAAGCCGTTGACCAAGCGGGTCACGGTGTGGCCGCAGAAAGCCGACATCCAGGATCGGGTCAACGACAGAAGCGCCGACGTCGTCGACGTGGCCGCCGGTTCCTCGGGCGCGCTGGCCACTCCCGACAACTACCGCCGCACCGACGCGCCGGCCGACGGCATCGAACAGTTGATCTTCGCCCCGACCGGTCCGCTGGCCGACATCGCGGCCCGTCGCGCCGTCGCCCTGTGCACTCCGCGCGATGTGATCGCCCGCGACGCCCAGGCGCCGATCGCCAACGCGCGTCTGCACACCGCCGCCGACGACGCCATCGGCCAAGCCGAAAACGTGCCCCAGGCAGCACAATTCATCAAAGCGGACCCGGTTGCGGCCCGCGCGGAGCTGAAGAACAAACCGTTGCCGGTGCGGATCGGCTATCGGGGGCCCAACGCGCGCCTGGCCGCCATCGTCGGTGCGATCGCCAAGGCCTGCGGCCCGGCCGGCATCACGGTCTCCGACGTCACGTCGGACTCGGTCGGCCCCCAGGCGCTCAAAGAAGGCAAGATCGACGTCTTGCTGGCCAGCACCGGCGGGGCCACCGGCAGCGGTTCGAGCGGCTCGTCGGCGATGGATGCCTACGCCCTGCACACCGGCAACGGCAACAACGTGTCCGGATACACCAACGGCCAGATCGACGGGATCATCGGTTCGCTCGCGGTGTCGGCCGACCCGGCCGATCTGGTCCGCCTGCTCGCCGAGGGCGCGCCGGTGTTGTGGGCCGGCATGCCGACGCTGCCGCTCTACCGCCAGCAGCGGACTCTGCTGGCGTCGAAGAAGATGTACGCCGTCGGAACCAATCCCAGTCGCTGGGGCGCCGGCTGGAACATGGACCGCTGGGTGCTGGTCCGGTGAGCGCGGCAGACCTGGTCGCCGCGCTGACCCGGCAGGTCGCCGACTTTCCCTCGCCGGGCATCCAGTTCAAGGACCTGACCCCGGTGTTCGCCGACCCCGCCGGGCTGGCCGCGGTCACCGAGGAACTGGCCGACGTTGCGTCGGGCAGCGAGGTGATCGCCGCGATCGACGCACGCGGATTCCTGCTCGGCGGCGCCGTCGCCGCCCGGCTCGGCATCGGCGTGCTGGCCATCCGCAAGGCCGGCAAGCTGCCGCCGCCGGTCCGCAGCGAGCACTACCAGCTCGAGTACGGCACCGCGAGCCTGGAGCTGCCCGCCGACGGAATCCACTTGAGCGGCTCCAGCGTTGTCATCGTCGACGACGTTCTGGCCACCGGCGGGACCATCGCGGCCGCTCATCGGCTACTCACGCAGGCCGGCGCGGACGTGCTGACCGCCGCCGTGGTGATCGAACTCGCCGGACTCGGCGGTCGCGACACGATCGCACCACTGCCGGTGCACAGCGTCGGGGTGTTCTGACGGCGGATGCAATGACGCCGGGGATCCGGCGCCGGGCGTTATCCTGAGCTTCGGAGGTGAGGGGCGTGGCGGAGGACAAGGGGACGGCGATACAGCCGCCTACTGAGCCGCTGCAGCTGGCCGACATTCCGCGCTCGACCGAGCAGGGAATAGGCCTCAAGGCACCCAGCAGCGCCTCGCGCCGGGTCCGGGCCCGGCTGGCGCGCCGCATGACCGCGCAACGCAGCACGCTGAGCCCGGTGCTGGAACCGCTGGTCGCGGTGCACCGTGAGGTGTACCCCAGAGCCGACCTGTCGCTGCTGCAGCGGGCCTACGAGGTGGCCGAGCGGCGGCATGCCGACCAGCTCCGTCATTCGGGAGACCCCTACATCACCCACCCGCTGGCGGTGGCCAACATCCTGGCTGAGTTGGGCATGGACACCACCACGCTGGTGGCGGCCCTGCTGCACGACACCGTCGAGGACACCGGCTACACCCTGGAAGCGTTGTCGGGAGACTTCGGCGACGAGGTCGGTCACCTCGTCGACGGGGTGACCAAGCTCGATCGGGTGGTGCTGGGCAGTGCTGCCGAGGGCGAGACGATCCGCAAGATGATCACCGCGATGGCCCGCGACCCGCGGGTGCTGGTGATCAAGGTGGCCGACCGGCTGCACAACATGCGAACCATGCGATTCCTGCCGCCGGAGAAGCAGGCCCGCAAGGCGCGTGAGACACTGGAAGTCATTGCGCCACTTGCGCATCGGCTCGGGATGGCGACAGTCAAATGGGAGCTGGAAGACCTCTCCTTCGCAATCCTGCATCCGAAGAAGTACGAGGAGATCGTCCGGCTGGTCGCCGGCCGGGCGCCGTCGCGCGACACCTATCTGGCCAAGGTCCGCGCCGAGATCATCGCCACCCTCACCGGGTCGAAGATCAGCGCGGTGGTGGAGGGTCGGCCCAAGCACTACTGGTCGATCTACCAGAAGATGATCGTCAAGGGCCGCGACTTCGACGACATCCACGACCTGGTCGGCATCCGCATTCTGTGCGACGAGATCAGGGACTGCTATGCCGCTGTGGGCGTAGTGCATTCGCTGTGGCAGCCGATGGCCGGACGGTTCAAGGACTACATCGCCCAGCCGCGCTACGGGGTGTACCAGTCGCTGCACACCACGGTCGTCGGGCCCGAGGGCAAGCCGCTGGAAGTGCAGATCCGGACCCGCGACATGCACCGCACCGCGGAGTACGGCATCGCCGCGCACTGGCGCTACAAGGAGACCAAGGGCCGCAACGGAGTCCCGCACCTGCAGGCCGCCGCCGAAATCGACGACATGGCCTGGATGCGTCAACTGCTCGACTGGCAGCGGGAAGCCGCCGACCCCGGCGAGTTCCTCGAGTCGCTGCGTTACGACCTTGCGGTACAAGAGATTTTCGTGTTCACCCCCAAGGGTGACGTGATCACCTTGCCCACCGGATCCACCCCGGTGGACTTCGCCTACGCCGTCCACACCGAGGTGGGCCACCGCTGCATCGGCGCCCGGGTCAACGGCCGGCTGGTGGCGCTGGAACGTCAGCTGGAAAACGGTGAAGTCGTCGAGGTTTTCACATCGAAAGCGGCCAACGCCGGGCCGTCCCGCGACTGGCAGCAGTTCGTGGTCTCACCGCGCGCCAAGACCAAGATCCGGCAGTGGTTCGCCAAGGAGCGCCGTGAAGAGGCGCTCGAAACCGGCAAAGACGCGATCACCCGGGAAGTGCGCCGTGGCGGACTTCCCTTGCAGCGATTGGTCAATGGCGGTTCGATGGCCGCGGTGGCCAATGAGCTGCACTACACCGACGTCTCGGCGCTCTACACCGCGGTGGGCGAGGGCCACATCTCGGCCAAGCATGTGGTGCAACGTCTGCTGGTCGAACTCGGCGGGATCGACCAGGCCGAGGAAGATCTGGCCGAGCGCTCCACCCTCACCACCATTCCGCGCCGCCCGCGCAGCGATGACGTCGGCGTCGCGGTTCCGGGCGCACCCGGTGTGCTGACGAAATTGGCCAAGTGCTGCACACCGGTGCCCGGCGACGAGATTCTCGGTTTCGTCACCCGTGGTGGGGGAGTCAGCGTGCACCGCACCGACTGCACCAACGCCACTTCCCTACAGCAGCAGTCCGAGCGCATCATCGAGGTGCGCTGGGCGCCGTCACCGTCGTCGGTGTTCCTGGTGGCCATCCAGGTCGAAGCGCTCGACCGGCACCGGCTGCTTTCCGACGTGACCCGGGTGCTGGCCGACGAGCGGGTGAACATCCTGTCGGCGTCGGTGACCACCTCGGCCGGTGACCGGGTTGCGATCAGCCGCTTCACATTCGAGATGGGTGATCCCAAGCACTTGGGACACCTGCTCGACGTGGTCCGTAATGTCGAAGGCGTCTACGACGTCTACCGGGTGACGTCAGCGGCCTGACGGGTGACGTTGGCCGGACAGCGCGCGCTGGTGATGGGCGCCAGCGGCAACGTGGGTGCCTGCGTGACCCGCCACCTCGCCGCCGACGGTGCCGATGTCCGGGTGCTGCTGCGAAAGACGAGTTTTACCAAGGGTATCGACGGGCTCGACGTCGAACGCCGCTACGGCGACCTGGTGGACAGCGCCGCGGTCGCCGACGCGATGGCGGACCGCGACGTGGTCTACTACTGCGTGGTCGACACGCGGGCCGAACTGCGTGATCCCGCGCCGCTGTTCCGCACCAACGTCGAGGCCCTCCGGCACGTCCTCGACGTGGCGATCAGGGCGAATCTGCACAGGTTCGTCTTCCTGAGCACCATCGGCACCATCGCGGTCGGCCGCAACGGCGAAACCGTCGACGAAGACACCCCGTTCAACTGGGCCGATCAGGCCGGCAGCTATATCGAATCACGTCGCGCCGCAGAGCAATTGGTACTGACTTACGTAGCTGATCACGGCCTGCCGGCCGTGGTCGTCAATGTGTCGAACCCGTACGGTCCGCCCGATTGGCAACCGCGGCAAGGGATGTTCGTCAAATTCGCGGCGCAGGGCAAGCTGCCGTTCTATGTACGCGGCGTCGGGTCGGAAGTGGTCGGCATCGACGATGCGGCCGACGGTCTGCTGCTGGCCGCGCAGCGTGGGCGCGTCGGGCAGCGTTACATCATCTCCGAGCGTTACATGAGCCAGCGCGAATTGGTGACCATCGCCGCGCAGGCCGTCGGTGCCCGTCCACCGCGACTCGGCCTGCCGATGGCGGCGATGTACGGATTCGCCCGGCTGTCCGATGCGGCGGGAGCGATGCTGCGCAAAGACTTTCCGATCAGCATGCAGAGTGCGCGGCTGGTGGAGTTGACCTCCCCGGCCAGTCACGCCAAGGCGACTCGGGAACTCGGCTGGCATCCCGCTCCCACCGAAGACGCCATCCGGGCTGCCGCCCGCAACTACCTCGAGCGGTCAGTCCCGGCGGGCTGAGGTGATCGTGACTTCGTTGGCGGGTTTGCCGTCGTCGCCGCCGCCGGCGACGCCACCCGAGGCGATCTTGTCTATGACGGCAAGCCCGGCGTTGCTGATCGTGCCGAACACCGTGTAATTGGGCGGCAGCAGCGAGTCCCGGTAGACCATGAAGAATTGGCTGCCGTTGGTGCCGGGCCCGGCGTTGGCCATCGCCAGTGTGCCTCTGGGATATACGACCGGCTGCTGCAGGGCCGGGTCGCCGGGCGGATACTGAATGGTCGGAAATTCGTTGGCGAATTGATAACCAGGGGAACCGGTTCCGTCACCTTTGGGGTCCCCGCACTGCAACACCGACAGCGCACGCGCAGTCGTCAGCCGATGGCATTCGGTGTTGTCGAAATACGCCTGGTGCGCGAGCATGACGAAACTGGTTACGGTGCAGGGCGATTCGTTGTTTGCGAGCTCCAGCCCGATCCGGCCGCGATCGGTGACGATGGTCAGGCCGATTTGGGCGGGTTCGGTCGACGCCTTGCCGCTGGGCGGCGGGGCCGCCTGTTTGCCGCCTGTCTCGTTGGTCCGCGGATACTGACAATTCGCGCCCACGGCGGGTGACGGAAAGAACGGCGGCAGCTTCGGCCCGGTCACCGGTGCCACCGGAGGCAGGGTGGTGGTGGGCGGCGGCGCGGCACTGCTCGACGAGCTCGCGGCCGACGAGCCGGAGTGGCGGTGGGTGCATGACGCCACCGTGACGGCCAGCGCGACGATGCCCAGGGCGGCCACGATTCGGGTGATTTTCATCGTCCTCAGTCCAGTAGTACCGATGTCACGGTGACCTCAGTGGCCGGCGGGCCGTCTTCGCCGCCCCCGGCGACGCCGCCCTTGGCGATCTTGTCCAGGGTGGCGAGGCCGTCCTGCTGGATCTTCCCGAAAATTGTGTAGTCGGGTGGCAACAGGGTGTCCTTGTAGACCAGGAAGAACTGGCTGCCGTTGGTGTTCGGCCCGCTGTTGGCCATCGCCAGCGTGCCGCGAGGATAGATCACCGGCTCGCGCGCCGCGGGGTCGTTCGGCGGGTACTGGTCGGTCGGGTACTCGTTGGCGAATTTGTAACCCGGTCCGCCGGTGCCGTCGGCGCTCGGGTCGCCGCACTGCAGGATCGACGATGACGCTCCCGTGGTGAGGCGGTGGCATTTGGTGTCGTCGAAGAACTTCTGCTGCGCCAGGCTCGCGAAACTGTTTACGGTGCAGGGCGATTCATTGTTGGCCAGCAGCAAGCCGATGTGGCCCTGGTTGGTGACCATGCTGACGCTGACCTGCGCCGGGTCGGTGGGCACCTTGCCGGTCCTGGGTGGCTTCACCTGCTTGGCCGCCGCCTCGGCCGGCGGGTACTGGCAGTTGGCGCCGAGATCGGCGGCCGGCTTGAAGGGCGGCAGGGCCGCGCCCGCCGGGGGAGGTGCGGAGCTGGTCGACGTCTCGCCGGCGGCGGTCGCCTTCTTGTCGTCGTGACTGCTCAGGACGACGGTGACCACGATCGCGACGACCACGACCACGGCTGCAACCGATCCTCCGACGATGGCCAGAGTGCGACGACGACGGGCTTGCTGGGCGCGGCGTTCGAGTTGCCGCTCCAATTTGCGCTTGGCTGCTGCACGTCGCTGTTCGTTACTCGGCACCGCCTGTCCCTTCATGATCGCGGGTTTGAATCAGACCGAGTGTGCCAGTTCACGCTCAACAGGGGTGGCGCGACCCGTCCGCGGTCGGCGAGATGGGAAACTGGACCTCGTGTTCATCACGGGATTTCCCGCCGGGTTGCTGCAGTGCAATTGCTACGTGCTGGCGCCGCACCCCGGCGCCGACGCCATCGTCGTCGACCCCGGCCAGCGCGCCATGGGTCAGTTGCGGCGCATCCTGGACACCAATCGGCTGACTCCGGCGGCGGTGCTGCTCACGCACGGCCACATCGACCACATCTGGTCGGCGCAGAAGGTGTCCGACACCTTCGGTTGCCCGACGTACATCCACCCCGAAGACCGATTCATGCTGACCGACCCGATCAAAGATTTCGGGCCGAAGATCGGCCAACTGCTGCTCGCGGCGATCTTCCGGGAGCCCAAGCAGGTGATCGAATTGGATCGTGACTCCGACAAGATCGATCTGGCCGGCATCAGCGTCACCGTCGACCACACGCCGGGCCACACCAGGGGGTCGGTGGTGTTCCGGGTGAGCGGCGATAAGGAGATGGCGTTCACCGGCGACACGTTGTTCCAGCGATCGGTTGGGCGCACCGATCTGTTCGGCGGCAGCGGACGGGATCTGTTGCGCTCGATCGTCGAAAAGCTGTTGGTCCTCGACGACGCCACCGTGGTACTGCCAGGTCATGGCAACTCCACCACCATCGGCGAGGAGCGGCGGTTCAACCCGTACATCGAGGGGCTCAGCCCGTGACCGCCGGTGCCGCCGAACAGGGCAGTGCGATGCGGATGGAAAAGCAGGAGCGGGGCAATTGACCGAGTTCTCCGCGCCGAAGGGCGTACCTGACTACTACCCGCCGGACTCGGCCCGGTTCGTCGCCGTTCGCGCGGCGCTGCTCGACGCCGCCCGCACAGCCGGATACAGCGATATCGAGTTGCCGATCTTCGAGGACACCGCGCTGTTCGCCCGCGGGGTGGGCGAGTCGACCGACGTGGTGTCCAAAGAGATGTACACCTTCGCCGATCGCGGCGAACGCTCGGTGACGCTGCGCCCGGAGGGCACCGCAGGGGTGGTACGCGCGGTGATCGAGCACGGTCTGGACCGTGGCGGGTTGCCGGTCAAGCTCTGCTACGCCGGTCCGTTCTTCCGCTACGAACGTCCACAGGCGGGCCGCTACCGTCAGTTGCAGCAAGTCGGTGTGGAAGCGATCGGCGTCGACGACCCCACCCTGGACGCCGAGGTGATCGCTGTCGCCGACGCCGGATTCCGATCGCTGGGCCTCGACGGATTCCGCTTGGAGATCACGTCGCTGGGAGACGACACCTGCCGGCCCCAGTATCGGGAACTGTTGCAGGACTTCCTGTTTCACCTCGACCTCGATGAAGAGACACGCAAGCGCGCCGAGATCAATCCGCTGCGGGTGCTCGACGACAAGCGTCCTGAGATCAAGGCGATGACGGCTGACGCCCCGGTGATGCTCGACCATCTCTCCGATCAGGCCAAGCAGCACTTCGACACCGTGCTGGCCCACCTCGACGGGCTCGGTGTGCCGTACGTGATCAACCCGCGGATGGTGCGCGGGCTGGATTACTACACCAAGACCACGTTCGAGTTCGTCCATGACGGACTCGGCGCCCAGTCCGGTATCGGCGGTGGTGGTCGCTACGACGGGCTGATGCGTCAGCTCGGCGGACAAGACCTGTCCGGCATCGGATTCGGCCTCGGCGTCGATCGGACGTTGTTGGCGTTACAGGCCGAGGGTAAGCAGGTCGGGATCACGGCGCGTTGCGATGTGTTCGGCGCTCCGCTGGGCGAGCAGGCCAAGCTGCGGCTGGCGGTGCTGGCCGGGCAACTGCGTGCGGCCGGGGTGCGGGTCGATCTGGCCTACGGTGATCGCGGGCTCAAAGGCGCGATGCGGGCGGCCGACCGGTCTGGCGCGCGGCTGGCGCTGGTGGCCGGTGACCGCGACATCGAGGCCGGCACGGTGGGGATCAAAGACCTGACGACCGGCGATCAAGTCGACGTGGCGACCGATGCTGTTGTTGCCGACGTGGTTTCGCGCCTGTCGCGCTAGCGTCCCACCTCGTCTCGTCTCGTCTCGTCTCGTCTCATCTCATCTCGCCGAGATCGACGCTGACGCGAGGAAGTGCGAGGCGGTTTCAAGGTTTGGTTGCAACAGTGGATTCTGTTGGTGGTGACAGTAGTAGTTGGTTAACTCGGTTGGTGGGGTTGTCCCAGTTGAATCGTTTTCTGGCTCGTCCGTTGAG
>NZ_PKEK01000099.1 GCF_002863225.1 Mycobacterium sp. | reverse complement strand
GAGGACATACCCGCAGCGACCAATTCCCAGAACTGACGCTGCACCGCCACCAACGAATGATGAGTCGCCATCAACACCCCTACCTACGAAGTGTTGCAACCACCCCTTTAACCCAAGCGAGTGGCCGGCACGCCAGCGTCGATCTCGGCGGATGAGGGCCTTCGGGGTTCGCATCGTCGGACGGGCTGGCTGGGATTGCCCGCCTCCTCAACGGACCCCTTCGGGGTTCGCATCGTCGGACGGGCTGGGTAGCCTCTGACCGTGGCTCTCTACCGCAAGTACCGTCCTGCGACCTTCGCCGAAGTGGTGGGGCAGGAGCACGTCACCGAGCCACTGTCGACCGCACTGACCGCCGGCCGAATCAACCACGCCTACCTCTTCTCCGGCCCGCGCGGCTGCGGCAAGACCTCGTCGGCGCGCATCCTGGCCCGCTCGCTGAACTGCGAGCAGGGTCCGACCGCCACCCCGTGCGGGGTCTGTGACTCCTGTGTCGGATTGGCGCCCAACGGATCCGGCACTATCGACGTCGTCGAACTCGACGCGGCCAGCCATGGTGGTGTCGACGACACCCGGGAGTTACGCGACCGGGCGTTCTACGCACCGGCCCAGTCGCGCTACCGCGTGTTCATCGTCGACGAGGCGCACATGGTCACCACCGCGGGATTCAACGCGCTGCTCAAGATCGTCGAAGAGCCACCCGACCACCTCATCTTCGTGTTCGCCACCACCGAACCGGAGAAAGTGCTGCCGACCATCCGCTCGCGGACCCACCACTACCCGTTTCGGCTGCTGCCACCCAGGACCATGCGCGGCCTGATCGAGGGGATCTGCGCCCACGAGGACGTGATCGTCGACGACGCCGTCTACCCGCTGGTGATCCGCGCCGGTGGCGGTTCGCCCCGCGACACGCTGTCGGTGCTCGACCAGTTGCTGGCCGGCGCCGAAGGTAACCGGGTCAACTACCAGCGGGCGTTGGGCTTGCTGGGCGCCACCGACATGGCGCTGATCGACGAATCCGTCGACGCGCTGGGCGCCGGGGACGCCGCGGCGTTGTTCGGGGCCGTGGAATCGGTGATCGATGCCGGCCACGACCCGCGTCGCTTCGCCACCGACCTGTTGGAGCGATTCCGCGATCTCCTTGTGCTGCAAGCAGTTCCGGATGCCACATCACGAGGAGTGGTCGATGCGCCCGAGGATGTGCTGGACCGGATGCGCGAGCAGGCGACCCGGCTGGGCCCGGCGACGCTCACCCGCTATGCCGAGGTGGTGCACGCCGGCCTGACCGAGATGCGCGGCGCGACGGCGCCCCGCCTGCTACTCGAGGTGATCTGCGCGAGGCTGCTGCTGCCGTCGGCCAGCGACGCCGAATCGGCTCTGCTGCAACGGGTCGAGCGCATCGAGACGCGACTGGACATGTCGATTCCAGCCGGCGAGCAGGCGGCGGTGGCGGTGCAACCCGCCTACGTCCGGCCGTCGGTCGCGGCGGCACAGGCGGCGCCCCCACACCAGGCGCCCCCGCAGGCGGCGCCCCAGCCGCCCCCGGTGGTCGCCGCCGAGCCCGAGCCGGCCCAGCCCGAGCCGGCCCAGCCCGAGCCGGTCCAGCCCGAGCGTCCGGCCGAACCCGAGCCGGCTTCGATCGCGCCCGAGCCGGCTCAGGTCGAGGTCGAGGTCGAGCCCGTCGCGGTCGAGGAGAGCCCGGCACCCGTGGGTACGGGCGAGCCGAACGCGGCAGCGGTGCGCACCCTCTGGCCGACCGTGCGCGACAAGGTCCGCCAGCGCAGCAGGACCACCGAGGTCATGCTGGCCGGTGCGACCGTCCGCGCTGTCGAGGGCAACACGTTGGTGCTGAGCCACGACTCGGCGCCGCTGGCCAAGCGACTGAGCGAACAGCGCAATGCCGACGTCATCGCCGAGGCGCTCAAGGATGCGCTGGGTGTGGATTGGCGTGTGCGCTGCGAGACCGGTGCGCCGACGGCAGCGGCGCCGGAACCCAAGGCCGCGCCGCCGCCGATCGAGCGACCCCGTCGAGTGGTCCCGCCGCCACCTCCGCCGCCCGAACCGTCCGCCGACCGGGAATCGGATCAGCGAGCCGAGGAAGAGAGCATGCTCGCCGAGGCGAATGACGACGATGCGTCGACACCGCGCCGCGACCCCGAAGAGGTCGCGCTGGAACTCCTGCAGAACGAATTGGGCGCCCGCCGCATCGACAACGCCTAGTCGTGCGGCCGCGTCGGCGCTGGCATGCCTGAGACCACTAGTAATATTCTGGCTATCTAATCAGGCAAATAGTATGTAATACTCAGAATATGACCACGGTTAGTATGCGGCCGTCGGAAGCCGCGCCCGGTACGTCAGGTACTTCGGAGCCGCGTAACCGCGCGATCATCGACACCGGCGACCTTCCCCATCCGCCCTACCGGGTGCCGTTCGTCGGCGACGTCCTCGGGCTGAATCCCCGCACCCCGTTCCAGTCGTCGCTGCCGCAGACGGAGAAGCTGGGCCCGATCTCGGCGCGCAAGATGCTCGGCACGGAGATGGTCGCCGTCAGCGGACTCGATCTGGTCGCCGAGGTGCACGACGAAACCCGCTTCGGAAAGTACGTGGGACACCACCTCGCGCCGCTGCGCGAGGTTATCGGGGACGCGCTGATCACCGTCGAGACCGACAATCCGAATTGGAAGCTTGCCCACGACATCCTGAAGCCCGCCTTCAGTCGCGAAGCGATGCAGGGTTACCACTCGATCATGGTGCAGACGATCCGGGAGATGCTGGTCAACTGGGACGGTGTCGCCGACGATGGACGCCGGGTGGACGTCACCGCGGACATGACGCGCCTGGCTCTGGAATCCATCGGTCGGGCCGGGTTCGGCTACCCCTTCGGTTCCTTCGACCGGCGCCGGCCGCACACTTTCATCTCGTCGATGAACCGGGTGCTGAAGTACGCCAGCTGGTCGACGTTCCCGCCGCTGACCAGGCTGCTGCAGCCGGCGATCCGGCGCTCCGGCGCTGTGATGGGCCGCATCGTCGACGACGTGATCGAGGCCCGTCGCGACGGCGCCGCTCCCGGCACGCCCGACCTGCTCGACCTGATGCTGAACGCCACCCATCCGCAGACCGGACGTCGGCTGGACCCGGTCAACATCCGTCAGCAGGTCATCACGTTCATCGTCGCAGGACACGAGACCACTTCGGGCGCATTGTCTTTCGCGCTGTACTACCTCACCCAGAATCCTGAGCTGCTGGCGCGGGCCACTGCGGAAGTAGACGCGCTGTGGGGTGCGCAGGACGACCCCGAGCCGGCCTACGGTGATGTCGCGAAACTTCGCTTTGTGCGGGCGGTGCTCGACGAGGCACTGCGGTTGTGGCCCACCGCGCCCGGTTACCTGCGCGTGGCACACGACGACACCGTGCTGGGTGGGCGCTACCGGATCAAGAAGGGCCAGTGGGTGCTGGTGGTGCTGCCGCTCGTGCAGCGCGACCCGCGGGTGTGGCCGGACCCCGAGCGGTTCGACCCTGACCGTTTCGCGCCCGGTCAGATGAAGAGTCGCGCACACGCCTACAAGCCGTTCGGCACGGGTCAGCGGGCCTGCATCGGTCGACAGTTCGCGCTGCACGAGGCGGTGTTAACGCTCGCGTTGATTCTGCACCGCTACGACCTGACCGCCGACAGCAAGTATCGGCTGAAGATATCGGAGTCGATCACGTTGAAGCCGAGGGGATTTCGGCTCCGTCTGCAGAAGCGTGCCGCGTCGGCGCGTGGGCAGTCGGTTCAGGGCGGATCTGGCCGCCTCAGCGCCTAGGGCCGGCGCGGCCACCTATACGCTGGTCGGCGAGATACGCCCGCGCAGAGGAGTAACGCCTAATGGGAAACGTCAGTGCCGCCAGCACGATCCTGGTCAACGCTGAGCCCGCCGCCGTGCTGACCGCCGTTGGTGACTACCGGGACGTCCGGCCCAAGATCCTGTCCTCGCACTACCACGACTACCAGGTGCTCGAGGGCGGGCAGGGGCAGGGCACCGTTGCCAGCTGGAAGCTGCAGGCCACCAAGTCGCGCGTCCGCGACGTCAAGGCCAGCGTCGACGTCGCCGGACACGCCGTCATCGAGAAGGACGCCAACTCGACGCTGGTGACCAACTGGACGGTCGCGCCGGCCGGACCGGGTTCCAGCGTCACCGTCACCACGACGTGGAAGGGCGCCGGAGGTGTGAAGGGCTTCTTCGAGAAGACGTTCGCGCCGTTGGGCTTGAAGAAGATTCAGGCCGAGGTGCTGGCGAACCTGAAGCGGGAAGTCGAGAGCGGTCGGGGCTAGCCCGACGACGATGCAGGCCGGAACGGCCTGAGGAGAAGTCGGACGATCGGGGCTTAGCGGGCGGCGGCCTGGCCGCCGAGGAACGCCGCAACACCCCGGGCGACTGCGTCGGCGTATTTCTGCCGTCCCTCCGGGCTCTCCATCAGCGCCGAGTCGACCGGGTTCTTCATGTTGCCGCACTCCACCAGAACCGAGGGGTACTGCGCCAGGTTCAGCCCGGCCAGGTCTGAACGCCCGTAGAGGCCGTCCTGGCCGATGTAGCTGGCCGGCGGAATTCCCGAGGCTTGCATCTGGTCGCGCATCACCCGGGCGAGCTGAACGGCCGGCCCGGCCTGGGCCTGGTTGAGCGGCGGTGCCGAGTAGTTGACGTGGAAGCCCCGGCCGCCCGCCGGTCCGCCGTCGGCGTGAATGCTGACGATCGCGTTCGGGTGCAGAGCGTTCGCCATCGCGGCGCGCTGATCCACACACGGGCCGACGGTGGAGTCGTCGCCGCGCGACATGGCGGTCCGGGCCCCGAGTGCGTTGAGGGCGGCCCGGAGTCGCAGCGTGGTGTCCCAGGTGAAGGTGTGTTCGGGGTAGCCGCTGTTGGTGGTGGTCCCGCTGGCCTGGCAGTCCTTGGTGCCGCCGCGACCGGTGGGCACCTGGCGGCTGATCGAGCCGTCGTTGGCGCCGTTGTGGCCGGGATCGAGGAAGACGATCATGCCGGCGATGCTTCCGGGTGCCGCCAGTGCGCTCGGCGGTGCGGGTGCGACGACGGCGGCGACGGTGATCATGGCCGCCGCGGCCAATGCCGCCGGGGGCCCGACACGTAGACGGTGAGGTATGCGCACGCCGCCACGTTAGCCCGGCGCCGTCTAGGCTTGGAACTCTGAACCGCCCGCACGGCGCAGGCGAAACCAAGTCGATACCAAGACGCAAGGGGACTGTCATGCAACCCGGAGGCCAGCCCGATATGTCGGCGTTGCTCGCCCAGGCTCAGCAAATGCAAGCACAGCTGATGGAGGCCCAGCAGCGGCTGATCGCCTCGGAGGTGGTGGGCAAGGCCGGCGGCGATCTGGTGGAAGTCACGGTCAAGGGCAGCGGCGAGGTGGTCGCGGTGAAGATCGACCCCAAGGTCGTCGACCCCGAAGATGTCGAGACGCTGCAGGACCTGCTGGTCGGCGCGCTCGCCGACGCCGCCAAACAGGTCGCGGCGCTGGCGCAGCAACAGCTCGGTCCGCTGGCGGGTGGCTTGGGCGGCGGCGCACTGGGTGTTTGAAGGACCGGTCCAGGATCTGATCGACGAGCTCGGCAAGCTGCCGGGTATCGGGCCGAAGAGCGCCCAGCGCATTGCTTTTCATCTGCTGTCCGTTGAGCCGCCGGACATCGACCGGCTCACCGCGGTGCTGGCCAAGGTTCGCAACGGAGTCCGGTTCTGCGCCGTGTGCGGCAACGTCTCCGACGACGAGCGCTGTCGCATCTGCGCGGACCCGCGCCGCGACGGCACTCTGGTCTGCGTCGTCGAGGAGCCCAAGGACGTCCAGGCCGTCGAGCGCACCCGTGAATTCCGCGGTCGCTATCACGTGCTGGGCGGCGCATTGGATCCCCTGTCCGGCGTCGGACCGGACCAGCTGCGAATTCGCGAGCTGCTGAACCGGATCGGCGAACAGGTCGACGGGGTCGACATCACCGAGGTGATCATCGCGACCGACCCCAACACCGAAGGCGAGGCGACGGCCACCTATCTGGTCCGGATGCTGCGCGATATTCCCGGGCTGACCGTGAGCCGGATCGCGTCCGGCCTGCCGATGGGCGGCGACCTGGAATTCGCCGACGAGCTGACCCTGGGCCGGGCGCTGACCGGCCGCCGCGCGATGGCTTAGTCACACGGGCAACACGCGCACCTGACTCCGACCACTAACCCTTGGTTGGAATCGTCACCACCTGCGATATCACCGGCCAACGTGATATCGCCCGTGGTGACAAAACGAAAAAAGAGTGCCCCGGCCCTCTCGTTGCACACGAGGCTGGTGTGACGCCCGAGAGCTCAGGCCCGAAGTCGTTCGCGGCGAAGCAGATCCACCTCAGGCAGCTCCAGCGGCGCGAGCTCACCGACCACCCGGCCCAGTAGCTGGTCGGCGAACTCGGGGTTGCGCGCCAGGCAGGGGCCATGCATGTAGGTCGCGAACACGCTGCCCTGCACCGCGCCGTCCACGCCGTCACCCAGGCGGTTGCCGGCACCCTTCTTGACCGCGCCCAGCGGCGTCGCGGCCGGGCCGAGAACCGTTCCGCCCCGGTGGTTTTCGAAGCCGGTCAACGGCGCGGTCAACCCGGCCAGCAGCGGGGTGGTGACCAGTTCGCCGATCGTCCGCGTGGGCTGCGGCGAGGTGGTCAGGTCGATCAACCCGACCCCGTCGACCCGCTCACCGGCCGACGTCTCGTACCAGTGACCGAGCACCTGGATGGCCGCGCAGATCGCCAGGACCGGCGCGCCGCGACCCGCGGCGCGCTGCAGTCCCGGGTAGCGGGTGAGGTGTTTGGTGGCCAGCCGCTGCGCGTAGTCCTCGGCACCGCCGAGCGTGTACAGGTCGAGGCTGTCGGGCACCGGGTCGGCGAGCGTGATCTCGATGATCTCGGCGGCGATGCCCCGCAGTCGCAGTCGCTGCCGCAGCACCGCCGCGTTACCGCCGTCGCCGTAGGTGCCCATCACGTCGGGCAGAACGAGGCCGATCCGAATTGCCGAGTCAGCCATGGCGCGCCAATCGGCGCTGCAGCTGCAGAAACGCGGTGTAGTTGGCGAGCACCTCGACCGGTCCGGGCGGGCAGGACGCGATCGCGGCCAGGGTGTCGTGGATCAGGGTGTGATCGACGTCGGCGTAACCCAGCCGCACGGCGAGATCGGTGCCGCGTTCACCGGCCGCCACCACCGCAGTCTCCGCGAGATGCTCGAAGCGGACGTCCCACAGCCAGGACAGGTCTTCGCCGTCGGGCACCTGACCGTTGACCGCGATCACCAGGCCGGCCGCATTCCTGTTGACCATCGACAGCGCTTCCTGCCAGCCGGCCGGGTTCTTGGCCAACAACATTCGCACGGAGTGCGCGCCGACCTCGATGGTCCGGTACCGCCCGGCGACCTCGTCGACGCCGCCCACCGCGGCCACCGCGGCGGCCGGATCGGCGCCCAGCGCGACGGCCGCGGCCACCGCTTGCGCCGCGTTGCCCCGATTCACCACGCCCGGCAGCGCGAGTCGCATCGGTAACGCCAATCCGTCTGGGCCGTACAGCGTCTCGTCGTCGAACCACCACTGCGGGCTGGGCCGCTTGAAGTCGGCGCCGGTCGAATACCAGTGGCCGTGCTCGCGAACGATCACCTCGCCACTGCGCGGGCAGCTGACCGAGTCGGCCGCCCAACTGCCGCCGGCGGCGACCCAGACCACGCCGTTGTGGTCGTAGGCGGCTGACGTCATCAGCACGTCGTCGCAATTGGCCACCACGACCGCGTGCGGATGAGCGGCCAGCCCGGCTCGCAACCGCCGCTCGATCACATTGATCTCGCCGACGCGGTCCAGTTGGTCCCGGGACAGGTTGAGCAGGATCAGCACATCGGGCTCGATCGCGTCCGCGACGTGTGGCACGTGCATCTCGTCGACCTCGAGAACGGCCAGCGACGCGGACCGGTCGGCGGCCAGCGCGGCGATCAGCCCGGCATCCATGTTGGCGCCCTCGGCATTGGTGGCCACACCGCCGAGTGTTCGCAGCGCGGCCGCTGTCATCCGGGTGGTCGTCGACTTGCCGTTGGTGCCGGTGACCACCACCGAGCGCCGACCGGCGCCGAGCTGCCGCAGGATGGACCGGTCCAGCGTCATCGCGACCAGGCCGCCGATCATCGCACCGGCGCCCCGGCCGGTCACTCGTGACGCCCAGCGCGCGCCGGCGCCGGCGGCCAGGGCAAGTCGTCCACGGGCGGTGATCACCGGGGAATCTTAGGTCGATCGCAAGCTCGGCGCTGTTCCGAGTGCGGCGGGTCGACCTGATGGACCTAGGTCGATCGCAAGCTCGGCGCTGTTCCGAGTGCGGCGGGTCGACCTCACGGACTGAATCGGCGACACGGCGTGCAGCGACCCGGCGATGTCGGCTCGGCGTGAAATCCTCGGTTTCATGCGGGACAGTACGACGGCTGTGAAGGCGGGGCCCTGGGGTCGACCGGTCACCGAGCCGGGTTCGGGTTGGGCCGTCATCGACGTCGAGACATCCGGCTTCAAGCCCGGCAGCGCGCGCGTGATCAGCCTCGCGGTGCTCGCACTCGACGCCGACGGCCACGTCGAGCATTCCGTGGTCAGCCTGCTGAACCCCGGTGTGGATCCCGGGCCCACCCACATCCACGGCCTGACCGCCGACATGTTGGAAGACCAGCCGCAGTTCAGCGAGATCGTCGGCGAAGTGGCTGAACTCGTGCGCGGACGGACGCTGGTCGCCCACAACGTCGCCTTCGACTACGGCTTCCTGACCGCCGAGGCGGAGCTGGCCGGCGTCGAGCTGCCGATCGACAGCGTCATGTGCACGGTCGAGCTGGCCCGCCGCCTGGAACTGGGCACCGACAACCTGCGTCTGGAGACCCTGGCCGCGCACTGGGGAGTCACGCAGCGCCGCGCCCACGATGCCTTCGACGACGCCGTCGTCTTGACCGACGTGCTGGCGGCCTCACTGCGGCGGGCGCGCGAACGGGACGTCTGGCTGCCGGTGCGACCGGTCAGCAGACGGATCTGGCCCAGCGGCAAGGTGACTCACGAGGAACTCCGGCCGCTGAAAGTGCTGGCCTCCCGGATGGCCTGCCCGTATCCCAATCCGGGCCCCTACGTCCGCGGCGGGCCGTTGGTGCAAGGCATGCGGGTGGCGCTGTCGTCGGAAGTCCAGCGGACGCACGACGAGCTGGTCGAACGGATCCTGCACGCCGGGCTGGCCTACGCCGCCGACGTCGACCGGGAAACCTCGCTGGTGATCTGCAACGAACATCGCCCCGTGCACGGTAAGGGCCACCTGGCGCACGAGCTCGGGGTGCCGCTGGTGTCCGACTCGAAGTTCATGGATTCCGTCGGCTCGACGGTCGGCGGCAGCGGTGCCGCCGAGATCCTCGACGGGTCGCATGCGGGTGAGCAGTTCGCGCTCTTTTAAGAAATGACCCGCCTCCTCAGCACCACGGCCCGGCTCTGCACCACGGCCCTGCGCGAAGCTCGAGTCGGTTTGATTGAGTTAAAGCAATGAATGCAACTGGCGGCCGGTGGCGGGTATGGGCCGCCGCGGCGGCCGTAGTCCTGACGGCCAACGGGTGCACCCATCACGGCGGCGCGTCGAGATCTGCCAGCGTCCACGTTCCGGAAAACTTCTGCAGCCTGCTCAGCGCATCCGACATCAGCCGGGTGATGGGCAGCGCATTTCCCGCCGCCCAGGGCAGCCAGTCGCCGAGCGAAGCGCAGTGCACGTCGATTCCGACCGCCGGCAACGACGTCAGCTTCAAGCTGTACTGGAACAACGAATACTGCATCGACGGTAAGCCCGTCGACAAGAAGTGCCTCGATTCGCAGGCCAAGGGTTTCGGCGTCAACAAGCAGAGCGCCGGCAACGTGCAGAACGTCCCGGCCTTGGGCGATCAGGCGTTCTGCTTCGTGGCCCCGCCGGCGACCGTGGACGTGCTCAAAGGCTGGGTCTACCTGATCGTGGGCGCCGACAGCTGCGTACAGGCCCAGACCTTGGCCGGAATGCTGCTGGCCAAGGTCCTGGCCTGACGACGGGTCAGATGCGCGCGGCCCGGTTGACCGCCGAGACCACGGCACGCAGCGACGCGGTGGTGATCGACGGTGCGATACCCACGCCCCACACCGTCTTGCCGTTGATCGAGGCTTCGACGTAAGCAGCGGCCTGGGCGTCCTCGCCACCGCTCATCGCGTGCTCGGAGTAGTCCAGCACCGCCACGTCGAAGTCGATGGTGGCCAACGCGTCGACGAACGCGGCGAGCGGCCCGTTGCCGGCGCCGTTGATCTCGGTCTCGACGTCGTCGACCTTGACCGTCGCGGCGATCCGGGTGATGCCGTGATCCTCCTCCGACGCGTCGACGCGTTGCCTGATTCGTTCCAGTGGCCGGATCGGCGCGATGTACTCGTCGTTGAAGGCATCCCAGATCTCCTTGGGAGTGACCTCACCGCCCTCGCCATCGGTGATCTTCTGGATGGCCTGCGAGAACTCGATCTGCAGCCGCCGCGGCAGCGCCAGCCCATGGTCGGCCTTCATGATGTAGGCCACGCCACCCTTGCCGGACTGCGAGTTGACCCGGATCACCGCCTCGTAGGTGCGGCCGACGTCGCGCGGGTCGATCGGCAGATACGGCACCTGCCACAGCATGTCGTCGACATCGGTGCCGGCCTCGTCGGCGGCGACCTTCATGCTGTCTAGTCCCTTGTTGATCGCGTCCTGATGGCTGCCGGAGAATGCGGTGTACACCAGATCGCCGCCGTAGGGGTGGCGTTCGGGCACCGGCAACTGGTTGCAGTACTCGACAGTGCGACGGATCTCGTCGATGTTCGAGAAGTCGATCTGCGGGTCGACGCCGCGGGAGAACTGGTTGAGCCCCAGCGTCACCAGGCAGACGTTTCCGGTGCGCTCGCCATTGCCGAACAGGCATCCCTCGATGCGGTCGGCCCCCGCCTGGTAGCCCAATTCGGCTGCGGCGACGGCAGTTCCGCGATCGTTGTGCGGGTGCAGGCTCAAGATCACCGAGTCGCGCCGGGCCAGGTTGCGGCTCATCCACTCGATCGAGTCGGCGTAGACGTTCGGGGTGGCCATCTCGACGGTGGCGGGCAGATTGAAGATGATCGGGTTCTCCGGCGTCGGCTCGATGATGTCGCCGACCGCGTCGCAGACCTGCTTGGCGTATTCGAGTTCGGTGCCGGTGTAGGACTCCGGCGAGTATTCGAAACGCCATTGTGTGCCAGGGTATTTGGCTGCCTCCTCGACGCACTTGCGGGCGCCGTCGGTGGCGATCGCCTGCACCGCGGCTCGGTCGGCCCGAAACACCACGCGCCGCTGCAGGATCGACGTCGAGTTGTAGAAGTGCACGATCGCGCGGTGCACGCCCTCGCACGCCAAGAAGGTCCGCTCGATCAATTCAGGCCGGCATTGGGTCAGCACCTGGATCGTCACGTCTTCGGGAATCGCTCCCTCAGTGATGATCTCGCGAACGAAGTCGAAATCGGTCTGGCTGGCCGACGGGAATCCGACTTCGATCTCCTTGTAGCCCATCCGAACCAGCAGGTCGAACATGCGGCGCTTGCGGGCCGGGCTCATCGGATCGATCAGGGCCTGGTTGCCGTCACGCAGGTCCACCGCACACCACAGCGGCGCGGTGTCGATGACCTTGTCGGGCCAGGTGCGGTCGGCCAACCGGATCGGCTCGACCTCGTCGGCGAACGGCCGGTACCGGTCGACCGGCATCGACGATCCGCGCTGGGTGTTCCACGAGGGCTGGCCGGGACGGGGTGGGCCCACGGGTTTGTTGATGGTTCGGCTGGACGTGAATGCGTCGGGGGATTCGATCGACGACTTGGAATAGCTGGTCACGGTGGTCGCTCCGGGGTTTTGAGAGGGCGCCCGAATGTGGGCTAGACCGGCGCATCGCGAACACCCGCGACAGGAAGCCGGTCTGGATCAGGCCCTGTCGCGGCGTCCGAGAAGGAGCACCCGCTGCACGCTGGCTACTGTACCGCGCCCACCGTCCCGGCCAAAGTCACTTCGACGGGACGATCCGGACCGGGATGTCGGTGTTCTCGTCGGTGTAATAGCTCGCGCAGACCCGGTGGTAGCCGTCGGCGATCTGCAGGGCCACCCCGGTGTCGAGGTCGCCGCGCACGACGAGGATCGGGGAGAGGCGCTTGCCCTTCTTGATCTTCTTCAGGTCACGCTGCACGTGCACGTTGTCCTTGGGGAGTAGGGCGAGCTGCGAGGCACGCAACAGGTCCTTGGCCTTTCGGTGCACCACCGGGGCCTGTTTGAGCGCCGCCACGATCGCGTCGATCTGCTCCGGTGAGGCCAGCAGGGCGAGATAGTCCGCCGCTGCGGGGTAGTCGTGCTCGTCGGGTTCGTCTCCCCACAGCACTTCGGGCGCACTCGCCATCGCGTCCACCTTTCGTCGGCCCCCTGCATAGCAGATGGCGCGAAACGGCGGGTGCAGGTCACAGTCCTGGTCGACGTATCCTGTTTTCCGACCTGATTACTTGCCGGTACTCAACGACCTGAGAGAGCAACAGTGGCGCTCGTCGTGCAGAAATACGGTGGATCATCGGTGGCCGACGCCGACCGGATCCGCCGGGTCGCCGAACGCATCGTCGAAACCAAGAAGCAGGGCAACGACGTCGTCGTCGTGGTCTCGGCGATGGGCGACACCACCGACAACCTGCTGGATCTGGCTCAGCAGGTCTGCCCGGCCCCGCCGGCGCGCGAGCTCGACATGCTGCTGACCGCCGGCGAACGAATTTCCAACGCCCTGGTCGCGATGGCCATCGAGTCGCTGGGCGCCCAGGCCCGCTCGTTCACCGGATCGCAGGCGGGCGTCATCACCACCGGTGCCCACGGCAAGGCCAAGATCATCGACGTCACGCCGACCCGGCTGCAGGCCGCGCTCGACGAGGGCCGCATCGTGCTGGTGGCCGGATTCCAGGGTGTCAGCCAGGACACCCGCGACGTCACCACGCTGGGCCGCGGCGGCTCGGACACCACCGCGGTCGCGCTGGCCGCGGCTCTGCACGCCGACGTCTGCGAGATCTACACCGACGTCGACGGAATTTTCAGCGCTGACCCGCGGATCGTTCCCAACGCCCGCCGACTCGACACGGTCACCTTCGAGGAGATGCTCGAGATGGCTGCCTGCGGAGCGAAAGTGCTGATGCTTCGCTGCGTGGAATACGCCCGCCGCTACAACATCCCGGTGCACGTGCGCTCGTCGTACTCCGACAAGCCCGGCACCATCGTCACCGGATCGATCGAGGACATACCCATGGAAGAGCCCATCCTGACCGGCGTCGCCCACGACCGCAGCGAGGCCAAGGTGACCGTCGTCGGCATCCCCGACTATCCGGGTTACGCCGCCAAGGTGTTCCGCGCGGTCGCAGACGCCGACGTGAACATCGACATGGTGTTGCAGAACGTCTCCAAGATCGAGAACGGCAAGACCGACATCACGTTCACCTGCCCCCGCGACAACGGCCCGGCCGCCGTCGAGAAGCTGGACGCGCTCAAGAGCGAAATCGGTTTCAGCCAAGTGCTTTACGACGACCACATCGGCAAGGTGTCGCTGATCGGCGCCGGTATGCGCAGTCATCCCGGAGTCACCGCCACGTTCTGTGAGGCGCTGGCCCAGGTCGGTGTCAACATCGACTTGATCTCCACCTCCGAGATCAGGATCTCGGTGCTGTGCCGCGACACCGAACTAGACAAGGCGGTTGTCGCGTTACACGAAGCATTCGGCCTCGGCGGTGCCGAGGAGGCCACGGTGTACGCGGGAACAGGACGATAAATGGTTGCAATAGGAGTTGTGGGTGCCACCGGCCAGGTGGGCCAGGTGATGCGCCGGCTGCTCGACGAGCGTGACTTCCCGGCGACCAGCGTCCGGTTCTTCGCTTCGGCTCGCTCGCAAGGCCGCAAGCTGCCGTATCGCGGGCAGGAGATCGAGGTCGAGGACGCCGAGACGGCCGACCCGAGCGGTTTGGACATCGCGCTGTTCTCCGCAGGAGCGACGATGTCGCGGGTTCAGGCACCGCGGTTCGCGGCAGCCGGCGTGACCGTGATCGACAATTCGTCGGCCTGGCGCAAGGACGACCAGGTGCCGCTGGTGGTCTCCGAGGTCAACTTCGCTGACGCCAAGAACCGCCCGAAGGGCATCATCGCCAATCCCAACTGCACGACGATGGCCGCGATGCCGGTGCTCAAGGTGCTGCACGACGAGGCCCAATTGGTCCGCCTGGTGGTGTCGAGCTACCAGGCCGTGTCCGGTACCGGAGTTGCCGGGGTGGCCGAATTGGCCGAGCAGACCCGCGCCGTGATCGACGACGCCGAGCAGTTGGTGCAGGACGGCAGCGCGTTGCAATTTCCGGCACCGAAGGCTTACGTGGCGCCGATCGCGTTCAACGTCGTGCCGCTGGCCGGCAAGCTGGTCGACGACGACTCCGGTGAAACCGACGAGGACCAGAAGCTGCGCAACGAAAGCCGCAAGATCCTGGGTATCCCCGACCTGCTGGTCAGCGGGACCTGCGTACGGGTGCCGGTGTTCACCGGCCACTCGCTGTCGATCAATGCCGAGTTCGCGCAACCACTTTCACCGCAACGGGCCCGGGAGATCCTGTCCGGCGCGCCAGGGGTCAAAGTGGTCGACGTGCCGACGCCGTTGGCCGCCGCCGGTGTCGACGAATCGCTGGTCGGCCGGATCCGCCGCGATCCGGGTGCGCCGGAGGGGCGTGGCCTGGCGCTGTTCGTCGCGGGCGACAATCTGCGTAAAGGCGCTGCCCTGAACACTATTCAGATCGCTGAACTGCTCGCCGCTGACCTGTGACATCAGGGTGAGCTTGGCCCGCCACTCACTGACTAGCGTTGTATTGCTTGCCTGCCAAGGGTTTTCGATCGCGCATGCCGATCCGCCGGCTCCGATGCCGCAGCCGGTCCTGCAGCCGCTCGTCCCGGGCGAGGTGGTCCGCATCGGTCCGGCGGCGGGCACCGGGACGCCCACCCGCGACTACGGCATCGGCGCCACCGATCTCTGTGTGTTCCTGCAGTTTCCGACACAGGTGGTACAGGTCTGCGGCGACAGCTTCGCCGGCCAGGGTGTCGGGTTCGGCGGCTATTACTCGCCGATCGCGCTGCGGGTGGACACATCGTCGGTCGACGACCCGGACGGAGTGAAGTACACCGGAGTCGTCGGGGTCGACGAGCCGCTGCTGGCCGAACCCAAACCGGCGGGTGCGTCCCAGTTACCGGCCGGTGTCGTCCAGATCAACCGGCAGAACTACCTGCTGATCACCACCGCCGAGAACCTGGTTCCGAAGAGTTCTAGACTGGTGAAAGCCGAAGCGGTGCAGGGGTATTGGCCGACGGTAACGGGCTCCACGCGGGACGCCGGCTACGCCGACGGCCGGCAGTCACAGATCAGCGGCTACTACGACCCGATACCGACGGCCGAGTCGCGGACCGGCTGGGTGTACATCGTCGCGGACAATTTCGACCGCAGCCAGCCGATGGTGCTCTACCGCGTGGCGCCGGAGAATTTCGGCGACCGGTCCCGCTGGCAGGGCTATGCGCCCGGCGCGGACGGCGGTTGGGGCAGGACGCCGGTCCCGCTGTGGGGTGACACGATCGGCGAGATCAGCATGACGCAGATCGACGGCAAGTCAGTGCTGTCGTACTTCAATTCCAGCACCGGGAACATGGAGATCCGGGTTGCCGACGACCCGACCGCACTGGCCACCGCGCCGGTCACCACCGTGGTGCAGCACGACGAGTGGCCCGAACCGGCCGAGAGCCTGCCGCCGCCGCACGACAACCGGCTGGCCCAGCCCTACGGCGGGTACATCTCGCCGGGGTCGACGCTGGACGAAGTGCGGGTGTTCGTCAGCCAGTGGCACAACACCGACGGGCGGGAGCGGTCGCCGTATCGGGTCATCCAGTTCGCCGTGAACCCGTTCAAAACATGGCCCGAGGACGGCTGAAACCCACCTGGGCCAGGGCTCATAGCGCTTTCATAAGTTCTACCCAGCGGGACCTATTCGTATGTTCGCATCATTTCAGGTATGAGCGAAACACCTGACACCCCAACCACACCGACCACGGTCGCCACCACCCCCGCGACCGAAGTCGTCAAACCCTATTGGCTCTACCGCTTCGCGGCGTGGGTCGTGATCGTCGCGGGCATCGTCTTCATCGTCCTGAGCATCTTCTTCACCGGCTTCAAGGTCGCCCACCTGGGTCATCACAAGTGCCATCACCACGGTTGGCACCACCAGCACCCCGGCGGCCCGGACGGTCCGCGCCACCACGAGCAGGGCGCCGCATTCCACCACGGCCCCGGCGTTCCCGGACCGTCGCACATGCCGTCATCGATCACTCCGTCACTGGCTCCGGCCCACTCGTAGCCTCGACGGTCACCAGCCCGGCGTCCCACGAGGGCGCCGGGCTGTCAGTTCTCAAGCCGATCGGCCAAGGTAGCGCTCGCAGACCGTGCTGAGCTAAGGCATTATGCGGGTATGAGCGAGACCCCCGACCCGTCTACTCCGCCGCCTCCGGCTGCGCCGGCGCCCATTGTGGCACCGTCACCTCGGTCGGAGCGGCTCTACCAAGTGGCGGCCTGGGTGGCGATCATCGCCGGAGTCACGCTCATCGCCGTGGTCATCCTGAAATTCGCCTGGGTGCTCGGGTACTAGGAGGACCGAAGTCATCGCCGTTCGATTCTTCCTCTCGACTCGCGCACACCGCTGGTTGATGGGCGGAGCCCGCCTCGGCATGATCAAGGCATGACCCAAGCTCCCGAACCCCCGATCGTGCCGTCGGGCCCGCCCCCGGCCGTCCCGACGGTTGCGCCGCTGCCCCCGGCCAGGCACGCGCGGCTCTATCAGGCCGCGGCATGGGTGGTGATAGTGGCCGGCACGGTGTTCGTGCTGGCGGTCGTTTTCTTCGCCGGCGCAGAGCTGTCCGGACACGGTCCGCAGAACCACCACCACAATCGCGGGGTGTTCGGGCCGGAGGCACCGAGCGGGCCGGAAGGTCCGCCGTGGGTGGTGTTCCCGGGCGGCCCGTTCCCGCCCGGTTCGGGTCCCGGCGGACCGCCGTGGGTCGGTCCGTGGGGCCCCGGCATGGGACCGGGAGGACCGGGCGGGCCGGGCGGGCCGAGAGGTCACGGCGGCCACGGTGGTCCCGACGAGCCGCCGCCACCGACCTACACGCCGTAATGGCAGCCGATCGGCGACGATGAGCCGGATTGCTACGGCCGCAACGACATTCGTCGTGTCAACGGTGTGCGCCACCACCGCGTGGAACGGCGCGGCCGCGTCCGCTCGGCCCTCGGACCCCGGGGTGGTCAGCTACGCGGTCCTGAGCAAGGGCTCGGTGGGCAACATCGTCGGGGGTCCGATGCGGGACGAGTCGTTGTTCGCCCACCCCGTCCAGGGGTTCTCCGTCGACAATCCGGTGTGCAACAACTGGGCCGACATCGGGCTGCCGGAGGTCTACGACGATCCCGATCTGGCGTCCTTCAACGGTGCCAGCACGCAGACATCGCCGACCGATCAGACGCACTTCGTCAAGCAGGCCGTCGGGGTGTTCGCCACCGCCTCCGCGGCCGGAGCGGCGTTCCACCGTGTCGTCGACCGCACGACCGGTTGCTCGGGCCAGACCACCGCCATGCACCTCGACAACGGGACCACCCAGGTGTGGACGTTCGACGGCGGCCCGCCGGCCGCGGCCGACGCCGCATGGAGCAAGCAGGAGGCCGGCACCGACCGGCGATGTTTCACCCAGACCCGTCTGCGGGAAAACGTCGTGCTGCAAGCCAAAGTCTGTCAGTCCGGCAACGGTGGTCCGGCGGTGAACGTGCTGGCCGGCGCTATCGAGAACGCGCTCGGCCAGTAGTCACCCCTGATCGGCGGGAATACGTCGGGGCGGTCTGGGAGATAAGTCTTGTGACTATCGTTGGATAGCCGCGCGCAACCAGCAGTCTCGATCGCTCGAGACCTGCGGTGCGGGGTCGAAGGGATTTCCGGTCATGGCGTTCGCCGTCGCGTCGCAAGTCGATCCCGCGCGTCTGGAGCTCGAGGAATTTGCCAGCGCTTCGGCCGCCGCACAGTTCATTGCCGGCGTCTGCCTGACGGATGGCCCGGTAGGCCGCGTCGGCTTGGAGATCGAGGCGCACTGTTACGACCCGACCGACCCGCACCGCCGACCGAGCTGGGATGAGATCACCGCCGTTCTGCAGACGCTGCCGGCCATGCCCGGCGGAAGCCTTGTCACGGTGGAACCCGGCGGCGCCGTCGAACTGTCCGGCCCGCCCGCGTCGGGCGTGACGGCCGCGATCGAGGCGATCGCCGACGACCAGGCCGCGCTGCGCGAGGCGTTCGACGCCGTCGGCCTGGGCCTGGTGCCGCTGGGGGCGGATCCATTGCGGCCGGCCGGACGCGTGAATCCGGGCGCGCGTTATCAGGCGATGGAGGAGTTCTTCGTCGCCAGTCACACCGGCGAGGCGGGTGCCGCGATGATGACCTCGACCGCGTCGGTTCAGGTCAACCTCGATGCGGGGCCGCAGGCCGGCTGGGCGGACAGGGTCCGGCTGGCGCACGCGCTGGGGCCGGTCATGGTCGCGATCTCTGCCAACTCGCCGCTGCTGGGCGGGAGATTCTCCGGCTGGCGTTCGACCCGCCAGCGGGTGTGGAGCCAACTGGACTCGGCACGATGCGGGCCGGTCCTGACCGCGAGCGCCGACGACCCCGCCACCGACTGGGCGCGCTATGCGCTCAAAGCGCCGGTGATGCTCGTGCACAGCCCCGAGCCGACGCCGGTCACCCACTATCTGCCGTTCGCCGACTGGGCTGACGGCCGGGAGCTACTCGGTGGTCGCCGGCCCACCCGTCACGACCTGGAATACCACCTGACCACGCTGTTCCCGCCGGTCCGGCCGCGTCAATGGCTGGAAATCCGCTACCTGGACAGCATGCCCGCCGACATCTGGCCCGCGGTGGTGTTCACCATCGTCACCCTGCTCGACGACCCGGTCGCTGCGGACCTGGCGGCCGAGGCGGTCGAACCCGTCGCGACGGCCTGGGACGCCGCGGCCCGGCTCGGCCTGGGTGATCAGCGGATTCACACCGCGGCCAACCGGTGCGTGGCCCTCGCCGCCGAACGTGCCCCCGCCGGGCTGCGCGACGGCATGCAGCGCCTCGCCGCCGCCGTGGAGCAGGGTCGCAGCCCGGCCGACAATTTCTCCGACCGGGTGGTCGAGAGCGGGATCGCGGCCGCCGTCACCGCCCTGGCGCGAGGGGAGCAGTGACGCATCGCGAAACGGTGGTCCGCGACTTGGAGCGGGCCCGTCAGAGAACCCTGCGATTGGTGGATTTCGACGAGGCCGAATTGCGCCGCCAATACGACCCGCTGATGAGCCCGCTGGTGTGGGACCTGGCCCACATCGGCCAGCAGGAAGAGTTGTGGCTGCTGCGTGGCGGCGACCCGGACCGGCCCGGAATCCTTTCCGGCGCAGTCGAAAGCCTCTACGACGCGTTCGTGCACTCCCGGGCCAGCCGGGTCGACTTGCCGCTGTTGTCCGCGGAGCAGGCGCGCAACTACTGCCGCACCGTGCGGGCGGCGTCCCTCGACGCCCTCGACCGGCTGCCTGACGATCCGGACCACAACTTCGTCTACGGCCTGGTGGTCAGCCACGAGAACCAGCACGACGAAACCATGCTGCAGGCGTTGAATCTGCGGGTCGGCCCGGCGCTGCTGCACGACTCCGGCCAGCTGCCGTGTGGTCGGGCCGGGCTCACGGGCACCTCGGTGTTGGTGCCGGGCGGACCGTTCGTCCTCGGCGTCGACGTGGCCGACGAACCGTTCTCGCTGGACAACGAACGGCCCGCACACGTCGTCGATGTCCCCGCGTTCCGGATCGGCCGGGTTCCGGTCACCAACGGCGAATGGCGGCAGTTCATCGAAGACGGCGGCTACCGGCAACCGCGGTGGTGGTCTGCGCGCGGCTGGGAGCATCGCGCCACCGCCGGGCTGACCGCCCCCCAGTTCTGGGACGCCGACGGGCAGACCCGGACCCGGTTCGGGCACGTCGAGGAGATCCCGTCCGACGAACCCGTCCAGCACGTCAGCTATTTCGAGGCGGAGGCCTACGCGGCGTGGGCCGGTGCGCGGCTACCCACCGAACGCGAGTGGGAGAAGGCGTGCGCCTGGGATCCGCAGCGCGGCGCGCGCCGGCGCTATCCCTGGGGATCCGCGGAGCCGTCGCCGGCACTGGCCAACCTCGGTGGCGATGCGCTGCGCCCGGCGCCGGTCGGCGCCTACCCCGACGGCGCATCGGCATACGGAGTCGAGCAGATGCTCGGTGACGTCTGGGAGTGGACCAGCTCCGAACTCGAGCCGTGGCCCGGCTTTACACCGATGATCTATCAGCGCTACTCGGAGCCGTTCTTCGGTGGTGACTACCGGGTGCTGCGCGGCGGCTCGTGGGCGGTGGAGGCCGGAATCGTGCGACCCAGTTTCCGCAACTGGGATCACCCGTACCGCCGGCAGATCTTCTCCGGTGTCCGGCTGGCGTGGTCCGAAGGCGACCCGGGAGGCCACCGCTGATGTGCCGTCACCTGGGCTGGCTGGGACGCGAAACCTCCGTCTCGTCGCTGGTGCTCGACCCGCCGCACGGCCTTCGGGTGCAGTCCTACGCCCCGCGCCGGCAGAAGCACGGGTTGATGAACGCCGACGGCTGGGGCGTCGGCTTTTTCGACGGCACGACCCCGCGGCGCTGGCGTAGTGCGGCCCCGTTGTGGGGAGATGTTTCCTTCGATTCCATCGCACCGGCGCTTCGCAGTCACTGCGCGGTCGCGGCGGTGCGGTCGGCTACCGTGGGTATGCCGATCGAACCCAGTGCGACCGCGCCGTTCACCGACGGACGATGGCTGTTGTCGCACAACGGAGTCGTCGATCGTGACGTGCTGCCCGCCAGCGCTGCTGCCGAATCCACCTGTGACAGCGCGGTTCTGGCCGCCTTGATCTTCAGCCGTGGCCTCGGTTCGCTAGGGCAGACCATTGCCGAAGTGGGTGCGGCCGACCCGAATGCGCGGCTGAACATCATGGCGGCCAACGGTTCTCGATTACTGGCCACCACATGGGGTGACACTTTGTCGATCCTGCGCCGCGATGACGGCGTGGTGCTGGCCAGTGAGCCCTACGACGACCAGCCCGGCTGGGAGGAAGTTCCCGATCGCCATCTCGTCGAGGTCACCGCCGAACTGGTGACCATGACCGCGTTAAACCCAACGGAGGGATCAGTATGACGCTCACCTTGTCCAACCACCTGGCCGCGGACTCGGCCTACGAGGCGCTGTGCCGTGACGTGCGAGCAGGACTGCACAGCACGCCGAAGTCGTTGCCGCCCAAGTGGTTCTACGACGCGGTGGGCAGCGAGCTATTCGACCAGATCACCCGGCTGCCGGAGTACTACCCCACCCGGGCCGAAGCGGAGATCCTGCGGACCCGCGCGGGGGAGATCGCTGCGGCTGCGGGCGCCGACACCCTCGTCGAACTGGGCAGCGGAACCTCGGAGAAGACCAGGGTGTTGCTGGATGCGCTGCGCGACAGCGGCGCCCTGCGCAGGTTCGTTCCGTTCGACGTCGACGCGAGCATGTTGTCGATAGCGGCAAAGGCGATCCAGGACGAGTATCCGGGTGTCGAAATCGCGGCTGTGTGCGGCGATTTCGAGAAACACCTGGCCAAAATTCCCAGCGGCGGCCGTCGGCTGTTCGTGTTCCTCGGATCGACGATAGGCAACCTCAAACCCGGCGACC
Source organism: Mycobacterium sp. (assembly GCF_002863225.1). Taxonomy (GTDB): domain Bacteria; phylum Actinomycetota; class Actinomycetes; order Mycobacteriales; family Mycobacteriaceae; genus Mycobacterium. Next base: position 87,227 of record NZ_PKEK01000099.1, on the reverse strand, counting down.
GGGCCGAATTCCTGGCCGGGCTGGCCGCGGCGTTGCAGCCGGGTGACAGCCTGCTGCTGGGTACCGATCTGGTCAAGGACACCCAGCGATTGGTGGCGGCGTACGACGACGCCGCAGGGGTCACAGCTCAGTTCAACCGCAACGTCCTTGCGGTGATCAACCGGGAGCTCGAGGCGGACTTCGACGTCGACGCGTTCCACCATGTCGCCTCGTGGAATGCCGCCGACGAGCGGATGGAGATGTGGCTACGCTCCGACCGGGCGCAGCAGGTCCGCATCGCGGCGCTGGACATGACTGTCGAATTCGACTCGGGCGAAAAAGTTCTCACCGAGGTGTCGTGCAAATTCCGGGCCGAGTCGGTCGCCACCGAGTTGGCGGAAGCGGGCCTGCAGCTGACCGAGTGGTGGACCGACAACGCCGGTGACTTCGGATTGTCGCTGTCGGTCAAGTGAGCACCGGCCTGGCGCAGGCCTGGCAGTCCGCCCGACCACAAGTCGCCGGCCTACACCTGGACAGCGCGGCCTGTTCCCGGCAGAGTCTCGCCGTGCTGGATGCGGCGGACCGCCACGCCCGACACGAAGCCGAGGTCGGTGGCTACGTCGCCGCGGAGGCGGCCACGCCGGTGCTCGACGCCGGACGGGCCGCTGTTGCTGCGCTGACCGGCGTGCCCGACGCGCAGGTCGTGTTCACCACCGGATCGCAGCATGCGCTGGACCTGTTGTTGGCCAGCTGGCCGGGCCGGCGCAGGTTGGCCTGTCTGCCCGGCGAATACGGACCGAATCTGGCCTTGATGACCGTGCACGGTTTCGAGCGTCAGACGTTGCCGACGGACGCCGAGGGCCGGCTCGCGCTGTCAGAGGTGGCGTCCGCCCTGGCGGCCGCCCCGCCCGACCTGGTGCACTTGACATTGGTCGCCAGCCACCGCGGGGTGGTGCAGCCGCTGGCGGAAATGGCAACGCTGTGTGCGGAATTGGAGCTGCCGCTGATCGTCGACGCGGCTCAGGCACTCGGGCAGGTGGACTGCGCGGTGGCCGTCGATGCGATGTACGCGTCGTCGCGCAAATGGCTGTCCGGTCCGCGCGGGGTCGGGGTGCTGGCGGTGCGGCCGGCGCTGATGCAGCGGCTGCAGCCCCGCCTTCCGCCGAAGCAGTGGGTCGGATCGTTGACCAACGCCGACCGCCTCGAGCTGGGTGAGGCCAATGTGGCGGCGCGGGTGGGCTTTTCGGTCGCGGTCGGTGAGTACGTGGCGGCCGGGCCGGCCGCTGTGCAGGAGCGGCTCGCCGAGGTGGGTCGCCTGAGCCGCACTGTCCTTGCCGACGTGCCGGGGTGGCGGGTGGTCGAAGCGGTCGACGAGCCGAGCGCCATCACCACGCTGGCCCCGACCGGCGGCGCTGATCCCGTGAAAGTACGCGCGTGGCTGATCGCCGAGCGCCGCATTGTCACGACCGCGGTGGCGGTGCAGCGCGCGCCGATGGAGTTGACGGCTCCGGTGCTGCGCATCTCGCCGCACGTCGACGCCGGTGTCGACGACCTGACGACCTTCGGGGAGGCGCTCACCGAGGCCGAGGCCGCGGCGGTATGACGCTCAGTTCTTGCGCGCGCTGAGCAGGTAGGCGGGCAGTTTCATCCGGCCCTTCTCGTCGCGGTCGTGCTCGATCATCGGAACGTCCGAATCCGCCGGGGCCGGCGGGATGTTCGCGTGGATGAAAGCCGGCCGGATTTGGTCGATCTGCCAATGCTTTTCGACCGCGGCCCGCAGTTCGGCTTCGTCGACCTCGTTCGGCTTCTGCTCCCATTCTGCGGGGAACGCTCCCTTGGCGAACACCAGCACGAAGTACCCGGCGCCGTCGGCAGCCGACCGGTGCACCGCGGACAGGTAGTCGTCGCGGCCCTCGACCGGCAGCGAGTGGAACAGCGTGCTGTCGACGACGGTGTTGAACCGGCCGTCGTGTCCGCCGAACGCCGTGATGTCGGCCTGCTCGAAGGTCGCGGTGCTCAACCCGCGCTCCTGGGCGGCTTGGGTGGCGGCAGCGACCGCAGTGGGTGTGAGGTCGACGCCGTGGACGGTGTAGCCGTCAGCGGCCAGGCTCAGCGACAGCTCCGCGTACCCGCACCCGGCATCGAGCACATCGCTGCGGAACTCGCCGGCCGCGGCCAGCGCGGCCAGCTCCGGCTGCGGCTCGCCGATGTTCCACGGCGGGGGCCCTTCGAACCCGGCGTCTCGGTCCTGGCGGTACGCGCTGTCCCAGTCCATTACTTCATTTGCCATGTCTTCCAACGTACTCCGGGCCTCACCGCCTACGGATCGGCCCAGCTGTGGACCGGCTCGTTGGTATGCATGTTCCGGCAGTACAACCGCAGCATCTCGGCCAGCGCTGCGGGGCGGTCGAGTCCGCGTTTCTCCAGTGCCCGCACAGCGGACACCTGCCAGCTCGCGCCGTTGCGCCCGACGCGTGCGCGGTCTTCGATCACCCCGAGCAGCCGGTCCCGGATGTCGGGCGCGACACCCCAGCTGTCCAGTCCGTCGTAGGCCATCGGCAGCAGCTCGCCGCGCACCAGCTCCTCTGTGCCGACGGTGCCCAATCCCGGCCAGTAGAGCTGCGCGCGAATACCGTGACGGGCGGCCTCGGTGAAGTTGCGTTGCGCGGCAGCGAATTCCAGTCTGGTCCAGACCTGCCGATCCTCCTCGGACAGCGTCCTCAGCATGCCGTAGTAGAAGGCGGCGTTGGCCAGCATGTCGATCACGGTCGGGCCGGCCGGCAATACGCGGTTCTCCACTCTGAGGTGCGGACGACCGTTGACGACGTCGTACACCGGCCGGTTCCACCGGTAGACGGTGCCGTTGTGGAGTCGCAACTCCGCCAGGTGCGGGGTGCGGCCGGCCGCGAGTTCGGCGGCCGGGTCTTCGTCGGAGACCTCTGGCAACAACGACGGAAAGTAGCGGACATTCTCCTCGAACAGATCGAAGATCGAGGTTATCCAGCGCTCGCCGAACCACACTCGCGGCCGCACCCCTTGAGTTTTCAGCTCGTCGGGCCGGGTGTCGGTGGACTGCGCGAACAACTCGATGCGCGTCTCCGACCACAGCTGGTGACCGTAGAAATACGGTGAATTGGCTCCCAGCGCCAACTGTGGGCCGGCCAGCACCTGGGCGGCGTTCCAGTTCGCGGCGAAACCGGCGGGCGACACCTGTACGTGCAATTGAATGCTGGTGCATGCTGATTCGGGTGCAATCGAGGCTGAGTGCAGACTCAGTGGCTCCGGCCCGTCGATGTCGATCACCAGATCTTCACCGCGGGCGTTGAAGATCGAGTCGTTGAGCGCGGCGTAGCGCGACGATTCACTCATCCACCCGCTGGCAAGGTGCTCGGGCATCAGGGTGGGCAGGATGCCGATCATCACGATGTGGGCGCCGCCGGCACCGGCCTTGTTCTCGGCGGCGTTCAAGCTGGCCCGGACCTCGTCTTCGAGCGCAGCGGCGGCTCGTCCACCGAGTGGACGGGGCGGAACGTTGAATTCGATGTTGTATGCGCCCAATTCGGTCTGGTAGGCGGGGTCGGCGATGGCGGCCAGCACATCGGAGTTGGTCATCGCGGGCTGGTAAGCGTCGTCGACGAGGTTGCACTCGATCTCCATTCCGGTGAGCGGGCGATCGAACTCGAAGCTGGACTGCGCAAGCATCCGCTCGAAAACGTCGAGGCACTGTTGTACTTTGCGCCGGTACTCCTGCCGGTCGACGCGCGCATAGGTGGTCCGCTTGACCTCTTCGCCCACAATGCCGATGCAACCGCTTTACCTCGGGCACCGCAACAGATCGGCCAAATGAACTGATGTGAACGGGAATTGCCGACGGATGGCGGGCAGGTAAACCCGCGTGCGCGGTATTGACGCCCACACAGGAAACTTGCAACAATCTCAGCTCGAATTCATATCCAACACAGAAAACGATCGGAGTCGTCGATGGGTCGCAGCCTGGGCCGTACCGCTGCCTTAGCCGTCGGCGCAGTGCTGGCGGCGCCGGCACTGGGGCTGCTCGCCGGTGCAGCCGCACATGCTGCCCCCGGGGACGACCTGGCTCATCTCGGGCCGATCGCGATCGACGGATACACCGATGCGTTGACCTACAACACGAGCACCTACGCATTCGACAACTTCCTCACCGGGTCCTACAACCTGATCCCGTTTCAGTTCGACCTCTCCTACGGCACCCCCGGATCAGATGACTTCGGGCTGCTCCTGACCATCCCGGGGATCTACCAAGGTGGCCTGCAGGACATCGGCGGGGACCTCACGCCGATCTCCACCTTCGATGCCACGCAGTTCCTCCAGGCCGACCTCGGACTGATCGAGCTCGGCGGCACGCCTCCCGCCAGCCAACTCGTCGAGAGCTTCGGGCCGCTCACGATCGACGGCTACACCGACCTGTTCAGCCTCAACACCGACACCCTCGCGTTCGACAACTTCCTCGAAGGGGCGACCAACGGGCTGCCGTTCTCGGTCGACTTCTTCAGCGGCGCGCCCGGCCCGGACTCGTCGGAATTCCTGCTGACGATCCCGTCGCTGCTGCAGGTCGGGCTGAGCGACGCCGCCGGGGTGCTCACGCCGATCTTCTCGATCGACTACGCCGACTTCGTCAACGCAGACATCGGACTGACCGCCATCGGCGGAATCGCGGGCCTGTAACCAACCGCGTCGCGCGTAGTTCATGATGGACTGACGCGCGGGAGGAATGCAGTTGGCCGAGTTCGTCGCTTCGATCGACCAGGGCACCACCAGCACTCGATGCATCATCTTCGGTCACGATGGCGACGAGGTGGGCCGGCACCAACTCGAACACGAGCAGGTCTTGCCGCGCGCGGGGTGGGTCGAGCACAACCCGATCGAGATCTGGGAGCGCACCGCGTCGGTGCTGATGTCGGCGCTCAATGCGACCAACTTGTCGTCGAAAGACCTTGCTGCGCTTGGAATCACGAACCAGCGTGAGACCACGCTGGTGTGGAGCCGGCGCACCGGCCGGCCGTACCACAACGCGATCGTCTGGCAGGACACCCGCACCGACCGCATCGCCTCAGCGCTGGACCGTGACGGCCGCGGTGACGTCATCCGGCACAAGGCGGGTTTGCCGCCGGCGACCTATTTCTCCGGCGGGAAGTTGCAGTGGATCCTGGACAACGTCGACGGCGTCCGCGCGGCGGCCGAAGCCGGCGACGCGATTTTCGGAACCACCGACACCTGGTTGCTGTGGAATCTCACCGGCGGCTCGCGAGGAGGCGTGCACGTCACCGACGTCACCAATGCCAGCCGAACCATGTTGATGAACCTCGAGACGTTGGACTGGGACGACGAACTGCTGTCCTTCTTCGACATTCCGCGCGCGATGCTTCCGCAGATCGCGGCGTCCTCACCGGTCGAGCCGTACGGCCTCACGTCGGCCAACGGCCCACTGGCCGGAGAGGTGCCGATCACCGGAATCCTGGGCGACCAGCACGCTGCCATGGTCGGGCAGGTCTGCCTGGACCCCGGAGATGCCAAAAACACCTATGGCACCGGGAATTTCCTGTTGCAGAACACCGGTGAGAAAATCGTCCGGTCGGCCAACGGCCTGTTGACCACCGTCTGCTATCAGTTCGGCGGCGCCAAACCTGTTTACGCCCTTGAAGGTTCGATTGCCGTCACCGGATCGGCCGTGCAGTGGCTGCGAGACCAGCTCGGCATCATCAGCGGGGCGTCGCAGAGCGAATCGCTGGCTCGTCAGGTCGACGACAACGGCGGAGTCTATTTCGTACCGGCCTTTTCGGGTCTGTTCGCGCCCTACTGGCGTTCGGATGCCCGGGGCGCAATCGTCGGCCTGTCACGCTTCAACACCAACGCGCATCTGGCCCGCGCGACCCTGGAGTCGATCTGCTATCAAAGCCGTGACGTGGTCGATGCTATGCAGGCCGATTCCGGTGTGCGCCTTGGGGTTTTGAAGGTCGACGGTGGGATCACCGCCAACGATCTGTGCATGCAGATTCAGGCCGACGTGCTCGGCGTCGAAGTCGTCCGCCCGGCGATGACCGAGACGACGGCGTTGGGCGCCGCCTACGCGGCCGGCCTGGCGGTCGGGTTCTGGTCGGGCGCGGATGACCTCCACGCCAACTGGCGCGAAGGCAAGCGGTGGGCACCGGAGTGGGGCGAGCAGGAGCGCGCGGCGGGATACGCCGGCTGGCGAAAAGCCGTGCAGCGCACCTTGGGTTGGGTCGAAGTCACCTGACGCCGAGGTGGGGACCGGCAACGCCGGCCCCCACCGTTCACTCAGCTGGTCAGTCGTCTTCGCCGAGAATCGTGTAGATCTCGCGACGAGCGTTGTTCACGATCTCGAGAATTCGCTGCTGCTGCTCTTCGCTGGCGGCGTGCGCGGATTGCGCCACGGCGCCGAACAGCTGGCCGACCGCAGACCGCAGGTTGAGCTGGGCCGGGTCGACGCCGTCGGCGATCTCCTCCCACGGAGGTGTGGCGATCTTCTCGGCGGCCTCACGGCCCGCGTCGGTCAATTCGAAGAGCTTCTTGCTGCCTTCGGATTCCCTGCTGACGATCAGGCCTTCGTCGACGAGCAGTTGCAGGGTCGGGTACACCGAGCCGGGGCTGGGTTTCCACAGATCCTGGCTGCGCTCGGCAACCTCTTGGATGATCTCGTAGCCGTGCATCGGCCGCTCTGCGAGCAGTACCAGGATGGCGGCTCGCACATCACCGCGCCGGCCGCGTCGACTGTGACCGCCGCGCCGTCCGCCTCGCGGGCCGGGGCCGGGGCCGGGGCCGAAGCCGGGCCCGAACCCAAAACCGGGGCCGAATCCGCCGGGGCCGAATCCGCGCCCGAAGCCGCGGCCGAAACCGGGCCCGAACGGGCCGTCATGCCCGGCGTCATGACCCCGGACCAGGTCGCGGAACTCGCGGCGGGCCTGCCTGCGCTGCAAATGAGCCGCGCGGCGGTCCTGCGGTGCAAAGCCGAAGCCGTGCGGTCGACCCGCGAACGGTCCGCTCAGTTGAGCGTCTTCTGCGTCAAAAAAGGGGGTGTTCATTGGTTGATCTCGTTTCTGGAAAGGCAGCGCCCGATGCGCTACCGATAGTCTGACGATATATCGGGAACTATCGTTTCGCAAGGTTGGATTTTCAGCGGCTCGTTTGCCCACCTAGTCGGCGGGGTAGCACCCAACGCATGAGCAAGGACGCAGACGTAAGAGATCACCCGGGCGTTGACCCCGAGGCGCGGGTGCCGAGCCCCCACCGGGGCAACCGTCGGCGGCTATGGCTGAACTGGGCACTTGCGCTGCTCACCGCGCTTGCGGCGGGCGTCGCGATGGCAGTGGCCCTGGGCGCGGTGATGAGCACCGCGGCCTGCAGCGACAAGGCCTGCCCGAATCTCGGTCCCCGCGGGATCAGCTTCGACGTGTTGTACTACGGCGCGCCCGCAGTGGCGGTGGTGACGATCCTGCTCTCGATCTTCACCGCCCGGCGTCGCTGGGGCTTCGTGATTCCGGTGACCGCGTTGGCGCTGCTGGTGGCCGACATGGCCATTCTCGCCATCACCGTCGCGCAGTAACGGCGTCAGAACCGCGGGGCGTACCCGGGCTGAAATGACGGCGGCCCGGGGTGGGGCCGAAGACGTGCCAGTTCGCGGCGGTGGCGCTCGGCAAGCACCGCGGCCAGCGCCAGTTGTGGCGGCGTCCCGGGCGGCGGCGGTGGGGCGACCCGGCTGAAGACGTCGCCGGCAATCTGGTACGCCATGTGCTCGCGTAACTGCGGATCGAGTTGCATTGCCCGCGAGAGGAATTGGCGCGCCACATCCGCCTGCTCGGCCCGCAGACCGGACAGTTGCAACGACGCGGCCCACCACGCCAGGTGTGGCGGCATGACCGGTGGTGGTCCCAGCTTCGGCCCGCGTTCGCTGATCACGATCGTGCCGGCGAAGACATCCCCGATCCGCTTTGCCCTGGGCGAGAGCATGCTGCAGATGACCGCCGGGCTGCCCAGCATCATCCAGATTTCCACGATCGATGCCAGCGCGCGAAACAAGGCCTGCCGGAAACGCTCGGGGCCACCGTCGTCGGAAACCACCCGCAGGCCCATCGCCATCTTGCCGAGGGTGCGGCCGCGGGTCGCGGTCTCCAGCACCAGCGGATAGCCCACGAACACCAGCACGGTGAAGATGATGATGATCGCCCCGACCACCGCGTCGTCGAAACGGCCGAGGGTGCCCGCCCACAGCATCAGCGATATCAGGTAGCCGATGACGATCACGGTGATGTCGATCAGTGCGCTGACGGCACGCACCGGCAACTGCGCGACCCGCACATCGAGGACCACGGCATCCCCGGTCACCACCTCCGACATACTGCGCACGCTACCTGGCCATTACCCTCGGTCGAGTGGACGTCGACGCGTTCGTGATCGCGCATCGCGACAGCTGGGACCGCCTCGACCGGTTGGTCCGTAGCCGCAACCGGCTCAGCGGAGCGGAGATAGACGAACTCGTCGAGCTGTATCAGCGGGCGTCGACCCATTTGTCCATGCTGCGATCCGGCACGTCGGATTCCGCGCTCGTCGGTCGGCTTTCCAGCCTGGTCGCGCGGGCGCGTGCCGCGGTCACCGGCGCTCATGCTCCGCTGTCCAGCGAGTTCACCCGGTTCTGGACGGTGTCGTTCCCCGTGGTGGCCTACCGTGCCTGGCGGTGGTGGCTGGGGTCGGCCGTCGTGTTCTTCGCGGTGTCGGCGGTGATCGCGCTGTGGGTGATCGGAAGTCCGGAAGTGCAGTCGACGATCGGAACACCAAGCGAGATCGATGAATTGGTCAACCACGACTTTGCCTCGTACTACAGCGAGCACGCCGCGGCCGCATTCGGGCTGCACGTCTGGGTGAACAACTCCTGGGTCGCGGCCAAGTGCGTCGCGTTCTCCGTCCTGCTCGGGGTGCCGATCCCGTTCGTACTGTTCGCCAACGCCGCGAATCTCGGGGTGGTGGGTGGCCTGATGCTGCAGGCCGGCAAGGCTGATGTGCTGTTCGGCCTGCTGTTACCGCACAGCCTGCTGGAGCTGACCGCCGTGTTCCTGGCGGGTGCCGCCGGCATGCGACTGGGCTGGTCGGTGATCTCACCCGGCGATCGGCCGCGCGGACAGGTGCTGGCCGAACAGGGCCGCGCGGTGATCTCGGTGGCCGTGGGTTTGGTTGTGGTGCTGCTGGTTTCAGGTGTGATCGAGGCGTTCGTCACGCCGTCCTCGCTGCCGACGTTCGTGCGGATCGGTATCGGGATACTCGCCGAGGCGGGCTTTCTGGCGTATGTGGTGTATTTCGGGCGGCGCGCGGTGCGGGTGGGCGACACCGGCGACATCGCCGACGCGCCGGACATCGTGCCGACGCGGTGACCGGGCAGCGGCTATAGCCGCCCGGCGGCCTTCATCGACAAGTAGCGGTCTGCCAGTGCGGGCGCCAGGTCGGTCGGGGCCGCGTCCACCACCTCCACGCCGCCAAGGCGTAGCCGCGACGCGATCGCTGAGCGCTCGGCGCGCGAGCGTTCCGCGGACGCCGCGTCGTAGACGGCGGCCGGATCGGAGCGACCGGCGGCCAACTGATTGACCCGCGGGTCGGACACCGCCGCCACGATCACCTGATGCTTGGTCGACAGCAGGGGCAGCACCGGCAGCAGGCCCTCGTCGAGGGCGCTGGCATTCAGGTCGGTCATCAGCACCACCAGGGCCCGGCGCCGGGTTCGTCGGATGATCGCGGAAACCATTGCCGTGGCGTCAGATTCGACCAGTGCCGGCGTGATCGGTGCCATTGCCTCGACCACGCGCCCCAGCAATTCGGTTCGCGAGGCGCCGAACACGGCCGCGCGGGTCACCCGGTCGTGGGCCAGGAAGTCGACGGTGTCGCCGGCCCGTGAGGCCAGCGCTGCCAGCAGTAGCGCAGCGTCCATCGACCAGTCCAGGCGCGGCCAGCCGCTGGGGTCGCCGGCAGTCGGGTCGACACCGACGCGTCCGGCCGCGGTACGCCCGGTGTCGAGCACGATGACGACGCGCCGGTCGCGCTCCGGCCGCCAGGTGCGGACCACCACGTCGGCGCGGCGGGCCGTCGCCCGCCAGTCGATGGAGCGGACGTCGTCACCGACGACATACTCACGCAGCGAGTCGAACTCGGTCCCCTGGCCGCGGGTCAACGTCGGCAGCAGCCCGTCCAGCTCACGCAGCCTGGCCAGCCGCGACGGCAAATGCTTGCGGGACAGGAACGGCGGCAGCACGCGAACCTCCCCGGGCACCGGGCGTGATCGTTGCCGGCCCGCGAGCCCGAGTGGACCGATCGATCGCGCCGTGACCGCGGCCGAATGCTGATCGCCGCGACGGATCGGCCGAAGGCAGGTGTCCAGCCGCAGCAGCTCTCCGGGCTCGACATCGACGGCATGGCTGATTGGCTCGGCCTGGGTGCTGGGCGGCCAGGCGTCGCGGAGTTGTCCGCGAAAACGCCGGCGGCCGGCGTTGTGGACCAGCAGCCCGAGGGCCACCAGCTCACCGAGCCGGACCGACCCGTTGGGCAGCCGGGTGTACTGCAGCTGAAACGGGCTGGCCGCCAGGCCGGCATCGGTGATCACCGCGACCACGAGTAGACCCAGTAGCACGCTGAACGTTGCTGCCGGCCAGGGAGATACGACGATCGGCAGCACGAAAAGCAGGGCGATCAGCCCCGTCCGTCCGGTCAGTACCACTAGCGTGGTACCGGGACCGACGCCAAGATGCCGTCCAGCACACCGTCGGTGGTGGCGCCCTCCAGTTCTGCCTCGGGTCGAAGCAGCACCCGGTGCCGAAGCGTCGGGCGGGCCATCGCTTTCACGTCGTCCGGGGTGACGTAGTTGCGCCCGGAGAGCCACGCCCAGGACCGCGCGGTGGCCAGCAATGCGGTTGCACCGCGTGGGGAGACCCCGAGCTGCAACGCCGGCGAATGCCTTGTGGCGCCGACGATGTCGACGATGTAGCCGAGAACCTCGTCGGCCACCAGGACCCGTCGCACCGCGTCACGCCCGGCGGCCAGCTCCGCCGGGCCGGCGACCGGCCGGATAGCCGACAGGTCGCGCGGATCGAAGCCGTGTGCGTGCCGTCCGAGGATGGCGATCTCGGCATCGCGCGGCGGCAGCGGCACCTCCAACTTCAGCAAGAATCGGTCGAGCTGCGCCTCCGGCAGCTGATAGGTGCCCTCGTACTCGATCGGGTTCTGCGTCGCCGCAACGATGAACGGGTCAGGCAGCGCCCGGGCCTCGCCGTCCACACTGACCTGACGTTCTTCCATGGCTTCCAGCAGGGCCGCCTGCGTTTTCGGCGGGGTCCGGTTGATCTCGTCGGCCAGCAGCAGGTTGGTGAACACCGGGCCGTTCCGGAACGCGAACTCGGCGGTGCGATTGTCGTAGATCAGCGACCCGGTGATGTCACCGGGCATCAGGTCCGGGGTGAACTGGACCCGCTTGAAATCCAACCGCAGTGCCGCGGCCAGCGATCGCACCAACAGCGTCTTCGCTACGCCCGGAACACCTTCGAGCAGGACATGTCCACGGCACAGCAGCGCGATCACCAGTCCGGTGATCACCGCGTCCTGCCCGACGACAGCCTTGCCGATTTCGCCGCGCAACGCCAGCAGTGCGTGCCGCGCCGACTGGCCTTCCGGTTGAGTCATGAATGTGCGACCTGCCTTTCGATGTCGTCGAGAGCCTCGGTGAGCTGTGTCAGGTCCGCGTCTGTCGTAGGTGGCGGCCCAAACAGGATGTGCCACAACGTGTCCGGGTCGGATCTGACCCGTGCGGCGATCGCCCGCACCACTGCCGGTGGTTGAGCCTCGACGCCGAGCCCGAGGCGGGGCGCCAGGCGCTGGAGCGTCGCGGTGCGCAGCGCCTGCGCGGCCCGGTCGCGGGCCCGTCGCGATCGATACAGTCGGCCACGGCCTTCGACCGTCTCCGACGCGCGGACCACGACGGGCAGGTCCTCGGCCACCAGCGGCCCGAGTCGTCTGCCCTTCCACAACGCGACCAGCCCCACGGTCAGCCACAACTGCGCGACCATCCACGTCACGCCTTCCGGGATGAGGTCGAAGATCTTGCCCTTGGCCGCTGATCCGCCCTCGACGTGTTGCGGGGCGAACCAGACCAGGCGGGAACTCTCACCGGCCAGGTTCATCGCCAGCGCGGCATTGCCGGCGCGCAGCAGACCACGGTTGGTGAGGAAGTCGCTGCTGCCGATCACCGTCACCGTCCGATCGCCGTCCAGATACCGGACCAGTGCGCCGCCGTAGCAACTCGTCACCGTGGTGTGGCCGGCCGCCTCGAAGGTGTTGGACGGCCCGAAGTTGACAGCCCCCGCCTGGTTCGCCTCTCGCAGAGAGCAATTCGGTTCACTGTCGGCCGTGGCAGCGCCGGCGTTGCGGATGCCGGGGGACAGGGCGGCGCGGGTGCGTGAGGTGGGCTCGACCAGGAGTAGGTCCGCACCGGTGTTGCCGAGGCGCTCGAGCAGTGGACCGGTGGTGACGCGCTGGGTCTCACCGAAGAGCAGCAGCGACCCTGGTCGTGCCGCGTGCGCGGCCTCGTCGACGGAGTTGGCGACGACGACGCTGACCCCGCGGTCGCGCAGCAGGGCGACCAGCCCGTGCGCTCCCTGGCGTTCGGTCGATTCCGGGTCCAGGTGCCCGCCCGGTCGAGGCGCGGTCAGGTAGGTAGTGACAGCGGCCAGAGCGGAGACGGCTATCAGGGCGGCCAGGATCCACCCCCACGGTCGACGGCGTACCGCCTGAGATGCCGGGGCGATGTTCATCGGACCGGGGTCCACGACTCGGGCATCGAATGTGCAGGACGCTCGAATTGACCACTGGCGGAACGAAACCGGAGGTGGTCGTCGAGTTCGACGATGAGCTGATAGCCGGCCTGGGTGCCGGGCCTTTCGCCGTAGGTGACGTCGTTGAACGCGGTCGCCGATCGTGACAGTTCGGCGGCCAACGCCGGCAATCGGTCCGCGGCATCGACGGCCAGTTCGCTGGCGGTCCGGCCCGGTGCGGGGTCCAGGGTCCCGTTCTCCTCCAGGCTCCGCGCCACCGCACGCAGCCGGTGGCGGATCGCTGCCGTCCAATCCTGTTCGGCTGCACAGTGTTCGGCGATGGCGCGATGCTGAGCGGCGCTGAGCTGGCCGGCGTCGAACAGCTGGTAGTCACCACCGGTCCGGGTCCGGATGGTTCGGCGGGCGATGTGCACTGCCAGCACGACCAAGGCAATCAGGACGGTGAGCAGGACAATGACGGTGAGCCAACCGCCGGGCAGCGACGACCCTTTCTCGATGATGCGGTACAGCAGCTCGTGCAGCCATTCTTCAACGCGTTGCGACACCGAGCCTTTGGGGTAGATCGGTTTGTCGAGTTCACGCTGGGCCGCCTCGTGCGCGGTGTCGCGGTCGATGTCGATTGCGGGCATCCGTTGCGCTGTCCTACACCGGCCGGGTCAGCCAGAGGGCGTCGGTCGAAGCAGTCGCCGAAGGTCCCTGGGCGGCGCCGGTCTGCAGCACGAGATCGAATGCCTCCCCGCGGATCCGGCGATCCGTGTAGAGCAGCACCACGACGCCGGCGCCGAAGGGGGCGGTGATGATCTGGCCGATCGCGGCCCCGACCGCACCTACCGTCGCGGCGGCCAGCGCGGAACCGCCGCCGAGCAGGTGGCCGATGAAGCCGAACGGCACGCCGACGGCGCCGGCAACCAGACTTACCACCAACCAGGTCAGCATCCGGATCCCGAGAATTCGCCAGAAGCTGTTGCGCACCAGGGCAAAAGAACGCGTGATCGCGTCGAATACCGGCAGCCGTTCCAGCACGATCAGCACCGGTGCGAACGACAGCGCCACGTAGAGATACAACACCGCGCCCACCGACATCATGACCAATGGAAAGCCGAGCAACACCGCTGCCGCCATGTTGCCCGCGGCGGCGGTGGCTCCGATGATCACTCCCACGCCGCCGGCAAGCAGGATCAGCCCGGCGGCCTCGATACCGACCAAACCCAGTAGCGCGGGCAGCCGCCCGCGAATCCGGGCCCAGGCTTCACCGGCACTGATCTGGCCGCCGAACACGGCGCGCCCCACGACGACCGTGAGCATGCCGGTCAGCAAGATGCCGCCCAGCCAGCCGACCAGCCCGCTGAGCCCGGCCGATGCGGTCCAGGCTCCGAAGTCGCCCGCGGTGAGCTGGTCGGCGGGCGCTGTGCTGAGCCGGCTCGCCGCGGCCAACGGTCCGGCGAAAGCCGCCAGCGAGATGAGCTGCGAGATCACCACGACGACGGCGGTCACGCCCAGCGTGGCCCGGGGGTTTGTGCGGATGTACACGGCCGCGCCATTGAAGATGTCGCTGAGGCTCAGCGGCCGCAGCGGGATGATGCCCGGCGTCCAGAGGCCGCGCGCGGGCGGTGGTGGGGGCACTCCGTAGCCGGGCTGCGGAGGGTAGCCGGGCTGCGGGAAGTAACCGGGCTGCCAGCCCTGACCCGGCGGCGGATACCCCGGCGCGACAGGTGGCGGCTGACCCATCGGCGGCCAGGCCATCGGGGGATGACCGGTCGAGCCGTAGGCGGGCGGGGGATAGGCCGGCTGCTGGTAGGCGGGTGGTTGGTATGCCGGTGGCTGATATCCGGGAGGCCCGTATCCGGCCTGCTCATATCCGCCATAGGGGTAGACCGGGTAACCGGGCGGTGGCGTGCTCACCAGGCGCAGCCACCATCGGGGTCGGCTTGCCTCACGAGCGCCGCTCCTCAGCATCGCTGCGCTCTGCATCGCCGCCCGCTTGCCTCACGAGCGCCGCTCCTCAGCATCGCTGCGCTCTGCATCGCCGCCGGCTTGCCTCACGAGCGCCGCTCCTCAGGATCGCGCATGGCTCCATACTGTCGAGCACCCGGCTATTTCTCAACGTGCCGCTCCCCAGCGCGTAGCGTCTGCGGCATGGCCGAACTCAAGTCTCGACTGCGGGCGGACCTGACCGACGCGATGAAGGCGAAGGACAAGCTGCGCACCGCGACACTCCGGATGCTGCTAGCCGCGATTCAGACCGAGGAGGTGTCCGGTAAGGAAGCCCGCGAGCTCTCCGACGACGAGGTGCTCAAGGTCCTGGCGAAAGAGTCCCGCAAGCGCGGTGAGGCCGCGGAGATCTACACGCAGAACGGCCGCGGCGAGCTGGCGGCCAACGAGCATGCCGAAGCGCGGGTCATCGACGAGTACCTGCCGACTCCGCTGACCGACGCGGAGGTGGCCGACGTCGCCGACACCGCGATCGCGCAGTTGGCCGAGGAGTTGGGCGAACGGCCGGGCATGAAGCAGATGGGCCAGGTGATGAAGGCCGCCACCGCGCTGGCCGCGGGCAAGGCCGACGGGGCGCGGCTGTCACAGGCGGTCAAGGACCGCCTGTGACGGGGGCTGCATCCGGTCGGTGCTGACGGAATCGTTTGCCCTGACCGGGCTCGGGTACCCGAAACCCTATGACACGGTTCGGCTATACCCTCATGACAGAACAGAACGGTCCCAAAGACCTTGTCCAGAATGCGATTTCAGCTGAGCACCGAGGGTTCGACTTCGAGGTCGCCAGTGATCACTTCTCGCCGTGGCTGACATCGCAGGGGCACGCCCCCAATGCGTGGGCGGTGCTGGGCGCGGTCGCACAGATGACCGAGCACGTCGACCTCTACACCTACGTGACCTGTCCGACCATGCGGTACCACCCGGCGGTGGTCGCGCAGCAGGCGGCGACAGTGCAGATTCTGGCCGACGGTCGCTTCACGCTGGGCCTGGGTAGTGGGGAGAACCTCAACGAGCACGTAGTCGGACGGGGCTGGCCTGGCGTAACGCAGCGGCAGGACATGTTGTGCGAGGCCATCGAGATCATCCGCAGTCTGTTCAGCGGCGACTTGGTCGATTGGCGTGGCGACTACTACCAGGTCGACTCCGCGCGGCTGTGGGACCTGCCCGACGTGCCGGTCGGCATCGGCGTGGCCGTGGCCGGCGCGAAGGGGATCGAGAAGTTCGGACTGCTGGCCGAGCACCTGATTGCGGTGGAACCCGACGGCGACCTCGTCCACGACTGGCACGCCGCCCGTCAGGCCAAGGGCATCGCCGGCGGCGGACGGGTTGTCGGCCAGATCCCGATCTGCTGGGATCCCAACCGGGACGCGGCGATCGCGCGGGCACACGACCAATTCCGTTGGTTCGGTGGTGGCTGGAAGGTGAACGCCGACCTGCCCACCCCCGCCGGCTTCGCCGGCGCGACCCAGTTCGTTCGGCCCGAGGATGTCGCCGAGAGCATTCCGTGCGGCCCCGACCTGGACGCCATCGTCGAGGCCGTCCGTCCCTACTGGGAGGCGGGCTTCACCGACATCGCTCTGCTGCAGATCGGTGGCGACACCCAGCAGCAATTCCTCAAGGAGGCCGCCGAGCCGCTGCTGGCCGCCCTGCGGTCCGCAGCTTAGGAGGGTAACTATGTCAAATCAATTGCAAGGAACCAAGATTGCGATCTTGGCGGCCGATGGCGTGGAAAAGGTCGAATTCGAGACGCCGCGTGCACAACTCGTCGAGAAAGGTGCCCAGGTCGTGCTGCTGTCGCTGAACCACGGTGACATACAGGCGCGTAACCATGATCTGGAGCCGGCCGGGACGATCCGCGTCGACCAGCTGGTCTCGGAGGCCTCGGTCGACGAGTTCGACGCGCTGGTATTGCCCGGGGGCACAGTCAATCCGGACAAGCTGCGGATGGACAGCTCCGCTGTTGCGTTCGTGCGCGACTTCGTCAACTCCGGTAAACCCGTCGCGGCCATCTGCCACGGACCCTGGACTCTGGTCGAAGCGGGCGTCGTCGCGAACCGCACCCTGACCTCTTATCCCAGTATCCGGACCGATTTGCGAAACGCCGGTGCCACGGTGGTCGATGAAGCAGTGGTCGAGGACGGCAATCTGGTGACCAGCCGCTCGCCCGACGACCTGCCCGCGTTCTGCGCTCGTCTGATCGCCCAACTCGAGCGATCTGCGGCGCATACCTGAGCACGCTGGCTGTTCCAAGCGGTTTCGGGATTGTTAATTGTGGGCATCAGACACTTCGAGCCGTAAGCAGCACGGCAATCAGAATCCCGAAAGGCCGACGTGACTACTGCTTACTTCGCCACGCCCGATTCGCTCGACATTGATGGCGTGTATCCACCGCAAGAAGACTCGCAACTGCTGATCCGCAGCATGGACGACTCGGGGTTGGCCCAAAACCGTAGTGTGCTCGATTTGTGCACCGGCAGCGGTGTTGTGGCGATCGCGGCAGCCGAACTGGGCGCCCGTAGCGTGACCGCATTCGACATCTGCCCGCGGGCGGTCAGTTGCTCGCAGGGCAATGCGCTGTACGCCGGTGTGGAGATCAATGTGTGCGAAGGATCGTGGTCCGGCGCACTGGATTACGCACCGTTCGACCTGATCGTGTCCAACCCGCCGTATGTGCCTACACCGCCGGCGGGTGACACCGAAGTCATCCCGATCACTGCCGGACCGGCTCGCGCCTGGGATGCCGGTGTCGACGGTCGACTGGTGCTCGACCCATTGTGCGAATCCGCAGCCGGCATGCTGGGCGCGGGCGGATCACTGCTGATGGTGCATTCGGCTCTGGCCGGCGTCGAGAAGTCGCTTGCCTCTTTGCGATCCACCGGGCTTAACGCCGAAGTCGTTGCTTCGCAGTTCATTCCGTTCGGTCCCGTGCTCTCGGCACGTGCCGGATGGCTGGAGGTCACCGGTCAGATCGCACGCGGATGCCGGACCGAGGAACTGATAGTGATCCGCGCGGACAAGCCATGACCGAACCGGTTCGGGTACAGGTGGTGCCGAACGGCCCGGTGCTGATACCCGGGCCGGTACGCATCGAGACACCGAGCGGCGAGATCGTCGAATCCGACCGGTTCATGGTGGCCATCTGCACATGTCGACGTAGCAAGATGTATCCGATGTGCGACACCAGCCATCGCCGGTGTCGGCCGGCTCGTGCCCGCGTCAGCACTGACGCTGCAGCGCAGAAAGATTCAGTCGAGCGGTCGTCGTAACGAGGTTTCGCCGGCCGTCCACGACGCCATGATCACGTCGGCCAGCCGGTCTTCGACCGCGGCGTGAGCTCGAATGCCGAACACCACATCGCGGTCCAGGGCGGGTTCGCGCTCCACCAATGAACCGACCACATCGCGGCGTACCACCTGCTCGTGCACCGCGTCCGCCTCGACGTGCTCGCTGTAGAAAGCGACACAGTCCGTGGGCGCCCCCATCCGCTGAAGCGCGTCGACCAAGCGACGTGAACCCGGCGACGAGGTGATCTCGGTCGACGCGAAATGGCCGACTGCGGCGCCGCGGAATTCTCGGTGTAAACCGAACAGCGACATCAGGTTCACCGCCGCGAGTGCCTCGGCGGGGACGTCGTCGAGATACGCGAGGTACGTCGCGTCGAGTCCGGCGGCGACCATCAAGTCGGCGAACAGCTGTTGATGCAGCTTTGCACCCTTCCCACCGCCGTACTCGTCGAATTCGATCGCCACGAACGACGCCTTGGCTTGGCCGGTGAGGCGGGGAATCGCGAAAGCGTGCGGGTCCCCTTCTTTGAGGTGATACAGCGACCGATGTACGAAGTACTCGCGCATCTGCTGCCAGGATCCGTTGTCGCGCAACCAATACGAGGGTCCCGACCCGTCCGAGGACTCGATCGACAGGTCCTCCATCTCCGCCTCGGCGGTGCGACCCGATTCGATGGTCCCCACGTCGCGTCGCACCTCGGCCAGAAACTCCTGTTCGAGCTGAGCGCGCAGATGAAGGAGACCGGGGTCCCACTCCCAGGACGGGTCGACTCCGGCGAAGCCGCGGTAATGCAGCTCGTAACACATGTAGAGCGCCAGTTGCAGATCCAGACCGTACGGGTCGGAGTCGCGAAGCGATGCGTCGATTCGGGTCAGTTGGTCGCGGGGAGCGGGCTCGGTGAGGCTGCGCCGGACTGCCATGGACACCGGTCCACGGGCGGCCGGCAGCCTGGGTTCGACAATGGTGGAAAGCACGGGGGTGTTTACCCGTGCATCGGCCCACCTCAAACGGGCCAGTCGCAGCCGGTCAAGTCGACGGACATCTCCCAGAGCCGACGAGCCGTCGCGGAGTCACGGGCCTTGCCCCGCGGCTTGGTCACCTTGGGCCTGCCCCACTGGCCGAAGCGCGGCGCCAAATAGCTCCCGCTCGGCAGATCGGTGGTGACGGCCTGAATGGTCGACCGCGCTCCGACCTGGGCGCTGTGCGCGGGGAATCCACGGAAGGTGTGGTCCCGGATCCACGGCACGATGCCGCTGGCGTCCCGGGTGATGTCGGTGTTGGTCGCACCAGGATCGGTCAGGTAGGTCCGCACGCCGCGCCGGGTCAGCTCGTGGCCGAACAGCATGACGGCCAACTTGGACTCGCCGTAGGCCAACCAAGTGGAGT
Source organism: Mycobacterium sp. (assembly GCF_002863225.1). GTDB lineage: Bacteria > Actinomycetota > Actinomycetes > Mycobacteriales > Mycobacteriaceae > Mycobacterium. The sequence continues at coordinate 67,728 of NZ_PKEK01000099.1, read as the reverse complement.
ACTTGCGATCGTTCCAGTTCAGATCGTCCAGCTGCAGGCGGCTCATGGCGTAGGACGAGCTGACCACGCAGATGACCCGATCCTCGATCCGGTCGCCGAGCAGGCAGGTCAACGCGAAATGACCGAGGTAATTGGTGCCCATGTGGGCTTCGAATCCGTCGGCGGTCCGGGTCAGCGGCAGACCCAGCACCCCCGCGTTGTTGATCAGCACGTCGACCCCGTCCACCGAGTCGGCGAACTTGCGGACGCTGCCCAGATCGGCCAGATCCAGCTGGGCGACCGTCACGTCGCCGCTGATGGCGGCGGCGACCCGCTCGGCTTTCGGGATCGTGCGGCAGGCGATGACGACGCGGTGCCCGTCGGCCGCGAGCCGGGCCGCGGTTGCGGCGCCGACGCCGCTGTTGCCGCCGGTGATGATGACTCTCACCCGGCAATCATCCCAAGGTTGCCCGCTGCCGCGCGGCGAATTCGTGGCAGTTCCGCCTGCGGCCACCCGGCGATAGACTCGGCGCGGCTGAATGACACCCGGAAGGCGGCGGCCATGAAGATCGTGGTAATTGGTGGTACGGGTGCTCTGGGGTCGAAAGTGGTTGCTGTGCTTGACGATTTGGGCCATGACACGGTGGCGGCCTCACCACGGACCGGTGTCAACGCCTTCACCGGCGAGGGACTCGGTGAGGCGTTGACCGATGCCGGCGTGGTCGTCGACGTGGCCAACTCCGCGACGTTCGACGACGATCCGGTGATGGAGTTCTTCACCACCTCGACGACGAATCTGCTTGCCGCGGCGAAGAACACGGGTGTTGGACACTACGTCGTCGTATCGATCGTCGGATGTGACCGGATGCCTGAAAGCGGCTATATGCGCGCCAAGGTCGCCCAGGAGAAGCTGGTCGAGCAGTCTGGAGTTCCGTACACGATCGTGCGGGCCACCCAGTTCGTCGAATTCACCGATGCCATCACCGCGTCGTTGACCGTAGGCGACGAGGTGCGCGTGCCGGACGCGCTGATTCAGCCGATCGCCACCGCGGACCTCGCCCAGGCGGTGGCCAGGGTGGCGGCGGCTGCACCGAGCGACGCCATCGAAAATGTCGGCGGCCCAACGAAAATCACGTTCGAGCAGATGGCCCGCGACGTGTTGGCCAAGCAGGGTGAGGTCAAAGACGTCGTCGTCGATCCGCAGGCGACCTATTTCGGGACGCCGCTGGCGACGGACAGCTTGGTGGTCCCTTAACCGCTCTTCGTCAACTGCGCGCGGACGACGGGACCCGCGCAGGCATGGGTCCAGACCAGGTGGGCGTCCACGGTGTGAGTGCATGTCTCACCGTCGAGTGAATTCGCCGTTCCCGTCCAGGTGTTGCCCTGCAGATGCAGATCGAACTCGCCCCCCGGCGAGAGAACGTGCGTGCACCCGCTCCCGCAGGACGTGAAGCGCAACGTGGCCGCCTTCTCGGACGATTCCTGGTCGGCGGAGTCGCCGATCACCGTTGCGGTGTAACGCCCGACGGGTGCTTCCGCCGCCGCGTGAAACGCCAATCCCACGGCGGCAGCGACAAACGCCGTCCCCGCCGCCAAACCCCGAGCAGCCCCCATGAAATTCCCCCCTAGAACGAACAAACTGCTGCAGACGATAGTGGCACCGGCGCATCGCCGATACAGGGGAATCCCTCGATTGGGAGGCTGAGAAAAACCGCAAGGCAGGGGACCGAAGATCGTCCCTCTGCCTTGCGGTTTGCCTACGAGTCGGGGTGGCGGGATTCGAACCCACGACCTCTTCGTCCCGAACGAAGCGCGCTACCAAGCTGCGCCACACCCCGATTTAAAGCCACGCCAGCGTATCGCACCGACCCGGCAGCCTCCTAAGCAGACCGAGCTGTCACCAGCGCCAAGCGATGTGCGCCACACCGGGGCGTGGAATAAGTCGGTAGTGGGCACAGCTAACTACACTGAGCGCGCACGATGTGCAACGGAAGCAGGTAAATCATGACGGTGTTAGGCGCCGTGGTGTTCGGCGGAATCCTCGCCCTCGGGGTGCTGTGGTTACTGGTCACTGCTCCCGACAGCGATGTCGATCAGGCGTGGCTCGAAGCAACCTGGAGTGACCACGCCGAGTTTCGCGCATTGACGCACTCGACGTCGCCGTAGCGGCGGGGCCTCAGCCCACCGAGTAGGTCGGCTGGGACCGGCCGTGCTGGCGTTGCGGGTCGCGTCCGCCGGTCGGGGCTGCGATCAACGTCAGCAGGGTGGCCTCGGGCCGGCAGCAGAATCGGACTGGCGCGTACGGCGACGTCCCAATCCCCGCCGACACGTGCAACCTCATGTCGGCCCCCCAGCGCGACGGACCCTTGGCGCGCGACCGGTCCAGCCCCGAATTGGTCACCAGCGCGCCGTAGAACGGCAGGCACAACTGCCCCCCGTGAGTGTGGCCGGCCATCACCAACTGGTAGCCATCGGCGGCGAACCGATCCAGCACCCGTGGCTCAGGAGAGTGAGTCAGCCCCAGCCGCAGGCTGGCGACCGGGCTGGCCATCCCCGCGATCGTGTCGTAGCGATCGCGATCGATGTGCGGGTCGTCGACACCGGCGGCCGCGACGTGCAGGCCGGAGACCTCGAACTCGCGGCGGTTGTGTGTCAGATCCAGCCAGCCGCGTTCGGTGAACGCCGCCCGGAGGTCCTGCCACGGCAGCGGCTGACCATGTACCCGGTGGCCGGGATTGGTCAGGTAATTCAGCGGGTTCTTCGGGCGCGGGCCGAAGTAGTCGTTGCTGCCGAACACGAAGACACCTGGAACCGAGAGCAGATCGCCGAGGCTCTGGACCACCGACGGCACCGCCCGGGGGTGCGCCAGGTTGTCACCGGTGTTGACCACCAGGTCGGGCTCCAGGCTCGCCAGTTCCCGCAGCCATGCCTGCTTGCGCCGCTGGCCGGGCCTCATGTGCAGGTCGCTGATGTGCAGCACCCGCAGCGGCGACGAGCCCGGGTCCAGCACCGGAATGGTCAACTCGCGCAAGACGAAGGCGTTGCGCTCGATGAGCGACGCGTAGCCGATGCCGGCGACAGCCGAGCCGAGCGCGACAGCGCCGGTGCTTCTCAAAGCGGTGAGGGTCCCACGACGAGGCATGCCGGCCAGCCTACTGCCGGTTCCCGACTGTTTGCGCGACGGACACCGGCCAACGGGCTAGGGAGGCGGTGGCGGCGCCAGGATGGGGATGGTGATCGGCGGCAGACCCGGAATCTCGATCACCTGCGAGCCCACCGGCGCGGGCGGGAAGCCATCCGGCGGCGGGGGCGGGGCCGGCGGAATGCCGTTGCTGGTCTGAATGGTGATGACGGCGCCCGGAATGGTCTGCCCGTTCGGCGACGTTCCGACCACCTCGCCGTACTTGGCACTGCTGTTGACGGACGCGGGTTGCTCCGAGACCTGGAAGCCCGATTCCTTCAGGCGCGTCTTGGCCGCCTCGACATCCAGACCCGCGACGCTCGGCACCCGAGATCCCGGGCCGCCCTCGACGTACTCCCGGTCGGTGGGGGGCAGCTTCACCTCACCGAACAGCGTGGCGATCGGCTTCATCGCGGTGAACCACGTGCGTGCCGGCTCGTTACCGCCGTAGAGATTGCCGTCGCCGCAGCGTCGCAACGGTGACGAGCACAGATCCGACGGGGACGTGGAGTCGTCGTAGATGTAGTTGGCCGCCGCGTACTGGTTGGTGAAACCGACGAAGCCCGACGACCGGTGCGCCTCCGTGGTGCCGGTCTTTCCCGACACCGGCAGGTTCCAGCCGGCCGCTCCGGCCGATCCGGCCGCGGTGCCGCCGCCGAGCGCGTCCTTGCTCATCGCGTTGGCCAGCGTGTTGGCCAGCCCCGGCGGCACCACCTGCTCGCACGCCTCGGTGGTGACGGCCACCTGGTTGCCGTTGCGGTCGATCAACTTGTCGATGGGGTTGGGCGGGCACCACATGCCGCCGGAGGACAGCGTCGCCGCGACATTGGACAGTTCCAGCGCGTTGAGTTCGAACGGGCCCAGCGTGAACGAGCCGATGTTCTGCCGCTTGATGAAGTCGGCCAGGCTCTCGTTGCTCTCCGGGTCGTAGTCGCGGGCGCTGCCCGGCTCGGCGTAGGACCTCAGCCCGAGCTTGACCGCCATGTCGACCGTGCGCTGCACCCCCACCAGCTGGATCAGCCGGGCGAACGCCGTGTTCGGCGAGGTGGCCAGGGCGTCGGTGACGTTCATCGAACCGCGGTAGTTGCCGGCGTTGACGACGCACCAGGTTTCCTTGGGACAGCCCTTGGCGCCACCGTTTCCCATGCCCTTGGTCTGGAACCGGGCCGGCACGTCGAGGTTGGTGTTGATGCCCATGCCCATCTGCATGGCGGCCGCCGTGGTGAAGATCTTGAAGATCGAGCCCGCGCCGTCGCCGACGAGTGAGAACGGCTGCGACCGCATGGTCTCGCCGGCCTCGGTGTTCAGCCCGTAGGTGCGGTTACTGGCCATCGCGACGACCTTGTGCGAGCTCTTCCCCGGCCGGATCACGCTCATCACGCTGGCGATGCCGTCGAGGGTCGGGCTGGCGTAGGTGTCGACCGCGTGCTTGACCGGCTCCTGCACTTCGGGATCGAGGTTGGTGCGAATCAGGTAACCACCGCGGGCGAGCTGCTCTTTGCTGATGCCGGCCCGGGCCAGGTAGGCCTGAACGTAGTCGCAGTAGAAGGCGCGGTCACCGGCGGCAATGCAGCCGCGCGGCAACTCTTTGGGCTGCGGCAGAATGCCCAACGGCTCGGCCTTGGCGGCGCGGATCGCGTCGGCCTCATTGGGAACGTTCTGAATCATGGTGTCGAGCACCAGGTTTCGCCGGGCCAGTGCGCCGTCCGGGTTGGTGTAGGGGTTGAGCGCGCTGGTCGACTGGACCATGCCGGCCAGCAGCGCGGCCTGCTGCCAGTTCAGATCCGTGGCGTTGATGCCGAAATAGGTCTGTGCGGCGTCCTGAACGCCGAATGCGTTGTTGCCGAACGACACCAGGTTCAGGTAGCGGGTCAGGATCTCGGGTTTGGTGAAGGTCTTGTCCAGGGTGAGGGCCATCCGGATTTCACGCAGCTTGCGGGCCGGGGTGGTCTCGATGGCCGCCCGCTTCTCGGCGTCGGTCTGGGCGATCACCAGCAACTGGTAGTTCTTCACGTACTGCTGCTCGAGCGTCGAGCCGCCGCGAGTGTCGGCGTCGCCCGAGGCGTAGCCGGCCAGCCCGGTCAGGGTGCCCTTCCAGTCGACGCCGTTGTGCTCGGCGAAGCGCTTGTCCTCGATCGACACGATGGCCAGCTTCATGGTGTTGGCGATCTTGTCGCTCGGCACCTCGAATCGGCGTTGCGAGTAGAGCCACGCGATCGTGTTGCCCTTGGCGTCCACCATTGTGGTCACCGCCGGTACGTCGCCCTCGAGGAGCTGCGCCGACGCGTTGCCGACGACCTCGGACGCGCGGTTGGACATCAGCCCGACGCCACCGGCGACCGGGAACATCAGAGCAGCGAGGATGACGCTGGCGAGCAGGCAACAGCCGGCGAGCTTGGCGATGGTGACCGCAGCCGCGGGGCGCTCCGACATGGCTACTACACTAGCGGCGCTGCGGCGGACACCTTCGCGCGTGGTTGGCGGAAACCTTTTCCGCCGGCACGCCACCTCAGGTTTCTCTCAGTCGCAGCTCAGGCCGCTGTTAACGGCTTCATTCCCCGGCCATTGGCGGCTTTTCATGATCGGACTGCACGGTCGTCCCAAAAAAGCGTCTTCAGAATGTTGCGTAATTGGTATCTGACCACGTAGCTTATCCACACAATGAGATACAGGTAACACCGAGCAGCGCAGTGTGGCACAGGTCGCATCGGGAATCTGGATCATGCATTGCACGCCACACCGGGTGGCTATTAGCGAAGGGGAATCGCTGGTGTCAGCTATACGGACCGCTCCGCGGAAGACAGTCGCAGCACCGACTAACGCCGTCCTTTACGGCGCGGAAGCGGAGTCGAGAATCACCTGGGTGTCGAAGGCGCTGTGCCGGGCCGCTGATCCTGACGAACTGTTTGTGCGGGGGGCCGCGCAGCGCAAGGCCGCGGTCATCTGTCGGCACTGCCCGGTGATGCTGGAATGCGGTGCCGACGCGTTGGACAACCGGGTGGAGTTCGGCGTCTGGGGTGGGATGACCGAGCGTCAGCGGCGTGCGCTACTCAAGCAGCACCCCGAGGTGGTGTCCTGGGCTGAGTTCTTCAGCACCCAGCGCAAGCACCGCAGCGTCGGCTAGTCAGGACGCTCTCTCAGGCGGTCGCCGCGGAAGCCGACGTCATCTGATCGGCGATCGCGCGCAGTGCCTCCAAGTCGGAGACGTCGAACGGTAGCGAGGGAACCCCGACAATCGCGACGTGGGGGTTGGCACCGGTAAACCGCGACAGCAGTCTGATCTCCCGCTTCGACGTCGACGCACGGTCGGCGTGAATCTGTAAGACGGCCTTGGTCAAAGCGTTGGCGCCGTCGCTTTCGAAAGTTTCGGCGCCGTCGATCGCGCGTTCGACCGGCAGCGAACACAGCAACGGGTGCGTGCGGTTCAGGACGAGCCCGGCCAACGGCATCTTCTCCTCCGACAGCCGGTCCACGAAGAACGACGCCTCGCGTAGCGCGTCCGGCGCCGCGGCCGACACCACCACGAATTGCGTGCCGCGCCGCTTGAGCAACGAGTAGGTGCGGTCGGCCTTCTCCCGGAAACCGCCGAACGTCGCATCCAGGGATTGCACGAAACTTGCCGCGTCGCCGAGCATCTGCGAGCCGAGGACGGTCGACAGCGCCTTCATCGCCAGGCCCACCGCCCCGGTGACCAACCGGCCGATCCCGCGGCCGGGGCCCAGCAGCAATTTCCACAGCCGGGAGTCCATGAAGCTGCCGAGCCGCTTGGGTGCGTCGAGGAAGTCCAGTGCGTTGCGCGACGGCGGAGTGTCCACCACGACCAGATCCCAGCGGTCCTCGGCCAGCAACTGGCCGAGCTTCTCCATCGCCATGTACTCCTGCGTGCCGGCCAGGGAGGTGGCGACCGTTTGGTAGAACTGGTTGTCCAGAATCGCTTGTGCGCGATCAGGTCCCGAGTACTGCACCACCATCTCGTCGAAGGTGCGTCGCATGTCGAGCATCATCGCGAACAACTCGCCGGGCACCTCCGGGGCGAGCGGCACGCGCTGCGGAGTGTTGCCCAGGTCGCTGATGCCCAGCGCCTGCGCCAGTCGCTTGGCCGGGTCGATCGTCAGAACCACCACGGTGCGGCCGTACTCCGCGGCGCGCAGTGCCATGGCCGCGGCGGTGGTGGTCTTACCGACCCCGCCCGCGCCGCAGCACACAATGACACGGTTGGTGGTGTCGGACAGGATGCCGGCGATGTCCAGGGCGGGCGGTGTGGTGCTCATCGAACTCCTTGCTGGCCAAGCGCTTCCGACAGCTCGTAGAGGCTGCCCAGGTCGACGCCGTCGGCGATGGTCGGCAGTTCCAGGCGTGGCACCTTCAGCTCGTCGAGCTGCTCGGCGGTCGATGCCCGAGCGGTGATCCGGGTGGCGTGCTGGATGGTCTCGGTCAGCAGGCCGGCGAAATCCTCGTCGCCGATTTTGATTCCGGCGGCGGCCAGGCCGGCTCGCACCTCTTCGGCGTCGATGTCGCCTTCGGCGGCCTTGGTCAGGTCGTCGGATTGCAGATAAGCCGGGATGTTGCGGTTGACGATCACCGACCCGATCGGCAGACCCAGCCCCTGCAACTCGTCGATGGCCTCTTTGGTCTCCTGCATCGGCAGCGCCTCGAGCAGCGTGACGAGGTGGATCGCGGTCTGATCGGAGTGCAGGATCTTGACCACGCCCTCGGCCTGCGAGTAGACCGGTCCGCCTTTGGCGAGGTCGGAGACGGCCCGGGTGACGTCCAGGAAACGGGCGATGCGACCGGTGGGCGGTGCGTCGACGACGATCGCGTCGTAGACCGGGGACTTGGCACCCTTGTCCACCCGGATCACGGCTTCCTTGATCTTGCCGGTGAGCAGGACGTCACGCAGGCCCGGCGCGATCGTCGTGGCAAATTCGATCGCCCCCACCCGGCGCATCGCCTTACCGGCGATGCCGAGGTTGTAGAACATGTCCAGGTATTCCAGGAACGCGGCCTCGATGTCGATTGCCAGCGCGTTGACCTGACCGCCCCGCTCCGCGCTGGCGATCTTGAGTTCCTTGTAGGGCAGCGGCGGCACATCGAAGAGCTGCGCAATGCCTTGGCGCCCTTCGACTTCGACGAGCAGCACCTTGCGTCCACCCGAGGCGAGGGTCAGCGCCAGCGCGGCGGCGACCGTCGATTTGCCGGTCCCGCCCTTGCCGGTCACGAAATGCAGACGAGTCTTCGACAATCGCGATGGCCAGCCGACGTTGCTGCCACCGCTCGATGTGGTCCCCACCCTTGCATGCTAACCATTGGCCCAGCTCCTCCTCGGTTTGCTCCGCACAAGGGCGCCTCGGGTCTGGGCGGCGCTGCCGATAAGCTCGGGATATGAGCCAACCCACCACCTGGGAATACGCAACAGTCCCGCTGTTGACCCACGCCACCAAGCAGATCCTCGACCAGTGGGGTGCCGACGGTTGGGAGCTGGTCTCCGTGCTGCAGGGCCCGACCGGGGAGCAGCACGTCGCGTATCTGAAACGGCCGAAATGACCGCTTCCGCCAAGCTTGCCGAGCTCGGTATCGAGTTGCCGGTCGTGGTGAAGCCGTTGGGCTCCTACGTGCCGGCCGTCCGTAGCGGCAACCTTGTCTATACCTCTGGCCAGCTGCCGGTCCACGAGGGAAAGCTCGTCCAAGCCGGCAAGGTGGGTGCGGATGTCACGGCCGAACAGGGCAATGAACTCGCCCGGATTTCTGCACTGAACGCTTTGGCGGCCATCGACGCGCTGGTGGGTATCGACTCGGTGACCAAGGTGGTCAAGGTGACCGGATTCGTTGCGTCCGCTGCCGGTTTCAACGCCCAGCCCGGCGTGGTCAACGGCGCCTCGGATCTGCTGGCCGAGGTGTTCGGCGATGCCGGCATCCATGCCCGCTCGGCGGTCGGTGTCGCGGAACTCCCGCTGGATGCCCCGGTCGAGGTCGAGCTGGTGGTCGAGGTCGGCTAGCGGCCGATGACGGGCGCCCCTGACACGCTGCAGCATCCGGCCTACGGGCGGTTGCGACCGGTGACGACCACCGCATCGGTGTTGCTGGCGAACAACCCGGGCAAGATGACGCTCGACGGAACCAACACCTGGGTGCTGCGCGCTCCGGGCAGCGACGACGTTGTCGTCGTCGACCCCGGACCCGACGACGACGAGCACATCGCCGCCCTTGCCGGTGTGGGGCGCATCGCGCTGGTGCTGATCAGCCACCGGCACGGCGACCACACCGATGCGATCGACAAACTGGTGGACCTGACCGGTGCCCCGGTGCGTTCGGCCGGCAGCGGATTCCTGCGCGGACTGTCCGCCGAGCTGACCGACGGTGAAGTGATCGACGCCGCGGGAGTGCGGATCACCGTGTGGGCGACGCCGGGCCACACCGCCGACTCGTTGTCTTTCGTCCTCGACGACGCGGTGCTGACTGCGGACACCGTGTTGGGCCGCGGAACCACCGTCATTGACAACGAAGACGGGAGCCTGGCCGACTACCTGGCGTCGCTGGAACGGCTCCGCGGGCTCGGCCGGCGCACTGTCCTGCCCGGCCATGGTCCCGACCTGCCCGACATCGAAGCGGTTGCGCAGGAGTACCTTGCGCATCGCGAACAACGGCTCGACCAGATCCGGTCCGCGTTGCGCACTCTGGGCGAGGACGCCACCACCCGCCAAGTCGTCGAGTACGTCTACGTCGACGTCGACAAGGAGCTGTGGGACGTCGCCGAGTGGTCGGTCAAGGCCCAGCTGGACTATCTGCGGCGCTAGTTCTCGGCGCTGGCGCGAAACCTAAGCCAGGGTTGCGATCGCCGCGAAACCGCGACCGTGGCTTCTGTTTCGCGGCAGGCGCTTACCTCGCTCGGCGCGCCAGCCGCTCGGAGTCCGAGATCAGCACGCTCTTGCCCTCCAGGCGAATCCAGCCGCGGTGGGCGAAGTCGGCCAGCGCCTTGTTCACCGTCTCGCGGGAGGCGCCGACCAGCTGGGCGATCTCTTCCTGAGTCAGGTCGTGCGTCACCCGCATCGCGCCACCCTCTTGAGTGCCGAACCGCTGGGCGAGCTGCAGCAGCTGCTTGGCGACCCGACCGGGCACGTCGGTGAAGATCAGGTCGGCGAGGTTGTTGTTGGTGCGCCGCAGCCGACGGGCCAGCACGCGCAGCAGCTGTTCGGCGATCTCAGGGCGGTCGGCGATCCAGGCCCGCAACGCGTCGCGGTCCATCGACACCGCGCGTACCTCGGTGATCGTCGTCGCGCTCGAGGTCCGGGGCCCCGGGTCGAAGATCGACAGCTCACCGAACATGTCGGACGGACCCATGATGGTCAGCAGATTTTCTCTGCCGTCCGGAGAACGGCGGCCGATCTTCACCTTGCCGGTGATAATGATGTACAGCCGATCGCCCGGCTCGCCCTCCGCGAAAACGGTGTGCCCGCGCGGGAAGTCGACGGGTTGCAGCTGCTTGGTCAGCGCTGCGACGGCGCTCGGTTCAACCCCCTGGAAGATTCCGGCCCTCGCCAGGATCTCGTCCACGTTGCCCCTTTAGGTATTCAAATGACAGGTGTCGGCGCGAGTCATCTGCCCGACTCCTCCTCGGGCCGCCATTCAGCGGCCCGCATCGTCATCGGACGGGTCTAGCGCCCGGGTTTGTTTCCCGGTCGATCCGAAGTCTAGAGCTACGGCCTCGACTCGACGTGCCAACGCTACACACGATTGGCATGCTGACGCGGCCCAAATTGCCGATTGGCTTGGGAATGCTCATGCTGCCGCCGAGACGAGCCGTGTTGATTCGCGGCCAAAGCAATGGCGGCCACCAGCAACTGATCCGTGGGTGGGTCGTCGCGGCTGGGTAGATAGGGCGCCGCACCGGCGCCGTGGCCGATCCGGCGGTGCAAACCGTCCAGCGCCTCAGGCATTCCCTCCTGGGCCAATGTGCGCACATCTATAGGCTCGGCCTGCTCGAGAAATTCGGCGACATCAGTTGCGCTAACTGTGTCTTTCTCCAAGCCCGCTTCAAGCCTTTGCAGCCCGAAAGTTGCCAGCATTAGCAACCCCGGGGTGAATGCAACTAGCAACCAGGACACAAGCAGCAAGTAAACACGGCTAAGGTCTCAGCGGGATCACGAATTAGTACTCTGTCGAGGTGACAATGGGTAAACCTTCTCGCGCCGCCGCCAAGGGTGCAAAAGGTCAAACGGGTCCCTCCGCGGCCGTTGCCCGCCGCTTCGCGTCGGAGACCCGGACCGGGTTGGTGCGTCGGGCACGTCGCATGAATCGCGAACTGGCACAGGCGTTTCCCGATGCCCACTGCGAACTGGACTTCACCACGCCGCTGGAGTTGGCAGTGGCCACCATCCTGTCGGCACAGAGCACGGACAAGAGGGTAAATCTCACTACGCCAGCGCTGTTCGTCCGTTACCGGACTGCAGTGGACTATGCGCAGGCGGACCGTGAAGAGCTCGAGGCACTCATTCGTCCGACCGGCTTTTTTCACAATAAGGCGACCTCGCTGATCGGGCTCGGCCAGGCGTTGATCGAACGATTCGGCGGCGAACTTCCGAGCACCATGGACGAGCTCGTGACGCTGCCCGGCGTCGGTCGCAAGACCGCCAACGTCATCCTGGGCAACGCGTTCGACGTTCCCGGGATCACTGTCGACACTCACTTCGGCCGCCTGGCCCGCCGGTGGGGCTGGACGGCGGAGGAGGACCCGGTGAAGGTCGAGCGTGCGATCGGCGAACTCATCGAACGTAAGGAATGGACCCTGCTGAGCCACCGGGTGATCTTTCACGGTCGCCGGGTCTGCCACGCCCGCAAACCGGCGTGTGGAGTGTGCCTGCTGGCCAAGGACTGCCCATCGTTCGGAACCGGGCCGACCGAGCCGGAACTCGCCGCCGCGCTGGTGACGGGTCCGGAGACCGAGCGTCTCCTGGCGATGGCCGGGCTGTAGCACCGCGTGCAAACCACCCGCGCCGCCCGCTGGACCTTCGTGGTCTTGACGGTGGTGGCGGCGTTGATCGCCGCATTGGTGGTGGCGCTGCGCGACGTGTCGCATTCGCCGGCGCCGGAATCGACCGGCCCGGCCCGCGAACATCGCGACGCCGACACCGCGGCGGCGCTTGCCGGCCCGCGGCAGCGTGCGGACCTGACCCCGTGCCCTCGGCCCAGTGGCCGGCCGGGCCCGGCCGCGTTGGATGGCGTGACTGTCGACTGCGCGGCCGACGGCTCAGTCGTCGACGTCGGGCCGGCGCTGGTCGGGCACCGGGTGGTGCTCAACCTGTGGGCTTACTGGTGCGCCCCGTGCGCGGCTGAACTCCCCGCCATGGCCGAATATCAGCGCCGGATGGGCTCGGAGGTGACGGTGGTGACCGTGCACCAGGACGAGAACGAGGCGGCAGCGCTGATGCGGCTGGCCGAGCTGGGTGTCCGGCTGCCGACACTGCAGGACGGTGGCCGCCGGGTGGCCGCGGCACTGCGGGTGCCCAACGTGATGCCCGCGACGGTCGTGCTGGACTCGGACGGTAGCGTTGCGGGGACGCTGCCCCGCGCTTTCGCGACTGCCGACGAGATTACGGACGCGGTCGGGCGGCTGGACGCACGAAGGGGGCGCCGGTGACCGGAGGCGGCACGCCCCAACGCCTCGACGCGGATCGCGGCCATCGGGGAACCACCGAGCTGTTGACGCCCGAACTCGGCCCGCCCTGGTTGCGGCCCCTGATCGACAACGTCGGTGAGATGCCTGAGGTGTACAAACGGCGGCTGCCCGCAGATGTCCGGGCCATGGTGACGGCCTCTAAAGCACTGAACGGCGCCAAGGGACGCGAAGCGGCGGTGCTGGTGCTGTTTTCTGGTCCACCGGTCGCCGAGTCCGGTGGCGCCGCAACCGATTCCCTGCCCGACGACGCCGACTTGCTGCTGATCGTGCGGGCCTCGTCGCTGCGCCACCACGCCGGCCAGGCCGCATTCCCCGGCGGCGCAGCCGATCCCGGCGACACCGGGCCGGTGGACACCGCGCTGCGCGAGGCGCGGGAGGAGACCGGGATCGACACCAGCAGACTGCATCCGCTGGTCACGATGGAGCGAACCTTCATCGCGCCGTCGGGATTTCACGTCGTTCCCGTGCTGGCCTATTCGCCTGACCCGGGCCCGGTCGCCGTGGTGGATCAGGCGGAGACAGCAATCGTGGCTCGGGTTCCGGTCCGGGCCTTCATCAATCCCGCCAATCGGCTGACGGTGTACCGCCGCGCCCTCAGCCGCCGCTTCGCCGGGCCGGCATTTCTGTTGAACGAGATGCTGGTCTGGGGATTCACCGGTCAGGTGATTTCTGCGATGTTGGACGTCGCTGGTTGGGCAAAGCCCTGGGATACCAACGACGTTCGCGAGTTGGACGAAGCAATGGCACTGGTCGGCGACGAGGAAGATGCGTGATGAGCTCCTCACAGTGGTTGGATATCGCGGTCCTGGCGGTCGCGTTCATCGCGGCGGTCTCGGGTTGGCGTTCGGGCGCGCTCGGGTCGCTGCTGTCGTTCGTCGGCGTGCTGCTTGGCGCGATCGCCGGGGTGCTGCTGGCCCCGCACCTGGTGGCGCACGTCGCCGCGCCGCGGGCCAAGCTGTTCGCCGCGCTGTTCCTGATCCTGGCGCTGGTGGTGGTCGGCGAGGTGGCCGGTGTGGTGCTGGGCCGCGCGGTCCGTGGTGCGATCCAGAGCAACTCGGTCAGGTTCTTCGACTCGCTGGTCGGGGTGGCGGTCCAGCTGATGGTCGTGCTGGTGGCGGCGTGGCTGCTCGCGACCCCGCTGACGTCATCGGCGGGCCAGCCCAGTTTGGCTGCGGCAGTACGAGGTTCGCGGGTGCTAGGCGAGGTCAACGACTATGCGCCGGAGTGGCTCAAGACGGTCCCCAAGCGGCTGTCCGCGCTGCTGGACACCTCGGGTCTGCCGCAGGTGCTGGAGCCGTTCAGCCGTACTCCGGTCGTCGCGGTCGCCGCTCCGGACGCGGCGCTGTCGAAGAATCCCGTCGTCAAGAACGCCGAGCCGAGCGTGGTGAAGATTCGCGCGATCGCACCGGCCTGCTCGAAAGTATTGGAAGGCAGCGGGTTTGTGCTGTCGCCGGACCGCGTGATGACCAACGCCCACGTGGTCGCCGGATCGAACAACGTCACTGTCGAGGCCAGCGGCAACCCCTACGACGCGACCGTGGTGTCCTACGACCCGACCGTGGACATCGCGATCTTGTCGGTGCCGCATCTGCCGGCCGCGCCGCTGGCGTTCGCCAACGCACCGGTGACGTCAGGGACCGAGGGCATTGTGATGGGCTACCCGGGCGGCGGTGGCTTCGTGGCCACGCCGGCCAGGATCCGTGAGCTGATCGAACTCAACGGCCCTGACATCTATCGCAAAGCGACCATCAATCGCGAGGTCTACACCGTCAGATCCAATGTCGAGCAGGGCAATTCGGGTGGACCGCTGATCGATCTCGACGGGCAGGTGATCGGCGTCGTGTTCGGCGCGGCGGTCGACGACACCGATACCGGCTTCGTGTTGACGGCCAAAGAGGTCGCGGCTCAGCTCGCGCACATCGGTGACACCGCTGCGGTGCCGACCGGTGAATGCATCAGCTGAGTGGTGAGCGGTAGACCCGGTCGATGAACCGCGAGAGGTGGCCGTTGACTTCGTCCGGCTTCTCCTCGTGACTGAAATGCCCTGCGCCGGAAATTGATACGTAACGGCTGTGGGGGGCGTAGCGCTGCGTCCGTTCGACCGGATCGGTCAGGACGTAGGGGTCCTCGTCGCCGTGGATGTGCAGCATCGGGATGCCGAACGGTCGGCTCATCGAACGCATGAACCGCCGACCCTCCTCGCGCAGCTGGCTGCGGACCGCCCAGCGCTGGTATTCCAGCGCGCAGTGTGCGGCCGACCGAATCTGGATGGCCTGTCGCAGGTGTCCGATCGTCTCGGAGAAGTCCTCGGAGGCAAGCCATTTAGCGCCCGCGCGGCTGCGAATCACGCGCTCCAGCTCGGCACCGTGATGGCGGGTCAACGCGCGTTCCGGCCAGACCGGCACCTGGTAGCGAAGCAGTGACGGCAATAGCGCCCGGCCCTGGTCGCGACGGGTCAGCGCCGAGCGGCGCAGCGCGGCCGGGTGCGGCGAGCTGATCACCGCGATAGCGCGGACCTGCCTCGAATGCAGCACCGACGTGGCCCAGCAGACCAGGCCACCGTCGGCGTGACCGATGAGCGTCGCCGACGTGTGCCCCAGCGCCCGGATGAGTCCGGCGGTGTCACCGGCCAGCGTCCAGCCGTCGTACCCGCGCGGCGGTTTGTCGCTGCCACCGTAGCCCCGAAGGTCGACCGCCACCACGCGAGCGCCGGTCAGGCCGCGCAGCTGATGACGCCACGACCACCAGAACGAGCCGAAGCCGTGCAGCATGATCACCAGCGGCAGGGCCGTCGACGGGGTGTCCCGGTCGGCAGGCGTCGCCTCGACCACATGGAACCGGATGCCGTTGGCGTGCACGTCGAGATGGCGCCATGGCCCGTCGATACGGGTTACCGACGGATCTGGCGGGGCCATCTACCAACCCGAAGGATCGGTGGTTCCTGGATTGAGGGCCGGCGCCGCGGGCTTGTCATGACCCGGCGTCAGGGCAGACCGGGTTTCCTTCACCGATTCGATGGTCTGTTGCGGGCCGCGGATGCGCCGCACCTTCAGGAAGCCCAGCAGCGCGAGAACACCGGTGACCACCACCATGATCCCGAACACGATCAAGAACGCAGCCCAGCGCCACAGCCAGTTGTCCAGCAGTTCGGCCAGGAAGAAAAAGAAGAAGAAGGTCGAGTAGAACAGCACCACCAGCGCCGCGATGAAGAAGACGCTGCCGGTCAACCCTTTCTTGACGTCACGGGTGATCTCCGAGCGGGCCAGTTCGACCTCGGCGCGCACCAGAGTGGACATCTGCGCGGTGGCGTCTTTGACCAGCTGACCGATCGACGGCTCGGCGGACAAGGCGTGCGGGTCCGTCAGCGGGATATTGGTCAGCGTGCTTGGAATCCCGTCCTTGCCGTCGCCGCTCTTTCGATCTGACTTGCTCACAGACGGTCCTCTCGAGCTGGATGTGGCTGCACGCTCCGACGCGGTTCATGTTGCCATGCAGCGCGACGCCAGACGAGGCAAGGCGGTTTGAGCACCGGTGACGGCGGGCATGGAGGAGGCTAGACTGGCGCCGCCCCGTCGGGTGCGCGTCCAACATGCACGGGAGACAACTTTGCAGGCCATGGTCACGGGTCGTCGGATGCTCCGGGTCGCGGCTGCCTGGATCACGGCGTGCGCCCTGATCGTCGGCCAGCAGGATGCCGCCGCGCGCGCGGACGACCGGATCCCGCTGGGTGGCGGTGCGGGAATCCTGGTCAACGGCGACGCCCTGTGCACCTTGACCGCGATAGGCACCAACCCCAAAGGCGACCTGATTGGCTTCACCTCCGCGCATTGCGGCGGCCCGGGCGCCGTGGTCGCTGCCGAGGAGGCCAAAGGCCGCGGCAACATCGGTGTCATGGTGTCCGGCAACGACGGTCTCGATTACGCGGTGATTCAATTCGACAAAGCGAAAGTGTTGCCGCAGGCCAACTTTGGTGGTTTTGCCATCAACGGAATCGGGCCGGATCCGTCATCCGGGCAGATCGCGTGCAAGCAGGGCCGCACCACCGGTAACTCCTGCGGTGTCACCTGGGGCCCCGGACAGGAGCCGGGCACGATCCTCATGCAGGTGTGCGGACAGCCGGGCGACTCGGGCGCCCCCGTGACGGTCAACGATCAGCTGGTCGGCATGATCCACGGTGCGTTCAGCGAGAACCTGCCGGTCTGCGTCACCAAGTACATTCCGCTGCACACGCCGGCGGTGGTGCAATCGATCAACGCCGACCTGGCCGATCTTCAGGCAAAGAACCGTCCCGGCATGGGGTTCGTCCCGATCCCGGCGTAACTACTGGGCGGCCCGAATCGCGTCGAACACCCCCGGGTCGAGCAGCGTCGAGGTGTCCCCGAGGTCCCGCTTTTCGGCGATGTCGCGCAGCAGCCGTCGCATGATCTTGCCGCTGCGGGTCTTCGGCAGCTCGGGCACCACATGCAACTCCCGCGGCCGCGCGATCGGCGAGATCACCCGCGCCACCTCGGCGCGCAACTCGTCGATGATCTCGGCGCCGGTCGTCTCGGCGTGGTCGGCCTGCAGCACCACGAACGCGCAGATCGCCTGGCCGGTGGTGTCATCAGTGGCCCCGACGACGGCGGCCTCGGCGACCCCGGAGTGGCCCACCAACGCCGACTCCACCTCGGCGGTGGAAATCCGGTGCCCCGACACATTCATCACGTCGTCGATGCGGCCCAGAATCCAGATCGCCCCGTCGGCGTCGTAGCGGGCGCCGTCGCCCGCGAAGTACCAGCCCTGCTCGGCGAACTTCGACCAGTACGTCTCACGAAAGCGGTCGTCGTCACCCCAGATGCCGCGCAACATCGACGGCCACGGCTGATCGAGTACCAGGTAGCCACTGGTGTGCTCGCCCTCGTCGGACGACGGCGGGTCGAGTTGCTTGCCCTCGTCGTCGACGATCTTCGCCGAGATGCCGGGCAGTGGAGCCATCGCCGACCCCGGCTTGGCTGCCGAGACACCGGGCAGCGGCGAGATCATCGCCGACCCGGTCTCGGTCTGCCACCAGGTGTCGACGATCGGGATGGCATCGCGGCCGAGGACCTTGCGATACCAGCGCCACGCTTCCGGGTTGATCGGTTCGCCGACCGACCCCAGCAGCCGCAGGCTGGACAGGTCGTTGGCGTCGGGTATCTCGCGGCCCCACTTCATGAAGGTCCGGATCATCGTCGGAGCGGTGTAATAGATTGTCACACCGTACTTTTCGATGATCTGGAAATGCCTGTGCTGGTCCGGAGTATCGGGCGTGCCCTCGAAGAGAACCTGGGTGACGCCGTTGGACAGCGGCCCGTAGACGCTGTAGGTGTGGCCGGTCACCCAGCCGATGTCGGCGGTGCACCAGAACACGTCGGACTCGGGCTTGAGGTCGAAGATGTGGTGTTGGGTGTACGACGCCTGGGTGAGGTAGCCGCCGCTGGTGTGCACGATTCCCTTGGGCTTACCGGTGGTGCCTGAGGTGTACAGCAGGAACAGCGGGTGCTCGGAGTCGAACGCATCGGCCTGATGCTCGGGCGACGCCCCGTCAACCGCGTCGTGCCACCACACGTCGCGGCCTTCGGTCCAGGCGATGTCGGCGCCGGTGCGCCGTACCACCAGAACGTGTTCGATCGAGTCGGCGTCGGCGACCGCCTGGTCGGCTGCTTCCTTCAACGGCGCGGGCTTGCCGCGCCGGAACTGCCCGTCGGCGGTGATCAGGAGTTTGGCCTTGGCGTCCTCGATCCGGGCGCCCAGCGCGGTGGCGGTGAACCCGGCGAACACGACGCTGTGCAGCACGCCCAGCCGCGCGCACGCCAACATCGCGATCACGGCTTCGGGGATCATCGGCAGGTAGATCGCCACTCGGTCGCCGGCCACCAGACCGAGATCGGTCAGCGCGTTGGCGGCCTTGCTCACCTCGGCCTGGAGGTCGCTGTAGGTCAGGGTGCGGTCCTCGCCGATCCGCTCACCCTCCCAGTGGATCGCTATCCGGTCGCCGTTTCCGGCTTCGACATGACGGTCGACGCAGTTGTAGGTGACGTTGAGTTGGCCGCCGGTGAACCATTTGGCAAACGGCCGCTCCGACCAGTCCAGCACCTCGGAAAACGGTGTGGCCCAAGTGAGTCGGTTGGCCTGCTCGGCCCAGAACGCCAGTCGGTCCTGCTCGGCCTGGTGATACAGGTCATCGCGAGCGTTGGCCTGCGCGGCGAACTCGTCTGACGGTGGATATGACGTCGGTGTGTGCGTCTCGGTCACGGGCACGAGCCTAGCCCGGTGGCCTTACGGTCGATCGGCCGTTGCGGAACAGGGTAGTGATACCGGGCTATTCATCGGCTTTCGCCAGCAGCGCCGCTTCGTTGGCGAACGCCGACCGCATGTGGCCGACCCTGTCGTAAATGCGGCGATCGACCAGGGCGGGTGCGATCGCGCGTGCCACGGTTGCTAGTTTCTGGGTCGCCGGCGACAGATCGAGCTCGCGCCTGCGGTCACGAATCGCGCTAACGCACTTCTTGGCAACAGTGCTGGCGGGAACGCGAGCTATGTCGTTGTCGCGCTTGATGGATAGATCGATCTTGTGCTGACTGCCATCAGGCGCAAAGAAGGTTCGACCGGCCCCGTCGTCGCTGTACATGTCGCCGGGATTGATCGTCAGCACGTCCACACCGTGCGGGACCATCTCGAGCCGCAGCGCCTCGAAGAATCCGTTCATCGCGTGCTTGCTGGTCGTGTAGCCGAGGTAGCCCGCCATGGGCAGATGCCCGCTGCCGGACGTCACGTAGGCGATCAGACCCTTCCGTTCGATCAGATGGTCGATCGCCTTGAAGGTCGGGTATGCGGCGCCGAAGAAGTTGATCGCCATCGAGTCGCGAATCGGGGCGAAGCTGTGCAATTCGTCGAGCCTGCCGTAGGTGGCCGAACCGGCGTTGAGAACCAGGATGTCGATGCCGCCGAAATGGCCGACGGCCTTCTCGATCATCCGGTCGCACTCGGCCTCATCAGTGATGTCGGTGGGCACGCTCAGTGCCGTACCGCCTGCCGCCACGATCTGGTCCTGCAACGCGTCGAGGCGGGCGTGGTTCCTCGCGACCAGCACCACGTTGGCGCCTTCCGCGGCGAGCTGGACCGAGAGGAACTGTCCCAGGCCCTGTGAGGCGCCGGTCACCAGCGCCACTTTGCCTTGCAAGCTGCGCGGTCTGCTCATGGCGAAAAGCTCCTTGGTCGACGGATGTAATCTCTTGAATGACATTCAAGAGCTTGCCAGCCGATTGTGCGCCCGTCAAGATGCCAGCTATGCCACCCAATCGGCAGCACATCGACCGAGCTGAGAAGATCGCTCTGATCCTGGACGCCGCCGAAGATCTGTTGCTGAGCGACGGTTACGAACTGACCACGATGGCGGCGATCGCGCGCGCCGCCGGCGTGGCCAGCAATTCCATCTACTGGTACTTCGCTGGTAAGGACGAGTTGCTTGCCGCCGTGCTGAGGCGACGACTCGAGCGAGCCGTTACGACAGCTGATGCCGACTCCGAACAGCCGGTGCTGGCTCGCGCGATGTCAGCGCTGACAGAACTCGACGAGGTGGCAAAACTCACGACGACCGTGCACGAACGCGCACGGCATTCGCCGGCCGTCGCCGCTGTGCACCAGGATTTCCACGAGGCGCTGAGTGGACGCGCGGCCGCGGCCTTCAGGTCCGCGGGGGTGGCTGACGCCGACGCCGAGATGGCCGCCGCCGCCATCATCGCCGTCATCGAAGGCATCCATCTGCACGAGCCCGCGCGCGATCCCGATACGCGTAATCATTTGGTGGGATGGCTCATTCAGCGACTGATCTCCCCGTCGAGATCAGTCGACAGGGTGGAGCGTTCTTGATCGTTCGACATCTCCGCGCGATCGCGGCTACGGCGACCGCGATGCTGGTTGCCGCCTCGTTGGCCGGCTGCGGGGTGGACGCCGTCCGAACCGACGTGGTGATCGTCAACGCCGGTGAACCGCAGAACCCGCTGATCCCCACCAACACCAACGACAGCAACGGCGGCAGGATCGTCGACCGACTGTTCGCCGGCCTGATGTCGTATGACGCCAAGGGCACACCGGCGCTGGAAGTCGCCGAGTCGATCGAGACCGACGACGACGTCAACTACCGGATCAGGCTGAAACCGGGCTGGACCTTCAGCGACGGCTCACCGGTCACCGCGCACTCTTTCGTCGACGCCTGGAACTACGGCGCGCTGGCCTCCAATGCTCAACTGCAGCAGAGCTTTTTCGCTCCCATTGCCGGCTTCGACGAGGTGGCCGCCGCGAAGCCGAGCGTGACCACGATGTCGGGTCTGCAGGTCGTCAGCGACCGTGAATTCACCGTGCGGCTGAAGGGGCCGACCATCGATTTCAAGCTGCGACTGGGGTTTTCGCCGTTCTACCCGCTGCCCAGCACGGCGTGGAACGACATCACGGCATTCGGCCAGCATCCGGTCGGCAACGGTCCATACCGGCTGGCCGACCAGCCGAACATCCCGGCCTGGCAGCACAACGTCAAGCTCGACATGGTCGTCAACCCCGACTATCACGGCAACCGGATGCCGCAGAACAAAGGTCTGCGGTTCGTCTTCTACGCCAACCTCGACACCGCGTACGCCGACCTGCTGGGAGGCAATCTCGATGTGCTGGACACCATTCCGCCCAGTGTGCTGACCGTTTACCGCCGCGACCTCGGCGACCGCGCGGTGAGCGCGCCGGCTGCGGCCAATCAGACCTTGGACACCCCGTTGCGGCTCCCGCACTTCTCCGGTGAGGAGGGCCGCCTGCGCCGCCTGGCGCTTTCGGCAGCGGTGAATCGGGATCAGATCTGCGGCAAGATCTTCTCCGGAGCTCGCGCACCGGCCCGCGAATTCACCGCCAGCTCGCTGCCGGGCTACGACTCCGGCATCGAGGGCAACCACGCCCTCGACTTCGATCCCGAACGTGCCAGGGCATTGTGGGCGCAGGCCGACGCTATCTCGAAATGGTCTGGCCGGTACGCGATCTCATACAACGCCGACGGGTCCCATCAAGAATGGATCGACGCGGTGGCCAACAGCATCAAGAACACCCTGAAGATCGACGCCGTCGGCGCCCCACAGCCGACCTTTGCCGGTTTCCGCACGCAGATAACGACTCGCACGATAGCCACCGCGTTCCGGGCCGGCTGGCAGGGCGACTTCCCGTCGATGCTGGACTTCTTGGAGCCGTTGTTCGTCACCCACGCCGGCGCCAACGACGTCGGCTATTCCAATTCACGGTTCGACGCCGCCATCGCCGCGGCGGAGGCCGCGCCCAACCTGCCGCAGTCATTCACGCGAGCCAACGACGCGCAGCGAATCCTGTTGCAGGACATGCCTGTTGTGCCACTGTGGTACACCGTCGCGGTGGCCGGCCGCTCTGCAGCGGTCAGCCACGTGGCGCTGACCTGGAACGGGCTACCCGACTACGAACGCATCGTGAAGACCTGACGTGGGGTGGTACATCGCGCGCCGCATCGCGGCCATGATCCCGGTCTTTCTGGGAGCGACGCTGCTGATCTACGGCATGGTGTTTCTGCTACCCGGGGATCCCATCGCGGCACTGGGTGGTGATCGGCCGCTGAGTCCGGCGGTGGCCGCCCAATTGCGGGCGCAATATCACCTCGACGATCCGTTCTGGTTGCAGTACCTGCACTACCTCGGTGGGGTGCTGCACGCCGACCTCGGCCACGCCTACTCCGGACTGCCCGTCACTACTGTTCTGGCGCAGGCATTTCCGGTAACTGTCAGACTGGCACTGATTGCGTTGGCGGTGGAGGCGTTGTTCGGCATCGGTTTCGGCGTGGTCGCGGGATTGCGCCAGGGAGGATTGTTCGACTCCGCCGTGCTGATCATCAGCCTGGTCCTCGTCGCGGTGCCGATCTTCGTGCTGGGCTTCCTTGCGCAGTTCGTCTTCGGGGTGCGGCTGAGCCTTGCCGCGGTGACGGTGGGCGATCAGCCGACGTTCGCCAGGCTGCTGTTACCCGGAATCGTGCTCGGTGCAGTGTCATTCGCCTACGTGGTTCGGCTGACCAGATCCGCGGTCGCCGAGAACGCCTATGCCGACTATGTGCGAACGGCGACGGCCAAAGGCCTGTCGCGGCCGCGCGTGGTTGCCGTGCACATCCTGCGCAACTCACTGATCCCGGTGGTGACTTTCCTCGGTGCCGACCTCGGCGCGCTGATGGGCGGGGCGATCGTCACCGAAGGCATCTTCAACATCCACGGCGTCGGCGGTGTGCTCTACCAGGCCGTCACCCGACAGGAGGCGCCGACCGTGGTGTCGATCGTCACCGTGCTCGTGGTGGTCTACCTGGTCACCAACCTGGTCGTGGATCTGCTGTACGCAGCTCTGGACCCCAGGATCCGATATGGCTGAAACGCCCGCCGGCGTTGGCTTTTGGCAAGACATCTGGCAGTCGCTGCGGCGTCGCCCGCAATTCGTCGTCAGCGCGGTGCTGATCGGGCTGATCGTCGTCGCCGCGGCGTTTCCCTCGTTGTTCACCGCGGCCGACCCCGACTTCGCCAACCCCGACCACAGCCTGTTGTCCCCGTCGGCAGCACATTGGTTCGGAACCGATCTGCAGGGCCACGACATCTACGCCCGCACCATCTACGGCGCGCGGGCGTCGATCACCGTCGGACTCGGCGCCACCCTGTTGGTCTTCGTCGTCGGAGGAGCGTTGGGTGCGCTGGCCGGCTTTTACGGCGGCGGGCTCGATGCGGTGATCTCCCGGGTCGCCGACGTGTTCTTCGCGGTCCCGCTGCTGCTGGCGGCCATTGTGCTGATGCAGGTCACGCATCACCGCACGGTGTGGACGGTGATCGCGATTCTCGCGTTGTTCGGCTGGCCGCAGATCGCGCGGATCACCCGCGGTGCCGTTCTCGAGGTTCGCGGGCGAGATTACGTACTGGCAGCGAAAGCCCTGGGAATGAACAGGTTCGGCATCCTGATGCGCCATGTGCTGCCCAATGCGATCGGCCCGGTGATCGCAGTGTGCACTATCGCGCTCGGGCTGTTCATCGTCACCGAGGCCACGCTGTCCTACCTCGGTGTCGGACTGCCACCGTCGGTGGTGTCGTGGGGCGGCGATATCAATGTCGACCAGGTTCGCCTACGGGCCGGATCGCCGATTCTGTTCTACCCCGCTGGGGCGCTGGCGATCACGGTGCTGGCCTTCATGATCATGGGTGACACACTGCGTGCCGCACTGGATCCGTCGTCAGGGGCGCGGCGACCGTGAGCCCGCCGACGACGATGCAGAGCGCAGCAACGAGGAGGAGTGGCGCAGATGGCTGAGCCGCTTCTGAGTGTCACCGGACTCGAGGTCCGTTTCGGCGACGGCGAACCGGTAGTCCGCGGTGTCGATCTCGCGGTACGCGCCGGGCAGACCGTGGCGATCGTCGGCGAGTCGGGGTCGGGGAAGTCCACCACCGCGGCGGCGATCCTGGGCCTGCTTCCGCCCGGCGGGCGCATCACCTCCGGCCGCATCGAGTTCGACGGCACCGACCTCACCGCCGCCGGACGACGACAGCTCCAGGCCATTCGCGGGAGCGGAATCGGATATGTGCCACAGGACCCGATGACCAACCTGAATCCGGTGTGGCGGGTCGGATTCCAGGTACGAGAAGCGCTGCGGGCGAACAACATCAAACGCAGCGATGTCGAGTTGCTGGCTGATGCCGGCCTACCGGAGCCGGACGTACGGGCCCGACAGTATCCGCATCAATTGTCCGGCGGAATGTCTCAACGCGCGCTGATCGCGATCGGATTGGCCGGCGGGCCCCGCTTGTTGATCGCCGACGAGCCGACCTCTGCGCTGGACGTCACCGTGCAACGCCGGGTGCTCGACCATCTTCAGGAGCTGGCCGCAGATCTGGGCACAGCGGTGCTGCTGATCACCCACGACTTGGCGCTGGCCGCCGAACGAGCCGAACAACTGATCGTGATGAACCAAGGCCAGATCGTGGAAAGCGGCCCGGCGCAGGCGATCTTGCGAGAGCCGCAGCACCCGTACACGCGACGCCTGGTGGCTGCCGCGCCGTCGTTGCGTGATCCGCCCGTCCGACATACGCCGGCCGAATCGCCGGACATCCTCGTCGCGACCGGGCTGACCAAGATATATCGATCCTCGCGGGAAGCGCCGTGGCGAAAAACCGAGGTGCGTGCCGTCGACGACGTTTCGTTCCGGCTGCGCCGCGGAACCACCCTGGCGGTCGCCGGAGAATCGGGATCTGGGAAATCCACGCTGGCCCGAATGGTGCTCCGCTTACTCGAACCCAGCTCGGGCACAATCACTTTCGATGGTCTGCCGACGGCATCACTGAGCCGCCAGGAGACACGTGCCTTTCGTCGCAGGATCCAACCGGTGTTCCAGAATCCATACGCCAGCCTGGATCCGATGTACTCGGTGTCGCAGATCATCGAGGAGCCGCTTCGGATCCATCGGACCGGCGATCGTCGTCAACGCGAGCGGCGCGTCCGCGAGCTCACCGAACAGGTCGCACTGCCCTCGTCCCTGCTCAACCGCCGGCCGCGGGAACTGTCCGGAGGTCAGCGCCAGCGGGTGGCGATCGCACGGGCGCTGGCGCTCCAACCCGACGTGGTGGTCTGCGACGAGGCGGTGTCTGCGCTCGACGTCGTGGTGCAGGCACAGATTCTCGATCTACTTGCCGAGCTGCAAACCGAATTGGGCTTGAGCTACCTGTTCATCAGCCACGACCTGGCGGTGATCCGGCAGATCGCCGATGAGGTGATGGTGATGCGCGCGGGCCGGGTAGTCGAGCATGCGGCCACCGAAGATGTGTTCAGCCGACCGCAGCACGACTACACCCGGCAGCTACTGGCCGCGATACCCGGTGCGGGCGCTGGCTACGCTGAGAACTCGTGAGTCCCGATCCGCTTGCCCCGCTGATGGAGCTGCCCGGTGTCGCCGCAGCGAGCGACCAGGCGCGTGAAGCACTGGGTCGCGCTCATCGGCACCGCGTCAACCTGCGGCGTTGGCCGGTAACGGCCGCCGAGTCGGCGCTGCGCTCGGCGCGGGCGTCGGCGGTGCTCGACGGCGGTGGCCACAAGCTCGACGACGAGATCGACGCGTCGGCAATCAGCGATCCGGTGTTCGCCGGCGCGCTGCGTGTCGCGCAAGCGCTGGACGGTGGCGAGACCAATTTGGTCGGGGTGTGGCAGCGCGCGCCGCTGCAGGCCCTGGCCCGGTTGCACATGCTGGCCGCGGCCGACCGGGTCGACGAAAGTCGGCTCGGCAGACCGCGTTCCGAACCCGATGTGGCACCTCGACTGGAACTGCTCGCACGCATCGTGTCCGGGGGCACCAAGGCGCCTGCCCCGGTGATCGCTGCCGTCGCGCACGGTGAGTTGCTCACCTTGGCTCCATTCGGCACCGCGGACGGAGTGGTGGCGCGCGCAGTGTCGCGGTTGGTCACGATCGCCACCGGTCTCGACCCGCACGGGCTGGGTGTGCCCGAGGTGGGCTGGATGCGCCGCGCTGCCGACTACCGGGAGGCGATGGCCGGTTTCGCGGCCGGCACACCCAAAGGCATGGCTGCCTGGCTGGTGTTGAGTTGCCGCGCGCTGCGCACCGGTGCGCAGGAGGCGTTGACGATTGCTGAAACGCTGTCCGAGCAGGGCGGCGGCGGGCACCCGCAATGACAAAGCGGGCGGCGTACCGAAGGATTTCGGCTCGCCGCCCGCTAGCACGGATCTCGGTTACCATGCGTGCACCTGTGGGTTGCGTGGGATGGCCTCGGCGATCTTGCGAAGCTTCCGGCTGCTGCCCCACCCAAAGGGCTGTCGGCGCCGTTCACTTGTCGCAATTCCGCAGGCCCGCAACACTTCTGCCATTATCGCGGCTATGACTCCGCGTGGGTGCCGGGAACCGTGCTCGGTCGCCCTGTTCGGGAGATCGGCCCTTCTCTTCCGAGTCGACCTTGGCCTCACCGGGCTTCCGTAGATCCTTTGTACTCCGTGACCTCGATCACATCAAGGGTCAATTGTCATGAAATCGTCAAGCGATGCCGAGTCGTGACATCGAAAGTTTGCTGTGCGGCGCTAGAGCGAAAGCCGGCGCAGCAGCGAATAGGTCAGTGCGCCCGCCGCCAGGGCGCTGATCCCGACTGCGGCCGTGGTGGCGACCGCTGCTCCCGACGGCGCGGGGATGCGGTCGCGAAGCGACACGGGGCGGGAAAATTCCAGGACCGGCCAGTCCCGGGCGTTGGCCTCGCGGCGCAGCGCACGATCGGGATTGACCACGCTCGGATGCCCGACCACCTCGAGCATCGGCAGGTCGGTGATCGAGTCGGAGTAGGCGTAGCAGTGCTCGAGCGGATAACCCTCGCGCGCGGCCAGCTCGCGAATCGCCTGAACCTTGCCCTCTCCGAAGCAGTAGAACCCGATCTCGCCGGTGTACTTGCCGTCCTCGACGACCATCCGGGTGGCCATCGCATGGGTGGCGCCCAATGCGCGGGCGATCGGAGCCACCAATTCCTCGCCAGACGCCGAAACCACCACCACGTCGCGGCCGCACAGTTTGTGGCTGGCAATCAAGTCGGCGGCCTCGGCAAACACCAACGGGGTCACGATGTCGTGCAGGGTTTCGTTCACGATCGTCTTGATCTGCTCGACATCCCACCCGGTGCACATGTTGGTCAAGTGAATGCGCATCCGGTCCATCTGGTCATGGTCGGCACCCGAGAGCAGGAACAGGAATTGGGCGTAACTCGACTTCAGGACAGCGCGGCGATTGATCAATCCCTGGGCGAAGAAGGGTTTGCTGAACGCCAGCGTGCTCGACTTGGCAATGATTGTCTTGTCCAAATCGAAAAACGCGGCCGTGCGGGGGGTGGGACCGCTGCGCGTCGGCGAAGTTTGCTGGTCAGCGGCCGAGTCGGAGACGGTCACGGATCCAGCATAGGACCGTGCGGCCGCAAATCGGCATGCTGTCGGGAAAAGCACCGGTCAAGCCTGGTCCAGATACGTGTGATACCAGCGATACGTTTGGTTCAGCTACTTAAAGGTCATACATATCTGTAGCAAGCAACCCTTGCGCTGCGTAACACTGTCATGTGTATAGTAAGTATCACTCGGCTTAGCCGAGGGTGTATCAGCCCGACCCCCCGGGGCTGATTCACGACGACCCTCGCCTCCTCCCCCCCTGGCGGGGGTCGTCCCTTTTGTCGGGCAATTCTTCGCTGGACACCTTCTGGCAACCCTTTGCACAGCCGTAGGCCTGTCCACAGATTTCGCTCGTGTGACTGGTGCGGCCAACCCACTCCCGGCACGGTGGCCCGATGCACATCAACGAGGCGCGCGGGATTCTCGCGGTTCTTGCCGACCCCGCTCTACGTGACGAGCTCGACCGGGTCGCCGCGGCCGTCGGGATACGAGTCGTGCACGCCGCCAGCGCGTTACCGGTGAGCCGGAAGGTGTGGTCGGCGGCTGTCGCCGTCGTGCTCGACGAGTCGGCGGCTACGGGCAGTGCGCTGGCCGGATTGCCGCGGCGCACGCACGTGATCGTGGCGAGTGGAGACGATCCACCACCGTCGACGTGGGCGGCGGCTATCGAGGTGGGTGCCGGCCAGGTGCTGAGATTGCCTGCGCAAGAGCAGGACCTGGTTCGCGAGCTCGCAATCGCGGTGGAATCGTTCCGCGACAACGGTGTTCGGGGTGCGGTGCTGGCCGTGATCGGTGGCTGTGGCGGCGCGGGAGCCTCGTTGTTCGCGGTTGCCTTGGCGTGGAAGGCAACCGAGGCGATGCTGGTCGACCTGGATCCGTGGGCCGGCGGTATCGACCTGCTGGTCGGTGCGGAGACCGCGGCCGGTGTGCGCTGGCCGGACCTGGCCCTGGAAGGCGGCAGGCTGGCGTGGTCGGCGGTGCGCGACGCGCTGCCCCGGCATCGCGGCCTGAGCATTCTCTCCGGCACCCGCAGGGGCTACGAATTAGACTGCCGCGCGGTACAAGCCGTGCTCGACGCCGGCCGCCGCGGCGGGGCGACGGTGGTGTGCGACCTTCCGCGCCGATTGACCGATGCTGTCGAAACTGCTTTGGACACAGCCGATCTTGTCGTACTGATCAGCCCCTGTGATGTACGGGCCTGCGCGGCGACCGCGACGCTGGCCCCGGTGCTCGCCGCGATCAACCCCAACATGGGCCTGGTGGTGCGGGGCCCATCGCCGGGCGGCCTGCGGGCCGAAGAAGTGGCCGCGATTGCCGACGTGCCGTTGCTCGCCGCGATGAAGCCGCATCCCGGTCTGGCCGAGCAACTGGAGCGCGGCGGCCTCAGACTCGGTAAACGCTCGCAGTTGGCCTCGGCGGCTCGCCGCGTACTCGCGGTTCTGCCGACCCATCCGGCGGCCCCGGCCAACGGCCAAGCTGCGTGAGCGGCTCGCTGATCGACCGGGTGCGCGAGCGCCTGACGGCGGAATCCGCGCCGCTGCGCGCCGGCGTGGTGGCCGACGCGATCAGGGCCGAGTCCGGCGGAGTGCTGGGCGACACCGAACTGCTGAGCAGTCTCCGGATATTGCAGACCGAGCTGACCGGCGCGGGAATTCTGGAACCGCTGCTCTGCGTCGAGGGTGTGACCGACGTGCTGGTCACCAGTCCCGATACGGTGTGGCTTGACGACGGGAAAGGGCTGCGGCGCAGCGATATTCGATTCGCCGACGAAGCCGCTGTCCGCCGCCTGGCTCAGCGGCTGGCATTGGCGGCCGGCCGGCGTCTTGACGACGCGCAACCGTGGGTGGATGGGCAGCTGACCGGAATCGGCCCCGGTGACGTTGCCGTTCGACTGCACGCCGTCCTGCCCCCGGTCGCGGCCGGTGGCACCTGCTTGTCCCTGCGGATACTGCGACCGGCCACGCAGGATCTGCCCGCGTTGATCGCCGCCGGAGCCATCGCGCCCGAGGCCGCGGCTTTGATCGACCAGATCATCGCGGCCCGGTTGGCTTTCCTGGTGTCCGGCGGGACCGGGGCGGGCAAGACGACCCTGCTGTCGGCGATGCTCAACGCGGTCGCGGACGACGAGCGGATCGTCTGCGTCGAGGATGCCGCAGAGCTGGCACCCCCGCATCCGCATCTGGTGCGGCTCGTCGCGCGGTGCGCCAACGTCGAAGGCGTCGGCGAGATCACCGTCCGCCAACTCGTTCGTCAAGCGCTGCGAATGCGACCGGACCGCATCGTGGTCGGTGAGGTGAGGGGGGCCGAGGTCGTCGATCTGCTCGCTGCGCTCAACACCGGCCACGACGGCGGCGCGGGCACCGTGCACGCGAACAGGCCCGCCGAAGTTCCGGCCCGCCTCGAGGCGCTGGGAGCGCTCGGGGGCCTGGATTGTGCTGCGCTGCATAGCCAGCTGGCTGCAGCGGTGCAGGTGCTGCTGCACGTCGCCCGCAATCATGGCGGGCGACGCCGACTGGACGAAATCGCCGTGCTGCGCCGCACCGACCAGCGGGTGCGGGCCGTCACGGTGTGGCACGCCGACCGTGGGCTCACCGACGAGATCGTGAATTTTCGTGCGTTGCTGGACAACCGGACGCCGCTGTGACGGCATCCGCCGCGATCGTGCTGGCCGTCGCGATGCTGGTGCTGCCGTCGTCTCCCCGGCTGCGGTTGACCCGCACCGACCGTGACCGCAAGATCACGGCGCAGCGATTGGCCGGCTTGGCGGCGCTGTGCTTCGGCGCTGTGAGTGCCCTGTTGCTCTCGCCGGCAACGGTTGTCGCGGTGGGCGTGGTTGTCGCGACGCTGTCACTGCGCCGTCGGCGGCGCCGGCGGCGTAGTCGAGGAGCCGACGAGAGCCGGGAGTTGGAGACGGCGATCGACGTGTTGGTGGGTGAGCTCCGGGTTGGAGCACACCCGGCGGCCGCCTTCGCCGTAGCGGCCAGCGAGACGGCCGGGCCGGTCGCCGATGCGTGTCGCGCGGTCGCGGCAAGAGCCCGGCTGGGTGCTGACGTCGCCGCGGGTTTACGCGGAGTCGCCGAAACGTCTGTGCTGCAGGATTCTTGGGACCGACTCGCGGTGTGCTGGCAACTCGCCACCGACCACGGCCTGGCGATGTCGGCGTTGATGCGCGCCGCCCAATGCGATATCGCTGAGCGACAACGATTCTCGAGTCAGGTGAACTCGGCGATGGCGGGAGCGCGTGCCACCGCGACCATCCTGGCGGGTCTGCCGCTGCTGGCGGTGTTGATGGGGCAGACGATCGGCGCACATCCGGTGGCTTTCCTGATCGGCGGTCACCTCGGCGGATGGCTCCTGCTTGTCGGCCTGACGCTGATCTGTGTCGGCCTGCTGTGGTCGGACCGCATCACCGAACGGGCGGGTGCATGAGAGGTGACGATGAACCCCAGTGCGGCAATGCTTTTGGCCGGAGCGTTACTCGTCGGCGCGGGCCCGTCGATCGTGCGATCGCGTGCTGCACCACCACTCCGCACGCCACAGGTGGATTCCGGCAACAGGGGCGGCCCGGATCCATTGGCCGTCGCGTCGAGCCTGGATGTGCTCGCAGTCTGCCTTTCTGCAGGGATGGCAGTGTCGACGGCCGCGGCAGCGTCGGCGCGATCCGCCCCGCCGACTCTGGCTCGGGTGTTGCGCAGGGCGGCCGACCTGCTCGCGCTGGGCGCCGACCCGAACATCGCCTGGTCGCCGCCGGCCGGGCCGGCCTCTGCGGCGGTGGACCCTCAGGTCGATGCGCTGTTGCGACTGGCCCGGCGGTCATCGGCGTCAGGCGTGGCGCTGGCCGAGGCGGTATCCGGGCTTGCTACGCAATGCCGGCAGGACGCCACACATGCGGCCGCCGCGACGGCCGAGCGCGCGGGCGTGCTGATCGCCGGACCACTCGGCCTGTGTTTCCTACCGGCATTCGTCTGCCTCGGCATCGTCCCGGTCGTCGCAGGGCTGGCGGGGGAATTCCTGCAGTCGGGCTTGTTGTGAATGTCAGATAACGGAAGAAGGAAAAATGCGATCAGGCAACATGTTTCAGGGATTCACAAATCGCTTGAAGCTGCTGGCGGTGGAGGAGACCGGCATGTCTACGGTCGAATACGCCATCGGCACGATAGCGGCGGCGGCCTTCGCGGCCATTCTCTATTCGGTGGTGACCGGCGACTCGATCGTCTCGGCGCTGACCAACATCATCGCCCGCGCGCTGAACACCAAGGCCTAGCCGGCGATCGCGGTGCGACCACTGTGGAGGCCGCATTCGGGGTCGCCACCCTGGTCACAGTTCTCATGTTGTGTCTTGCCGGTCTCACCGCGGTGTCGATGCAGGTCCGCTGCATCGATGCGGCGCGCGAGGCGGCGCGGTTGGCGGCTCGGGGAGATGAGCGATCGGCGATCAGTGCCGCTCGCGGAGTCGCACCCGCCGGCGCGGCCGTGGAGATGCGCCGCAATGGGGACTACATCGTGGCAACCGTCACCGCGCGGTCGAATCTGCTTCTCGCGCTGCGTATCACCGCGACCGCGGCCGCGGCGATCGAGCCTGACTGACGAACGCGGAGCGGCCACTGTCGTCGCGGCGGCGATGGTCGTCGTCCTGCTGGCCGTCACAGCCGGCGGCGCTTACCTGGGCGCTGCGGTCGCGGCGCGGCACCGGGCGCAGGCCGCCGCCGACCTGGCCGCGCTGGCCGCGGCCGCTCGGCTACCCACCGGAGCTGAGTCGGCGTGTGGCCAGGGCAGTGCATTGGCCCGTGCGATGAGGGCCGAAGTCACTGACTGCGTTGTCGACGCGCTGGATGTTGTGCTCACCGTCGAGGTGAGGGTCGCGGGCGGGCGGTGGGGCAGCGCGCGCGCTCTCGCCCGCGCCGGTCCCGTCTAGTCCCTCAAGCCGGCCGCGGCGACCTCAGCCGCGGTGGGCAACCGCACCGAGACCAGGCCGGCAAATGCGTCGTGGTCGAGCTCCACCCGGTTGACCGTGACGTGGATCGGCGTCCAGCCGCCGTCGTGTGCCGGCAGGCGCAGCACCGCACACGCGGCACCATCGGCGAACTCGGTGCGCATGGCGGCCCTCTTCGCCTCGTCGTCGGGATGAATCCGTGGGCTGTCGGCGGCGATGCGGCGCCAGTCGTAGAACGGGCACGGGGCGTCGAGCCATTTCAGCAGCGTCCAGCTGTTCGGGTCGAACAATGCGCGATGCACCCCTGGCTCGGCCAGCCCTCGCAGGATCTGTTCGGCGAGCCGGTCCGACGGCGTCGGCCGGTCGGCCGGTTCGGCGCGCCAATTCAAGCCGCGCGCAACCATGTGCTCGCGGCCGTCCCTGCCTTGTTCGACCCCGTTACGCACGACAAAGCTCACCCGTATGGCGTTGCCCTGCCAGTCCCGGCCGTCCCAGGTGTCACACATCGTGTGGCCCGGTTCAAACCGGACCGCCGCGGCCAGCGCCCGTCCTTCGTTGGGTTTGAGCTCACCCGAGGGCCAGCACTCCGCGAACGCCCGCTCCTCAGGGTCTTCCATCTCGACCTTGCGGCCCATATTGGTCAGCGACTCGGCGGTATCGGTGGCAACGCCCAGGGTCGCGTCCCACTTCAGCGGGCCGGGAATCGGCCGCTCGGGGGGCTCCTGCTCGGGCGAGCCGCTCCAGACCTGGACGCCGTGAATGCGGCCATCCGACATCAACACCGGCTCGGTCCGGATCACCCGGGCTTTCTTCGGCGTGATGCTGACCAGACCTTTGCTCGTCTGCACCGACTCGGCGATCGCGGACTGGATGGCGGCGCGGCCGGCAGTGCGCTTCAGAAACTTGGCAATGGGGACCAGGTCCTGCAGTTGCCGGCCCACCGCCACCACGGCCGGTTCGGAGCCCAGCGTCTCCACCAGCAGCCAGTCGTCGGTCATAGTCACGAGCTTAGCCGCGAAGCGCGATAACCCGTTGCGTCACACTCGAATCCGGGTGTTATTCACTGTGATCAACCTGTGGGTAGCCTGATGCAAAGGTGCGGGACTTGCACAGGTTGATAGGCGACGGTATTTTTTGCTGCGCCCTTCGCAGGCCGCTTGGTGCTCTGCGATGTCGGCGCATGTTTCTTCAGCGGTGCGGAAAGCGTTTTCACCGCTGCCACTGCGGAGAAATAGTCATATGGACGTCGACCGTTCGAGGGGTCGGTCGTCATCCGTATGGCCGGCCGCCGGTCTCCAGCGCGCCGAGCACCAATCGCAACACGCGCACCGCCCCCGCCTTGTCCAAAGGATCGTTGCCATTGCCGCATTTCGGTGACTGGACGCACGATGGACACCCCGATGGGCATTCGCACGCCTCGATCGCGGCAAGCGTGGCGCTGAGCCACGTATTCGCCTGCCGGAAGCCCTGTTCGGCGAACCCCGCCCCGCCGGGATACCCGTCGTAAACGAAGACGCTTGGCAGGCCTTCAGATTCAGGACCGGTAGCAGTGGACAGTCCACCGATGTCACCGCGGTCGCAGCTGGCGACCAGCGGCAGCAAGCCGATGGCGGCGTGCTCGGCGGCATGTAGTGACCCGGGAATTTGCAACGGCTCGACTCCGTTGTCGTTCAACTCTTCTGGGGTGATGGTGTACATGACAGCCATGGTGTGCAGGGTGTGGGGTGGTAGCACCAGCTCGACGAAGTCGATCACCTCGCCGTTCAAGCGACGACGTAGATAGCCCACGATCTGATTCGTCACGCTGACCGGCACCAGGCCGAGGGTGACCGGCCCGAACACACGGCGTTCGCCGGGGCCGGTGACCGCGATATCGGTGAGTTCGCGTGCGAACGTGGCATATCCGGGGTCTTCGGCGTGCACGAAGGCCATGCCGTCGTCGAGGTCCAGCGAGTCGACGACGTAGCTCTCGCCCCGATGCAGATACACCGCGCCCGGATGTACCGAGGCGGCCGCCTGTCCCGCTCCCGCCGTTCCCAGCAGTCGGCCGGTATCGCTCTCGACGATCACCACCTGACCGCCCGTCGGGCCCCGGATATCAACTGCTGGATGGGGATCCACTCCCGGCGCCGGATAGTACTTGCCGGAACGCCGTCGCAGCAGGCCGTCATCCACCAAGCCGGCGGCCACATCCTCTGCGCCCAACGATCGCATCTCGGCGTCGTCGATCGGTAGTTCTGTTGCAGCGCAGAGTATTTGAGGACCGAGGATATAGGGGTTGGCCGGATCGATCACGACCCGCTCGATCGGCCTGTCCAAGAGCGCGGCGGGGTTGTGCACCAAATAGGTGTCCAGCGGGTCGTCGCGGGCCACCAGCATCACCAGCGCCCCTTGCCCTCGCCGTCCGGAGCGGCCGGCCTGCTGCCAGAACGAGGTGACCGTTCCGGGAAAACCGGCGAGCACCACCGCATCCAGCCCGGCGATGTCGATGCCGAGTTCGAGCGCGTTGGTCGTGGCCAATCCGCGCAACTGCCCGTCCAGCAACGCCTGTTCGAGCGCGTTGCGGTCCTCGGGCAGATACCCGGCCCGATACGAGGCCACCGTCTCGACCAGCTGCGGAGCGATGTCCTCCAGGCGCGCGCGGGTCGCCAACGCGGTCAGTTCGGCACCGCGACGCGACCGCACGAACGTCAGCGTCCGAGCCCCCTCGGCGATCAGATCGGCCATCAGCCGCGCCGCCTCGCTACCGGCGGATCGGCGAACAGGTGCGCCGTTCTCACCGGTGATATCGGTGCGCAGCGCCGGTTCCCACAGGGCCACCGTCCGGGCGCCCTGTGGTGAGCCGTCTTCGGTGACCTCGACGACGGGTTGGCCGATGAGCTCGGTGGCGGTCGCACCCGGAGCGGACGTCGTCGCGCTGGCGAAAATGACAGTGGGCACCGCGGCCGGGTCGGTGGAATAGCGCGCGCACAACCGCAGCAGCCGACGCAGCACCATCGCCACGTTCGACCCGAAAACACCGCGGTAGTAATGGCATTCGTCGACGACGACGAAGCGGAGATTGCGCAGGAAGACGGCCCACCGGGCATGGTTGCGCAGCAGCGCGAGGTGGACCATGTCGGGGTTGGAGAACACCCAGCGAGACCGCTCACGCGCCAAACGCCGTACCTCGCCTGGGCTGTCGCCGTCGTACGCGGTCGGGGCGACGTCGGCCAGCCGGGGGATGGCCGCGGTCAATGCGTGGGCGGCCCGTAGTTGATCGTGGCCAAGGGCTTTCGTCGGCGAGATGTACAGCGCGCGAGCGCGCGGACCGGTCGCCAGCGCATTCAGGATGGGCAGTTGGTAAGCCAGCGATTTCCCGGATGCCGTTCCCGTGCTGATAACAACGTGATGTCCGGCGTGGGCAAGGTCCGCAGCCTGAACCTGATGCGCCCATGGCAAGCTCACGCCGCGGTCGGTGAAGGCGCGCAGCACATCGGGCTCGACCCATGTCGGCCAAGGCTGTTGGCGACCGTGCCGCGCCGGTAGCTCGGCGACATGACGCAGCGGGTGTTCACCGACCTCGGTGCCGGCGACCGCGGCGGCGAGCAACTCGCTGCCGAACGTCACCACGATTAATTGCCTCCTGATCCAAAGTGATCACCCAGAAATGCGCCCGATAGCTCCGTTGCGACCGGCGGTTTCAGCCCCACATATCAATTGTTTACCTCGTAGTAGCGCAATTGCTCACCTGAGGCTGTTGTTGGGGCGACGAACATGGTTGACTGTTTGCGGTCGCAGCTTCTGTGTTCGTGTCAAACTTTCGCAGGATCGACGTTGCGGTCGCGGTTCCTGCGTTGTAGGTCGGGTGAAGTTCCGACGACTCAGCAAGGTCTAGCGGTCGGAACGGGCCCGGAGCATCGAGGTGATGCTTCGCACCCGAGTAGTAAAGGAAATATCGAGAAATGCCACAGGGAACTGTGAAGTGGTTCAACGCGGAAAAGGGATTCGGCTTCATCGCCCCCGAAGACGGTTCGGCCGACGTGTTCGTCCACTACACGGAGATCCAGGGAAGCGGCTTCCGCACCCTCGAGGAGAACCAGCGAGTCGAGTTCGAGGTCGGACAGAGCCCCAAGGGTCCTCAGGCCACCGGCGTCCGCTCCATCTGAGCAACTGACAACGACAACCCCCCGCACGGCCTGGTCCCCAGGTTCGGACGGGGGGTTTTCGCTTCTCTCCCTTCGTGATTCACGCGGGACGCGCACGCGACGCGGATCGTCGTCACCCGGTCTTGTCGGGCCGACTTCTCCTCTCGCCGCGTTGCGGCGCGCATCGTCCACGCTGGGGTTTGTGGGAGCGTGTCCTCCTCTCGCCGCGTTGCGGCGCGCATCGTCCACGCTCGGGTTGGTGGGAGCGTGTCCTCCTCTCGCCGCGTTGCGGCGCGCATCGTCCACGCTGGGGTTGGTGGGAGCGTGTCCTCCTCTCGCCGCGTTGCGGCGCGCATCGTCCACGCTCGGGCGCTTAATGTCGACGACGTGAGCCAGCTGTCCTTCTTCTCAGCTGAGTCGGTGCCGCCTGCGGTCACCGACCTCACCGGGGTGCTCGCTGCAGCCGGCCAGATCGTCACCGTCGGCAACGGAGCCCGGCTCTCGGTCGTCGTCGATCAAGCCTGGCGAGCCGAGGCACTCGGCCACATGATCGACGACGCCGGCTTGACGGCCGAAATCACCCAGACTGACGAGCACACACCTTTGGTGCGGACAGCCGTCGACGCACGGTTGCGTCCGATGGCCGGGGAGTGGACTCGCGGCGCGGTGAAGACCGTCCCACCGATGTGGCTGCCCGGACCGCGGGAATTGCGCGCCTGGATCCTGGCCGCCGGCAGCCCCGAAGCCGATCGCTACCTGTTGGGGCTGGACCCGCACGCGCCGGACACCCATTCGCCGCTGGCGTCCGCGTTGATGCGCGTCGGGATCGCCCCGACGTTGATCGGCACCCGCGGCGCCAGGCCGGCCCTGCGCATCAGCGGCCGCCGCAGGCTATCGCGCCTGGTAGAGAACGTCGGGGAACCGCCCGAGGTGGCCGAGGCGTTGGCATTCTGGCCTCGCGTCTAGATGAAATAGCGCGACCCTGAAAACGGCTCCGCACGGGGGGTCGGTTTGCGTCGGCCCATTTCGGGTGCCACATTGTCAGGTGTCTACCGGCCGAGAGGCACCGTAGATTGACGCTGGCCGATCGCGGAAATACTCCTCTGCGAGGCCGGTGGGGGCCGAGAAGTAATGGAAGCGAGCGTAGGCACAAGTGGCTGATAGCGGCGGGAATGGCGCCACCAGGCGACTTGTCATTGTCGAGTCGCCGACCAAAGCGCGCAAACTTGCCGGCTACCTGGGCGCCAATTACATCGTCGAGTCGTCCCGAGGCCACATTCGCGACCTGCCGCGAGCGGCGGCTGACGTGCCCGCGAAGTACAAATCGGAGCCCTGGGCCCGCCTCGGGGTCAACGTCGACGAGGACTTCGAGCCGCTGTACATCATCAGCCCGGACAAGAAGAGCACGGTCACCGAGCTCAAAGGGCTACTCAAAGACGTCGACGAGCTCTACCTGGCCACGGACGGTGACCGCGAGGGCGAAGCGATCGCATGGCACCTGCTCGAGACGCTCAAACCCCGCGTCCCGATCAAGCGGATGGTGTTCCACGAGATCACCGAGCAGGCGATCCTGGAGGCCGCCGCCAATCCGCGTGATCTGGACACCGACCTGGTCGACGCGCAGGAAACCCGCCGCATCCTGGACCGGCTCTACGGCTACGAGGTCAGTCCGGTGCTGTGGAAGAAGGTGGCGCCGAAGCTGTCCGCGGGCCGCGTGCAATCGGTGGCCACCCGCATCATCGTCCAGCGCGAACGCGACCGGATGGCGTTTCGCAGCGCCGCCTACTGGGACGTCGTGGCCGAACTGGACGCCAGCGTCTCGGACCCCAAGGCGCAGCCACCGCGGTTCAACGCCCGACTGACCTCCGTCGACGGCCTGCGCGTGGCAACCGGCCGCGACTTCGACTCGCTGGGCGCGGTACGCAAGCCCGACGAGGTGACGGTGCTCGACGAGTCCGGCGCGGTCTCGCTGGCCACCGGCTTGCGGGGACAGCAGCTGACCGTCGGCTCCGTCGAGGAGAAGCCCTACACCCGCCGTCCGTACCCGCCGTTCATGACGTCGACGCTGCAGCAGGAAGCCGGCCGCAAACTGCGGTTCTCCGCCGAGCGCACGATGAGCATCGCCCAGCGGCTGTACGAGAACGGCTACATCACCTACATGCGTACCGACTCGACCACGCTGTCGCAGTCGGCCATCAACGCGGCCCGCACCCAGGCCAGTCAGCTCTACGGCGAGGAATACGTCTACCCGTCGGCCCGCCAGTACACCCGCAAGGTGAAAAACGCGCAGGAGGCCCACGAGGCCATCCGGCCGGCCGGCGAGACGTTCGCCACCCCGGACGCGGTGCGCCGCGAGCTCGACGGCGACGAATTCCGGCTCTACGAGCTGGTCTGGCAGCGCACGGTGGCCTCGCAGATGGCCGATGCCCGCGGGACCACGCTGAGCCTGCGGATCAACGGCGAATCGGGCGGCCGTCAAGTTCAGTTCTCCGCCAGCGGCCGGACCATCACCTTCGCCGGATTCCTCAAGGCTTACGTCGAAACAGTCGACGACCAGGCCGGCGGTGAGGCCGACGACGCCGAGAGCAGGCTGCCGCAGCTCACCCAGGGCCAGCGGGTGGACGCCACCGACCTCACCCCGGACGGCCATACGACCAACCCGCCCGCCCGCTACACCGAGGCCTCGCTGATCAAGGCGCTCGAAGAACTCGGCATCGGACGGCCCTCGACGTACTCGTCGATCATCAAGACCATCCAGGACCGCGGATACGTGCACAAGAAGGGCAGCGCGCTGGTTCCGTCGTGGGTCGCGTTCGCGGTCATCGGTTTGCTGGAGCAGCATTTCGGCCGGCTGGTGGACTACGGCTTCACCGCCGCGATGGAGGACGAACTCGACGCGATCGCCTCGGGCACCGAGCGGCGCAGCAACTGGCTCAACAATTTCTACTTCGGCGGCGATCACGGCGTCGACGACTCGATCGCCCGCTCAGGTGGCCTGAAGAAGCTGGTCGGCGTCAACCTCGAGGGCATCGATGCTCGAGAAGTCAACTCCATCAAGCTTTTTGACGACGCCGAGGGCCGGACGGTCAACGTGCGGGTCGGCCGGAACGGACCGTACCTCGAGCGGATGGTGACCGGTGACGACGGCGAACCGACGCCACAGCGGGCCAACCTGCACGACTCGCTGACCCCCGACGAGTTGACCCTCGAGGTTGCCGAAGAGCTGTTCGCAACCCCGCAGGAGGGCCGCTCGCTGGGCATCGACCCAGAGTCCGGGCACGAGATCGTGGCCAAGGACGGTCGTTACGGCCCGTATGTCACCGAGGTGCTGCCCAAGCCGGACGACGACGACGGCACCACCGGCCAGCCGGCGAAGAAGGGCAAGAAGCCGACCGGCCCCAAGCCTCGCACCGGGTCGCTGTTGCGCAGCATGGACCTGCAGACCGTGACGCTCGAGGATGCGCTCAAGCTGATCTCGCTGCCGCGGGTGGTCGGCGTCGACCCCGAATCCAAAGAGGAAATCACCGCCCAGAACGGCCGCTACGGCCCATACCTGAAGCGCGGCACAGACTCTCGCTCGCTGGCTACCGAAGACCAGATCTTCGAGATCACTCTCGAGGATGCGTTGAAGCTCTACGCCGAACCGAAACGGCGTGGGCGCCAGGGTGCCGCAGCGCCACCGCTCCGTGAACTGGGCAACGACGCGGCGTCCGGTAAGCCGATGGTGATCAAGGATGGCCGCTTCGGCCCGTACGTCACCGACGGCGAGACCAACGCGAGCCTGCGCAAGGGCGACGACGTTCTGTCGATCACCGATGCCCGCGCCTCCGAACTGCTGGCGGATCGCCGTGCCCGCGGACCGGTGAAAAAGACCGCTAAGAAAGCCGCCGCTAAGAAGACCCCGGCCAAGAAAACGGCTAAGAAGGCTGCTGCCAAGAAGGCGGTAAAGCGCAGCTAGAGGCCATTTCGGCGCGCCCGGCGAGGTCTCGAAAAATAACTAGTGATTCTCAGCCAGTTCTCAGGTACAGTATCCCTACACACGTCGTGAAAAGCCCACGCGTCCGATAGGGAGAATCATGCGACCCGCCGTCCGTTACTGCATCACCGCTGGTGTTGCGCTCGGTGGTGTCAGCATCCTGATCGCGGCCCCGTCGTCGCCCCCGCTGCGCGACGTTCAGGTGCCGGCGATGCAACTCTCCAACAACTCGCACGACAATCCCGACGCGAACGGTCCCTCCTTTGCGGACCTGTTGCAGACCATGGGCGGGGTGGAAACGCCGGTCGTGGTGCAGAACATCACCGAGTCGGACGCCGGAGTGCTCGAAGGCGGTCAGCCCTCGAGCATCCCGGGCCTCAGCGACCTGCTCAACCTGGGCGGCGACCCGGTTGGCGGCAACCCTGACTCTCAGGGCAAGACTTTCATCGACATCGGTCCGCTGGCGCCCAGCGACCTCACCCTCACGCCGCCTGCCGGCCGCTAGCCGCTGAGTTCGTCCGGAACGCTTTCCGGCACAGCCAGATTGAGTGGACGGGCCAACTGGGTCGGCGCGGAGCGCCCCCGCAAGGCCACCACCTCGGCCACGTCCCAGCACAGCGCCTCGGCATCCAGGGCGCCGCTGACCGCGACCGCGGAGGCCAGCACGTGGCCGTTCTCCAGCTTGGCCAGCTCGGTGAGGCGGGCCGCCTCGTTGACCGGGTCGCCGATCACCGTGTACTCGAATCGGGCCAGCGCACCGATGTGTCCGGCGATTGCGCGGCCCGAGGACACCCCGATGCCGAACTCCGCCGAACCGATCACCGGCAACAGTTCGTCGTGCAGTTCACGGGCCGCCGCGAGCGCGCCACCGGAGGCGTCCGGGTGCTCGATCGGTGCGCCGAAGATGGCCAGTGCCGCGTCACCCTGGAACTTGTTGACGAAGCCACCGTGGCGCCCGACGGTGTCCACCACGACCCGGAAGAACTCATTGAGCAGGCTGACCACCTCGGCCGGCGGCCGTGTCGACGCCAGCTGGGTCGAACCGACCAGGTCGACGAACAGCACCGCCACGTCGCGCTCCTGGCCGCCCAGTTCGGTCCCGCGTTCCAGCGCCCGACGAGCGACGTCTTCTCCGACGTAGCGCCCGAACAAGTCCCGCAAACGCTGCCGCTCGGACAGGTCGCGGACCATGTCGTTGAAGCCGGCCTGCAGCAGACCCAGCTCGCTGGCGTCGTAGATCTGCATGTGCGCGTTGTAATTTCCG
This sequence comes from Mycobacterium sp., assembly GCF_002863225.1. Lineage (GTDB taxonomy): Bacteria > Actinomycetota > Actinomycetes > Mycobacteriales > Mycobacteriaceae > Mycobacterium. The sequence continues at coordinate 25,631 of NZ_PKEK01000099.1, read as the reverse complement.
CGCTGCACCTCACCCAGCGCCCAGCGCAGCTGGCGCAGCGGGTCGGCGATCGACATCGCCACCAGCAGCGTGCTGACCACCCCGATGCCCAGTGCCAGCAACGCCAGCAGCAGGATCGGATTCAGCAGCTTCTCCGGCGGGCCGAGCAGGTACCGCTCTTTGTCCCCGACCACGGCCAGCACGATCGCCAGCAGCGGCACGCCGGTGGACAGCGCCCAGGCCAGCATCTGGCGGCCGATCACCCCGGACGCCCGGATGTTCTCCGGCAGCCCGCCGCGCAGGGCGGCGACGGCGACCGGGCGCAGCACGCGCTCGGATTGCAGGTAGCCGATGATGGCGGTGGCAGTGGCGCCCAGCGCGGTGGCGATTGCCACCACCGGCGCGGCGTGATGGGCCACCGGCCAGCTGGCGACGATGAAGACCACGCCGCCGACCAGCCAGGAGGCCAGGTTGATCACCGTGCGATAGAACGGGGTCCGCAGCGCGCGGCTGCGGGCGAGTTCGGTGGCCGCCGGGTCGGTGTCGGCCAGCAACGAATCGCGGCGCTGCCAACGGAACACGGGCACCAGCGAGCGGGCGCTGATCGCCGTCCCAAGCAGGAAGAGCACCACGATCGACGCGGTGAAGGTGACCAGGTTCAGCGCCGGCAGCTTCTGTAGCTCGATGCGGTCTTCCGGCGGAAGCCCGTAGCGCAGGAAGCCCAGCACCAGAAGCGCGCCGATGATGTCGGCCTGCAACTGGCTCAGCATGAACACCGGCCACGGCGTGCGCACCAACCACTGGACGAATCCGCGGATTCGCCCCGGGAGGGTGGTCGCCTGCGTGCTCACCTGCCCACCGTATCGGTCGCGGGCGACCAAAAAGTAGCCAAAAGGGCAGTATGCGGTGCCCGATCGCGTCGGGTGGTCGGCGGTGGCCACTACTGTTGCCGGTGATGTCACGGGTATTTACGCGCCTGGTTGGCCAGGAGTCGGTGGAGTCCGACTTGGTGGCTGCCGCGGCGGCGGCCCGCGGTGATACGACTCACAGCGCCGCGATGACGCATGCCTGGTTGATCACCGGGCCGCCCGGGTCGGGGCGCTCGGTGGCCGCGCTGTGTTTCGCGGCGGCGCTGCAGTGCACCTCCGACGGTCTGCCCGGCTGCGGCGAATGCCGCTCCTGCACGACGACAATGGCCGGCACCCACGGCGATGTGCGCCGCGTCATCCCCGAAGGTCTGTCGATCGGTGTCGACGAGATGCGGGCGATCGTCCAGACCGCGTCCCGGCGGCCGAGCACCGGACGTTGGCAAATCGTGCTGGTCGAGGATGCCGACCGGCTCACCGAGGGCGCGGCGAACGCGTTGCTGAAGGTGGTCGAGGAGCCGCCACCGTCCACGGTCTTCCTGTTGTGCGCGCCTTCGGTCGACCCGGAGGACATCGCGATCACCCTGCGCTCCCGCTGCCGGCACATCGCGCTGGTGACGCCGCCGCCCGAGGCCATCACGCAGGTTCTGATCGACAGTGACGGGCTCTCGCCCGAGACCGCGACCTGGGCGGCGTCGGTCAGCGGCGGTCACGTCGGGCGGGCACGTCGGCTGGCCACCGATCCGGCGGCGCGAGACCGGCGGATGCAGGCCCTGGGGCTGGCCCGTGACGCCGCGACCCGGTCGAGGGCCTACGCCGCCGCCGAGGCGCTGGTGTCCGCGGCCGAGTCCGAGGCCGCGCTGCTGACGGCCGATCGCGACGAGGCCGAGACCGAAGAGTTGCGGACGGCGCTGGGTGCCGGCGGCACCGGCAAGGGTGCCGCGGGTGCCTTGCGCGGTTCCGCCGGAGCCATCAAAGACCTTGAGCGACGGCAGAAGTCACGTCAGACCCGGGCGTCGCGAGATGCCCTCGATCGCGCGCTGATCGACCTGGCGACCTACTTTCGCGACGCGCTGCTGGTCGCGGCGGGTGCACCGGGCCCGCGGGCCAATCACCCCGACATGGCCGAGCAGATCGCGTCGATGGCCGCCCACGTTCCGGCCGACCGGTTGCTGCGCTGCATCGAGGCCGTCCTGGCGTGCCGTGAGGCGCTGGCGATCAACGTCAAGCCCAAGTTCGCCGTCGACGCGATGGTCGCGACAATCGGTCAGGCGCTCCGCGACTGAGCTGTTTGAGCGCTCGAGTGACGCTGCCGTAGACTCGTGCCGCCCGACAGGGCAGGCCACCTTAGCTCAGTCGGTAGAGCAGCTCACTCGTAATGAGCAGGTCAGGAGTTCGATTCTCCTAGGTGGCTCCACCTCTTGGCTAGGTCGGTCGGCCGGCAGCCTCAACGCGGCAGCACGTACCCCACCGGTCCGGCCGCGACGCACACGCTGAGCGCGGCGGTGTTGGCGCGTACCCGGATGGCGTTGCCCGCCCCGGGCAGTCGGACGAACACCCGGTTGAGCCCGGGGTGCACCGGAACCCTCGTGAAGGTCCCGTCGGACAATGCCATCGACATCGACCCGTCGCTGTTGGCCAGATAGTTGACCTCGGCTGTCCAATCCGTCGGCAGCAGTGGACCGTCGAGACCGATGTCGACCGGGTGGTCGGGTTGCACCAGGTACCCGCATTGCGGCACCGGACCGGGATTCATCGCGCGCACCCAGGTCACCTGCGCGTCGACCAGGCGGCCATTGCCGTCAAAGGTCTTCAATTGTGTTGTCGTCAAGGCAAATTCAGGCCGGTCCTGGATCAGTGCGAAGACGTGGCCGGCCAGGTTGTCGGGCCACGCGACCCGGCCGAGTACCAGCGGATCGACCTCCTGCTCCAGCAGCGGCGCACTGGACCTCGCGTGCGCCGCTGCGAGTTCGCGGCGAGCGGTCTGCAGATACGGCTGAGCCGGGTTTTCCTGCCAAGACGTCAGGAAGGTCGCTGTCGAGTAACCACTGCTCGCCACGAACAGCGTTGCCAGTGCGGCTGTGATCGCGGTGCGCGACGCGGACGCATCCAACCGGTGCGACGACTCACGGTTGGGTGCGCACAAGCCGACCGCGGCCAGCAGAGCCAGGACGACCACGAGATCTGGTAGGTAGCGCAATGTTTGGGCCAACTCCAGCACCGTGAAGCGTGACGAGCGCATCAAATAGATCGGCACCTGGCAGGCGATCACGTAACCGGCCGCGGTCAGCCAGACCGCGGCGATACGCTGCTTGCGCGCCAACGACAACGCCAGCACGGCCGCCAGCACCAGCCAGCCCAGCGCCATCACCGACGCCGGCGGGGTGGCCCATGGCGAGGCGGGCGCCCATCGGCCCCATTGCCACGGCCCCCCGGCCAAGCCCGGCACGATGCCGTGAGTAACGGAGCGGCGCAACAGATCCCATGTCATCGCCAGGTCTGAACTCCACCGGCGCTGGTTGACCACGCCCAGATAGACGGCGATCCAGGCGATCGTCAGCCCCAACGACGCCGCCCACAGCCGGACGCCACCTCGCCACACGGTCCTGAGCGGCGTGCGATCACCCCGCACTTGCCACAGCAGCGCGGTGACCGCGAACGCGACGAACGGGACCACCGCGGCTTTCTCGAAGAACAACAGCCCACCCAGGTAGGCGAGCGTGCCCGTGACCGCGTACCGCTGACTGCCCGTGCGAACCAGCAGGATCGCATCGGCACAAACCCAGGCCATCGCGGCCAGCATCGGCAGCGAGTTCAGCGCTGCCGCCCACCACGCGAACCCGGGCACGCCCAGCGGCGTGAACAACGCAAAGATCAGTGGGACGAGCAGCACCGGGCGCCAGCCCAGCATCACGTGCAGCGCCCGCAGCAGCGCCAGCGAGGCCGCCAGCTGCAGCACCACCAGGCTGATGGCGGGCCCGAGCCAGTTCAGCGGTGCGATTCGGGTGATGACCCCGGACACCAGGAACGCCGCCGGCATGACGTGGCCGTCGTGGTCGTCGAACAAGAAGGACGGCGACAGCAGGCCGTGCGTCCCGGCCCGGCTGACCAGAATGATGTCGTCCCAGTAGAAGTAGCCGCGAAAAGCCAGCACGCCGCGGATCGCCAGCTGGACCGCGATGAGCCCCGCCGCGGCCAACGCCACTATCGGCAGCCCGCCGACCCGTCGGTATGGTGAGCCGGTGCGCGCACTGGTCACCGGGGCTGCCGGGTTCATCGGGTCGACGCTAGTCGACCGCTTGTTGGGCGACGGCCACACCGTCGTGGGCTTGGACAACTACGCGTCCGGCCGGGCGACCAACCTCGAGCACCTCGCCGACACCAGCGAGTTCGCGTTCGTCGAGGCCGATATCGTCACGGCCGATCTGCCGGCGATTTTCGGCGAGCACCGCCCCGAGGTGGTGTTCCATCTGGCCGCCCAGATCGACGTCCGGCACTCGGTGGCCGACCCGCAATTCGACGCTTCGGTCAACGTGGTCGGCACCGTGCGACTCGCCGATGCCGCCCGGCAGACCGGTGTACGCAAGGTGGTGCACACCTCGTCGGGCGGCTCGATCTACGGGACACCGCCGGTCTACCCGACCGGCGAAGCGGTGCCTACCGACCCGGCATCTCCGTACGCCGCGGGCAAGGTGGCCGGCGAGATCTACCTCAATACCTTCCGGCATCTCTACGGCCTGGAGTGCTCGCACATCGCACCCGCGAATGTCTATGGCCCCCGCCAAGATCCGCACGGCGAGGCCGGTGTGGTGGCGATCTTCGCGCAGGCGCTGCTGTCCGGGAAACCCACCAAGGTGTTCGGCGACGGCTCCAACACCCGCGACTACGTGTTCGTCGACGACGTAGTGGATGCGTTCGTCAAAGCCTCCGGCCCGGCGGGCGGCGGGCAACGATTCAACATCGGCACCGGCGTGGAAACCTCGGACCGCCAACTGCATTCAGCCGTCGCCGCCGCCGTGGGCGCGCCCGACGACCCGCAATTCCATCCGCCGCGGCTGGGCGACCTGAAGCGGTCCTGCCTCGATATCAGCTCAGCGGCAACGGTTTTGGGATGGAAGCCGCAGGTCGAACTCGATCAGGGCGTGGCACGAACCGTGGACTACTTCCGTCGAACCCACGCCGGCTAGCTGGTCACGGGCTCGGCGTCGACAGGGTCGGAGCCGGCGTCCACTGGTTGTTGTGCCGGTGATGTTTGGGGCCGTGCAGCGCGCCGATCACGATGATGAGCGCCAGAGACGACCCGACAACCGCCAGCGGCAGCCATACCCACCACTTGCGTCGGCCGGGCCGGGCCGGCGGGGGAGCCCAGATGGGTGTGTGCGCGACGCCACCGCCGTGGTAGGTGGCCCACCACACCGCGTAGTCGTGGGCCTGCTGCGCCTGCAGCCGTAGAGCCTTGCGGGCACTCGCGTTCTGCGACAACGAGATCGGATTCCACAGCACCGATGCGATGCTCCACCACCCCAGCAGGATGCAGTACTGCTGGGCCTCGTCGATGGCCGCTTCACACTGCGCATAGCTCCCGGTGGTGGTGAAACGCTGATTCATCCAGAAGATCAGAGCACCGGTGTGCTTGACGGTGCGCACCTGGAAGGTCGGCTCCGCCGGCGGCGGCGGATAGCTGGGCTGCTGCTGCTGCGGCTGCGACACGTGATGCTCCCCGGACGACGACGTTTGCTGTCAGAAATCCTATCCAGGGCTCGGCGTCGGTAAGGGCACCAATTTTCACCGCTTACGGGTAGCGATCAGGTGGAGCCAATCCCTTGTTCGAGGTCGTGATCGCCAGTGAGCATCTGTGGCAAGTCCCGGCGTGAAGGAGATTGCGGTGTCCACAGCCGATCCCGATGGCGTGCACGACGACGATGACTCGACGCGGGACGAAAATCGGCGACGGCTGAGCCTGGACTGGTGGGCCACCATCGTGGCCGGCGTCGTGGTGCTACTGGCCGTCGTGGGCCTGCTGCCCAGGATTCCGTGGTGACCCGGTGAGCGCCGTGGCCACCGAGCCCGACAACGAGGCCGAGTTCGTCAGCCGCAACATCGCCGCGTACGTGCCGGGGGTGTTGCTGCTGGTCGCCATCGGACTGCTCGGCAAATACGCCCAGGTCTGGTGGAATTCACTTGCCCATCAGCACCATTGGCGCGTCCCGGACATCGAATACGTGTTGTGGGCAATCGTGATCGGGCTGCTCGTCACCAACACCGTTGGACTGCACCGGATATTTCGTGCCGGCGTTCAAACCTACGAATTCTGGCTGAAAATCGGAATCGTGGCCCTCGGTGTGCGTTTCGTGCTCGGCGACGTCGTGAAACTCGGCGGTATCTCGCTGATACAGATCCTCGTCGACATGGTTCTGGCCGGAGCGATCATCCTGGCCGCCGCCCACTTCTTCGGTCTGTCCGGCAAGCTCGGATCCCTGCTGGCCATCGGCACTTCCATCTGCGGGGTGTCGGCCATCGTCGCGTCCAAGGGTGCGATCCGGGCCCGCAATTCCGACGTCGGCTATGCGATCGCGGCGATTCTTGCGCTGGGAGCAGTTGCGCTGTTCGCGCTGCCGGTGCTCGGGCATGCGATCGGCTTGACCGACCACGAATTCGGTTTGTGGGCAGGTCTTTCCGTCGACAACACGGCCGAGACCACCGCCACCGGCTACCTGTATTCCGAGCAGGCCGGCAAGATCGCGGTGCTGGTGAAGTCCACGCGCAACGCACTGATCGGCTTCGTCGTGCTGGGCTTCGCGCTGTACTGGGCGTCCCGGGGCGAGGCCGACGGTATAGCCCCGGGCCTGCGGGCCCGTGCCGCGTTCGTGTGGGACAAGTTTCCCAAGTTCGTGTTGGGCTTCCTCGCGGTGTCCGCGATCGCCACCGCCGGCCTGCTCAGCAAGGGTCAAGCCACCAACGTCGCCAACGTGTCACGGTGGGCGTTCCTGCTGACCTTCGCCGGCGTCGGGCTCAACACCAACATCCGCGAACTGGTCCGCACTGGGTGGCGTCCGTTGGTGGTCGCGGTCATCGGCCTGGTGGTTGTCGCCGCCGTCTCGCTCGCGCTGGTGCTGGTCACCTCACGCGGACTGCACTGGGGTATCGGCGCCGGCTGATCGGGCCGGTCACCGGGAATCTCACGGCCAGCGCTTGAAGCAGGCGTTCTCGTCGCCGAGTACGCCGTTGCGGAAGGCATCGACGCGCGCGAAGACCGATGCCGCCGACTGGCCGTTCACGTCGCCGGCGACTTGGCCGTTGGTCAGGATGCCCGACACCGCCTCATCGAGGTCACCACCGCTGAGCGCGATGTTGGTGCCGCCCGAAAGGCTCACCGGCTTGGCGAGTTTCGTGGTGAACACTCCGGTCAGACATGCCGTGCGCAGTCCGGTGTTGGTGTTGTCGAGCGGCAGTCCGCCGTGCTGGTTCTGCACCGCGAGCATGTACCGCGACGCAAACACCGAGAACGCGCTGTAGTCGCCGAACAGCGGCCCGGCTCCCTGGAAGGGCGCGCCGCGAGCCAAACTCGTGCCCATCAGGACCAGCTGCGGCATGTCGACCGCGATGGTGTTGGTCGCCGGGCAGTACGAGGCCGTCGGGCTGGGGCGCGCGTCCGGGCAGAAAGCCGGCTCGAAGCTCAACTGCGGGGCCTGGGCGAGCGGAAACACTTTGCCCAGCGCCTCGGTCACTTTCTGCACCGACTCCGGACTGATCAGGAATTCGCCGGTCTGCCCCTCTTCGACGAACTCCTTGGGCAGATTACCGCGGCGCTGCTTGATCTCCTTCTCGTCGATCCCGGCGCAGGCGGGCACGCCGCCGTCGAAACCGAACTGGAAGGCCGTCACTCGCTCGAAAGCCGACCCGTGCACCTGCCGTCGCTTCAATCGATCCGAAACTGCCGACGTGATGAGGGAATCGCTGATACCGATCATCACCGACAGCAACTTGGTCAGGCCGTCTCCGGTGCTCAACGTGAATCGTTTGGAATTTCCATCGGCCACCCACCGCATGTAGACCCCGGCATAGCAGTCCGCCTGCTGCTCGCCGACGGTCTGCGAAGCCTGGTCCCTGATCTCCAGACCCGCCAACCGCTGGACCGCGTGACCGTACTCGTGGGCGAGGACGACCACCACGCCCAAATCGCCGCCGGTGCTGCGTTCCTCGGGGAGCAGCACCCCGCGGTCCCACCCGATGGTGTTGTAGGAGCTGGTGCACTGACCGGGCGGGCTGGGCCGATCGTCAGGGCAGTTGGTCCCTTTGACCGGGCAGTAGAAGGCGTTCGGCACCCCGTGGGTGTCCTTGGCGCAGAACATGCCGTTCTTGTAGCGGGAGTCGTAGGAGAACAAGTCGTTGACGGGAGCGAACTTGCCTTGCAACGGCGATTTGTAGGCGTCGGCCCAGAACTGTTCGATGTCCGACACGGCCATCGCGGCCAGATTGTCGATCTCGCCGCCGTCCCCGTCCTGCACTTTTCGGGTGGGTGCCGGCGCGCCGGGCCGCAACCCGGAGACCCCGTTCCCGACGGGCTTGTCGGCCACCTTCGACGGGTTCGGCTGCGTCAGGGTCGGTGCGGGCGTCGGGGTGGGGACCGCGGGTTTGTGGCAGGCCACCACCAGGGCGGCCACACTCGCCACGATCACGGCAGCGCGCAGGGGTCGGTTCATCGGGGAGCCTCCATGGAATGGGGGGATCGAATCGCGTCGGGTGATCACTGCGGCTGCGCCAGCGAGACCACGATGGAGTCGGCGCTGGACAGGTGTTGCTCTCCGCTGCGTGAGCGCGTCCAGAACTCGTTCAGCTTGTCGGCATCGCCCACCCCGAAGTATTCGGCGCAGGATTCCGACGCGCTGTCGAAGTTGTCGATGGCCTGCTGGACCTCTGCGGTCAGGGCGGGGTTCGGCGACGGCATCACATCACGTAAACCCTCGGTGGCGCCGCGTAGCTGATCGCAGTTGACCTTCAACCTGTCGTCGTCGATCTGGCCTCTGGACGCCATGATGCTGTAGGCGTCGTTCTCGGCCTTGTGAATCGCCTCGACGTGTCCGGCGGCTTTGGACAGCCAGTCGGCGAGGTCGGTTTGGCTGGTCGCCGCGGCTTCCGGGCAGGTGATCAACAGAGCGGCGGCCGTGGCGGCGGTGAGACAAATTGAGACGCGTTGCATCGCGGCACCTTTCGGGGTCAGCCGATTTTAATCCGCGGCGCGGCGCACCTATCGCGGTTTTTTCGGCTGCTGCGCGCCGTCCAGAGCGATCGAGCGGGCCAGCCGCGCGTAACGCAGTTCGAGGTCCTTGAAGCGCAGATAGGTGTTGAGCGTGCTGAAGCCGAACGCGACGATCAACGCGTAGAGCATCAGGTCGGTGCCTCGGTCGACGCCGAGCCAGTGCGCCACCACCGTGGTGTCGTTGGGTCGCAGCACCGCGTACACACCCGCCAGCATGAAAGCCAGGAAAGCTACTTTGACCCAGGCCTGCGACTGCACGCTGCGACGGGAGCGCAGCAGGAAGACCGCCAGCGCGAGGATCGAGGCGATCAGCAGACCCTGGATCCAGTTCATCGCGGCATCCTCCCTCGCAGAAACCCGTCGACGATGATGTTGACGCCGTTGAGCAACGGTTGGCCTTTGGCAGAGGAGTATTCGGTGTAGAGCACTTCGACTGGCTGTTCGGTTACCTGCCAACGGTTTTCGTCGATCAGCATGACGAACTCGGTGGCGTGGCTCATCCCGTTCATGGTGATGTCCAGCTGGTCTGCGACCGTCTTGTTGAACACCCGTAAGCCGTTGTTGGAATCGGTCAGACCCAGGCGGCGGCCCCGCGGGCTCAGCCACGCGGCGGTTTGCAGCACGATGCGTTTGAGCAGCGGCGGCCGACTGACGCCCGGCCCGAACCGGGTCCCGATGACGATGTCGGCGGCCTCCGATGTCAACCGATCGATCATTGTCAGCACATCGCTGACGCGATGCTGGCCGTCGGCGTCGAAAGTGGCGAACACCGACGCGCCGGGTTGGCTGCGGGCGTACTCGACGCCGGTTTGGATGGCGGCGCCCTGGCCGAGGTTCACCGGGTGTCGTACCAGATGCGCTCCGGCCCGTAAGGCGATGTCGCCGGTGTCGTCGGCGCTGCCGTCGTCCACGCACACGACATTCGGAAAAGTCGACCGCAGTTCGGCGATCACCTCGCCGATGACGCCCGCTTCGTTGAAGGCGGGCACCACGATCCAGACGTCACGCGTATCACCGGACATATCAAGCCCACAAGGTACACGCAGTTCAGCGGCCCGCACGCGCAAGCGCGACCAGGTGGACGCCGATCCCCACCAGCGGGCCGCACAGCAGCGCGACCACGGTACGGGTCTGCAGCGGCAGCGGCAGCACGAGCAGAAGCGCCGCCGCCAGCGTCGCGGACACCCAGCCCAGTGCGTAGGCCCGGTGCAGTGCGGCCGCGACCGCGGCGGCGCCGGTGAGGGTCAGCATCGCAATCGTGATCGCGGCCGCGGTCAGCCACGCCAGCAATGCACCGGCGGCGTGGTAGTCCGGGCCGAACGCCGCTCGTAGCAACCACGGACCCAGTAGGCCGGCCGCGGCGACACCGACCGCGCCGACCACGGCGACCAGTGCCGCGGGCGCCAACAGCGCCCGAAGCCGGGCGCTGCGCTGGTCGACGAAGTGTGCGATCAGGTTGCCCTGCATGGCGGTGAGCGGGACCAGCAGCGGCGCGCGGGTCAGGGTCACCGCCAGGATGACGACCCCGCCCTGAGCGCCAAGCTGACTGGACGTCAGCTTCAGCAACACCGGAAAACCCATCACCAGAATCGCGCTGGCTCCGGCCGCGGTGATCGAATGCGCCACTCCGCGCAAAAACGTCGCGGTCCCGCCCGGCGTCAGCAGCTGGGCCGCCGCCCGCGTCTTCGGCGAGGCCCCGATCATGATCAACCAGGCCACCGCGCCGGCGACGGTCGCCCACAGGAATCCGGCCAGGCCCCAGCCGACCAGCACGGTGGCCGCCGAGACGGCCACCCGGATGACCGCGTCGGTGACCATCAGCGCGCCGTACTGCGTCCAGCAGTTGGTGCCGGCCAGCATGCCGAGCAACGTGGCGTGCAGGCAGAACCCGGCCAGCCCGACGCCGAGCAGGCCAACCGAGAGCGCGGGGGCGTGCGCGAAGACCTTTGCACTCCACAGCGGCGAGCTGCCCGCGATCAGTACGGCTGCGCCAATCCCGACCAGTGCCGCGACTCGCAGCGGCTGGGTGCGCGCGTGGGGCAGCACCTCCGCGTAGCCGGCCGAACGCACTTCCCTGGTGGTCTCCTGAAGCAGCCCGTTCGCCGCCCCCGTGACCAAGCCGAAAGCACCCCAGAACACCGCGAACACCGAAAAGCCGGCCGGCGCCAGATCACGGGCGGCCAGGTAGACCACGGCGTAGCCGCACAGCGCCGTCACCGCCGTCGCGACTGCCACGCGGGCCACGCTGCTGCGGGCGACCGGACCGGCGAACGGCCCGATGCCCGCGGTACCGCCCACTTCGGTCACTGTTTGAAAATACTCACAGCCGTCACCGACCTCGGCACGCTGCGACGAGCTCCCCTCTGACAGACTGCTGTCAGAGGGGAGTATTCCTCGGCCGCGGAGTCGTCATCACGTCCCCCACCATCGGGAGACCGGCCCGCGGGCCGCCCAGTCGCGATCGTGGCGGTGGAAGAGACCTCTGGTTGCCCACGACCGGAGGTAAAAGCATGCACGTCCACCCGCTGGAGTGGATGGTCACACTGGGCCTGACCGTTGCGGTGCTGTTGTTCGACGTGCTGGTGATGGCACGGCGGTCGGGTGAAGAGCCGACGATGCGACGCTCCGCCATCGCGCTGTCGGGCTACATCGCACTCGCCGGGTTCTTCGGCATCTGGCTGTGGTTCTTCCACGGTCACCAGTTCGCCATCCAATTCTTCGCCGGCTGGCTCACCGAATACAGCCTGTCGGTGGACAACCTGTTCATCTTCGTCATCATCATGGCGAGCTTCGGCGTGCCCCGGGTCTATCAACGTGAAGCCTTGTTCATCGGCATCGTGATCGCACTGGTCTTCCGCGGCGTCTTCATCGCGCTGGGCGCCGCCGCCATCGAGCGGTTCACCTGGGTGTTCTACCTCTTCGGCGCGTTTCTGGTGTACACCGCGGTGCGGTTGGGACGGGGCGCCACCCACCACGCTGATCGGGAGAACACCCTGGTTCGGTTCGCCCGCAAGCACATGAGCGTCACCGACGAATGGCACGGCCGAAAGATCGTCGTCACCGAGCAGGGGCGACGGTCGATCACCCCGATGGCCCTGGTCGTGCTCGCGCTGGGGGCCACCGACCTGGTTTTCGCGCTGGATTCGATCCCCGCCATCTACGGCCTCACATCGGAGCCGTATCTGGTGTTGGCCGCCAATGTGTTCGCGCTGATGGGACTGCGCCAGCTCTACTTCATCGTCGAAGGACTTCTGCAGCGGCTGGTCTACCTGTCCAAAGGGCTGGCCATCATCCTGATTTTCATCGGGATCAAGCTGATCCTGCACGCAATGCACGAGAACGAACTGCCATTCATCAACGGCGGCAAGCATTTCGACGTTCCTGAGATACCGACGCTGGTCAGCCTTGCGGTGATCGCGGTGACGCTCATCATCGCCTCGGTCGCCAGCCTCATCGCCACCCGAGGAGACGATAAGCCCTAGGGTGCACGCCTCGCTCGGTCACGCCTCGATCTGCGCGGCGATGCGTTGCTCGATGGCAGCCCTGGTAGCTGCCGGCAGCGCGATCAGCCCTTCGAGTTCGCGGCCGGCCCGGGCGTAGGCGCTCTGCCGCTCTTGCGGCGAGGCCGCCTCGTCCTCGGCGAGCCGCAGCAGGTTCTGCGCTCGTGCGAGCCGCTGCTGCTCGTCCTCGGAGAAGTCGCTGCGGCGTCGGCGGATCGCCTCGGTCTCGGCGATCTCGAAGGTGGTGGCGTAGTCGTGCACGGCGTCGCGGTACTCGAGGTGCGCGTTCCGGTCGCCGAGCAGGTCGCCGGGCTGTTCCGGGCGCAGCAGGTCGGCCCGCTGCCTGGCTTTGTGGAAGGCGACCGTCAGCGGATTGCGCAAATCGGTCATCAGCGGGAAGTCGAGCAGTTTGGCGACGTCGACCTCGTAGTCCAGCCATCGCCGATCGGTGCGGTCATGTGCGGCAAGAAGTTTGACGACCTCACGGCGCCGGCTGTCCTCGTTGCTCCGGCCGCGGCCGGCCGCCTCGGCGATCGCGACCTTGGCCTGCTGCTTGATTCGGTACCGCTCCAGTCGCCGGTCGGAGCGACGTTCGTTGGCCGCCGCGATCCGGCGCGCGGCGCCGAAGACGGTGCCGCCGAGCGGGAAGATCAGCCACCAGAATTCCGCGGCGATACGAAGCGGGCCCACCAAGCCAGAATGCCACCCCGTCGTCGCCACTTCGAGCAGCGATGTGTTCGCTCAGAGCCGAAGCCCGTGAGAGCGCGAGACGAGCTCAGTGACCCTCTTGCTTGAACCGTTCGATCGAACGCTGCACCTCGGCCTCGGCTTCCTCGCGGCCCACCCAGTCGGCAGCCTTGACGAATTTGCCCGGCTCGAGCGCCTTGTACTGGGTGAAGAAGTGCTTGATCTCGTCCAGCTCGTTCTGCGGGACGTCGCCGATGTCCTGGATGTGGTCCCAGCGGTGGTCCTTGGCCGGCACGCACAGCACTTTGTCGTCACCGCCGGCCTCGTCGGTCATCCGGAACATCGCGACCGGACGTGCCTTGACCACCACGCCCGGGAAGACGGACTGCGGCAGCAGCACCAGCGCGTCCAGTGGGTCGCCGTCCTCGCCGAGGGTGTCGTCGAAGAAGCCGTAGTCGGTCGGATAGACCATCGACGTGTAGAGGTAGCGGTCCAGAAAGACCCGGCCAGTCTCGTGGTCGACTTCGTACTTGTTTCGCTGACCCTTGGGGATCTCGACGGTCACGTCGAATTGCACCGGTCCGGCTCCTTCGCCTGAGGATTGTCGCTTGGCGTTGATCGTAGGGCTCCCGCGCCACGTCCGTCCGCCGGGGTTTGGCGCACAATAGGCGCAACGAGGGCAGGAGAGTCATGCGTCCCACTCAGTGGCGTACGTCCACCCACCTGATCGTGGGTGCGGGGGTGCTGGCGATTGTCGCTGCGCTGGTGGCCGCTGCCGCGCTGCTCACCGCCGGCGATCACGGTGCCAACGCCGCGCATGTTCAGCCGCCGCCGCCGGCTGTCACGGCCACGCCCGGCCTCGTCCCGGTCGCGGCCGACGCCCCCACACCCAGCCGCTCGGGACTGGCCGCGGCGCTGGCGCTGGTCGCGGCCGACCCCAACCTCGGCAAGCTGGGCGCGCGGGTCACCGACGCGATCACCGGTGAGGAACTCTGGCAGCAGGCCGATGACCTCTTGCTGCAGCCGGCGTCCACCAACAAGACGCTGACCAGTGCCGCGGCCCTGCTGGCGTTGGACCGCAACGCGCGGGTCACCACCCGCGTCGTGGCCTCCGGTCAGGCCGGCACCGTCGTGCTGGTCGGCGGCGGTGACCCGACGTTGTCGGGCGCTGCGCCCGGACAGGACACCTGGTACCACGGCGCGCCACGGCTCAGTGACCTCGCCGACCAGGTCCGCCGCAGCGGTGTGACGCCGACGGCCATCGAGGTGAACACGTCGCTGTTCACCGGCCCGACCTTCGCACCCGGCTGGGATCCGGCCGACATCGAAGGTGGTGACATCGCGCCCATCGAGTCGGTGATGCTCGACGCCGGCCGGATTCAGCCGGCCACCGACGAGTCACGACGATCGATGACGCCCGCCCTGGACGCCGGCCGCGCGCTGGCCGCTGCGCTGGGCGTCGACCCGCAGCGGGTGACCGTCACCAGTGCGCCCGTCGACTCCAGCGCCCGGCAGCTGGCCGCCGTTCAGTCGGCGCCGCTGATCGACCGGCTCAACGAGATGATGAACGTCTCCGACAACGTGATGGCCGAATGCATCGCGCGCGAAGTCGCGGCGTCGATGCAGCGGCCACTGAGCTTCACCGGAGCCGTTGCCGCAGTGACCAATCGGCTCAACACCGCGCACATCGACACCGGCAGCGCGATACTGCGTGACTCCAGCGGGTTGTCCGTCGAAGACCGGTTGACCGCCAAGACCCTGGACGCCGTGGTGCAGGCGGCCGCCGGACCCGACGAGCCGACGCTGCGTCCGCTACTGGATGTGTTGCCGATCGCCGGTGGCAGCGGCACGTTGTCCGACCGGTTTATCGACGGCACCCCAGCCGGCTCCGGGCCGGCGGGCTGGTTGCGCGCCAAAACCGGTTCGCTCACCGCGATCAACGCGCTGGCGGGCGTGGTGACCGATCGCAGCGGACGGGTGCTGAGCTTCGCGCTGATCTCCAATGACGCCGGGCAGTCCGGTCGCACCGCGATCGATGCGGTGGCCGCCACCTTGTGGTCGTGCGGGTGCGTGACATGACCGCCTCGTCGGACCTGACCGTCGGTCGCACGGTCGACTGGGGATTCGCGGCGACGGTCGGCCAACGGCTGGCCCGCCCCGGACCACCGTCCACCGACTACACCCGCCGTCAGGTGATCGAAAACCTCTCCACCGCAGCCAAAGCCGCGGAGCCGCCGGTACGCGAGGTCACCGGCCTGCACGTCGACACCGCAGTCGCCGAGGCGCGAATCGTCGACCGGCCCGGTTGGATCCGGGCGGCGGCCGAGTCGATGCGGACGATGACCGGTGGAACCGACAAGCCGCGCGGAGCGATCAGCGGCCGGATCACGGGCGCGCAGACCGGGGCCGTGCTGGCCTTCGTCGCGACCGGGATCCTCGGCCAGTACGACCCGTTCGCCGACTCCGACGGCGGTGCGCTGCTGCTGGTCTATCCGAACGTCATCGCGGTCGAACGCCAATTACGGGTCGAGCCAGCCGATTTCCGGCTGTGGGTCTGCCTGCACGAGGTCACCCACCGCGTGCAATTCACCGCCAACCCGTGGCTGTCGGGCTACATGTCGGAGGCTCTCGGTGTGCTGACCACCGACGGGACTGAGGACATCACGCAGGTGATCGGACGGTTGGCCGAGTTCGCTCGCAGTCGCGGCGGCTCGTCGCAGTCCGACCCGAATTCAGCCGGCATTCTGGGCTTCCTGCGTGCTGTGCAGTCCGAGCCACAGCGCGAGGCGCTCGATCAGCTGTTGGTCCTCGGCACCTTGCTGGAGGGCCACGCAGATCATGTGATGGATGCCGTTGGACCCGTTGTGGTTCCGTCGGTGTCGGTCATCCGGTCCCGCTTCGACGAGCGCCGGCAGCGCAAACAGCCTCCGCTGCAACGGTTGCTGCGCGCACTGCTGGGCATCGACGTCAAGTTGAGTCAGTACACCCGGGGCAAGGCGTTCGTCGACCATGTGGTGGATCGCGTCGGGATGGACCGGTTCAACACCGTGTGGACGGCCCCGGACACCCTGCCCCGGCCGATCGAGATCGAATACCCACAACGATGGATCGACCGGGTGCTGTAGCCGAACTCCGCACAGCGGTGGCGGCGTTCGCAGCGGAATATCTCGGCCCCGCCGACCAGTGGTGTGTGGCGCTGTCGGGCGGCCCGGACTCGTTGGCGCTCACCGGCATTGCCGCTTTGCTGCGGCCCACCACTGCGCTGATCGTCGACCACGGGTTGCAGCCCGGCTCGGCCGAAGTGGCCGCAACCGCTCGCGGACAAGCGCTGCAGCTGGGATGCGTTGAAGCTCAAGTGATTTCCGTCCAGGTGGATGGTGGCGGCGGCCCGGAGGCCGCGGCGCGCAGCGCCCGATACCAGGCGCTGGCGCAGGCGCGTCGCGATCAACCGGTCCTACTGGCCCATACCCTCGACGACCAGGCGGAGACGGTGTTGCTCGGGCTGGGCCGGGGGTCCGGGGCGCGGTCGATCGCCGGCATGCGTGCCAATGATCCGCCGTGGTGCCGGCCGCTGCTGGGCGTCCGGCGCGACGTCACCCATGCCGCCTGCGAGGAGCTCGGCCTGTCCGCCTGGCAGGACCCGCACAACGCCGATCGACGGTTCACCCGCAGCCGGCTGCGTCACGAGGTGCTACCGCTGCTGGAAGAGGTGCTCGGCGGGGGTGTGGCCGAGGCGTTGGCGCGTACCGCGACCGCGCTGCGCGCCGACACCGAGCTGATCGATTCGCTGATCGAGCAGGCGATGAGCACGGCGTCGACCGCAGACGGACTCGACACCGGCGTATTGACCGCGTTACCCGACCCGGTCCGCCGTGGTGTCATCCGCAACTGGTTGCTGGCGGGTGGCGCGATCGGGTTGACCGACAAGCAGATTCGCGGGGTAGACGTGTTGGTCACCGGGTGGCGCGGCCAGGGTGGTGTCGCGGTCGGCTCCGACTTGCGCGAGCAACGGCTGGTGGCCGCCCGCCGCGGCGGAGTTTTGACGCTGCAGCAGGAGCCGGTCTAGTTCTCGACTCGATGGCATGGCACGCTGTGCTCGTGGCAGCGGAATCGCCGGAGCTCTACCCGGGGGACATCAAGTCGGTCCTGCTGGCGGAGGAGCAGATCCAGAGCCGCATCGCCGAACTCGGTGCTCAGATCGGAGTCGAGTACCGCCAGCGCGCCAACGACGGTGGCCGCGACCTGCTGCTGGTCACCGTGCTCAAGGGCGCGGTCATGTTCGTCACCGACCTGGCTCGCGCGATCCCGCTGCCGACCCAGTTCGAATTCATGGCGGTCAGCTCCTACGGATCGTCGACGTCGTCGTCGGGTGTGGTGCGAATCCTCAAAGACCTCGACCGCGACATCAATGACCGCGACGTGTTGATCGTCGAGGATGTGGTCGATTCCGGCTTGACGCTGTCGTGGCTGCTGCGCAACCTGGCCACCCGCCGCCCGCACTCGCTGCGGGTGTGCACGCTGCTACGTAAACCCGACGCGCTGCGCGCCAACACCGACATCGCCTACGTTGGTTTCGACATCCCCAACGAATTCGTGGTGGGGTACGGCCTCGACTACGACGAGCGCTACCGCGACCTGCCCTACATCGGGACGCTGGACCCGCGGGTCTACCAGGACTAGGGCTACCGCAGCTCCCAGACCGCGGTTACGGAAAAGCTCACCGTCTGCTGACCGGGCTCCAGCGGCACCGCCGCCGGCATCATCCGCGGCGCCGGAGAGACGGTCGGGACCGCACCCCCGGAGGCTTCTGAAATCGAGATGATCTTGCCCAGCCCGAGGCCGGACAGCTGGGCGTACTGGCCGGCGCGGTCCTTGGCGTCCTGAAACGCTCGCGCCCGGGCATCTTTCACCAGCTGCGAGTCGTCGGCGATGGAGTAGCTGACCGAGTTGATTCGGGTGGCGTCGCCGCCGGTGCCGACGATGACGGCCAGCAAGCGCGATGCCAGCCCGGCGGGGTGGATCTTGACCCGGATCGAGTTCGCGGCGCGAAAGCCGGTGACGACGGCGCCGGCGGTGTCGTACTGCGGCTGCAGGCTGACATCGGTGGTGCTGATGTCCTTGCGGTCCACGCCCGCGTTGGCCAGGGCATCGATCACCGCCTGCTGGCGGGTGTTGGTCTGGTCCATCGCCGCGGTCACGTCGCGAGCGATGAACTCGATGGCGGCGTCAGCGGTGAGCGTGTCCGGAACGCCTTGCACGTGCCCCGATCCGACGACGGTCACCTGACGCGGGTTTTCGCTCACCTTTTCCGGAGCGGCGTGGTCGCACGCGGCCGCCGATGCGGCCAGGCCGGTGGCGAGCAGAATGCGGATCGGCAGTGTGGCGCGCATGGTTGGCACCCTAGTCGGCGGCCATGTTGAGGGCGCTGTGCCGGCGGCCCCACACCAGGTAGAAGACCAGTACGACCGTCAGCCATCCGCTGAACGCGACCCAGGTGTACCAGTGCAGGCTGAACAGGATGTACGCGCACGCCGCGATGGACAGAATCGGCGTCACCGGATACCCGGGCACCCTGAAACCACGGGGCAGGTCCGGCTCCTGGATCCGAAGCACGATCACTCCGGCCGACACCACGATGAACGCCGTCAGCGTGCCGATCGACACGATCTCGGCCAGTCGGTCCAACGGGACCAAGGCTGCCAGCACGGCCACCGCCACCGCCACGATCACAGTATTGTGAACCGGAGTCATGGTGCGGGGGTTGACCTTCGCAAAGGCGATGGGCAGCAACCCGTCGCGGCCCATCGTGAACAGGATGCGGGTCTGGCCGTACAGCGTCACCAGAGTGACCGAGAAGATCGAGATCACCGCGCCCGCCGAGACAATCGTGCTGCCCGCGGAATTGCCGGTGATGTGGTCGAGGATCACGGCCAGCACCGCTTCTTCGCCTTTGAAATCCTGCCAGCGCTGGGCCCCCAGCGCGGCGACGGAGACGAGCAGGTGGATTGCGGTCACGATCAGCAGCGCGGCGATGATCGCGCGCGGCATGGTGTGCTGGGGGTCTTTCACCTCATCGCCGGCGGTGGACACCGCGTCGAGTCCGATGTAGGCGAAGAAGATCGTGCCGGAGGCCAAGCTGACGCCGGAGACCCCGAACGGCGCCAGGTCCTTGAAGTTGCCGGCGTCGAACGCGGTGAACGCGACCGCCGAAAAGAGCACCAGCACACTGATTTTGATGACCACCATCACGGCATTGGCCTTGGCTGACGTGCTGGCGCCGCGGATCAGCAGCAGTGTGCACATCGCAACCAGGACAATTGCCGGCAGGTTCACCACACCGTGTCCGGGGTCCCATGGCGCAGCCGAAATCGACTGCGGCAGAGAAAAACCGAAGAGATTGTAGAGCAGCTTGTTGAGGTACTGACTCCAACCGACCGCGACTGCCGCGGCCGACACGGCGTATTCGAGAAGTAAGCACGCCGCGACTCCCATGGCGGCGAACTCACCCAGGGTGGCGTAGGCGTACGAGTAGGCCGACCCTGACACCGGGACCGCCGAGGCCAGCTCGGCGTAGCAGATCGCGGCCAGCCCCGCCGCGACGCCGGCGATGAGGAATGAGATGACGACGGCCGGACCCGCTTGCGGTACCGACTGCGACAGCACGATGAAGATGCCGGAGCCGACGGTCTCACCGACGCCGAACATCGTCAGCAGGAAAACGCCGAGACTGCGTTGCAGATGCTCCGATGCGCCCGCGGCCACCGGTGCGCCGTTGACCGGGCGCCGCCGCAGCATCTGGTCGGGCAGGCTCAGCGCCGGCGTGGGCATGGCGCCTCCTCGTGGCATCCGCTACGCCGGGGTCGGTCGACTGCTTGGCCAACAGCTGCCTGCGTCGTCCACACGATTCGGCCAGGTCGGACCACGATATACCAGCTCAGGGCTTCGCGGCGGTCTGGACGTGGCCGGTTGGCCGTAGGTCACAGACAGGCGCCTGGTGTGGCTTCTGTCGGAGATTTATTGGTAGACGGAAACCGTTGTCGGCGCACATATCTAACACCAGGAAGTTGAATCAGCTTTTATTGCAGTTGATTTGGAATCGACGCCCAACGGGTCTCTCGGCGGCGAGTGATACGTGAAGTGAACAGACCTAGCCCCAGCAAAGCCTAGCGGGTAATGTCGCCCACATCGGAAAGTTCATATCGTTTTCTAATCATATTGAACTCCAACACATTTCATTCCAAATTCCTATCTGCCGAGTGGGTTTCGCAGCTAAGTGAATAATTTGCGACTCGACGGTGAACAGGGTCGATGGAGGCTGTGTTAAGACCCCAAGGCTGGCCTAACGTGGCGGATGCTCCGCTTCAGTCGCGATGACGCCAACTGAAGCCATTGAATACAAGCACTTTTCGGAGGGACCATGTCCAACGTTATTGCGCAGCCTGATGTCCTCGCCGCCGCCGCGGGCAAGCTGCACACCATCAACGAGGCGCTGCGTGCCGGAAACGCGGCTGCGGCCGGCCCGACGACCGGGGTGACGCCTGCCGCCGGCGACCTGGTCTCGGCGCTGACTGCTGCCCAGTTCGCCTCGCACGCGCAGCTTTACCAGACCGTCAGCGCGCACGCCGCCGCGGTTCAGCAGTTCATGGCCAACATCCTGACCGCCAGCTCCGGTTCCTACGCGGCCACCGAGGCCGCCAACGCCGCTGCGGTCGGATAGGGCGCCGCCTGACATGTTTGATTTTTCGATGTTGCCCCCGGAGGTCAACTCGGGGTTGATGTACGCCGGGCCCGGGTCGAGCCCCATGGTCACGGCGGCGTCGGCCTGGTCGAGCCTTGGCGGCGAGCTGCACAGCATGGCCGCCGCCTACGAGTCGGTGATCACCGCCCTGACCGACGGATCATGGATCGGACCGGCCGCCGCGTCGATGGCAGCCTCCTCGCAGGCTCAGGTCGAATGGTTGCTCGACAGCGCCGCGCGTGCCGAGCAGGTCGCGGCCCAGGCTTCGGCCGCGGTCAGCGCCTTCGAAGCGGCCTTTATCGCGACCGTGCCCCCAGCGGAAGTAGCGGCCAACCGGGCGCTGCTGCTGCAGTTGATCGCGACCAACCTGCTGGGGCAGAACACCCCGGCGATCCTGGCCACCGAAGCGATGTACGCCGAGATGTGGGCGCAGGACGCGGGCGCGATGTACAGCTACGCCGGGGCGTCGGCCGCGGCGTCACAGCTGACACCCTTCAACGCGGCGGCGGAGTCGGCCAACCCGGCCGGCCTCGGCGCCCAGGCGGCCGCTGTCTCCCAGGCTGTCGGTTCCAGTACCGGACAGGACGTGACCAATGCTTTGGCGGCCGCGGCTGCACCGGCGGCGCCGGGTGACCTCACTTTGGAGCAGTTGCTGGCCCAGCTGGGTCTGACCGGTACCGTTCCCAACTCCAACGGGGACGGCCTCGTCCTCAATGGCGTCTGGGGCGACATCGTCGAGGGTCTGACCGGCTCGCAGACGGTGGATGGCAGCACACCCTTCGACGCGTTCATCCGGTTGGTCTCCCCCTTCCGACTGTCCACCACCGCTACCAAAGACATCGAAGGGCTGGCGGAAGCGGCGACTAAATTCGGAGGGGCCGCGAAAGTATCGGCGGTCGAGGCGATCCCAGCGGCCGTACCACCACCGAGCCTGCCGTCGGGTATTTCCGGTGCCGGGGCTCTCGGTAGCCTGGGCAGGGCGGAATTGGTGGGCAAACTCTCGGTGCCGCCGGCCTGGGGCGGCGTAGCCCCGTCGGTGAGTCCGGCCGTCACGTCGATCGGCAACCTGGGCACCCCGGTCTCCTCGCAACCACTCACGCCCGTGGCCAACAGCATGGGCGCCCCACCGGTGATGGCCGGCGGCGGTGGCCGCGGCATGCAATTCGCCGCTCCCCGTTACGGTTTCAAGCCGACCGTAGTTCCTCGCCCGTTTGTGGGCGGTTAAGGAGTCACCAGGATCTTGCAGTGACGTTCGGGGTCGCCGAGTTCATCGAAGGCGGCCCCGACGTCCTGGAGGCCGACGGTGCCGGTGATCATCGGGGCGACGTCGATCTCTCCTTCGGCGATGGCCCGGAGCGTCTCGTTGAATTCGCCTGGCTCGTAGGCGAGTACGAACTGAACGCTGAGTTCCTTGGCGATCGCGAAGAACGGGTAGACGGTGTCGGCCTGCATGCAGACGCCGACCACCACCAGTCGCGTGCCGTGTCGGGCGCGCCGGATCACGTCGTCGATGATCCCCGGAACGCCGACTGCGTCGAATACCACCGCCGGTTTCGCGGTGTCGAACGGCGAATCCTGCGCGGGGTCGACGGTCCGGTGCGCGCCCATGACGGCGGCCAGATCTCGTCGACTCGTCGAGAAGTCGGACGCCACAATGCTTTCGACGCCGCGGGCGCGCAGCGCGGCGATCACCGCGATACCGATCGGGCCGCAGCCGAGCACCAGCGCCTCTTCGCCGGGCTGGACCCTGGACTTGTTCACCGCGTGCAAACCCACTGCCATCGGCTCGGTCAGCGAAGCATGTTGCACGTCAAGGCCGTTGGGGATGGGCACGAGTAGGGGCGCGGACAGCAACATCCGCTCGGCGTAGCCGCCCACCGTCGTGTTGCTGTAGACGATCGCCTCGACTCCCGCGCCCGACAACAGCACCGGCATCGACGTCACGAGGGTCCCGGCCGGATGCGTGTCGGTGTCGGGTCCGGCCTCCAGGATCTCCGCGCTGAACTCGTGGCCCATGAACACGTCGCGGCTCAAGTCGACGGTGATGCCGCCTTCCCGGCGCGGCATCTCACTGGTCAGCGAAAGCACCTCGGCGCCGTGTGCCGCGAAATGCAGGTCTGAGCCGCAGATTCCGCACGAGCGGACCGCGACCAGCACCTGGCCGGCGCCGGGCACCGGCTCGGGGAGGTCGTCGCGGTAGACCATGCGGCCCTCGCGCAGCACCGAAGCGCGCATCAGTTGCTTTCGCCGACGTGTTCGGTGATCGCTTTGACGACGGCCTGTCCGGCCCGCCCGATCAATTCGTCGCGCTTGTCCTTGGCCCATTCGTGTGACGATCGGGCGGCTTCGAGCTGACCCTTGAAGTGCGGGATGACCTTGCGTGCCATCAGCTCGTAGCAGTGATAGGTCGCCTCGGGTGATGCCCAGTCGTGGCCGAGCATCAGCAGCGTCCCGAATCCGCCGGAGCGCTCCAGCAAATCCTCGATGTGGGCGATCGCATCGTCGGGGCTGCCGATACAGCAATTGCCTTTGGCCGCATAGTCTTCGACGAATTCGCGTGATGTCTGCGCACCCTCGACGGTGTTGGCCAGCGGAACGAACCCGGCAGCGCCGAAGTAGTTGGCGAAATCCTGCAGACCATAGGTGCAGTCGTCGATCGCCTTCTCACGGGTATCGGCGATGTGCATGATCGACAGGACCCGCCAGTCGGTGCGGTCCGGCGTGTCGCGGTCGGCTTTGGCGGCCTGCTCTTCGACCACGCCCCAAGTGTTGTCCAGCGCGGCGTAGCCGCCGGGCACCGACATCGACAGCGATAGCAGCGAGGTGCCCAGCTTCCCGGCCAGCCGCGGGCCGGACGGGGAAAGCATTGCCGCCGTTGAAATTTCCGGATGCGGCCAGGTGTAGGGACGGATGTGCAGTTGCGCGTCGCGCAGGGTGAACCAGTCCGAGTGCCGGCTGATCCGCTCGCTGGGTTCGGCGCGGAGCAACGCCAGGATCGCCTCCAGCGATTCCTCCATCATCCTGCGCTGCTCGATCGGATCGATTCCCATCATGTACGCGTCCGACGGCAGCGCGCCCGGGCCCGCCCCGAACATCACGCGCCCCCGGGTCAGATGATCCAGCAGCACCCATCGGTCAGCAACCATCAGCGGGTGGTGGTACGGCAGCGACACCACGCCCGTGCCCAGCCGGATGTGTTTGGTCCGCTCGGCGGCCGCGGCGATGAACACCTCGGGGCAGGCGATCAACTCGTAACCGCCGGAGTGGTGCTCACCGAACCACGCCTCGTCGAAGCCGAGCCGATCCAGCGCCACCACCCGGTCCATGTCGTATTCCAGTGCCACCGTTGGTGATTGGCCGGTCGGATGAAACGGTGTGACAAAGACGCCGAAGTTCAGCGGACGCTTCATGTCTGCTCGGCCTCGATCTTCAGGCTTGACAGAAAATCCAGCAGCAATTCGTTGACCTGGTCCGGTTTCTCCTGCTGCAGCCAATGTCCGGCGCCGTCGATCAGCACCTCGCGGTAGCGGCCGGTGACCAGCTCCGGCGCTCGGTCAGGACGCATGAAGCCCAGCACCGGGTCAGCGGTGCCACCGATGAACATGGCCGGCACGTTGATGGTTGCGGCCGGGGGGTCGGCCAGCAGTTCCCAGTTGCGGTCCAGGTTGCGATACCAGTTGAGCCCACCGGTGAAGCCGGTGCGCTCGAACTCACCGACGTAGTGGTCGAGCTCGTCGCGGGTGATCCAGTCGGGCAGGCCGTCGACCTCCGGGAGCCGGTCGATGAATCCGGCCGGGCCCGGTTCGATCATGCGCAGCGCCGCCGTCGGGTCGTCGGATCGGGTCAGCCCGCCCAGCATGCGGGTGATGGTCCGACGTGGATCGTCACCGAGTTCGGCGTCGGCCACCCCCGGCTCCTGGAAATACAGCATGTAGAAGAAGTTGTCGCCGAAGATCGATCGGAACGCCGTGGTCGGCGGAACCTGCGACCGTGGCACCGGCGGCACGCTCATGCCGACGACGGCAGCGACCCGGTCCGGGTGCAGCTGCGCCGAACTCCACACCACCGGGGCTCCCCAGTCGTGACCGACGAACACCGCCTGCTCGGTCCCCACGTCGTCGAGCAGGCCGATCAGGTCGGCGGAGAGCTCGGCGACGTTGTAGGCGGCGATACCAGCCGGGCTGCTGGTGCGGCCATAACCGCGCTGATCGGGCGCCAGTACGTGGTACCCGGCGGCGGCCAGCGCCGGAATCTGGTGACGCCAGGAGAAGGCGAGCTCGGGGAAGCCGTGCGCCAGCACCACGACCGGTGCACCCCGCTCACCCGCCTCCAGGGTGTGCAGCTGCACGCCGTTGGTGTCGATGATGCGTTCGGAGATGAGCTGGCTGTCAGACACAGGTTCACCAAAGCACACGTGCGCCCATGTGTCGGGAACTTCGTTTCGTTGTTCAGAGCGAGACGATTCGTGGGCCGACCGCCTGCGCTCGGCCTGCGGCCGACCTGGCGATCACCACGGGGTCAAATGGTGGTGACCCGCTGCGCTCGGCCTGCGGCCGACCTGGCGATCACCACGGGGTCAAATGGTGGTGACCCGCTGCGCT
>NZ_PKEK01000090.1 GCF_002863225.1 Mycobacterium sp. | reverse complement strand
CTCCTGCTCGGCCTGACCAATCGTCGACCGCATCAAACCCGCCTTGGCACCAAACGCCGACTGCGACGCCACCAACTGCGGAATGTGAGCATCCAACAAACTCATCCCTGAAATCCCTTCCTCATTCGATTACCGTTGCCATACGTACACATGCTCAGCCGTGCTCCCCCTCCCCTTCCGATGTCTCCGGATCCCATGTGCCCGGCACCATCGGCATGCGCGGGCCACTTCCAAATCCGTTGCTGCTCAACGTCGCCAAGCCCGACGCTTCAGCAGAGCTGTCTTTCTCGACTGTGCCGGAAAAACCCAGCGCACCCGAACCGTTGCCCGATGCCACCGCCGCCGAGACCAGGTCACGATCGTCGCGGGCACCCCAGTCCGGGTTGACGTCGACATTCATGTCAGCGAATTCGTCTGCGTGATCGTGCATTTCGGCTCTGCGTCGCCGACGCGAGCGGGTTTTGTCCCGACTCACGGCGAATGCCGCTGCGGCCGCAGGGATGGCGCTACCCGGCGCCTTGTTCTCGTCGCGGTCGATGAGGGTCGGGCCTGGGTCCCCGCCCGGGTCCATACCGCCCACCATGTACGGGAAGCCGGCGGCCGGAGCGGCGGCCGGGGCCGCACCCCCCGCGGCGCCGGCCGCCGAGGAGGGAGCGGGAGTCGCCGCCGTGCCGGCCGCTGCTGGGGCCGTAACCACGACCGGAGATACCTGTTGAGCCGGCTGGGGTGCGGTCTGACCACCTGCGGGAGCCGTCAGCAACGGGAGCACCTCGGGGTTCGCCGTCAGCATCTGCAGTACGAACGGGATGACGACCGCCATGATGGAGCCGGCGATCAACAACGGATACGTGATTGCCGCACCGACGTTGCTGAAGACCTGGTAGGCGACAAAAAACAGTAACGGGAAGTAGGTGGCCGGGTTTGAGAAAATCGCGCTGAGCGTCCCACTCGGATCCTCGATGAGCTGAACCAACTGGTTGTAGATATCGAGGAAGAAGTCACCCGTCGGCGGCACGACGGCGGCTGGCGAGGCGTCGTTGGTCTTGAGCACCGGCGGTGCCACCTCGGTGCGCGGAGCCGACGCCAGCGACGCACCCGAGATCGCTTGATAGGTCGCCATCGTGGTGGCCGCCTGTATCCACATCCGGACGTAATCGGCTTCGTTGACCGCGATCGGAATTGTGTTGAGGCCGAAGAAGTTCGTCGCGATCAGCACGCCGTGAATGACGTGATTGGTCGCCAACTCCGGAATGGTCGGCATCGCGGCCAGAGCGGTCGTGTAAGCGGCCGCCGCGACCTCGTGCTGCGCCGCCGCGCCGGCACTGTTCGCGCTGGCTTCGGTGAGCCACGCCAAGAAGGGCAGATGCGCGCTCACGTATTCCTCGGCGCTCGGGCCCTGCCACGCGCCAGCCTGGACAGAGGCCAGCAGCGATGTGAGATCGCTTGCCGCCGAAGCGTATTCAGTGCTCAGCGCAGCCCAAGCACCCGCGGCCGCGAGTAGCGACCCGGGTCCAGGGCCGCTGCTGAGGAGCACGGAATGCACCTCAGGCGGCGAAGCCATCCACACCGGCGCTGTCATCGTCAGCTGCCGCCGCCCACATATGTCGCGGCGGCTGCGGCGTCACCGGCCGCATAGCTCACGCCGGATTCACCGACGCCCAGGCCGGCACGCCCGAGCTCCTCGACACCTTGGGCGGCCACCGCCTCGTGCTCGGCGCCCTGGGCGCTGAAGCCGGCGGCGGTCTGCAACGAGACCGGGTCAGCGGCGGACGGAACCACGGCCGTGATGGCCGGGGCGGCACCCGCGTGCGCGGCCGCCAGCCGGGCGGTGATCGCTTCGACGGCGGCGCTTGCCGACGCCAGACCTTCTGGAACAACTCGCAGTGTCATGACACCAACTCCTTTTGTTGAAACTCACCTGCCGCCGTCGACGGCGACGCTTTCGTCGACGAGCGGATTGACCAACTGGACGTATGTCGGGGTGTCGCTGTCGGCCAGCAGAATTGCCCGCCCGGGCGGCAGCCGATCGAAGCGCTGACCGCGGACTTTGCCGCCGTCCACCGGGTTGCCGGACAGCAGCAACGTGGTGGCTTGCAGGTCGCTGAACCGGCGCAGCAGCGGGCTGGTCATCAGCGCGTGTGCGGCGCCGCTGGCCCGGGCGGTGACGATGACCCGCAGCCCGAGATCTCCCGCCTGTGCCAGCAACCCGATCAGCGGTGTCCAAGGACGCTGTCCCACATAGGGTCCGGTCAACGCCGGCGAGTCCGGTATCTGGTCGACGTCGTCGATGATCAGGTAGTGCGTGTGCCCCTCGAATGACCACCCGGTCAGCTGCGACGCGTCCAGACCGGCCGGCGGTCGCCGCTTCTCGATGAGTCCGGCCAGACCGAGCATCGCCGGTGTCACCCGATCGATGTTGGCGGTGTACTCGTTGTCCGGGAACAGCGGCTCGTCGACGAGATGCAGTCGGCGGTCGATCACCGTGAAGGCGACGCGGTCCGGCGTCGAGTTGTCGCGGATCGTGCGGATGATGTGGCGCAGCAACGTCGTCTTGCCGCTCCGGGTGTCACCCAGCACCAACAACAGCGGATCCTGGGCGAAGTCGAGTTGGACCGCGGCCAGGTCTTCTTCGCGCTGCCCGATCACGATCCGATCGGCACCCCCGTACACCGGCTCGAGCGCATCCGGGCCCAGGTTCCGGGGCAGCAGCCGGACCGGTGGCGCGGCGATGCCCTCGTGCCGGGCGTTGATCGCAGCGACCTGGTCGAGCTCCGGCGCGGCGATCAGGAAGTGCTCGGCGGCCATGGTCAGACCACGACCCGGCTGGTCGGCCGGCACACCCTCGGCCGGACGGTGGAGCGCACCGACCACCCGGACATTGCTGTCCCGCGCGTCGTGCAGCTTGAGCTCCAGTCGCATTCCCAGGCCGTCCCGCATCGCCAGTGGCACCTCGAGCCAGCTCGGGGTGGTGGCGACCACGTGGATGCCGTAGGCCAAGCCGACGTTCACCAGCTCGGTCACCTTGCTCAGCAACGGGTTTCGGGTGTTGAACTGATCGGTGTTGTCCCGGCTGAACGCGTACAGGTTGTCGATGACCAGGAAGACCTGGCCCAGCCCGTCGTCCGGACCTTGCTTGTCGCGGAAGACTTCCCGCTCCTGTCGCGACCGCAGCAGCTGCTCCAGCTCCCCGAAGGTGCGACGGATCCGTTCCGGCTCCAGCGACGACGCCACGCTGCCGACGTGCGCCAGGTCTTCGAGCGTCCTCAGCTGGCCGCCGCCGTAGTCGAGGCAGTAGAAGCTGACCTCGCGGGGCGAGTGCAGGCTGGCGGCCGACAGGATGAACGTCTGCAGCGCAGTCGATTTACCGGACTTCGCGCCACCGTGGATCAACAGGTTGCCGGCCGAGGACCGCGCGTCGAACACCAACGAGTCGCGGCGCATCTGGAACGGCCGGTCGATCTCGCCCAGCGGCCAACGCCATTCGCCGCGAGGCACCGAGGCGCGCGCCAGCGCAGCACTCAGCGGGATGACCTCGTCGAGTGGCGGCAGCCACAGCTCGGGCGCCCGCGGGCCGAACCGCGCCAGCTGATCGCCGATGGTGGCGATCAGTTTGCGCGACGGCGCGATCGGCTCGTCGTGGCCGTTCTTGGCGATCACAGTGGTCTGGTCGGGTTCCACCCGGCCGGCCGTGAACAGCTTCGGCTCCGGAGCCGAGTGCACCACAAGCGTTTTCGGTGTCTGCGGTGGGTCGTAGATGCCGTCGACGTAGGTACTGCGGAACTTGATCGGCGCAGCACCGGGCGCGGGCACCAGGAAGCCAACTCCCTTGTGCTCCTTGCCCGCTTCGATGTGGTAGGCGTCCTCCACACCGATGATCGAGCGTGACACCGCGGGGCTGGCCACCTTCAGACCGATTCGGTACGAAGTGTTCTTGTCGATGTCCTTGATCTTGCCGACGTCCAAGGTCTGCGACGCGAACAGGATGTGGATCCGGAACGAACGTCCTTTGCGGGCAACGTAATCGAAGAGCTCCGCGTATTCGGGGTGGTCGGCCAGCATCAAGGTGAACTCGTCGGCCACGACGAACAGCGTCGGGATCGGCGCCAGGTCATGACCGGCCGCGATGGCGTTCTCGTATTCGGTCACCGAGTTGAACGCGCTGCCCTGGACCGCGCGCCCGGCCTCGCGGAGCAGCGTTTCCCGTCGCGCCACCTCACCGCGCAACGTGTCGGCGAACCGGTCGGCCAGCGACTTCTTCTCGGCCATGTTGGAGATCACCGCGACGACCTGCGGGAAGTGGCGGAAGATATCGGCGCCCGCCTCACCCTTGAAGTCGGCGTAGATCACGATCAGCCGATCGGCTGAATGGGTCGTCAACAGCGACAACAGGATCGACATCAACGTCTGCGACTTGCCGGCGCCGGTCATACCGATCATCAGGCCGTGCGGCCCCATCCCGCCCTCGGCCTCGTCCTTGAGGTCGAACATGAGCGGCTCACCGGTGGCCGTGACACCGATCGGCACCCGCAGTTCGTCGTCGCGGTGCCTCGGCGCCCACAACGTCGGGACGTCCAGGCGCGACGCGTCCGGAATTCCCAGCAGCGTCGTGAAGGTGGCACCGCGGGTGGCCGTCGACTGCAGACCGCTGTGGGTGGGATTGGAGTCCCAGCGGGACAGTCGGCGCGCGACATGCACCGCGTCGTCGACACCGAGGAAATCGGCGTGGTCGATGTAGCTCTGCCAGCCACCGGTCTGCCAGCGCTCGATCGCGCCGTTGGCAAACCGCAGGATGGGACGCTCGGGGTCGGAGTACTGCTCCCGGTGCGGTGCGGTGGTCGATCGGTAGACCACGGTGACCCCGGCCCGGGCGGCCGCCAGCGCAGAGGCGTTCAGGTCGTAGTCCGGGTCGTCGACGATGATCAGCAGGTGCCGCAGCGCATCACCCGAGCCGGCGGTGAACGCGGGGCGGTCGGACAACACCGGTCCGAGTAGCGCTGCCAGCTCGTCCGGCTTGCTGGACAGGTAGCGGGCCGGACCGACGCCGTCGGCCTCGGCCGGAATGTCCACGTGCGGAAGCCATTTCAGCCATGACCAGTCCGCTGACTCCAGGTCCGAAGTCGCGACCGCCACACCGAGCACGGTCGGGTCGTGCCACGTGACCGCCTGAGCCACCCAGGCCCGTAGTGCGCCACGGACGTCGTCCTCGTCACCGAGCACGGTGATCCGCGAGAGCTTGGTCAGGTCGATACCGGTCGGGACATCGCGCACCGTGCGTTGAGTGTCCAGCAGGCTGCGTAATGCGCTGTGCGACACCGGTTCGAGGTCGACCTCGTCGGCGGTGTCGTTGACCCGCAGCGCGGTGTCCAAGGCCGCCGAATGCACACCGGCCCGCACCACCAGGAAATCACCGTCCCGGGGGTCGCGCTCCCACTGCCGTCGCGATCCGGGGATCGCGGCCAGTTCCGCGGGTTCGGGATGCGACCATTCGGCCGCGGCGCGCTGAGCAGCCGCCTGCGCCCGGATGTTGTCCCGAATCACCGACAGGTAGCGCAGGTAGTCGGCGCGCTCGGCGTCGACCTCCTCGGTGCGCGATTTGTTGTCTCCCCCACGGAAGAACGCCGTCGCGGCCAGCAGCAGCACGAACGGGAAGAACAAGGTCTGCGGCGAGATGAGCCGCATGCCGGTGGCCACCATCGCGACGATCATCCCGACGATCAGCAGCACGATCACCACGGGCAGCGCGCGGCGCAGCAACGACGGCGGGATCACCCGCGGCAGTTCCGGCGGTGCCTCGATGTTGATGCTGCCCTTGCGGGTCACCGGCGAGGGCAGCCGGCGGCGGGCCTCGAAGATCAAGCGGCTCATCGGTTTTGCCCTTCGGCAGAAGTGCGACCAGGTCGGGAGTCAGGTGCCAGCCCGTCGTGCGCCAGCAGAGCGTCGGCTCTCGACAATGTCGGCCCGGGGGCATACAACGACAGGACCGACCACGGGATCGGAGTTGGTGGCGGCGTCAGCCCAAGGGCCTCCGCGGTTTTCGCGTGTCCGGTGACGCCACCCTGGGCGGCTTCGTTGTCGATGCCATAGCGAACACCGGTGTCGGAGACCCAGAACAGCGAACCGGCAGCAGGCGAGGAGGCGTTCTGACCGACCGTCTGCGCGAAGTACCCCGTCCCCGGAGCCATCGCGACACGGCTGGCTGTGCCGCCGGCGCCGGCGCCGACCAATTCCTGCGGGTGGATGGTGTCGGGAATCGGAAGCGCCGACCCGGCAAGGAGATTCAGCGAATTCGTACTGGCACCGGACTCTTTACTCCAGTGCGCGCAGGTGACCGGGTCATGCGTCACATCGAGCAGGCTGATCCGCTGCCCGGGGTAATGGGTGGTGTCCAGTTGCCGGGAAACCGGCAGTTTGGCCACCTTGTCGGCACCCAGTCGTGGCGGCTGATCGAGGCCGTAGGAGTTGGCGTTACGCAGGATCGCGGCGAGCACCGGCGAGATCTGCTGCAGGCCATCCGGCAGCACCGCGTAGTAGTCGACCGAATTGCTCTCCAGCCCATGCGATTCCACGACACCGCCGATCGGGGCGGGCACCGGGAACTTCGCCGGGGTGCCGGCATCGGGGATGACCGGAGGGGCCAGCGGAGGTGACTCCGGGATCGCGTTGAACAGGCCGGCTGCGATCTGGCGTGGAGTGTGAACCCCGTTCCCCAGTCCCAGCGCGCCGGTCACGGCGTGGTCGCCGAGATCGATCCGGCTGCGCCGGCCGTCCCACAGCACCCAGGTGCCGCTGGGGTTGCTGACCAGTACGGCTTTGCCGTCGCCGAGAGTCGCGGCGCGCGCGCCGCTGCTGTCCGGGGCACCGGCGATGACCGTCACGCCGGCGGCGGCACCGCTGGCCGCATCGCAGACCGTCCAGTCGGCGTCTTTGCGGGTGTTCTGCACCATCCGCTGCGGCGCGCCGGGGATGCCGATCAGGTTGCCGAGCGGAAACTTGTCCAGCTCAGTGCTTTTCACCTGCGTCGGGTTGGCCGGTTTTCCGGCGATCAGCCGGGCCGACGCCAGGTTGAGCACCGGATGCAACTGATCGCCCACCCGCACGTACAGCGCGGCCGTCGACCGGTCGGCCAGAATCGGGTTGTTCGCCGCCGACCCGTTCGGCCGTATCAGCGAGAAGACGAAGCAACCGACCAGCGCGGTGACCAACACGACGACGCCCATCAGAACCGCGCGCGTCTGAGTGCGCAGCGGATCGACGAGCATCCGGGTGTCGTGCAAAGCGACGCCAGAAGCGATGCGGCGCATGACAAATCGCCAGCCGGTCACCTGGTGGCGGGTGACGAAGCCACGGCGGTAGACGACTTTCTCCGGATTGTCGTTCTGCGGGGTACGCGAGGCGAACGAGCGCCGGTCGTCGGGCGCTTCACGCTCAGCCATTGACTCGGCTCCTCTTGATCGCTTCGGTGTACGTCATCGCCGGCGCGGTCATGCGGGCGTCTCCAGCCGAAGGCCTTCCAGCAGGGGCGGCACGGTGTTGGCCACGTCAGCGGCGGTGATCGTCACGAGCTCCTCATCGGTGAATTCACCGGTCTTCGCGTGTTCGGAGTGGTCCAACCGGAATTCCCGTTCTTCTTCTGACTTTTCGACGACGTTACGAACGAATCGGCCGTTACCGGCGATGTCGAGGCCCCGTCGTTCGACACCGACCGAATCGGCCTTGGTGGTGCTGGCCAGGTGAGCGAACAACGCCTCGAGATCGTCGAGCGCGGCCTGCTCGAACGCGCTGTCGCGTCGAGTCGCCATGAAGTTGGCGATCTCGATGAGCTCGGCCGGCTGATAAGACGGGAAGTCGATGGTGCGGGTGAACCGCGAGCGCAGACCCTGGTTGGTGTCCAGGAACCGGTCCAGGTCTGCCCGGTACCCCGCGATGATGACCACCAGGCGGTCACGGTCGTTTTCCATCCTGGCCAGCAAGGTGTCGATGGCCACCAACCCGAAGTCGTTCTTGGCGCCGGTGGCGACCAGTGCGTACGCCTCGTCCAGGAACAGCACACCGTCCAGAGCGCTGTCGATGATCGCGTTGGTCTTGGCTTCGGTCTCTCCGATGTGTTGACCGATCAGGTCGGCCCGGTGCACCTCTTTGATGTTCTCTTTCTTCAAAAGCCCCAGGCCGCAATAGATCTTCGCGACCACACGGGCGATCGTGGTCTTGCCGGTCCCGGGCGGGCCGGTGAACACCAGGTGGTGAGTGCGCTGCGCGACTTCGAGTCCGCGCTCCTTGCGAACCAGCTCCATGGCCACCGCGCTCTTGAGCCGCGCGACCTGATCCTTGACCTTCTCCAGTCCGATGAACTCGTCTAGTTCACGCTCGGCCTCGGACAACAGCACGGCTTTGCGCTCCTGCGCACCGGGGTCGACGAAGTCCCCGGGCTTGGGCTCGGTGCCGACATCCCAGGGATCGAGGCGGGCGCTGATGCGGTCCGACGTGGTGGGAACGATTCCGAAGCTGGTGTCCGTCAGAGCCTCTTCGACCTGAGCGTTTTCCGGGTTGGCGGCGTAGAGGTCCTGCAGCACCTCGCGGGCGGTGTCCTCGTCACCGTCGGCACGCAGCGACAGCGCCCGGGCGAGTGCACCGTCGACCGCTGCGACGGCGACCGGGCCTTCCGGCTCCTCGAGGTAAGCCAGCGCCGCGGCAAACATGCCGAGGCGGGCCAGCGCGATTCCGAGGGCGATCTTCGCGGCGTGGGCGAAGTGCTCGTCGAGCTTGGCGTCGTTGACGATCGGGGACAGCAGTTTGACCACGTCCGCCCACCGCTCAGCGCGGTAGTGGATGGTCGTGGCTACCCAGCGCGCCTCGTTCGAACTCGGCTTGCGCCGGCTGACCGCGGAGACCAGATCGTGGGCTTCGGCAAACCGACCCGCGCCGGCGAGAGCCGACGCGTAGGCCAGATGGAAGTCGTCAGGCTCAGTGGCTCGGAACTTGAGGTACAGCCCGGTGTCGTAACGGAATCCGAGCGCCCCCTCGGGCAGTTCGACCCGGCGCCGCAAGACACCCGCCGTCGCAGCATTGTGCGAAATCGCTTCCAGCACAGGAAGAGACGTGTCACCGGCGGCAGCCAGCCCGACCCAGGCGTCGGCCTGATCGTGAGCGATGCGAACCAGACCGCTGAATCCGGAACGGGCTGCGGCCAAGTCCGCCGGCCGGGTCCGGTCGTACACGGTCAGCCCGAGCGCCCGGCTACAGGTCGCGAAGCGGCTCGCTACATCATCGTCAACCCGGGCCGTAGTAGGCCGGGTTGCGACGGCGCCGGTTTCAGCGGTTTCCACGCCTCAGTCTCCCCTTCGGACGTAGTATTGCCTAAGCTAACTTCGGGCGAAGTTAGCATCACACATGCTATGTGTCGAGACGCACGTAACGGGTGGATACGTGGTCTCGTTCGTCGACGCTCGGCGACGACGAAAACCCAGGTCAGTCGTCAAAATCGCCTCCGCTGCGAACTTTTCGCCAGCGTGGAGACAATTGTCTACATTCCCCGCACGCCGGTCGCTTATTGAAAATGACTGTCATTAGCAGGGAACTGTACGCCATCGGGTGTTCACCGTTTCACCGCCCTGACCAAAGTGTTGCGGGCAATCATCGGCCCGGCCTCGGTGTCCGGCCCCGGCACCGGCCGACCCACCTCGCCCAGATATTCGGCCAGCGGCGTCGCGACGGCGTCCCATCCGTTGTCCTCGAACCACTGCTCCGCCGGCGCGTGCCGCTCGTTGTAGACCAACTGGAAGAACAGCCGGTCGTCCCCCGCGGCCTGGGCCGCACGCTCGGCCTCCACCGCGGCTTCGAACGCCTCGGCCGGCATGGGCGCGCCGTCCTCGACGGCGACATGACTGCCTGCGCTGGCCAGCGCGTCGATGCCGGTGAACAATTGCTGCTGGGCGGCGGCGGGCAGATAGATCAGCAAGCCCTCGGCGATCCACGCGGACGGCTGGGACGCGTCGAAACCGCTGTCGCGCAATGCCTGTGGCCAGTCCTCACGGAGGTCGATGGCGATCTCGCGCCGCTCGGCGTTGGGTGAGGCGCCTTGATCGTCGAGCACCTCGCGCTTGAAATCGAGCACCTGCGGACGATCCAGCTCGAAGATCGTCGTGCCATCCGGCCAGGACAGCCGGTAGGCGCGCGAGTCCAGGCCCGCGGCCAAGATCACCACTTGCCGGGCACCGGCCTCGGCGGCCCGGCGGAAGTACTCGTCGAAGAACTTGGTGCGAGCGCCCTGGAAGTTGACGAAGTTCTCGCCGAAATCGGCCGTCCTGAGCTGGTGTTCGGGATCCTTGCCGTCCAGCACGTCGGCAGCGGAACCGCCCACCGCGCGACAGAAGACCTCGGCATAGGGATCGACGGCCAACGGATTCGGCTTCTGCGCTTCCAGCGCTCGGGCGGTGGCCACGAACAAGGCGGTCGAACCGACGCTCGTCGTGATGTCCCAATTGTCGTCGTCAGTACGCACGGCAACCGACCCTACGCGCGCCCAGCAGCGCGCCGACGTCGACCAATTCAGCCACGACGGAATTGAATACGACATTGCGTCGTAGATACAAGACCCCGTCCCGGTAGGGGGTATTCGCCGCTACACCAACGGGCGGCCGGCCTTGATCCGCCGATCCAGGTCCCACAGTAGGACGTTGAACGGAAACCGCCGGACGAACCGCGGCATCGCGTTGTTCAGCGTGCGAAGGCCGGCGATCACCCGGTCGAAACGGCGCTGGGAGGCGGCATCCCAGGCGAACTGCATCTCGTCGCGGAACCGCTGCGGCAGAAACCCCGCGGTCAGTAGCAGACCGAGCTTCTCGGGTTGCCTGCGAAGGGCATCGGGCAGTCGCAGCTTCTGTATGCGCCCCACCGCAATGGGATACAGAAAGCCGCGGACGGCGTCGTCGATGTGGACCTTGTCGAGTTGGGCGGCCCAGTAGCGGTCGAACGCCGGTCGGTCCGCGGGCCACATCTCCGGCGGCACCTGCAGCGTGGATCCGAGCACCACCGCTTCCTGGTAGTGGCGG
The DNA here is from genome assembly GCF_002863225.1 of Mycobacterium sp. Lineage (GTDB taxonomy): Bacteria > Actinomycetota > Actinomycetes > Mycobacteriales > Mycobacteriaceae > Mycobacterium. The sequence goes on along the minus strand of NZ_PKEK01000090.1, from coordinate 110,145 downwards.
TCGGCTTCGTCGTGGTCCATCTCGCCGATGAACAGCCGGTAGAAGTCCACTCCGCCCTTGTAGAGACAGGCCGCCACCCACAACTGCAGATCGTGGTCGAATGCGTTGTACTGCACCGGGCTGTCGGGAGTCGAATACACCTGGGCATGGGCGCGATTCACGGCGCGGCGGAACGCGGCCTTCTGGATGTCGCTGCCGGCCATTGCGACCGCGAGGTAGGTGAACGTGGTGCGAGCCCGCTTGATCGGATGCAGGTCGATGCGTCCGCTCTCCACCCGGCTCTCCATCACGCCGTAGCCCACCCCCGGGCGGGCCAACTGCATGATCACGTTGGCCGGACCGAGTAGCAACGCCATCCCCATCAGGGTGTCGTCGAGTTGTGGTGTGCGCTTCCGTCGACGGCCGCTGATCGGCGGCTCGCTGACCGGACGCTCGACATGCCTCGTGGGTTCACTGACCGTCATAGCCCCGCCTGCCGCTAATTCTGAGAACGCTTGTTTCCTGATTTTGCAGGGCGGTTAGACCGGTGTCAAGATGGAGACCATGGCCTCCGCCCCGACGACACGACCGCGGCCCTACCGTGGCGTCGACGCCGCCGAGCGGCTGGCGAGCCGACGGGCCGGATTGCTGCAGGCCGGGCTCGATCTACTGGGCGGCGACCAAGCCCCGGAGTTGACGGTGCGGGCCGTCTGCCGGCAGGCCGGCCTGGCTGCCCGCTATTTCTACGAAAGCTTCACCGACAAAGACGAATTCGTCGCCTCGGTATTCGACTGGGTGATCGCCGAGATGGCTGCCACCACTCAGGCGGCAGTCGCCTCAGCGCCGCCCGAGGAACACACCCGCGCCGGTATGGCCAACATCGTCCACACCATCAGTGGCGATCCGCGGGTGGGGCGACTGTTGTTCAGCGCGCAACCGGCCAACGCGGTCCTGGTGCGCAAGCGAGTCGAGTCCAGCGCGCTGTTCGCAATGCTCTCCGGCCAGTACGTCGAGAACGCGCTGCGAGTGCCCGAAAACGACCGGATCAAGGCCGCCGCGCATTTCGTGGTCGGCGGGGTGGGGCAGACGATCGGCGCATGGCTGGCCGGCGACGTGCGGCTCGATCCCGAGCAGCTGGTCGATCACCTCGCGTCGCTGCTCGACGGTCTGGCCGACCCGAATCTGTACCGCGACTGACTAATGCGCAGCCGGAATGTGGCGATCGGCCGACGTCCTGGGCACCGCCTGTACGTCGCTTTCGGTGAATTCCTTGATCCAGCAAGCAAATTCGAGCGTGATCCCGTCGGGATCCTGGAAGTAGAACGACCGTACGTAGACCCCGGGATGCACCGCGGCCGCCACCTGACGCTCGCTCTCGTCGTGGTTGAGCACCGGCCCGACCCGCACGCCCTTGTCCTTGAGCCGCTGCCGGTAGCCGTCGAATTTCTCGGCCGGCACGTGAAACGCCAAGTGGTTCATGGTGCTCACGGCGCTGGTGATCTCACCGATGCCCGGAATGGCCGCCGGCGACGACAACCCCGGCACTCGATCGGGCGCGTCGGCGAACCAGAAGAACGCAACGCAGTCGCCGTTGCCGGCGTCGAAGAAGAAGTGCTGCCCCATCCCGCCGGGCAGGTCGAGCGACTTGACCAGCGGCATGCCCAGGACGTTGGTGTAGAAGTCCACCGTGCGGGCCATGTCCGAACACACCAGTGCGACATGGTTGATGCCGCCGAGGTCGAATTCGGAGTTCGGGTTGTGCGGCTTGATCATCCCCGGGCTCCCGTCCGTCGGCATCGAGCTTCGCTGGTTCCGTGGCGGAGATCTGAATCTGAACCTAACATCAGATTCAGGTCTATTCCAGTGAATCCGCCGTCCCGGGGGTCGCAACGATCCCGCAGCCACGACGAAGGAGGCCCGTCGGTGCCTACTGTGTCCGACCCTCCGGCTCACCGCGCGCCGCTACCGACGACCCGGGGCCGTCGGACACACGCCGCCATCAACGCCGCCGCCCGATCGGTGATCGCGCGTAAAGGCTTTCTGGCCACCACGATCGCCGACATCACCGCCGAGGCCGGGTGTTCGACGGCGTCGTTCTACAACTACTACGACTCGAAGGAGGCGATGGTCGGCGAATGGGCACTGAGGTTTCGCAACGAAGTCAGCGAACGGGCGAAACCGGTTACCCAGCACGGCCTGTCGATCCGAGAGCGCGCCTTCCAGGCCGCGGCGGCACACTGGCACACCTACAAGCATCGGCTCGCGGAGATGATCAGCGTCTCGCAGCTGGCGATGATCAACGACGACTTCGCCCAGTACTGGGCTGAAATCTGTGCCATCCCAACCTCGTTCATCACCGAGATGGTGCGGCGCGCTCAAGCCGACGGTTACTGCGCGGGTGACGATCCGCGCTTGATCGCGGTGGCGATCGTCGCGATGCTGAACCAGTTCTGCTATCTGCAATTGACCAGCCCGACCGGCGAACCCGACGACCAAGCTTGCATCGCCACGCTGGCGAATATCTTTTACCGCGCCATCTACCACCAGGAGGCCGCTGAGTGAGTCGTACCGCCGGCACGCCCGGGGTTGTCCGGGAATTCATCGGTCTACCGTCGCCAACCGGTCGACGCGCAGGTGCGGGCGGGCACCCGTGCCAAGGCCTCTATCACCGTGGCGTCGGACGCAAGCCGAAGGTCGCGGTGATCGCCACCCACTACCAAATCGACTTCTCCGAGCACTATCTCGCCGACTACCTGGCCACTCGGGGCATCGGATTCCTGGGCTGGAACACCCGCTTCCGCGGATTCGAGAGCAGCTTTCTGCTCGACCACGCGCTGGTCGACATCGGCGTCGGAGTGCGCTGGCTACGCGAGACCCAGGCGGTGGAAAGGGTTGTGCTGCTGGGCAATTCCGGCGGAGGCTCGCTGATGGCCGCCTACCAGGCACAGGCCACCGACCCGCACGTGACGGCGACGCCCGGCATGCGGCCGGCCGCGGGGCTGACCGACCTGCTGCCCGCCGACGGTTACGTGGCCAGTGCGGCACACCCGGGACGGCCGGACGTGTTGACCGCGTGGATGGACGGCTCCGTCGTCGACGAGAACGACCCGATCGCCACGAACCCGGACCTGGATCTGTTCGACGAGCGCAACGGACCACCGTTTTCCGCGGACTTTCTCAAACGCTACCGCTCTGCGCAGGTCGCCCGTAACAACGCGATCACCGACTGGGCCGAAGCCGAGTTGAAACGTGTTCGCGCCGCTGGCTTTTCGGATCGACCATTCAGTGTGATGCGGACGTGGGCCGACCCGCGGATGGTCGACCCGACGATCGAGCCGACTCATCGCCAGCCCAACTTCTGCTACGCGGGCTTACCCGCCAAGGCCAACCGCTCGGCACACGGCATTGCCGCCGCCTGCACCCTGCGCGGCTGGCTGGCCATGTGGAGCCTGCGTACCGCTCAGACGCGGGCCGAGCCGCACCTGGCCCGGATCGGCTGTCCCGCTCTGGTGATCAACGCCGAGGCGGACACCGGCGTGTTCCCGTCCGACGCGCAGCGGATCCACGACGCGCTGGCCAGCGCCGACAAATCGCAGGTATCCATCGACACCGACCACTACTTCACCACCCCGGGTGCACGTAGCGAGCAGGCCGACACCATCGCCAAATGGATTGCCAAGCGGTGGCGCTGAGAGTCCTCGCCCACTTCGATCCGGGCCCGAAAGTTCTGGATTTCCTTGCGACCGAGACTGATTGGCTCGATATCGTCTGGTGCCCCGATGACGAGACGTTTTACCGCGAGCTACCCGACGCCGAGGTGATCTGGCACGTACTGCGGCCGCTGTCGGAGTCCGACCTGAGCCGCGCCAACCGGACGCGGCTGGTGCACAAATTCGGCGCCGGGGTCAACACCGTCGACGTCGAGGCCGCCACCAGGCAGGGCATCGCGGTGGCGAACATGCCCGGCGCCAACGCACCCTCGGTCGCCGAGGGCACGCTGTTGCTGATGCTGGCGGCTTTGCGCCGGCTGCCGGTGCTCGACCGGGCCACTCGCCTCGGCCGCGGCTGGCCGTCCGATCCGCAGCTCGGTGAGACCGTTCGCGACATCGGCGCCTGCACCGTCGGATTGGTCGGTTACGGCAACGTCGCCAAGCAGGTCGCGGGAATCCTCGCCGCGATGGGCGCGACGGTGCTGCACACCAGCACGACCGACGACGGGCTTTCGAGCTGGCGGCCGCTGCGCGAGTTGCTCGCCGACAGCGACATCGTCTCGCTGCACCTGCCGTTGACCGCGGATACCGATGGTCTTATCGACCGGGCCGCGATAGCGGGGATGAAGGCCGGCGCGGTACTGGTCAACACCTCGCGTGGGCCGATCGTCGACGAGGCGGCTCTTGCGGAGGCACTGCGCGACGGGCGGCTGACCGCGGCCGGGCTGGACGTCTTCGGCGCCGAGCCCGTCGCGGCGGACAACCCGCTGTTGGAGCTCGACAACGTGGTGCTCACCCCGCATGTCACCTGGTACACCGTCGACACCATGCGGCGCTATCTGGTCGAGGCCGTCGCCAATTGCCGCCGGCTGCGGGACGGCGAGCCACTGGCCCATGTGGTCAACCAACCCACCGGTTGTTAGCTTGGGGGACGAGCTGGCACAGCTCGCTGAATTCGAGGAAGGCGACCAATGCCGATCGCAATCAATCCTGAACACCAAGACCTGGCCGACTCGGTGCGTGCACTTGTCTCTCGGGTGGCGCCATCGGAGGTCCTGCACGCCGCACTCGAGACGCCGATCGACAATCCGCCGCCGTACTGGCAGGCCGCGGCCGACCAGGGCCTCCAGGGAGTTCACCTCGCCGAATCCGTTGGCGGACAAGGGTTCGGAATCCTGGAGCTCGCCATCACGCTGGCCGAGTTCGGCTACGGGGCCGTGCCCGGGCCATTCGTTCCGTCAGCGATCGCGAGCGCGCTGATCGCCGCGCACGACCCCGACGCCAAGATCCTGGCCGACCTGGCGTCCGGGTCCGCGATCGCGGCGTACGCACTGGACTCGGCACTGACCGCCACCCGGCAGGGCGCTTCCCTGGTGATCCGCGGCGAGGCCCGAGCGGTGCCGGCCGCGGCGCAAGCGTCGCTGCTGGTGTTGCCGGTGGCGATCGACAGCGGCGAAGAGTGGGTGGTGCTGCAGTCCGACCAACTCGAGATCGAACCCGTCGCCGGCGTCGACCCGCTGCGACCCATCGCCCACGTGCGCGCCAACGCCGTCGAGGTCTCCGATGAGGTCGCGCTGAGCAGCCTCGACGCGGTAGGAGCCCGGGCGCTGATCTCGACGCTGCTGTCGGCCGAAGCCGTCGGGGTGGCGCGGTGGGCCACCGACACCGCGTCGGAATACGCCAAGATCCGCGAGCAGTTCGGTCGGCCGATCGGGCAGTTCCAAGCCGTCAAGCACAAGTGCTCGGAGATGATCGCCGACACCGAGCGCGCGACGGCCGCCGTATGGGACGCCGCGCGCGCGGTAGACCAGGCTCGCGAAAACGACTGGGACACTGAGGCTGCCAAGGTCGAGTTCGCTGCCGCAGTGGCGGCGACGCTGGCGCCGGCGGCCGCCCAGCGTTGCGCCCAGGACTGCATTCAGGTGCACGGTGGCATCGGGTTCACCTGGGAGCACGACACGAACGTCTACTACCGCCGGGCACTGGTGATCGCCGCCGGCTTCGGACGTAAGACCGAGTACCCCCAGCGGGTTGTCGACACCGCCACCAGCACCGGAATGCGCACCCTCGATATCGACCTGGACCCCGACACCGAGAAGGTGCGCGACGAGATCCGCGCGGAAGTCTCCGCGCTGAAGGACATCTCACGCGACGACCGCACCACCGCGATCGCCGAGGGCGGCTGGGTGCTGCCCTATCTGCCCAAACCATGGGGCCGTGACGCGAACCCCGTCGAGCAGATCATCATCGCCCAGGAATTCAACACCGGGCGGGTCCGGCGGCCACCGCTCGGTATCGCGGCATGGATCGTGCCGTCGATTGTGGCGTTCGGCACCGACGAACAGAAGCAGCGCTTTCTGCCGCCCACCTTCCGCGGCGAAATGATCTGGTGCCAGCTGTTTTCCGAGCCCGGCGCCGGATCAGACCTGGCCGGCTTGAGCACCAAGGCGACCAAGGTCGACGGCGGCTGGCGTATCACCGGTCAGAAGATCTGGACCACCGCGGCGCAGTTCTCGCAGTGGGGCGCGCTGCTGGCCAGGACGGACCCCAGTGCACCCAAACACAACGGCATCACGTATTTCCTGCTGGACATGAAAAGTGAGGGCGTCGAGGTCAAGCCGCTACGCGAACTGACCGGCGGAGCGATGTTCAACACCGTCTTCATCGACGACGTGTTCGTGCCCGACGAACTGGTGCTCGGTGAGGTCGACCGCGGCTGGGAGGTCAGCCGCAATACCCTGACCGCAGAACGGGTTTCGATCGGCAGCAGCGAGGCGCCGTTCCTGGCCAGCCTCGATCAGTTCGTCGAGTTCGTCCGCGACGGGCACTTCGACCAGATCGCACAGAACCGCGCCGGTCAGTTGATCGCCGAAGGGCACGCCGCCAAGCTGCTCAACCTGCGCTCGACGTTGTTGACGCTGGCGGGTGGAGACGCGATGCCGTCGGCCGCCATCTCCAAGCTGTTGTCGATGCGCACCGGGCAGGGCTACGCCGAATTCGGGTTGTCCTCATTCGGTGCCGAGGGAGCGATCGGAGATCCCGGCCAGCCGTCCGGGAAGTGGGCGGAATACCTGCTGGCCAGCCGCGCGACCACTATCTACGGCGGCACGTCGGAGGTCCAGCTCAACATCATCGCCGAGCGACTTCTGGGTCTTCCTCGCGACCCGTAGGCCCGCCCACCACGAAGTTCACGCCGACCTGACGGAGCTCAGATCGGCGTGAACTTTTTGTGAGGGGGCGGCTGGCCCCGTTTGTCCAAGAACGGGGCCAGCCTTATTCCCCCTGGTTACTGGGGGTCACCACCAACGGTGGTGACCACCCCAGAAGCCTGGGTGGCCCCAGAAGCCGTGGTGCCCGAGTCCCCAACCGCGGTGCCCCCAGCCCCAGTGGTGACCCCAACCGCCGTGTCCCAGACCCCACCCGTGGTGGTGTCCACCCCAGAAGCCCCGGTGTCCCCAGAAGCCGTGGTGACCGAAGCCGGGGATGTGAGGACCGTGGTGGCCGAAGCCGGGTACGTGAGGCCGTAGCGGCATCGGCGCGATGTACGCCGGGCCGACTGCCGGGATCGGCGCTGCCGGGGCAGCGTTGGCTGCGGGCGCCGCGCCTAAGAACATTGCGCCGGCCACCGCGCCTGCGCCGACTGCGCTCGCGGCGAAGCGGCGGGCTGAAGAGAGTGAGAACGACATTCGATTGCTCCTTCGTCATCTGGTGACTGACACCGAGAACGCTAAGGCCTGATGCTTAGCAAACGATAAATAAAGCGATTAAATCGCCTGAGAATGTCGTTTTAGCCTTTGACCAGCTAATTCATTGTCTTCAGGCCCTATCCTCCAGAAAACACCATTGTGTACGTACTGCTTCCAGTAGGTCCTGAACTGTGGTTCTACTGGTGTCAGTACCTACTGCAATCGGTATCTATCCTGCTAGACAGCAATATCAGCAGCTACTGAAGTCAGTGAAGACGCATACCAGTAATTGCGGAAGCACTCATTCCATTATTTGTGATTATCCGACATTATCTATCGGTTGAGGAGGTTTGAGCGAATTGCTTTTCGCGAAATCGCTACGTCTATTGAATAGTAGTTACTCTGATGCAGCAATGGCGAGACGTAGGGGGTTCACCGGCGGGACCGGACCGGTACGGCGCGGCGCCACCGCAAGGCGCGGCGCGCCGTCACTGCGAGATGCGCCTTTGACCGACATACTCGGTTCCTGATGTACTGAAAGCTCACGTCAACTGAAGGTCGTTCAGCCGATGGATTCCAGCTCCCCGTCGTTTCGAGCCAAACCGCCCAGCCGCGCTGATGCCTCAGCGCAGACCGAGCGCTTCTCGAGCATCCGGCAGAAATTCGATGACAAGAAACCCAGCCCCCGTGGCCAGCGCACCCGTCGTACCGTCGACCTCTCCCCCGCCACCCACCGGGCGCTCGACATCTGGCAGCGAGAGGCCGCCGACCGACTCGGATACGCGCGAGTCACCGGACAGGAAGTGATCTCCGCACTCATCGAGCTGCTGCTGTCAGACGCGAAGCTGTCCGCCGAAGTGACGCGGAGTATCCGCGACCGTCGCTGACGCCGGCGGTGCTAGCTTCGCCGACATGGCAGAAACTCAGTGGACCAATCGGCGTGAGCAGGGTGTCACCGGCGAACGCGCCACGTTGGAAGCCTTTCTCGACGACTACCGAGACATCCTGATAAGCAAGGTTTCCGGCCTGTCCGACGCCGACGCTCGTCGACATCTCGTCACGTCGGCCACCACCGTGGGCGGGTTGGTCAAACACCTGCGCTGGGCGGAGTACGGCTGGTTCGACCAGTTCCTACAGGGCCGACTGGACGACAACCGTCGCACGCATGACCGGGCCTGGGAGTTCGACATGCAGCCCGACGATTCACTGCCGAGCCTGATCACCGAATACCGGACGCAATGCGAGGAATCCCGTCGCATTGCCGCGCAATATCCGCTCGACCACGAGCTGCGCCACGGGCGACTCGGCACCACGGTGTCGCTGCGCTGGATCTATCTGCACATGATCCAGGAGATCGCCCGGCACACCGGCCAGATCGACATCCTGCGAGAGCAGCTCGACGGCAGCACCGGATTCGAGTAAACGACCGCCGGACAGAAAGCAGGGCTGCGGTTGTCCCGAATACGCAGCCCTGACTTCTGTTTCGCGATCCCCGGCTAGTCGGCGTCGGCGTCGGCGTCCATTTCACGCAGCTCGCGCTTGAGGATCTTTCCGGTCGGGTTACGCGGTAGCTCGTCGAGGAAGATCACCTCACGCGGCACCTTGTACTTGGCCAGCTGGTCCTTCACATGCTTCTTGACGGCGTCCTCGTCGAGGCTCGCGTTGTTCTTCTTGACGACGAAGGCCCGCAGCCGGTGACCCCACTCCTTGTCCTCGACGCCGATCGCGGTGGCCTCCACGACGTCGGGATGGCCGCTGATGCAGTCCTCCACTTCGGCCGGAAAGACGTTCTCCCCGCCGGAGACGATCATCTCGTCGTCGCGGCCACTGATGTAGAGCAGACCCTTCTCGTCGAAGTAGCCGACGTCGCCCGAGGACAGCAAACCGTCGATGATCTGCTTGTTGCCGCCGCCGGTGTAACCCTCGAACGGGAAGCTGGTGCCGACGAAAATCCGGCCCACCTCGCCCTGCGGCAGCTCCTTGCCGTTGTCGTCGTAGATCCTGACCTTCACGCCCTTGACCGGCGGCCCGGCCGTGGTGGAGTTGTACTCCAAGTGCTCGGGCCCGGCGATCGTGGCGAACGCGATCTCGGTGGAGCCATACATGTTGTAGACGACCGGACCGATGTCCTTCAACGCCCGCTCGGCGACATCGGCGCCCAGCGCCGAACCCGAGACGAAGATGATCCGCAGGCTGGACAGGTCGGGCTTGCTGTCGATCTTCTCCAGCGCCTCGAGCATCCGCGACAGCATCACCGGCACCACGACAACCGCACTCACCTTGTGCTTCTCGATGTCCTCGAACACCTGCTCCGGCTTGAACTTGCTGTGCAACACCAGCGTCGACCCCAGGAACATGCCGATGGTGGCGTGCAGAAATCCCAGGGCGTGGAACATCGGCGCCGGCAGCGAAGTCACTTCGTTGGCCTTGAACGGGACGTGCGACAGGATTCCGCCGATCGGCGCCAGGGTCGGCGGGGTGCTGCGGTTCGCCCCCTTCGGCGTACCGGTGGTTCCGCTGGTCAGGATGATGATCGAGGAATGCTTGCTGGCTTTCGGCGCCGCCGACCTGCTGTTGGCGGCGACCAGGTCGGCCAGGGTCTCGTCGGTGCTGCCGGAGTCCTCGCCGTCCGGGTTGGTGGGAAGTGCCCGCAGTTTGCCCAGCGGCGGATCGGCTTTGCTGACGTCTTCGGTGTACTCGTCGTCGTAAATGATCAGCTTGGCGCCCTCGCGCTCAGACACCTCCTTGATCTGCGGGCCGGAGAACGAGCTGTTGAGCAGAATGATCCGGGCCCCGACCCGTGCGCAGCCGAACTCGGCGATGGCGAACCACCGATGGTTGCGCGCCAGGATCGCCACCCCGTCGCCGCCCTTGACGCCTTTGGCGAGCAAGCCGTGGGCGACAGCGTTCGCGGCCTCGTCGAGCTCCTGATAGGTCAGCTCGCCGTCGTCGTCGATGATCGCGGCGCGATCGGGCGTGCGCCGCGCGTTGAACGACGGCAGCATCCCGATTTCGCCCCACTTCGCGATCTCGGCGGCCATCGCGGCGTAGTTCAGTGGGTTCTCCAACCTGAACGTGCCGGATTCGATGATCTTGCGGAGATAGTGCAGCTCGGACAGGCCGCGTTCGGCGTATTGCTGGACCTTGGCTACCGCCTGCCCAGGCAGATCGATCGGATTTGGCATGTCGTCCACCCTATGTGACGTAGGTCGCACGGCGGTCGGAACGCTGTGCCGAATTAGCATGTGCCCATGGCTCCGGTGTCGCTAAACGTCGGCGGACGCCAGGTCGAGGTCACCCACCCCGACAAGGTGGTCTTCCCAGACCGGGACGGGCAGACCGGTCTCACCAAGCTGGACCTGATCCACTACTATCTGGCGGTCGCCGACGGCGCCCTGCGCGGAGTGGCAGGGCGGCCGATGATCCTCAAGCGTTTCGTCAAGGGCATCGACCAGGAGGCCGTTTTCCAGAAGCGCGCCCCGGAGAAGCGGCCCGACTGGGTCGACGTCGCCGAATTGCGTTACGCACGAGGCACCTCGGCCAAAGAGGCGGTTCTCCATGACGCGGCCGGACTGGCCTGGGCGATCAATCTGGGCTGCGTCGACCTCAATCCGCACCCCGTGCTCGCCGACGATCTGGAGCATCCCGACGAACTGCGCGTCGATCTGGACCCGATGCCCGGCGTGACGTGGCCGCAGATCGTCGACGTGGCACAGGTGGCGCGCGAGGTGCTCGAGGATCATGGGCTTACCGCCTGGCCCAAGACGTCCGGCTCGCGCGGTTTCCACATCTACGCGCGCATCGCACCGAACTGGTCGTTCCGGCACGTGCGGCTCGCTGCCCAGACGGTGGCCCGCGAGGTGGAACGACGCGCACCCGAACTGGCCACCAGCCGGTGGTGGAAAGAAGAACGCGAGGGCGTCTTCGTCGACTTCAATCAGAACGCCAAAGACCGCACTGTCGCATCGGCGTACTCGGTGCGGGCCACCCCGGATGCGCGGGTGTCCACACCCTTGGCGTGGGACGAGGTTGCCGGCTGCAACCCCGCCGACTTCACCGTGCGGACAGTGCCGCAGCGGTTCGCCGGCATCGGCGACCCATGGGCCGGGATGGACGATTCCGCCGGTGGTCTCGACCAATTGCTTACGCTCGCTGAGGAACTCGGCCCCGCGGAGAAAGCGCCGAAGGGTGCGCGGCGAGACGGGTCGGGGCGACGCCAATCGGTGATGCCGCTGATCGAGGTCGCCCGCACCAAGACCAAGGATGAAGCGATGGCCGCATTGGACACCTGGCGCGAGCGTCATCCCGCGGCGGCCGAGCGTCTGCAGCCGGCGGACGTACTGGTCGACGGCATGCGCGGACCGAGCTCGATCTGGTACCGGATCCGGATCAACCTGCAGCATGTGCCGGACGACCAGCGCCCGCCGCAGGAGGATCTGATTGCCGACTACAGCCCTTGGCCGAGTCGGCCGACGCCGTGACCGCGCGAGGTCCGATCAGCGGGCTATCGATACACGCTCTGCATCCTCGCCCGTTAGGCTCACGCCATGGGCGAGGACTGGAATCGGCGCGGGTTCCTGCGCGCCGGCGCGACAGCCGGCCTGCTGGTGCTCGCGGGCTGCTCCTCGGATAAGTCCCCGCCCGCCGGGGGCGGGCGTGACGGGCCGGTCACCATCACCCACGTCTTCGGTGAGACGACCATCCCGCAGCCGCCGAAGCGAGTGGTCAGTGCGGGTTTCACCGGGCAGGACGATCTGCTGGCGCTCGGGGTCGTCCCGATCGCGGTGACCAACTGGTTCGGCGACCAGCCGTTCGGCGTGTGGCCGTGGGCCCAGCCCAAACTCGGCGCTGCCAAACCCGTTGTGCTGAGTCTGGACAACGGGATTCAGGTCAAGCAGATCTCGACGCTCAAACCCGACCTGATCGTCGCCACCGACGCGGGACTGGATCAGGACACCTACCAGAAGCTGGCCGCGATCGCGCCGACGCTGGCGCAGTCCGACGGTGAGGCGTTCTTCGAACCCTGGAAAGAGCAGGCCAAAGCCATCGGCCAGGCGGTCTTCCAGGCCGGCCAGGTCGCCTCGCTGATCGACGGCGTCGACAAGGCATTCGCCGGCGTCGCGGACAAATATCAACAGTTCAAGAACAAGCGGGTACTGCTGCTGCAGGGCAGGCTGCATGACGACAACGTGGTGGCGACCACCGGCTGGCAAACCGATTTCCTCACCCAGATGGGTCTGGCGATCCCCGACAGCCTCGGCTCGCTGGCCGTCGATCAGCGGCGCGCTTTCATCCCCCGCGACAAGGTCAAGTCCGTCCTCGGAGACACCGACCTGTTGATCTGGACGACCGAAAACGACCAGGACCGGGCCGCCCTGCTCGCCAATCATGATGTGGCAGAACATCGTTCGCGCAGCATATTCACCACCAAGGAGCAGGCCGGAGCAATCGCGTACGCGTCACCGCTGAGCTATCCGCTGGTGGCCGAGCAGCTGCCCCCGCTGATCGCCGGCATCCTGCGCTAGAACGTGACCGTTCTCGACTACGGAGACCAGGCGCTGTTGTTGCAATTCGACAGCACCGCCGAGGTTTTGGCGTGGGCCGCCGAGTTGCGTGCGGCCGCTCTGCCTGAGGTGCTCGACATTGTCCCGGCCGCGCGCACAGTGCTGCTGGGGCTCGACGGCCCCGGCCGGCAGGCCGCGGTCCGCCGTCGGCTCGCCGCGCTGCGGGTGACACCCGGCGCGGCGGCGACCATGTCGGGTGAGCCATTGGTGATCGACGTCGAGTACGACGGTGCCGACCTCGACGAGGTAGCCGGTCTGACCGGCCTGACCACCGCCGAAGTGATCGCCGCACACACCGCGAAGCCATGGCTTGTCGGATTCTGCGGATTCGCACCGGGTTTCGCGTATCTGGTCGGCGGTGACCCGCGCCTGGCCGTGCCGCGTCGGGCCGAGCCGCGTACCTCCGTTCCAGCCGGCGCGGTCGCGCTGGCCGGAGAATTCACCGGCATCTATCCGCGCTCCTCCCCCGGCGGATGGCAGGTGATCGGTCACACCGATGCCGCGCTATGGAACCTCGATCGACCCGAACCGGCGTTGCTGACGCCGGGCGTCGGGGTGCAATTCCGGGCCACTCGGACATGACGACGCTAGAGGTCCTGTCCACCGGGCCACTGGCCATCGTCGAGGACCTCGGTCGGCCCGGGTTCGCCCACCTGGGCGTCACCCGGTCCGGGGCCGCCGATCGGCGCGCCCACGCGCTGGCCAACCGACTGGTGGCCAACCCGGACGACCGGGCCACCATCGAGGTGACAATGGGCGGATTCGCCGCGCGCGTCCGCGGCGGTGGCGCCGACATCGCGGTCACCGGCGCCGACGCTCACGCGAGGGTCGGCTCGACCCGGTTCGGCGCCAACAGCATTCAGCACATACCCGACGGCCAGGTGGTCACGCTGGGCATCCCGCAGACCGGGCTGCGCAGCTACCTGGCGGTGCGCGGGGGCATCGACGCCACCCCGGTCCTCGGATCCCGCAGCTATGACGTGCTGTCGGGAATCGGCCCGGCGCCGCTGCGGCCCGGCGACGTGCTGGCGATCGGAGCGCACGCCGAGCAGTACCCCGAGCTGGACCAGGCGCCCGTCGCGCCGATCACCGGTCAACTCGTGGAACTGATGGTCATACCCGGCCCCCGCGACGACTGGATCGCCGACGTCGACGCCCTGGTGCACACCGACTGGACCACCTCCGAGCGCAGCGACCGCGTCGGCATGCGGCTGCAGGGACGACCTTTGACGCACCGCGACCCGGGTCGACAGCTGCCCAGCGAGGGCGCCGTCCGTGGCGCGATCCAGTTGCCACCCAACGGATTACCGGTCATCCTCGGCCCCGATCACCCGGTCACAGGCGGTTACCCGGTAGTCGGCGTGGTCGCCGATGCCGACATCGACAAGGTTGCGCAGGTGCGACCCGGCCAATCGGTCCGGCTGCGCTGGTCGCGACCCGGAGGTCTGGCGGCGATGCAGTCGAACTGGTAGACCAGCAGTGTGCCTACCCAGGTTCACACCGCCCGCCTGGTCCACACCGCCGACCTGGAGTCCGACGCGCGGCAGCGCGCGCACGAGATGGTCAGCAAGGCGTTCGCCGGCGACTTCTCCGAGACAGACTGGGACCACGCCCTCGGCGGCATGCACGCGCTGGTCTGGCACCATGGCGCGATCATCGCGCACGGTGCCGTCGTGCAGCGCCGTCTGCTCTATCAAGGTGTTGCCTTGCGCTGTGGCTACGTCGAAGCCGTTGCGGTACGGGAGGATTGGCGCGGCCAGGGTCTGGCGATAGCGATACTCGACGCGTGTGAGCAGGTGATCCGTGGGGGTTATCAGCTGGGCGCGCTGAGTTCGTCGGACCGGGGACGACGGTTGTATGCGCTGCGCGGCTGGCTGCCCTGGCGCGGCCCGACTTCGGTGTTGGCGCCCACCGGCCCTATCCGTACTCCCGAGGACGACGGCTCGGTGTTCGTCTTCCCGCCGGAGGACGGGCTGGACGTGGCCGCGCCGCTGGCCTGCGACTGGCGCGACGGCGACGTCTGGTAGAGCTGCTATAGCCGGATCCGCTGGGGCGCAAAGGCTCCGCCGGATTCTCGCATCAGGCGAACGCGTCCCCGACGTCGACTCCGACGACCCGCAGCAGATTCGCCACTTTGCGATCGAGATCCAGCCCCACCTTGGCCACGTCGGCGATGCCGAGACTGCCGAACGCCGGACCGGGCTGGTCCATCGTGAACACCGCGTTGCCGTCGGCGTCTCCGTGCACCAGCATGCGCAGCGGCGCGTAGAGCATCGCCTTCGGATCGTGGCGGAACATCGTCTCGGCGATCACGTGGTTGCCGATCAGGTACTCGACCGCCGGCGTGTGATGCCCGGCGATGGCGAAATAGGTGCGGGCGTCGATCTTGGCGTACGTCATCAGATCGTTCGGTGCGTTCTTGGCCGCGGCGGCAAGTACGTCGTCCCAATCTCCGCCTTCGGCGGCAATGCGTTGCAACGCTGTCTGGTCGACCGGGGGTGCGGCCTCCTCCAACGCGGCGATGAACTGCTCGAACGGAATTCCGGTGTTGATGTCGACGCGGGTCATGCCGTGCGGCTCGCGATGAAAGCTCATACCCTGCACCTCTCCATGGTTCATTGACCGAACTAAAGACAGCATATGGTTCATTGAACGAACCTGCAAGCTATGATGGCCTGGTGGCCCTGCCCCGCGAATACACCTCCGAGGTGTGCCCCATCGCCCGATCGCTGGAGATCGTCGGCGAGCGATGGACCTTGCTGCTGATCCGCGACTCGTTCTACGGGGTCCGCCGATTCAGTGACTTCCGCGCCCACCTGGGCATACCGAAAGCCGTTCTGGCCGAACGGCTTTCCTTACTCGTTGAGGAAGGCGTGCTCGCCAAGTCGAAAGTGGGCGGCGAATACACGCTGACGCCCAAGGGGCTGCGACTGTGGCCGACCATCTGGTCGCTGCTCAGCTGGGGGAACGAGAACTACATCGACCAACCGAATCAACGCAGCTACCGGCACGCGGAATGCGGCGGCACCATCGGCCCCGACCAGGTGTGCGGAGAGTGTGGCCGGACCCCCGACGCCGCCGACCTGGTCCTGCACCCGCCGCGGCGGCCGCGCGATCACCGAAGCGATCCGGTCAGCCTCGTGCTGCGCAAGCCGCACCGACTCCTGGATCCGATCGACGCGGGATAGCCGTCACACGTGATCTGTCTCACGCCGCGGCCGTTCGCTCGATAGTATGAAAGTCGCATGTGACCCATGACACCTTCGCCTCCAGGGAGATCCGTTGTCCTCCACGTCCGAACTGGCCGAACTGCACGACCTGATCGGCGGCCTGCGGCGGTGCGTCGGCTCGCTCAAAGCGCGTTACGGCGACAGCCCCGCGATGCGTCGCATCGTCATCGACGCAGACCGCATTCTCGGTGACGTCGAATTACTTGACACCGATGTTTCCGAATTCGATTTAACTCGGGCCGCAGTGCATCAATCCAGCGAAAAGATCACCATTCCCGACACCGATTACGACCGCGACTTTTGGCGCGACGTAGACCAAGAAGGAGTCGGTGGTCACAACCGCGCCTAATTTCAAGCCCCGCCGAGAATCTTTGGGGCATCCCTGGGTACTCTTCGATCAACAGCCCGTTCGAAGAGGAACAATTGATGAGCGCACCCACGGCGAACCATCCTGCGTCAGGTGTTTTTTCACCTACGCGCGCCCGCATCCAACTACGGACGCTCCGCACTGACCGGTGGTGGCTGTCGCCTCTTCGGATCGATTTGGGCTTCGCCGCATTCATCATCTACGCGACATTGCGCTCATTTCAGCAGGACCACTACTTCGTCGCGAAGTACCACTACCTGACGCCGTTCTACTCGCCGTGTGTCAGCCGGGGCTGCATCAAGGAAGCCAGCGACTTCTGGCCGCAGATCCTGCCCGACGTGTGGTGGCTGCCGTACGCGGCGCTGACGCTGCCGTTCCTGCTGCTGTTCCGGCTGACCTGCTACTACTACCGCGGCGCCTACTACCGCACGGTCTGGCAGTCACCCACCGCCTGCGGTGTGGCAGAGCCCCGCGTGCACTACACCGGTGAGACCAAGTTCCCGCTGATCGTCCAGAACACCCACCGGTACTTCTTCTACGCCGCCGGTCTGATCTCGATCATCAACACCTTCGACGCGATCGTCGCCTTCCACTCCGACTCGGGCCCCGGCGGTTTTGGCTTCGGCCTGGGCAACGTGATCCTGCTCGGCAACGTGATCATGCTCTGGGTGTACACGCTGTCCTGCCACTCGTGCCGGCACGTCACCGGCGGGCGGCTCAAGCACTTCTCCAAACACCCTGTGCGGTATTGGATCTGGACTCAGGTGAGCCACCTCAACACCCGGCACAAGCTGTACGCCTGGATCACGTTGGGCACGCTGATGCTCACCGATGCCTACGTCGCGCTGGTTGCCAGCGGCACGATCTCCGACCTGAGGTTTGTTGGCTGAGAAGCCATTTCACGATTTCTACAGAGTTGAGCGAGGTTTTCAAATGACTGAGGTCGAACGGCACTCTTACGACGTTGTTGTCATCGGTGCCGGGGGCGCGGGTCTGCGCGCGGTCATCGAGGCGCGGGAACGCGGCCTCAAGGTCGCCGTGGTGTCCAAGTCACTGTTCGGTAAGGCCCACACGGTGATGGCCGAGGGCGGCTGCGCGGCGGCGATGGGTAACACCAACCCGAAAGACAACTGGAAAACCCACTTCGGCGACACCATGCGTGGCGGGAAGTTCCTGAACAACTGGCGGATGGCCGAGCTGCACGCCAAGGAAGCGCCCGACCGGGTCTGGGAGCTGGAGACCTACGGCGCGCTGTTCGACCGCCTCAAGGACGGCAAGATCAGCCAGCGCAACTTCGGCGGGCACACCTACCCGCGGCTGGCCCACGTCGGTGACCGCACCGGCTTGGAGCTGATCCGCACCATGCAGCAGAAGATCGTCTCGCTGCAGCAGGAAGACCACGCCGAGCTCGGCGACTACGAAGCCCGGATCCGGGTGTTCGCCGAGACCACGATCACCGAACTGATCAAGGACGGCGACGCGATCTCCGGAGCCTTCGGCTACGTGCGCGAGACCGGCAAGTTCATCTTGTTCGAGGCCCCCGCGGTCGTGTTGGCCACCGGCGGTATCGGCAAATCGTTCAAGGTCACCTCGAACTCCTGGGAGTACACCGGTGACGGCCACGCGCTCGCACTGCGTGCCGGCGCGACGCTGATCAACATGGAGTTCGTCCAGTTCCACCCGACCGGCATGGTCTGGCCGCCCAGCGTGAAGGGCATCCTGGTCACCGAGGGTGTACGCGGCGACGGCGGCGTGCTGAAGAACTCCGACGACACCCGGTTCATGTTCGGTTACATCCCGGCGGTGTTCAAAGGCCAGTACGCCGAGAGCGAGCAAGAGGCCGATGACTGGCTCAAGGACAACGACTCGGCCCGTCGCACGCCGGACCTGCTGCCCCGCGACGAGGTGGCCCGGGCGATCAACTCCGAGGTCAAGGCCGGCCGCGGCACCCCGCACGGCGGCGTCTACCTCGACATCGCCTCGCGGCTGACGCCCGACCAGATCAAGAAGCGGCTCCCGTCGATGTATCACCAGTTCAAGGAGCTGGCCGGCGTCG
The DNA here is from genome assembly GCF_002863225.1 of Mycobacterium sp. Taxonomy (GTDB): domain Bacteria; phylum Actinomycetota; class Actinomycetes; order Mycobacteriales; family Mycobacteriaceae; genus Mycobacterium. The sequence continues at coordinate 91,553 of NZ_PKEK01000090.1, read as the reverse complement.
ACATCACCAAGGAGCCGATGGAAGTCGGACCGACCTGCCACTACGTGATGGGCGGCGTCGAGGTGGACGCCGACTCCGGCGCCGCCACCGTTCCGGGGCTGTTCGCCGCGGGCGAATGCTCCGGCGGAATGCACGGCTCGAACCGGTTGGGCGGCAACTCGCTGAGCGACCTGCTGGTCTTCGGTCGCCGGGCCGGTCTGGGCGCGTCCGACTACGTACGGGCGTTGAGCAACCGTCCGAAGGTTTCCGAAGACGCCGTCGAGACGGCGGCGAAGCGGGCCCTCGCCCCCTTCGAGACGCCGACCAACGGAACCGCCGCGGAGAACCCCTACACGTTGCAGCTGGAGCTGCAGCAGTCGATGAACGACCTGGTGGGGATCATCCGCAAGTCCGAAGAGATCACCGAGGCCCTTGGTCGGCTCGACCAGCTTCGCGAGCGGTTCAAGCACCTGCACGTCGACGGTGGCCGCGCGTACAACCCGGGCTGGAACCTGGCCCTCGACCTGCGCAACCTGTTGCTGGTCAGCGAGTGCGTGGCCAAGGCGGCGCTGGAGCGCACCGAGAGCCGTGGCGGTCACACCCGAGACGATCACCCCGGGATGGACTCGTCGTGGCGCAAGGTGCTGCTGGTGTGCAGCGCCTCCGGCGACGACCCGATCGTCCCCGACGTCACGGTCACCCGCAAAGACCAGACCCCGATGCGGCCCGACCTGCTCGAGGCGTTCGAGATCTCGGAATTGGAGAAGTACTACACCGAGGAAGAGCTGGCCGACCACCCAGGACGGACAGGCTTGTGAGCCTCGCGCTGACGACGATGCAAAGCGAAGCGATGAGAAGGAGCAGCGCTCATGACTTATGACGCAACCCTGCGGGTGTGGCGCGGCGACGACGACGGCGGTGACCTCCAGGACTTCACCGTCGAGGTCAACGAGGGCGAAGTGGTGCTCGACATCATCCACCGCCTGCAGCAGACGCAGACGCCGGACCTGGCGGTGCGGTGGAACTGCAAGGCGGGCAAGTGTGGTTCGTGCTCAGCCGAGGTCAACGGCAAGCCGCGGCTGATGTGCATGACGCGGATGTCGACCTTCGGCGAGGACGAGGTGGTCACCGTGACACCGATCCGCACCTTCCCGATCATCCGCGACCTGGTGACCGACGTGTCCTTCAACTACGAGAAGGCCAGGGAGATCCCGTCATTCACGCCGCCGAAGGATCTGCAGCCCGGTGAGTACCGCATGCAGCAGCAGGATGTCGAGCGTTCCCAGGAGTTCCGTAAGTGCATCGAGTGCTTCCTGTGCAACAACGTCTGTCACGTGATCCGTGACCACGAAGAGAACAAAGAGAACTTCGCCGGTCCGCGCTTCCTGATGCGGATCTCGGAGTTGGAGATGCACCCGCTGGACACTCGCGACCGGCGCGACGAGGCCCAGGAGCAACACGGGCTCGGTTACTGCAACATCACCAAGTGCTGCACCGAAGTCTGCCCTGAGGGCATCAAGATCACTGACAACGCGCTGATCCCGATGAAGGAGCGCGTGGCCGACCGCAAGTACGACCCCGTCGTCTGGCTGGGGAACAAGCTCTTCCGACGCTGAGCCGCGGGCTCGGCCGGCGTCTCCGGCCGGCCGCGCGGATGCCTGCCCCTCGGCGGGTTATACGCCGAGGCGGCGAAAAGCGCTGCGGTGGAACACAATCGGCGCGATGTCCGGGTCCACCCGGACGTCGCTGACCCGCAGCACGACGATCGTGTGGTCGCCGGCCGGGATCAGTTGCTCGATCGCGGTCTCCATCCACAGGCTGGTGCCGTGGATGAACACCGCACCGCTGCTGTAGGACTCGGTCTCCAAGTCGGCGAATCGATCGCCGGTCTTGGCTGCCAGTGACCGTGCGGCGCGGTCATGGGACTCGCCCAGCACGCTGATGCCCAGCGCGCGAACGTCCTTGAGCTTGGGCCAGGTCGTCGAGGTGTTCTGCACGCAGAACGACACCAGCGGCGGCTCCAGCGACACTGGGACGAACGTGCTGGCCGCGAGGCCTTCCCGGACCCCGTCGATTTCGGCGGCGATGGCGATGATGCCGGACGGGAAATGGCCGAAGGCCTCGCGCAGGGAGGTGGGCGTCAGCTTGTCAGGTGTATTCACCGGGCTTCACTCGCGTCGACGGGATTTTCACCTGACGACCCTACCCGCCGGGCGTTACAACTTCCGCGCTGCCCGTCACGTAACCATGGGCCGCGGCGACGTCCGGATGGGCCCGCAGCCTGCTCTTCCAGGCGTTGCGCCCGTAGACCGGGTGGATCGGGTCCGATGGGTCTGCCCGCGGTTGCGCCCGTCGCGCGAGGTCACCCGGCAGCGTCAGCCTCGGTATCTGCGCGTCGAGTCGTGGATTGAAGAAGTACGGCACCGAGATCCGGTCAGACTCCTCCAGCAGGTTCACCCGGTGCTCGGTCGCCCGCAGGTAACCGCCGGTCGCCAATTCCAGCAGTTCACCGATGTTGACGATGAAAGCGCCGTCCAGTGCGGGAACGTCGATCCAGTCGCCGTTCCGTCCGCGCACCTGCAACCCCGCGCTGCCCGGCTCGGCGAGCAGCAGCGTCAACACCCCGGAGTCCCGGTGCGCGCCGACACCCTGCGGGGTGGCGGCGGTGGCCGGATAGTGCACGACCTTGATCAGCGTCGCCGGCGCCGTCTCGAATGCGGCGTCGAACACGTCCGAGGGACTGCCCAGCGCCGCCGCCCAGTGCCGCAGCAGAGCGCGGGAAACCGCGGCGAGCGCCGCATCCCACTCCGCGATCACGCCCGGCAACTCCGGCAGACCCGCCGGCCATTGGTTGGGTCCCTGCAGCCAGAGGTAATCCGGCTTGCCCGCACCGCCGATCGGCTCACGCTCCGGGCCGATGTCAATCTGCTCGCGCCAGTCCACCTCGCCCCGGGTCAGCTCACCGCCCAACCGGGTGTAACCGCGGAAGTGTGGACTGCGGACCATCGCGACCTCGTCCTTGGCGGACTGTGGCAGCGCGAACAACTGCCGGGCCGCGGCCAGCATCCGGCGGGTCAGCGACGGCGGCACCTGGTGCCCGGTCAGATAGAAGAATCCGACCTCGTGAGCCACCTCCCGCAGGCGCTTTCTCAATTGGTCAGTGGGGTGGCGCAGGTCGACTTCCGGCAGCGCGGTGACCGCGGGCACAGTTGGCACGTTTCCATCATCACCGCAGCTAGGCGGGTATGCCACCGTCTCGATCCGGATGAAGCCAACTGGTTGGTTGATATTTAGCTCACAGTCGGTTGCGCTCGGTTACCGGGGGGTATAACTTAGGCACGTTACTGGTGGGTAACTTAGCCCGAGTACCCAACCTAGGTGGCGTTCTCATCGAGGAGGAACTAGTGAGCCACTACAAGAGCAATGTCCGGGACCAGGTATTCAACCTGTTCGAAGTCCTAGGCGTTGACAAGACATTCGGCGAAGGCGATTACAGCGACCTGGATGCCGATACCGCCCGCGAAATGCTGACGGAGATGAGCCGACTGGCCGAAGGGCCCGTCGCTGACTCCTTCGTCGAGGGCGACCGCAACCCGCCGGTTTTCGACCCCGAGACCCACACGGTGACCCTGCCGGAGAGCTTCAAGGCCTCGGTGCACGCGGTCATCGAAGCAGGATGGGACAAGGTCGGTCTGGACGAGGCACTCGGCGGGATGCCGATGCCCAAGGCGATGCTGTGGGCTCTGCACGAGCACCTGCTCGGCGCCAACCCGGCCGTTTGGATGTACGCCGGCGGCGCGGGCTTCGCGCAGATCTTCTACAACCTGGCCACCGAAGAGCAGAAGAAGTGGGCCATCATCGCCGCCGAGCGCGGCTGGGGCTCGACCATGGTGCTCACCGAGCCGGACGCCGGCTCCGACGTCGGCGCCGGTCGCACCAAGGCCGTCCAGCAGGACGACGGCTCGTGGCACATCGACGGCGTGAAGCGGTTCATCACCTCGGGTGACTCGGACGACATGTTCGAGAACATCTTCCACCTGGTGCTGGCCCGTCCCGAGGGCGCCGGTCCCGGCACCAAGGGTCTGTCGCTGTTCTTCGTGCCGAAGTTCCTGTTCGACTTCGAAACCGGCGAGCTCGGCGAGCGCAACGGCGTCTTCGTCACCAACGTCGAACACAAGATGGGCCTCAAGGTCTCCGCGACGTGCGAGTTGACCTTCGGTCAGCACGACGTGCCGGCCAAGGGCTGGCTGGTGGGCGAGGTGCACAACGGCATCGCGCAGATGTTCGAGGTCATCGAGAACGCGCGGATGCTGGTCGGCACCAAGGCCATCGCCACGCTGTCGACCGGTTACCTGAACGCGCTGGCTTACGCCAAGGAGCGGGTGCAGGGCGCCGACCTGACTCAGATGACCGACAAGACCGCTCCGCGGGTGACTATCACCCACCACCCGGACGTGCGTCGCAGCCTGATGACCCAGAAGGCCTACGCCGAGGGTCTGCGTGCGCTGTACCTCTACACCGCGACCTACCAGGACTCGGCGGTAGCCAAGACACTGCACGGTGTGGACGCGGACCTGGCGGTCAAGGTCAACGACCTGATGCTGCCGATCGTCAAGGGTGTCGGCTCGGAGCAGGCTTACGCCAAGCTCACCGAGAGCCTGCAGACCTTCGGCGGATCCGGCTTCCTGCAGGACTACCCGATCGAGCAGTACATCCGTGACGCCAAGATCGACTCGCTCTACGAAGGCACCACGGCCATCCAGGCGCAGGACTTCTTCTTCCGGAAGATCGTCCGCGACAAGGGTGTGGCGCTGGGCCACGTGGCCGGCGAGATCGAGGAGTTCATCAAGAACGAGTCCGGCAACGGTCGCCTCAAGGGCGAGCGGGCGCTTCTCGCGACCGCGTTGGCCGACGTCCAGGCGATGGCCTCGACGTTGACCGGCTACTTGATGGCCGCGCAGGAAGACATCTCGAGCATCTACAAGGTCGGCCTGGGCTCGGTTCGCTTCCTGATGAGCGTCGGTGACCTGGTGCTCGGCTGGTTGCTGCAGCGTCAGGCCGCGGTGGCCCTGGAGGCTCTGGACGCCGGCGTCAGCGACGCCGATCGCGCCTTCTACGAAGGCAAGATCGCCGTGGCGTCGTTCTTCGCGAAGAACTTCCTGCCGCTGCTGACCAGCACCCGCACGGTGTTGGAGACGCTCGACAACGAGGTCATGGAGCTCGACGAAGCTTCGTTCTGACCTTCGCGATCACCAGAACTGCGAAATCCCCCGCTCTCGAGAGAGACGGGGGATTTTGCTGTGCCGGCGAGACAACTCGCGATGGGGGCCGCCGGGAGATCCCCTCATTCCGTCGGCGGCCCCGGTCTCGACCGCAGGCCCGGCGACAGGCCTGTGGCCGATGTCGGGGAAGCCCCGCGCTGCCATCGGGTCGGGGGTCGGACGACAACACGGAGCTATCCGATAATTCGGCTACCCGAGCGCTGACGTGGTTAAACGGGGACCCAGCCGCGCAGATCAGGCTTCCAGGATGGCTGCGACGCCCTGACCGCCGGCCGCGCAGATCGAGATCAGGCCACGCACCGGCTTGCCGCCATTCTTGGATTTGGCCTCATGTAGCTGCTTGGCCAGTTGCGCCAGGATCCGACCGCCGGTTGCGGCGAACGGATGCCCGGCCGCCAGCGACGATCCGTTGACGTTCAGCTTGGACTTGTCGATCGAGCCCAGAGCGGAGTCCAGGCCGAGCCGCTCCTTGCAGTACTCCTCGGACTCCCAGGCCTGCAGGTGGGCCAGCACCACCGAGGCGAAAGCCTCGTGGATCTCGTAGAAGTCGAAGTCCTGCAGGGTGAGCCCATTGCGGGCCAGCAGCCGCGGTACGGCGTAGGTCGGGGCCATCAGCAGGCCGTCGGCGCCGTTGACGTAGTCGACCGATGCCGTCTCCGCATCCACCCAGTAGGCCAGCGGGGTCAGCGAGCGCTCGGCGGCCCACTCCTCGGTGGACAGCAGCGCCACCGAGGCGCCGTCGGTCAGCGGGGTCGAGTTACCCGCGGTCATGGTCGCGTCGCCGGCCTTCACGCCGAACACCGGCTTGAGCTTGGCCAGCTTCTCCGCCGACGAGTCCGCCCGCAGGTTGTCGTCGCGGTAGAGGCCCAGGAACGGGGTGATCAGGTCGTCGAAGAAACCGCGGTCATAGGCCGCCGCCATGTTGCGGTGGCTGGCCGCGGACAGCTCGTCCTGGTCGACCCGTTTGATGCCCATCTGCTTGGCGGTGACCGCCTGATGCTCACCCATCGACAGCCCGGTGCGCGGCTCGCTGTTGACCGGGATCTCGACGCCGAGGCTGGCCGGCAGCTTGCCGACCAGCTTGAGCCGGTCGACGTTGGACTTGGCCCGGCGCAGCCCGAGCAGGGTGTGACGGAGGTTGTTGCCCAGGGCGATCGGCGCGTCGGAGGTGGTGTCGACTCCGCCCGCCGCCGCCGACTCGTACCGGCCGGCAGCGATGCCGTCGGCGGCGGCGATGGCCGCCTGCAACCCGGTGCCGCACGCTTGCTGCAGGTCGAAGGCCGGGGTGTAGGACGACAACGCGGAACCGAGCACGGATTCGCGCATCAGGTTGAAGTCACGGCTGTGCTTGAGCACGGCACCGCCGATGACCGCCCCCAGTCGCTCGCCCGACAGGCCGAACCGGTCGACCAGCCCGCCGAGGGCGGCGGTGAACATGTCCTGGTTGGAGGCCTGGGCGTAGGCGCGGTCCGAGCGCGCGAACGGGATCCGGTTGCCACCCAGTACCGCAACGCGTCGTTTGGCGACGGTCGCCTGGGAACTAGCAGTGGAGCCTTCAGCTGGAGTGCTTTCAGTAGGCACGCTTATCTCCGTCAATCGATGGTTATCCGGTGTTGGGAGCCATACTACCCACTGTTCTTACTCTGGAGTAAGTTAGCTCTCGACTAACGTACAGATACCCGACACCATGGAAGGCAACCTAGTGGCAGCCGATTTATTCTCCCAAGTCGTCAACTCCGGGCCCGGTGCGTTTCTCGCCAAGCAACTCGGCGTACCGCAGCCCGAGAAGCTGCGACGGTATCGGGTCGGTGAGCCGCCTCTGGCCGGGTCGCTGCTGATCGGCGGTGAGGGCCGGGTCGTCGAGCCGCTGCGGGCGGCGCTGGATGCCGACTACGAGGTGGTGGGCGCGAATCTCGGCGGGCGCTGGGCGGATTCCTTCGGCGGACTGGTGTTCGACGCCACCGGCATCACCAACCCGACCAAGTTGACGGCGCTGCACGAGTTCTTCACCCCGCTGTTGCGCAACCTCGGCCACTCCGGTCGCATCGTCGTCATCGGCACCACCCCCGACAAAGCCGAGAACAGCGACGAGCAGATCGCGCAACGCTCGCTCGAAGGCTTCACCCGCTCGCTGGGCAAAGAGTTGCAGCGCGGTGCCACCGTGTCGCTGGTGTACCTGTCCCCTGACGCCAAACCGGCCGCGACCGGCATCGAGTCGACGCTCCGCTTCCTGCTCTCGGCCAAGTCGGCCTACGTCGACGGCCAGGTCTTCTACGTCGGCGCCGCCGACTCCACACCGCCGAAAGACTGGGACAAGCCACTGGACGGCAAGGTCGCCGTGGTGACCGGCGCAGCCCGCGGTATCGGCGCCACGATCGCCGAGGTGTTCGCACGTGACGGCGCGCGCGTCGTGGCGATCGACGTGGAATCCGCCGCGGAGCCGCTGGCCGAGACGGCCACCAGGATCGGCGGCACCGCGCTGGCGCTCGACGTCACCGCCCCCGACGCGGTCGAGAAGATCACCGAGCATCTGCGCGACCACTACAACGGCCACGCCGACATCCTGGTCAACAACGCCGGGATCACCCGCGACAAGCTGCTGGCCAACATGGACGACGCTCGGTGGAACTCTGTGCTGGCCGTCAACCTGCTTGCGCCGCAACGTCTTACCGAAGGTCTGGTCGACAACGGCAGCATCGGAGAAGGCGGCCGGGTGATCGGTCTGTCGTCGATGGCGGGCATCGCGGGCAACCGCGGGCAGACCAACTACGCCACCACCAAGGCCGGCATGATCGGGCTCACCCAGGCGCTCGCGCCAAAGCTGGCCGAGAAGGGCGTCACGATCAACGCGATCGCTCCTGGCTTCATCGAGACCAAGATGACGGAGGCGATCCCGCTGGCCACCCGCGAGGTTGGCCGTCGACTCAACTCGCTGTACCAGGGCGGTCAACCGGTCGACGTCGCCGAGGCGATCGCCTACTTCGCCAGCCCGGCGTCGAACGCGGTGACTGGCAACACGATTCGGGTGTGCGGCCAAGCCATGTTGGGAGCGTAACGCGCCGATGACGAAGCAGAGCACAGCGATGACGAGGAGCGGCGCGGATGGCTGACGTGCAACCGAGCGGGCTGAGGAACATGCTGCGAGCGGCGGCCGGTGCGCTGCCGTTCGTGCCACGCGGCAGCCACCTGCCGGATCGGACCGTGACGGTCGACGAGTTGCCCATCGACCGCGCGAACGTGGCCGAGTACGCGGAGGTCACCGGCCTTCGCTACGGCGATTCGGTCCCTTTGACATATCCGTTCGCGCTGGCTTTCCCGGCCGTGATGTCGCTGGTGTCTGGCTTCGACTTCCCCTTTGCCGCAATGGGATCCGTGCATCTGGAGAACGAGATCACCCAGCACCGACCGATTCGGGTGACCGACACGATCGGTATCGCGGTCCACGCCGAAAATCTGCGGGAACATCGCAAGGGCCTACTGGTCGACGTCCTCACCGATATCAGCGTGGGCAACGAGGTGGCCTGGCATCAGGTCACGACCTTCCTGCACCAGCAACGCACCAGCCTGTCCGGCGAGCCGAAGCCGCCACCGCAGAAGCAACCCAAATTGCCCGCCCCCAAAGCGATCCTGCGGGTCAGCCCCGGTCAGATTCGCCGCTACGCATCGGTGGGCGGTGATCACAACCCGATCCACACCAGCTCTGTGGGCGCCAAGCTGTTCGGATTTCCCACTGCCATCGCGCATGGAATGTTCAGCGCGGCAGCGGTATTGGCGAACCTGGAGGCCAGCCTCCCTGATGCGGTGACATATTCGGTGCGGTTCGGCAAGCCGCTGCTGCTGCCGGCCAGCGCTGGGTTGTACGTCGATCAGGGCCAGAACGGTTGGGACATCAGCCTTCGCAACATCGCCAAGGGTTATCCCTACCTGACGGGCACAGTGCGGGCGCTTTAGCGGCTGCGCTGCACCAGTAGCCGCAGTCCGTGGGCGCTCGAGGCGGCGGTCAAGAACACCGCCAACAGCCACAACGGCGGCCTGGCCAGTTCCCAGACGAAGATCGCCGCCCACAGTGGCGCGTTCTGGGTGATGGCCAGCACGCCGGCCGAGCCGGCCAGGGCGACGGCCGGCACGTGGAACTGGGTGCCGGCGACGGCGTTGATGGTCAGCACGAGGATCGTGCCGGCCGCCGCGCCGGTCGCCAGCGCCGGCGTGAACAGACCACCCCTGGCGCCGACGCGTAGGAACGCGGCCGTCACAAGGAGTTTGAGGACCAGCACGATGGCCGCGGTGTTCAGCGTCATCCCGCCCGCCAAGATCACGTTGAGAATCGAGCGGCCGTTGCCGGGCAGCTCGGGCCACCAATGCGAGCACACACCGACCAGCAGCCCGGCGCCGGCGATCCCGGGTATCAGCAGCCACGACTTGGGCAGCTCGCGTTGCGCCGCCCAGCCCATGAGCCGGTTGAACACCAGCCCGACGCCCAGCGACAACGGGGCCAGCGCCACCGCGTACGCGACGAGAAAGTAGGACACATTCGGGTTGGGCCAGAGGAGGTTCGGTTTGTCGTGCGTGACGAACGACGACACCGAGACGGCCAGGCTCGAACTGATCAGCGCGGCACCGACCGCCCGCGGATGCCAGGACTTCAGCATGATCCGCAGGGTGAACACCGCACCGCCGAGCGGTACCGCGTACACCGCGCCCAGTCCGGCGCCGGCCGCGCATGCCAGCAGGATCTCGCGGTCGCGCTCGCTCAGCCGCTTGAGCCAACCGGTGACCAGATTGCTCAGTGCGACCGCGAATTGGCGTGGCGCCACCTCTCGGCCCAGCGAAGCACCGGAGCCGACGACCAGCACCTGCAGGGCGGCGTCGAAAGTGAAGGGCAACAAGCGGATACGCTCACGATGTGCGACGGCCGCGGCCAGCGGCGCCACCTCAGACCTCGACCGGAGGATCCACCAGCCCAGCCCGGCCAGACCACCGCCGAGCATCGGCCCGACGGCCTGACGGATGGGGCTGCTCGCGGTCACGCCCTCGAGCAACGATCCGAACGTGTAGTGGTAGGTGAGATGCTCGATGAAGCGCAGCAGCGTCGTCGTCGCCAACCCGGCGCAGCCGGCCAGCAGCCCGACGATCACAACGGCAGCCACGAAATCAGTGTTGCGGCTGCGCATTCGGTTAACCGGATTCGGCGAGGGGTTCGGCCGCGTCTTTGTCGGTCGGCTTGCCCTTGAGTCCGCGCCAGAACAGGTTGATCATCACGTCGGCCGCCCCGTCGACATCGGTGTCTCCGGTGCTCAGCCGGGTCGCGATCGCCTCACCCGCGCCCACCAACGCCGCCGCGATCATCTCGAAGTCGGTGTCCGGATCGGGGTTTCGAGTTCCCGCCTGCAGCACCCGGACCACCAGGGCGATGATGCGGTCACGGCCTTCGCGCACGGTGTGGGCGAACGCCTGCGAGTTGGTGGCCTGGGCGTACATCACGATCCACGACGCGCGGTTGGCATCGATGTAACGCATGAACGCCACGATTGTGTTGTGCAGCAAGTCTCTCGGGCTCTGATCGAGGTTGATGTCCTCGCGCACACCGTCGACGAATCGCGCCAGCTCGCGGTCCAGGCACGCGCCGAACAGTTCCTCTTTGGAGCCGTAATACAGGTAGAGCATCGGCTTGGAGATTTCGGCTTTGGCCGCGATCACGTCCATCGAGGTGTCGTGATACCCGTTGATGGAGAACATTTCGACGGCGGCGTCGAGCATCTGCTGTTCTCGGACAGCACGCGGCAATCGCTTGGTACCACCGGCCATGCTGTCCCCTTCTAGCTGCTTCGCCCGTTCAGACTAAGCAATCAGCGGGCGGGACGCCGAATTACGGTCCGCAGTCCGACTTGTGGCCTTTGAACTTCTCGATACGGCGAACCGAGTCGTCGACGTCGGACATCTTCAACTCTTTCGCGTCCAAGGCCTTTGCCAACCGGTCCAGCACCGCTGGCACCTCGTCGGTGGTGATCCACAGCGCAACGTCGGTGCCGGCCTGCAGGGTGCGCAGGACCGCTTCGGGCACGGTGTAGTGGTCCTTGATCGCGGCCATGCTGGACAGGTCGTCGCTGAATATCGGCCCGTCGAAGTGCGGTCCGTTGTATCCCGAGCCGGTGCGCAGCATCTGCACGGCGGCCCGGCTGACGCTGGCCGGTTCGTTGCCGGTCAGGTCTGGAACCTGCAGGTGACCGACCATCGCGCCCTGCTTGTCCAGGGCGGTCAGCAACACCCGGTAGGGCACCAGGTCGTCGTCCTGCAACTGGGCCAGCGGCGGCGTCACGATCACCGAGCCGGTGTGCGAGTCGCCCGATCCGTGGCCGTGACCAGGGAAATGCTTGAGCACAGGCAGTATTTCGGCGTCGTGCAGGCCTCGGGCATACTGCCGGGCATATTCGACGACCTTCTCCGGGTCCCCGGCGAAGGACCGGTCGCCGATCACCGTGTCGTCAGGGGCATCGGTGACGTCGACGTCCGGCGCGAAGTCGACGGTGATGCCGAGGCCGCGCATCCGGTGGCCCCGGTCCAGGGCCATGCCGTAGACCTGCTCTGGCGTGTACTTCTTGGCCAGCTCGCGCGCCGACGGCGCCGGCCCGATCAGCTTGGACAGCCGCGCCACCCGGCCGCCCTCCTCGTCGACGCTGACCGCCACCGGCAGCGCGGTGTTCACGCTCAGGTCCCTGACCAGATTGGGTCCCAGCATCGACATGTCGGTCCAGCTACCGATGAAGATGCCGCCGACGTGGTACGTCGTCACCACTGCCTTGGCGTCGGCGCCATCGCGAACGCCCACCATCAGCAGCTGCGATAGCTTCTCGCGGGCCGGCAGCGAGGCCGGGTCCCCGCATGCCGGCTTGGCCGGCGGCAGCGCGCTGATTGTCGGCGACGACGACGGGGCGGGCCCGGACTTCTGCGACGAATGGCTACAACCGGTGATCAGCGTCATGACGGCGACAGGCACGGCCAGGAGGCGTGGCAAACCCATCAGGCCATGCTGTCATGCGCGCGACCCGGTGGGACGCCCGGCGACCTCGAGGGCGGCGACCTCGCGCTCTGCTAGGTTGGTCAGCGATGAACCGGTTTGTCGCGCCCGCCGCCGCCAGTGTCGTGGTCGGCCTGTTGCTGGGGGCGGCCGCGATCTTCGGGATCACGCTGATGGTGCAGCAGGACACCAAGCCACCGCTGCCCGGAGGTGACCCGCAGTCGTCGGTGCTCAACCGGGTCGAGTACGGCAACCGCAGCTAGCCTGGCCCAGGTCAGCGTGCGGGCCGATGCCGGGCCCGGTGAGCAGCCGGGCAACCAAGCCGAGCCGTCCGGCGGTCCTTTGTCTCGACGCTGGCTGTGGCTTGTCGCGGCGGTCATGCTGGCGCTGAGCTTCGGCTCGGAACCCGGCCGGATCTCCCCGGACACCAAGCTCGACCTCACCGCCAACCCGCTGCGTTTTCTGCACCGGGCCACCAACCTGTGGAACAGCGAGCTGCCCTTCGGGCAGGCGCAGAATCAGGCCTACGGCTACCTCTTTCCGCATGGCACCTTCTTTCTGATCGGTCATCTGGCGGGGCTGCCGGGCTGGGTCACCCAGCGGCTGTGGTGGGCGCTGCTGCTGACCGTCGGCTTCTGGGGATTGCTCCGGGTCGCCGAGGCACTGGGTATCGGCAGCCCGGCGTCGAGGGTGATCGCGGCCACGGCGTTCGCGCTGTCGCCGCGGGTGCTGACCACCGTGGGTTCCATCTCGTCGGAGACCCTGCCGATCATGTTGGCGCCCTGGGTGTTGCTGCCGACGATCCTGGCGCTGCGGCAGGACGGGCGCTCGGTGCGCCGGCTGGCCGGCCAGGCCGGGGTGGCCGTCGCGCTGATGGGCGCCGTCAATGCGATCGCGACGCTGGCCGGCTGCCTGCCCGCGGTGCTGTGGTGGGCTAGCCACCGGCCCAACCGCCGCTGGTGGCGCTACACGGCGTGGTCGTTGCTGGCCACCGCACTGGCTGTGACGTGGTGGCTGGTGGCGCTGATTCTGATGGCCCGGATCAGCCCGCCGTTCCTGGATTTCATCGAGTCGTCCGGTGTCACGACGCAGTGGTCGTCGGTGGTCGAGGTGCTGCGTGGCACCGACAGCTGGACACCGTTCGTGGCGCCCAACGCCACCGCGGGCGCACCGCTGGTCACCGGATCCGTCGCGATTCTGGCGACCTGCCTGGTGGCGGCGGCCGGTCTGGCCGGGCTCGCGATGACCGGCATGCCCGCGCGCGGCCGGCTGGTGACGATGCTGCTGGTCGGCATGGTCCTGCTGGGCGTCGGATACAGCGGTGGACTGGGTTCGCCGGTGGCACACCAGGTTCAGGCATTCCTGGACGCGGCCGGCGCACCCGTTCGCAATGTGCACAAGCTGGAGTCGCTGATCCGCATCCCCGTCGTGTTGGGTCTGGCGCAGCTGCTGGGCCGGGTCCCGCTGCCCGGTAGCGCACCAAAGGCGTTGTGGGTGAGCGCATTTGCCCACCCGGAACGCGACAGGCGGGTCGCGGTGGGGATCGTGGTGTTGACGGCGTTGATGGCCGGCACCTCGCTGGCGTGGACCGGGCGATTGTCCGCACCGGGCACCTTCACGGCGATACCGCGATACTGGCAGGAGACGGCGGATTGGCTGACCGTCCACAACAGCGGCACTCCGACGCCCGGCCGGGTCCTGGTGGTGCCCGGCGCGCCGTTCGCCACCCAGTTGTGGGGCACCAGCCACGACGAGCCGCTGCAGGTGCTCGGCGAGAGTCCCTGGGGGGTGCGCGATTCGATTCCGTTGACTCCGCCGCAGACGATTCGTGCGCTGGACTCGGTACAGCGCCTGTTCGCCGCCGGGACACCGTCGGCCGGGCTTGCCGATACGCTTGTTGGACAGGGTATTTCGTACCTGGTGGTGCGCAACGACCTGGATCCCGACACCTCGCGGTCGGCCCGCCCGATCCTGGTGCACCGGGCGATCACGGGCTCACCGAGGCTGCAGAAGGTCGCCGAATTCGGCGCGCCGGTCGGATCCGACCCGATGACGGGATTCGTCTCCGACAGCGGCCTGCGCCCGCGGTACCCCGCCGTCGAGATCTACCGCGTCACCGCGGGCGCCCGCAATCCCGCCGCTCCGTACCTCGCCGAGGTCGAGCAGATGCCGCGCGTGGACGGCGGCCCCGAGGCGCTGCTGCGCCTCGACGGACGTCGCCGGCTGACCGGGCAGCCCGCGCTCGGTCCGGCCCTGCTGACCGCCGACGCCGTGGCGGCCGGCCTGCCGGTGCCGGTGGTCACGGTCACCGACACCCCGTTGGCGCGGGAGGTCGATTACGGCCGGGTGGACGAGCATTCGTCGGCGATCCGAGCGCAGGGCGACACCCGGCACACCTTCAACCGGGTGCCGGACTATCCGAGCCCCGGTGCCGACACCGTCTACGGCGCCTGGAGCGGTGGCCGGTTGACGGCGTCGAGCTCGTCGTCGGATTCGACGGCTCTGCCCGACGTGGCCACCGCGGCATCACCGGCCGCAGCCATCGACGCCGATTCGGCGACCGCCTGGGTGTCCAACGCGCTGCAATCCGCTGTCGGGCAATGGCTTCAGGTCGACTTCGACCAGCCGGTGACCAACAGCGTCATCACCATCACCCCCAGCGCAACCACCGTCGGAGCCCAGGTCCGCCGTGTCGAGATCGAAACCGTCACCGGTACAACGACTCTGCGCTTCGACGAGGCCGGCAAACCGGTCACCGCAGCACTGCCCTACGGCGAGACCCCGTGGGTCCGGATCACCGCGATCGGGACCGACGATGGATCACCGGGCGTGCAGTTCGCCATCACCGACTTGTCGATCACCCAGTACGACGCGAAGGGCTTCGCGCACCCGATCAACATCCGGCACACCGCGCTGGTGCCCGGCGCTCCCCCGAATGCTGCTGTCGCACAATGGGACCTGGGATCCGAACCGCTGGGTCGGCCGGGTTGCGCGCCGGGACTGACCGGCATGCAGTGCGCGCCGTCGATGGCGTTGGCGACCGAAACACCCGCCACCTTCAGCCGCACCTTGACCGTGCCCACGCCTATGCAGGTGACGCCGACGATCTGGGTGCGGGCACGCCAGGGGCCGAACCTGGCCGAGCTGATCGCCGAACCGGACACCACGCAGGCCCATGGAGACGCCGATTCGGTCGACGTGCTCGGCGCGGCCTACGCCGCCACCGACGGCGACCCGGCCACCGCCTGGACGGCACCGCAGCGCGTGGTGCAGCACAGGACGGCGCCGACGCTCACCGTCACCCTGCCCCGGCCCACCGAGGTGACCGGCCTGCGACTGACCCCCAGCTCCTCCCCGGTGCCCGCCCACCCGACGATGGTGGCCGTCGACCTCGGCGACGGCCCGCAGGTCCGAACACTGGAAACGTCTGGGCCACAAACTCTTTCACTTCATCCGCGGCAGACCGACACCGTCACGATCAGCCTGCTCGACTGGAAAGACGTCATCGACCGCACCGCGTTGGGGTTCGACCAGCTCAAACCACCCGGCCTGGCCGAAGTCTCAGTGCTCGACGGCCGGGGCGAGCCGATTGCGGCGGCCGACGCACGTCGCAACCGGGACCGTCCGGTCACCGTCGACTGCGAGCACGGCCCGGTCATCGCGATCGCCGGCCGATTCGTGCACACCGAGGTGCACACGACAGTGGGTGCGCTGCTGGCCGGCACCCCGGTGAGCGCCCACCCGTGCGACCGCGATCCGCTCACGTTACCCGCAGGTCAGCAGGAGCTGGTGGTCAGCCCCGGGTCGCAATTCGTCGTCGACGGCGCGCAGCTCGCCGGTCCGGCGGCCGTACCGTCGGCCGGCGCCACCCCCGCGGAGACCGGCTCGTGGACCCCGGCCCGCCGCGAGGTGCGGGTCGCGGCGGCCGTGACGCCGAGGGTGTTGGTCGTGCCGGAGAGCATCAACGCCGGCTGGGTGGCCCGCACCGACGCCGGAACCCGCCTGACGGCGTTGGCGGTCAACGGGTGGCAGCAGGCCTGGGTCGTACCCCCCGGGACGACGGGCACGATCACCTTGACCTTTGCGCCGAATTCGCTGTACCGGGTGGGATTGGCCGGTGGGCTGGCGCTGCTACCGCTGCTGGCCGCGCTGGCCTGGTGGCCGTCGCGGCGGCGCAGCACCGACCCTGCCGCGCTGCCCTGGCACGCCGGACCGTGGGTCGCGGCGCCGGTCCTGGCAGCCGGCTTTGCCATAGCCGGATGGGCGGGCCTGGTGATCTTCGGTGCCGCGTTGGGTCTGCGATGGGTGCTGCGCGATCGTCCACTGCGACGCGACCAGGCCACGCTGTGGCTGAGCGCCGGTGGCCTGATCCTGGCCGGCGCGGCGCTCTCGCGCCACCCGTGGCGGTCGGTCGACGGATACGCCGGCCATTCCGCCGGAGTGCAGCTGCTGGCCCTGACTTCCCTTGCCGCGCTGGCCGTCTCGACCGTGACGCGCAACGGACCGCGTCAGAGCGACTCGTCGAGCTCGCCGAGCCGGTCGGTCAGCCGCAGGTTATCGGAGTAGTCCACCGGGCAGCAGATCAACGACACCCCGTCATCGGCCAGCGCGGCCTGCAGCGTCGGCAGCAATTCATCGGCGTTGGAGATCCGATAGCCCTTGGCTCCAAAGCTTTCCGCATATTTCACGATGTCGGGATTGCCGAACTTGACGTAGTGGTGCTCACCGAGTTCGAGGTCCATCTTCCACTCGATCAAGCCGTAGCCGCCGTCTTCCCAGATCAGCACCACCAGCGGGATCTTCTCCCGGACAGCGGTCTCGATCTCCTGCGAGTTCATCAGGAAGGCGCCGTCACCGGCCACCGCCAGCACCTTCGAGTCCGGCTGCGCCAGTTTGACCCCCATCGCACCGGGCAGCGCAAAGCTCATGGTGGACAGCCCATTCGAGATCAGGCAGGTGTTGCGCTCGTAAGTCGGGTAGAGCCGGGCCATCCACATCTTGGTGGCGCCGGTGTCGACCAGCACCACGTCGCTGCGATCCAGTGCGGCGCGGGTGTCGGCGACCACCCGGGCGGGCGCCAGCGGGAATCGCGAATCCTGTTGTCCGCGGCTGAATTCCTCGCTGAGCAGACCGGCACCCGGAATCTCCGGGTCGGCGACGAAGACGTGATCGTCGAGCGCTTCGGTGACCGCGTCGAGTGAGGCGCTGATGTCGCCGATGATGCCGACAGCGACCGAGTAGTGCGCGTCGACTTCGGCGGGGAATCGGTGGATGTGGATGATCTTCTTGTCGGCCTTCGGATTGATCCGCACCGGGTCGAACTCCTGCAGCTCGTAGCCGACCGCGATCACGACGTCGGCGTTGTCGAACCCGAAGTTCACGTAGTCGTGGCGCATGAACCCCAGCGCCCCGATGCTGTTGGGGTGGTCGTCGGGCATGACGCCCTTGCCGTGGAACGTGTTGGCCACCGGGACGCCGAACTTCTCGGAGAATCGCACCAGGGCCTCGGTCGCATTGGAGCGGGCGGCGCCATGCCCGGCCAGCAACACCGGCCGCTTCGCCTCGCGCAGGATGTCGACGGCGCGGGCCACCTGACGGAAGGCCGGCGCCTCGGCGTGAACGACGTTGCGCGGCAACGGCCCCAGCTCGTAGTCGGCTTCGTCGGCGTCGATGTGCTCGGGCACCGCGAGATACACCGCGGCGGGGCGCTCGGTCTCGGCCAGCTTGAATGCTTTGCGGACCATCTCCGGTATCGCCTGCGCGGTCGGGATGTCGGCGGCCCAGCGGGTGATCGGGGCGAACATCGACACCAGGTCGACGTACTGGTGTGACTCCTTGTACTCGCGGTTCTGACCGACCTGGGCGGAGATCGCGACCAGCGGGGTGCTGTTGGTGGTGGCGTCGGCGACACCGAGCTGCATGTTGATCGCACCCGGGCCCAGGGTGGCGGAGACCACCGCCGCACGCCCGGTGACCCGGCCGTACATCTCGGCCATGAACGACGCCGCCTGCTCGTGCCGGGTCAGGACATAGCGGATGCTCGACGATGCCAGGGCCTGCACGAAGCGGATGTTCTCTTCGCCCGGCAGTCCGAAGACCACCTCGACGCCCTCGTTTTCCAGGCACTTGACTATCAGCTCTGCGGCTTTGCTCATCGGCCTCTCCCTTGTTGGGAACGTTAGTGGCAGGCTAGGTGTTGAAAGGCTCAACAACTATTTCGCAACCGAAGGATGTCAGCGTGCCCATCGCCACCGTCAACCCGGCCACCGGCGAGACAGTCAAAACCTTCACCCCGGCTACCGACAGTGATGTGGAAGCAGCAATCGCCAAAGCCCACGAGCGATTCCTCGACTACCGTCACTCCACCACGTTTGCCCAGCGCGCCGAGTGGGCAAACGCGACCGCAGACCTGCTCGAGAAAGAAGCCGACGAAGTCGGCGCGCTGATGACCCTCGAGATGGGCAAGACGCTCAAGTCGGCGAAAGCCGAAGCAATCAAGTGCGCCAAGGGTTTTCGCTACTACGCGGAGAACGCCGAGAAGCTGTTGGCCGACGAGCCGGCCGAGGCGTCCAAGGTCGGCGCCAAACGGGCTTACACCCGGTGGCAGCCGCTCGGGGTGGTACTGGCCGTGATGCCGTGGAACTTCCCGCTCTGGCAGGCCGTGCGATTCGCCGCGCCCGCACTGATGGCGGGCAACGTCGGCCTGCTCAAGCACGCCTCCAACGTGCCGCAGTCGGCGCTGTATCTGGCCGACGTCATCGCCCGCGGCGGCTTTCCGGACGGCTGTTTCCAGACCCTGCTGGTGTCGTCCAGCGCGGTCGAGTCGATCCTGCGCGACCCGCGGGTCAAGGCGGCCACCCTCACCGGTAGCGAACCGGCCGGCCAGGCGGTTGCCGCCATCTGCGGTGACGAGATCAAGCCGAGCGTGATGGAACTCGGCGGCAGCGACCCGTTCATTGTGATGCCGTCGGTGGACCTCGACGAGGCGGTCAAGACCGCGGTCACCGCCCGGGTGCAGAACAATGGTCAATCCTGTATCGCCGCAAAGCGTTTCATCGTGCACACCGATGTCTATGACGCCTTCGTCGACAAGTTCGTCGAGAAGATGCAAGCGCTCAAGGTCGGCGACCCGACCGACCCGGACACCGACGTGGGTCCGCTGGCCACCGAGTCGGGCCGCGAAGAGATCGCCAAGCAGGTCGACGACGCCGTCGCCGCGGGCGCCAAGGTGCGCCTCGGTGGCACCAAGCCCGACCAGCCCGGCTGGTTCTACCCGCCGACCGTCGTCACCGAGATCACCAAGGACATGGCTCTCTACACCGAGGAGGTGTTCGGCCCGGTCGCCTCGATGTACCGCGCCTCGGACATCGACGAGGCGATCGAGATCGCCAACGCCACCACGTTCGGTCTCGGGTCCAACGCGTGGACCAACGACGTAGCCGAGCAGGAGCGGTTCATCGACGACATCGAGGCCGGCCAGGTCTTCATCAACGGGATGACGGTCTCCTACCCCGAGCTCGGCTTCGGCGGGGTCAAGCGTTCCGGCTACGGCCGCGAGCTGGCCGACCTGGGCATCCGGGCGTTCTGCAACGCCAAGACGGTGTGGGTCGGCTAGACACCACGGGGCGCCAGGCTCGTCGAGATCGACGGCAGCGCGGATCCTTCTCGGACGATCTCGCGCTGACGTCGATTTCGGCGCCGTCAGACAGCCGCCAGTGCCTTCTCGTCCTCGGCGGCGAAGGTGTCTTCCAGCTGGACCGGCGAGTAGTCGAGGTCTATCTCGCCGAGCGGACGGCCCCGCGCGCTGGAGATCGTGCCGAACCGGCGCATCCCCTTGTCCGCGGCGTACTGCATGAACTCGTCCTGGACCAGATCGAACGGCATCACGTCGAACAGCGCGAACCCCTGCACGGTGGCCTCCAGTGCCAGCGGCATCAACTCGTTCATCCGGTTCTCGAAGACCGCCCAGTTGGCGTCGTCGGCGGCGACGTGGCGACGGCAGGTGAAGGTGCCCCAGGCCATGTGCCGACGCTCGTCGTCGCCGATGCGACGCACCAATTCCTGCATGCCGGGCAGGATTCCGCGCGCCACGCAGATCTTGTGCCACGCGTAGTACCCGGTGAGCGCCAGCATTCCCTCGACAACGTGGTTGTAGGTGACCGACGCGCGGATCTGGGCCGCGGGTGAGGCGTCGGACGACAGAGCGTTGAGACAGTCCGGCAGTTCGTCGTAGAACATCGTGCGGTACGCCGGCAGGGGTTCCAGATAGCTCTGCAGGTCACCGGTCATTCCGACGGCGTCGAGCCAGAGCCGAAACACCTGGGTGTGCTTGGCCTCTTCGAACGCGAACTGGGTCAGGTACATCTCGTCGCCGAGGCGTCCCTCTTCGCGCATCGCGGACATGAACGGCTGGATGTCTTCGGTCACCGCTTCCTCGCCGGCGATGAACTGCGCGCACAACCGGGTGGCGAAATCGCGTTCGTCGTCGTCGAGCCGCTCCCAGTCGGCACGGTCGCGGGAGAAGTCGATGTCGGCGGGATTCCAGAATTTGGCGTTGCCTCCCGCGAACAGCTTGAGCGGCAGGCTGTCCCAGTTGAGACCGCCGGCGGACAGTGAGTTCGAACCGGTGCGTGTCATCAGACCTCCTCAGATCTTTTGTGGCTGAACATTTTTGTTGTTTACGGGCGCGAATGCGGCCGCGAGCACTGCAACCAGGCGACGGACCGCCAGCGCGGGCTGATCCGGGCTGGGGTCGTCGAGGCCGAGAATCGGGTCCAGGCCGCGTACGTACGGCGCGAGGGCCAGGTGGGGAAAGATCAACAGCAGCAACGACATCAACGCTTCGACGTCGGCGTCCTTGCGAAAATCGCCCCGCAGTTGGGCATCGCGGACCAGTGGTCGCAGCACCTCCAGGTAGTGGCGGTGGATGACGTTGCGCACGCTGACGCGGGCATCGGTGTCCACCTCGAGGGTCGCCGCCGCGTGCACGGCCCGTTCGTGCGGGTGATCGGCGAAGTACGCGATCCACACGTCGAGCCAGTCGGTCAGGAATTCGAAGAACGGCCGACTCGGGTCGAGCTGATCGATCTGCGCTTCCATGTGGGCCCGCACCCGCTGGCTCACGACGTCGGTGATGAATGCATAGAGGTCACGCTTGTCGGCAAAGTATTGGAACAGGCTGCCTTTGGCCACACCCGCCCGCCGGGCGATCACATTGAGGCTGCCGCCGGAGAAGCCGTGCGCACCGAACTCCGCCTCGGCGGCTTCGACGACGGCAGCGCGACGCGCGGGATCCACGCGAGCCCAGGTGACCGTCGGCATCAGCCCTCCTCCACTGGATGACCAGTGGTCGCACTACTGTGAGCCACGTCACGTCACAAGGGGGTACGGCCAGATAAATCGCGTCATGGCTCCGCTGGCCGCAGAAGTTGATACCCCCGAAATGCTTCGTGGAACGCAAGTTTCGCCATACTGCTGCGCAGCGGCCAACGACGAGGCCTTCTGACCCGACGGCTATGCCCTCAACGGGTGTTGAAGAAGCCGTCGACGACCGCTCGCCCGACGCCCTTGGCGAACTTGCCGCGCCAGCCGCGGCGTCGCGCCCGGGCAACGTCGGCATCGACCGGCGCTTCGTCCGGTGCCGGTGTGGCGCTTGCGACCGCGACCCGGACCCGTTCGGCGAAGTCCGCTGGATCGGCGGTCGACACCATCCCGCACGGATCGCTCCACACGCCTTTGCGCCACGGCTTGTGACCACGCCGGACAACCCAGAACCAGTTGGTGGAGCGGCCGCGCCGGTGTTCCACCGCGCCGATCGCACCCAGCGGAATCACTACCGGAGACGCGGCTCTTTGCTCGTCGGTCGCCACCGAACCCCAGTGCTCGAACACCAGCGTCTGCGCCCGGTGGTCGAGTCGCACTGAGCCGGAAGTGCCGTCGAGTTGGTCGAGTTCGTCGGCCATGCCGACATTGTGCGCCGGCGATGCCGTCACCGGAGCCACTTCTCGAACCGCCCACAAGCGGTGACGGGTCGTCCTAGAGTCGGCTACGTGTCGTCAGTGAATACCGCTTCCGGACCTGTCACTACCACTGATATCGGCGTCACGCTGATGCACGAACACGTGTTCATCATGACCACCGAGATCGCGATGAACTACCCCGAAGCCTGGGGCGATGAGGACAAACGGGTTGCCGATGCCATCGACCGACTCAACGAACTGAAGTCACGCGGCGTCGACACCATCGTCGATCTGACCGTGATCGGGCTGGGCCGCTACATCCCGCGCATCGCCCGGGTCGCCGCCGCCACCGATCTCAACATCGTCGTCGCCACCGGTCTCTACACCTACAACGACATTCCTTTCCGGTTCCATTACGAGGGCCCCGGCGGACTGCTGGGTGGCCCGGAGATCATGTCCGACATGTTCGTCCGCGACATCGAGGAGGGCATCGCCGACACCGGTGTCAAGGCGGGAATCCTCAAGTGCGCCACCGACGAACCCGGTATCACCCCGGGTGTCGAGCGGGTGCTGCGCGCGGTCGCCCAGGCGCACAAGCGAACCGGGGTGCCGATCTCCACCCACACCCATGCCGGGCTGCGACGCGGGCTCGAGCAGCAGAAGATCTTCGAGGAAGAGGGCGTGGACCTGAGCCGGGTGATCATCGGACACTCCGGTGACAGCACCGACATCGGCTACCTCGAAGAGCTGATCGCCCCCGGCTCCTACCTCGGGATGGATCGGTTCGGCCTGGACCTGATCTCACCGTTCGAGGACCGGGTCGACATCGTCGCGCAGATGTGTGAGCGCGGGCACGCCGACAAGATGGTGTTGTCCCACGACGCCAACTGCTATTTCGACGCCCTGCCGGAAGAGTTGGTGCCGCAGATGGCGCCGAACTGGCACTACCTGCACATCCACAACGACGTCATCCCCGCGCTCAAAGAACGCGGGGTCACCGATGAGCAACTGCACACCATGCTCGTCGACAACCCCCGTCGCATCTTCGAGCGGCAGGGCGCCTACGCATGACCGCGCCGGTCCCCCCGATCGGCGCCCAGATCTCCGCGCTGGCCGCACTCGCTCCCGACGAGCCAGCCGTCACCTGCGACGGGCGCACGTTGTCCCGCAGCGAACTCGACCGCTCCACCAACCGGCTGGCCCGTGCCTATGCCGAACGCGGGGTCGGTGTCGGCGATTACGTGACGATGGTGCTACCCAACTCGATCGAGTGGATCCAGGCCGCGGTGGCGTGCTGGAAGCTGGGCGCGGTGCCCCAGCCGCTGTCGGCGCGCCTTCCCGATGCGGAGCTGGCCGGCCTGCTCGAGCTGCGCCCACCGACCTTGCTGGTCGGCCGGGTTCACGACGAAATATCTAGCGTGCCAACCGGATTCGTGCCCGACCCGACACTGTCCGACGATCCGCTGCCCGAGGCGGTGTCGCCGGTGTGGAAGGCGATGGGATCGGGCGGCAGCACCGGAAGGCCCAAGCTCATCGAATCCGGGGGCGACAGCAGAATTCCGGCGGCAATCGGTTACCCGCTGGGTGCGCAGGAGGGCGACGTCACCTTGGTGCCGGTGCCGCTGTCGCACAACACCGGCTTCACGACGGCGACCATCGCGCTGCTGATGCGCCACCACCTGGTGCTGATGAGCCGGTTCGAGCCGGCGAACTTCCTGCGACTGATCAGCGAATTTCATGTCACATTCTTGACGACGGTGCCGACCATCATGCAGCGGTGTCTGCCGGTCTACCACGAAAACCCCGACGCCTACGACCTGTCGTCGCTGCGCCGGTTCTGGCATCTCGGGGCGCCCTGCCCGCCCGCCATCAAGCAGGCCTGGATCGATCTGCTCGGCCCGGAGAAAGTGTGGGAACTGTACGGCGGCACCGAGTTACAGGCGCTGACCTTCATCTCCGGCGACCAGTGGTTGGCTCACCGCGGCTCGGTCGGCGTTGTGGTGGCCGGTGAGATGAAGGTGCTCGACGACGACGGCAACCCGTGCCCGCCCGGTGAAGTCGGCGAAATCTACATGCGGCCGAGCCCGGGTAGCGCACCGACCTACCGCTACGTCGGTGCGACCGCGCGCTCGCGCGACGGCTGGGATTCGCTGGGCGATCTCGGCTACTTCGACCAAGACGGGTTTCTCTACATCTCCGACCGGCGGGTCGACATGTTCACCGTCGGTGGACGCAACGTCTATCCGGCCGAGATCGAGGCGGCGCTGTCGGAGCACCCGAAGGTGTTGTCCTGCTTGGTTGTCGGCGTGCCGCACCAGGATCTCGGGCAGGTGCCCTACGCCCTGGTTCAGGCCGGGGCCGATCTGGACGAGGACACGGTGCAGCATTTCCTGCGCGACCGCATCGCCCATTACAAGGTGCCGCAGACCGTCGAGTTCGTGGACACTCCCCTGCGCGACGACGCCGGTAAGGCCCGCCGCTCGGCGGTCCGCGCGGACATCATGGCGCGATTGCCTCTTCTTGACGCGGGCTGACCGGCTCGTCGCGACGCGCGCTGCGGCGAGATTCCCAGCGCCGCAACGCCTCCCGGCACGGTGACTCGACGAGCGCATAGCTCACCGCAGAGATCGCAATGGTGAAGACCAGGGTCAACAGCAACACCTTGGGCATGTGTCCGTGGAACGCGAACAGACCGATGACCGGGAACACCATCGTCAGCGCGGCAAGATGCCACACGAAGATGCCATACGACCAGCGTCCGAGCGTGACCATCGCAGGGCTGCCCAGAAACCGATGACCGTCCCCGGGGCGATCGAGCACCAACGGCGCCACCAGTCCGGCGGCCACCAGTGCACCCATCGCGGTCTTCACGGTGAACTGCGCACTGCTGCTCGGGACCAGGCCGGCGGGACCGGCCAACGGCGACGCCGCCACCAGGTAGGCCACCAGCACCGCGGCGGCCAGCAAAAAACGGTGTCGCGCCAGTCGATGCGGCCAGCCGATCGGGGCATGAATCCACTCGGCAAGCAGCATCCCGGCGGCGAACCACGAGAAGAAGGCCGGCGGCCAGGTCAGCGGATTGAGTCCGGGCGGCGAATGAAACGGGATCCAGCCCCAGAACAGACTCGCGACCGCGACGACGGCGATGGCGGGCACCCGGGCGCGCAGCGGTAGCCGGGCGGCGAGCATCGCGAGGATCGGCAGCGCCAGGTAGAAGCTGACCTCGACCGACAGGCTCCACATCTGGGTCAGGCCGGCGGTCAACGTCAGCGGCACGTACACCTGGGTGAGCGAGAGATTCGCCAGCCACACGGTCAGGCTCGGGTGATTGCCCTGCGGCAGCAGGGTCAGAATCACCACGACCGCAACCAGATAGGCCGGCATGATCCGGACGATCCGCGACCGCAGGTAGTGACCGCTCGCCGGCCGCGGCGCCAGCCCCCGAGCCGCGGCCGCGTGGCTGCGCCACAGCAGGAATCCCGACAGCGCGAAGAACACCGCGACGGCCAGATCGAATCGACCGAACAACCGGCCGTCGACCCCACCGTTGTGTCCGGTGTCGAAGGCGACGTGGGTGACGACGACGCCGACAGCAGCGCAGGCCCTCATGCCCTCGACGGCGGGCAGGAATTTGCGGGTGCCGCCGACCGTCTCGCCGTCGCCGGATTGGCCGCTCGATCGCATGCCGACAGTCTGCCCGGTGAATGGGTACACCCCGTTTGCCCACCCCGGGGACATAAACAGGGACCTTAAATAATGCTGTTAGGGTCGAACGAGTTTTGCTTCGCTGCAGCGCCGCCAGCGGCAGAACCCCAGGTCGACGTGGGGTTCGGGCGGAACAGGTTTGCTGGCCTGAACCAGACGAGACCAGAAGGAGGTCACGGCAACGTGAACCGAGCAGTCATGTTGCGGATGGCCGCGTGCGGAATCATGGGACTCGGGGCCGCGTTGCTGATCGCCGCGCTGCTGTTGTCGACCTACACGGGCAGCAGAATCACCAAGATTCCGCTCGATCTGGACGCGACGCTGATCGGCGAGGGAAGCGGCACGACCGTCGACCCGGCTTCGCTGTACAGCCCCAAGCTCGTCGTCGACAAGAACGTTCCAGTGGTGGCCCAGCAGCAGATCGACGTCGAGTCCCCCGCCAATGCCGACGTCGTCACGTTCCAGGTGGGTAGCTCGGTTCGGCGCAGCGACAAGCAGAAGGATTCCGGGTTACTGCTCGCCCTGGTCGATACCGTCACGCTCAACCGGAAAACCGCCTCGGCGGTGTCGGACGACACCCATCCCGGCGGTGCGGTGCAGAAGCCGCGCGGCTTCAAAGACGAGAGCCCGGCCACCAACATCGCGCTGCCGCACGATGGGCTGTCCTACCGGTTCCCCTTTCACACCGAGAAGCGCTCTTACCCGTATTTCGACCCGATCGCGCAGAAGGCGTTCGAGGCCAATTACACCGGCGAAGAAGACGTCAACGGTTTGACCGCGTACAAGTTCACTCAGGACGTCGGCTACGACGCCGACGGCAAGCTGGCCGAGCCGATCCGGTATCCGTCGCTCTACGCCGACGACGCGGACAGCAAGGTCACCAACAGCGCTTCGATGTGGGGCCTGCCCGGCGATCCCGACGAGAAGATCACGATGACCCGCTACTACGCGGCACAGCGGACGTTCTGGGTCGATCCCGAGTCCGGCACAATCGTCAAAGAGCAGGAGCGGGCCAATCACTACTACGCCCGCGACGCCCTCAAACCCGAGGTGACGCTGGCCGACTACAAGGTCACCTCCAACGAAGAGACAGTCGAGTCGCAGGTCAACGCCGCCCGCAATGAGCGCGACCGGTTGGCGCTGTGGTCGCGGGTGCTACCGATCACCTTCACCGCGGCGGGCGTCATCGCGTTGATCGGTGGGCTGCTGCTCGGCTCGTTCAGCCTGCGGACCGAGACGGCTCTGAACGACCCCGAGCTGGAGAAGTCCGATCGCGGGTTCTTCGGCCGCGGCGAACCACCGGTCGAGCGGGTGTCCGGCGCCGAAGCCGAGACCGAGAAGATACCCACCCCGCCCAAAGATCCCAAGCGCGAGGGTCCGTCGAGTTCGGGGAGTTCTTCGACTCCCGCGCCACCGGACCTCCCCTAGCCAGTTCAGCGCGTGCGGTGGTCTCGTCCCGGGTACGCATTGGTCCTGGCGCTCCTGGTGGTGGCGCCGCTGCTGAGCCCCGGCTATCTGTTGTTGCGCGACGCGGTGTCGACGCCGCGGTCCTATCTCACCGATAGCGCACTCGGCCTGGTCTCCGCTCCGCGGGCGACCCCACAGGATTTCGGGGTCGCGCTGGCCTCGCATGTCGTCGACGGCGGCGTCGTGGTGAAGGCCCTGCTGGTGTTGGGTCTGTTCCTGGCCGGGTGGGGCGCCGGCCGCTTGGTCGCCGCGTTACTGCCCGAAACCGGTGCGGGTGGACAATTCGCCGCGATCACCCTGGCGATCTGGAATCCCTATGTGGGAGAACGTCTTTTGCAGGGGCACTGGAGTCTGCTGCTCGGGTACGGCTGCCTGCCCTGGATCGCACGATCCGTCGTCGTGCTGCGCTCGGGCGAAAGTGTCTGCTGGCCCATTGTTTTCGCACTCGCCTCCTGGATCGCCCTGGCCGGCCTGACACCGACCGGGCTGATCCTGGCCGCCATCACCGGACTGGCGTGCATCGCCGTTCCGGGCAGGCTCTCGCGCCGGATTTGCGCGGCAGTCGTCGTGGGAGAGGCCGCGCTGGCCGCACTGCCGTGGCTGACGGCGGCGCTACTGGGCCTGTCGTCAGCGGACCGCATGTGGGCGCACACCCCGGGCATCGCCGCGTTCGCGGCACGCGCCGAACCGGGGCTGGGCACCCTCGGCAGCCTCGCCAGCATGGGTGGGATGTGGAACGGCGATGCTGTACCAGCCTCGCGCACAACGCTTTTCACCCTGGTCTCGGCAGTGGTGCTGCTGTCGGTGGTCGCCGCCGGGGTGTTCGGGTTGCAGCATTCGCGTCCAGCGCGCCCGCTGCTGGTGCTGGCCTTCGCCTCGGTGCTGATACCGGCTGCGCTGGCCACCGGCGCGGGCCTGTCCGCCTTGCACGCGTTGGTCGACGCGGTGCCGGGCCTGGGCGTGCTGCGCGACGGGCAGAAGTGGGTCGCGCTGGCGATGCCCGGTTACTCGCTGGCCGCAGCTGCCGCGGTCTCGACATTGCGCCGGTGGCTCGGATTCCGGGGCCCGGTGGGCCCTGCGCTGACGTGCTGCCTCGTGCTGCTGCTGTCGCTTCCCGATCTGGCGTGGGGCGTCGCGGGGAAGGTCCAGTCGGTGCACTATCCCGCCGACTGGCCGGCCGTCGCCGCGACGATCAATCGCGCACCCGCCCAGGTTGCGGTGTTGCCGGCCGACAGCATGCGGCGCTTCGCCTGGTCCGGCCGGGCGCCGGTGCTCGACCCGCTGCCGCGCTGGCTGCGTGCCGACGTGTTGACGACCGGCGACCTGAACATCTCGGGGACGACGGTGCTCGGCGAGGGTGACCGGGCCCGGGCGGTGCAGCGTCTGCTCCTGACGGGCGCCGACCCGGACCAGCTACGGGCCGCCGGCGTGGGGTGGCTGGTGGTCGAGCGTGGGACGCCCGGCGACGTCAGCGCGGCCGCCGACACGTCGGCGCGGTTGCCGGTGGCCTATCGCGGACGGGACCTGGTGCTCTACCGGGTCGGCGGTGACACGCCCGGCGCGTCGCCGGGTCGTCGGGCGGGGGTGATCGTCGCGCACCTGATCTGGCTGGCGACGCTGATCGGCGGAGCTGCCGGCTGGGTGGTCATGCGCCCACGAGCGCCCGGCTGACCGGGCCGTCGACTTCGAGCGCCCGCGCAGCAGGGCTCTCGGCGACGACGGCCTCCGCTACACCACGCCGGAGACGCGGTCACCAGCGACGACCGACTCCAGCACCGACCGCAGCGCGTCGGCGGTCTGCCGCCACGAAAACTCTGCGCTGCGCGCCTGCGCCTTGGCGCCGAGCTGATCGCGCAGCACCGGGTCGGTGAGCAGGCGCTCGAGCCGGTTGACGAGCTCGGCGTGGTGGTCGACGAGTACACCGGTCACCCCGTCGATGATCGAGTCGGCCAGCCCGCCCGACGAGCGATAGCCGATGGTGGGCACCGCATGCTGAGCCGCCTCGATGACCGCCAGGCCCCATCCTTCTTTGCGTGACGGCAGCACGTGCACCCAGGCCTGTTGCATGACAAGGTGTTTCGCAACATCGTCGACGTGCCCGTGAAACGTCACCGCATCGCTGATGCCCAGGCGTCGAGCGTGGTCGGTCAATCGCCGATCCCACCAACCGCCGCCGACGACGTCGAGGTGCAGGTCTGGAATCGACGCCCGCAGCCGGGCCACCGCGTCCAGCGCGTCCTCGATCTGCTTGTGCGGCACCAGCCGCGAGAGCACCACCACCCGTGGGCCGCGCGCCCGGGCACCGGTCAGGGATGCCTCGGGTGCCTCGTCAAGCCCGTTGCGTACCACAGCAATTCGCGCGTCCTCGACACCGAGGCCGACCAGGTCGCGCGCAGACGGGAGGGACACTGTCACGTACTGGTTGCCGCGATGCAGCCGCGGCGACAGCCACGATTCGACGAACCACCCCACCCTGCCGAGAAACCAGCCGGCGACCGGCCACTGTTCCCGATGGCAGTGGTGTACCAGCACCACGACGCGGCGGCCGTAGATGAGCCGGGCCAGAAACGGCAAGCCGTTCTGAGTGTCCACGACGACGTCCGGTCGGACGTGGCGCAACGACCCGACGCCGAGCCGGGCCGCCGCCATCGCCAGCAGGGCCCAGATGTAGACGGAGTAGCGCCCACCTGAGCGGCTGACGCGGACGCCGTCGACAACCTCGCGTCGGGCGGCGCCGCGGTAGCGCGCGGTCCGCAGAGTGACGTCCACCCCGGAAGCGGCCAACTGGGCGCCGATGCGCTGCAGGTAGGTTTCGCTGCCGCCGCCCTGCGGGTGACCGGTATCGCGCCAGCACAGCAGCAGCACTGAGCGAACGGCGGACATCGGGTCAGCCTAGCCGGGTGACGATGCTCGCCGCGAAAACGGCGAGCCGAGGAACCCGGCACTTCGACCTAGCCGGGTGACGATGCTCGCCGCGAAAACGGCGAGCGGCTTTAGGGTTGGCCGGTGGCCGTGGCAGAAGTGTTCGCCCGACGGGCGACGTTGCGCCGGTCGGTGCGGCTGCTGGCGAGCTTTCGCCATGAGCAGGGTGAGCCGCCAAAGTTCTACGGTCCACTGGCCGTCGACACCGCCGCCATGGTCGCCGACCTGTGGCAGGGCGTTCACGGCGAGCGGCCGACCGGGCGCAGCGTGCTCGACGTCGGCGGCGGGCCGGGTTACTTCGCCTCGGCGTTCGACGACGCCGGGTTGCGCTACATCGGGGTCGAGCCAGACCCCCGTGAAATGCATTCTCCAGCAACGGTTTTGACCCGTAAGGCAGGGACCTTCGTGCGGGCTTCGGGGATGGCGCTGCCCTTCGCGGACAACTGTGTCGACATCTGCCTGTCGTCGAACGTCGCCGAGCACGTCCCGCGCCCCTGGGAGCTTGGCAGCGAGATGCTCCGCGTGACACGTCCCGGCGGATTGGTGGTGCTGTCGTACACCGTCTGGCTCGGCCCGTTCGGCGGCCACGAAATGGGCCTGACCCACTATCTGGGCGGAGCCCGCGCGGCGGCGCGCTACGCCCGCAAACACGGCCATCCGGCCAAGAACAACTACGGGTCGTCGTTGTTTGCGGTGTCGGCGGCGGACGGGCTGGACTGGGCGTCCAGCACGGGGGCGCTGATCGCCGCGTTCCCGCGCTACCACCCGAAATGGGCTTGGTGGCTGACGTCGCTGCCGGTGGTACGCGAGTTCCTGGTGAGCAATCTCGTGCTGGTGCTCCAACCGCAGTAATGAAACGTGTTCTCGTTTCGCGGCGGCTTCGGTAGGGTGACGACCATGACCCAAGTCACAACCGAGCAAGCTACGACGGAGTACGACAAGCTTTTCATCGGCGGTAAATGGACCGAACCGTCGACGTCCGAGGTCATCGAGGTGCACTGCCCGGCGACCGGCGAATACGTCGGCAAGGTGCCCCTGGCTGCGGCAGCCGACGTCGACGCCGCGGTCGCCGCGGCCCGAGCGGCCTTCGACCACGGACCATGGCCCTCGACGCCGCCGAAAGAGCGCGCGGCCGTGATCGCCGGCGCACTCAAGCTGATGGAAGAGCGCAAGGACCACTTCGTCAAACTGCTCGGCGACGAGACCGGTCAGCCGTCGATGTCGGTCGAGACGATGCAGTGGATGAGCGGTATCGGCTGCCTGAACTTTTTCGCCGGCCCCGCCGTCGACCAGGTCAAGTGGCAAGAAGTACGTAACGGTGGCTACGGCCAGACCATCGTCCACCGTGAGCCGCTCGGCGTGGTGGGCGCGATCGTGGCGTGGAATGTCCCGCTGTTCCTGGCGATCAACAAGCTGGGCCCGGCACTGCTGGCCGGTTGCACCGTGGTGCTCAAGCCGGCCGCCGAAACACCGCTGAGCGCAAACGCTTTGGCGGAGGTGTTCGCCGAGGCCGGTCTGCCCGAGGGCGTGCTCTCGATCGTCCCCGGCGGCATCGAGACCGGCCAGGCGCTGACGGCCAACCCCGACATCGACATCTTCTCGTTCACCGGGAGCTCGGCGGTCGGCAAGGAGATCGGCAAGCGCGCCGCCGAAATGCTCAAGCCTTGCACGCTCGAACTCGGCGGAAAGTCGGCCGCGATCCTGCTCGAGGATGTCGACTTGGCCGCGTCGGTGCCGATGCTGGTGTTCTCCGGCGTCATGAACAGCGGGCAAGCCTGTGTGGCCCAGACCCGCATCCTGGCGCCACGCTCACGCTACGACGAAATCGTCGAGGCCGTCGGCAATTTCGCGGCCTCGCTGCCCGTCGGACCGCCGTCGGACCCGGGCGCGCAGATCGGATCGCTGATCTCGGCGAAGCAGCGGGAACGCGTCGAGGGGTACATCGCCAAGGGCGTCGAGGAGGGTGCCCGACTGGTGACCGGCGGTGGGCGTCCCGAAGGACTGGACAACGGCTTCTTCGTTCAGCCAACGGTATTCGCCGACGTCGACAACAAAATGACGATCGCCCAGGAGGAAATCTTCGGCCCGGTGCTGAGCATCATTGCCTACGACACCGAAGAGGACGCGATCAAGATCGCCAACGACTCGGCGTACGGATTGGCCGGCAGCGTGTGGACCACCGATGTGCCGCGCGGCATCAAGATCTCCGAGCAGATCCGCACCGGGACATACGCGATCAACTGGTATGCGTTCGACCCGTGCTGTCCGTTCGGCGGTTACAAGAACTCCGGGATCGGTCGCGAGAACGGCCCCGAGGGTGTCGAACACTTCACCCAGCAGAAGAGCGTGCTGATGCCGATGGGCTACACCACCGACTAGTTTCGGGTCGCCGAGGCAGTTGCCCGCGCGTACGAATTCGACTGCGCGGCCATCTATCTCAGCAATGTTTCACTGCACAACCACGCCACGCTTGAAGTCGATCCGCAGCACGCTGCGCACCGCCACTTCCTCGCCCAGCATCCGGCCGACCGTCTGCGCTGTGCGATCGGCCGCTGCGATTCCGGGCTGGATGCCGCGCCGTGCCGGCACTACCGCCGTGAGCGTCACCGTCGGTTGACCGCGTTCGATGACTGCGCTGCCGCGGGCTTTGACAACGCCAGTCTCTTGACCGAGCGCGGCAGCGGCAGCGGTGGCGACGCAGTCTGCGTCGGCGGTGAAGTCGTAGGTCTTGGCGGCCAAGGAAACCCTCGACGCCTTCCGCGGGTATCGGTGTGCTGCCAGCCAACGGCACCCCAGCGCTACCGACACCAACCCCGTCGCGGCGCAGGCCCACGGCCACCACCAAGCCTGCACGTAGTTTGCCAGCTCGATTCGCGGGCTGACGATTCTCTGTTGCCACGCGACGAGGAAACAGCCGAGCGCCAACAGACCGATGCCCGACAGCAGCGTCACCACCCGATCCAAAGCCACGGCGCGCCGGGTCACGAGCGGCTCTCCGTGCGGAGCCGGACAACGACACGCGGTGGTGTTCTCAGGCTGCTCAATTCGTCGGACACCGCTGCGGCAATGGAGTTTTTGACATCGCGGCTGGCGGTTCCGGTGATCCGGCATCGAACCACCACCCGTCGCCGAGACACCTTCGCCCGCGCCTCCAGCACCCCGCCGACGGTTTGCGCCGCAGCGACGGCGATCTTGCCGACGTCCTTGATGCGCAAATACACCGCGGTGTCGGCTGCCAACAGACGGGCCGTACGACGTCTGGGAGCCAGCGCGGTCAGCGCCAGTCCGAGGCCGACCACGGCCAGGAAGATGCCCGCGGGCACCAGCCAAGGCCCCGGCCGCACGTTGTCGATCGCCCGCAACACCACCGGAAGCCAAGGTGAACCTTGCGTCCATCCCGCCGACAGCACCGCATCACGCACCGCGACTGCACCGCTCGCCACAAGGACGAGAGCAATCGCAACGCCGACACGGCTGGCGCCGGCCGCCGCTACAGGCGCTGGCGCCGGAAGAACGTG
This sequence comes from Mycobacterium sp., assembly GCF_002863225.1. Taxonomy (GTDB): domain Bacteria; phylum Actinomycetota; class Actinomycetes; order Mycobacteriales; family Mycobacteriaceae; genus Mycobacterium. Next base: position 57,706 of record NZ_PKEK01000090.1, on the reverse strand, counting down.
CAGACCGACGCGATCAACAGAGACCGCGCCAGTCGCGTGCAGATCCGTCGTGTTCACAGCAGTCCCCTCCCGTAGGTCGGGTCGCCTGGCGGGACGACGGCGCCCACATGCACAGTGACGCGGTCGACCGCCAATCCGCTCACAGACTCAAGAGCGTCGCGAACGTGAGCGCGAGTGGCAGCCGCAACGTCACTCAGCGGCCGGCCCCAGCCCACCGCAATCTCGACGTCGGCGCAGACCCGCTCACCGGCGACGGCGACCGTGGCCCGCGGCAGAGCCCGCCCGGCCAGCTTCCCCGGTCCGCTGCGGTGTCGGTAGACGTCGGGCGACGTCAACGCCGCTGCGACGACGATGCTCTGAACAGCGCGCTCGCGTATCTCCAGTCGGCCCGCGTCGCCTGAGTCAGGGGGCGCAGATGCAGCAAGGTCAGCCACGGCCGCGCCCCCGCAGCCACGTGGTGGCATCGAATTCACCGTCCCGGTGACCGCCGATGACATATCCGATGGCGCCCAGAACCAATGCCAGTAAAAATCCCGTGAATCCGCCGGCGGCGCCCGCCACCCCGAGAAGCACACCGGCCAACATGCCGGCTGTTGCTGTCGTCATTGCCGTCCTCCTGTTTTCTAGCGTGGATTCACGACGCCCGCGCCCGGCCGCAGTGGACCGGACGCGATGTCCTCGACCGTCACGTCCACCGCGGTGGCGTCGGGAAATGCCTCGGCTACCGCCCGACGGACCGCGGTAGCGGTGTCCCGGATCTGCGCGTCGGCCGCCACGACGAGATGAATTTCGATCCGGCGACCGTCGACGCGCACGCCGGGAACCCGACGCCCCGGCAGGTAAGTGGCTACCTCGCCGAATTTGCCGGGGTGCAGCGCCATGACGCCGGACACGGCGCGGGCAATGCCCGCCACCGTGTCGGCGTCGGTCTCCTCTGATGCCGGCACTACTCCACCCGAGCCAGGTGACTGCTCGCGGAGTCCGAGTCATCGTCTGGGACGTGGACGTCGTGCACGGTGATGTTGACCTCGACTACCTCGAGACCGGTCATGCGTTCTATCGCAGCGATCACATTGCGGCGGATGCCTGAGGCCAAGTCGGCGATAGACACCCCGTATTCGGCGACGATGTCGAGGTCGACCGCGGCCTGCTTCTCCCCGACCTCGACCGATACGCCCTGCGAATAGTTCGTCGACGCGCCCGGGATCCGCTCGCGCAGAGCTCCGACCGCCCGGCTGGCGTTGCCGCCCAGGTCGTACACACCGTGCACCTCGCGGGTGGCCATACCGGCGATTTTGGAGACCACGACGTCGGCGATGGTGGTCTGACCGTGACTGGTCACCAGCGGGCCGTTGGTGCCTTCGGCGACCGGACTCGTGGGATTGCTTGCCATGTCCTCGTCCTTTCATCGATTGGTTCTACTGGTAGGTGGACGCAACCGACGAGCGGAACCGAACGCCCCGAGCATGTAATCCCAGACACACTCGTGGTTTGCTAACAGTGGTTGACGCTGCCGCGATCGGCCACTGTGGCGCGCAGGGGGGCCAGTGTTCGCAGAGTCGTGGTCAGTGGAGGACGACGACTCGTTCGACGAAGCGGTCCTCACCGCGGCAGCGCGGGCCGGCGACGACGCGGCGTTCGAATCACTGGTGCGTCAGCACGGTCCCGCGATCTACCGTTACGCCCGCCGGATGACGGGTGACAGCGACGCGGTGCCCGACATCGTTCAGGAGACCTTTGTTGCTGCGTGGCGTCAAATTGGAAGCTTTCGCGCGGAGTCCTCGCTGCGAACCTGGTTGTTCGCCATCTGCGCTCGCAAAGTCGTCGATTCCCACCGGGTCAAGCGCGCCACCCCCATCGACGACCGGCTGATAGAACCGGCAAGCACCGACCGCAACACCGATCCGTTTGCGGCTGCCTCCAACAGCGCCTTCCTGGCTGCGGTGGAGGAGGCGTTGCAAGAACTGCCGCCGCGCCAGCGCGCCGCATGGATGCTGCGGGAACTCGAGCGGTTGACCTTTCCGCAGATCGCGACCATCCTCAACATGAGCCCCGACGGCGCGCGCGGCCACCATCACCGCGCGCGCGCCACGCTCCAGCAAAGGCTTCTGCAATGGCGATAGGCGATCTCGGCGCGGTAGAGCGCGCGGCACACCTGATGCGAGCACAACCGGAACCTGGTTGGCATGCGATCGAAAACGATGTGCTCACCGCGGTCCGTTCGACGCCGAGGGGCGGTTGGCCCCTAGTCGTCGAGGATCCTCATCCCGGGTCTGCGCCGGGCACGCTGTACGTGAGCGACGTGGCGCTAGGCGCCCGCCTGTCGCGCGCACTGGCAGGCGACTCCGATTACGCCGTCACCGACATCCAACTACGATCGTCGGGGACTGCGCTGCAGGGTGTTTCGATCAAGCTAAGTGGCCGCTACCTGGCCGATCTTCCGGCAGCTACCGCAAGGGCGCTCGCCCGCTGCGAGGCGGAGGTCGCCGAGGTCGTCGGCAACATGCCGGGGATTTCGATCGACATCGTCGTCAACGACGTGCACCAGTGACGGTGAGGCCAACAGGCTTCTGCTGCAAGCCTTTCCGCTGGCGAATTCAACCGTGGTGCACATCACATTGATATGGCGTTCGCTTTCACACTGACCATGCGTCTCAACCGGTGAGCGACAAATTGTCGTTAGGAGACGAGGAAGGTAACGCAATGGGCATTGCAGACAAAGCGAAAAACGCCGCCGAGGACGCAATCGGCAAGGTCAAGGAGACCGTCGGCGACGTCACGGGCAATGACGACCTCAAGGCCGAGGGCCAGAAGGATCAGGGCGTGTCCGGCGTCAAGAAGGTCGGCGAGAACATCAAGGACAAATTCACCAGCTGATCGGATCAACGTCTGCGGTGGGTTGCGCGAAACGCGCAGTCCACCGCAGTTTTTCAGGGCAGCACGTCAAACGTCAGAACGCCTCCTCGCGGAGCTGCATCACCGCGAGATCGACATTCGCCGCGATCTCGCGTTCCGCGGTCAACCGTGGCAGCACGTTCTTGACGAAAAAGTTTGCCGTCGCAACCTTTCCGGCATAGAACGCCTGGTCGGACGGACTCGGTTCGCTGTCGAGGGCCGTCAGCGCGATCTCCGCATGCCGCAGCAGCAGCCAGCCGATCAACAGGTCGCCGACGGCGATCAGAAACGCCACCGACTCCAAGCCAACACGGTAGAGCTCCTTGGCGCTTTCCTGGGAAGCCATCAGATAGCCGGTCAGGGTCGCGACCCAGGCCTGCAGGTCATCCAGCGCGGTGGCCAACTGTCTGCGGGCGTCGGCGAGTTCGGGACGCGCGCTGTCGCTGTCGATGAAAGCCTCGATCTGGGTGACCAGGTGCCCCAGCGACGCGCCCTGGTCGCGAATGATCTTGCGGAAGAAGAAGTCCTGCGCCTGGATCGCGGTGGTGCCTTCGTAGAGCGAGTCGATCTTGGCATCGCGGATGTACTGCTCGATCGGGTAGTCCTGCAGGAAGCCGGACCCACCGAAGGTCTGCAGCGACTCGGTCAGGCATTGATAGGCCCGCTCGGAACCCACCCCCTTGACGATCGGTAACAGCAGATCGTTGACCCGCTCGGCCAGATCGGCGTCGGCCCCCGAGACCGCTTCGGCGACAGCGGAATCCTGATGCGCTGCGGTGAAGAGGTAGAGCGCGCGCAACCCCTCGGCATAAGCCTTCTGCGTCAGCAGAGCCCGCCGCACGTCGGGGTGATGGATGATCGTCACGCGCGGCGCGGTCTTGTCGGTCATCTGAGTCAGGTCGGCGCCCTGAATGCGAGTCTTGGCGTAATCCAGCGCATTCAGGTAACCGGTCGACAATGTGCCGATGGCCTTGGTGCCGACCATCATTCGGGCGTATTCGATGACCTTGAACATCTGCGCGATCCCGCGGTGGGTGTCGCCGACCAGCCAACCCGTCGCGGGCACGCCGTGCTGGCCGAAGGTCAACTCGCAGGTGGCCGAGACCTTCAGGCCCATCTTGTGTTCGACGTTGGTGACGAAGACGCCGTTGCGCGCGCCTGGCTCGCCGGTCTGCGGGTCGAGCAGGAACTTGGGCACCAGAAACAGGCTCAACCCTTTGGTGCCCGGTCCCGCACCCTCTGGCCTGGCCAGCACCAGATGCATGATGTTCTCGAAGACGTCGTCGCTGTCACCGCTGGTGATGAATCGCTTGACCCCGTCGATGTGCCAGGTGCCGTCGCCCTGGTCGATCGCCTTGGTACGGCCGGCGCCGACGTCGGAGCCCGCGTCGGGTTCGGTGAGCACCATCGTCGCGCCCCAATTGCGATCGATGGCCAGCGAAGCCCAATGACGTTGCTGCTCATTGCCGATGGCATACAGGATGTTGGCCATGATCGGGCCGGCCATGTACATGAACACAGCCGGGTTGGCTCCGAGCACCAATTCGTTGATGGCCCACTGCACCATCGACGGCGCCGGCACACCTCCGACGGCCTCCTCGAGACCTACCCGGAACCATTCGCCTTCGCCCCACGCACGCATCGACTTCTTGAACGGCTCGGGCAAGGTGACGACGTGGGTGTCGGGGTCGAATGTCGGCGGATGGCGGTCGCCTTCGGCGAACGACTCAGCGACCGGCCCCTCGGCCAATCGCGCGGCTTCGGAAAGCATCTGCCGCACCGAGTCGCCATCCAGGTCGCCGAATGCCTGCTCGGCGAGCACCTCGTCCAACTTCAGAAATTCGAACAGGTTGAACTCGAGGTCGCGCACGTTGCTCTTGTAATGGCCCATGCTGACGCCTTTCGATCGTCTGGGCCGAGCCTAACGCGATTCGGCGGCGGAGGGTGCTGGAAAGTCAGCCTGGTTTGCAGAATCGGAGCGGCTTAGTCACTGCTGGGGACTCGGAGCCTGTCACGCACGCGTAATACGCAGTCGCACAACTTGTTTGCAAACAGCGTTTGTTGGAAGCCTGCTCAGGTCTGGTCCAGCGCGGTCGAGAGCGCCGCCCGGGAGCGGACGCCGAGCTTGCGGTACACGGCGCTCAGGTGCATCTCGACGGTCTTCTCCGAAAGAAACAACGCCGCCGCGATCTGCTTGTTGGACCGGCCCGTGGCGGCCAGCTCCGCGGTGCGCTGCTCGGCGCCGGTCAGACCCAGCCCGTCACCGCGGGGACTGTCCAGACGGGCAAGGTCAGCGCGCGCCCGCGTCGCCCACAGTGGCGCACCCAGCCGCTCGAAGACATCCAGGGCTTCACCCAACGACCCGGCAGCCTCTTGGCGGCGGCGCCGGCGGCGCTGGATTTGTCCCAGGAGTAGCTGAGTGCGGGCGGTTTCGAACGGCATCGGCAGTCCCTTGTGGTGGGTCATCGCTTGCTCGACGACGCGTTGCGCCCCGTCGAGATCGCCTCGAGCGGCAAGTAGCTGGCCGCGTCCTCGAGCACCGATGGCCAACATCCACGGCCGGTCATGCCGAATCCCATTGCCCTCCAACGCTTCGATCAGAGGTTCGGCCTCGTCGGATCTGCCGACGGCGATCAGCGCCTCGATCGCGTCCGGCAGATGACGGCCACCTTCGATCTCGGTGGTCAGGCCGTCGAAGGCGTCCAGGTCGGGTCGCAGCACCTCCAGCGCGGCGGGGTAATCACCAAGTGACACATCGAGAAACGCGAGGGTGCTCCGCGGATCCTTCGCCATCTGGAGCGCGCCGATCGCCACGGACGTGTCGACCGCCGCCTGAGCCAACGCGCGGGCGTCGTTCTCGCGTCCGGTGTAGGCGGCGACGGCGCACAGCAGAGTCCATGCGGTGACGAGCGAGAATTTTCCGCCCATCTGCTCCGCGTGCTCGAGCGCTTCCTGCGCGGCCCGGGCGGCATCGGCGTAGCGGCCGGACCACAAGTCCACCTTCGCGACATGTGCTGCAGCCCAGACGATGTCGACCTCGGTGCCACCGTCGAGCATCTGCTGCCGAACCGCCCGCATTTCTTTTCTGGCGCGGTCGAGTTCACCCATACAACCGTGGACCATCGCCTCTACGGCGCTGGCGCGGAAAGTTGTGGTCGCTCCGCTGGCGGGATCCTCGAGTTCCCGCGCCACCTGCAGCGATTGCTCATCGACACCCAGGCCGGCGACGAAGCTGGCGGCCACCCAGACCGACCTCGCCTGGCTTCGCAGGCCCGGTACGCCAACCTGATCGGCGAGCTCGACCGCTTCCCGGATGATGCGCAACGCGTCGCTGAGGCGATCGGCCATCACCAACGCCAAGGCCAATCGCAGTCGACACAGCAGACCGAGGGCTGGATTGTCCCCCAGCTCGTCGACCGCCTCGCTCATCGTGTCGACGGCGCCGGCCATGTCGTCGTCGTAGGCTTTGACCCCGCCCAACCACATCAGCGCCAGACAACGCAGCGCCCCTGGTGGCGCCTCGTCCAGCGCCGCTTGCAACCGGGTGCGCGCCGCGACGAATGCACCTGCCCGAAAGTGCAGCTCGCCCAACCGGATCAGTCGCCAGACGGCATCGCCGCCGAGCGTCAAGGCCAGTTCCAGCAGTTCGGCCGCAACAGCCGGAGCGCCCTGCGCGATGGTCGCGTCGGCCGCCGCGTCCAGCGCCGAAAGCATGGTCGCGTCACCGGTGGCGGCGGCCAGGGCGAGATGGCGGGCCATGATTTCCGGCCGGTCGACGATGGCGGCGAGTCTTCGGTGCATGGCTCTGCGCTGCGACGGGCTGGCATCGGTGTACACCCCGGACGCGAACAACGGATGAGAAAACCGCACCCGGTCGCCGTCCACGACGAGGATGCGCAACCGCCGCATCGATTCGAGCACCTCGACGACATCGGCCGTCGACCTGTCGGTTGCGCGTGCGACCGACTCGAGAGTCGGCGCCGCACTGCACGCCACCGCCAGCAGCACCTCAGCGGCGTCGATGTCGACGCGACCGACGCGCTGGCGCACCAGTGCGGCGAGACTGTCGGGCAGGTCGACTTTGTTGGCGCTGAGGTCATCGGCCGCGCAGCGCGCCAACTCGACTGCGAAAAAAGGATTGCCGCCGGACAGCTCGTAGATCCGAGTGATCGTCGGGCGTGGCAGCGGGCGGCCCAGTCGGTCGGTGACCAACGCGTGCACTGCCCGACGGCCCAGCGGTCGCAGCGTGACCCCGCTGACGCTCTCGGGTCGATGGAACTGCAACCACGATCGCTCGTCATCCGAATCCGGTTCGCCGGTGCGAAAGCTCAACACCAGCCCGACCGGCCCGGTGAGTCGGCGAGCCGCGAAGCCGAGCACGGCACGACTGGACGCGTCCAACCACTGGACGTCATCGACCACCAACAGCACCGGGACCTGGCCGCTGACCTGATCGACCACCGACGTCAAGGCGGTGGCCACCGTCCGCTCGTCGGTGGCGGGGCCGCCGTTCTCGGCCTCGCCACTGCAGGCCCGCTCCAGTGCGACGCGATGCAGAGCGGGCAACATCTCGACGTCGACATCGCGCAGCAGGTCTGCGATTGCGGCGTAGGCATAGGTCACTTCGGCGGGCGAGCCCTGCGCCGCGAGTACCCGGAACCCGCGCCGCTCCGCCTCGGCGACGGCGTCGAGCAACAACGTCGTCTTGCCGATACCGGCCTCGCCCTCGACGACCAGGCCCGCGGGTCCGATCTGCACACGGGACAGAAACTCCGCCACCGCCTCGAACTCCGCGGCCCGCGTGATCGTCTCCCCGCTCACACCCTGCATTTTGCAGGTGGAGTGACCCTCCGGATGAGATTGCGCGCACTTTTATGCAAGAAGGCTTAACGGCGCCCTCAGGTGGGTAATGAGTCGCGGTAGATCCAACAGGTCATATCCGGCTTTAGCCAGCACCGAAGCGATATTCGAGTTGCTTGCTGGACGCGAGTCTTATATGGTCTCTTACATAGTCCTCAGGAGATGACCATGCTGATCGTCGAACTCAATGTCGCCGGCTACCGCCTGAGCGGTGAATGGGCAGGTCTGCGCCGCAGCACGCTGCGGCCGGCGCGGTTCAATGCGCGGTCCATCAGGTCCCTCCAGTGGCGGATGCCGCAGCTTCGCCAAAGCCCCGCAGCCTGACGGCCCGCCCCACACCTGTATGACGTCAGCCACTCAGTCACGCCGCACCCGCGGCAACACCCGCACCAGAATGCTGGTCAGTGCGGCCGAAGTCATGCGCGAACGCGGCGCCGCCGGCGTGACCATCGACGAGGTACTGCATCGCAGCGGCGCTCCCCGCGGCTCGGTGTACTACCACTTCCCCGACGGCCGCAATCAGATCCTGGCCGAGGCGCTGCAGTACGCCGGCGACGCGATCACCGCGGACATCGACGACGCCGCCGGCCGGGGCGCGAAGGTGCTGGTCCGGCAATTCGTCGACTTCTGGGAGCGGGTGCTCGCCGACAGCGACTTCCACGCCGGCTGCCCGGTGGTCGCCGCGGCGATCGGATCGGGCGATGACGAAGTCCGGCTGGCCGCCGAGGCCGCGCGCATCTTCGCGCACTGGCGGACGGCGCTCACCTGGGCGTTCGTCGCCGACGGCTTCGGAGAATCCGACGCGGACTCGCTGGCGGTCATGTCGATCGCCACGCTGGAGGGCGCCGTCGTGCTGTGTCGATCCACCCGCAGCAGCGAACCACTACACAAGGTCTACGAGCAGCTCGAATTCCTGGTCAAGGCAAGGGAATTCGTGCGCCGAAACGGCGTGCCGCAGAGCTGATTGCTAGTCGCTGGCCGGTAGCGGCTTGGCTTCCTTGAGGCTCAACGCCGTCTGGCCCACCGACAACGTTCCGGCGCCGGCCTTGGTCACCAATACCTCGGCTCCGGCGTCGTCGACGTAGCGCTTACCCATGATGGCTCCGTCGGAGAACGCGGGATCCAGCTCACCGGAACGCTCGGCACCCAACTCGACCATCGGCGCGCCACCGCAGCGCAAATCGTCGAGGCTGTCGGCGCTGCGGACGACGATCACCTGGGTGTCGCAGACCTGACTGGCCAGACGGGTTCCGTTTTTGATCATGATCTCGATCCTCGGTTGGAGTTACTGCTCGGCCGGAGCGGCGCGAAGCTCTTCGACGATCTCGCGGCGAAGCACTTTGCCCGTCGCGTTGGTGGGCAGCTCGTCGCGGAAGACTACCCGGTCAGGGGTCCGTGACCCCCGCAAACTCTTGCGGACGTGCTCACGCAATTCCTCCGCGTCGGGTTCGGCGCCGGCGGCCGGCACCACCACCGCGACGATCGCCTGCCCCCACTGCGGATCCTCGACGCCGACCACCGCGACGTCGCGCACGTCCGGGTGCTCGACCAACACATCTTCAAGTTCGGCGGGTGCGATGTTCTCGCCGCCGCGAATGATCGTGTCGTCGCTGCGCCCACCGATGAACAGGTAGCCGCCCTCGTCGAGCATGGCGATGTCCTTGGTCGGGAACCACCCCTGCGCGTCGAGCACCGATCCGATCCCGGTGTAGCGGCCGGACACCTGCTCGCCGCGGACGAACAGCTCGCCGGTCTGCCCCGCCGGCAGCACCGTGCCGTCCTCGCCCCGGATCTGCACTTCGACGCTGGGCACCGGCTGCCCGACCGAACCCAACCTCTTCAGCACCGACGGATCAGCGGCGCCCTGCGCCTCGCGGTGATCGTCCGGGGTCAGCACGGCGATCGTCGAGCTGGTCTCGGTCAGACCGTAGGCGTTGACGAAGCCGACGTGCGGCAGCAGCTCCAAAGCCCGGCGCACCAACGGCAGCGGCACCTTCGAGCCGCCGTAGGCGAGGTTGCGCAGCGACGGCAGCCGGTGCGCGCCGCCCTCCAGCACAGTGACGATCCGGTCCAGCATGGTCGGCACCACCGTCGCACTGGTGACGTGCTCGGCGTCGATCAGCCGCAGCCACTCCTGCGCTTCGAAGACGGGCAAGTAGACCATCTTGCGTCCGGCGTACAGATTCGACAACGCCGCGCTCACCCCGGCGATGTGGTACGGCGGTACGCAGATCAACGCACCGTCGGTCGCCTCGGCGGAACCGAACTCGACGGTGCCGGTGACATAACTGGTCAGGTTGTTGTGAGTCAGCTCAACGGCTTTGGGTTGCGATGTCGTACCTGAGGTGAACAACACGATGCCCACCGAGTCCGGATCGGCGAACTCCACCGCCGGCTCGGCGTCGCGGGCCTGCGCCAGGAAGTCGTCGGACAGGATGGCCTGTTTCGCCACCCCGTCCAGACCGGCCGGCCCACCCAGCTCGTCGAGGTAACGGCTGTCGGCGACCACCAGCGGATCGGGCAGCCGCGCGATCAGCGTCTTGATGCCCTCGGCAGACAGCCGGTAGTTGATCGGCGTGAACGTTTGTCCGGCCCGCGCCGACGCGAAGATCAGCAGCGGCAGCATCGCGCCGCCGACTCCCACGTAGACGACGTGCGACGCCCCCGAGGCCGCGATGATTCCGGCGCCGCCGTCGGCGAGATCGCTGAGCTGCTGGGTCGTCATCCGAACGTCTCCGGAGACGACGGCCGTCCGCTCGGGATCGCTCGAGCTGGCCATCTCGAGAAGTAGCGAAATACTCACGCTCGCACTTTCTGTGGAGTCCACACGTTACAAAGCCTGGCAGAAGTGTCATGCCAGTTTAGATGACGTCACATTGCCCCCCACGCCGTGGCCGACGTCACGGTCGATGGACCGTTTACCTGCAAATCGACCGGTTACCCCGCTCCGAGGCCGCAAGTAGTTGACCAAGCAACCACGAGCGAGTTGGGGGACCAGCGCATTGACGACCCTGCAATCAGCACCACCTGCCATCCATTCCACCTTCACCAGGCTGCGCGCCGGCATCGCGGGCGCGATGCTGGCCGAGTTCTTCGGCACCTTCGTGCTGCTGCTGCTCGGCCTCGGCACCTGCGCCGTGAATATCGTCGGCCTGCCGGGATCCGGCCGGCAGACCATGCCGTTCGGGCCGGACAACTGGCTGATCAACGTCTTCGGCTGGGCGTTCGCGGTGACGCTGGCCGCTTACGTCTCCGGCGGCATCAGCGGCGCCCACTTCAATCCGGCGGTCACGCTCGCCTTCGCGGTTGCGCGAAAGTTTGCCTGGCGCAACGTGATTCCGTATTGGGTGGCGCAACTTGCCGGCGCGTTCTGCGCCGCCGGGGCGGTGTACGCGGTCTACCGCGCCGCCATCGAAGCGCACGACGCCGGGGTCGACCGATCGAACGCCATGGACACCTACGGGATCTTCGGCACCTCGCCCGCCCAGTACTTCCACGGCGGCTACCTCGGGCCGGTCGTCGATCAGCTGGTCGGCACCGCGATCCTGATCGTGCTGATCGCCGCGCTGATCGACAACCGCAACCAGGCGCCCGCGGGCAACCTGGCCCCGTTGCTGATCGGCTTCGTGATCGCGGTGATCGGCTGCTCCTACGGCACCAACGCCGGCTACGCGCTCAACCCGGCGCGCGAACTCGGTCCGCGGGTGTTCGCCTGGCTCGAGGGGTGGGACAAGCTGGCGTTGCCCGGCGACTATGGGCAGACGACCAATTACTGGTGGATCCCGGTGTTCGTGCCGCTACTCGGCGCCGTCGTCGGCATCCTGCTCTACGACTTCTTCATCGGGCATGTGCTCGACGCCCGCGCCACCATGCTGCTCACCCCGGAGCCGGGGCTGGCGCCGGTACCGACCACCGACGCCGCGGCGGGAGTGGCCGGTCCGGTCACCATGGAAGACAGCGCGGACGCCGAGGAAGATCGGGCCGCCTGAGCCCCTACGAGCCGGTCCACTTGGCCGGCCGCTTCTCAGCGAACGCGATCGCGCCTTCCTTGGCGTCGTTGGAGCCGAACACCGGCATCAGGATGTTGTTCTGCTTGGCGAAACGCTCGTCGGGGCTCCAACCGCGGGACTCGACGATGATCTGTTTGGTCGCGGCCACCGCAAGCGGCCCGTTGGCGGTGATCCGCTCGGCCAGGTCGATCGCCGCGTCCAGCGCGCCGCCTGGTTCGGCGAGCACGTTGACCATCCCCAACGCGTGGGCCCGCTCGGCGGTGAAGCTCTCACCGGTCAGCGCCAACTCCATCGCGACAGCCGGTGGGATGCGCTCGGGCAGTCGCAGCAGTCCCCCACCGCCGGCGACCAGGCCGCGCTTGACCTCGGGGATGCCGAACGACGCGTCCCTGGATGCCACGATCAGGTCGGTGGCCAGCGCCAACTCGGTGCCGCCGGCCAACGCGTAGCCCTCCACCGCCGCGATCAGCGGCTTGACCGGACCGCGCTCGGTGAAGCCCATCCCGCGTCCCTCGACGATGGGAACCTCGCCGCGGGCGAACGCCTTGAGGTCCATACCCGCGCAGAAGGAGCCGCCCGCACCGGTCACGATGCCGACAGACAGGCCGGGGTCGCCGTCGAGTTTGTCCACCGCATCGGCCAGACCATGGGCCACCGCGGAGTTGACCGCGTTCTTGGCCTTGGGCCGGTTGATGGTGATGATCAGGATCCGGTCCCGCTGCTCGACCAGGACTTCGGGTTCGGTGGCTTCTTCAGTGCTCACGGCGGTGTGACACTCCTTGATAGATTTCCAGTACGGCTTTCGAGGAGATGGTATCGAGCCGTAGCGGCTCGGCTACCATCACTGCCAAATGGCTGACAACGATGTCGAACCCACCGAGATAACCAAATGGGATCCCGGGCTCACCGAGCGCGTGATGGGCTGGCTGCGTCCGCTGATCAAGGGTTACCACCGGGCAGAGGTCCGCGGCTTGGAGTCTTTCCCCCCGGGTGGTGCGCTGGTGGTGGCCAACCACTCCGGCGGGCTGTTTCCCGTGGACGTGCCGGTGTTCGCGACGGGATTTTACGAGCGATTCGGATTCGACCGTCCGGTTTACACGCTGAGCCACGACTTCATCTTCATGGGCCCGACCGGTGATTTCTTCCGCCGCGCCGGCTTCATTCGCGCCAACCACGAGAACGCCGACGAGGCGCTGCGGTCCGGCGGGGTGGTGGTGGTGTTCCCCGGCGGCGACTACGACGTGTACCGACCGACGTTGTCGGAGAACGTGATCGACTTCGACGGCCGCACGGGATACGTGCGCGCCGCACTGAACGCCGGGGTGCCTATCGTGCCGGCGGTAGCCATCGGCGGCCAGGAAAGCCAACTCTACCTGTCCCGCGGAACGGGTCTGGCCAAGCTGCTGCGGCTCGACAAAATGCTGCGGGTGAAAATCATGCCTATTTCGATCGGATTTCCCTTCGGCGTGTCCGCGGTGCTGCCGGTCAACGTGCCGCTGCCCACCAAGATCGTCATGCAGGTGCTCGAACCTATCGACGTGGCAGCGGAATTCGGTGACAACCCCGACATCGACACAGTCGACTCGCACGTCCGGCGCGTCATGCAGAAAACACTGGACGGGCTGGCCAAGGAACGCCGGCTACCGGTAATCGGATAGCCATGGCGCTCGGTCTGCTGGGCAGCATGGTCCGCGCGGGCATCATCGCGCCGATGCGACCCGACAAGTATCTGCGCATCGTCGGCGTGGTCCGCCGCGAAGGGCTCACCGTCACAAGCGGATTCGGGATGTCCGCCCAACGGTGCCCGAACCGGGCCGCGTTGATCGACGAACTGGGTTCGCTGACGTACCGCGAACTCGACCGGCGTGCCGACGCGCTGACCGTTGCGCTGCAGGGCTTGCCGGGTGGAACGCCGGAGGTGGTGGCCATCATGTGCCGCAATCACCGCGGCTTCGTCGAGGCGTTGATCGCGGCGAACCGGATCGGCGCCGACGTCCTGCTGCTCAACACGTCGTTCGCCGGACCGGCGCTGGCCGACGTGGTGAATCGTGAGGGCGCGGACGCGGTGATCTATGACGAAGAGTTCGCCGAGTCGGTCGATCGGGCGCTGGCCGACAAATCCGGCGTCACCCGGATCGTCGCCTGGACCGACCACCCCGATCAGCACGACGTCACCGTCGAGCAGCTGATCGGCGGCCATCTCGGCGATCGGCCGGTCAAGGCGGATCGCACCGGCAAGATGATCATGCTGACCTCGGGCACCACTGGAAACCCCAAGGGCGCCAAGCATTCCGGCGGTGGTGCGACCGAGCTCAAAGCGATCCTGGACCGGGTGCCGTGGCACACCGAGGAGACGACGGTCGTGGTGGCGCCGATGTTCCACGCCTGGGGATTCTCGCAGCTTGTCTTCGCCGCGTCGCTCGGCTGCACGGTGGCCACCCGGCGCAAGTTCGATCCGGAGGCCACCCTCGACCTGATCGACCGGCACCAAGCCACCGGACTGTGCGTGGTGCCGGTGATGTTCGACCGGATCATGGATCTGCCCGATGAAGTGCGCCACCGGTACAGCGGTCGCTCTCTCAGATTCGCCACCGCGTCCGGGTCGCGGATGCGGCCCGACGTCGTCACGAAATTCATGGACGAGTTCGGCGACATTCTCTACAACAACTACAACGCAACCGAAGCGGGCATGATCGCGACCGCCACACCCGAGGATCTGCGGGCGGCACCCGACACCGCTGGAAAACCCGCTGTGGGTACCGAGATTCGCATCCTCGACTCCGAGCATCGGCCGGTGCCCACCGGTGAGGTCGGCCAGATCTTCGTCCGAAACTCGAACCGCTTCGACGGCTACACATCCGGCGGGGGGAAGAACTTCCACGACGGCTTCATGGCGTCCGGCGATGTCGGCCGGCTCGATGAGGCGGGGCGCCTCTATGTCGTCGGCCGCGACGACGAGATGATCGTCTCCGGCGGAGAAAACGTCTACCCGATCGAGGTGGAGAAGACACTGGGGTTGCACCCCGATGTCGCCGACGCCACCGTGCTGGGCGTCGACGACGAACAGTACGGACAACGGCTTGCCGCCTTCGTGGTTCTGACGCCGGGCGCGTCGGCCACCGGCGATGACCTCAAGCAGCATGTCCGGGAGAATCTGGCCAACTACAAGGTGCCGCGGGAGATCATCGTGCTCGATGAATTGCCCCGCAGCAGCACCGGCAAGATCTCGCGACGCGATCTGCACGGCCTGCTCGGCTAACGCTGGACTGACGGATGAGAATCAGGCCTGCGCCAGAGCCTCTTCCACCACCGTCAGTTCCTCCGATAGACCTGCAGCGCGCCGAATCTCGCTGAGCTCCTCGACCATCGCGGCAGTGATTTGGTGCGGATCGTCGAGGGTGGCCCTGTCGGCGAGGACCGAGACATTCAGCTGGTCAACGTAACTCCACACGGTGATGTTCACACCGGTACCGGCGGTCAGAGGTCCGACTGAGTAGATCTCGGTGACCAGTGCGCCGCCGACGCGTCCGTGTTCGCGCGGGCCGGGTACGTTCGAGACATTCAGATTCATCAGCTTGTTCCGCTCGGTGCTGGCGGCTAACCGCCGAAAGAAGGATTCCACCGGCGCGGGCGGAAAATACGCGGCCCAGCGGGTGACCAGCTCAGGTCCGAGCAGTTGCTGACTTTCCTTGGCGGAGTTGGCGTATTCGTGCGAGCGGCGCACGCGCTCCAGCGGATCCTCCACGTCGGCGGGCAGGCCGACCATCATACCGGTGAAATAGTTGCCCGAGATCCGGTCCGGAGAACGGTCGAAGCTGACCGGCACTGACGCCACCAGTGGATCGTCGGACTCACCGTCGTGCTGCAACCGCAGTTTGCGAAGCGCGCCCGCCGACAACGCCAGCACCATGTCATTGATCGTGACACCCAGGGCCTTGCTGCACTCCTTCACGTCGCTGAACGCCAAAGTAGCTGTGGCGAAACGACGTTCAGGAGTAAGCCGGTGATTCATGAAGGTCGGCGGCGCAGCGAACGGGAGGGTCAGTTCCGGCGAGAGCTTGCGCGGACTGCGCCTCACCCGGTTGACACCCTTGGCGGTGTAGCCGATCGTCGCTGGAATCCGGCGGATGTGGCGCAGGTGGTCGGCGAAGGCCGAACGCAGCAGTTGCCCGGTCGACGGTGCCGGATCGGGCGCGTAATCGATCTGGCCGGACGTCGGCCCGGGCACCAGATCCATTCCGCGCGCAAGCAGATTTGCGGCAGCCACCCCGTCGGCGAGCGCGTGGTGGATCTTGCCGACCACGGCGATCCGATCGTCGGCCAGACCCTCGACGAAGTACATCTCCCACAACGGGTGGTCACGGTCCAGCGGAGTGCTGGCGATCTCACCGATCGCCTCGTCCAGCTCGCGGCGCCCACCCGGCGCCGGCAGCTGCCACGGCCGAACGTGATAGGTGAGGTCGACGTCGCAGTTCTCCCGCCACATCGGGTGGTGCAGTTTGAGCGGGATGTCAATGAGCTGATAGCAAAACGGCTCCAGCATGTAGAGCCGGCTGTGGATCACCCGTCGGAACGCTTCGATGTCGAAATCGCGACGATCGGCGGCCAACTCGATCACAGCGACTTTGAGCGTGTGCATGTGCACGTTGGGTGTTTCGCTGTAGAGCAGTACCGCGTCCCACCCGCTCAGCCGCTTCATGAATGGACCCTACAACCGTGCGTTCGCTAAATTGCGTCTTTGGCCGCGATCATCCTGTTGCGATAAACCTGGGACAAAAACAGCCCGACCGCAGTGGTCATAGCGCCGGTTCGCGCGCCGTCAATCATGTCGAAACCGTGTCCGGCACCGGGCAATTCGACGTAGCCAACCATCGAACGGGAAACGGCTCTCAGTCGTTCAACGAAACTTCGCGCCTGCGCGACCGGGATGACCCCGTCGCCGCTGCCGTGGATGACCAAGAACGGCGGAGCATCCGGGTGCAGCCGTGCGATCGGCGACGCGTTGCGAAACACCTCGGGGTGGCGGCTGATTCGACGCTTGACCACCACTCGTTCGAGAAAGTCGACGAACTGTTCCCGCTCCGGGGTCGACCGGTCCTCCCAGTCGTAACGGCCGTATATGCCCACCACGGCGTCGACGGACGTATCCGAGTCCGGCGTCAAATCGGTTTGCATGTCAGGGTCGTTCGCGGTCAGACCCGCCAAAGCGGCGAGATGACCGCCAGCCGAGCAACCGGCAACCGCAATGAAATCGCGGTCGCCGCCGAATTTGTCGACGTTCGCGCGGGCCCAAGCGATTGCGGTCTTCACGTCGGTGATGTGCGCGGGCCAACGGTTGTGCGGCGATGCCCGATACTCGACTGACAAACAGACCCAGCCCATCTCGGCCAGATGTGACATCAACGCGTAACCCTGAAGTTGACGTCCGCCATGTACCCAGGCGCCACCGGGCACGAAGATCAGCACTGGCGCCGGGCTATCCGGCAAATCTTTCCGGCGCCACACGTCAAGCAACTGCGTCGGCTTCTTGCCGTACCTCACGGACGCACGGTGCAGGAATCGACGGTGCTGTCGCGCCCTCCAGAAAGGAGGGAACCGGTCGGCGGCCGGCCACACAATGTCCAGGTCTGCGGCCGGGAGCAAGCCGCGTAGCGCCGCGTCGGTGACCGCTTGCGTTTGCGCCCGGTCGGCCCTTCGTGTCGCGTCTCTGTCCGGAGTGCGCCGACCCTTGGACGCCGCCAGATACTCGGGCGCCAGGCGGTAGCCCCAGATGCCCATGGCGGTGATTCCACCAAGCGGTTCCAGGTGCCGCCCGATCAAAGGAAGTGAGGCCAAGGCGTCACTGGCCGCCAGCGCATAGTCGCTCGGACCGGCTCGCAGCAGCCATTTGATGTGCGACGCCAGGGAGCGCCCAGCAGGACGCGGCGCCGGTGTAGCCGTCATGAGCGCAGCGTACCCCTTGGTATGGCGGTTAAATCCGAAATCGAGCCCCGTTCACCGCCGGCGACCGGGCTACATCCGATGGCGTACGGTCAACGATGACGGGCAGCTCGATAGCGAGCGAAAATGCCCGACTGAAAAGGAAATCCAATGGCTTCACCCACGACGTCTCGTTCACCGTATTTCGATCGTGTCGAACTGGTCAGGGACGCCCTCGTGTCCCATTCCAAGCTCAAGGACGAGGAAGCCACCGAGTTGGCGGAACACGTCCTGCACGCGCTGAACTCGATTCCGGAGAAGATGCGCTGAGCAGCAGTCCGGCAACATCCCGCTGAATTCTCGAGTACGACGTGATCCGCGCCGACGACGCGAATGACGGTAGCTGTGGCACGGCCGCACCGATTCGCCCCAGCCGCTCACCTTCCGGCAGGTGTAGCCTTGAAGGTGCTGAAACGTCCAGCCGCTGCGGAGTGAATCTGGCTGTAACGCCGCCGATTCGAGGAGCACACGCTCGCGCCGCTCACACCGATTCGCCAGCAGCTCTTGGCGCCCCGAATCTCTTGCCTCGCAACGCAATGGCGCGCCGCGTTCCTGCCGCATCCCAAGATCAGGTAGCCGCCATGACCGCACCCGTAGTCTCATCGTTCTCTTTCCCGACGGCGCATTGCCGGCCGGGCCGGGACGGCTGGGACGCGCGGCCGGCGGCCGCTGCCACTACCGCCGATCGGGTGACAGACCCCCCGGCTCGGCCAGCAATCAGCGGCCGAGCCGGGTGCCTATCGCTTTGATGCCGGCGGTCACGGCCGGAAATCCCGACACACCAACGCAGAAAGAAGAAGCACGACCATGGCGATCACCGACGTAGCGGCCTTCGCTCACCTGACCAATGCCGACATCGACAACCTGGCCGCAGAGCTGGACGCGATCAGGTCGGATGTCGACGCGCGCCTCGGCGAATCCGACGCACGCTACATCCACCGCACCATCGCCGCGCAACGCTTCCTCGAGATAGCCGGCCGGCTGTTGCTGGCGTGGGGCAAACGCCGAACCGCGTGGTGGGCAGGCACGGCAACACTCGGGGTGGCCAAGATCGTCGAGAACATGGAAATCGGCCACAACGTCATGCACGGCCAATGGGACTGGATGAACGACCCCGAGATTCACTCCACTACCTGGGAGTGGGACCTCAGCGGGGCCTCGAAACACTGGATAGCCACCCATAACTTCCAGCATCACAAGTACACGAACATCCTCGGCATGGACGACGATGTCGGCTACAGCACCCTGAGGGTCACCCGCGACCAGCCCTGGGAGTTGCGCAACCTCGGCAACCTGTTCTACAACACCGTCCTCGCACTCGGCTTCGAGTGGGGAATCGGCCTGCAGCCCTTGGAATTCGAGAAGGTTCTCGACGACGGGCCCGAGGGCGACCAGGCTGTTCAACGAGTCCGTGAATTCGCGACCAAAGCAGGAAAGCAGCTGGCCAAGGACTACGCCGCGTTCCCATTGCTGACCTCAGTGTCACCGAAGGCGACGTTCGCGTCGACGCTGAAGGCCAATATCGTGGCCAACGTGATCCGCAACCTGTGGACCGACGCGGTGATCTTCTGCGGTCACTTCCCCGACGGCGCAGAGAAATTCGCTCTGTCCGACACGGTCAGCGAAAGTCGCGGCCAGTGGTATCTGCGCCAGATGTTGGGTAGCGCCAACTTCACCGCCGGGCCGACGATGCGTTTCATGAGCGGCAACCTGTGCTACCAGATCGAGCACCACCTCTACCCCGATATGCCCAGCAATCGGCTGCACGAGGTGTCTCTGAGAGTGCGCGAGGTGTGCAGCAAGTACGACTTGCCCTACACCACAGGCTCATTCCTGGTGCAATGCGCGAAAGTGTGGCGCACCATCGCCAAACTGTCGCTACCGGACCGCTACTTGCGCGACACCGCCGATGACGCCCCGGAGACCCGCAGCGAGCGGATGTTCGCCGAACTGGAGCCCGGTTTCAGCGGGACCGACCCGGCGACCGGACGTCGTCGCGGCCTCAAGACCGCCATCGCGGCGGTACGACAGTGGCGTCGCGAGTCGCGCGCCGGCGATGGTGTCGGTCAGGACCGAACCGCGCTTCCGGTGGCGGCAAGCTACTGATCGGTAACCTACGCTATCGTAGGTTGGACTAGGGTCAGGCTGAGGCCAGCGGAGCGGCTGGCGTGGAAGCGTCCCAGCGATCGGAGGCCGGTTCAGGTGACCGAGATGCGTTATCTCGATCTGCACGGTGAGCGCGTTGCCTATCGAGACGAAGGCACCGGCGAGGCGCTGCTGTTGATCCACGGCATGGCGGGGAGCTCTGCGACGTGGCGTGCGGTGATCCCCGAATTGGCGAAGAAGTATCGGGTGGTCGCCCCGGACCTGCTCGGGCATGGTGAATCGGCTAAACCGCGCGGGGATTATTCGCTGGGAGCCTTCGCGGCGTGGCTGCGTGATCTGCTCGACGAGCTGGGCATCAGCCGGGCAACGGTGATCGGTCAGTCCCTGGGTGGCGGAGTGGCCATGCAGTTCACCTACCAACATCGCGACTACTGCCAGCGCCTCGTTCTCATCAGCAGCGGCGGCCTCGGCCCCGACCTGAACTGGATACTGCGGTTGCTCTCGGCACCCGGCGCCGAGTTCGTGCTGCCGGTCGTCGCTCCTCAGCCGGTGTTGAACCTCGGCAACAGGCTGGGATCGTGGTTCACGTCGGCCGGAATCCAGTCGCCTCGCGCGAGCGAGATGTGGAGCGCCTACTGCACGCTGTCAGATCGGCCGACTCGCCAGGCATTTCTGCGAACGTTGCGGTCGGTGGTCGATTACCGCGGGCAGGCGGTCAGCGCGCTCGGCAAGATCCACATCAGTTATGGCTTGCCCACCTTGCTGATCTGGGGTGACCAGGACCGGATCATTCCCGTCTCGCACGGATACGCCGCGCACGAGGCTGTGCCGGGTAGCCGACTCGAGGTGCTGGCCGGCGTCGGGCACTTTCCGCACGTCGAGTCCCCGAAAGCGGTGATCGACATCCTCGACGACTTCATCGCTGCCACGCACCGGGATCCCGATCAGACGATTCTCCCGACGGAAACTTCGCGCCTAGATCACTGACCTTCAGATCCGGGAATCTTCAATTAACAAGAGCTACAGCTTGTTTGACCTATCGGAACAGAGCAGTTGCGTCCGTAGGACGCCGGTCGAGTAGTCCGGATACCGGCAGTTGGTCGGCGTTGGCGATACTGGATCGATGCCGAGCCCAGAATTCCACCCCGACCTCCGCAAAGTCGCTCGCTTCGCGCCGCGCGCGCTGGTCGGCCCCAGGTCGTTGAAGCTGATTCGCCGACTTTCGCCGGCGGTCAAGCGCGGCGGTGCGAGTCGCGACGTCGAGGCACTCATCCTGGGCTCCGGTGTCGGAGTGCGGCTCCACCGGCCGGCCGCCGCCGGCCAGCCCGGGCCGGCGCTGCTGTGGATTCACGGCGGTGGCTACGTCATCGGCACCGCGCAACAGGACGACGAACTGTGCCGCCGATTCGCCCGCGAGCTCGGCGTCACGGTCGCATCCGTGGACTACCGGTTGGCGCCCGAGCACCCCTACCCCGCCCCGCTGGAGGACTGCTACGCGGCGCTGACCTGGCTGGCTGCGCTGCCCGCGGTCGACCCCGCGCGCATTGCGATCGGCGGGGCCAGCGCCGGCGGCGGCCTGGCGGCTGCCCTGGCGTTGCTGGCGCGGGACCGGGCCGAGGTGACGCCGGTCCTGCAGCTGCTGGCCTACCCGATGCTCGACGACCGCAGCGGATCGACCCCGGAGAACCCGAACTACCGGCTCTGGGGACCGAAGAGCAATCGCTTCGGATGGGCGGCCTACCTCGGCAACGCCGACCCCACGGTTGCGGTGCCGGCCCGTCACGAGGACCTCAGCGGGCTGCCCCCGGCCTGGATCGGCGTTGGCACCCACGACTTGTTCCACGACGAAGATGTCGCCTATGCCGCCCGGCTCACCGCTGCGGGTGTGCCGTGCCAGATCGAGACGATCCCTGGCGCGTTTCACGGTTTCGACCTCGTGGTGCCGAAAGCGGCTGTGTCCAGATCGTTTTTCGCCAGTCAATGTGCGAGTCTGCGATCCGCTCTGGCCGTCGCACGCTGATGGCGATCGGCGCGCCCTCTTTCGCGGTGAGTGACGAACAGCGTGCGTTGCGCGGCGCGGTCGCCGACCTGATGACCCGTCATTCCAGCGAGGCGCAGGTGCGCGCGCAGATGGCGACCGAGACGGGGCTCGACCCGGCGGTGTGGCGCGAACTTGCGGCCATGGGACTAACCGGTCTGCTGATCGACGAGAAGCACGGTGGAGCCGGAGCCGGCCCGGCCGATATGGGCATCGTGATGGAGGAGATGGGCCGGGCGCTGCTGGTCAGCCCGTTCTTGTCGACCGCGGTGCTGGTGCCCGGCCTGCTCGCCGAGACGCGCGATGCCGCCGAGTGCGACGCGGTGCTGCCGCGGATCGCCGCGGGTGACCTGATCGCGACCGCTGCGTTCGCCGAAGACGGTTCGGCCCGGTTACCGGATCCGATCGCCACGTCCGCCGGATTGATCGGCGGCGCCTGGCACCTCACCGGATACAAGCACTTCGTCCTCGACGGACTGTCGGCGCAACTGGTCTACGTGCTGGCCGCCACGGATGCGGGCCCGAGCGTGTTCGCGGTCGATGCGGGCGCACCCGGTTTGACCGTGACGCCGCTGACCACCGTCGACCCGACACGCAAGCAGTGCCGCCTGCAGTTCGTCGACACCCCGGCCCGGTTGGTCGGCCGGCCGGGCACCGGTGTCGAGGTGTTCGACGCGGCGCTGGACCGGGCGGCGCTGGCGCTGATCAGCGAGCAGGCCGGCGGCGCCCGTCGCGTGGTCGAGATGGCCACCGAATACGCGAAGACCCGATACCAGTTCGGTCGCGCGATCGGCAGCTTCCAGGCCGTCAAGCACATGTGCGCGGACATGCTGCTGGAGGCGGAATCGACGGTGTCGGCGGCACGCTTCGCCGTCGCGGCCTTTGCGTCGCAAGCACCGTCCCGTCTCGCCGATCTCGCTCTGGCGCAGGCGTATTGCTCGGATGCGTTCGTGTTCGTGGCGGCGACCAGCATTCAGGTGCACGGGGGAATCGGGTTCACCTGGGAACATCCGGCGCACCTGTATCTGCGCCGCGCCCGCAGTGACGCCCAGCTGCTCGGCGGCGCGTCCTGGCACCGAGAGCGCTACCTGCAACAGATCGGAGCGTGAGCTTTCATGACAGACCGCGCCGGCGACGATGCAGAGCGAAGCGATGAGAAGGAGCGGCGCATGACAGACGATGAGTTGCGGGTCGAGGTCCGAGAGTGGTTGGCGGGCAACTGGAATCCCGATCTCGATCGTGGCACCTGGGCCCACATCGTGGTGGACGCCGGGTGGGCGACACCCAGCTGGGAGCCGGCGTTCTACGGTCGTGGCCTGACGGATGCCCAATCTCGTTTGGTGGCAGCAGAGTTCGCCGCTGTCGGGGCCCACGGCTGTGGGCACGACCGTGGGAACCTGTTCGCATGCACCTTGCACGACCTGGGAACCGAGGAGCAGAAGCAACGACTCATTCCGCCGTCGATCCGCGGTGAGAGCAAATGGTGCCTGCTCTACAGCGAGCCCGGTGCGGGTTCGGATCTGGCCGGTGTGCGCACCCGGGCCGAGCGTGACGGCGACGACTGGGTGATCAACGGCCAGAAGGTGTGGACGTCGTTCGCCACCACCGCCGACTACGGCATGCTCGTCGCCCGCACCGACTGGACCGTGCCGAAGCACCAGGGCATCAGCTTTTTCATGCTGCCGATGCGTCAGCCCGGCGTCGAGGTCCGGCCGATTCACCAGATCACCGGCGAATCGGAGTTCAACGAAGTCTTCATCGAAGACGCCCGCGTCCCGGCGACCAACCTGGTCGGCGAGTTGAACGCCGGCTGGTCGGTACTGCAGACCGCCCTGGCCTACGAGCGCCGCTTCATGGCCGACATCGCCCGCACCGCGAAAGACGCCAAGCGGCCGCGGGATGAAAAAGGGCATCTGCTGGTCGAATTGGCGCGCGATGCGGGTCGGTTGGACGATCCCTACATTCGCCAGCAGATCGCCCGCGTCGACGCGCTGGCCGCGGTCAACCGGTGGAACACCCAGCGGTCGAAGGCCGCCACCGATCGCGTCGAGTCGGCGACCCTGATGGCGCTCGGCAAGATCGCGATGTCGCGGATTCTGCACGAGACGGCGCGCGTCGAGACTGAAATCGTCGGCGCCGAAGCGATGTTGACCGGCCCGGAGAATCCCATCGGCGACGCCGTGACGTTCCGGACCTTGAACGCCTACTTCACCTCGATCGGCGGCGGCACCGATCAGATTCAGCGCAACATCGTCGGCGAACGAGTGCTGGGCCTGCCGAAAGAGCCTGAGCCGTACAAGAACACACCGTTCCGGGACTTGCCGCACTGACCCGGCCCGTGCCATCCTGGCAGCGTGGCCCCGCGCGAAAACCCGTTACGCGGAATTCTCGACCCGGTTGCACGCAGGCTTCATCTGCCTTTCGGCACCCGTGATTTCATCGACAAGATCGTCCGTGGCGGCGTGGACCAAGCCGGGCGGCGGACTCTGCAGATGCTGATCACCACCTGGGATGCCACCGGTGGCGGGCCATTCGCGGCCAGCGCGATTGCCACGGCAGGACTAGCCAAAACGGTCGATATCGCGCAGGGCCTGTTCATCGGTCCGGTTTTCAACCCACTGCTCAAGGCGTTGGGCGCCGACCAGATCACGTTCCGTGCCTCGCTGTGCGCCTCGGCGGTGGTCGGCCTGGGCATCATGCGCTACGGGGTGCGGGTCGAGCCGATTCACTCGATGGACGTCGACACCCTGGTCAACGCGGTAGCACCCACTTTGCAGCGCTACCTGATCGGCGATATCTCCTGAGTCAGCCTCGGGTGTAGATGATTTCGCCACCGACAATCGTCGCGGTGACCATCTCGACGTCCAACTCGACGAGCGCGGTCTCCGGCGGCAGCGCCAGCACGCACAGGTCACCGGGTTCACCGGGCTCGACGAGCCGCGGCCGGGTGGGCTGCTCGGCGCCGCCCAGGAACATCGTCAAAGCCGTTCTGGCCGAGACACATTCGCGTCCACCCAGAACATCGCCGCTGGGCGTCCTGCGGTTCACCGCTGCGCGCACGGTCGCCCACGGGTCGCCGTCGCCGAAGGGCATGTCGGTCGACAGCGCCACCGGCACACCGGCATCGAGCAACGACGCCAGCCGCCAGAGCTGGTCGTGTTCGGCGACGGGCACCTCGTCGAGGTATTGATCTCCGCGCTCGGCAACGAAATTGGGCTGGGTCACCACGGTCACGCCGAGCTCTGCCAGGTCGGCCAGACTGTCCTGCGGTACGACGGCCGCATGCTCGATGCGGTCACCGGGATGAGAACCGGTTTCGCGGAGTGCCGCCATCGTCACCAGCAACTGCGCTGCGGTGACACAGTGGATCGCGACCGGATGGTCGTCGCGGTGTATCGCGGCGATCCAGCCCGCCAACTGCTCGAGGTCCAGATCGTCGTCGTGCAGGATGCGTTTGCCGGGGGCCAGGCAGTGCACCCGCTGACGAAGCTCACCGTGCCGGTGCAGCTCGGACAGCTGCATGACGTCGGCGATCGCCAGGTCCGGTGTGGCGTCGGTGATTCCGGTGACACCGTAGCTGCTCAGCCGTTCGCTAAGGTCGGACAGACTGGCCTCGCTGCGGCCCAACGCTTCGGCCCAGGAGTCGGTGCTGCGTAACCGTCCGTCGGGGTGGTCGGCCAGGCCGATGCGTTGCAAGCCGGCGGAGTTGAGCATCCACAGCACGCCGCTGCGATGCTGGATGCGCACCGGCGTCGTCGGAGCCAGGGCATCCAAGGCGTCGCGGTCCAGCGCTCCGGCGACCGAGTCGTGGTAGGCCACCGCGCGGACCCAGCCGGTTTCGTCCGCGCCGGCCGATGCCAGAGCCGCCGCCAGCTGGTCGCGGTCGCGCACCTGCGGCGGACCCACCCGGATCGACGTCGCCGCGGCAGCCGCCGAGTACAGGTGTACGTGATGGTCGTGCAGGCCGGGCAGCACAGCTCCGCCCGCGGCGTCGAACACATCCTCGCCGGGCTGCGGGCTCAGCGACTCGGCGACCTCGTCGATGCACTCGCCCACCCTGATGTCGACCGTCACCCCGTCCAGCGTTCGCGCCCGTTGAATCAGCATGTGGCACCGGCTCTCTCGGCGACCAGGCGCTCGACCGCGGCGTTGTCGGCACCCAGTGGCGATGCGGGTGAGGTCTCGGGGCGGTCGGCCGTCGGGGCGGCCCCGCGCGGCACCGTCGCGTAGCGGGCAGCCACCTGCGCCATCGCCACGTCGATCACTTCGCCGCCACCGCGGCGCAGTGACTCCCCGACCGCGCGCGCCGCTTCCAGCCCACTGAGCGGGTCGGCGATCGCGTCGCCGAAGAACGCCGGGCCCTGGAGAGACGAGCCGACCAGCCCACCCGCGACCGCCGCGTCGTCCCCGAAGGCCGGCCGGTCCGGTTGGTCACGGTAGCCGTAAATGCGCAACCAGATTCGGCCCGGTCGCGCTACCACATCGTCGGCACTCAAGGCGCGTCGTCGAAGCGCCGCCGGGCGTGAGCCCTCGATGACGATGTCGGCGACGGCCAGCAGGCGGCGCAACGCATCCGCATCCGTGTCGAAATCGACCGCGTAGGAGAGCTTTCCGGCATTCATCCAGTCGAAGAACGCCGGCTCGCCGCGCCGGGTGCCATCCGGGCGACGGGGGCTCTCGACCTTGACGACGTGCGCACCCGCCCGGGCGAGGAGTTGACCGCACAGCGGGCCCGCCCACAGTGACGACAGATCCACTACCAGCAGGCCCTCGGCGCGCCGCGGCCCGACCTCGGCGCCACACTTCCGGACCGTCGGTGGCGCAGGGGATGCTTCGCCCAGCTCGGACGCCGCGATGTCGAGCAGTCGGGTACGGGCAGTCACGTCCTGGCTGGAACGCTGTGCCGCCCAACTCGTGAGCTCGGCCCATGGATCGACGACGCCGTCGACTTCGATGAGCGCGGGCAGCGCGGCGATGTCGTCGTCGCGCGGCAGCGCCACCGCGCACCACCCGTCGGCGCTGCGTACCAGCCTGGTCGCACCACCGGCCGAAATCCGGCACGGCGGACCAAGATTCATGATGGCCGCCCGCCCCGCCACGGTGACCGCGGCGTCGACGTCCACACCGAGAAGCCCGCCGATGTCGGCGGCGACGCGGCGGGCTTCGTCCAGCATCAGAAATGCAGCGCGGTGAAACGCCAGTCGAGGACTTGCCGGGGCTCGTCGGGTTGGCCGCCGACTGCGTAGACCAGTGACCGCAATCCGAGCACTCCGCCGTCGTCGGCCTGTTCGGCGGACTCGATGTGCAGTTCGCTGTAGAGGGTGTCTTCTTCGTACACCGGTCCGGTGTGGTCGCAGGACTGCCAGCCCAGCACGGTCGCCAGATTGGGTAGCAGCTTGCTGGCCTGTGCCAGCGCCAGGCCGATGGTGTGGCCGCCGTAGACCAGACGTCGTCCACCGATGCGTGAATCATGGTGCACACCGGCAAGATTCAGGGTGAGGCGGGCCAATTCGGGTGCGCTGCTGACCACGTCGGCGCTGCTGTGCAGCACCGAGCCGGCCAGCCCGTCGTCGAAGTGCGGTCCGGTGACCCGCTGGCGGAACGCCCCGCCGTTCCAATCCGCGGCGGCCGACGGCGGTGGCGCGAGGTCGGCACCGATGGCCGAAAGGTCGTCGGCGTGGTTGGACCCGTCGGGATCGGCATCCGCGCTCAGCGGCAGCATCGCACAGCGGTAGAAGTCGAGGATCAGCCGGTCGGCCTGGTCGATGGTGGTGATCCGCAAGGCCATCAGCCCGGTGGGCGCGCGGCCCGGCTTGGCCGAGTTCTTCTTCAGCCCCACGACCTCGGTCCGGGTGAACAGCGTGTCGCCGATCGCCGGGAAGCGGAAGAACTGCAGCCCGCGATAGAACAGGTTCGCCTTGACGTGCTGGGTGGCCAGCGTCGACTGGCCGATCGCGACGTCGCACACCAGCCCCGGATGCGCCAGCGGCGCGGGCAAGCCGGTCACCGCGGCGGACAGCTCGGCGTCCAGCGGCAGCCGCAGCCGGTCACCCAGGATGCTCTGGTGCACCGCGGCCAGCCCCGCGGTGAGCGTCATCGACGGCGCCCCGGTGAACACCTGGCCGGTGTGCACCTGGTCGAAGTACGGGCCGGAGGTCATCGGGTTTGCCTCCGTGTCAGCATGGCCCTATGGATGACGAGGCGATGCTGGTCGCGACGGTGCGCGAATTCGTCGACAAAGAGGTCAGGCCAACGGTGCGCGAAGTCGAGCATGCCAACGAGTATCCCGAAGCGTGGATCGAGCAGATGAAGCGCATCGGCATCTACGGCCTGGCCGTGCCCGAGCAGTACGACGGCACGCCGGTGTCGATGTGGTGCTACGTGCAGGTCACCCAGGAGTTGGCCCGCGGCTGGATGAGCCTGGCCGGCGCGATGGGTGGTCACACGGTGGTGGCCAAGCTGCTGACGCTGTTCGGCACCGAGGAGCAGAAGCAGCGTTACCTGCCACCGATGGCCACCGGCGAATTGCGCGCCACGATGGCGCTGACCGAGCCCGGCGGTGGCAGCGACCTGCAGAACATGTCGACCACCGCCCTGTCCGACGGCGAGGATCTGGTGGTCAACGGCTCGAAGACGTGGATCTCCAATGCCCGCCGGTCCGGGCTGATCGCGCTGCTGTGCAAGACCGATCCGGCCGCCCAGCCCCGGCACGCCGGGATCTCGGTGCTGCTCGTCGAGCACGGGCCCGGGCTCACGGTGTCGCGGGACCTGCCGAAGCTGGGTTACAAGGGCGTGGAGAGCTGCGAGTTGTCGTTCGACGGCTACCGGGTGCCACACTCCGCGATCCTCGGCGGCGACGCGGGCCAGGGTTTCTCGCAGATGATGAAAGGCCTTGAGACGGGCCGTATTCAGGTGGCCGCACGAGCCCTCGGGGTGGCGACCGCCGCCCTGGACGACGCGCTGGCCTACGCGCAGCAGCGGGAGAGCTTCGGTCAGCCGATCTGGAAGCACCAGTCGGTCGGCAACTATCTGGCCGAGATGGCGACCAAGCTCACCGCCGCCCGCCAACTCACCCGCTACGCAGCCGAACGCTACGACAGCGGTGAACGCTGCGACATGGAGGCCGGGATGGCCAAGCTGTTCTGCTCCGAGGTGGCCATGGAGATCGCACTCATCGCCGTCCGAATCCACGGTGGCTACGGGTATTCCACCGAATACGACGTCGAGCGTTACTTCCGCGACGCGCCGCTGATGATCGTCGGCGAGGGGACCAACGAGATCCAGCGCAATGTGATCGCCGCGCAACTGGTGTCACGCGGCGGGCTCTGACGGTCGCGGAACAGAAGCCAGGGTCGCGATCGCCGCCGAATCGCAGCCGTGGCTTCTGTTTCGAAATTCAGCGCACGGCGTCGACCAAGCCCCACGCCAAAGCCTCGGACGCGTCGAGCTTCTGGCCGCTGAGTACCAAATAGGCTGTCCGCCAACGTCCTATCCGCCGAGTCACACTGACGGTGCCGCCGGCGCCGGGGACCAGACCGAGGTTGAGCTCCGGCAATCCGAACACCGTGCCGGGCACGGCCTCGATTCGTCCGCAGAAGGCGGCCATCTCCAGTCCACTGCCGATCACCTGGCCGTGCACCTCCGCGCGACACGCGTCGCCGAGTCGCGCGGTGATGGCATCGATCGCCAGCGCGGGGCTGTAGCGGGTGCGGGCCAGATGTGCGCTGGCCGGGTCGCGCAGGGTGCCGAACTCGTCGAGGTCACCACCGCTGCAGAACGACGGCCCGTTGCCGGTCAGCACGACTTCCTCGACCGACGAATCGAGTTGTGCCACAGTCAAAGCCTCGAGCAGTGCCGCGCGGGCGTCGGTGGAGAACGCGTTGTGCCGTTGCGGCCGGTTGAACGCGATCCGCAAGGTGCCGCCGTCCCGGTCGGCCCGCACCGGGTCGGGAATGTCGGGCATCGTGGCGGGCCCGCGGTCGGCCAGCCAGCGGGCGAACTCCGGTCCGGCCTGCAGGGTGGAGTAGGCCAGCGACTCGGTCACCACGCCCGGCAGTACCGGACCTGCCGGGTCGACGGACCGCAGCACGTCGTCGCATGTCGCCGCCGCGATCGGCCAGCGCTCGACGCGCTCGACCAGTGCGCCGACAGCCGCATCGACCGATGCGACGGTGATCACCCGACGATCGTCGGCCTGGTCCTCGGTCAGGGTGAATGTTGCCTGCTGCAACCAGAACTCGGTCGCGCGCGCCATCGACCCGACCGCCACGATCGGAACTCCGAGCACCGCGGAGTCGATCGTGGAGTCGGGCTCCGAAACGTCGACGACGCGCAGTGTCACACCGAATACTTCTTGACCAGTTCGTGTTTGAACATCTTGCCGGTGTCGGTGCGCGGCAGCTGTGCCTCGAACGAGATCGACTTCGGGCACTTGTAGTGCGCCAGGCGCTCGCGCAGCCAGGCGGTCAATTCGGCGGCGAACTCCTCGGTCGCGTCGGCCGGTTCGACGGTCTGCACAGCCGCCTTGACGCTTTGGCCCATCTCCTCGTCGGGGATCCCGAAGACCGCCGCATCAAGCACTTTCGGGTGCGTGACGAGCAGGTTCTCGGCTTCCTGCGGATAGATGTTCACGCCGCCGGAGATGATCATGTGGTGACGGCGGTCGGTGAGAAAGAGGTAGCCGTCCTCGTCGACGTAGCCGACGTCGCCGACCGTCGTCCAGCCGTGTTTGTCGCGGGACGCCGCGGTCTTCTCCGAGTCGTTGAGGTACTCGAAGGAGAAGCCGCCCTCGAAGTAGATCTCGCCGGGCTGCCCGGGCGGCAGTTCGTTGCCGTCCTCGTCGAGGATGTGCAGTTGGCACATCATCGGCTTGCCGACCGAACCCGGGTGCGCCAGCCACTCGTCGGCGCTGATCAACGTCGACCCGATGGCTTCGGAGGACGCGTAATACTCGTCGACGATCGGGCCCCACCAGTCGATCATCTGCTTCTTGATCTCCACCGGGCAGGGGGCAGCGGCATGCATCACCCGCTCCAGACTGGACAGGTCGTACGAATTCCTGATTGCCTCAGGCAGTTTCAGCATTCTGGTGAACATGACCGGGACGAACTGCCCGTGCGTGACACGGTGGCGTTGGATCGCGTCCAGACAGCCTTCCGGGTCGAACTTCTCCAGGACCACGGTGGTGATGCCACCGGCCTGCACCGTCATCGACCACACCGAAGGCGCGGTGTGATACAGCGGGGCGGGGCTGAGGTAGACGGTCTCCGGATGCATCCAGAATCCGACCAGAGCCGACATCATGCCCGGCGCCTCGGCCGGTGGAACATGCGGCAGCGCACGCTTGATGCCCTTGGGCCGGCCGGTGGTCCCCGACGAATACTGCAGCAGATCACCCTCGATCTCATCGTCGATCGGCGTATCGGGTTGACTGGCAACAGCTTCGGGGTAGCGCTGCCATCCGTCGAGATCATCGTCGGCAATCAGCAGCAATCCGGGCAGACCGCTTGGCAGGTGTTCGGCGAGGTTCTCACACGTCTTGCGCAGCGCGGCCGAACCGATGATCGCCTTGGCGGCGCTGTTGTCGATGATGTACGCGGCCTCGGGCGCGGTCAGGTGCGTGTTGATCGGCACGTAGTACAGGCCGGCGCGGCGCGCCGCCCACATGACGGCGTGGATGTGCTCGTTGTTCTCCATCAGGATCGCGACCGCGTCGCCCTCGACCAGGCCGGCCTGGCGGAAATAGTGCGCCAGCCGGTTGGCGCGGGCTTCCAGCTCGTCGAAGCTGATCACCGTGCCGGAGGGGTGCAGGATGATGGCCGGCTTGTTGACTCCTCCGCCGATGGAGGTGTGCTCACGAATCTGCATGGGCAGACTGTACCGCCGCGAAACTTGACAGCTGTCAAGAGGGCGCGACTAGTGCGAAGCCACCGGCTCGGGCTGCGGATGCGGGTGTCCGGCATGGCGCTTGGCCCGGCCGGCGAAGGGCGCGGACAGCGTCGCCGGCAACTCGCGGCGATACCGCACCAGGGCGATCAGGGCGATGACCGCGTAGACGCCGCTGAGCAGCAGACGTCCCTCGGTCGAGGTGAGGGGGAACTGTACGGCGAACAGGCCCAGCAGCGCCCAGGCGGCCCAGCGCCGGAACCGCAGGCCCAGTAACAGCGTCACACCCATCAATGTCTGCGCCGCGGTCAGCACCATCTCCTCGACCTGACGGCCGTCCAGATGCATTGCGGCGCTTCCGCCACCGAGCATGTACGCCACCGGCAGCGAGCCGATCAGCAGCGTCCACTGGTTCACCTTCGCCGAGATCAGGGTCGCGATCGCCACCCCGCCCTTGCCCCGGGCCGCGAAGATGGTCGCGATGATGAACTCCGGCGCCTCCGACGCCAGCGGCGCCAGCCACTGCACCAGCAGGAACCGGTCGATGCCCAGCTGCGTTCCCGCCCCGATCAGGTTGTCGGCGAACGGTTTTGCACACGCGACGATGACGGCAGCGGCGAGGATGAACAGCCCGGACACCGCGATCCGGCGAACCCGGTCGGGCAGGGCACCCAGCGCCGCGGCGGTGCCGATCAGCTCGGGCTCCTCGACGTCACCGCGGCTGAGCTTGTAGAGGTAGTAGCCGAACCAGCCCAGCAGGGCCAGACCAAGGGCGATGTGGATGCGACCGGTCAGGGGAATGGTGAAAGCGGCAACCCCGGCGATCATCAGAAAGCCGATCTCGACCCGGTTGCTCGGCTCGAGCTCCAAACCGTCGAGCCTGCGACCGGACGCCCGGCGGGCCACCAACACGCTGACCAGAACGACCACCGGCCACCCGAGACCCATCAGCAGCCGGTTCGAGCCGGTCATGTTTGCGGCCGCGTACTGGGTGTACTCCGGTACGTGGCCGGCGGTGTAGGCGTAGTACAGGTCGACCGCGTACTCGGGCAGCACCGCGATCACTGCCAGGACGGCGACGGCCAGGCTGCCGGACACGTCGACCTGGGCGGCTTCGGCGGCCCAGGCCAGCACGAAACTGGCGCCCACCACAGCGGCGCCGTAAGCGACCAGGCCGACCACGGGATCGAGCTGCACACCGAGGATGCGCAGGACCAGGGCAGGCGCGATGACGACACCGACGATGGCCAGAGAACGGAACAGCGTCCGCGTCCGGACCTCCGGCGCCGTTACACCGCACGCAGTTGTTGTCACGCCGCCAAGTTACCCGGCGAACACCGTCCCAGCAACATAGCCTGGCTACCAAATCGATCCGACGTGCGGATCAAATTTGCTGGTCAGCAGCCTCGCAATCGAGAATTCGGCTAGCCGATACTTCGGTTGTGGCAACCCTGCCGCGAGTGCGGGACCGGCCTTAGTCCGACTCGGCCAGACGCTGCTTGAGCGCCTCGAACTCGTCGCGAACGCCGGTCGGCAACTTGTCGCCGACGAACTCGAACCATTCTTCGATCAGCGGCAGTTCCTGACGCCACTCATCGGCGTTGACTGCGAGCGCACGCTCCACGTCGGCCGCGTCCACGTCCAGCTTGCTCAGGTCGAGGTCGTCGGCGGTCGGGACGACGCCGATCGGGGTCTCCTGGCCGCCGGCCTGGTGCTCGATGCGGTCCACGATCCACTTGAGCACCCGGCTGTTCTCGCCGAAGCCCGGCCAGAGGAACTTGCCACCCTCGCCGCGACGGAACCAGTTGACGAAGAACACCTTCGGCAGCTTGGACTCGTCGGAGTTCTTGCCGAGGTCGATCCAGTGCTGGAAGTAGTCCCCGACGTTGTAGCCCAGGAACGGCAGCATGGCCATCGGGTCGCGGCGCACATCGCCGACCTTGCCCTCGGCGGCGGCGGTTTGCTCGCTGCCCATCGTGGCGCCCATGAACACACCGTGCTGCCAGTCGCGCGCCTCGGTCACCAGCGGCACCGTGGTCTTGCGGCGGGCGCCGAACAGGATGCCCGAGATCGGCACACCCTGCGGGTCGTCCCACTCCGGCGCCAGGATCGGGCACTGCGACATCGGGGTGCAGTACCGCGAGTTCGGGTGCGCGGCTTTGGTTTCCGTCTCGCGGAGAACCCAGTCGTTGCCCTTCCAGTCGATCAGGTGGTCGGGCTCGCCTTCCAGGCCCTCCCACCACACGTCGCCGTCGTCGGTCAGCGCGACGTTGGTGAAGACGGTGTTGCCCGCGGCGATGGTCTTCATCGCATTGGGGTTGGAGTCCCAGTTGGTGCCGGGCGCGACACCGAAGAAGCCGAACTCGGGGTTGACCGCGTACAGCCGGCCGTCCTTGCCGAACCGCATCCAGGCGATGTCGTCGCCGAGGGTCTCGGCGCGCCAGCCCGGGATGGTCGGCTGCAGCATCGCGAGGTTGGTCTTGCCACAGGCCGACGGGAACGCGGCGGCGAAGTAGTACGCCTTGTTCTCCGGGGAGATCAGCTTGAGGATCAGCATGTGCTCGGCGAGCCAGCCCTCGTCGTGCGCCATCGCCGAGGCGATCCGCAGCGAGTAGCACTTCTTGCCCAGCAGCGCGTTGCCGCCGTATCCGGAGCCGTAGCTCCAGATCTCGCGGGTCTCGGGGAAGTGGGTGATGTATTTAGTGTCGTTGCACGGCCACGGCACGTCTTGCTGGCCGGGCTCCAGCGGGGCGCCGATCGAGTGCAGCGCCTTGACGAAGAACCCGTCGTCGCCGAGCTTGTCCAGTGCCGCCTTGCCCATCCGGGTCATCACCTTCATCGAGGCGACGACGTACTCGGAGTCGGTGATCTCGACGCCGAGCTTCGGGTCCTCGGCGCCCAGCGGCCCCATGCAGAACGGGACGACCCACATGGTCCGTCCGCGCATGCAGCCGCGGTACAGGTCGGTCATGGTGGCCCGCATCTCGGCCGGCGGCTTCCAGTTGTTCGTGGGGCCGGCGTCGACCTCGCGCTCGGAACAGATGAAAGTCCGGGACTCGACCCGCGCCACGTCGGAGGGGTCCGACAGCGCCAGGTAGGAGTTCTTGTGCTTCTTCTCGTTGAGCTTGGTGAAGGTGCCGGCCTCGACCAGCTGGTCGGCCAGGCGCTGCCACTCCTCGTCGGAGCCGTCCGCGAACACCACCCGGTCCGGCTGAGTGAGCTCGGCGACTTCCTCCACCCAGGACAGCAGGCCCTGGTGGTTAGTCGGGGCAGTGTCCAGACCGGGAACGGTCGCTGAAGTCATCAAAATCTCCTGCATTCGCGGGTGCGTCGTGCGCGGCTAGTTTGCGGCGGCCTTCACACAGGTTATCGCGAGCTGAATACCCAGAAAAAGTCGGGAGCCTATCGCATAACTCACAGGAACGATTCAGAACACGTTGTCGGCAGTGTTCGACGGCGAATTCTCGTCAGCGCCGGCGTCGGAAACGTCACCCGATACCGGCTCCCCGGGCCCCTCGTCCGCGCCGTCTTCGGCTGGCTCCGGCTCGCCGAGCTGGGCTCGCACCGCCTCGAGCGCGGCCTGCAATGCCGGCATCTCCCTGACCCGCAGCGCCGCGGCCCGTGCCCCGACGACGGAGTGTTCCCGCAGCTCGGTGTCGATGATGCTGACCTGCTCGGCCACCCGGGTGCTCTCACCTTCGTCCTGCTCGCTGAGTGCGGCCGTGAGCGCCGACTCGGCAGTCAGCACCCGCGTTGCCACCAGCTGTTCGGCCGCAGACTGCACCAAGGCGGTGGCCTCGCCGGCCCATCGGTCCAGCACGGCCCGGTCGCGGAGTAAGCCGCGCATCCCGACGACCCACACCGTGAGCGCGAGTCCGATCGCCGCGCACGCCACCGCACCGGCCACCGTGAGCCCGGGCGTCAGATCGGCCAGCAACCGGCTCAGGGTCAGCGCCACGCCCAGCCCGAAGCCTGCTCCGACCAGCATCATCAGCCTGGTCTCCAGCTTCCGTGACTTCAGCGGCGCGGCCGGCAGGTCGACGACGGGAAGCGGCGCCGGCGCCGGAAGGTCGATCTCCAGGGCCAACGTGGTGGCCAGTTCGGCCAGCTGCGTCGTGGTGCTGTCGTCCACCTCGGCGATGACGTCCCGGAGCCGGGCGGCCGCCCCGGGTTCGAACTCGGCCAGCGTGCCGCGACTCAGGTTCGCGGTGTCCTCCTGCAATTCCGTGCGCACCGAGGCGCAGCGGTTGCGGGCGAAGTAGGACAGCTGGACGCGGGCCTGCTGGGTCTGGCTGCGCAGGGCGACCGTGCGCTCGGACTTCGACAGCCGTCGTTGCCGCAGGATCTCGCTGCGCTGCTCGCGCAACGCCTCGACCCGCGCGCGACGACCCGCGCCGTCGGCGTCACGGTCGTATCGATCGGCGATGGTCTGCAAGCGGGATTGCCACGCCCGCAACCTGTTTCGACGCGCCAGCTCCGCGTTGGCCAGTTGTTCGGACACCGCGCCGACGAGGTCGTCGATGCGCGGCTCACCCTCCTCGGGCGCGGCAGCGACCCCGACCCAGTGCACGTCGCGGTAGCGCGGCGCGTAGGAGGCCAACGTGGTGCGGTTGCCGGCCAGCACCTCTTCCCAGTTCTGGTGGACGTCGATCTTGGACACCACGCCGATCACGCCGTCGGTCTCGGCCGCCGCGGCGTCGAGCAGCAGGCAGTCGGACTGGGTCAGCGCGGCGGCCGCCGAGACGACGAACACCACCACCATCGGCGCCACGCCGGCGTCCAGGTCTGACGGTTCGACGAACTTCTGCTTGGGCATCCGCTCGCTGAGCGCGGCGACCACGCCGGTGACTCCGGCCAGCCACGGGCCGGTCACCAGCACCGCGTCCAGCCGCTCGATACCCGGCGCGCCGAGCTGCGGGCTGATGGCCGCCACCATCGCGTCGACCTCGGCCGCCGCCTTCTTGCCGCTCACGCCGTGCCCCCGGCCGTTGACCACAGCCGCAGCGATCCCCGCACGATGTCGTTGCCGCAGGCCTGCCGGAGCCCGGCCGGGCCGCGCCGACGGGGCTGCCAATGCCTGGCCCGGCGCAGGTGGGCGGCCGCGGTGTCGGCGCGGTCCACGTCGATACCGCTCGCCTCGGCGGCGTCGAAGGCGCACCGCATCCGGGCGACCACGGTGTCGTCGTGCGTCAGGAACTCGGCTATCCGCCGATCGGTCACGGCCATCGTCTCCAGCTCGGCCACCGCGCCCAGCACGCGCCGGTAGCGCAGCGGCGCGCCGAGTACGTCGAGTGCGTCGACGACCGCGTCGATACCGCTCAGGTCGCGCAGGAGCTCGGTGACGTCAGCGCGCGTCGCGCCTCGCCGGATCGCGGCGATCGCCTGCCGGATGCCGAAGGTGTCGAGGCGGTCTGTCAGCCGTCCGCGGTCGGCGGGCTCGACGGCGTTCCCGGCGGCCAGCGTCCCCAGCAGCGCCCACCGCGAGTCGTCGAGATCGGCGACCGCGAGCAGGCCGACCAGGGGTTCGACCGGCCGTCCGCTGCGGGCCGACAGCTGCACGCAGCGGGCCCGGGCCGCGGCCGTCGGACCGTCCTGGCGTCGGCCGGGAGCGGTGGTGGCGATCAGGTCGGCCTTGTTCAGCACCAGCAGCACCGGCCGGTCGGCGGCGTCGACCGCGGCACGATCCTCGGGTTTGACCACGTCGGCGAGCACGTGGACGCCCAGGTCCGCGTCCGCGGACGTGGTCACGGCAAGCCCGGAACGGGTCAGGGCGTGCGCGACGGTGCACCGGCCGACGCCGCGGCGTCCGGTCACGATCACCCGTGGCGGGGCGGCGAGCCGTTCGGCGATCGCGGCACAGCGCGGGTCGCCAATGGTGGCCGCGAACCGCGCCAGCTCTTCGACGAAAATCGGATGCCCCTCCGCTCAAGTCGCCTTGCAGGTGCTGCTAACCCCTCATTGTGGCCGAGTACCTGGCGTTTGGGACGTAGCACCACCGGTTTGTCGGTCGAATGGTGACATTTGCGCGGTTGCGAGGCGAGTCACCGATACCAGGCGAAGGCAACTGTTGGGTATCAATCTGCCCCGCGGGCGGCGACATGATGGGTTCATGGGCGACGATGAACGGATGCGCGCGCACCCCTGGGTGGACGCGGCCACTCCGCCGACGCCTGATACCGCCCTGCCCGCGGAACCTGGCGTCGGTGGCTACCGGCGGACCACCAGCTTCCGCACCCGGCGGTCACAGCTGTCTGCCGCGCAGCAGCGGACCTGGGAACGGCGGTGGCCGGAGCTGGGCCGCGTCGCCGTGGCCGGGGATGACCCCGGTGCCGCCCCCGAACCGCTGGACACCCAGGCCTGGTTTGGTCGCGACGCCCCGCTTGTTCTCGAAATCGGTTGCGGCACAGGAACTTCTACCTTGGCGATGGCGCAGGCCGAGCCGGACGTCGACGTCATCGCGGTCGAGGTCTACCGGCGCGGGCTGGCACAGCTGCTGTCCGGCATCGACCGGGAGCACGTCACCAACATCCGGTTGATCCGCGGCGACGCCGTCGACGTGCTGGATCATCTGCTCACGCCGGGCGTGCTCAGTGGGGTCCGGGTGTTCTTCCCCGATCCGTGGCCCAAGGCCCGGCACCACAAGCGCCGGCTGCTGCAGCCGGAGGTCGTCGCGACGATCGCCGACCGGCTCCGGCCGGGTGGGGTGCTGCACGCGGCCACCGATCACGCGGGCTACGCCGAGCAGATTGCCGAGGTCGGCGACGCGGAACCGCTGCTGAGCAGGCTCGACGCGGGTGCGGCCACGGCCGTCTCGACCGTCCGTCCGGCGACGAAATACGAGGGCAAGGCACGCGACGCCGGCAGCTCCGTCACCGAGTTCATCTGGGAACGGACCCGCGGATGAGCCTTACCGAAGCGATCGACCCCGCAGTCGAATCCGGCCCTGCCCCGCGGCGCGCACTTCTGGTCTGGGATGCGCCGAACCTCGACATGGGCCTTGGATCGATCCTGGGCCGTCGGCCGACCGCGCTGGAACGTCCCCGCTTCGACGCGCTGGGCCGCTGGTTGCTGGGCCGGACCGCGGAGGTGTCGGCCGACCACGACGGCGTCGCGGTGGAACCTGAAGCGACCGTGTTCACCAACATCGCCGCCGGTAGCGCCGATGTGGTGCGGCCATGGGTTGATGCGTTGCGCAACGCCGGTTTCGCGGTGTTCGCCAAGCCGAAGCTCGACGAGGACAGTGACGTCGACGGCGACATGCTCGCCCACATCGCGGAGCGCTACCAGGAAGGATTGGCGGCGCTGGTGGTGGCGTCCGCCGACGGTCAGGCCTTCCGCACGCCGCTGGAGGAAATCTCGCGTAGCGGGGTACCCGTCCAGGTGCTTGGATTTCGTGAACATGCCAGTTGGGCGCTAGCGTCGGATACCTTGGAGTTTGTCGACCTGGAGGACATAACAGGTGTTTTCCGGGAGCCCCTGCCGCGAATCGGCCTCGATTCGCTGCCTGACAAGGGGGCGTGGCTGCAACCGTTCCGGCCACTGTCCTCGTTGCTGACCTCGCGTGTCTGACAACTCAACAGCAATGCGCGGGTCGTTGCAGATCCAGTAAAGGAGCTCACGTGTTCGCCTGGTGGGGTCGAACTGTATATCGCTACCGGTTCATCGTAATCGGCGTCATGGTGGCGCTGAGCCTGCTTGGCGGCGTCTTCGGAATCAGCCTCGGCAAGCACGTCACCCAGAGTGGTTTCTACGACGGCGGCAGCCAGTCGGTCAAGGCGTCGGTGCTCGGCGACGACACCTACGGACGCGATCGAACCAGCCACGTCGTGGCCATTTTCACCGCGCCCAAGACGGTCAACGACCCGGTATGGCAGAAGAAGGTCGTCGACGAGCTCAACGCCTTCAAAAAGGACCACCCCGACCAGGTGGTCGGCTGGGCCGGCTGGCTCGCGGCGCCGACCAGCACTGACGCCGTCATCAAGGGGATGGCCAGCGAGGACGGCAAGCACACCTTCGTCAGCATCCCGCTCAAGGGCGACAACGACGACGCCATCTTGACCACTTACAACGACATCGCGCCGGATCTGCAGAAGCTCAACGGCGGCAACGTCCAGTTGGCCGGCCTCGAGCCGATCGCCAGCGCGCTGACCGGGACCATCGGCACCGACCAGAAACGCATGGAGGTGCTGGCACTGCCGCTGGTGGCGGTCGTGCTGTTCCTGGTCTTCGGCGGTGCCGTCGCCGCCTCGCTGCCCGCGATCGTCGGCGGGCTGAGCATCGCCGGCTCGCTCGGCATCCTGCGACTCATGGCTGAGTTCGGGCCGGTGCACTTCTTCGCCCAGCCGGTCGTGTCGATGATGGGTTTCGGTATCGCCATCGACTACGGGCTGTTCGTGGTGAGCCGTTTCCGCGAGGAGATCGCCGAGGGTTACGACACCGAGGCCGCTGTGCGCCGCACGGTGATGACCGCAGGCCGAACCGTGGCGTTCTCGGCGACGTTGATCGCTGTCTCGGCGGCCAGTCTGTTCCTGCTGCCGCAGGGTTTTGTGAAGTCTTTGACCTATGCGGTGATCATCTCGGTGACACTCGCCGCGATCCTGTCGATCACCCTGCTGCCGGCCGTGCTGTCGGTACTGGGCAACCACGTCGACGCGCTGGGCGTGCGGACCCTGTTCCGCATCCCGTTCCTGGCGAGCTGGAAGCCGTCGCGGGCCTACCTGAACTGGCTGGCCGACCGGTTGCAGAAGACCAAGACCCGCGAAGAGGTCGAAGCCGGATTCTGGGGCAAGCTGGTCAACGTCGTCATGAAGCGGCCGCTGGTGTTTGCCATCCCGATCATCATCGGGATGATCGTGCTGATCCTTCCGCTGCACAACCTGTCCTTCGGCGGCGGGATCAGCGAGACCTATCTCCCGCCGAACAACTCGGTGCGCCAGGCGCAGCAGAACTTCGACAAACTCTTCCCCGGATATCGAACCAACCAGCTGACGCTGGTGATCGAGAGCAACAACCACAGCAAGGTGACCGATCAGCAGGTCGCCGAGGTTCGCAACGCCGCCGCGTCGATCAGCGGGTTCACCGACACCACCTGGCAGGAACGCCCCTGCCCGGCGATCGAAGGCAACCCCTGCGTCTCGGGACCCAACGGAACCCATCCGAAGGACGACTCGGTCCGGGTGATCCAGAACGGGCTGGCGCACGCCAGCGACGCCGCGAAAAAGCTCGCTGAACTGCGCTCGAT
Organism: Mycobacterium sp.; assembly: GCF_002863225.1. GTDB lineage: Bacteria > Actinomycetota > Actinomycetes > Mycobacteriales > Mycobacteriaceae > Mycobacterium. The sequence goes on along the minus strand of NZ_PKEK01000090.1, from coordinate 16,692 downwards.
GACGGCGCCGCGGGGATTGTCGGTACTGGTCGGTGGTGTCCCGGCGCTCGAGCAGGACAGTATTCACAGCCTGTCCGCGAAGGCGCCGCTGATGGCGGTGGTGCTGCTCAGCACGACGATGTTGCTGATGTTCCTGGCGTTCGGATCGGTGGTGCTGCCGATCAAGGCCGCGGTGATGAGCGCGTTGACTCTGGGCTCCACGCTGGGCGTTCTGACCTGGATCTTCGTTGACGGACATTTCGCCGACTTGCTGAACTTCACGCCGGCGCCATTGATGATCGTGATCATCGCTTTGGTGGTCGCGGTCGGCTTCGGTCTGGCCACCGACTACGAGGTCTTCCTGGTCTCGCGCATGGTCGAGGCTCGGGCCCGAGGCATGTCCACCGCCGAGGCGATCCGGATCGGAACGGCAACCACCGGGCGCCTGATCACCGCGGCGGCATTGGTGCTTGCCGTGGTCGCCGGTTCGTTCGCATTCTCCGACCTGATGATGATGCAGTGCCTGGCGTTCGGACTGATGGCGGCGCTGCTGCTGGACGCCACCGTGGTCCGGATGTTCCTGGTGCCGTCGGTGATGAAGCTGCTCGGCGACGACTGCTGGTGGGCGCCGCACTGGATGAAGCGCCTGCAGAATCGCTTGGGGCTCGGCGAGATTCACCTGCCCGACGAGCGCAAGGCGCCGTCGGCGCGAGCCCGGTCGTCCCGGCCCGCGGCGACCACCCGACCGCCGGTTGCACCGGCACCGCGGCCGCCGCACGACCCGACGCACCCCACCGCCGAGGGTGCCTCGCGTCCGACCCGGCCGGCTGCACCGGTACCGCCGCCCGCGCCGCGACCGGACCCGCGGCCACCAGCTCAGGACCTGCCGTCGACCGCCGGCACATCCAGAATGTCGGCGCCCGGGCGACCCGAGTCGAAAGAGGCTCCCACGACTCGTTTTTCGGCCCAGCCGAACCCGTCGGCCGCCCCGGCCTCCGGTCGCCCACCGGCGCCGGCCGCTCCCCCGCGCGCAGAAGACCGCGAGATCGAGTCCTGGCTCAGCGACCTGCGGGGCGGGCCGACCGGCGAACAACGCGGTGCCGCGCCCAAGCCGCCGCAGCCGTCGGCCGACGAGACCCGGGCGCTGCAGATCCCGCCGCGGGAGAAGCCGTCGAACCCGCCGCCACCCGAAGCCGACGACGCCACCACCGCGATCCCGACCGGACCGCGGGAGGACAAGGACACCGACGCGGCCACCGAGAAGTTGAACGCCCGCGGCGAAAAGCCTCGGCCACGCCGCGGCGGCGGGCTCAGCGCCCAGGACCTGCTCCGCCGGGAAGGTCGCATCTAGGCGCGAATCCGCCTGACGCCGTTAATCTTTGACTTGAACCTCGTCGGGGTCGGCCTGCATCACCTTGGCATCCTCGTCGGATACGTCGGCCGCTGATTCCGGGTCGTCTGCCAGCAGCACCTTGAACGCGTTGTTGACGAACGCCACGGTGGGCACCGACAACAACGCGCCGATGATCCCGGCCAGCACGCCGCCGGTGGCGATTGCGATGACCACCGCCAGCGGATGAATCGAGACCGCCCGGCCCATCACCAACGGCTGCAGGATGTGAGCCTCGAGCTGGTTGACCGCGACCAACAGACCGAGCGTGATCAATGCATAGACAAAGCCTTTGGCGAGCAGAGCGACGATCACCGCGAGGAAACCGCTGAGCACCGCACCGACCAGCGGGACGAATGCGCCCAGGAAGACCAGTGACGCCAGCGGCAACGCCAGCGGCACGCTCATGATCGCCAGCCCGGTGCCGATGCCGGCCGCGTCGACCAGAGCCACCAGGAAGGTGGCCCGCACGTAGCCGGTCAGCGAGCGGAATCCGGCGCCGCCGGCCGCGCGCACACGTTCACGAACATGGGCGGGAACCAGCTTGGTGACGTAACTCCAGATGTTGCGGCCGCCGTAGAGGAAGAAGATCAACGTGAACAGCACCAGCAGTGCGGCGGTGACGATCTCGGTGATGGTGGCCGCGGTGGACAACGCGCCGCTGGTCAACTTCTCCTGATTGTTCTGCAGCGCCTGGATCGCCGAGTTGCCGGCGTGGTCGATCTGCTGGCGGCTCAGATGCAGCGGACCGTCGATCAGCCATTTCTTCAGCGAGTCGATGCTGTGGGTGACCTCGTCGACCAGATCCGGTACGCCGACGATGAACTGGCTGACGACGAACGTCAGGATGCCGCCGAGGGTCGCGAAGCTCGCCAGCAACACCAGCGCGACCGCACCGCCGCGGGGAGCGCCGCGCTTGTCCAGCCAATCCACGACCGGGACCAGCAGGGCGCTCAGCATCAACGCCAGCAACAGCGGAACGACGATCACTTCCAGCCGCTCGACCACCCAGAGCAATGCGACGACAGCGGCCAGGATCACCAACAGACGCCAGGCCCAGGCGGCGGTCTTGCGGACGATCGGTTCGACCGACTCGGCGTAATCGTGGGCGGCCTGTGCTGGCATACCAGCAAGACTAGGGGCGAACACCCGCGTCGCGCAGCGATCCGACACGACCTGCGGCGTTACGCTGTGCGCGTGTCGCACGACGCACCGCCCAGGAACGTCGACGGTCAGGTTCCCGAGCGGGCCCGCGGTAAGTATTGGTGGCTGCGGTGGGCCGCCCTTGCCGTCGTGGCTGTAGTGCTGGGCGTCGAGGTCGAACTGGCCTGGGATCAGCTGACCAAGGCAGCCGGCAGCCTGTATGCGGCAAAGTGGTGGTGGCTACTGGCCAGCGCGTTGGCAGCGGTGTTGTTGATGCACAGTTTCGCCGAGGTGCAGCGGACGCTACTGGCCTCGGCCGGAGTCCCGGTTCCGAAGCCGCGATCCGAGGCCGCCTACTACGCGGCCAACTCGCTGAGCACCACCCTGCCGGGAGGCCCGGTGATCGCGGCGACGTTTCTCCTACGGCAGCAACGACTTTGGGGCGCCTCGACGTTGGTCGCGTCGTGGCAGCTGGTCTTGTCGGGCGTGTTGCAAGCGGTGGGGCTGGCGCTGCTCGGCCTGGGTGGCGCATTGGTGCTGGGCGCCAAGAACAACCCGTTCTCGTTGCTGTTCACGCTGGGCGGCTTCGTCGCGCTGCTACTGCTCGCGCAGGCGGTGGCCTCGCGACCCGAGCTGATCGAAGGCATCGGCTGCCGGGTGTTGGCGCGATTCAACGCGCTGCGTGGCCGACCCGCCGACGTCGGCCTGGCCAAGTGGCGAGAGATGCTGTGCCAGCTGGAATCGGTCAGCCTGAGCCGCCGCGACCTGGCGACGGCCTTCAGCTGGTCGGTGATCAACCGGTTCGCCGACGTCGCCTGTCTGGCGTTCGCGGCCTACGCGGCCGGCGCGCATGCGTCGCTCGGAGGGCTCACCGTCGCCTGCGCCGCCGCCCGTGCGGTCGGCACCATCCCGTTGATGCCCGGCGGGTTGTTGGTGGTCGAGGCGGTCCTGGTGCCCAGCCTGGTGTCCAGCGGCATGTCACTGCCGAGCGCGGTCTCGACCATGTTGATCTACCGGCTGATCAGCTGGCTGATGCTGGCCGCGGTCGGCTGGGTGGTGTTCTTCTTCATGTTCCGCGCCGAGAGCCACCTCGACGCCGGCGACGATGACACGGGTCCCGACGCCGCCGAGAGCGCTATCTAGCAGCACCCGTCCCCGGTGTTGCGGTGTTCACCGGCGGGGCACCCGGCGCTCCGTAGCCGGCTCGCGCGGCGGGACTGGTCGGCGGCGGGCCGCTCAACGCGAACTGCGGGAACCCGAGCACCTGCGGAAGACTGATCTGCGGGGTCTGACACGTGGTCGCCAATCCCGCGAGCGGTAGCGCGATGGTCTGCAGGTCGCTGGCGGCCTTCGGATTGGCGCCGAGATAGGTCCGCAGCGACTCGGCCGACTGTGGGCCGGGAGGTTGCAGCAGGGCGGTGGTCATCGCCTGGTTGGTCTCCGGGTGCCCGTCGAGGTAGTCACCCGCGGACCTGGCCACGTTGCTGATAGTGCGCGCCATCTCGCTGGCGGCACAGGGGTCCGGCGTACCAACCGCCGCCGGCGCGGAGAGCAGGATCGCCGCCGAGGCACCGCCCAGCCCGGTCGCGGTCAAAGCGGCCAGCAGTCGGCGGCGCTGCGTAGCCGCACTCCCAGTCAGGGACGTCATGTCGAGCTCCTCGTGGCATGCGAGGATTCTCTGCCCCCCGCAGACAGTCGCCGGCTCGAGGCCGACACCTAGCGGTCATCCTGCCATCCGATCCAGCGCCGGGCGCCACCCGGCGGAGCGGTTTTCGTCACACCTGTGGGATACCTGTGCAGGAATCGACTTCGTTGCCGAGTTGTTGCAGCTCAGCGACCCGGAAGCCAGGTCAGCACGTATCTGGCTGCGGTAGGCTCGCGGACACGCAAAGTCCTGCGGGTCTGGGCGTGGCAACGAATGCGGGGAGACCACAATCCAGCACTTCATGATGCGCTTGAGCAGCAGCCTGCGCAGGTTCCGCTGGCTGGTCTTCACCGGTTGGGTGCTGGCGCTGGTCCCCGCCCTCTACCTGGTGCTGACCTCGTCGGGTCACCTCACCGGCGGTGGCTTCGAGGTGCCCGAGTCCCAGTCGCTGCGGGTGCACGACGCACTGGAAGCGCACTATCCCGACCAGGGCTCGTCGCCGCTGGCACTGGTCGCGGCGCCGCGGGCGGACGCCAGCTACGAGGACATGAACGCCGCGGCCGGCTTCCTGCAGCAAGTCGCCAAACAGCAGCCCGACGTCGTGGTGGTGGCCAACCCCGCCCAGCCGTCCCCGCAGCCCGACCGGCCGTACGTCGTCTCGCTGCGGCTCGACGCTGCCACCAACAACAGCGCCAGCGACGCGGCGAAGAAGCTGCGGGTCAAGGTCGGTGTGCAGGGTGAGCGTCCGGGCCAGATGCAGAGCGGCCGGGTCCGGCTCTACGTCATCGGCCAGGGCGCGCTCAGCACCGCGGCGGCGGCCAACACCAAACACGACATCGCCAAGGCCGAGCAGTGGAACGTTCCGATCATCCTGATCGTGTTGCTGGCGGTCTTCGGCTCGCTGGCCGCCGCCGCGATACCCCTCGCGCTGGGCATCATCACCGTCATCATCACGATGGGCCTGGTCTACCTGCTGTCGGCGTACACGGTGATGTCCGTCTTCGTCACCTCGACGGTGTCGATGTTCGGTATCGCGCTGGCGGTCGACTATTCGCTGTTCATCCTGATGCGGTTCCGCGAGGAACTACGCGCCGGACGTCAGCCGCAGGAGGCGATCGACGCCGCGATGGCGACTTCGGGCCTGGCGGTCGCGCTGTCCGGGATGACCGTGGTTGCCTCGCTGACCGGCATCTACCTGATCGACACCCCCGCGCTGACGTCGATGGCCACCGGCGCGATCCTCGCGGTGGCGGTGGCCATGCTGACGTCGACGACGATGACGCCGGCGGTGCTGGCGACGTTCGGCCGGTCGGCCGCCAAACGGTCGGCGGCGCTGCATTGGTCGCGGCGCCCCGAGACCACCCAGTCACGATTCTGGACGCACTGGATCGGCGGGGTGATGCACCGGCCGTGGGCGTCTGCGGCCGCGGCATCTGTCGTGCTGCTGGCGATGGCGGTGCCGGCGCTGTCCATGGTGTTGGGCAACAGTCTGCTTCGCCAATTCAACTCGTCGCACGAGATCCGGGCCGGGGTGTCGGCCGCCTCGGAGGCGCTGGGCCCGGGCGCGCTCGGCCCGGTGCAGGTGCTGGTGACCTTCCCTGACGGCGACGCCTCGTCGGCCACCCACACGCAGGCGATCGCCGCGATCCGCGACCAGATCGGGCACTCGCCGAACATCCTGTCGGTGGCGCCGCCGGTGTTCGCCGACAACAACAGCAGCGCGATGCTCTCGGCGATCCTGACGGTGGACCCCGAGGACCTCGGGGCCCGCCACACCATCTCCTGGCTGCGCGAGCACCTGCCCGCGTCGACCAGCGGGTCGGCGCAGATCAGCGTCGGCGGTCCGACCGCGCTGATCAAAGATTTCGACGACCAGGTGTCCAAGACCCAATGGCTGGTGCTGGTCTTCGTGGCGCTGATCGCGTTCGTGATGCTGCTGCTGTCGATTCAATCGGTGTTCCTGGCCCTCAAGGGCGTCGTGATGACGATGCTGTCGGTGGCCGCCGCCTACGGCAGCCTGGTGGTGGTCTTCCAGTGGGGCTGGCTGGAGAAACTCGGTTTCGCGCAGATCACCTCGATCGACAGCACGGTTCCGCCGCTGGTGCTGGCGATGACGTTCGGTCTGTCGATGGACTACGAGATCTTCTTGCTGACCCGCATCCGGGAGCGGTTCCTGCAGTCCGGCAACACCCACGACGCGGTCGCCTACGGCGTGAGCACCAGCGCGCGGACCATCACCAGTGCGGCGCTGATCATGATCGCGGTGTTCATCGGCTTCGCGTTCGCCGGGATGCCGCTGGTGGCCGAGATCGGGGTGGCGTGCGCGGTGGCGATCGCGGTGGACGCCACCGTGGTGCGCTTGGTGATGGTGCCGGCACTGATGGCGGTGTTCGCCGAGTGGAACTGGTGGCTGCCGGCCTGGCTGGAACGCATCCTGCCTTCCGTCGACTTCGAAAAGCCTTTGCCTGCAGTCGATCTCGGTGATGTCCTGATGATCCCCAACGACATCTCAGCGCCCGCGGTGCCCGGTGCCGACCTGCGCATCGTGCTGAAGTCCGCGGCCCGGTTGAAGAGCCTGGTGCCCGATGCGATCACCGTCGCCGACCCGCTGGCCTTCATCGGATGCGGGCGAAGCAGCGAGCCGCGCGCCCGGATCAAGGGCACCGAGTACGTGGCCAGCTCGACGACCCGCCAGCTGGCGGTGATCGGCACGCCGAACGGCCCCAACGGCGGAACCACCAGCCCCGGTCAATCGGCGGCCCGCAAGTTCGTCGGCAATCTCTCACACCGTGGCGGCGCGGGTCGCGCGGCCCCGCGCGCGGTGCGGCCCGTCCACCCGGTGACGTTGTGGCGTGGCCGGTTGTCGGTGGCGTTGGACGCCCTGTCAGCACAGGCCGATGACGACAACGAACAGCCGGCATTCGAGCGGCGCAGCCCGGTGGAGACCACCCACGTCCAGCTGCCCACCGGCGACCGGTTGCAGATCCCGACCGGCGCCGAGACGCTGCGCCTGAAGGGTTACCTGCTCTTGAGCCGCAACAGCAGCCGGGACTACGCCGAATTCGCCGAGCTGGTCGACACCATGGACGCCGAGAACGCCGCGGTCGTTCTGGCCGGGATGGACAGGTATTACTCTGGGCAATCACCCCGGCGGCAGTGGATCGCCAGCCAGTTGGTCCGCCGACTCGCTGACCCCCACCCGTCGGATGGTGACGACGACGGTTGGCCCGAGTCCGATACCAAGGCAGACTGGGAAGGTGTCCGACGACGCTGCCTCGCGGTAGCGGTGGCGATGCTGGAGGAGGCGAGGTGACGTTGGCAGCGGACCGACGCCATGGGCAGGCGCCGCACCGAGCACCGGAAGGTCCCCGCAACGGTGACCGGCCCGTCGAATTCTGGCCGACCTCAGCGATCCGCTCGGCCCTCGAAGGTGGCGACATCGCCACCTGGAAGCAGATCGCGGTCGCCATCAAGCGTGACCCGTTCGGCCGCACCGCGCGCCAGGTCGAAGAGGTGCTGGAAACCTCGCACCCCTACGGCATCTCCAAGGCGCTGGCCGAGGTGCTGGACCGCGCCCGCGCCCACCTCGAAGCCAACGAGCGCACCGAAGTGGCCCGCCACGTCCGGGTCCTGATCGAGCGATCCGGCCTGAAGCTGCCCGAGTTCGCATCGCGGATCGGCGTGCCCGTCGACGAGGTGCGCGCTTACCTCGCGGCCACCACCAGTCCGTCGGCGTCGTTGATGATCCGGATGCGCCGACTCTCCGACCGCTTCGCCAAAGCCCGCTCGCACGAGCCACCTTCGCAACCACAGCGCACTCAGCAGCGACCGCCGCGCTCACGCTGATGCCGGGCCGTCCCGACGATTCGACCCTGCGGCAGATCCTGGCCGAAACTCGCACCATCGCCGTCGTCGGCGCGTCGGACAAGCCGACCCGGCCCAGCAACGAGATCTACACCTACCTCGTGAATACCGGTCAGTTCCAGGTCTTTCCGGTGAACCCGACGATCACCGAGATCGACGGCGCGCCGGTGTACTCCCGGCTGGCCGACCTGCCCGTGGTGCCCGACATGGTCGACGTGTTCCGCCGGTTCGACGACCTGCCCGCCGTACTGGACGACACGCTCGCACTCGCGCCGCACCCCAAGACGCTGTGGCTGCAAGAGGGGTTATGGCACGACGAGGTCGGTCGGGAAGCCGCGGCGGCGGGCCTGCAGGTGGTCATGGACCGCTGCCTGATGGTCGAACACGCCCGACTCCGCTAGCCGTCAGCGGGGGTTGAGCGGCGCGACACCGAGCACCAGCCAATGACCGCTCTGCTTGGTCAACGTGACACGCAAAGCCAGCACCGCGTTGTCGGGTGGCTGGCCCGGTTCGTTCTGCGTCGCCCGCATGACCACCGCCACGGCGGCCGCCGACGGGCCGATCGCCTCCAGACCCGCTTCCATCGTCGCCGCGGTGGCGGTGACGTTGCGACGAGCCAAATCCGTTGTGGCCTTGCCGAATTGCTCTTTGAAGGTGTTGCCCTGCTCGGGCACCATCATCGCTGCGGCCCGATCGATGGCGGCCATCGGCTCCGACGGCGCGAACGTCGCGGTCGCCTGGGCCATCTCGGTGGCGATGCGCACCACCTCGGCCGAGTCGACCTTCAGGTCGTGGTCCGGTGACGTCCACTGCCGGTAGCCGGTCAGCACGGCCGCGACCATCGCTGCCGTGGTGAGCGCGACGACGGCGAGGCGCAGACCGGGCGCGTCGTCGTCGGTGCCCAAAGTGACCGCGTCACGCCGCCACAGCCAGATATTCACCGCGACGCCCTCGACGATCAGCAGCGTCAGCACCGAGCACAGCGACACCCACCAGACCGGCCAGTTCAGCACGTAGCCGATCGCCAGCAGCGCCGCGATCGCGGCCACCGGCGCGGCGATGTCGAATGCCAGTACCCGCCAGGCGTTTCTCATCGGACCGACTCCAGCCGCGAGACCATCAGCTTGCCGTCCACGTCGGCGATCCCCAGCCGCAGATTCCAGTGCGCGGTCTGCGGTTTACCGCCGGCGTTCTCACTGACCGACGTGGCCACCACCATGATCGTGTCGTTGCGGCGGGCGATGGACGCCGGCAGCTCGGCCGGTGCGGGGCGGCCCGGTTGCGCGTCGAGGTCGTGGTGCACCGACTCGAAAGCCACCGCGTTGACCTCGCCGCGACTGCGCGACTGCAGCCGCTCCACCACTTGCTGGTACGGCTGGATCGACGAGTCGAAGTCGGCGTTGAGCTCGCCGACCGTGCCGTCGTGCAGGCGCTGCAGGCTCTCTTTGATGTTCTCGGTGTTCATGTTGATCAGCACAGCGGTCCAGTCGGCGGCGGCCTGCATCGCGCGAGTCTGGTAGCTGCGCTCGCCGGCGTCGTCGCGGTGGCCGGTCCAGATCACCGCGCCCAGCGCGATCGCCGCGACACACAGTGCGCCCAGTACCGCCGAGGCGACGCCGTAGGGAGAGAACATCCGGCTGTCGCCCGCCTCGGTGGCTGCCTGCTCGGCGGCCTTCTCGGCACCGGCGTCGGCTGCGTCGTCGGCTGCTGCGGCGGTCTGCTCCTCGTCGGGCATGGCCGTGAGGCTACATGTCGACCGGCAGCGGGCCCGTCGTGACGCTGCAGTCGCCGACGTCAGCCGCCGGTCGCCCGAGGCGCGGCCGCCCACTCGGGTAAGAATGAGAAGCGTGACGGTAGAAGCTATCCGCTCGGGTATCGACCTGAGCCATGTCGACACTGGTGCCCGCCCTCAAGACGACCTGTTCGGTCATGTCAACGGGCGCTGGCTGACCGACTACGCGATCCCCGCCGACCGGGCCACCGACGGCGCGTTCCGCCTGTTGGCCGACCGCGCCGAAGAGCAGGTCCGCGACATCATCACCGAGGCGGCGGCGAGCAACGGCGCCGAGGGCACCGATCCGCAGCGCATCGGCGACCTCTACGCCAGCTTCATGGACACCGACACCATCGCCGGCCTCGGCGTCCGACCCCTGCTCGACGAGATCGCCGGAGTCGACGCCGCGCTGACGCCGATCGAGCTGGCCGCCGAACTCGGCGAGCTGCAGCGCACCGGCATCGGCGGCGGCACCGGCCTGTACGTCGACACCGACTCCAAGAACTCCACCCGCTACCTGCTGCACCTGAGCCAGTCGGGGCTCGGGTTGCCCGACGAGTCGTACTACCGCGACCCGCAGCACGCCTCGATCCTGGCCGAATACCCGAAGCACATCGCGCGGATGTTCGCGCTCGTCTTCGGCGAGCACGACGGCGACTGGGCGACCACCGCCGCGCAGATCGTCGCCCTGGAGACCAAGATCGCCGCGGCGCACTGGGACGTCGTCAAGCGCCGCGACGCCGACCTGACCTACAACCTGCGCACCTTCGACGAACTGCGTTCCGAGGCAACCGGTTTCGACTGGGCGGTGTGGTTCCACGCACTGGGCGTCACGGGTGAGCAGGCCGCCGAGGTGGTCGTCCGTCAGCCCGACGCGCTGATCGCGTTCGCCGCGCTCTGGGAAAGCGAAGACATCGAGGACTGGCGACGCTGGCTGCGCTGGCGGGTGATCAGCGGGCGGGCATCGCTGTTGAGCGACGAACTGGTCGACGAGAACTTCGCGTTCTACGGCCGCACGCTCTCGGGCACCGAGCAGTTGCGAGACCGGTGGAAGCGCGGCGTCGGCCTGGTCGAGAGTCTGATGGGCGACGCCGTCGGGCGGCTCTACGTCGAGCGGCACTTCCCGCCGGACGCCAAGGCGCGGATGGACGAGCTGGTGGCCAACCTGCGGGAGGCCTACCGGGTCAGCATCACCGACCTGGAGTGGATGACCCCGGAGACGCGGCAGCGCGCGCTGGAAAAGCTCGACAAGTTCACGCCGAAGATCGGCTACCCGGCGAAGTGGCGTGACTACACCTCGCTGGTGATCGCGCGCGACGATCTCTACGGCAACTACCAGCGCGGCTACGCCCTGGAGTACGACCGCGATCTGGCCAAGCTGGGCGGGCCGGTCGACCGCGACGAGTGGTTCATGACGCCGCAGACCGTCAACGCCTATTACAACCCCGGCATGAATGAAATCGTCTTTCCGGCAGCGATTTTGCAGCCCCCCTTCTTCGACGCCGAGGCCGACGACGCCGCGAACTACGGCGGCATCGGTGCCGTGATCGGCCACGAGATCGGCCATGGATTCGACGACCAGGGTGCCAAGTACGACGGCGACGGCAACTTGGTCGACTGGTGGACCGATGACGACCGGGCCGAATTCGGCCTGCGCACAAAGGCTTTGATCGACCAGTACGAAGCCTTCACGCCTCGCGGCCTGGACGCCACGCACCACGTCAACGGTGCTTTCACCGTCGGCGAGAACATCGGCGACCTGGGCGGGTTGTCCATCGCGCTGCTTGCCTACCAGTTGTCGCGCAAGGGTGCGGACGCGCCGGTGATCGACGGCCTGAGCGGGGTGCAGCGGGTGTTCTACGGCTGGGCGCAGGTGTGGCGCACCAAATCCCGTGACGCCGAAGCGATCCGGCGTCTGGCCATCGACCCGCACTCACCGCCGGAGTTCCGCTGCAACGGCGTGATCCGCAACATCGACAGCTTCTACGACGCCTTCGACGTCAGCGAGGCCGACGCGTTGTTCCTGGACCCGGGACACCGGGTCCGCATCTGGAACTAGGTTTCACGCCGACCGAACGACTCAGAGCTGCCAGTCGTTGGAGCCGTCGTTCTTGCTGTAGGTCCCGACCGAGTTCTTGACCACGATGGGATCACCGGCGCCGAAGTTGGCGAAGAACCACTTTGCGTTGGTCGGGCTGATGTTGATGCAGCCATGGCTGACGTCGCGTTTGCCTTGATCGGCCACCGACCACGGAGCGCTGTGCACGTAGTCGCCGCTGTTGTCGAACTGCACGGCGTCCTCGACGTTGACCTTGTAGCCGTAGGTCGAGTTGACCGGCACGCCGTAGGTGGACGAATCCATCACGACCTTGGCCTTCTTGTCGAGCACGTAATAGGTGCCGTTGGGCGTCTGATGCCCGCCTGCGGCCATCCCCATCGACATCGGGAAGGTCTGTTCCACCACGCCGTTGCGGGTGATCACCAGCTGGTGCGTCGCGTCGTCGGCGGTGGCCTGCAGCGCGTCGCCGACAACGAAGTTGTTCTGCGTGCCGGCGGCGTCGACGTGCACCGCGGTGTGCGCGGGCCAGAAGCTGAGCGGGCGCCAGCGCACCTGGCTGGCCGTCAGCCAGTAGAACTTGCCCGACACCGGCGGGGTCGAGGACACGTGGATCGCCTGCTCGGCCATCCGCTGATCTGCGATCGGCCGGGCGAAGTTGATGATGATCGGCTCGGCCACACCCACGGTCGATCCGTTGACCGGATTGAAGGTCGGCGGCACGAACGGGGGCGGGCCGGTGAACGGCTCCGGGTTCTGCCCGACGACCGGTCCCGTCTGCGCTGCGGCGGCAACCGCGGCCGGGTCACCCGACGGCGGCACGACCGGGTTGCCCGCAGGCGGCACCCCGACCTGTGGCTGGCCGGCCATCGGGTCGACGGGCTGCGGCAGCGGCTCGACCGGTCCGGGGCCGGGGGCTTCCACTCCGGGTCCGGGCTGCGCCGGGTCCGGGTCCGGGTCGGCGATGGCCACACCATGCCCCATCAACAGCGCAGCGGTCAGTCCCGCGGCACCGAACGCAGCGGTCAGAGGACCTTTGGTCCATTGCGACATTTGATTCCCTCCAAGTCACGGTCTCTGGCCAGTATGCCGTAGCGCGCCGTCGCTCCATGAATCCAGCGATTGCCGACGCGTCAATAACGAGGGCGCTGTCAGGCCGCTGACCTGCGGATTTACCCGCTACTGCGGGTCGGCCGCGGCGACCGCGAAGAGCTGCCGCTCGGCGGTCATTCCGGCCGCTCCGATGCCGATCAGCGCGGCGGAGGCGGCGAACATGGCCAGGACGCCGCGCTCGAGGAAAAGGCCGCCGGCGAACGATCCGGCCATGATCCCGATCTGAAACGCCGCCATGTACAACCCTGACGCACCGTCGGGGTCGTCGGCGCCGGCCCGCATCGCCGCGGCCTGCAGCATGGGCGACACCGCGTTGGCGAAGCCACCCCACAGTGCGATGGCCACCACTCCCACCAGGGCGGTCGCCAAAGCCGGCAACCGATGGAAGGTCAGCATGGTCAGCACGAGCTGCGTCACGTAGAGGCCCACCATGCAGCTGATCGCGGCGGCCCGGGGGTGGTGGTCCAGCGGCCGGGCCACCAGAGGCATCGCCAGCAGGCCGGCGATCCCGTAGATGGACAGCAACCAGGCGATATCGGGCCCGCGAATACCCACGACGTCGCGAATGATCACCGCGATGAACGTGAACGAGATGTAGTGACCGGTGACCGCGACCATCGTGAGCAGGCTCACGATCACCAACCTGCGGTTGCGGTGATGCCCGGCCGCCCGACCGACCCGGGCGCGCTGCTCGTCACTCAGCGACAGCGGCGGCAGGACGACGGCCGCCGCGATCGTGACGACGGCGGCGATCGCGGTCACGCCGCCGACGGCGATCCGCCAGCCCCAGAGCAGGCTCATGGCCGCGGTGGCGGGGCTGCCGACCACCACCGCCAGGCTGATGCCGACATAGATCGACGTCGTCGCACGTCCGGAATGACTCTGCGGAACCAGCCGCGTCGCGATCGGCGCAATGACCGACAGGATCAACCCGTGGGTGACCGCCGACAGCGCCCGGCCGCCGGCCAGCACCGCGAAGTTGGGCGCCAGCGCGGAGATCAGCTGAGAGGCGGTCAGGCAGGACAGCGACAGCAGCAGCGCGCGGCGGCGCGGCCAGTGCGCGGTCCAGCGGACCAGTGGAATCGTGGTGACCGCCGCGACCAGCGCGTACCAGGCCAGCAGCGTGCCGACCATCGGGACGCTGACGTGGAAGTCCCGGGCGATTGCGGGCAGCGCGCCGACCGGAAGCAGTTCCGCGGTGACGTAGGTGAAGGCCGCTGCGGCCAGCACGGCCAGCTGCACCGCGATTCGGGGAGTCCAGGGCCTGCTGGTAGCAGTTCGCCCCTCGGTAGCACGGGCTGGCCCCACGGCCCCTACTCAACCACGCATCGCAGGCGTGGTGTTAACGATCAGGACCGAACGAGTCGCGCGATGGCCGCCGAGGCTTCGGCGAGTTTCTGGTCGGCCTCCGAGCCGCCCTGGGCAACCGCGTGGGTGACGCAGTGCCCGAGATGCTCGTCGAGCAGATTCAGCGCGACGGACTGCAGCGCGCTGTTGGCGGCGCTGATCTGAGTGAGCACGTCGATGCAGTATTTGTCGTCTTCGATCATCTTCGCGATGCCGCGCACCTGGCCCTCGATGCGCCGTAACCGCTTGGCGTAGTTGTCTTTCTGCGACGAATATCCGTGTGTGGGTGCCATCTGCCCCTCCGACATCGTGGTCTTGAAGATCGTGCTCGGGCCATCTCGACGGCGCCGGTGTGGACACCATTGTCAACGATCGGGCCACCTGCGCGCCACGCCACCCTGGTAAGGCATGGTTTTCTCACGTGACGCTGATACCCCTTGGGGGTATTTTAATGATTTTGGCCGCTCTGCCGCTAGCCGCATAATCAACCAATGCCCTCCAAGAGTCTCTCGCCCGACATCGACATCAAGCCCCGCAGCCGTGAGGTCACCGACGGCCTGGAAAAAGCCGCGTCCCGGGGGATGCTGCGGGCGGTGGGCATGGACGACGAGGACTTCGCCAAACCGCAGATCGGGGTGGCGTCGTCCTGGAACGAGATCACCCCCTGCAACCTGTCGCTGGAGCGGTTGGCCAAGTCGGTCAAGGAGGGGGTGTTCGCCGCCGGTGGCTACCCGCTCGAGTTCGGCACCATCTCGGTGTCGGACGGCATCTCGATGGGTCACGAGGGCATGCACTTCTCGCTGGTCTCGCGCGAGGTGATCGCCGACAGCGTCGAGACCGTCATCCAGGCCGAGCGACTGGACGGCTCGGTGTTGCTGGCCGGCTGTGACAAGTCGCTGCCCGGAATGCTGATGGCCGCCGCCCGCCTGGATCTGGCGTCGGTGTTCCTCTACGCGGGTTCGATCCTGCCGGGCCGCGCGAAGCTGTCCGACGGCACCGAACGCGACGTCACGATCATCGATGCGTTCGAAGCCGTCGGCGCCTGTGCGCGCGGCTTGATGCCGAGGGAGGACGTCGACGCGATCGAGCGGGCCATCTGTCCGGGTGAGGGCGCCTGCGGTGGGATGTTCACCGCCAACACCATGGCCAGCGCCGCCGAGGCCCTGGGCATGTCGCTGCCCGGCAGCGCCGCTCCCCCGGCCACCGACCGCCGCCGCGACGGCTACGCACGGCGCAGTGGCGAAGCGGTCATCGGCCTGTTGCGCCGCGGAATCACCGCGCGCGACATCTTGACCAAGGAGGCGTTCGAGAACGCGATCGCGGTGGTGATGGCGTTCGGCGGATCGACCAACGCGGTGCTGCACCTGCTGGCCATCGCCTACGAGGCGGAGGTGGAACTGTCGCTGGCGGACTTCAGCCGGATCGGCGCGAAGGTGCCGCACCTGGCCGACGTCAAGCCGTTCGGCAAGCATGTGATGTTCGACGTCGACCACATCGGCGGCGTGCCGGTGGTGATGAAGGCGCTGCTGGATGCCGGTCTGCTGCACGGAGATTGCCTGACCGTGACCGGGCAGACCATGGCCGAGAACCTGGCGCACATCGCCCCGCCGGACCCGGACGGCAAGGTGCTGCGGGCGCTGGACAATCCGATCCACCCCACCGGCGGGATCACCATCCTGCACGGCTCGCTGGCACCCGAGGGCGCGGTGGTCAAGTCGGCCGGCTTCGACTCCGACGTGTTCGAGGGCACCGCAAGGGTTTTCGAGCGTGAGCGGGCCGCCCTGGACGCCTTGGAGGACGGCACCATCACCCACGGCGATGCGGTGGTGATCCGCTACGAAGGCCCCAAGGGCGGGCCCGGGATGCGCGAGATGCTCGCCATCACCGGCGCCATCAAGGGCGCCGGCCTGGGCAAGGACGTGCTGTTGTTGACCGACGGCCGATTCTCCGGTGGCACCACCGGCCTGTGCGTCGGCCACATCGCACCCGAGGCGGTCGACGGCGGTCCGATCGCCTTCCTGCGCGACGGTGACCGGATCCGGCTCGACGTCGCCAACGGCACGCTGGACGTGCTGCTGGACGCGGACGAATTAGATTCCCGCCGTGAGGGTTTCGCGCCGCTACCACCCCGTTACAAGACCGGGGTGCTGGCCAAGTACGTCAAGCTGGTCGGGTCGGCGGCCACCGGAGCGATCTGCAGCTAGCCGCTTGTTCACCAGCTTGTTTGCGTCGAGATCGACGCGAGCGTGGCGTGTACCCGCTTGGGTTAAAGGGGTGGTTGCAACACTTCGTAGGTAGGGGTGTTGATGGCGACTCATCATTCGTTGGTGGCGGTGCAGCGTCAGTTCTGGGAATTGGTCGCTGCGGGTATGTCCTCGGAG
>NZ_PKEK01000022.1 GCF_002863225.1 Mycobacterium sp. | reverse complement strand
ACCGACCGGTGGCGGATGCACCCCTCATGGGCAGATTCGTGTCCGCCACTGGGCAGTTCTTAACGGCCACCTACAGGCATTTCTCACGTCCGCCCACGGGCAGTTTCAGCTGTCCATTGACAGCGGTGCAAGGCTTCTTTCATTGGGAATTGGATTATGCGGGAGTTTTTCACCGCGGCGGGTTTGACTTGCAAGTGGGGAATCCGCCCTGGGTAAGGCCTGACTGGTGGGAGTCGACGGCGCTGGCGGAAACCGACCCTTACTTCCTTTTGCAGGAGAAGATCGCGGATAAAGCCTTCAAAATCCATCGAAGTAAAGTTTTATCTTCGCGAGACGGGCTTGCGCTATACTTGGGCGACCTGGCGATATGGGCAGGCAATGCTGCGCATTTGGGCTCAAGCGTTGAACATTCAGTGTTAGCTGGAATCCGAACAAATCTCTATATGAATTTTATAGAGAGGGCATGGCGTAACTCGCAGTCGGCAGGAATTGCCGCCCTTCTTCACCCTGAAGGTCATTTCAGCGATCCAAACGCGAGTGCGTTTCGTACCGAGATATACAGGCGCCTAAGAAGACACTGGCAGTTTGGCAATAACCTTCTACTATTTGCTGAGATCGATAATAATGTCACCTTTGGAGTGTCGGTCTACGGAGAGTCGGGCGACATAAGATTTATGAATATGTGCACGATTCAACACCCTTCCACGGTGGACGATTCGTTAGACCACGATGGCCAAGGTGATATTCCTGGAATTCAATATCCATCTGGCGGCTGGGATATACGTCCACACGCGTCTAGGCTGGCGATAATTGATCGTCATGTGTTGTCGGAATGGGCGCAATTGTTCGACGCGCCAGGAACACCTGCAAGTGAGGCGCGATTACTGCGCCCTTTGACGAGGGATCACATCGAAATTCTTGCGCGACTCGCGCAACAACCGTTGCGGCTTGTCGATCTAGGCTATCGCTGGTCCAGCCTGTGGAATGAGAAGACCGCGCGCGAAGATGGATTCATTGAGTGGCGAACTGGGCATGCCAATTCTTGGTCAGAAGTAATACTGCAGGGTCCTAATTTCACCGCAGGGAATCCACTGATTCGTGAGCCAAATAATCCGTGCAAATCGAATAAGGACTGGTCAAAAATTGACCTCACCTGCGCCCTAGATTCTGTCATCCCTCAGACGAACTATCACAGAGCTTGCGATAAGAATCGCTATAATTCTCACATTCCGCAGTGGGATAATCGGCCGGCCACTGATTACTGGCGAGTTGCTTGGCGGCATATGACTCAGCCGGGGAGCGAGCGCTCGCTGCATGCCGCAATTGTGCCGCCAGGTGCCGCACACGTGAATACCGTTTACACCCTGGCCATTCAAGATAGCGCCGAGAAGGCTGCTCACATTAACAACGTCATGGCACCGACCAGCCTTCGGCGCACTGCTCTTGTCGCGGGCCTTTGGGTATCACTTCCACTCGACTACCTGGTCAAGGTTAGCGGTGCGAGCAAGGTCAACACTGAGATGATTGAAAGATTTCCGACGCCATTCGAGCATCCCTGTGCACCCTTACTTCTCTTGCGAATATTGCGGCTCAACTGTGTCACTAGCGACTATGCGCCGCTGTGGTCGGCATTGTTTTCAGAAGCGTTCTACTCTGACTCGTGGACCACTTCGTTCTCAATCCAGTCGAGAAATCTGAGTTCCGTAGGGTACGAATGGACTGCCGATACGCCTTTGCGCAGCGAATTCGAACGCCGTGCTGCCTTAGTCGAGATCGATGCTCTCGCGGCAATAATGTTGGGGCTTTCGTCTGAGCAATTGGCTCTTATGTTTCGCGCGCAGTTCCCGGTTCTCCGCAAATATGAACACGAAATGTACTTCGACTCAACTGGGCAAAAGATCGCGTACGAACATCACGCACAGGGCGTACGTCAACAGAAGGATGACTACAAGCTTCTGCAGGCGCTTTTTCGCGATGAAGACCACGGCGACTTGTTGGATCGCTACACATCGTTCCCTCCAGACGAATCGCACAATGAGCCTTGGTTCTACAAGCCTGATCGTGAAGCAGAGATGTGTTCTGCATACGCAACTTTCAAGCAGAGGCTTGACTTGACATGAGTGATGCAACCTTTCCATCGCTTCTCGCAGTGGAGACTCGCGATTCGATCGTTGAGTATTTGTCGACTACGTTTGCGTTGGCAGACGAAGCCGCGCGCGGTGCACTGGAGGAATTTCTTCGCGACCCAGCCTCTGGGGTGTTTCGTGGTCCGTACCTGAAAGTTCGCACGCCGTACAAGCCGGTGGACAACACGTGGACTTCGCCGTTGCAGTGGATGCCGCGGGGATTTAGGCCGTTTCAACATCAAGCTGATGCATTTGGCCGGCTGTCTACGCTCGACCGGGCCGCCAAACCAACTATCGTCACAACCGGGACTGGCTCGGGCAAGACGGAGTCATTTTTGGTTCCTTTGCTTGACCACGCGCGGCGCGCGGCAGCGCGTGGTGAACGTGGCATCAAGGCGATCATTCTCTATCCGATGAACGCGTTGGTGACGGATCAAGCACGCCGCCTTGCTGGCTACCTGCACGACGATCCGGCGTTGGAAGGCGTAACTGCCGGTGTCTACATCGGTGGCGACGGCAAGCGCAAGGTCGTCAACAAGCATCAGCTAGTCGACCACCGCGAGACGTTGCGACAGAGCCCGCCGGACATCCTACTGACGAACTACAAGATGCTTGACCTCTTGCTGCTTCGTCAGGGTGACAACTCGCTGTGGGATAACGCTACTGCGACAATGCAATACCTGGTCCTCGATGAGTTTCACACATATGACGGCGCTCAGGGCACCGACGTTGCGATGCTCGTCCGCCGGCTTGGCGCGCGCCTACAAGTTGCCGAGGTTGGTCGGCCCCTTGGCCGTATCACGCCAGTGGCTACATCTGCGACGCTGGGCGGGGGCACCCGCTCGGAGGAGCTACGCCGGTTTGCCGAAACCATCTTTGGGAGCGTGTTCGACCGGGATTCGTTGATCGTCGAGACGGCGCTGTCTGCTGGCGAGGTCGTTCCTGAGGTCGACTACGAGTTGGAGATTCCTTCGGTCGATAGCATTGTCCGCGCTGCCGTGCCGGATGCGTCAGTGCCGGGGTCTTGGGAATCTTTGGCGCGGGCTGTTCTGGAACCACATGCGGATTCCGATTCTGACGTTGTCATCGACTACCGCGACCCCGTGGCCATCGGCGAGGTTCTCCGGACGCACTTCCTCACACGCGTCGTCATCGACGCCCTGAAGGATCGACCGCTTACGCCGGCTGAGGCCGTCGTCCAGATCGCCCAAGCCGGCGTTCTCCCCTGGGGCATGCACAACTCAACGCACCCGGGTGCGGTGCAGTTAGCACTGCTGAAGTTCCTCGCGTTGCTTTCCGTCGCCAGAGTCGACGACGGCCACGGCAACCTAAGACCGATGATCAGCGTTCAGGTTCAGTTGTGGGTTCGAGAACTGACTCGGATGATCCGCAAGGTAAATGCGGTGCCGGAGTTTGCATGGTGGCATGACGGCCCCGCGGATATCAGCATTTATCTGCCTGCGGCCCACTGCAGGGTGTGCAGTCGTTCGGGGTGGGTCGCCAACACGACGGAGCTCGGCGAGTCATTGGCGGGTGAGTCAGTCGCTGTGTGGCGGAATAGCGCACGGCTTTCCTCTCGATCCAAGACCAGAGCTCTTCTGCTTGCCAGCGCCGGCGAGGCGAATGTCAAGTACCTCGATGCCGAGACGCTCGAGTTGGGCGCGACTGCCAGCAATTCGGCTGTACCGGTTCATGTGACACCCGACGATGATCAGGCAGCAGATCAGGTCTGCCCGTCGTGTGGTGCCCGAAACGCCATCCGCTTCATGGGATCAAGCCTCGCCACACTGGTGAGCGTCGGTCTCACAAGCGAATTCGGGTCGACGCTATTGGCCGAATCGGAGAAGAAGACTCTGGTCTTCACCGACTCAGTCCAAGATGCCGCTCACCGCGCCGCCTTCATCGAGGGCAGAGCCTTCCAGTTCAACTTCCGATCGAAACTGCTCGGCGCAACCCGCGGTGAACGCACGACGTTATCCGAGACCGCGCGCCGGCTTCTCGCAGATACACCGGTCCGTGACATTTACCCGATAACGCCACCCGACTTCGCACGACGGTTGGGCCTCGACGGGGAGTGGTTGGCGGATGACTACGACGGACAGCTGCGAAGCATCCTGAACAGCCGCATCGCGTTCCAAGCCCAACTCGAAGTTGGTCTCAACTCACGGATAGGGCGCACGCTCGAATTGACCGGTGCCGTCGCCGTCGATGTAGACGTCGACCTGGATGTCGTCGTGCAGCATGTGCGAGAAGCGCATCAAATCATGCCGCAGCTGAGTCTGGAGTCGGCGCTTGACGTGATCGACTACCCCACATGGATTTTCGGCGTTCTCGAGCACCTGCGAGTCAACGGCGGGATCCATCACAACTGGCTGCGGACGTACATTCGTGAAGAAGGCAATCGCTGGTCGATCTGGGGCCGAGCGGCCGAAGGTATGCCGCAGTTTCCCTGGGGCCGTCCGGCACCGTCGTTCTTCACGACCGGCGTGGTGGGTAAGTCGGACTTCCAGTCGTTGAGTCCGCGAGGGGAGTCCTGGCTGACCGACTGGACCAAGCGTTGTCTCCAGGTCAACAACGCCGAAGCCAGAGCACTACTGGTTGACGTGGTAATGCTATTGGCAGGAACGGGTATGCCGCTCGAACAACGAACCGGCGAAAAGGGCTCCAAAATATACGGTTTGACCGCTGACAAGATCAGCCTCGACCCGAACGGCATCGTCCGGCTTCAATGCCCCGTATGTCATCACGTCCAGCCCGCGACGGTCTCCCGTGCAGACCTTTGGGACGGCGCGGTGTGTCCAAGAATGAGGTGCACGGGTCATCTCGCAGGAGTGGATCTTGATCCGACCAACTTCTATCGCACGATGTATCAGAGCCATCGGATCCGACGCATCGTGAGCCACGAACACACGGGCCTCCTCGACCGGGAAGAGCGCGAGGAGATCGAGGCCAGATTCAAGTCGAGTCGTTCGCCCGTTGATCCCAACGTCCTCGCCTGCACGCCCACTCTGGAGTTGGGCATCGACATCGGCGAACTCAGTACGGTCGCACTAGCATCCCTGCCGCGCTCAACCGCAAACTATCTGCAGCGGATCGGCCGAGCAGGGCGTAGTACAGGCAACGCCTTCATCCTCGCGGCGGTATCCAGCAGCCCGCGGGACCTCTACTATTTCGCGCAACCGACGCATCTGATTGCTGGCGAAGTGGTGCCGCCCGGCGCCTACCTAAACGCGACCGAACTTCTTCATCGGCAGTACTTCGCGTTCTGCCTCGATCGACTCGCCGCCGGAACGGTCACCACCGCTCAGCCGATGCCCGCCAAGCTCGACGCTGCCCTCGACCACGGCATGGACGATGGCAACTGGTTACGTTCGCTCGTTGACGCCGTTACCGCGGATGCCGAAAGCTTGGCATCCAGCTTCCTCGACTTGTTCGATGTCCAGCTGGGCGCCGACGCGCAGCACAACGTGCGCACGTACGCGTCCGAAGGACTGCGCGACGACGCTGCACGTGCTGCACTCAAATGGCAGACCGAAGGCGACGAAATACGCGGCCGGCTTGGCGAACTCGCGAAGGTCATCGCAGAACTGGACAAACACGGGCACCTCGACGACAAGCAGATCGAAGACCGCAAGCGATGCGTCGGTGAGTCCAAGGCCCTGGCCGACCAACTGTATGAGCGCGGAAAGCAAGAAACCCTGACCGGGCTCAGCGGGGTCGGACTGCTGCCGAACTACAACCTGCTCGACGATTCGACGACCCTCGACGTCCACCTGTGGTGGATTGCCAACGAAGGCAAGTCACCCGAACCACAGGCACTCGACTTGACGTACCAACGCAGCAGCAGCGTCGCTCTCACCGAACTCGCACCAGGCGCCTTCTTTTATGCGGGCGGCAAACGAGTTGAGATCGACGCAGTCGACGTTGGGCCGGCATCCCAACCACTATGGCGGCGGACGAGACTGTGCCCATCGTGCGGTTGGGGAAGTACGGACGTGACGGCGAACTTGCCGTCGTGCCCGAGATGCCACAATCCCGCAGTCACCGATTCCGGTGCGATCCACAAGGTTCTCGCTCTCCAGAAGGTATCGGCGGTCCACCGGCTGGACGACGTATTGATCGACGACGAGTCCGACGACAGAACACGCACATTCTTCAGCACGGTAAGTGGAGTCGACGTCGCGCCGACTGACATCACGAAGGCCTGGCGGTTGAAGGACCGAGTCTTCGGCGCCGAGTACGCCCGGTCGGCAAACATCCGAACGCTCAACCTCGGGCTCGGTGACGCGCTGGGCAATCAGATCGACATCGCCGGGGAGACTGTGGCTGCCAACGGCTTCACTACGTGCGCGCTCTGCGGCGTCGTCGCGCGGCGCGCCACCGACACCGACGAGGTCCGGCACCGCGGCTTCTGCGCCACCCGCCGTGGCGCGCCCGAGCAATGGGAAAACCTCCTTCTCTCCCATGAGCTCCGCACCCAGGCTGTACGACTCTTGCTGCCCGTGTCCATGCTTCACTACGAGACGACACAGGCGTCCTTCAAGGGCGCTCTGCTGCTCGGTCTCCGACGTGATTTCGGTGGCGATCCACAACACCTCAACGTCCTCGCGTCGAGCATGGGCGACGGGTCTGCGACGCGACGCTTCCTCGTGTTGCACGACACCGTTCCCGGTGGCACTGGCTACCTGGACCGCTTCGGTGAACCGGATCGCATGAAGGCGATCCTCGAGCTCGCTCGCACTGCACTACGCGAATGCCCTTGCCGCACAGAGGCAACAGCGGCCTGCCACCGATGCCTCTACGGCGTGCTGTCGGCACGGGAGATGCCCTTCGCGTCGCGAGAATCGGCATTAAAATTGCTGGACAAGTTGCTCAACGACTGGGACGTCGAAGAGATCGCGACGGTGACCGGTATCGACATCGCGCCAGTCCAGCTGAGCGAACTCGAAATGCAGTTCCGGGAAGCGCTCAAGGAGCATGTCGTAAGCCGGCCAGGGTGTTCCGTTGAGACGTCAAACGGATCGACGGGTGAGGAGGTCGACCTGCGGCTCGTCGGCCCGGATGGCGAGATCCGACGCTGGCGAATGCGGCCGTTAGTTCAGGTCAAAGCATCGGTCTGGACGGAGCCCGACTTCTTGCTCACGCGCAGCGACGCGCAAGATCTCGACGTCGCAATCTATTTGGACGGGCAGAAGTTTCATGCCAGCCCGGAAAACAACATCACCCACGATGATGCGGTGAAGCGCGACGCATTGCGACACGACGGAAAGCGGGTCTGGTCTATCACGTGGAATGACGTTCAGGCGTTCGCCTCGGATAAGACCAAGGCGGCCGTACCTGATCTCGTTCATCAGCAGGTACAAAATACAGCGAGTGACGCCATTCAGGATGTTCGCTTGAAGACGTTGTGGCTGAACCCGATTGACATGCTCATCGAGTATCTGTCCGACCCGGGGTCAGACCTGTGGTCAAGCGGAGCATTGGCAACGGTCCATGGATTGGTCAGCCCGCCCGGGAAGCACGGTGTCGAGTCGCCGATCCTCACCAATGCAGCGAGCCTGACCACGGTACTTCAGGAAAGCCTCGCCGGCGCAGTGCCAGAATCCGAGCCGAATGGCGCACTAGTCGTCGTCCCCCGCGTGGGGCGAAGCGGATTTCCACTCTTCATCTGTGCCGATCCAGTCGAATTCGAACCGACCACCGGTGTGCTGGCCGTGCTGGACGATCGTGACACGGAAGTTGGAGGGCCGAAACATGCTGAGCAATGGCGTGATTGGCTCCGCTGGTCGAACATACTTCAATTCCTCACGGTCCCACGGCACGGCGAATCAATGCCTCTGCGCATGGCTGAGATATGGACCAGAAAGTCAGCCGATGCCTTTGCGGGAGTTCATGTTCCGTTGAGCGTGACGGGAACCGTCACAACCGATGTTGGATTCGCTATTCCGGAAGAGTGGAATGAAGTTCTCCAGTACTCAGATACGAGCCTCGCTTCGCTGGTCGCTCTACTCGCCCGACGTGGCGCTGCAGTGCCCGAGCCGGGCATTGAAGTAGGGCCGGAAAGTTCGGTCTGGCAGGTCGAACTTGCTTGGCCTGCCGTGAAAGTGGCCGTGGTGGTCGACAACGAACCCGACCGAGAAGCGTGGCTGGCCGCCGAAGGCTGGAAGGTTGTAAATGCACCGCAGGATTTTGATGTCGATTCAATCGCAGAGATTCTGAACGAGCAGATTGGAGCGAGCAAGTGAAGACGAAAGTTGAGATCCACGATCTCTTTCAGAACTCCTACGACGAACTCGACGGGAGCATCAAGAGCCGAGTCCTGAACTTCATCATGAAGCTGCAGCAGGACTCCGACGCGACCGGCCTGGACTTCAAGCGTCCGAAGGGTGCCGCCAGCAAGCATGTCCGTACCGCGCGGGTGACTGATAACTACCGAGCTGTTCTCGTCAATGCGGGTTCAGAAGATGACAACGGTCGGCTGTATCTGGTGGCCGTCAAGAAGCACGACGACGCTTACAAATTTGCCGAGACGCTCACACTCCAGGTTAACGACAAGACAGGCGCCGCTGAGCTTTACGATCCGATCGCCCTGGGCGAGGCAATGGACCATGCGCGGGCAGGTGTTAAGGCCGGCGCTAGCTCCGAACCATTGATGCCTGCTACGGTGAGCCAGGCCGACCTCGAACGATTTGGCGTGTCGACCGACGTTGCTGCGGAGCTAAAGCAGATCACCACAGAAGACGCACTGCAGAAACTCGTCGAAGCGCTGCCGGCGTCTCAAGGAAATGCCGTGCTAGATCTCGCATTCGGCAAGGATCCGCAGGACGTGTGGAACGATCTCGTTGTTGAAGACCCGGGCCCGATTGACGTCGACGATTTTGAGGCCGCACTCAAGCGCCCCCTCTCCAGGTTGAGTTTTACTGCTGTTGATGGAGATAACGAAGAGGAACTGCGAGCCGTCCTGGAGGGAGAGTTCGCGAAGTGGCGGGTCTGGCTACATCCCTTGCAGCGCAAGCTTGCGACGCACGAGGGCTGGAACGGGCCTTTCCGGGTCACCGGAGGCGCAGGGACCGGCAAGACCGTGACCGCCATTCACCGAGCCCGGTTCCTCGGTCGGCGCCTCGACGAAACAGGTGCCGACCCAGAAGTAAAAATCTTGTTCACCACTTTTACCCGGAATCTTGCGCAGACGATCGAAGGTCAACTGGTTCAACTGGCAGGCCCGTCAGTCACGACCCGCGTTCACGTAGTCAACCTGGACTCACTAGCGCGAACGGTTGTCGCAGCGACTGACGCTGGCAGGAAGTTCGTGAATTCGTCGAAGGTCACGCCCGATTTACAGCTGGAGCCGCTCTGGCGCACCGCCGCCCAGTCCGCCAAAAGCGATTGGGACCCCAAATTCCTCAGTGACGAGTGGTCGCAGGTGGTGCTCGGCAACGGAATCACCGATGAGGCTGAGTATCTGCGCGTGACGCGTAGTGGTCGGTCGCAGCGGCTGACCCGCCCTCAACGCGCCGACGTGTGGCTCGCTATCGAGCAGTTCCAACTTTTGATGCGAGCGCAAGGCCAGACCACCTTCACCGAGTTGGCCTCGCGCGCTGCCGCCGCCCTCGAATCCGATCCCAGATTGCGAGATCAATTCGGCTATCTCCACGCGGTGATTGATGAAGCTCAAGACTTGCATCCGGCTCACTGGAAGCTATTGCGTGCGTTGGTGCCCATCGGAACCGATGATCTCTTCATCGTCGGTGATGCTCATCAACGAATCTACGGTAAGCCCGCGCCCCTTTCACGTTTCGGAATCGAGACTCGTGGGAGAGCCCGCCGACTGACGGTGAATTATCGAACCAGCCGAGAGATCCTCCGGTGGTGTTTGCAAATCGCCGACGCTGACGCGGACGACCTCGACACGTCGTCGGACACACTCGCCGGTGCGCGCTCGGTGTTCAACGGACCAGAGCCGGAGTCGCTTGGTTTCAAGTCGAAATCGGAAGAGGACGAAGGAATCGTCGAGAAGATTGAGCAGTGGATTGCGGATGGGTACTCACGCTCTGACATCGCAGTTTTCACGTACGAGCGGAACGACGTGCGGGAGATCTGCGAGTCGCTCGAAGCGGCGGGCGTTGACGCCGAGGTGGTGAATGAGAACACCAAGGAGGAGAAGCTCGGCGATGTAGTGCGTGTGATGACGATGCACCGGGCGAAAGGCTTGGAGTACCGCGGAGTAGCGATGGCCCGGTTGGGCTCGAAGTCATTTCCGCCGTACTTCGTGCAGCAGAAGCATGGCGAGGAGAAGCAAGAGGAGGAGAAGCGGCTGCTACGCGTTCTCTACGTTGCGGGTTCAAGAGCTCGGGAGAGGCTTGCGTTGTTTTGGACCGGTGAACTTTCGCCGCTTCTCAACCGGACGTGAGAACAACCTTCTTGCCGCTCTTGGTGTTTTTCAGTCTGCCTCCATGTACCGCAGAGCGCAGATCGATGTCGTCTACCAGTGGTCCGACCTTTGCGCTTGACCATCGTAGCGGTGCCCGTCTGCAGGTCCAGCGCTTAAAAGACCACAGCGAGTACGTCGCAGCGTGGGATTCCTCGTACGGATTTCTCCATCCGAAAGCCGAATGACTGGCTTGTCGTCTTCGGTGAACTTGACTGCAATGTAATGATTTCCACCGTCAGCGCGGCGAACGACTCGCTAGAATCTCTCCCGCGCCGGCGGGTGAAAGATTGTGGCAGATGGCCATCCAGCTTTGGCCTCGGCCGTCGCAAGCGCGAGAGCAAGAGCGTTGCCTGTCAGTCATAGTCGTGCCCCGCCTGTCGTTCAGGATTGCGAGTCGCGATCTGCAGTCGCCAGTAGCTCCACGACCTCGCTCGGAACAGCAAAATGTGAGGACTTAACGCCGGCCTCATAGACCGCTCGCAGGAGCGGCACCACACCGAACGGCACGTCACCCCGCTCCTGCAGTTCGGTAGTTACGCGCTTCACCGGCTTGGTGAAACCACGAAGCATCTGACCGTGATCGCGGCCATCAATCTCGTAAACGCGTTCCCTTGAGATTCGACCGTTGTTCTCAACCGCTTCGCGAATCACCTCCGCCTGAGGGTGTCCCTGGGTTTCCAGCTCGCTTAGGACAGCGGTTATAGCTTCAAGCGTCCACGAGACCTGGGCATGCGTTTGGCTGTGAACTCGCTCGACGTCTTGCAACGACTCTTCACTCGTGCCGACGCCGAGTGCGGAGGAATGTTTCAGAAGATCTGAGGGTTCGAGAAGGTAAAAGCGGCAGCCAGTCTCGTGCAAGTATTCGGTGATCAGCTCGACGCGAGGGCCAACCTTGACCCCCCGCTCGGCGCGATTCCACCAGTCCTCTTTGACATCTGCAGTGACCAAGATGAGGTCTTGTTTTGCTCTTCGCCCTTCCTTAATGAGCTGGTACCAGACAAGGTAGTCGCCAGAGGCTCCCTCTTCGAGATCAAGGTCAAGCTTGTCGACGTCCATGTAACCGGGCGGCACAGAACTCTCGGCCCGGCGCTGTCCCTCAGCAACCGCGTTATCCCATTCCTCAGACGAAAGTTCCTCGCCGACGGCGCCTTGGAGAACTCGCTCGAGCTCGTTCAGCATGCGGTCCTGGCCTGTCGGAGTATCGGGCCTTACGCGAGTTGGCTCTTCGCCGATACGGTCGCGCAGCTGGGCAAAGAAAGTTTCGATGTGCCCTTCCATTTCATTTCGTTCGTATTCGCTCAAGGCGACACTCTTCGCCCATTGGCGGATTGCGTTCTGCGTCGATGCACTGTTTTTCTGGAGTGCTGCGTGAACATCTTTGGTCGCGCC
This sequence comes from Mycobacterium sp., assembly GCF_002863225.1. Taxonomy (GTDB): domain Bacteria; phylum Actinomycetota; class Actinomycetes; order Mycobacteriales; family Mycobacteriaceae; genus Mycobacterium. The sequence continues at coordinate 111,078 of NZ_PKEK01000022.1, read as the reverse complement.
GCCAGTGCCGCAGAGTACGAATTGCCGATTCCGCCAGAATTCGCGGATTACCTGGTGCGGCACGAACAGCCGCTCTTTAGCAGCTGCCAAGACGCCCAGCAGATCAGCGACCGTCTGCTCGTTATACCGATACAAATTCAGGAGAACGTTCGTATCGACCGCTATGATTCCGGCTTGCAGGGCACTGCGCATGTCGTCAGTGCCCATAACGCGATTACCCGCGAAGCCCGTGTAAAGACCACCACGCGACATTGATCCGACCTTCCCACCTCTGCTGGGACCTACGCCACAACCTACAGCCGGAGCAGACATAGGTGTCAGAGATTTCGCCACATCTGTCAGGGCGCTACCCGGTAAGGCTGGTGGCCGACATCGAAGAATAGAGATAAGGAAGCATGTTTAGCTCTGTGGCGAGTTTGCTCAGACTGAGCCGATGACCACCCCTCAGCCCCCCACCACCTAACCCTCCCCCGCCGCAACCAGCAACATGAACGTCCGCTCCCCTTTGCCGGCCTTGGTCGTCAACGTCAAGGGGTAGTACCCATCCCGCACCGACTCCGCTACCTTGATCGTCACCGTCGACGTCCCCGACCCGTCGTCGCCGAACTTCCCCGACACCGACTCCACGGAAATGCCTCGCTCAGACGACTTTCCGCTGATCTCGTAACCCTCTGGCCCGTCGACCATCCGCTGCACATTGACCGTCACATCCGTGGTAGTACCAGCATCCATCGCGACGACCGAAGGCGACACGTTCACCGTTACCGCCAGGCTCCCCGTCCCGAACGATGGCGGCACCGAGTCTGCAGCAGTCCCCCACGACTTGTTCGGCTTCGACGCGAGCGAGAACGCCAGCTCCCCGCCGCCGGCAAGCACTGACTCCGGCAAGTACGTCTTGTTAGTCGCTCGACCGTCAATGTGCAGGCCGGAAATGTACTGCATCCGGTGATGCCCGGACGCCCCCGGCGCAGTTATCCGAATGAATTTGTCTGCGGGCAAGGCGATCTCGACTTTGTCGAACAGCGGCGTATTCACCGTCAACACCGACGTCCCGGGCACAAAGGGATACAAGCCCAGCGCCGACCAGACATACCACGCCGACATCGCGCCCAGGTCGTCGTTGCCAGGCTCACCATCCGGCGTAGGGCTGAATAGCTCACTGCGGATCCGGTCGACCAATTCTTGTGTCTTCCAGGGCTGTCCGAGGTAGTTGTACAGCCACGGCACCGAAAAGTTCGGCTCGTTGCCCGCCCACAGATACGGCTCCACCGGGCCGACGTTCAGTTGCGAGGTGAACGTATCCAGCCGCTCCGAAGCAGCCGAACGCCCACCCAGAGCGGTCACCAGACCAGCCACGTTCTGCGGCACGTACCAGACGTATTGCTCGGCGTTGCCCTCATCGAACCCGACCTGGCTGAAGCAGCCCTTCCCGGGCGGCACCACCGCGGGCCCCTCGGGGAAGAATCCGAGCGAGTTGCGTGGCTGGATAGAGTGGGTGGTTGGGTTGAACAGGTTCTGCCAGTACTGCGCCCGATCCTGAAACTTGGCAGCGGCATCGGAATCACCTAGTGCCGAGGCGAATTGGGAGATGGCGAAGTCGTCGACCGACCACTCCAGCGAGATCGACGCCGCTGGGAATGAGCCGTGGCACGATGACGACGGCAACGGCAGATAACCACGTTTCAGATACGTGCCCACCGCGGGCCGCTCGACGTAGCCGTTGCGGCCGACCCCGCCTTCGGTCGCCGCATCGAGCATGAAGTGTAGCGCCCGCTGGACGTCGAAGTCCTTGGCACCGAACGCATAGGAGTTGGCAATCAGCGGCACCACGCTGTCACCGGTCATCTCTGCGGTCGCGGTATTGGCCAGCGCCCACCGCGGAAACGAACCGCTCTGCTCGGCGTCGTTGACCAATGACTGCGCCATGTCGCTGGCTTCACGCGGGAACAACATGCCCTGCAGCGCCGCCACCCCGCGGTAGGTGTCCCAGTCGGAATAGTTCGCGTACTGGGTGTGCCCGGCTTCGACGGTGTGGATGTCGCGGTCGAATCCGATGTAGCGGCCGTCGACGTCGTTGAATGTGTTGGGATTCAACAGCGAATGGTAGAGCGCGGAATAGAAGGTGACGATGTCGTCTTCGGTGTAGCCGGCGACCCTGATCCGTAACAGCGCGTCGTTCCACTGCTTCGACGCGACGCCGCGGATGTCGTCGAAATTCGCCGCGGCCTCGTCGAGATTCTTGCGCGCTCCGTCAATGTCGACGTAGGACAACGCCGTTCGCACTTCCAGGTCTGAGCCGGCGTCGAATTCGACGTACCCTCCGCTGGACCCCTGGTAACTCGAATACGCGCTGCGACCGTTCGGAAATACCTCGAAGCCGTCCCAGGTGCCGAATGCCTTGAACGGCTTGCTGAACTTCATCACGAAGTAGACCGTGTAGACGTTGTTCTTGCCGCAGAATCCGCCGCTGGTCGCCGATCCGGTGATCGTGGTGTTGTCGTCGCTGATCGCGATGTTCGCGGCCGAAGTCCCACCCAGCGAGCCGCCGGGTTGCACCAAGAACCGGGCCGCGCGATCACGCGGATAGTGGAACCGCCCGACCCCGGTGCGGTTGGTGGCGGTGAGCTCGGCCGTCACACCGGCCGACGGCAACCGCACCGTGTAATAGCCCGGCACACCGCGCTCGTGTCTGTCGTGCGCGATCTCCTCGGACGCCTTCCACGGCTCGTCGCCCACCGGGCTCGTCGTTGGCAGCATCGAGATGTCCCCGAAGGCTGGGCAACCCACCGAGGCGTGCGTCATGCTGAACCCGGTCGCGCGGCCGTTAGAGTGGCTGTAGCCCGCATAGTTGCCGACCGTGTCCGGCGAATACTGGACCATCCCGAACGGCACCGACGGCCCGGGGAAGTTGTTGATCTCGCCGACGGTTTTGCCGCCGTTGCCGGTACCGATCAGGGTGTCGACGTGCTCGACCGGGTTGGCCACCATCGGCGGCGGCTCATACGAGGTGGGCGTAGCACTGACCAGCATCGCGCTGACCAGCACGGCAGCAGCGATAAATGCCACGGCACCTCGACGTGACCGCATAGTCCAATTGTCCCCCTCCGTCGGTGCTCAACGTGGGAGGCGGATCGGTGGGGCGTCCTCACCAAACGGTGCAGAATTCTTTTATGCAGGAACCGCACGCGACGACGCGAACGTGGCTGCCTGGGCCGACTAGAAGCAGGCAGCCCGCGGAATGAGGAAAGACCAAATCGACCTCGCCGCGGAGCTCCTCAATATGGACCCTGCGCTCGTCGAAAGCCGAGCCTATGAGGCGCGGGACGGAATTATCAGAGTGTCCAGCGATATTCGCGGTCTCGGATCAGTGCTGGTCGGCCGTGATCTGTCGGTGATGTTCTTCCCGTCCTCAGTATTTCCAGAGCAAGCACTCGAAATCTGGGACACCGGCAAAAGGACACCGAAAGAATCCTTCGACGTCCTGCACGTTGGCAAGGACGGAACGCGCAGGCCGCCAAGCCGGGGCTAGGGACGGACCTGCTTTCCGGATGTGGGGCTGATCGCTCAGCGCCCCGCCCGAAGGCATGAAAGTATCCGAATATGCGATCAACCATCGCCAGGGTCGGCGCGCTGCTGGCCACCTTGATGCTGATCACGTCGTGCGGCGGCAACGACGAACCGGCCCCGGCACCGAAACCACCTGCGGCGCCGGGCTTGTCGCAGTCCGAGGCCACCGACATCGCGACCGAGGCTTACGCGTATGCCTATCCGCTCGTCACGATGGAATACACCCGCCGCGAATTCACCAACGTCCCCGCCGGCGAAGACACCCGCGCCCCGATGGGCCAATTCGCCCGCCAGCGCACCTACCCCACCGCCGCGGTCCACACCACCGCCGTGCCCAACGCCGACACGCTCTACACCCAGGCCTGGTTCGACGTGTCCAAAGAACCCTGGATCGTCACCGTCCCGGACATGGGCGACCGCTACTTCCTGCTGCCGATGCTGGACGCCTGGACCAACGTCTTCGCCGCGCCCGGCACCCGCAACGGCGGCGGCAGAGCCCGCACCTTCGCGATCACCGGCCCCGGCTGGCACGGCACCCTGCCGCCGGACGTGCTGGAGTACAAGTCGCCGACGGCGCTGGTGTGGCTGCTCGGCCGCATCTACTGCTCGGGCACCCCGGAGGATTACGACGCGGTGCACAAGCTGCAGGACGAGATCACCGCGACGCCGCTGTCGTCGTTCGGCAAGCCCTACCTGCCGCCGATCCCCCAGCTGACCGCGTCGGTGGACATGACGACGTCGGTGCGCCAGCAGGTGAATACCCTTGGCGCGCCGGAGTTTTTCAAGCTGTTCGCCCGCCTGCTCAAGACCAACCCGCCCGCTGCGGCCGACGAACCGATGGTGACCAAGCTGGCCCGGCTCGGCATCGTCCCGGGACAGGACTTCGACCCGTCCAAGCTGCCCGCCGACGCGAACAAAGGTCTCGCGATGGCGCCGAAACTTGGGCAGGACAACATCTCTGGCTGGCGCGAAGACGGCGTGGTCGCCGGCGACTTCGTCTTCAAGAACGGCTGGGCCTACACGATCAAGGCCGGCACCTACGGCACCAATTACCGGCAGCGGGCCTTCGTCACTCAGGTCGGCGTCGGCGCCAACCTGCCCGAGGACGCGGTCTACCCGACCTCGGACGGCCCGGACACCAAGCAGAAGTACAGCGGCGCAACCAAATACCTGATGCACTTCGACAAGGGCCAGCTACCGCCGGCGAAAGGCTTCTGGTCGCTCACGATGTACAACGGCGACCACTTCTTCGTCGAGAACCCGCTCAACCGCTACACGCTGAGCCCGCGCGACAAGCTGGTGGCCAACCCCGACGGCTCGACCGACTTCTACATCCAGGCCGACTCCCCCGGCCCGGACAAGGAGGCCAATTGGCTTCCCGCGCCGAAGGATCGGTTCTCGCTGATGCTGCGGCTGTACTGGCCCAACGAGAAGAAGCCGTCGATCCTGGACGGGACGTGGCACATCCCGCCGGTCAAGCCGGTGCCCTAAGCCACTCGGGCGTCGACGAATTCGTTAGCCGGAACCAGATCTGCCACCGCGCTGTCGGCGCTGCGACCATAGCCGGCCATCAGATCGGCGGCGGGAGTCACGCTCACGTCGAAGCCGTGCCGGGCGAACCACTCGCCGACCCGTTCGCGGTCTTCGAAGTACCACAGCTCGTCGGTCCTGGGCACCTCGCGGTCCGTGTCCGTTTTGGCCAACACCTCGCGCACCCGATTCATCCGCTCGCGACGCTTGGCCCGCAACTCCTCGTCGTTGAATTTCGGCCCCAGCGCCTCGACCGCTACCCGGCTACCGGGAGCCGCCAGCTCGGCGATCCGCTCGAACAGCAGCTCCTGCGCCGCGTTCGGCAGGTAGGGCATCAGTCCCTCGGCCGACCAGACGCTCGGCTGCGACGGGTCAAATCCGGCTTCCAGCAATGCTTTTGGCCAGTCGTGTCGGAGGTCGACCGCAACAGCCGTCCTGTTTGCGGCCGGCTGTGCGCCGTGATCGGTAAGCGTCGCCAGCTTGAAGTCCAGCACCCGATCCTGATCCAGCTCGTACACCGTCACGCCGTCCGGCCAGGGCAGCCGCCACGACCGGGCGTCGAGGCCCGCGGCCAGAATGACGGCCTGCTTGATGCCCGCCGCGGCGGCGTCGAGGAAGAACGTGTCGAAGAACTTGGTCCGCGAGGCCATGTAGCCGACCATCGCGTCCATCTGCAGCGGCAACTCGGGCACGGCCTCGACCACCTCGGCCGGCAGCTCTCCGCCGGCGTGCCAGTTCCACACCCCGTCGCCGGCGGCGTCCAGGAACACCCGCGCGAAAGGGTCCTGGATCAGTGGATCAGCCCGCTCGGTCTCCGAGGCGCGTGCCGATGCCACCCCCAATGCCGTCGCGCCGACGCTTTCGGTGATTTCCCAGGAGTCGTTGTCCGTTCTCGCCATGACTCGAAACTACGTGAGTTGGCTAGGTAGTCGCTGTGCGTTGTCTCGGCAGCCACAGCAGTCACTGGCTCCGGGGTGTGTACCTCTTTCGAAAACGGACCTACGGGCGATATCACGTCGAGCTGCCGATGACCTGGTGATATCGCCTGTGGTCACGTTTTTGAAAAGATTGTTGTGCCCAGACATTGATACGCAGGTGACAGCTGTGACTCAGCATGGCATCGAAGCGGTCCGCGACCCTCGACAATCCGGCTATCGGCGGAGGTCACCGGTTATGTTGTCCGCGGAACGCTGACAGACGCCGGAGGTTGCCTGGAGCATGCTCGTCGACGGTCGCGAGGTCAGGGTTTCCGGCAGCCTGCTGCAGCCGCTGACTCGCCGTACCAACGACATGCTGCGGGTGGCCCTGTCGGGGGCGCTGCTGGCGGCCGTGATCACCAGCTCGCTGATCACCCGCACGCGGTGGGACGGCCTGGAGATGTCCATCTCCCGGGTCATCGGGGTGCTGACGCCGACCCAGTCCGACATCGTCTACCTGGTCTACGGCCTCGCGGTGCTGGCGCTGCCGTTCATGATCCTGTTCGGTCTGATCTTGGCCCGGCAGTGGCGACTCCTCATCCCCTACGCCGCCGCGGCGCTGATCTCCGTGCTCGCGCTGTCCATCACCGGCACCGGCCTGGCCGCACCGCGCTGGCACTTCGACCTCAACGAACGCCTGCGCACCGTGCTGGCGCAATTCCTTGACGACCCGCGCTGGATCGGCATGCTCGCCGCCGTACTGACAGTGTCGGGACCGTGGCTGCCGGCCCGCTGGCGGCACTGGTGGTGGGCGCTGCTGCTGGCGTTCATCCCGATCCACCTGGTGGTCAGCGCGATCGTGCCGGCCCGGTCGCTGTTGGGTCTCGCGGCCGGCTGGTTCGTGGGTGCGCTGGTAGTGCTGGTCAGTGGGACGCCGGCGCTCGAAGTACCGCTCGACGGCGCGGTGCGTGCGATGGCCAAACGCGGCTTCGCGGTCGACGAGCTGCGGGTGGTCCGCCCCGCCGGCTCGGGGCCGCTGGTCCTATCAGCCGTCACCACCGACCCGGAAGAAGACGCCGTCGTCGAGATGTACGGGCCGCATCAACGCAGCGGTGGCGCGCTGCGGCAGGCGTGGCGAATCCTGCGGCTGCGCGAGAACGAGACCGCTCCCCTGCAGACCTCGATGCGACGCGCCGTCGAGCACCGGGCCCTGATGGCCATCGCGATCGGCGACCTGGGCGTAGCCAACACCACCACGATCGCGGTCGGCACACTGGACCGAGGCTGGACGCTGTACGCGCACAAGCAAATTCGCGGCGGACCGCTCAAGGAGTGCCACAGTTCCATCCCCGCGGCCGAAGTCTGGGAGTCGCTGCGCAAGCTGCAGGATCATCAGATCGCCCACGGTGACCTGCGCGACAAGGAGATCACCGTCAGCAACGGCGCGGTGTTCTTCGGCGGCTTCGGCAGCGCGGAATACGGCGCCACCGATAATCAACTCCAGGGCGACATCGCCCAGCTGTTGGTGACGACGACGGCGTTGTACGGCGCCGAGGAGGCTGTCGCTGCCGCGATTGAGGTGCTCGGCTGCGAGACCGTGCTGACCGCGTCGCGGCGGCTCACCAAAACTGCTGTGCCGAAACACGTCCGGAATTCGGTGAACGATCCGAAAGCCGTGATCTCCCGCAGCCGGGCCGCGGTGATGCGTCAAACCGGTACGGAGAAAATCAAATCCGAGACGGTCACCCGGTTCACCCGCAGCCAGCTGATCCAGTTGGTGTTGCTGGTCGCGCTGGTCTACGTCGCCTATCCGTTCATCAGCACGGTGCCGACGTTCTTCAACGCACTGGGCAAGGCCAACTGGTGGTGGGCGCTGCTCGGCCTCGCCATCTCGGCGTCGACGTACGTAGGCGCCGCGGCCGCGTTGTGGGCCAGCGCCGACGAGTCGGTGAACTTCTGGCGTCTCTCGATTGCACAGGTGGCCAACACTTTTGCCGCGACCACCACGCCGGCCGGCGTCGGCGGGCTCGCGTTGAGCACCCGCATCCTGCAGAAGAGCGGGCTCAGCACCACGCGGGCCACCACCGCGGTCGCGCTGCAGCAGTCGATGCAGGTGATCATGCACGTCCTGCTGCTGATCCTGTTCAGCACCGTCGCGGGCGCCGGAACCGACCTGTCGCATTTCGTGCCGAATTCGACAGTGCTGTACCTGATTGCCGGTGCGGCGTTGGGCCTGGTCGGCGTGTCACTGTTGGTTCCCAACCTGCGGCGCTGGCTGTCGACGGCGGTGACGCCCAAGCTCAAGGAGATCAGCACCGACATCGTCGAGGTGGCGCGCGAGCCCCAGCGGATGGCGTTGATCGTCTTGGGCTGCACCGGGACGACACTCGGTGCGGCATTGGCGTTGTGGACCAGCGTCGAGGCGTTCGGCGGAAGCACCAGCTTCGTCACCGTGACCGTGGTGACGATGGTCGGCGGCACGCTGGCCTCGGCCGCCCCGACGCCCGGCGGTGTCGGCGCTGTCGAAGCGGCCCTGATCGGTGGCCTCGCCGCGTTCGGCGTCCCAGCGGCCGTCAGCGTGCCCTCGGTACTGCTGTACAGGGTCCTGACCTGCTGGTTACCGGTCTTCATCGGCTGGCCGGTGATGCAGTGGCTGACCCGCAACGACATGGTCTAGCTCACACCATGGCTGGAATTACCCGCCGGTAGGTTAGTCTGGTCTCAACGTCGGCATCATCAGCACGCTGACACGTCGTGGACTGCTCCGACATTCCATTCCAAGCTTTCTCGCGGCGATCGATTTTGCCCACCGGCAATCTCGCCACCTGTATTTCCTGATGCCCGAAAGGCACTGTCGCACAATGACTTCTGTTTCCTTCGCTGAGCTCGGTGTGCCCGAGCGACTGATCAGCAACCTGTCCTCGCGCGGAATCGACGCGCCCTTCCCGATCCAGGTCGACACCCTGCCCGACACCATGGCCGGCCGCGACGTGCTCGGTCGCGGAAAGACGGGTAGCGGTAAGACGCTTGCCTTCTCGATCCCGCTGGTGACCCGCCTCGCCAACGCGAAGCGGCGGCCCAAGCACCCCACCGGCCTCGTACTGGCACCCACCCGCGAGCTGGCCACCCAGATCACCGCGGCCCTCGAGCCGCTGGCGGCCAGCTACGGCCTGAAGGTCACCACGATCTTCGGCGGCGTGTCGCAGACCCGCCAGGAATCCGCGCTCAACGGCGGCGTCGACATCGTCGTCGCGTGCCCGGGCCGACTGGAAGACCTGATGCGCCAACGGCTGATCAGCCTCGACGCGGTCGACATCACGGTCCTCGACGAGGCCGACCACATGGCCGACCTCGGCTTCCTGCCCGGCGTCACCCGCATCCTGGCCGCCACGCCGCCGAGCGGTCAGCGGCTGCTGTTCTCCGCCACCCTGGACAACGGCGTCGACAAGCTGGTCAAGCGATTCCTGCGCAACCACGTCATGCATTCCGTCGACGAGGCCAACTCGCCGGTGGCGGAGATGACCCACCACGTGTTCCACGTCGAAAGTGCCGGCGCAAAAACGGAATTGGTGCAGCGCCTGGCGTCTGGCACCGGCCGTCGGATCTTGTTCATGCGCACCAAGCACCAGGCCAAGAAGCTGGCCCGCCAGCTCACCGAGTCCGGGGTGCCGTCAGTTGACCTGCACGGCAACCTTTCTCAGCCGGCCCGCGACCGTAACCTGGCCGCCTTCGCCTCCGGCGAGGCCCGCGTACTGGTCGCCACCGACATCGCCGCCCGCGGTGTGCACGTCGACGACGTGCAGCTGGTGGTCCACGTCGACCCGCCCGCCGAGCACAAGGCTTACCTGCACCGCTCCGGTCGTACCGCCCGCGCCGGCAGCTCCGGCGATGTGGTCACCGTCGTGCTCCCCGACCAACGCCGCGACACCTCGGCGCTGATGAAGCGGGCCGGTATCGCCGCCCGCCCGCAGCAGGTGACCGCGACGTCCGAGCCGGTCGCGCAACTGGTCGGCGAAATCGCCCCCTACCAGGCCCCGGCTCCCAAGCCGGTGCAGGCGCAGCCCGCGCAGCGGTCTCAGCAGCGTCGCCGTCCGAACCGCGGTGGCGAGCGCGCCAAGGCCGCCCACAGTGGTCAGCGTGCCGGCGGGCGTAACCGTCGCAGTGGCGCCGGCGCGGGAGCGTCACGCCGCAGCTCCTACTGAGACTTGTTTCGATTGTTTCAATAGGTTGGCGCTGCTGGTAGCCTGGAGTCGTGTCCACTACCGTCGCTCCGCTGGTTCGCCGGGTCGTCGAACGTGCCAGCACCGAGCCCGGTTTCGCCGAGGTGCTCGACGCCATCCTCGGCGCGCCGACCACGCCGCACGGAACATTGCAGCGCGTCGCCGCGAAGACTCTGAACGAAGAGCGCCGTGGCTCCCTGGTGCGCGAATTCGTCGACGGCTCGCTGGCGACGCCGAAGGTGCAGCAGCGGCTGGCCCTGCAGTCACCGCAGGCCGTGCATCGGCTTCGCAGCCGGGGCAAGCTGATCGGCTCGGCAGTCGGCAACCACACCTATTTTCCCGCTTGGCAATTCGACGCCGACCGGGTGCGGACCGACCTGCCGCGCATCCTCGAACTGCTGTCGGCGTTCACCGCCGACCCGTTGGCCGCTGACCGGATCATGCGGCTGAAACACGACGAACTGGGCGGCGTGTCGATCGCCGAGGCGCTGCGCCGGCCCAAGACAGCCGACGCCGCCTGGCGGATGCTCGCCGCCATCGGTGCCTGACCTTCCCACCGGCTATCGAGAGCCGCTGCCCGACGCGAGACCTGTCGGCCTGCGGCGCCGCCGCGTGGACGCCGGCACCGAACTGTGGCGAGTCGAAGCGGCTCCACCGCAAGAGTGGACCTGGGCCGGATTCCCGTCAGCCCGCTACCGGTTCGACCCGGAATCCGGCGCATTCCGAACCCGCTATGCGGCAAGCGCTCTCGTCGGCGCATTCCGCGAGCGCTACCGCCCGACCGGTCTGATGATCCCCGCCGACCACGCCGAGCATCGGCTGGTGCGACTGGTCGCCGCCCGACATCTGCGGGTGTTCGATCTGCGCACCGAAGCCAATCTCGACATCCTGGGCGTCGACGACCAGATCAGCACCGGGCAGCACGAGGACGTGTGGCGGACCTGCAATCGGCTCGCCGACGCCGTCAAGCGGTGGTGGCCAGAACTGGATGCCGTCGTCTATCGGCCGCGCACCACGCCCGAGACGTCGATCAACTACGCGTTCTTCGCCCTCGAGCCGTTCACCATCGAATCGTGGCCGCTGGCCGAGCGCACCGAAGTGCTGACTGATTTGGTCCTGCGGCACGGATTCACCGTCGGCTGGGAGTTACCGTGAGGGCTACCGACCTCGGCGAGCAGATCGAGCCGGCGGGGAGGTAACCGGGTACCGATGTGCCCACCTCTGAGCGAAAAGTCTCGGCAGCACGGCGGAATTCGCTCGGAGGTGGGCACATCGAACTCCACCACCTCGCTGTGACTCACGTGGCGGATGCGCCTTCTGCGGCGTAAGTCCGCGTCACGACCGGCTTGTGGTCGCCAGCGGTGCACACAGCATCAGAAACGGCAGCGACGCGGTCGGCCGGCACCAGGGCGATCACGCAGCCGCCGAACCCGCCGCCGGTCATCCGCGCACCCAGCGCTCCGGCGTCCACCGCGGCGGCGGCGATCAGGTCGATGTGCGGGGTGGTGATGCCGAAGTCGTCGCGCATCGACGCATGCGACGCGCTGAAAATCCGCCCGGCCTCCGCATAATCCGAATCACCCAGCGCCGCAACGAAGTCCAGTACCCGCTGATTTTCGGTCAGCACGTGCCGGGCGCGACGGGCATCGACCGGATCGCTGACGCGGTCCAACGCCGAGACGTCGCGCACCTCGCGCAGTGACGCCACGCCGATATCCGCAGCGGCCCGCTCACAGGACAGCCGCCGCGCGGCATACTCCCCGCCGACGTGGCCGTGCCGCTCCCGCGAATCGATCAGCAGCAGTTCGACACCCCGCGACGACGGATCGAAACCCACCGGCAACACGGTCAGGTCGCGGAAGTCGACCAGCAACGCCGTCGCCGGCGCCCCGAACAGCGACGAGATCTGATCGAGCAAACCCGTTGGTGCGCCGACGTATTCGTTCTCGGCGCGCTGTGCAATACGCGCTTGGTCGAGACGGTCCACTCCGGAACACAAAGCGCCCAGCACCGCGCATTCCAGCGCCGCCGACGACGATAGCCCCGAGCCCATCGGCACCTGGCTGGAAACGGACAGTAAACCACCGGGCACCCGATGTCCGGCGGAACGCAGCGCCCAGACCACGCCGGCCACGTAGGCCGCCCACCCGGTCACGTCACCGGGTTCGGTGGTCAACGGAATTCGCACCGAGCCGTCGGCTAGGTCGCTGGACACGGTCAGGGCGTCGTCGTCAGATGGTTCGAACACCACAAAAGTCCGCTCCGGCAACGCGATCGGCAGCGACCAGCCCAAGTTGTAGTCGGTGTGCTCACCGATCAGGTTGACCCGCCCCGGCGCGGAATACCGGATCGTCATGCGAGGTCTCGAAGGCGGGCGGCGACGGCCTCGGGCACCACGTCGGTGATGAACGCGTCCATCGCCGACTCCGACGCCGCCAGGTATTTCAGCGCGGTGGCACTGCGCCGGATCGACATCAGCTCGACGTGGAAGTAGCCCGCGCGCAGGGCGGGAGTGTCCGAATATTGGTGCAGCGCCGAGATATAAGGCAGCGGGCCGGCATACATGCGGTCGAAGCGGCGCAGGATGTCCAGATAGAGCGTGGCGAAGTCGTCGAGTTCGGCCTCGGACAGATCAACGAGGTTGTGCACAAACCGGTTCGGGTAGATGTGCACCTCGACCGGCCAGCGCGCGGCGAACGGCACGAACGCGGTGAACAGGTCGGTGCGGGCGACGATCCGGCTGCCGTCAGCGACCTCGGCGGCCAGCAGGTCGGCAAACAGGTTGCCGCCCTTGTGCGCAGCGGCCTGCTGCATCATCGCCGCCGTCCGCGGGGTGAGAAACGAGTAGCCGTAGATCTGGCCGTGCGGGTGGGCCAGCGTCACGCCGATCTCTTCACCCCGGTTCTCGAAGCAGAACACCTGCTGCACGCCCGGCAACGCCAGCAGTGCCGCGGTCCGGTCCCGCCAGGCGTCGACCACCAGCCGGGCATGCGGTGGCGCAAGCTCGGCGAACGACCCGGTGTGGTTGCTGGAAAAGCAGATCACCTCACACCGTCCGACGCCCGGCAGCGGGGCGAATCCGTCCGGAATCGAAGCGGACGAACCGGCGCCGGACAGCGACGGAAAGCGGTTCTCGAAGACCACCACGTCGTAGTCGGGTGCGGGCACCTCGCTGGTGAGCCCGGTCGGCCCCGGGCAGAGCGGACACTGGTCCGGGGGCGGCTTGTAGGTGCGGTCCTGGCGGCGGGCGGCGATGATCACCCACTGCCCGGTGGCCTGGTCGAAGCGCAACTGCGACTGCCCCGGCTCGAACGGCGGCAGCGGGCGTCGGTCGGCGACCGGTGCCACCGAACGCCCGGGCAGTGAGAAGAACAACAGCTCGCGGCCGTCGGCCAGCGTCACCTGCGTGCTCATCGGGTCCCATCTTGGTCGCTGTGCCAGAGTCGAGTGAGAGAGACACGCACTTACCGCGAGAGAGGCTGGCCACGGGTGTTCGGTGACGCAACCGCGCTGTACGAGCGGGCGCGCAACTGGGCGGTCGGGTCGGATCCCGGGCTGCTGCGGCTGCGGATGGCCACCCGGACCACCGGAGCTTTGGCGACGGCGCTGCTGGTGCTGTTCCTGCTCACCAAGGCGACCGGGCAGCCGATGACCGTGGCCCTGCTGGGCGCGCTGATCACGATGGTGTCGGGGCGCTCGGTGAATGAGCCCGATCCGCGTCGGCAACGCATCACGATGGCGTTGCTGCCGCTGCCCACCGCGGCGGCGATCACCGCAGCGGCGCTGGTGACGCCGCACCCGGTGATCGGCGACGCCGTCTTCGTGGTCGTGGTGTTCATCGCCGTCTACGTGCGGCGGTTCGGCCCGCGCGGGACGGCGCTGGGCATGGTCACCTTCATGGCGTACTTCTTCTCGCTGTACCTACGGGCCCAGCTCTCCGAGCTGCCGTGGCTGATCGGCGCGACGGTGGTCGGCACGCTGTGCACCTTCGTGTGGAGCACCTACCTGATGCCGGACCGTCCGAAAAGTGTGCTGCGTCAGAGTATTCGCTCGCTGCGAGCGCGGATGGCGATCGTCGTCGACACCACCGCGGAGACCGTGCGCATCGGTAACCCCGACGAGCGACGGCAACGCCGGCTCCGTGTCCGGTTGCGTCGGCTCAACGAAACGGCGTTGACGGTCCAGACCCAGATCGAAGACCGCGTCAATCCCGGCCTGCTCTGGCCGGGCGTCAGCGGGGAGGATCTCGCGCTGTGGCTGTTCGACGCCGAGCTCACCGTCGAACGTCTCGCGACCGCGGGCACCCGGGCCGCCCTGGCCGACCTCCCGAGCGCCACCCGGGCCGAGCTGGCCGACACCGTGGCGATGCTGTCGCGGGCGATCCGGACACCACACACCGACGCCCTGCGGCAGACCGCGCAGGTCGCTCAGCAGCAGCTCGACGCCGACCCCGACGACCTGCCGGTCCGCCGCCTGGCGCTGGCGATCGTCGACACCGCCAAAGCCACCGCCGAAGTCCGTAAGCGGATCGAGCACGTCGCCGCCGAACCGGCGCCGCCCGAAGGTCTTGCGGCGGTCGAGCGTCAGCAACCCACCGGACTGCTGCCCACCACCCGGCAGGCCATCCAGGTGGCCGTCGCGGCGACACTGGCGATCATCCTCGGCGAGATCGTGTCGCCGTCGCACTGGTACTGGGCGGCGATCGCCGCGTTCGTCATCTTCGCCGGCACCAACACCTGGGCCGAAACCCTCGACAAAGGCTGGCAACGACTCCTCGGCACGGTGCTCGGTGTGCCCAGCGGTGTACTGGTCGCCACGCTGGTGTCCGGCAGCAAGATCGCCTCGCTGTCGATGATCTTCGTATGTCTGTTCTGCGCCTTCTATTTCATGAAGGTCACCTACAGCCTGATGACCTTCTGGATCAGCACCATGCTCGCGTTGATGTACGGCCTACTCGGCGAATTCACCTTCAGCCTGTTGCTGTTGCGGATCGAGGAGACCGCGGTCGGTGCGGTCATCGGCATCACCTCCGCCGTGCTGGTGTTGCCGATCAACACCAGAGCGAAGATCCGCGGCGACGCCCACGCGTTCTTCCTGACGCTGGCCGATCTGATCGAGGCCTCGGTCGCCAGCCTGCTGGGCACTCCCGCACCCGCGAAGCTCACCGAGACAGCGCGTCAGCTCGGCCGCGATTTGGCACAGTTCCGCATCACGGCCAAGCCGATGAGCGCCGGCATCGCCGGACTTTCCGGTCGCCGAACCATGCGACACGGCCTGCGGATGCTCGCCGCCTGCGACCGCTACGCGCGAATCCTGGCCCGCAGCAGCGAGTTACACATCGACACCCCACCGGAGCTGGCCGGTGCCATCCGAGCGGCCGCCGACGAGGTCCGCCGCAACGTCGACGTGTTGATCACGGCGCTGGAGTTCGACAAGCCCGCGAACGTCTTTCCGTCGACCGACTACATCGACACCGCAGAGACGCTCGCCCGACAAGACGTCGACGATCCACTGGCGCCCGAGCACCGACGGCTGGCGAACGCGCTGCACGCCCTGCGACAGATCGACCGCGTGGTGATCAACACCGCCATCGATCTGGGCGCCCACTACGGGGCGCTGCTGTCGATCTAGATCCCCTGACGGGCAAGGAAATCCAGCACCGCATCGGCGAACAGATCGTTGCGGTCGCCGGCCACCATGTGCCCGGCGCCCTGGACGTCGACGAACTCGACCTTCGGGAAGCGGGCAAGAAACTCCTCGGCGCGGTCCTGGCTGACCAGGTCGCTGACTTGACCGCGCACCAGCAGCACAGGCACGCCGCCGGCCAAGATCGTCTCGACCGCCCGGTTCATCCGGTCGACATCGGTCAACTCGTGGGGCGGCAGAGATGCGTTCTCGCTGATGAACTTCGGGTCCCAGTGCCAGTACCACCGGCCGTCGCGGCGCCGCAGGTTGGTGCGCAGTCCGTCGAGGTCTGACGGCCGCGGCCGGTGCGGGTTGTATTCGGCGATCATGTCGGCCACTTCGTCGAGCGAAGAGAATCCGGTCTGCATCCGGCCGGCCATGAACTCGTGAATCCGGTTGGCGCCGGACTGGTTCATGTTGGGCACGATGTCGACCAGCACGACCGCACGGGCGATACCGGGCGAAAGTTCGCCCGCCAGAAGCATTGTGGTGAATCCGCCCAGCGACGCGCCGATCAGTACCGGCTGCGGAGGAAGCCGGCGCAGCACCTCGGCCACGTCGCCGGCGAAGCTGGTCAACCGGTAGTCACCTTCCTCTGACCAGTCGGATTCACCGTGGCCGCGGAAGTCGAGTGTGACCGCCTGCCAGCCCCGCTCGGCCACCGCGGCGGCCGCCTTGCCCCACGAGCGCCGGGTCTGCCCGCCACCGTGCAGGAACACCACCGCCGGTGTCGCCGGATCCCCGATCCGGTCGGCGACGATCCGGGTGCCGCCGACACCCGACGTGGTGAAGGTTTCAGTCGTCACGGTCGCCCCTGTCGTGCAACTGCCGTCCCAAAGCCCGGATCTCCTCGCGCAATTCCTCGATGTGCGCGACAGTGGCCGCCTGCATCGTGCTCTCCTCCTCCGCCACCCGCTGGATGATCCAGGACGCGAGCGCGGCGGTCACGACGCCGACCAGGCTGATGCCACCGATCATCAGCAGCACGGCGATGACCCGGCCGGTGTTGGTGATCGGATAGAAGTCGCCGTAGCCGACCGTCGTCACCGTGGTGATCGACCACCAGACGGCCTTGCCGAACGAGTCGATCTTCGCGCCGGGCAGGTAACGCTCCTTGTCGAATACGGCCAGCGACGCGGAGTAGATCAACAGCACCACACCGGACACGGTGTAGACGACGATGCGACCGCGGAACGCATCGCCGACCGCGCGCTGCATCAGTTCGATCAGAATCAGCAAGCGCAACAACCGGAGTGGCCGCAACAGCGGCAACGTCACGATCGCGAGGTCGAGGAGGTGCTGGCGGAACCAGTGCCACCGGTTCGGCGCGAGGTTAAGCCGCACAACGTAATCCGCCATGAACAAGCCCCAGATGGACCAGTCGGTCGCCCACAGCACGCGGGCGGTGAACCCCTGCGGCTGAATCAGCACCTGGACCGAGAAGATCACCAGGAAGCAGAAAGCCGCGATCGCCAGCGGCCACTCGGCAAGCCGGTCCCAGCGCTGCAGCTTGGCCTCGGTCCTCATGATCGGAAAGTATCTCCGTTGCGCTGGGCACGTGTTAGACGATCCCGGAAAGTCGGGCGGCGAACATGCTCGGCGTGATGCGCTGTCTCACGGTTGGTTCCGACACCGACTTCGAAGTGGTGGAGAGTCGAGAGTCGACTTGGTAACGTCTTCACCGGTTGACACTCCAGCCTCACGGACACGTCACGGTGGCGACGCGATCTCCCCGCCGAAGAGCGCCTCAGCGCCGATGTAGACCGCCAAAATTCGGGTTCTCCTTTGCGCACCGGGAGTCGCATCGTGAGCCGATTCACCCAGACCATGTTCGACAACGCCCACAGCAGCCTGCAGGGCCTGATCACCGGAGAGCCGGACGCGCCCGTCCGGCACACCTGGCGCCAGGTACACAACCGCGCCCGCTGCGCGGCAGGCGGCCTGGCCAACGCGGGCGTGGGCCACGGCGACGCGGTCGCAGTGCTGGCCGGCGCACCGGTCGAGATCGCCCCGATCGCCCAGGGCATCTGGATGCGGGGCGCCAGCGTGACGATGCTGCACCAGCCCACGCCGCGCACCGACCTGCAGCGCTGGTCCGAGGAGACGACCGCCGTCATCAACCTGATCGGCGCCGGGGCCATCGTGGTGTCCGACCCGTTCATGGCCGCGGCACCACTGCTGGCCGGACTGGGCATGCGGGTCCTCACCGCCGAACAGTTGCTCGACAGCAGTCCGATCGAGCCAGTCGACACGTTCGACGACGACATCGCGCTGCTGCAGTTGACCTCCGGCTCGACCGGGTCGCCGAAGGCGGTCCGGATCAGCCATCGCAACGTCGTGGCCAACGCCGAGGCGATGTTCGTCGAAGCGGAGGTCGACCCGGACCTCGACGTGATCGTCAGCTGGCTGCCGTGCTTCCACGACATGGGCATGACCGGCTACCTGACCGCTCCGATGTACTTCGGCATCGAGCTGGTCAAGATCACCCCGATGGACTTCCTGCGGGACGCGCTGCTGTGGGCCAGGCTGATCGACAAATACCGGGCCACCATGACCGCGGCCCCGAACTTCGCCTACACCCTGTTGGCCAGACGGCTGCGAAACCAGGCCAAGCCCGGGCAATTCGACCTGTCCACCTTGCGGTGGGCGTTGTCCGGCGCCGAGCAGGTCGAACCGGCCGACGTCGAGGACCTCTGCGACGCCGGGGCGCCGTTCGGCCTGCGCCCGGAAGCGATGGTGCCCGCCTACGGCATGGCCGAGACGACGGTCGCGCTGTCGTTCACCGAGTGCGGCCAGGGATTGCTCGTCGACGAAGTGGACGCCGATCTGCTCGCCGCGCTGCACCGGGCAGTGCCGGCGTCGCGGGGCAAGACCCGGCGGTTCGCCTCACTCGGCCGTCCGCTCAAGGGACTCGAGGCACGGATCGTCAACCAGGACGGCACGCCACTGCCCGCCCGCAGCGTCGGCATCATCCACGTGCGCGGGGAACCGGTGACGCTCGGCTACACGACGACCACCGGCTTCGTCTCCGCCCAAGACCACGAGGGGTGGTATGACACCGGCGATCTGGGCTACCTCACCGAGACCGGCGATCTCGTGGTGTGCGGCCGGCTGAAGGACGTGATCATCATGGCCGGGCGCAACATCTATCCGACCGACATCGAGCGCGCCGCCGCTCGCGTCGAGGGAGTCCGGCCCGGTTGTGCGGTCGCGGTGCGCCTGCAGGCCGGCCACCCGCGCGAGACGTTCGCAGTGGCCGTCGAGGCCGCCGTCTGGGACAACCCGGACGAGGTTCGCCGGGTCGAGCGTCAGGTGGCGCACGAGGTGATTGCCGAGGTCGACGTCCGGCCCCGCAACGTCGTCGTGCTTGAACCGGGAATGATCCCGAAGACGCCGTCCGGGAAATTGCGCCGCGGCCACGCGCTGACCTTGGTCAACTAGGTTCGAGCAGCCGATGAGAAACTTTGACGCCCAACCAGGTCGCATCACGGAAATGTCCAGCGCTCAAAAGGGTTCCGACGAGATCGACCTGCACGCCGGGTTACGCGGCCTGGCCCGGATGGTGTCGGGTGCCCGTGACGTGATCGAGTTGCTGTGCCAGGTGGCGGAGTTCGCCGCCGACGCCATTCCGGGCGTCGACGGCGCATCGGTTGCCCTGATAAATGAGGGAAAAGGCTTACCCGTACTTCAAACAGCCTCTGCCACAGCGGGATTCGTTCATGATATCGAGTCATTTCAGTACAACGAGTTGGGCGAGGGCCCGTGCATCACATGCGTCCACACCGGACGGCCCACTGTCAGTGGATCACTCGCGGCCGATGAGCGCTGGCCACGATTCGGCGGTCGGGTGGGACGAATGGGCGTGCACTCCGCATTGTCGTTACCGCTGATGGTCGGCGAGCAACTGATCGGGGCGATCAATTGCTACGCCAAGACCCACAATGCCTTTGGCGAACATGCCGTACAGCTGGGCACTCAGTTCGCCGAACCGGCGGCGGTGTCCATCTACAACGCCGAACTCCTGGCCGAGGCACGGGCGCGCGCAGAGAAGTTGGAAGAGGCGTTGGACAACCGGGCACTCATCGATCAAGCGATCGGGATCATCCGAAGCCGGACGGGCATCACCCACGAGGTGGCCTTCAGTCGGTTGGTCCAAATGAGCCAGAACGGCAACCTCAAGCTCAGGGTGGTGGCGGCGCGACTGGTCGAGGACGCCGTGCGGCGTGCGCAGGCGCGCCGGACTCAGTCGTGAGTCAGCTGACCGAGCCGCCGCAATAACGCCGGCCGCGCTCCGGGATCGGACATCAGCTGGCGCGCCACGTCAGTCAGGTGTTCACTGTGCGAACGCGCGTACCTGCGCAGCAGCGAAAAAGCCTCGTCGACCGTGATGTCGAGACGTTCGCGCAGAAATCCCTTGGCTTGCTCGACCACGATTCGGTTGGTCAGCGCCGACCGCAGCTGCGGTATCACCGTCGCGGCTGTGGGCGGATGTTCTTGCAGGATGGCCACGCACGCGACGTGCGCCAGCGTCTGGCTGACCAAGAGATCGGATTCACTGAGTCGGCCAGCGTGGTTGCCGAACAGGCCGAGCGAACCCAGGACGATTCCAGCGGCCCGCATCGGCACGGCATGCACCGAGACAATGCCGGCCTCCAGCGCCGCCGGGACGAATTGCGGCCAGCGCCGAGACTCGGTGCGCAGGTCTGCCACCGACACCGGCTGACCGCTGGTGTAGCAGTCCACGCAGGGACCCTCGTCGACTTGTAGCTGGAAGAGTTCCAGCTCACGGGTCTGCCTGGAGGTGGCGGCCAGGAGCCGGAGCTGACCGAGCGGATCGGCGAGCAGGAAGCCCGCTGTCCCGACATTCAGCAGCTCAGCGCAACGTTCGGTGAGCTCGGTCAGCAGTTCGACGACGTCGAAATCGTCCAGCAGGGTGTCGACGAGTGATACCACCGCGTCGAGTACTCGCGCCTCGCGACTCTGATCGGTCATGTCGCCCTCCTCATCGGGCTAGTCGTCATCAAGACGCAACCTGCGATCCAGAATGTCGCGCGCTACCTCGGTGGCGCTGCGATTGGTTGCGTAGGCGTGCGCGCGTAGTCGCACCAACGCCTCGGCGGGTTCGATATCCAGTTGAGCGACGAGCATGCCGGTGGCCTGGCTGACCTCGGTGCGGCTCAATGCGTTGAAGTCAGCCCACGAACTACTGCTCGGATCGTTGACCGCGGCCTGCAAATCGGCATCCATCAGGTCGAGCAACGGGGCGCCGGCCAATTCGGCGGCGACGATGGCGCCGGCCAATTCCTCGCTGCGCAGATCGCCCGGTTGCCGGCGGAAAAGGTCAAGGGCGCCAACGAATTCGCCGGCCAGCACGACCGGAATGGCGAATACGCCCCGAATCTTGTGATCGAGCAACGCTGGGCGGTATAGCGGCCAGCGAACGTTGCTGGGCTTGGCCAAGTCAGCTATCAGAATGGGGCCGCGTGCACTGACGGAGTCCAGGCAGGGGCCTTCACCGATGGTGAATTGGAGTTCGTCGTAGACCCGGGCCGCCGGGCCACTGGAACCCAACGTTCCGCTGGAGACGCCGGAGAAGACCAGCGAAATGGCAGCTGCGTCAATGCTGAACAAAGTCACGCACGCCTCGCACAGCGAGTCCGCCGCCGCCAAGCCTCGCCGACCGTCTACGGCCGCGCGTAGTTGCTCGTCGATTGCCACATTCAACCGAGCGAGGATCGGGCGTCGGCCGAAAGGCCTGAGTCGCGAAGTGGCGAGTTCATGGGTTCACCATTCACTAGTCGGAGTCGAATAGCGAGCACCGGCGCACCCGGCCGGCTAGCCGATCGAAACAAGTTGGTCGATCGAGTCGATCGGCAGATCGCCGTTCACGATCGCGATCACCGCCAGCTTGTGCAGAACAATGGCGCCGCGGTGGTTGTCCAGAAAGGCGATGTCGGCGGCGTCACGCCCGGTCGCGATCCGCACCAGCGATTGCCTCGGCGCCAAAAGGGTTCCGTCGACGACCCGCCACTGCCCACCGACGAAAGCCTCGGCCACCGCATGGAAATCCATCGGATACAGGCCAGGCGCGTAGACCGACACCGCGCGCGCCGGGACCTTGACCGCCCGCAGCAAAGCCACGACCAGGTGCGCGTAGTCGCGGCAGACGCCGGCGCCGGCGAGCAACGTCTCGACCGCTCCGTCGATCGGGTCACTCGAGCCCGGCACGTAGTTCAGTCGGGTGCCCACCCAGAGCGACACCCGCTCCAGCAGCGTCGTCGAATCGACGTAGCTGCCGAATTCCGTTCCGGCGAAACCGTAGAGCTTGTCAGCCTCGGCATACCGGCTCGGACGTAGATACATCGACAGGTCGGCTTCGGTCACCGGAGCCGGGTCGGTCCGGCCGACGATCGTCGCGGCATAGTCGACGGTCAGATAGCCGACGGGGACCTCGAGCTTGTGGATGCGGTTGCCATGGGTTCCGCTGATCTCCAAGGCCTGGACCGGCTTGCCGTCCAGCAGGAACGAAAGCCGTTCTTTCACTTGGGTATTGGGATGCGGCGCGACTGCGATCTGGAATTCCAGGGTCGTCGGGTCGGTGATCTCGACCTCGAGCTCGGCGGCCACCTCACGTTCGAGCTGGCGGTCCATCAGAGATTCCTTGTCCTCGAAAGTGATACGTGCGGTCGCAGAATCGCCGCTGGCCGGGAGCGTTCCCCCACCGACACTACACGCGCGGTGTAGCGTCGAGTGGGTCGGCGATTCTTCGCACACGACCGGTTGAGATTGTGTCGTCGCCGATCTGAATTATCTGGTCGATTCGCGGCCAAGACAGGAGCGTCGGATGACGCTACGAGATGGCCGGGGCGCACCAGATTCCAGCGGGCCACAAAACACCCCCCGCCTGCGCCTGAAGCCCAAAGCGCCGAGCACCGGCCACGTCGATGGTGCGTGGTGGCCGCACAGCGACGACCTTGCGGTCGAACTCCCAGATCTGTTGGCGGTGCTGTCAGTACGCCTGGGGCCGATCGAGCAGGTCACCTACAACTTCGCGGACTGGGCGGCGGCGCCGGCCACGTTTTCGACCGGTGGCGACACGGTCCGACTCAGCGGCTTCTACCAACAACAGGGCAGCACCGTCGAGATCATCGGCATCGATCGCGCCAAGCTCGTCCTGCTGGTGGTACCGAGCCGCACCGATCCAGAACACGCGCACGACATCTTGATGTCGGCCGCGACGCCGCGGGACGAGTCGACGGTGGACTGCCTGCTGAACGACTAAGCGCGAGCCTGTCCGCGCCTGCTGGCGTGGATGGCCATCTCGGTGACGACCGAACGGCCCTGTCCGCGTGGTGATTTGCGCGCGGCTGTCACCAGTGCACTCAACGCTTCGACGATTCCGGTCGCTATCTCGTTCACCGCCGGCACATTGTCGGGACATACGCACACACTGAGGTGCAGTTCGTCGCCGTGGGTGGTCGGTGTGATGGTCAGACCACACCCCGGCGCCAGCGGAGTCACCGTGTGCAACCCGACCACCTCGGCACCGGCGCAGTAGGGGGCCAACGGTTCGTCCGGCACCGGGAAGACGCTGCCGTGCGACAGCGGTGTCAGTCGTTGCCGCACATCCAATTTCCGAACCAGGCGCATACCTGCGTTCAGCACCGGCGCCGGGACCAGCGACGCGATGGCTGCGACGTCGACGCTGAGCGGGTTTACGTGGTCTCCGTCCGGCAGCGCCGTGTTCAGACTCTCGGTGGCGGAGTGAAGATTGGTCAGCACTTCGACGGGATCACCGAGCTGCACCGGCACGCGGATCAAACCCGCCGACTGCGAGAGTGGCATCGACATCACCAGGGGGTTGTCGGGGACGGTGTCGTGGCGTCGTAGCCACGCCCGCAACGACAAGGTGCACGCGGCCAGGAGAACATTGGTGACGTCTCCGCCGAACGCATTGCTGACCGTTTCCAGATCGGCTTGCCGTACTGACGCGAATGCCACGGCGCGGCGATCTGTCAGAGGTGCGGTGAATGCGTTCTGCGTGGGCCGCCCTGAGGACGTCTGGTGCGGCTCTGAATCACGTTCGGCGACAACGTGTATCCCGCGCGGTTGGTCGTGCACCGGGCGCCGCGTGCCGGTGAGCGTCTGGGCAACCAGGAGGAGACTCTTGATCTGCAACTCGAGCACTGCGGCGACCGCCTCGGCGGCCAACTCGCCCAACTCGGGATTATCCGCACTCGGCTGCCTCGGCTGCTCTTCGCTGCCGTCGTGCAGCGGTTCGGATCGGAGCAGGCGCGACCAGATGGACGCGACGCCGAGCCCGCTCTCGGCCAGCACCGACGACAGTCGCAGCACCAGCGCCCAGCGGCCACCCGGTAGGCCGTCGACACTCCAAGCCTCCCAGAGCATTTCGGGCCGGTCGGGTGATCGAATGCAAATCCGCGCGATCAGATCTTCGAATTGACGCTGACCACCGGGCGCATCGAGGGTGGTCCGGTGAATCTGCGGTGACGGATCGTAATCCTCGATCTCGGCCCAATACGGCGGGCCCACGCCGAGCGGCCTGACCACCAGCCTGCTGCGGAGCTGGGTCAGTTGCGGCAGCGCCGAGGCGATCAGCCGCCCGAGCCGCTCGTGGCTGAGGCGATCTGTCGGCTCCATGACGACGAACGAGACGGTCGACCCGTGGGTTGTCGACTTCTCCGCGAGGAGCCGTAACGCATCGACTGCCGATGACCGGACAGTAGTCAGAAAACTTGCGGGCACATCGACCAGACCTAGCCGACGGCGAGGACCAATCGAGGCTCGCTTGGCACGCCGTCAAAGACCGAGCCAACACTACGCTTGTCCGGACTAGAAGGACACCCAAGAACGAGCTCCGTTCGGAGAAAGCAATTCTCGTGTTCAGAGAAAGGAATTCTCGGCAGTCAGACCGCGCTCGGGAAACGCGCCCATCGCGAACGTCTCGGCGTTGCCCAACCCGCTGCCGCCGCCAACCGGGTCGTCAACACGCACCAACAGGTCCCGCAGCTGATGCAGCTCGCGGGCCTTTTCCGGCTCGTCGCAGTGGGTCACGTGGCTGCCTTCGACTTTGAGGTCACCGACCCACTGCCCGTACACCCAGTCATTCCACCCGTAGTAGCCCGCGGTGCCGAGATGGAATCCGCCGGGGCCGGCGGCGGTGACGGTCAGCGGACGTCTGGAGCCGTCGGTGTCGATCAGGGTGATGGTGCCGTGGGTGAACCGCCGGTTGTCGTCCTGGAAGTGCATGTCCTGCTCGACCGACGGAAAGCGGTGCGAGGTGCCGTCGGAATTCTGTTGCTCAGCCTGACAACGTATTTCAGTGAATCCGTCGCCGCGCTCCTCCTGATACATGACGAACAGCGAGTAGGCCGATCCGTCGGGCCGGGTCAGCGTCATCGGCAGCCACGTCATGAACATCTGCTTGATCTTGCGACTCCCCCGCGGCAGGCCCGGTATCGGCTTACCGATCCCGGGTCGCAGACCCCAGGAATGGTCGCGGATCGAGATCCATTGCTCCGCAGTGATTTCGGTCCGTTCGCCCTCGACGTCGACCCAACCGGCTGCCACGCCGACCTGGTGGTAGCGCAGGATGTTGTGGGTCACCCGGTAACCGTCCGGGCTGCGATCCGGCCACGGGTCCTCCAGCGCGGCGTCGAAGCTGCCGCGCAGTTCGACGTCGAACGCGATCGGCTGGTGCTCGTTGGCGTCCAGGCTGATCCGGATCGCGCGCAGTGGTTCGACCACCTGGTAGTGGACCGGCCCGACCTCGGTGCCGGCCGGTGCCGAGGACAACCGGCGGCCCGCCCGCACCGTCCACTGCTCGGTGCCGCGGCACACACCGGCGGCGCCGTCGAACACACCGCGGTTGGTGTACTTCCCGATCCCGAGGACCACTTGCAGCGAGTTGTCGCGGGCGTGGGCGATCGTCCAGATCTTCTCCGTCCAGGACGGGTCCGACTGGCTGACTGTGGCGAATGTGTCAACGATCTGATGGGTGAGCAACTCATCCTCGGGCACCAGGGCGCCGTAATTCGTTGACAGCAAATCGATTACCTTTCGGTCGCAGGGAAGTACCGGGTCATGTCGACACCGTCGGCGTATTCGCGCATCCAGGTGTCGGCCCACTCCGGCAGCGGCTGATCGGCCGGGTCGTGATGCGGTGTCTGCGACAACAGCAACCGCCATGCCATGGCGACCAGTTCGCGGGTCGGGACCGCATTGAAAAGGGTCGGCGGCCCGCCGCGCCGGGCACGTCGGCGCTTACCACCCGGCCCGCGAAACATGAACTCGCCGTAGAGCAATGAGATCGACAGCAACTGCCGGGTCGAAGCGCCGCGGTCCTCGAAGGGGACCACCTCGTCGAAGACCTTGGCGATCTCCCCCGCGACCGTGCCGACGTGATCGAAGGTGGCCCGGATGAGTTTGGTCCGGTACCACGGGTCGGGACAGAGGTGCCGGTACAGAATCAGCCCGGAGCTGCGGTGTTCGATCTCCTCGACGAAATGCCAAGCCATCAGCGAGGCAACCCGCCGGTCCCCCGCACCGAACAGCGAATCCCGGTTGTCCAGAATCAATTTGAACAGCGGGGTGAACGTCGCCTCCAGGTTGGCGATGTAGGCGGCGTGAAATTCGATCGGGCGTTCGGTAAGCAACTGGTCATAGGCGCGGCAGGCGTCGTCGTAGCACTGCTCGAGATCGGGATACCGCTGCACCAGAGCGAGCATGTGTTTCCGGTGCGCCGAGGCGTGTTGCGCCTCCTGCCGCAGGAAGGCTTCGGCCTCGGCAGCGACGGCCGGGTCCTGCTGCAGCGTGTCGTGGGCCTGGCGGACCACGTTGACGATGTAGCGCTCGAACGGCACGGCGATGAATGTGAATGCGTTGCAGAACAACCCGAAATTCGGATTGTCCGGTTGCCACATGAACGGCACACTCGCATCGAACTCCCACGGGATCTTGCGGATCACGAGGTTGGTCACCGTCGCTACCTTCCAATCGGCCAGGGTCAGCGGTAGGGTCAGTGTGACATTTGCCCCCTTGAATGTAAAGGACACGATGGTGGCTTCCGGGCATGCCGCCGCCGCCGAGCAATCGACGCGGCGGCGCATCCTTGCCGCCACTTTCGTCGTGCTGGCCCGCGATGGGCGTCGACGGCTGCAACTGTCCGATGTGGCCGTCGAGGCCAAGGTGTCGCGCCCGACGCTGTACCGCTACTTCGGCTCCAAAGAGGGCCTGCTCGAGGCGTTCGGCCTGTACGAGCAGGACAATTTCGACGCCGGAATCGCCACCGCGATCGCCGGGTTGAGCGGAGCGGACCGGCTCGATGCCGCGCTGCGCTTCGTCGTCGACTTCCAGCACAGCTATTCGCTGGGATCGTTGGCCGAGACCGAGCCCGAACATGTTCTGCAGCAGATGAAACGGGTGCTGCCGATCATGCGAGACCGCATCGCACGGATCATCGGCGGCGAGCACGCACAGGTCGCTGCCGCAGCGGTGGTGCGAATCGCGGTGTGCCACTACGTGATCAGCGACGACACCCCCGAGGGCTTCCTGGCCGAGTTACGGCACGCCGCGGGGCTCAGTCGCGCGCGCTCACACGCCTAGCCAGCCGGCGATCTTCTTCGCGACCAGCTCTGGATTTTCCAGGTGCAGGAAGTGACCGACGCCGTCAAGGATTTCCGCGGCCGACCCCGCGGCCGGGAAGTACTGGCCGAGGTCGTCGAGCAGGTCGGCCCCGACCGCCCCGTCATTCGTCCCGTGCAGATACAGCGTCGGCACCGGCGGCAATTGCATGGTGGCCAGCGTCTCCGCCTCGGCGTTCGGGTCGGCGAACTGCGGGTTGAACGAGGCACGATACGGCCCAACGACATTGGCGATGTTGTCCGCGCCGACGTGCTTCCGCAGTTCGGCGATGTCCTCCGTCGCGTCGTAACCCGGCGACCAATCCGCCCACAGCGCCTCCCAGAACCCCGGTGCCACCAGCGCCACCTCGGCCATGCCGACCTGTTGGATGAAGTAGATGTAGAACGACCGCTTGAGCTGGGCGTGGCTGAACAGCCCCCCGGCAAGAGCGGAAACCGGCGGAACGGCAAGTGCGACAAAGCGGCTGAACGCATTCGGTTCGGCGCTGACGACCCCGTAGCCGGCCTGCGCTCCCCAGTCGTGCCCGACGAGAACCGCGCGGTCGTCGCCGTCGTAGCGACGACGGACGTCGAGCAGGTGGCGAACGTAAGTGCCCGTGCTGATCGGCTGGTCGGTCGGCGCGTCGTAACCGGGCAGCCAGGGCGCCGCCACCCGGTAGCCGCGCCCGGCGAGCTCGGGTCCGAGATGCCGCCAGGTGAACGGGGTGTCGGGGAAGCCGTGGACGAGCACCGCCAATGGCAACGACGTGTCCTCAATGGCTCCGAACGTGAGCGTCTGCGGCGAAGTCACCCGGCGAGCGTATTACAGCGCTTCCCGCCGGTGTAAAGGATCGGACCATTTACATCCGAACCGTCATATGTAAATGTGAACGGCATGGCGGGAATCGCGCTCGTTCAACGCGACCTGGCGGACACCCGGGCCCGGCTCGAGACGTGGTTCAGCCACCGATCTGACGCTGATGCCATTGTCTCCGAGCTGAAAGCAGCGAACCGCGCGGCCGGCTGGTCCAGCGAAAGCCTGGTGTTCACCGCGGACGTCGATGGCCGCTCCAGCGACTACGTGCTGCGGATCCCGCCGGCCGGCGGTGGCATCTATCCCGACTATGACCTGGCCGCGCAGACCCGCACTCAGGAGTACCTGCACCGGCATGGGATCGCGACCCCGTCGCCGATTCTCTACGAGCCCGACGAGTCGTGGATCGACTCGAAATTCCTGGTCATGCCGCGCATCGTCGGACACACCCCGTCGGACACCACCTATGCCACCCGCGGCTGGCTGCACGACGCGGGCCCGCAGGTGCAGCGCCGCGCCCACGACTCGTTCCTGGAAACGCTTGCAGCACTTCAGCGTGTGCCGGTCGACGAGGCGACATGGCTCCATCGACCCACAGGCACAGGCGTTTCCGCCGAGCTGACCTGGTGGCAGGAGTACGCCGCCTGGGGCACCGACAACCAGACTCCGGACATCATGACCGAGGCATTCGAGTGGCTGCACCGCCACCAGCCCGACTACGAGGGCGACGCCGCGGTGTGCTGGAACGACGCTCGGCTGTCCAACGCGATCTTCGGTGACGACGGACAGATCGTCGGCGTGCTGGACTGGGAGCAGGCCTGCCTGTGCCCGGCCGAGACGGACTTCGCCTGGTGGCTCGCGACCCGTCGACAAATGTTGGAAGTCAACGGGATTGACGCCGACCCCGAACTACCCGGCTTCGACAGCCGCGAGGTGCTGATCCGCCGTTTCGAGGAGATGATCGGCCGCGACCTGATCGCCCTCGACTGGTACGAGATCTTCGCGATGGCGCGGATGGGCTGCTGCATCCTGCGCACCCAGGCGCTGCTGCGCAGTATCGGCCAGGGCGACCACTTCCTGACCCGGGCGCCGATCCTGCCGGCGTGGACCGTCTCGGCCGTGCGCGGCTGACGTACTGAGTCACAGCGACCCCACCCGTACCTGGGACTGGGGACACAATCTTTTCTGAAATCGTCACCACATGCGATATCGCGCCGGTCGGTGATATCGCATGTGGTGACAAATCGCGAAAGCGATATATGCCTACCCTCGGGGACCCCTGAGGCTGATGTGGCGCAAGGTAGTTCACAGCCAGGGCGGAACGATCCATTCGCCGTAGGGTGCGACGGCGAGCCGATCGAGAATCCCGGCATCGTCGAAGGCGACGCCGACCTCTCCGACGCCTTCGCTGAAATGCGCCCACCCGTCCACGTGCGCCGGGATGACCAGCCGGGCGCCCAGCACTTCAGCGGCGGCCGCGGCACGCTGACCGGTCATGGTCAGCGGACGGCCACGCTCCTTGGCCGGAACCTTCGCGGCGCCCGCGAAAATCACCGCGACGTCGACGCTGCCCACCCGCTGCGCGATCTCCCCGACCGCGGCGATCGACGCGTTGTCGCCGCTGAGGTACACGGTGGGCAGGCCCGCACCCGAGAGCACGAAACCCGTCACCTCGCAGTTGACGTGACCACCCGCATCGCGCACCCCGTCCGCGGGACCATGCACCGCCGGGACCGCCTGCACCGTAATCGCTTTCGCGCCGTCTCCGGCGGGCAGCTGGAACGTCTCGAACGGTGCGATGCCGACCGCCGCTGGGCCCAGCCGGGACGCGGCGCCCGGGTTGGTCAGAACCAGCGGCGCCGCCAGCGCCACCCGCCGGCCCTCGTCGTCGAGGTTGTCCGGGTGGTTGTCGTGGCTGACCAGCACCGCGTCGACGGGTCCCAACGCCTCCGGCTGGATCGCCGGCCCGACCAACTTCTTCAGGTAGTCGTGCGGTCCTGGTTCGTCGAACGTCGGGTCGATCAGGAACCGTCGACCGCCGAGATCGACGACGGTGGTGGGGCCGCCGAGGACGCTGAATGCGACGTCACGCCGTCGGGCGTCTACGCGAGTGCTCACGACTTGGACTGTAGATGCACTATGGGTTGGTGGACATCTATGACGTCATGCGGACGACGTTCGCGGCGCGCGAATACACCGGCGACCCGTTACCCGACGACGTGCTGGAGCGGATCCTCGACAACGCGCGCTTTTCGCCCAGCGGAGGCAACCGCCAGGGCGCGCACGTGATCGTGATCCGCGACCGCGCGACCCGCGAAACGCTCGCCGAGTTGTCGTTGACGGGTGCCCGCCGCTACGCGGCGCAGGTGGCCCACGGCGAGAGCCCCTGGAATCCACTGCACGAGCCGGGGCTGACGGCTGAGGAGATTGCGGGTACCGACGTGCCGGCGCAGTTCACCGCTCCTTTCGTCAATTCCGCTGTGGTGCTTGCGGTCTGCGTCAACCTCGAGGTCGTCGCGGCGATGGACCAACACCTGGACCGGATCGGGGTGATCAGCGGTGGCTCGGTGTACCCGTTGGTGTGGAACATCCTGCTGGCCGCGCGCAACGAGGGTTTCGGCGGCACCATCTCGACGATGGCGGTCGCAGAGGAGCCACGGGTACGCCAATTGCTGGGCGTACCAGACACATACGCCATTGCGGCGTTCCTGCCGCTCGGCAAACCGGTCAAGCAGCTGACCAAACTGCGGCGGGTGAGCGTCGCCGACCTGGCCAGCCGCGAGCGCTTCGACGGCGAGCCGTTCGAGGTCTAGTCGGCGATCACCATCTCGACATGGCGCCCATTGGACGGCACACCCGCTGCGGCAGCGACGGTTTCGATCGCCTTCTCGGTGTACACCCGGTAGCCGAAGTTCGGCTCGTAACCGTGGATCTCCTTGGTGTCGAGGTCGCGCATGAATTGCAGGATCTCGCGGCTGAACACTTGACCGGGAACCAGCACCGGGAAACCCGGCGGGTAGGGAGTCACGTAGGTCGCCGACACCACATCGATTCCGGCGTCCAGCTTTTCGTCGATCTGCTCGCCGCTGAGGTATTCGCAGTTGGTGTCGTCGTAGGACAGGTAGAACGCGCGCCGGACATCGCCCTCGGGTGTCGGCTCCGCACCGCTGTGGTCCCGGAAAGCCGGGTGGAATCCGCTGAAGTTGCACAGCGGCACCGGGCGTTCGGTCAGCCGCCAGACCGCCTGCTCGAAATGCTCGCGCTCACCCAGGCTCATCTCCGAGATCGACTGGTCGAGTTCGGCCGCGATGCTGACCAGCACCTCGACCAGGAATGCGACCGAGCTGCGGGTGGTGCCGATATTGGTCATGAACAGCACGCTGTTGCGTGACGTCTTGTTGATCTGGATGCCGTAGCGGTCCATCAGCTGCTCGCGTTTGAAGGTATCGCCGTCGTACCCGGTTCGCCCGATGGACAACGTGATTCGCGACGGGTCGAGCACGAACTCGTCGTCGTGCCAGGCCGCCATCATGTTGCGCAGACCGGAGCGCAGCGGCTGGTCGATCGCCGTCGGGCGGAACTGGTCCGGGATGAGGTGCGACGTGCCAAGGCAATTCATGTACTTGCTCAGCAGCGGATGGTTGTCGATCGCATCGCGCAACTGCATGGCGTTCTCGATCTGACGCTGCACCAGCTCGGCGCCCTCCAGGGCGACCTGGCGACGACCCAGGTCCAGCGACGCCAGGATCTGGTAATTCGGCGAAGTCGAGGTGTGCGCCATGTACGCCTCGTGGAACGGCACCGCGACCTTCTGGTCGAAGTCCTGGTCGAAGACGTGGATCATCGACCCCTGCCGCAACGAAGTCAGCGTCTTGTGGGTGGACTGCGATGCGTACACCCGCACCCGGGCCCGGGCCGGGTCGGGCAGCAGCCGACGGTCCAAAAAGTCGTCGTCACGGGGGTTTTCGGCGGTCTGCTCGGCCAGGTACTGCTCGAACTGTGCCTTGTATTCCGGTGACTGCAGCCGCTCGCGCACCGCCGCCGCGGACGCCATCGCGGTCCGGGTGCGGTACACCGGGTGGAACCGGGCGAAGGCGAACCACGCCTCGTCCCAGAGGAACACCAGGTCGGGCTTGATCGCGAGGCACTCTTCCATGACGCGTTCGACGTCGTAGACGATCCCGTCGAAGGTGCAGTTGGTCAGCGACATCATCTTGACGCGGTCGAGTTTGCCGGCCCGCTTGAGCGCCAACAGCTTCGACTTGATCTCGCGCAGTGGCACCGCGCCGTACATCGAGTAGTCGTTGAGCGGATATGCCTCCAGGTAAACGACATTCGCGCCGGCCATCATCATGCCGTAGTGGTGCGACTGGTGGCAGTTGCGGTCCAGCAGCACGATGTCACCGGGGGCCACCACCGCCTGGGTGATGATCTTGTTGGCCGTCGAGGTGCCGTTGGTAACGAAGTAGGTGTGCCGTGAGCCATAGGCTTTCGAGGCCAGCTGCTGTGATTCCCGCAGCGGGCCGGTGGGCTCCAGCAACGAGTCCAGACCGCCACACGTCGCCGAGGTTTCGGCCATGAAGACTTCCAGGCCGTAGAACCCGACCATGTCTTTGATCCAGTGCGAGTTGACAATCGACTTGCCCTGCGAGATCGGCAGCGCGTGGAAGACGCCGGTGGGCCGGTGGCTGTACTGCTTGAGCGCACTGAAGAACGGCGTGCGGTAACGGGCCGCGACGCCGTGCAGGATCGACAGGTGCAGCTCGAGCATTCCTTCGCGGGCATGAAACACCCGGCGGAAGTACTGACCGAGCCGGCCGGCGATGTCCTCGACCTCGATTTCGGTCATCAGGTAGAGGTCGAGTTCCGGCCGCAGCTTGCCCAGCGAGGTGGCCAGGATCTGCGCGCGCTCTTCGGGTGAGTAGTGGTCGACCAGGTCGTGCAGCACGTCGGTGTCGACGAACTCCGACAGCGACGACAGGTCGCGGGTCGACTTCGCCGAGAAGCGCCGCCGGATCACCACCGCCTGCAGGTTCACGTTGAGTCGCGCCGCGATCAGCGCCTCGTCGCCGCTGGCCACCACCACCAGCTCGTAGACGAATTCGTCGTCGGGGCGGCGCCACTTGCGAACCTCGTTGCGCAGCGCCCGTTCCTGGGCCTCGGTCATCTTCTCGACGACCAGCACCTCGAAGTAGGGGCGGTCGCGCTCGTTGTCGGCCTGACCCTCGAGCTGACGCGGGTCGGACGGGAACATGTCCAATTCGTCGGCGCCGGCGTTCTCGACATCCCCGGAGCGGTAGGACTCCTGGGTCAGCGCGCGATTGATGCGCGCCACGGCCTGGGAGAACTTGTCGTGGTTGCCTCCGGCGAAAAGCCTTTGCACACGCGCGAACTGGGGCGAGCCCGGATACGCCCAGTACGGCTCCAGCGAACTCAGGCGGGTCAGCAACTCCTGGCACGCCGCGACGCATTTCTCTTTCAGCTCGCCGGCGGTGTCCGGACGGGTCAACCGGTCCGCGGCTTCCTCCAGACGGCACCAGGAGTCGCTGCGGACCTGCCACAGACTGTTGTAAGCACGCAAGTGTTCTGTCATGGCGGACCTTTCGGAGAACGTCAGGTCAAGGTTCGCAGAAACAGCCCGCTCGCCGGTGGCCGGCAAACCAACAGTGGGCGTCCGTCGTGTGATGCGCCGGCCCGGCATCCGCCAACTGCGGACATGCTCCTGCGGCTAGGGTTCTGCGCATCACCCGGAATCCGCATGTGAGGACGACATGTCGCTGCCGACAGTGCCGCAACGCCCGCTTCCACCGGTTCACCATGTGTGGGTCGCGGGTCCCGGTGACGGGCGAAGGCTCTATCGCACCACGCTGATCCGAACCAGCGGCCTGCGCCGCCTGGGCATCCTGTGGGCGATCTGCCTGGCGTTGGTCGTCACCTCGGTTGTTCTCGACCCGGCGCATAACCTCGCCTGGCTGATTCTGGTGGTCCTGTTTCCGGCGCTGTTCGCTTTCTTGCTGTGGCAGCGCGGTAAGGCCCAGGAGGCGATCATGACGCCCGGATCGGTGTGGGCCACCGGCTTGGGGGTCAACGAGCTGCTGATCGTCACCCCGATCAGCACGCTGGTGATCGACTATGCGGCACTCAAGCCGGTACTGGTCACCGGACCCACGGTGCTCGTCCAAACGCGCTATGGGCCGAGCACGACAGCGCTTCCGCTGGAACTCTTTCCGCCCGAGGCGCTGGCATTCCTGCACCAGCGGACCACTCACAATGCGTGACTGACAGGAGTCGATGGTCATGAAGATCTGGGAACTCGTTGCGCGCGAGCATATTCGCGACACTGTGGCGCGGTACAACTGGTCCGGCGATGCCGGTCGGCTCGACAACTTGGCCGACACCTTCTGCGAGGACGGCGTTTTGGAGATCCGCGGCTTCGAACCGTTGCGGGGTCGGGCAGAGATCGTGGCATTTCTCGGCGGCGTCACCGGTAGCGTGGCGCTCAGCGCCGACGTCAAACCGATCGTGCGGCACAACGTCACCAATATTCTGTTCGACGACATCACCCGCGACCGGGCTCAGGTGTCCTGTTATTTCGCCGTCGTCACGCACATCGGCCTCGACCATGTCGGCCGATACCGGGACGTCCTGGTGCCCGACGGCGACACGTGGCGAATCAAACACCGCAAGGTGACCACCGACTGGGCCGCACCGACGTCGGTGATGGCCGGCGGCCCGCGCTGAAACATCGCAGCCGGCGAAAGACGCTCAGACGTCGTGAACGCCGATCAGCCCGTCCTGGACCGCGCGGGCGAACAGTATCGCCTTGGACGGAGCTGACCGGTCGATCTCGCGGTAGCGCCGCCGAATTCGCTGCAGGTGCGTTCGAATCGTGCGCGGCGGCACTGACGGCGTCGATGAGGATGCTGTTCGGCACGTCTCGAGAATCGGTTCGGCCCCGCAGCGAAAACCTCGTGCTGCGGGGCCGTTGTCCTTCGACCTCGGTGGCAGATCCAGGATTCGAACCTGGGTAGGCGTTAGCCGACGGATTTACAGTCCGCTCCCATTGGCCGCTCGGGCAATCTGCCGTGTATTACGGGTAGCTAGCCTACAACGAAGATGTACTGAGACAACAAACGGCCAACATCGATGGAAGGAGACGTATCCGATGGCAGATTCATCGTTCGACGTCGTGAGCAAACTCGACCGCCAGGAGGTCGACAACGCGCTCAACCAAGCCGCCAAGGAACTCGGCACCCGGTTCGACTTCCGCGGCACCGACACCAAGATCGCCTGGAAGGGCGACGAGGCGATCGAGTTGACCAGCTCCACCGAGGAGCGGGTCAAGGCCGCGCTCGACGTGTTCAAGGAGAAGCTGATCCGGCGCGACATCAGCCTCAAGGCCTTCGACGCCGGCGAGCCGCAGGCCTCCGGCAAGACCTACAAGGTCACCGGCACGCTGAAAGAGGGCATCACCAGCGAGCACGCCAAGAAGATCACCAAGCTGATCCGCGACGAGGGACCCAAGAGCGTCAAGACCCAGATCCAGGGCGAAGAGGTCCGGGTGAGCAGCAAGAGCCGCGACGACCTGCAGTCCGTCCAGGCGCTGCTGAAGGGCGCCGACCTGGAGGTCGCACTGCAGTTCGTCAACTACCGGTAGGCCCTCGCCCAATCAACCGGTCGGTGCCTAATCTGGTGACGTAGGTAACAGCCGAACAGAGGGGCACTGATGACCGTGACGCCACCAGACATCACCGACGTCGACGTCGTCATCATCGGCGCGGGCATCTCCGGGCTGGGGGCCGCCTACCGCATCACCGAACGCAACCCGGGGACCAGCTACGTCATCCTCGAGCGCCGCGGACAGCTGGGCGGCACCTGGGACCTGTTTCGCTACCCGGGCGTCCGCTCGGACAGCAGCATCTTCACGCTCTGCTTTCCGTGGGAACCCTGGACCAAGCAGGAGCGGGTGGCCGACGGGAACGACATCCGCGACTACCTGACCACCACGGCGCACAAGTACGGCATCGACGAGCACATCCAGTTCGACACCCACGTCCGCTCGGCGGACTGGGACTCCTCGACCGACACCTGGACCGTCACCGCATCCCAGAACGGCACAGAGAGAACCTTCCGTGGCCGCTTCGTGTTCTTCGGGTCCGGCTACTACAACTACGACGAGGGCTACACCCCCGACTTCCCGGGCTTCAATGAGTTCGACGGCTCGGTCGTTCATCCCCAGCACTGGCCCGAGGATCTCGACTATCGGGGCAAGAAAGTCGTGGTGATAGGCAGCGGCGCGACCGCAATGTCGCTGATTCCGTCACTGGCCGAACAGGCCGCCAAGGTCACCATGCTGCAACGCTCGCCGACCTACCTGTTCTCCGCAGCCCGGAGCAGCGCGGCGACGAACTTCGTCCGAAAGATCCTGCCGCGCAGGCTTTCCCATTCCTATGCGCGCCAGAGCAACGCGCTGATGGAAGGGGTGATCTGGTTTTTGGCCCGCAAGACGCCGGGCTTCGTGAAGTGGTGGATCCGCCAGATCGCCGTTTACTACCTGCCCAAGGGCTACGACGTGGACACCCACTTCAAACCGCGCTACGACCCCTGGGACCAGCGGCTGTGCCTGATTCCCGATGCCGACCTCTACGTCGCGATCGGCGACGGCCGGGCCGAGGTGGTGACCGATCACATCGACCACTTCGATTCCACCGGAATCGCGTTGAAATCAGGGCGGCATCTGGATGCCGACGTGATCGTCACCGCGACCGGCCTGCAGCTGCAAGCGCTCGGTGGCGTCACGGTCTCCAAGGACGGCGGCGAGATCAAGCCGCAGGACCGCTTCGTCTACAAGGCCCACATGCTGGAGGACGTGCCGAACCTGTTCTGGTGCGTCGGCTACACCAACGCGTCGTGGACGTTGCGCGCCGACATGACCGCCCGCGCCACGGCAAAACTGTTGGAGCACATGGCCTCGCACGGCCACACCCACGCCTACCCGCATCTGTCCGGCGAGCCGATGCCGGAGAAGCCCGCCTGGGACATTCAGGCCGGCTATGTGCTGCGGGCACCGCACGCGTTGCCGAAGTCCGGGATCAAGCGGCCGTGGAACGTGCGGCAGAACTACTACGCCGACGCCATCGACTATCGCTTCGACCGGATCGCCGAAGCCATGGTGTTCGGGCGAGTCGAGGAGAAGTCCGCCCTGGCCGGATGACTGCACAGGGGTGAAGTGACATGACCTGTGGGTTCGTGACAAGCTCCGTCCCGTGACGGGTCTGTCTGTTGCGGATATCGACCGCTGGAAGCCCGGCGACGTCCGCGAGGTCTTCCATGCGGCGCGCAGCCGCGCGGAGGCCAACCAGCTGGCCCGGGACGGCCTCGCCACCCTGCCCGTGTTTCAGACCTGGGGCGGTGTCGCGGGCGAAGCGGCGAAGAACTCCGTCGAGCAGACCCGCAAGGACCTGGACAAAGACGGCCGCGAGGCGCTCGCGGTGGCGATGGCCGCCGACCGGGCCGCCGACGGCATCGAGGCGGTCAAGGCCAAGCTGCAAGCGCTGCGCGACGCGCTCGGCGACGGGCTGACCATCGACCCGGTGGCCAACAAGATCGTGGCCACCTCGGCGTTCAAGGGCAGCGCGCACATGCTCGCGGACAAGCTGGCCAAGTTCCAGCCGCAGCTCGACGCGATCATCGGCCAGGCGACCGTGCTGGACGAGGACCTCGCGCAGGCGATCGACATGGCCGACGGCGATGTGCCCATCCCGCACGCGACTCCGACGATCGATCGCGTCGGCCCCAACGGGCTGACGCCCGATCAGATGGCCAAGGACGCCGCGCAGGAGAAGAACCAGCGCGACGCGTTCAAACAGGTGTACGGCCGAGATCCGGTGTCGGCCAACGATTGGCGGATGGCCGAAGGACTCGACCCGCACACCTACGATCCGCGCTACGGCGGGTACGAGTCCAACGTCGTCGTTGGTCGATTCAACCCGATCCCGGGCGGGGGCGTGTACCGGCAGAACATGTACATCCCCAGCGCGGAGGTGCAGAACTTCGAGTTCAACGATCGCGTCAACCCCCACATGGTCGGCGACAACAGGGGTCCGTCCCCGTTCGCTCCGGCTGAATCATCGCGGGTCAGCATGTTTGTCGACATGGAGCACGGGATCATCGTCGCTCGCCAGAATCCGACGATGTCGACCGACGGGGTTGACAAGGGCACCGGCAAACCAGTGGTGAGCGCACTACAAGCCGCCGACGGTTCCCTGATGATCAACTACACGGCCGCCGACCCGTTCGAACCGGGAATCGCCAAGCCGTTCGTCAACGTCAACGGAACGATGAACATCGTCCCGCACGCCGATGGCACCGTCGCCATCGGCGGCGAGATCACGCCCTATCCCAGCACGGAGGGATACCAGTTCAAGCCCGACGGAACAGTTACGCAACTGTTCAACCAGCAGGTGACGGCGAATCAGCTTGGACCACTGACGCTTCCGCTGCCAGGCAACCACGTCGGCGCAGACTTGCCGGACCTGCCACGGCCGTGGGCGCCGCAGATGCCCGACGGGTTGCCTCCCGATGCGCCGCGCCTGATACCCACTCAGCGGTTGCCCGGGACCACCCTGATGCCGGCGCCGAACGTGCCGCAGATCTATACCCTCCCGCCGCCGTTCGTACCCCCGCCTCCGGTCGCCGCTCCCCCGCTACCCGTGCCCACACCGCCGCCGCTACCCGCGCCACCCTCCTGACAGAAAGCGTGCCGACCATCAAATCGATCAGGATGTCGCCGCAAAACTGGGCATTCGCAACCTTTTTCATTCCCATCGCATCGGCTATCGCCTACGGGGTATGGCTCGTCGTCAGCGGAGCGGACCTGGCGCACTCGATTCATGCCGAAAAAGCCGTTCGTGTCGGCACATTGGCGGTCTTGGCCGTCGTCTTCGCCGCGATACCGCGGGCGTGGGCGCGAGCGATTGCGGTCGCGTCCGCAGCGGCACTGATTCTCATGATGGGCGTGCTTGCGCTTGACACGGTCAGGCTCCGATGACGGCGCCGAGCTACTCGGCCTGGTCACCCGCTGTCGCGATCGCCGGCGCGTTGGTGGCCCAGTCGGTGCCCGGCTGGGTGACCTTGATTGCCTGGGGGTTGGCGGTCGTGTGCGCGCTGCCGTTCGTACGATTTCGGCTCGTCGTTCCGCTCGCGCTGCTGACCTGGGCTGCGGGCTGGCTGACGTCGTTCGCGGTGAGGATCGGCGAGTCGGGCGTGGTCGGCTTGTTTTTGGTGAAGTGACAACCCGCCGATAACTGGTAAAAAGTGTTCATGGCACTGCGGGTCAACCTCGAACACCTTGCGACGTCGGCGGTCCAGGTCACCGGTCACGGTGAAGACTTGGCGACCTCGCATCTGTCCGCCGACGACCGGATTGCCGGCGCCCAGGGCGGCTGGACCGGGCGCTCGGCCGAGGCACTGGCCCGTCGCGCGCCGCAGTGGACGGGCAACTCGACCGCACTGGTGACGCAGCTCGGTGACCACGCGCAGCACCTGTCCACCTGCGGGCAGGCCTTCGCGACGATGGAAGCGCAGCACACCCACCAGGTGGATTCACAGGTTCGGCCCTAGGCAGAACTTCTCGCCAACCGCCGGTAAAGATCAGGCGGCGGCAATACGCTGATCGCCATGGCAGCTACGCGCGAACCGAACGTCGTCGTTCTCGGTGGAGGCTCCTGGGGCACCACCGTCGCATCGATCTGCGCGCGCCGCGGGCCGACGCTGCAGTGGGTGCGTTCGGAAGAGACCGCCAAGGACATCAACGAAAACCACCGCAACACCAACTACCTCGGCGAAGACCATGTCTTGTCGGAAAGTCTGCGGGCCACCACCGACTTCGCCGAAGCCGCCCAGTGCGCCGACGTGGTCGTGATGGGCGTCCCGTCGCACGGATTCCGCAACGTGCTGACCGAATTGGCGGCCGAACTGCGGCCCTGGGTGCCGGTGGTGTCGTTGGTCAAGGGTCTCGAGCAGGGCACGAACATGCGGATGTCGCAGATCGTCGACGAGGTTCTGCCCGGACACCCGGCCGGCATCCTGGCCGGGCCCAACATCGCCCGCGAGGTAGCCGAGGGATACGCCGCGGCGGCCGTGCTGGCGATGCCCGACCAGCATCTCGCGGCGCAACTTGGTCAGCTGTTCCGCACCAAGCGTTTTCGCGTCTACACGATCGACGACGTGCTCGGCGTGGAGATGGCCGGTGCGCTGAAGAACGTCTACGCGATCGCCGTCGGAATGGGCTACTCGCTGGGCATCGGCGAGAACACCCGGGCGATGGTGATCGCCCGGTCGGTGCGCGAGATGTCGAAGCTGGGCGAGGCGATGGGCGGACAACGC
Source organism: Mycobacterium sp. (assembly GCF_002863225.1). Taxonomy (GTDB): domain Bacteria; phylum Actinomycetota; class Actinomycetes; order Mycobacteriales; family Mycobacteriaceae; genus Mycobacterium. The sequence goes on along the minus strand of NZ_PKEK01000022.1, from coordinate 70,316 downwards.
GACACCTTCGCCGGGTTGGCCGGGATGGGCGATCTGATCGTCACCTGCACCAGCCAGCGCAGCCGTAACCGGCACGTCGGCGAGCAGCTGGGTTCGGGCAAGACCATCGACGAGATCATCTCCTCGATGAACCAGGTCGCCGAGGGCGTCAAAGCCGCCAGCGTGATCATGGAATTCGCCGACAAATACGGACTGAACATGCCGATCGCCCGCGAGGTCGACGGCGTGATCAACCACGGCGCGACCGTCGAAGACGCCTACCGCGGCCTGGCGGCGGAGACCCCCGGTCACGAGGTGCACGGCTCCGGTTTCTAGTCACAGGTCGAGCAGGCCGATCGGCGGCCGGTCTGCGAGCTTCTGCACCACCCACTGATTCATCGACACGTTCTGCTCGGCGGCCTCCACGGTGAGCCGCGAGTGCAGCATCGGCGACGTCCGCACCAAAAATCTGCCGCTGAACGTGCGCTCGGTGAGCGGTCTGGGGGCGTGGCCATCGCTCTCTTCGAGGTACTCGTCGACAGCGTGCTCGACGGCGGCGATGGCTTCTTTGAGGGTCGGTGCGCGCTGGGAAAGCCATGGCATTTCCAGACATCTGCCGATGTATTCGCTTGTCTCACGGGACCATTCGGCGCGGTAGGTATATCGATTCACCTGTTGGGTGATATCAGCCTCGCGGCGGGTTCGGCATTCACCCGCGTCGTCACCTGTGCAATGTGCAGATCCCGCGAGTCACACTGACCACACCGGCACCGAGTCCTTGGTACCAATACTTTTTGAAAAACGACTCGCATGCGATATCACCGGGCCGGCGGTGATATCGCGGGTGGGTACAGATTCGAAACAGTAACTGTTCCAACTGATAGAGGCGGCTGAGGCTGGTGTGACCGCGCCGCAGCCGAGTCAGCCGCGGGCCATGTCTTCCAGTCGACGGATCCGGTCGGCCATCGGCGGGTGCGTGGAGAACAGCGAGCCGATCTTCTCGCCGGCGCGGAAGGGGCTTGCGATCATCAGGTGCGCTTGGGCGGCCAGCTGCGGCTCGGGCGGCAGCGGGGCGGCCTGCACGCCACCGGAGATCTTGCGCAGCGCCGACGCCAGCGCCAGCGGGTCACCGGTCAGCATCGCGCCCGACTCGTCGGCCTGGTACTCCCGCGACCGCGACACCGCCAGCTTCACCACGGTGGCCGCGATCGGTCCGAGCATCGAAACCAGCAACAGCGCAAAGGGATTGCTGCCTTCGCGGTTGTTGCCGCCCATCATGCCGGCGAACATCGCCATGTTGGCCAGCGCGGTGATCACCGAAGCCAGTGCACCGGCCACACAGGAGATCAAGATGTCGCGGTTGTAGACGTGCGACAGCTCATGGCCCAGCACCGCGCGCAGCTCACGCTCGTCGAGGATGTTGAGGATCCCGGTCGTGCAACACACCGCGGCGTTGCGAGGATTGCGGCCGGTGGCAAACGCATTGGGCGCGGCGGTATCGCTGATGTAGAGCCGGGGCATCGGCTGGTGCGCCGCGGTGGCCAGCTCGCGCACGATCCGGTAGATCATCGGCTCCTGCACTTCCGACACCGGCTGCGCGTGCATCGCCCGTAGCGCCAGCTTGTCGCTGTTGAAGTAGGTGTAGACGTTCATCCCGACGGCGAACAGCACGGCGATGAACATCACGCCCCGGCCGAACAGGCTGCCCACGAACACGATCAGTGCCGACATGCCAACCAGCAACGCGAACGTCTTCGCCGTGTTGTGATGCGGATGCCAGGTCATCAAAAGTTCCTCCTATGACCGACTGCGAACGGCCGGATTCTCCCCATCTAACGCCGGGGAGGCGGCGCAGAGTTCCGCACGATCAGCCGTGTCGGTGGATCGTGTAGTCGACCAGCGTCGCGAGCGCGGTGCGTCCCGGACCGTCGGGCAGCGCGGCCAGCTCCTCGCGGGCCCGCTCGGCGTACTGGGCGACCATTTCCTTGGCCTTGGCCATGCCCGGCGAGGCCCGTAGCAGCCCGAGCGCCTCGGCCACGGCATCGTCGTCGTCGATGGGCCCGGCCAGCAGCTCGCGCAACCGGTCGGAGTCGGGTCCGTCGTCCTGCAACGCATAGAGCACGGGCAGGGTGTGCACGCCCTCGCGCAGGTCGGTGCCGGGCAACTTGCCCGACTCGTCGGGGTCGCTGTCGATGTCGATGATGTCGTCGGAGATCTGGAAAGCGGTGCCGACCAGGTCGCCCAACCGGCTGAGCCGCTCGGTCTGCTCCTCGTCGGCGCCGGAGAACATCGCGCCGAACCGGCCGGCCGCACCAATCAGGCAGGCCGTCTTCTCGTGCACCACCCTCAGGTAGTGCGCGATCGGGTCGGCTTTGTCCGCCGCGCCCTGGGTTTCGCGCATCTGCCCGGTCACCAGCTGGGCGAAGGTCTCGGCGATGATCCGCACCGCGTCCGGGCCCAGCCGCGAGACCAACCGGGATGCCGTGGCGAACAGGTAGTCGCCGGCCAGGATCGCGACGTTGTTGTTCCACCGCAGGTTGGCGCTGGGGGCGCCGCGGCGAACTTGCGCCTCGTCCATGACGTCGTCGTGGTACAGCGTGGCCAGATGCACCAACTCGATGACCGCGCCGGCGATCGCCACGTCGTCACTGTCCGGTCGCGGACCCAATTGCGCCGACAGCACCGCGAACAGCGGCCGGAATCGTTTGCCACCGGCTTCGAAGAGATGCAGCACCGCGTCCGTCATCAGGTCATCTGACCCACGGAGCTCGGTTTCCATCAGTTGCTCGACGCGGGCCACCCCGTCCCGCACACCGGTTGCGAACGCAGCGTCACCGAAGGCACTGAGATCAATGCCCGCCACCACTGTCGCCGGAGTCCTCACCTGACCAACATACTGGTGAGCATGGACTCCCATGCCGACGTGGTGGTCGTCGGCGCCGGGCCGGCCGGCTCCGCGGCTGGCGCCTGGGCAGCGCGGGCGGGCCGCGACGTGCTGGTGATCGACGCGGCCAACTTCCCTCGCGACAAAGCGTGCGGAGACGGGCTGACGCCACGGGCGGTTGCCGAGCTGGAACGGCTGGGGCTCGGCGAGTGGCTGGACGCGCGGATCCGGCATCGCGGCCTGCGGATGAGCGGCTTCGGCGGCGAGCTCGAGGTCGAATGGCCCGGCCCGTCGTTCCCGTCCACCGGCAGCGCGGTGGCCCGCGTCGAGCTGGACGACCGGATACGCAAAGTCGCCGAGGAATCCGGGGCCCGCATGCGGCTCGGCGTCAAAGTCGTCGGCGCCAATCATGATTCGTCAGCCCGCGTGACATCGGTGACGCTGTCCGACGGCTCTCAGGTCGGTTGCCGCGAGTTGATCGTCGCCGACGGGGTGCGGTCGGCCCTGGGCCGGGTGTTGGGTCGGCGCTGGCACCAGGAGACGGTGTACGGGATCGCGGCCCGCGGCTACCTGGCCACGGAGCGCAGTGACGACCCCTGGCTCACTTCACATTTGGAGTTGCGCTCGCCCGACGGCGCGGTGCTGCCCGGCTACGGCTGGATCTTCCCGCTCGGCAACGGCGAAGTGAACATCGGCGTCGGCGCGCTGTCGACGATCAAGCGACCGGCGGAACTCGCCCTGCGACCGCTGATGTCCTACTACACCGATTTGCGCCGCGAGGAGTGGGGCTTCGAAGGCCAACCCCGGACCATGTCGTCGGCGTTGCTGCCGATGGGCGGCGCGGTTTCCGGTGTGGCGGGCCGCAACTGGATGCTGATCGGCGATGCGGCGGCCTGCGTCAACCCGCTCAACGGGGAGGGCATCGACTACGGCCTGGAGTCCGGCCGGTTGGCGGCCGAGATGCTCGGCTCCGGCGACTTCTCCAAAGCCTGGCCGGATGTGCTCCAATCCCATTACGGGCGCGGCTTTTCGGTGGCCCGCCGGCTCGGATTGCTGCTGACGTTCCCGCGCTTCCTGCCGGCGACCGGGCCGATCGGAATGCGGTCGACGACGCTGATGGGTATCGCCGTGCGGGTGATGGGCAACCTGGTCACCGACGAGGACGCCGACTGGGTCGCGCGGGCGTGGCGCGGTAGCGGGCGGGTGTCCCGACTGCTGGACCGCCGCAAACCGTTCAGCTGATTGCGTTGCGCAGCAACGGCAGAACCTGGTGGCCGATCCTCGACACCTCGGACAGGTACGGCGTATCGGACAGCACGAAGTGCTTCACCCCGAGGTCGGCGTATTTCTGCAGCGCGGCCGCCACCTCCTCGGCCGAGCCGACCAGCCACGTCGTCCCGGCGCCCTCGCCGCCGTACTTGCTCGGCGTGGTGTACAGGCAGGAGTCCAGCACTTCTCCCCGGCCCGCGAGATCGCTCAACCGTCGCTGACCCTCCGCCGACGACGCGTTGTGCAGCGCCAGCACCGACGGCTTGCCGGCCAGCTCGGCGACCTTCGCCTCGGCGTCGCGCCACGCCTCCTCGGAGGTGTCGCGGACCAGCGTGGTGATGCGCAGCCCGTACTCCAGCGGTTCGTGCTCGCGGCCGAGCTTCTCGGACAATGCCTGGAGACGTTCGATGCGCTCGGCGATGCCGTCGAGTGGCTCACCCCAAAACAGTTGCACGTCAGCCTCTTCGGCGGCGACCTCCTCGGCAGCCGCCGATGCCCCGCCGAAGTAGAGTTTCGGGTGCCGACCGTCTCCGAATGGTCGCGGCTGCAGCGTCGAATGCTCGACGGAGAAGTACTCGCCTTCGTAGGTGACGTCCTCCTCGGTCCACAGCTTGCGGACCAGCTGCAGGAATTCGCGGGTCCGGTCGTAGCGGCTGGACTTGTCGAGGTCGACGTCGCCGTAAGCCCGCACGTCGTCGGCGCCGGTGACCACGTTCACCAGCAGCCGGCCCTGGCTGAGCTGGTCCAGCGTGGCGGCGGCGCTGGCGAAGTGCGCGGGATGCCAGTAACCGGGACGGATCGCGACCAGCGGCGCGAACGTGGTGGTCCGGGCGGCGATCGCGGTGGCGATGGTGAACGAGTCGGCTCGTCCCCAACCGGCGCCGATCAGCGCGCCGCCCCAGCCGTTCTGCTCGGCGCGCTGCGCCAGCTCGGCGGAGTATTCCAGGCTGCCCCAACCGTCGACGGTGTCGTCGCCCCGGTGACCGGACAGCACGGTATTCGGTATGTACCAGAGATATTCGCGGCTCACCGGGCCCGATAGTTGCATACCCGACCGCCCCGGACCAGACCGAGAATCAACGCGAATGAAAGTCAGCGCGGCGCTTTGTACGCGGCATGCAGGGCCACGATGCCGCCGGTCAGGTTGCGCCACCGCACCGCCGACCACCCGGCGGCGGAGATCTGGTGGGCCAGCTCAGCCTGGTCCGGCCAGGCCCGGATCGACTCGGCCAGATAAACGTAGGCTTCCGGGTTGCTCGACACCGCGCGCGCCACCCGCGGCAACGCCTTCATCAGGTATTCCTTGTACGTGGTGGCGAACAATTTGCTTGTGGGCGTTGAGAATTCGCACACCACCAGGCGTCCACCGGGCCGCGTCACCCTGGCCATCTCGCTCAGGGCCCGGTCCCGCTCGGCGACGTTGCGCAGCCCGAAGCTGATCGTCACCGCGTCGAACACGTTGTCCGCGAACGGCAATCGAGTCGCGTCGCCGGCGACCTTGGGCACCTTGCGGGCATGGCCGGCGCCGAGCATCCCGACCGAGAAGTCCGCCGCCACGCACCACGCCCCGGATGTGGCCAACTCGACCGTCGACACCGCGGTGCCGGCAGCCAGGTCGAGCACCTTCTCCCCCGCCCCGATGTCGAGCGCCTTGCGGGTGGCGCGACGCCAGTACCGGTCCTGGCCCAGCGACAGCACGGTGTTGGTGATGTCGTAGCGGCGCGCGACGCCGTCGAACATCGACGCGACCTCACGGGGGTCTTTGTCCAGCGTGGCGCGGTTCACGCCTCGAACCTACCCGTCGCCGGGAATGGTGAGCCGACCTGTGCGTTGCACTGCGTCATGGCTGAAAAAGTTTGGTTCATCACCGGTACATCACGCGGCTTCGGACGAGAGTGGGCCATCGCGGCCCTGGAGCGGGGCGACAAGGTCGCGGCCACCGCCCGCGACACCGCCACGCTGGACGATCTGGTGCAGAAATTCGGCGACGCGATCCTGCCGCTGAAGCTCGATGTCACCGACCGCGCGGCCGACTTCGCCGCCGTCAAGCAGGCGCACGAGCACTTCGGCCGCCTGGACGTCGTGGTCAACAACGCCGGCTACGGCCAGTTCGGCTTCGTCGAGGAGCTCTCCGAACAGGACGCCCGCGACCAGTTCGAGACCAACGTGTTCGGCGCGCTGTGGGTCACCCAGGCCGCACTGCCCTACCTGCGGGCGCAGCGCAGCGGCCATATCGTCCAGGTCTCGTCGATCGGCGGCATCACGGCGTTTCCCAACGTCGGCATCTACCACGCCTCGAAGTGGGCGCTGGAGGGCTTCTCGCAGTCGCTGGCGCAGGAGGTCGAATCATTCGGTGTGCACGTCACGCTGATCGAACCGGCCGGGTTCTCCACCGACTGGTCGGGTTCGTCGTCGCGCAAGGCCGAGGAGCTGGCGGACTACGCCGAGGTGCACAAAGCGACCGAGCAGGTCCGCAGCACGCGGTGGGCCGCTCCGGGCGACCCGAAAGCCTCCGCGGCCGCCGTGCTCAAGGTCGTCGACGCCGAACAGCCGCCGCTGCGGGTGTTCTTCGGCGAGGCACCGCTGGGGTTGGCCAAGGCCGACTACGAGCAGCGGCTGAAGACCTGGGAGGAATGGCAGCCGGTCGCCGAGTTGGCGCAGGGCTAGCTACTGCCCCAGCGCCTGTTGCCGGCGCGCCATCCGGGCGCGGGCGATCGGCGACAGCACCGCCTCGTAGTGGCCGAGCAGTTCGTCGCAGATGGCCGGCCAGCTGCGCTCGAGGATGCTCTTGCGGGCAGCCACCGAGTAGCGCTGCCGGTCCTGCAGCAGGTGCGCGACGGCGTCGGGCAGTTGCGCCTCGAATTCCTGGACTCCCAACAGCAATCCGGTGCGCCACGGCGTCACCAGGTCACGCGGCCCGCCGGCGTCGGGCGCGATCACCGGCAGCCCGGACGCCAGCGCCTCCTGCACCACCTGGCAGAAGGTCTCGTGCTCACCGGCGTGGACGAAGACGTCCATGCTGGCGTACGCGGTTGCCAACTCCTGGCCGTAGAGCGCACCGGTGAAAACGGCCGTGGGCATTGCTGATTGGAGTTTGGCGCGGTCCACACCGTCGCCGACGATGACGACCTGAACGTCACCGGCGGCGGCCAGCGAGGTGAGCCGTTCGACGTGCTTCTCCGGCGCCAACCGCCCGACGAAGCCCACGACCGGCTTGCCGTCCGGCGACCAATGCCGGCGCAGCGCTTCGTCGCGAGCCGAGGGGGCGTAGCCGATCATGTCGACGCCGCGGGCCCATTTATGCACTCGCGGAATGCCGTGCGCTTCAAGTGATTCCATGGTGGCGGTGGACGGCGCCAGCGTCCGGTCGGCGAGTTTGTGCAGATGCCGGAACCAGGACCAGGCGACTTTCTCGGTGACGCCGATGCCGTAGCTGGCAGCGAATCCCGGCACGTCGGTCTGGTAGACCGCGACCGTGGGAACCCCCAGGCGCCGGGCGGCCTTGACGCCACCCCAGCCGAGCAGGGCCGGCGATGCCAGATGCACGACGTCGGGCTCGAATCCGCGCAGCACCCGCAGAATTCGCGGCATCGGAAGACCCAACGGCAGCGTGGTCACCTTGGGAAACATCCACGACGGCACGCGGTGCACCCGGATGCCGTCGTAAAGGCGATCGGCGGGTTCTTCGCCGTGTGGGGTGTCAGGCGCAATGACGAGCGCCTCGTGGCCGGTGCGCCGCAGGTGCTCGAGCGTGCGGATGACAGAGTTGCTCACGCCGTTGACGTGCGGGAGAAAGGATTCCGCGACAATCGCTACTCGCACGCTGACTACGGTCGCAGCGTCGCCTGTCGTTATGGTTACCGACGGGCGTACACGACACGAACTCTGACCCAAAGGGGAATCTGACAATGCGGTCCTACCTGGGCGTTTTGGCCACGATGCTGGGTTTGGTGATGTTCACCACCGGCAGCGCGCACGCCGACGTGCCACGAACGCTCGACGGCAACGGGGTGCTGGTCGGGTCGTGGATCGCCCCGGTGCAGTTGGAGGTCTTCTGCGAGCCGCAATGCCCGCACTGCGCTGAGTTCGAAGCGGCCGACGGCGACAAGCTGGCCGCGGCGCTGGCCGGCGGGCGGCTGGCCATCACCTATCGGTGGCTGACGTTCCTGGACGGCCGGCATCACAACGACGTGTCCACACACCTGGTGAACGATCTGTTCCTGGCCGCCGACCCGGCGACACCGCCCGCGGCGTATCAGGCGTTCGTGCAAGCCCTTTACCGCCACCAGAGCGCCGACGGCCCGTCGCGTGACTCCGTCGCGGCGCTGGCTCGCGACAGTGGACTACCGGATGTGGTGGCCGATCGAATCGCGGCCGGCGACGACGTAGTCGACTCCACAGCGGTCAACGACGCGAATAAGGCCCGGCTCCAGGAGGAAAACCCGGAGAACCCGGGCACCCCGACGATCTACAACCTGAACACCAGAAGTGTTGTCGACACTCAAGATCCGGGTTGGCTGGCCGCGCTGACCAACTGACGGTCCAGCCGCTTGTCCACCCACGCGAGGGCGCTCAGCGCCGCCGCGCCGATCAGCAAGCCGAACACGGCGATCGACCCCGCCGGGATGATCGCCAGCTTGGCGTTACGGTGTTGCACGCGAACAAGATTCGGGTTGCGTTTGTCGTACTCGACGTAAATCCGCATGCCCGTTGCCAATTGGGACGGGTACAGCACACCGAGCTCCGGTCGGTAGGTGACCCGGTCCGGGGTGACGAACTCGATGGTCGAGCGCCGCGGGCCGGCGTCGAGCACCTCGGCCTCGGCCACGCCCATGTTGTGCTTGATCGCGATGTCGTTGCGCACGGCGCCGGCCACCAGCAACAGCGATTGCAACGTCACCAGGCTGACCAGAATCAGCACGCCGATGCGGGCCAGGCGCACCGCGCGATGCCCGCGGGTGTCGGGGAATTCGCCTCGACGGCCGTGAATCAGGATACGAGCCCACGTCTCCAGTGCAGCCACGGCACCGGCGGCTCGCGTCACAGAGCGGCCTTGATGGCCGCATGCAGCCCGCGCAACGAGGACCGGTCGGCCTTGACTTCGAGCACCCGCATTCCGGCGGCCGGCTCGTCGAGCGCCGCTGCCAGCTCGCCGAGTTCGATCTGCTTGCTGTCGATGTGATACGCCCGGCACAACGCGCCGACGTCGACGTCGTGCGGTGTTCCGAACACCCGCGCGGACACATCGGAGAACCGCGGGTCGCCCTGCTCGAGCAGTTCGAAGATGCCGCCGCCGTTGTCGTTGGAAACCACGATGGTCAGGTCCGCGGGCACCGGCTCGGTCGGCCCGATCAGCAGCCCGGAGCTGTCGTGGACGAAGGTCAGGTCGCCGATCAGCGCGACTGTTCGGGGAGTGACGTCGCCGCCGTCGCGGCTCCGGCTGCCCGTCTGCTCGTGCGCAAGCGCCGCACCGATCGTGGTGGACACCGTGCCGTCGATGCCCGCGACGCCGCGGTTGGAGCGGACCGCGATGCCGTGCGGGTTGAGCCCGACCAGGGCGATGTCGCGGACCGGATTGGATGCGCCGAGCACCAACTGGTCGCCGGGGCGCAGCGCATCGGCCACCGCGGCGGCGACATGCAGGCCGGTGGTCAACGGGTGCGCCGCAAGCTGCTCGCGCACCGTCGCCATGGCGTGATTGTGGAGTTCGGCGCAGCGACTCAGCCACGCGGGATCCGGCGTGCCGCTGGTGACGGCGCGGGTGCCGGTGGCCTGCGAGTTGCCGGAGACGTCGGGCCAGCGTGGCCCGGTGGTCAGCGCGTACACCGGCAGCGACGGATCAGCCAGCAGCGTCGACACCGGCCGGTGCAGGGTCGGCCGGCCCAGCATGATCACCTGCTGCGGGCGCAGGTGTGGCAGCGCCAACGGGTGCAGCGGGTTGGCCGCGGGCGGAGCGGTCGGCTCGGCGACGGTGGGCAGCGCGGCCAGTTCCGGCCGCACGCCGGCGCCGTGGCCCGCGATGACGACCGTGTTCAAGGTCAGGTCGATGTCCAGCGGCTGGTCGAAGGTGACCGTCGGGGTGTAGGTCCAGGGCCGGCCGTCCGGTCGTCCCGGCGGGACGGCGCCGGGCTCGGAATCGGGCACCAGCGGCTCGCGCAGCGGGATGTCGAAATGCACCGGGCCGGCGTTGGCGCTGCGGGCCCCGGTCGCGGACACCAGCACCCGGCAGACCGCCGATCGCCAGGTCGCGTTGAGCGCTTCCATCCGCGCGGGGGCGTCCTCGGCCAGACCGAGGCTGATGGTGGACCGGACCTGGTTGCCGAAGTAGCCGAGCTGTTCCATCGTCTGGTTGGCCCCGGTACCGAGCATTTCGTAGGGCCGGTTGGCCGACAGCACGATCAGCGGCACCCGGGCGTAGTTGGCCTCGACCACGGCCGGGCCGAGGTTGGCCACGGCGGTGCCGGACGTCATCGCGACGCAGACCGGCCGGCTGGCGGCGATCGCGAGGCCGACGGCCAGGAACCCGGCGGTCCGCTCGTCGATGCGGACGTGCAGCCGGACCCGGCCTTCGCGGTCGGCGTCCTGCAGCGCGAAGGCCAGCGGGGCGTTGCGCGAGCCCGGGCACAACACGACGTCGCGGACGCCGCCGCGGATCAGTTCGTCGACGACGACGCGGGCTTGAGCCGTCGAGGGATTCACCAGTTCAGCCTACGTTGGGCGACGATGCGGACCCGGAGGGTCGGCTGAGGAGCCCGACAATCGAGCCTCGTTGGGCTTCATCAAGCGCCGACTGTGCAGCTTGTGATCGCGGAATCGGAGAAATAGCGCATAGAACCTGCACACTCAGCGCCGAGGTTCAAAACCCCATGCTTTTGAAGAACTTCAGGATCGCGGCGTTGACCACCTCGGGCCGTTCCAGGAACCCGAGGTGCCCGGTGTCGGCGATCAGCTGGTACTTGGCACCCGGGATGGCGTCGGCGACTTCCTTGCCCAGCTGCGGCGGCGTCACCACGTCGTCGGCGAACCCCAGCACCAGGGTCGGCGTGTGGATGCCGCCGTACGAGGGCAGGTGATTGCCCTGCGGCGAGATCGCGCCTTGGCGGATCAGCCCCGGTGTGATCTTGACCGGCCAGATGGTGAACATGCTGATCCACTCGGCGACCGCCTCGTCGTTGCTGAGCGTCTTCGGCGAGAAGCTCTCCAGCAGCCGGATCTTGGCGTCGTAGGCGGTCGGGATCTGCACCCCGGACGCGGCCAGCTCGTCCTCGGCGGAGCGGAAGAACTCACGCGCCTTGTCCAGCCGTCCGCGGGTGGCCATCAGAACGGTCTGGGTCACCAGGTCCGGCCGGGCCAGCATCAGCTCCTGGGCGATGAACGATCCCATCGACACGGCCACGATGCGCACCGGCCCGATGCCGAGCTGCTCGATCAGCGCCGCGGTGTCGGCGACCATGCTTTCGGTGGTGAAGCCGTCGGCACTCGCCGTCGCCCCCGACCCGCGGTTGTCGAAGGTGATGACGCGGTAGCCGGCGTTCAGGAAGGCCGGAACCTGATTCAGGTGCCAGGTGCGCCCCAGTCCGCCGCGGCCGGCGATGAAGAGGACGGGTTCCCCCGTCCCGTTGTCGTCATAAGCCAGGTTGATCACGACGACGAACCTACGCGACATCGCCTCGTTGGCAGCATTTGGCAGTCCGCGGCGTCGTGCTGGCAGCGGGTTCCGGCTTTGACTGGGCGCATGACACAACTGGCGCTCACGCAGGCAACCATCGAATACCAGGAGTTCGGTCCGCAGGATTCGGCGTATCCACCCGTCGTGTTCGTGCACGGCGTTCTCGTCAACGGCCAAATGTGGCGCGAGGTCGCCGAAAAGCTTGGCCGACTCGGCTACCGCTGCATCGTGCCGACCTTGCCGCTGGGCTCGCACACCATCCCGGTCACCGACGCCGGGGTGCTGTCGCTGGACGGCGTCGCGGGAATCGTCAACGACACGATCGCGGCCCTGGGCCTGTCCGAGGTGACGCTGGTCGGCTGCGACACCGGCGGCGGGATCTGCCAGCTCGCGGTCGACGCCCGGCCGGAGCAGATCGGCCGGCTGGTGCTGACCAACTGTGACGCCTTCGACCAGTGCCCGCCGTTTCCGTTCAACACCGTGTTCGGTTTGCTCCGCGGGCCGATCTCGATCAAGACCATGTTCTCGCTGATGCGCCCGGCTGCGGTGCGCAACTCGTCGATCGGCTTCGGCCTGCTGGTCACCCGGCCCGACGCGCGGGTGACGGCCGATTGGCTGGCGCCGTGCCTGAACGACGTTCGCATCCGTCGTGATCTGGCCGCCCTGCTGCGTCAGATCGCGGTCACCGACCTGACCGACGTCGCGAACCGACTGACCCGGTTCGACAAGCCGGTCACGCTGGTCTGGGGTCAGGGCGACGTGGTGTTCAAACCGAGCCTGGGCCGACGGCTGGCGGCGGTGTTTAGCAACGCCAAGCTGATCGAGGTACCGAGGGCGCGCACCTTCGTCTCGATGGACGAGCCGGACGCGGTGATCGACGCGATCGCCGGCTAGCGACGGGCCTTGTCGCGGGCTTTGCCCCGGGCCGCCGACAGCGCACGGTCCCAGAGCAGTTGGGAGCCGGCTTTGAGCGTCGCGCCGACCGGGGTCTCGCGGGCCATGCCCGCAGTGGCCAGCGCCTTGGTCTTCGCCGACGCCTTGGACATGTGGCCGGAGTCGAACGGCGGCTGCGGGTCGTATTCGATGCCCAACTGGATGGCCTTCGCGCGTTCTTCGCCGGCGAGCTGGGCGGCCAGCCACAGGCCGAGGTCGATGCCGGCCGACACCCCGGCGCAGGTGACGATGTTGCCTTCGTGCACCACCCGCTCGTCGCCAACAGCGTTGACGCCCAACGTCTTCAGCAAGGGCAGCACACCCCAGTGCGAGGTGGCGCGCTTGCCCTCGAGCAGGCCGGCGGTCGCCAGGATCAGCGACCCCGAGCAGACCGACGTCGTCCAGGTCGCGGTCTGATGCGCCCGGCGCACCCAGTCCAGCAGTTTCTCGTCGCGGGAGTGTTCGACGGTGGTCATCCCGCCCGGCACCAAAATGACGTCCGGCGAAGGGGTTTCGTCGAACGTGTGGGTGGCCCCGATGACCAGCACACCCGACTCGGCGGTGATCGGGCCCGGCTCGTGCCAGACGAACCGGATCTCCGCGCCGGGCACCCGCTGCAGCACTTCGTAGGGTCCGACGAAGTCCAGTGCGGTGTAGCCGGGATAGACGACGATGGCGATCTGGGTCATGCGAAGGCCTTTCGGTATTGGTCGGGTGACACCCCGACACGTCGGATGAAGTTGCGCCGCATGGTTTCCGCGGTGCCGAAGCCACACCGGTTGGCGATGGTGGTCACGGTGTCGTCGGTCTGTTCGAGTTGGCGACGGGCGGCCTCGGTGCGGACCCGTTCGACGTAGGACCCGGGCGCCTCGCCGACTTCGTCGGTGAACACCCGGGTGAAGTGCCGGGGACTCATCGCCGCCAGACGCGCCAGGTCGGCGATGCTGTGCGCGCCACCGGGTTCGGACTCCACCGCGTCCTGGACGGCGCGGATCGGCTCACGTTTGGCGCGGGCAACCCAGACCGGAGCGGCGAACTGGGTCTGCCCGCCGGGCCGGCGAAGGTGCAGCACCAGCCAGCGCGCGACGGTCTGCGCGACCTCGGTGCCGTGGTCCTCTTCGACCAGGGCAAGCGTCAGATCGATGCCGGCGCTGACCCCGGCGGCGGTCCACACCGTCGGCGAGCTGCGGATGAAGATCGGGTCGGGATCGACGACGACGGAGGGGAATTCCAACGCCAGCTGCTCCGCGAAGGCCCAGTGCGTGGTCGCCCGGCAGCCGTCCAGCAGGCCCGCCTGCGCGGCGAGAAAGGCGCCCGTGCAGACGCTGACGACACGGCGGGCGTGTGGTGCCGCGGCGACGATCCAGTCCACCAGCCTGGGGTCGCGCCGGTCACCGCGGGCACCATTGCCACCCGGAAGCAGCACGGTGTCGACGCCGTCGGTCGGATCGGGCAGGGGCGCGGCGCTCAAAGTCAGCCCTGTGTCGGTGGACACCGGCTGCGCGGCGAGCGAGACCAGTTCCGGTGCATACCCGTCCCTGCCCTGTGCGGCCAGCACTTTCGACGCTGCGGCGAACACCTCGAACGGGCCGACCAGGTCGAGGGCCTGCACCCCCGGGAAGCCGACGATCAACACCTTCTGCGCCATAGCTGCCAGTGTTGGCGATCAGACCCCGTGTCGTCTACGCCATGCACCCCACAAATCAGGACAGCAGCGGAAAGCAGGCCCCGATCCGGTCGATCCACCACTGCCGGCGATCCGCGGGTGCGGCCAAGGCAGCCAGCCGGGCCGGATCAGGCGTGACCGGTCCGACCGGCAGATAACCGTCGACCGGCTCGACAGGGTCTGCGATGTCCTCCACGAACAACCGACCGGTGCCCAGCCCGCAGGCATGCTTCACCGTCGGCAGTGCGGCGGCCGCGGACAGCCCGATCGCTATGCCGACCGCGGAGTCCAGCGCGCTGGATACCACGACGGGGATGTCGATCTGCTCGGCGATTGCCAGCAGCGCCGAAATCCCGCCCAGCGGAGCGACTTTGAGCACCGCGATATCCGCCGCGCCGGCGCGGACCACGGCAAGCGGGTCGCCGGCTTTGCGGATGCTCTCGTCGGCGGCCACCGGCACGTCGACCTGGCGACGCACCTGCGCGAGCTCATCGACTGTGGCGCAGGGCTGCTCGAGGTATTCCAGCGCGCCGAGCGCCCTCGCGGCCTCCACCGCCTGCGCGACGGTCCAGGCGCCGTTGGCGTCGACCCGCACAGTCGGCACCAGCGCACGGACCGCCTCGACCCGGGCGACGTCGTCGTCAAGGGTCTGACCAGGCTCGGCGACCTTCACCTTGGCGGTCCGGGCGCCGGGGTAGCGCGCCAGGATCTCTTCGACCTGCGCCGCGGGGACGGCCGGGACGGTGGCGTTGACGTCGATGCGCGTTCGTCGCGGCGCGGGTGGCGGGCGGTAGGCCGAGTCGATCGCGGCGGCCAGCCAGTACGCGGCCTCGGCGTCGCCGTACTCCAGGAACGCGCCGAACTCGCCCCAGCCGGCCGGGCCGTCGACCAGCGCCACCTCGCGGGTCGTGATGCCGCGGAAGCGCACCCGCATCGGCAGCGACACCACGTGCAGGCGGTCGAGCAGATCGTCCAGCGTCGGGGTCACGACGAGTAGACCTGGCGGCCGGCCAGGAATGTCGCAAGCACCTCCAGATCGGCGATCTCCTCCGGCGGTACCGTGCGCGGATCAGCGGACAGCACAACCAGATCCGCGTACTTACCGACTTCCAGCGAGCCGATGATGTCGTCGGCGAACAGCTGCCAGGCCGCGTCGATGGTCTGCGCCCGGATCGCCTGGTCCACGGTCAACCGTTCCTCGGGGCCCAGCACCCGTCCGCTCGGGGCCTTGCGCGTGACGGCCACGCTGATGTTGCGCAGCGGCTCCTCGGGTGTGACCGGCGGGTCGTTGTGCAGGGAAATCCGCATACCGGTGGCGACCGCGGAACCCGCTGGCATCCAACGGTTTCCGTGCTCGGGCCCGAAGAGTCCGTCGACGATCACGTCACCCCAGTAGTGGATCTGGTCGACGAAGATGCTGCAGGTGACGCCGAGGTCGTGGGCGCGCTGCAACTGCTCGGGACGGATCGCGCCGACGTGCTCGAGCCGCAACCGGTGATCGTCACGCGGATGACGTTGCAGCGCTTGTTCGTACACGTCGAGGATGGTGTCCACCCCGGCGTCACCCTGTACGTGGCAGGCCATCGGCCAGCCGAGCGGGTAGTAGGCACCGACGATCTCGGTGAGCTGCTCGGCGGTGTAGTTGGCGCAGCCGCACGAGCCCGGCGTCACGCCGATCGCGCGGGTGGCCGCGGTATCGAGGTAGGGAAACGACAGCGCGATGTTGCCGATCCACGGCGAGCCGTCCACCCAGATCTTGATGCCGACCTGACGGACCATGTCGTCACCCTCGCCGGGGGTGGCGGTGGTCGACATCTGCGGGTTGGACATCTCGTAGGTCCGCAACCGCACGGTGATCGCGCCGCGCAGGCCGTCGAGCAGCGGCCGTAGGGCCGGGTCGAACGCCATCTCCGAGCAGGTGGTCAGCCCGGCCCGGTTGAGCCGGGCGCACTCCGCCAGCAGCATGGCCGGGTAGTCACTCGGCGCGATGGCACCGCTGAGCAGCGGGAACACCGCGCCGGTTTCCTCGGCGCTGCCGTCGAGTTCGCCGTTGGCATCGCGCCCGTACTTGGCGCCCTTGGGGTCGGGGGTGTCGCGGCTGAGCCCGGCCCGCTGCGCGGCGCGCGAGTTGAAGTACGCCTTGTGGCCGGAGTTGTGGATGATGACCAGCGGATTGTCCGGTGCGACCTGGTCCAGCCAGCTCAGCGTCGGCTCCGGCAGACCATCCTGCAGCAGCGGATCCCAGCCGTTGAGGTAGGCGCCGTCGGCGCCGCGGCGGGCCACCTCGCCCCGGACCGCCTCGACCACCCGGTCGGCGTCGCGCATGGTGACCGGCCTGATGTCGACCAGCCGGTCGGACAACGCGATCGCCTCCATCAGCGGATGGCCGTGCGCCTCGACGAAACCCGGCATCACGCAGCCGGTGCCGACGTCGATGGTCCGGATCGACGGGCCGACCAGTGCGGCCACCTCGGATCGGCTGCCCACCGCGACGATCCGGCCGTCGGCCACCGCCAGCGCCTCGGCGGTGGGCCGGGCGTCGTCGACGGTCAGAACGGTTCCGTACATGACGACATCTGCGGCGGCCATGGGCAGAAATACTAGTGACAACAGGGTGTGGCTGACACGAATTGGAACACGTTCTAGTCTGACTCCATGACGGACGATCTGTTGCGCAATCCGACCCACAACGGCCACCTGCTCGTCGGCGCACTGAAGCGCCACAAGAACCGGCCGGTGCTCTTCCTCGGCGACACCACGCTCACCGGCGGTCAGCTGGCCGAACGGATCAGCCAGTACATCCAGGCGTTCGACGCACTCGGCGCCGGCAGCGGCGTCACCGTCGGCCTGCTCTCGCTGAACCGGCCCGAGGTGCTGATGATCCTCGGCGCCAGCCAGACTCAGGGCTACCGCCGGACCGCACTGCATCCGCTGGGTTCGCTGGACGACCACGCCTACGTGCTCTCCGACGCCGGGGCGACCGCGCTGATCATCGACCCCAACCCGATGTTCGTCGAGCGGGCACTCGGACTACTGGACAAGGTCGACTCGCTGAGGCAGATCCTGACGATCGGCCCGGTCCCGGAACAGCTCCAAGATGTCGCGGTCGATCTGAATGCCGAGGCGGCGAAATATTCGCCGCAGCCGATCACCGTCGCCGACCTGCCGCCGAATCACGTTGGCGGCCTGACGTATACCGGCGGCACCACCGGCAAGCCGAAGGGCGTGATCGGCACCACCGGCAACATCGCCACGATGACGCAGATTCAGCTCGCCGAGTGGGAGTGGCCCGAGCATCCACGCTTCCTGATGTGTACGCCGCTGTCGCACGCCGGCGCGGCGTTCTTCACGCCCACCGTGGTCAAAGGTGGCGAGATGGTGGTGCTAAGCAAGTTCGACCCGGCCGAAGTGCTGAAAGTCATTGAAGAGCAGAAGATTACGGCGACCATGCTGGTGCCGTCGATGCTGTACGCGCTGATGGACCACCCGGACTCCAAGACCCGCGACCTGTCGTCGCTGGAGACGGTGTACTACGGCGCCTCGGCGATCAACCCGGTCCGGCTGGCCGAGGCGATCAAGCGGTTCGGCCCGATCTTCGCGCAGTACTACGGCCAGTCCGAGGCGCCGATGGTGATCACCTATCTGGCCAAGGCCGACCACGACGAGAAGCGCCTGACGTCCTGTGGGCGGCCCACGCTGTTCTCCCGGGTGGCACTGCTGGGCGACGACGGTAAGCCCGTCGCACCGGGTGAGCCCGGCGAGATCTGTGTCGCCGGGCCGCTTTTGGCCGGCGGCTACTGGCATCTTCCGGAGGCCACCGCCGACACATTCAAGGACGGTTGGCTGCACACCGGCGACATGGCCCGCGAGGACGAGGACGGTTTCTACTTCATCGTCGACCGGGTCAAGGACATGATCGTCACCGGCGGTTTCAACGTCTTCCCCCGCGAGGTCGAGGATGTGATCGCCGAGCACCCGTCGGTCGCGCAGGTCTGCGTGGTCGGGGCGCCGGACGACAAGTGGGGTGAGGCGGTCACCGCGGTCGTCGTCCTGCGCGAGGACGCGGCGCGCGACGACGCCGCGGTCGAAGCGATGACCGCCGACGTCCAGGCCGCGGTCAAGGACCGCAAGGGTTCGGTGCAGTCACCCAAGCGGGTGGTGATCGTCGACGCGCTGCCGCTGACCGGGCTGGGTAAGCCGGACAAGAAGGCCGTGCGGGCGCAGTTCTGGGAGGGCGCCGGCCGCGCGGTCGGCTGAGTTTCCGCGCCGAGCGCCCGGCTGGCCGGGCAGTCGCGCCCCAGCGCCCGGCAGGCCGGGCGGTCGGGCGCGTTTCGGCGAACGGTCAGGACCAGGGGCCGATGCCGCCGACCTTCTCGACCCGGATGTGGGTGACGAATCCGGGCGGAGCATCCTTCGGCGGGAATTGGTCGGGGTCAGACAACGTCTGCGCCAGACTCCTGAGCAGTCCCGGGGCCCCGCCCTCTTCGATGTAGGCGGTTCCGGTGACGGACAGATACGGCCGCATTGCGTTGCCGGCTTCCTCCGTCGACACGATCGTCACGGCCACGCGGGGGTCGTGGCGAATGTTGCGGACCTTCTTGTGCTCCGCCAAATGAGCGGTCACCAGTTCGTCACCGTCGGGCGTCGATCGCAGCGCCACCCAGACCAGGCTGACCTGCGGACTGCCGTCCGGGTTGAGGGTGACCAGCGTGGCATCGACGCCGTCTCCGATGAGTGCGCGTGCCGCGTCGTTGAGTGTCATGCTTCCTCCAACCCGCCAACCGGCTTTTGATTCCCGATACCGGCCACCAGCAGGTCCAGCAAGCGGCCGGTCTGCCCGGGTGAGCCGCTGGCCAGGAAGATTCCGATCAGGCTCGACACCACGTCGTCGGCCGGCACGTCGGCGCGCAGGCTGCCGTCGTCCACACCGGCCCGCAGCAGCAGCTCGACGGCACCGACGATGCTGTCCCGGGTTTCGTTGCGCGCCACGGCCCCGGAGTCGAACATCGCATGCAACGACTCGGCCATGCCGCGTTTGGCCGCGACGAAGCTCGCGTAGCGGTCCATCCAGCGGCGCAGCGCCGTCGCCGGCGGATACCGCTCGAGCAGGCGCCCGGCGGCCTTGGCGACTTCGGCGAGCTCGGTCCGGTAGGTCGCTTCGACCAGCGCCTCGCGGGTGGGGAAATGGCGGTACAGCGTGCCGATGCCGACACCGGCGTCGCGCGCGATCGACTCCAGCGACACCGGCCGGCCGTCAGCGGCGGTGAATGCCGCGGTCGCGACCTCGAGCAGCCTCTCTCGGTTGCGTCGAGCATCGGAGCGCACCCTTCCGGTCAAAGTGGAGGTGCCTCCGTTTCTGCTACAGTCGATGAAACGGAGGGACCTCCGTATCTCTGCCAAGTGTCTCACGACAGGAGCACCATGACCGACAAACTCGGCGGCACGGCCACGATCGGCACCCACCCGGTGGCCCGGATCGGCTACGGCGCCATGCAGTTGGCCGAGACCTCGCTCGACGACGCGGTGGCCGTGCTGCGCCGCGCAATTGAGTTGGGCGTCAACCACATCGACACCGCATCGTTCTACGGCCCGGGCGAGGTGAACCGCCGGATCCGCGCGGCGCTCGAGCCGTACCCCGACGCCCTGGTGATCGTGAGCAAGGTCGGCGCACGCCATATCGGCGGCGACGGGCCGGTGCCCCTGGGTCCGGCGCAGCGACCTGCCGACCTGCGTGCCGCGGTCGAAGACGACCTGAGCCAACTTGGCCTGGACCAGATTCCGATCGTCAACCTGCGGCGCCTGGACCTGGGACCCGGACTGGAGGCCGAGGGCGATCAGATCGTCGACGTCGACGACCAGCTGGCCGAGATGGTCGCGCTGCGCGACGAGGGCAAGATCGGCGCGATCGGCGTCAGCAGCGTGCCGCTGGAAGTCCTGAAGCGCGCTCTGCCCGTCGGGGTGGCGTGTGTGCAGAACTCCTACAGCCTGTTGGACCGCTCGCAGGAGCAGATGCTCGACGTCTGCGTCGCCGAAAACATCGCCTGGGTGCCGTATTTCCCGCTCGGTTCGGCATTCCCCGGGTTCCCGAAGGTGTCGAATGACCCGGTGGTCGTCGAGATCGCGAACGAGTTGGGGGCGACGCCGTCGCAGGTCGGCCTGGCATGGCTGCTGGCGCACTCGCCGACGACATTGCTGATCCCGGGCACTCGGTCGATCACGCACCTCGAGGAGAACCTCGGCGTCGGCGACGTCACGTTGAGCGCCGACGCACTGGCCCGCCTGGACGCCATCACCGCGCCCGGAACCAGCGCGCTCCCGGACGGCATCGAGGGGTCCGCCGAACATTCGTAGCGGTCAGCCAATGACGGCACCGACCATGTGACCGATGGCGTACGTGACTGCCAGAGCGACTCCGCCGCCGACGCCATTACGCAGTGCCGCACGGTGTTTCGGCGCTCCACCGAGATGAGCCGAGACAGTTCCGGTGATCAACAGCGCGATCAGTACCGCACCTACCGTCAGCGGTATGCGGGCGGCAGGCGATGCCGCCATGACGGCGGACAAGGGCAGCAGGGCTCCGACGCTGAAAGCCACAGCCGACGACGCCGCCGCCTGCCACGGGCTGGTCAGCTCGGTTGGATCGAAACCGAGTTCCACCTCTGCGTGGGCGGCGATCGGATCGTGCGCGGTGAATTCCTCAGCCACGCAACGCGCCGTCGCCACCGATAAACCCTTTGCCTCGTAGAGCGCGGCCAACTCGTCCAGCTCCGCGGCCGGGTCCTCGGCGAGTTCGCGTCGCTCGGTGCGCAGCAGCGCCTGCTCGGTGTCGCGCTGAGCGCTCACCGAGACGTACTCGCCCAGCGCCATCGACACCGCGCCGGCAGCCAGCCCCGCAACTCCGGCGGTGACGATCGGGCCACGCGTCGCCGTGGCCGCAGCGACACCGACGACAATGCCTGCCGTAGAGACGATTCCGTCATTGGCGCCGAGCACGCCTGCGCGCAGCCAATTCAACCGGGCCGACACCGAGCCGCTGTGCGGCTCGCGCGAATGCAAAGTAGCGGACATGGTTGGCACATTAAGCCGCCACGCCTTCGCTGGCCAGCAAAGATAGCCTTCCCAAAGCCGGCCGACTACGGTCTGCCTATGCGTGACAGCACATCGGGTGGCGACCTTGTCTGACAATCCTTTTCACGACGATCAATGGAAGCCGGTCGACGGGTTCGCCGATTTGACCGACATCACCTACCACCGTCACGTCGCCGACGCGACCGTGCGGGTGGCCTTCGACCGGCCCGAGGTGCGCAATGCCTTCCGGCCGCACACCGTCGACGAGTTGTACCGCGTGCTCGATCACGCCCGGATGTCGCCGGACGTCGGCGTGGTGCTGCTGACCGGCAACGGCCCGTCGCCCAAGGACGGCGGCTGGGCGTTCTGTTCGGGTGGCGATCAACGCATCCGCGGCCGCAGCGGGTACCAGTACGCAAGCGGAGACACCGGCGATACTGTTGACGCCGCAAGGGCTGGAAGGCTGCACATCCTCGAGGTGCAGCGGCTGATCCGGTTCATGCCGAAGGTGGTGATCTGCCTGGTCAACGGTTGGGCCGCGGGCGGCGGGCACAGCCTGCACGTGGTCTGCGACCTCACCCTGGCCAGTCGCGAGCACGCCCGGTTCAAGCAGACCGACGCCGACGTCGGCAGCTTCGACGGCGGCTACGGCAGCGCATACCTGGCCCGCCAGGTCGGCCAGAAGTTCGCCCGCGAGATCTTCTTCCTGGGTCGTCCGTACACAGCCGAGCAGATGCATCACATGGGTGCGGTCAATGCCGTCGTCGACCACGCCGAGCTGGAGACCGAGGCGATTCAGTGGGCCGCTGAGATCAACGCGAAATCGCCTCAGGCGCAACGGATGCTGAAGTATGCCTTCAATCTGCTCGACGACGGGCTGGTGGGCCAGCAGTTGTTCGCCGGCGAGGCGACCCGGTTGGCGTACATGACCGACGAGGCCGTCGAGGGCCGTGACGCCTTCCTCGAGAAGCGGCCGCCCGACTGGACGCCGTTTCCGCGCTACTTCTAGACGTCGGGTTCGCCGCTGGCGCCGGCGTCTGGTTGCGCCGAGATCGACGCTGGCGCGCAGAAGTGCGAGAGCGCTCCACGCTGGCGTCGATCTGGGCAATCGACGAGGTGTCGCTCGGAGGTGGGCACTTCGAACATCGGCCACAGTCGGCGCCGAACGCGCTCAGACCTGCCACCTAGACTTCCGACGTGAGTTGGAACCCGATTCGACAACTGGCCACGCAGATCACGCTGGCCAGCATGCGCCCGCCCCTGGTACCGCGACTGCTGCCCAGCGCAACCAATATCGATCTGGCCGGCAAGCGCGTCCTGCTGACCGGAGCGTCGTCCGGGATCGGCGAATGCGCCGCCGAGCAGTTCGCCCGCCGCGGCGCGACCGTGGTTGCGGTGGCCCGCCGCAAAGATCTGCTGGACGAGGTGGTCGGCCGGATCACCGCGGACGGCGGCGAGGCGATCGCCATCCCCTGCGACCTGTCCGACCTGGACGCGGTCGACGCGCTGGTGGCCGACGTCGAGAAGCGTCTCGGCGGGGTAGACATCCTGATCAACAACGCCGGGCGCTCCATCCGCCGGCCGCTGGCCGAGTCGCTGGAACGCTGGCACGACGTCGACCGGACCATGCTGCTCAACTACACCTCACCGCTGCGGCTGATCCGCGGCATCGCCCCCGGCATGCTGGAGCGCCGCGACGGCCACATCATCAACGTCGCGACGTGGGGTGTCTTCAGCGAGCCGTCTCCGTTGTTCGCCGTCTACAACGCCTCCAAGGCGGCGCTGTCGGCGGTCAGCCGGGTGATCGAAACCGAGTGGGCGACAAAGGGTGTGCACTCGACCACGCTGTACTACCCGCTGGTGGCCACCCCGATGATCGCGCCGACCAAGGAGTACCAGGGCCTGCCGGCGCTGACCTCCGAGGAAGCCGCCGGCTGGATGATCGACGCGGCGCGCACCCGCCCGGTCCGGATCGCGCCCCGGATGGCGATCGCCGCGCAGGCGATCGACACCGTCGTCCCGGGCTTGGCCACCACCGCGATCCGGCGCCAGCGGCTTCAGCCGACGACGATGCAGAGCGCGAAGCGCGATGAGGAGAAGTCGGCTAAGCAGGCCGAGCCGAACAATCCCGACGCGTGATAGACACGAAGGCATGGAGATACTCGCCAGCCGGATGCTGTTTCGGCCGGCGGACTATCCGCGGTCGCTGACCTTCTACCGCGATCAGCTCGGGCTGGCGATCTTTCGCGACTACGGCGCGGGGACGGTGTTCTTCGCCGGCCAGTCGCTGATCGAGCTGGCCAATCACGGCGCCGAGGAGAAGCCGGCCGTGCCGTTCCCCGGCGCACTGTGGCTGCAGGTTCGCGACGTGGTCGCGACGCAGGCCGAGCTGGAGGGCCGGGGCGTCGAGATCGCTCGGGAAGCCCGGCAGGAACCCTGGGGTCTGCACGAGTTGCACGTGGTCGATCCCGACGGCGTTCTGCTCATCTTCGTCCAGATTCCACCGGAGCATCCGCTGCGCCGCGACACGCGCGGTTAACGCCGTGAGCTGGCAGGTAAACCCCAGACGAACATCTGACGTCTAGTGCGATATACCTTTGTTTTGCGACGCTGTTCTTTCGACAAGCGGTCCCTCCTACCTACAGAATTAGGCCCGTGAATCTTCAGCTGTTCCTTCTGATCATTGTCGTGATCACCGCCCTCGCTTTCGATTTCACGAACGGCTTCCACGACACCGGGAACGCGATGGCGACGTCGATCGCCAGCGGAGCGCTCAAGCCCAAGACAGCGGTGACGCTCTCGGCGGTGCTGAACCTGCTCGGCGCGTTCCTGTCCACCGCCGTCGCCGCGACGATCGCCAAGGACCTGGTCAACGGTCACCTGGTGACGCTGCAACTGGTGTTCGCCGGACTGGTCGGCGGCATCGTCTGGAACCTGCTGACCTGGCTGCTGGGCATTCCGTCCAGCTCGTCACACGCGCTGGTCGGCGGCATCGTCGGCGCGATGATCGCCGCGGTCGGCGGCCACGGGGTGATCTGGACCGGGGTGGCCTCGCGCGTGCTGATCCCGGCCCTGGTGTCGGTGTTTCTCGCCGGAGTGGTCGGCGCGGTCGGCACCTGGCTGGTCTACCGGATCAACCGCGGCGTCCCGGAGCAGCGCAGCGAGGCCGCATTCCGTCGCGGCCAGATCTTCTCGGCGTCGCTGGTCTCGCTGGCGCACGGCACCAACGACGCCCAGAAGACGATGGGCGTGATCTTCCTGGCGCTGATCTCCTACGGCGCGGTCAGCCGCACCGAGACGCTGCCGCCGTTCTGGGTGATCCTGGCCTGCGCGTGCGCGATGGCGGCGGGCACCTACACCGGCGGCTGGCGGATCATCCGGACCATGGGCAAGGGCATCGTCGAGATCAAGTCGCCGCAGGGCATGGCGGCCGAATCCTCTTCTGCCGTCATCATTTTGCTGTCCGCGCAGTTCGGTTATGCGCTGTCGACAACTCAGGTGGTCACCGGTTCGGTGCTCGGCAGCGGGGTCGGCAAGCCCGGTGCCGAGGTGCGCTGGGGTGTGGCGGGACGGATGGCGGCCGCGTGGCTGATCACCCTGCCCTCGGCCGGCCTGGTCGGCGGATTCACCTACTTCGTGGTGCACAAGATCGGCGGTTACCCGGGTGCGATCATCGGCGTCGCACTGCTGGTGGCCGTCGCCACGGCGATCTATTTGCAGTCGCGCAAGACCAAGGTCGACCACAACAACGTGAACGCCGAGTGGAAGGGCGACCTGACCGCCGGGCTCGACGAGCACGGCAAGCCGGGCCTGGCCGGCGCCCCGATCGGCAATGGTGCAGTCTCCGGCGTCGCTCCGCACGCCGACGTGAAGAAAGCGGGCACGCGATGAGCCACTGGTTCAACTACGAGGCGTCGCTGAAGATCCTGTTCTTCGGCCTGCTGCTGGGCAGCGGGCTGCCCACGATCTTCGCGCTCGCGGTGCGGATCGGCTCAGCGGGCGCCGGCGCCCAGGGGTCCGGCGCGGCCGTCGCGCAACGGAACCCGGCGCTGGCCGCGATCAGCTACGCGCTGTATGCGTTGGTGCTGGTCGCCGTCTTCGTGGGCGTGCTCTACATCGCTCGCGAGTTCATCGGAGTGCACACCGGTCTTTACATCCTCGGAGCCAAGCCCGCGTAGCATCGGAATTTCATTCCGTTTGTAGGCATAGCGACAGTCGGGCGGGGGAAGTGCACACACCGTGAACCGATTCCTGAACTCCGTTGTCGCGTGGTTGCGCGCCGGCTACCCCGAGGGCATTCCGCCGACCGACTACGTCCCGGTGCTGGCCCTGCTCTCACGCCGACTCAGCAATGACGAAGTCAAGCTGGTGGCCCGCGAACTGATCGCGCGCGGCGACTTCGACCACGTCGACATCGGCGTGCTGATCACCCAGATCACCGATCATCTGCCGGCGCCGAGTGACGTCGAGCGGGTGCGCGAACGGCTGGCCGCCAAGGGCTGGCCGCTGGAGGACGCCCGCGACGGCGAGGAGCCCAAATAGCCGTCCTGCGGGCCTTTCCCATGCCGCACGGCTCGCCGGTCGGTCCCCTGCTGGCCGCTTTAGACGCGGTTCTGCACGACGAGGCCCCCGCACTCCTTCCGCTGGGCGCTGACCAGTCGGACGCGGTGGCACTAAGAGCGGGCGAACCCATCGACGCCGACGTGGCCGTCGTGGCGACCACCTCGGGCACCACCGGCCCGCCCAAAGGTGCACTGCTCACCGCGGCCGCGCTGACCGCCAGCGCGGTGGCCACCCATGACCGCCTCGGCGGACCAGGCCGGTGGCTGCTGGCCCTGCCGCCGTATCACATCGCCGGCATCCAGGTGCTGGTCCGCAGCCTGCTGGCCGGCTCCGACCCGGTCGAAATGGACGTCTCGACCGGCTTCGACATCAGCCAATTACCCTCTGCCGTAGACGAACTCGGCTCCGGGCGGCGCTACACCTCGCTGGTCGCCACGCAGCTGGCCAAGGCGCTGGGCGACCCCGTAGCCACCGCCGCCCTGGCCGGCCTGGACGCGGTGCTGCTGGGCGGTGGCCCGGCCCCCGGGCCGGTTCTGGCCGGCGCGGCGGCGGCCGGCATCACCGTCGTCCGCACCTACGGCATGAGCGAGACCGCCGGCGGCTGCGTCTACGACGGCATCCCGCTCAACGGCGTGCGACTCCGACTCGACGACGGCCGGATCGTCCTCGGCGGCCCGACCCTGGCCAAGGGCTACCGCAATCCGCCGGACCCCGATCCGTTCGCCGAAGCCGGCTGGTTCCGCACCGACGACCTTGGCATGGTTGACGATTCGGGAGTGCTCAGCGTGCTCGGCCGCGTTGACGACGCGATCAGCACCGGCGGGTTGACCGTGTTGCCGCAACCCGTCGAGGCCGCGCTGCGAACCCATCCCGCGGTGGCGGACTGCGCGGTGTTCGGGCTGGCCGACGAGCGACTCGGCCAGCGGGTGGTGGCTGCGGTCGTGCTCGTCGACGGCTCACCGGCACCCTCACTCGAGCAGCTGCGGGCTCAGGTGACGCAGAGCCTGGACCACACCGCGGCACCGCGGGAAGTGCACGTGGTGGACGCGCTACCGCTGCGGGGTATCGGCAAGGTCGACCGGGCGGCGTTGATACAGCTGACCAGCGCACGTCGGATGACATAATGCCCTGGTGAACCGGCACGAAGGCAGGGTGTGAGCATGCATCGCCACATCATTGTCAGCGGTGACGATTCGCTGGCGACCACGATCGCCGACGAGCTGAAGAACGCCGGCGCGACGGTGGTCCGGCTGGTCAACACCGAGGCCTCCGAAGCCGGCGTCGCGCGTGAGCTCACCCTGGCCGAGGTGTCGCACGCCCTGGCCGTCGTCTGCGCCGGCGACGACGACGCGGTGAACCTTGAAATCGCGTTGCTCGCAAGGAAAGCCAACCCCAACGTGCGCGTGGTCTCGAGGGTGGCCAACGACGTGCTGCGCGAAGCGGTGGCCAACGACAACGGCGCCGGCGCGATCCTCGACGTGGCCGAGATCGCCGCGCCGGCGGTCGTCGAGGCCTGTCTGTCGCAGGCGACCCACGATTTCGACGCCGCCGGGCTGACCTTCCTCGTCTCCGGCAAGACCGCGTCGCGCGAGGCGACGCTGCGCGAGCTCTACGGCGACCTCGCGCCGGTGGCGATCATCCACGGTGACAACTCCCCCGACCCCGGTGAGCTCGAGATCTGCCCCGGCCGCGACCGGCGGGTGCATGCCGGCGACTGGACGATGATGATCGGCACCGCCGACGAGTTGGCCGCGCAAGGCATCAAGGTCCCCGGCTCGTCGCGCTCGCGGTCCCGCCGTACCGTCGTCCGGCGGATGGTCGACGTGGTTCGCGGGGTGGTCAACGACTTCAACCCGACGTTCTACCCCGTCGTCGGCGCGACGTTGATGGTGCTGATCACCGCGACGTTCGTGCTGCGGTTCGGCTACCGTCCACCGCCCAAGATGGGCTGGGTGGACGCGTTCTACTTCACCATCGAGACGATGACCACCACCGGTTACGGCGACTTCAGCTTCGTCAACCAGCCGACCTGGCTACGCACCTTCTCCACGCTGCTGATGTTCAGCGGCGTGACCACCACTGCCCTGCTGGTGTCCTTCGTCGCCGATGTATTGCTTTCTCGCCGTTTCGTTTTCGCGTCAGCGCGGCCACGGGTCGGGCATCTGCGCAACCACATCGTGGTGGTCGGGCTCAGCGGCCTCGGCATGCGCGTCATCAAGGACCTGGTCGGCGCCGGGCACGACGTCGCCGTCATCGAACAGGACGAGGAGAATCGCTTCCTGTCCGCCGTCCGCGACCTCGACGTGCCGGTCATCTTCGGCGACGCCACGCTGCGCCAGACCCTGCAGTCGGCTCGGGTCGACCGCGCGCGGGCGGTCGCGGTGCTGACCCGCAACGACATGATCAACATCGAGACCGGCATCGTGCTGGCCGAGATGCTCGGCAAGAAGACGGCGACCCGCGAGCACTGGACCGACATCCCGCTGGTGCTGCGGGTCTACGACCGAACGCTGGGTTTCGCTGTCGCCCAGCGGTTCGGCTTCGAGAACGTCCGCTCCACCGTCGAATTAGCGGTGCCGTACTTCATCGGCGCCGCCATCGGCCTGCAGGTGCTGGGCACGTTCTCGGTGGGTCAGAGCTCGTTCGTGGTGGGCGAAATGCAGGTCGCCGCGGGCAGCGAGCTGGACGGGCTGCGGATGTTCGAGCTGTCCACCAAGGCCCGGGTCATCGCGATCGTGACCTCCAACGGATTGCTCAAGCTGCACCCGCGCCGCGACGCCCGCTTGCACGCCGACGACACCGTCTACCTGGTCGGCCCCTATCGGGAGTTGATCGAGACCCTGCGACGCGGACGTCCACCCCGCCAGCCCGGCGCCGACGACGAGCGCAAGCCCGCGGCCCGGGTGGGCTGACCGCTACCCCTCGTCGAACGGGTTCGGCATCCCGGTGTGCGACAGACACTCCTGACAGGAATGCTCGGTGGCCACCCGGCCGATCGCTTCGCGGACGAGCTTTTTGAACGGCTCGATGTTCTTGGCGAAGACGTCGATTACCTCGTCGACCTTCACGCCACCGCCGGCCTCGATCCCGGCGTCCAGGTCGGTTACCAAAGCGATTGCTGCGTAGCAGATTTCGAGCTCGCGAGCCAGAACCGACTCGGGGTAGCCGGTCATGTTGATCAGGGTGAAGCCGGCCGCGGCGAACCACCGACTCTCCGCCCGGGTGGAAAACCGCGGACCCTCGATCACCACCATGGTGCCGCCGTCGACGACCTCCGGCAGACCGGTCGCCGCGGCGCGCAACGTCGGGCAGTACGGGTCGGCGAAGGCCACGTGCGCCGCGCCGGAATCGAAGTAGGTGTCGGCGCGATGACGGGTGCGGTCGACCAATTGATCGGGCACCACCACGCTTCCCGGGCCATGGTCCGGGGTCAGGCTGCCGACCGCGCACGGCGCGAAGACCTGTCGGACACCGAGCGAGCGCAGCGCCCACATGTTGGCCCGATAGGGCACCTTGTGGGCGGGATAGCGATGGTCGACGCCGTGCCGAGGCAGGAACGCCACCTCGTGCTCCCCGATGGCGCCGACCGTCAGCGGGCCGCTGGGCTCGCCGAACGGCGTGTCCAGGCTGACGCTGCGGGCCGCCGAGTCGAAGAAGCTGTAGAAGCCGCTGCCGCCGATCACTCCAAGCATCTATGCATTGTCGAGCACGCGCATGGAACGATCACAGGGTGGCCAGTCTTTCGCAGTGGATCGCCGGTGCGCGACCGCGAACACTCCCCAACGCCGTCGCCCCCGTCATCGCCGGCACCGGCGCGGCCGCCTGGCTGCACTCCGCCGTCTGGTGGAAGGCATTGCTGGCGTTGGCCGTGGCGGTCGCGTTGATCATCGGGGTCAACTTCGCCAACGACTACTCCGACGGCATTCGCGGCACCGACGACAACCGGGCCGGCCCGCTGCGCCTGGTGGGCTCGCGACTGGCCGCGCCGCGGTCGGTCCTGCTGGTGGCCGTGGCGAGCTTGGCCGTGGGTGCGGCGGCCGGGCTGGCGCTGGCGCTGACGAGCGCGCTGTGGCTGGTCGCGGTCGGTGCGCTGTGCATCGCCGGAGCCTGGTTGTACACCGGCGGCTCGAAGCCCTACGGCTACGCGGGTTACGGGGAGGTCGCCGTCTTTCTGTTCTTCGGTCTGGTCGCGGTGCTCGGCACCCAGTACACCCAGGCATTGCGGGTGGACTGGGTCGGCGCGGTGCTGGCGGTGACGACGGGGGCGCTGTCGTCGGCGGTGCTGGTGGCCAACAACTTGCGCGACATCCCGACCGATGCCGAGTCCGGCAAGATCACGTTGGCAGTCCGCTTGGGCGACAAGGGAACACGCGTCTTCTACCAGCTGCTGCTGGCCGCCGCCGCGGTGTTGACCCTGGCGCTGACCGCGGCGACGCCGTGGTGCGCGCTGGGCCTGCTGGCAACGCCGCTGGCGGTTCGGGCCGCGAAGCCGGTGCGTACCGGGCAGCGAGGGCCCGCGCTGATCCCGGTGCTGCGCGACACCGGCCTGACGATGCTGGTCTGGTCGATCGCCGTGGCGGCGGCGTTGGGCGTAACGGCGGCCTGAGGGCGTTCGTCAACGTTCGAGTGTGTATACGACGTCATAAAGCCCGGGGTGCGCCTCCCCGTGCTCGGCGTTGCGCTCCAGGAAACCTTCGCGCCGAAGCCGATCGATCACTGCCAGCGCGGCGTCGAGGCTATCGCTTTGGGCGTAGTTCACCACGCGGGTTCCATCGTGGCTCCTGTGCAGGCTCGCCGACAACCAACCGGGTGTTGCGCTGGCGAACTGTGCACCTTCACGAAGTGAGTCGATCAGTTTTTGCGGATCACCACCGGTTACCGTGAAAGTGTTGATTTGAGTGACGATTCCGGCGTTTGTTCGAATTAATGGCATGTCGGCCTCCTGTCAGGGCACAGCCGGCCGGAAATGGACGCATGTGCTGCGAGCGCGCTCAAGCCGCCGACGCGTCTGCGCCAGTGCTTGCCGCGGGTCCGCTGCGCGGAACGGAGCTTCCTGTGGAAGGGAGCGGGCTTACCGGTGCCTCTCCTGGTCCTTTTCGACGCTTAGACGTTACTGAGTGAGTGCGAAGTCACGCAACCTCGAGCCGCCCTCTCCCGCATGTTGACCACCACCGCCCGTAATCGCGCGGTGTAGACGTGCTCGGCGATCACCCGATGGCCGATTTCTCGCCGCTGCGCAAGATGCCCAGCAGCAGATGCTCGCAGCGGATCTCGGTGTCCTAGTACGCCAGCGCTTCCCGCAGCGCAAGCTCCTGCACCTTCTTGGCCCCGTGGCTCAACGACATCTGCCTTCGGGAGCGGCGACAACGACCCGAGCGAGACGACGCTCTGGCGAAAGCTTCGTCGCCGAAGGTGCGCGACACACTGTCGCGGACCACCCCCAGGTCGATGCAGCGCGCGCACCGCGCGTAAATCCATCGCCGGGTTGGCGCTGCCCGCAGCGTCTGCGACAAGCCCGGGCGACAGGTCGGACAATTCGCCCACGAGGGCCAAGTCAACTCGGCAATCACACAGCGTCAAGCAACGAGGAAACCTGACCGGATTGGAACGCGTTCGCTCTGCGGACAGGGCGGGCAATGTCGACGTATCGCCGCCCTCACCGCAGCCTTAATGCGGGTCGGGCGGCTCTTCGCCTCGCAGCCGGGCCTGCAGTTGTTCGCGGTCCTGGCGGCGGCGGGCGGTGGCTTCTTCCAGGCCGGCGGTGGCCCGTCGTCGCAGCGGGGCGAACAGCCACATGCCCAGCGGCATCGCGATGATCAACGCGAAAAGCAATGCGACGACGATGGGAAACTCGTGCACCCCGAGCGCGCGACCGATCCCGTAGATCGCGCCGGCCAGCGCGGCCACCAATGCCAGGCGGGCCACGACGTAGAACACGACGCTGAGAACCGCGCGACCCACCGACCTCTGTGCGTTTGACACAGTGCGAGCCTAGGTCGCCGCGTATATTCGGACCAAGGAGGTGTTGAGTGCTTTATCTGCTCCTGGTCTTTCTTCTCGGATCACTGATCTACGTCGGCTGGCGCGCGGCACGCGCGCAGATGAGCCGGCCGAAGAGCCGCGTCATCGGCCCTGACGACGATCCGGACTTCCTCTGGCGGCTCAGTCACGGCGACAACAACCCGCGCTGACGCTCGAGCCTGACGGCCCTGCGTCGTCCTCCCGTCAGATGAAGTGCTCGTTGGAGCGGCGCTGATCGTTCGGAAAGCCGTCTGCGACAACAGCTGCCAGCTCGATCAGCGCTTCCCGGGTCTCCCGCTTCAACAGGTCGAGATTGATCTCGGCGCCTTCTTCGAGGTGCGGGTCGAACGGCACCAGGCGCACCGCCCGGCAGCGCCGGGAGAAATGGTCGACCACTTTCTGCATGTCGACCTTGCCGGAACGCGGGCGTACCGCGTTGATCACCGCGATGGAATTGCTGACCAGCTCTTCGTGGCCGTGCGCGTCGAGCCAGTCCAAGGTCGCCGACGCGCTGCGAGCGCCGTCGATCGAACCCGAACTCACCACGACTAGCGCGTCAGCCTTCTCCAGCACCGCCGTCATCGCGGAGTGCAGCAACCCGGTGCCGCAATCGGTGAGCACCAGACCGTAGAACCGCTCGAGAATCTCCAGCGTCTGCGCGTAGTCCTCGGCGCTGAAGGCCTCCGACATCGCCGGATCGCTTTCGGAGGCAAGCACTTCCAGTCGGCTGCGGCCCTGCGAGGTGTAGCTGCGGACGTCGCTGTAGCGCTCGATGCCGTCGGCGTCGCGCAGCAGGTGGCGCACGGTGGCCGGGGTTTCCAGCGGCACCTTCTGGCTCAGCGTGCCGCGATCGGGGTTGGCGTCCACGGCCACCACCCGGTCACCCCGGATCGAGGCGAAGGTCGCGCCCAGGGTGGCGGTGACGGTGGTCTTGCCGACGCCGCCTTTCAGCGAGAGCATCGCGATCCGGTAGCACCCGCGCAGCGGTCGGTTCACCTGGACGGTGAGGTCGTTGTAGCGGATCGTGCGCTGGCTCTCGCCGACGTTGATCAGCTGGCCGGACAAGCGGTAGAGCCACCGGCGCCAGCCCTCCGCCGGCGCGGGCTTGACCTGGCGCAGCAAGGTGCTGGTGGACAGCTCCGGGTATCGCGACGGCGGCAGGTTGGGCTGCTGTTGCGCCGGTTCGAACGCGGGAGGCGGGCCGCCGTAGTTTCCGTAGACCCGGCGCGGCGCATCGTTGGCCTCGACGACGCGGGGCAGCCCCTGGTACGGCGTCTCGGCCCAGGCGCGCGGTTCGACGCGGGTCTCCGGCATGGGCGCGTTCTGTGTCGGTCCCTCGCCGAAGCGGCGTTCGGTCCGGAATCCGGTGAACGCCCGGGTCGGCGGCTCGGGAGCCGGCGGTGGCGGCGCCTGCGGCGGCAGTTCGGTCGTCGGATGCTCTCCGCGACGGCCCGTATTCGGGTCATGCGTCGGATGGTCAGACACGTGAAATATCCCCTCGGTGCGACGCTCGGGTCGCTATCGACGAACAGTTCTGGTCATCGAACATATCGCAGGGCCTTGTGAATGCCTGTGAGCTGCAGTTATCCAACTCCGGCATAGGAGTGCAGCCCGACAGTGACCAAGTTGACGAAGAACAGG
Organism: Mycobacterium sp.; assembly: GCF_002863225.1. Classification (GTDB taxonomy): domain Bacteria; phylum Actinomycetota; class Actinomycetes; order Mycobacteriales; family Mycobacteriaceae; genus Mycobacterium. The sequence continues at coordinate 36,623 of NZ_PKEK01000022.1, read as the reverse complement.
TTGAACACCATCGCCACGAATCCGACCACGTTGATCCAGGCGGCTTTGCGGTCCCGCCAGCCGGCCGTCGACCGGGCGTGCAGGTAGGCGGCGTAGACCACCCACGCGATGAAGGCGACGGTTTCCTTGGGGTCCCAGCCCCAGTACCGGCCCCAGGCTTCCTCAGCCCAGATCGCACCGAAGATGACCCCGAAACCGAACACCGGGAAGCCGAAGATCGTGGTTCGGTACGCGATCCGATCCAGTGTCTGCGCGTCGGGCAGCCGCTGGACCAGCTGGGCCAACCCGCCCGGGGTGTCCGGCTCGCCGAGCCGCGACGTGCGCAGCAGGAACAGGATGCTGGCCACCCCGGCCACCATGAACACCCCGGAACCCAGGCTGACCACCGACACGTGAATCGGTAGCCAGTACGACTGCAGCGCGGGCATCACCGGCGCCGCGTTGGTGTAGAGCCAGCGTCCGGACACCGTCAGCAGAATCAGCACCGGCAGCAGCAGGAAGACCCAGAGCGGACGGTATTGCGGCTTGCGCAGCACGATTGCCCCGGCGATCAGCCCGCAGAAGCAGGTCAGGTTGATGAATTCGTACATGTTGCCCCACGGCACCCGCTGGGTGGCCAGACCGCGCAGCACGATGCATGCGAACAGCAGTCCGATCCCGGCGTAGACCAGCAGCAGCCCGGCCCGCCCGACGCGCTCGTCGACCGGGCGGCGCGGGGTCTCGGCCACCACGCCGGGGGTTGCGCTGTCAGCCCCCACCCCGACCAGCTCGCGATCGCGGTCACGGCTGCGGGTGTAGGCGAGTTCGACGGCCAACAGCAGCAGCGCGACCACCATGATCACCACCGCGGAGGTGAATGCCCAGTCGGAGTTGCGCGCCAGCCCGATGTGGACGTGCGTCGTGTTCATGGGGTGCTCCTTCCGGTGGCGATCGGCTCGGCAGCCGAGACCGTCAGCCCGTTTTCGAGGCGCTCGACCAGCCGCTCGAACTCGTCGCCCCAGCCTGCGTTGTCGGTCCGCGCCAAACCGCCTACCTGGACATTCACGCTACTCGGCGTTTCGGTCTGCAGCCGAACCCAGATCCTTCGCCGACGTACCAGCAACGACACCACCAGCCCCGCCATCATCGCCATCGCCGACACCAGCACCCAGATCTGGCCCGGGTCGTGGGACACCTGCAGGTTGACGAACGGCACAGCGCCGTCGAAGCGGACGATGGTGCCCGCCGCCGGCCCCTGGTCGATGCGGACCTGCTGCCCGACCCGCAGGTTCACCCGCGCGGCCCGGTCGATGCGGTGCTGGTCGATCAGACGCGGGTCGAGGGTGTACAGCGACTGCGGGCGGCCGCTGTCCAGGCCGGTGTCGCCGGTGTAGATGTCGACGGCGACGGCCGGTGCGATCAGCGCCGGGAAGCTCGACGACAGCAGCTTGCCGTCGAGTTGCTCCGTCGGGGCCAGCAAGCCGGTGATGGCGATCTGATGTCTGCGACGTTCGGCCGGGTCGGGGTAGCTGCCGGCGGGCGGGTCGATGCGGGCGACGCCGGAGGACAGCAGCGTGGTGGCGTTGTCAGGGCGCCACTGCACGGTCGAGGTGCGGACCTGCCCATCCGGGTAGACGACGCTGAACGTCGGCGCGTAGCCGTGGCCCTGCAGGTAAACCCGGTCGCCGCCCACCCGCAACGGGTGGTTGACCTCGAGCCGGTAGGGCCGCCAGCTGCCGGCGGTCAAGTCGCGACCGGACTGGTAGTCGATGTCGGCGGCAAACGACGTCGCCTGTCCGGACGGCAGGTATTTGGCCTTGAAGTCGTTGACCCGCAGGCAGATCGGATGCAGCGACGTGCCGTCGACGGTGTTGCCGGCCCGGAACGAGTCGAATGCGGCGGGCGATGCCGAGCAGAAGCCGGGTCCGCCGTCGGCGATGACGACGACGTTGCCCTCGTAGCCGAACAGCTTGCCGGCGGCCACCGCGACCAGCAGACCGAGCAGCGAGAAGTGGAAGACCAGGTTGCCGAATTCGCGCAGATAGCCTTTCTCGGCGGAGATTTCGATGCCCTCGCCGCGACGGACGGTGGTGCGCCAGCCGCGCAACCGCTCGGTGATCGTGGTGGCGATCTCGTCGGCGTCGCCGGTGACAGTGGCGACGGCGTGCTTGGGCAGCCGCGTCAGGTTGCGGGGCGCCGGCACCGGTGTCGCGCGCATGCTCCGGGCGTGCTCGATCATCCGCGGGGTGAGGCAGCCCAGCAGCGAGATGAACAGCAAGGTGTAGATCGCGGTGAACCAGAAGCTGCCGAACACGTTGAACGCCTGCACTTTGTCCAGCAGCGGGCCGAGTTTCGGGTGCGAGGCCAGGTAGTCGTCGACCTTGCCGGCGTTGAGGCTGCGCTGCGGCAGCAGCGCCCCCGGCATCGCGCCGAGCGCCAGCAGGAACAGCAGCACCAACGCGGTGCCCATCGAGGTCAGAGCGCGCCAGGTGTTGCGGGCGTAGGCAAGTGGCCGGCTCAAATCGGCAACCTCACATCCGAGACGAACCCGTCGCGCAGCCAGGAGACGAACTCGTTCCATCCGCCGCTGACCAGCGCGACACCCACGGCGATCAGCAGGACGCCGCCGAAGATCTGCAACCCTCGGGTGTGCCGGCGCAGCCAGCCGAGACCTGCGACGGCCGATGCCGAGCCGAAAGCCAACAGCACGAACGGAATTCCCAACCCGAGGCAGTAGGCGATCACCAGCACGATTCCCCGGGCCACGCTGGCGCCGTCGGTGGCCGACGCGACGCTGACCACACCGGCCAGAGTCGGGCCCAGACACGGCGTCCACCCCAGCGCGAACACCGCACCCAGCAGCGGTGCGCCGGCCAACGTCGACAGTTGCCGCGGCGCGAAGCGGAACTGGCGTTGCAGCGCGGGGACATAACCCACGAACACCAACCCCATCACAATGGTGATCACACCACCGACCCGTTGCAGCACAAGCTGATTGGTGATCAGCGAGGTCGTCATCCCCAGCACCGCGACGGTGCCGAGCAGGAACACCACGGTGAACCCGACGACGAACAGCGCCGCCGATCCCGCGACCCGCCACCGAGCCCGCGCCGCGGCGTGATCGGCCTCGTCGACACCCACCACCGCCGCCAAGTACGACAGATAGCCCGGCACCAGCGGCACCACGCAGGGTGATGCGAACGACACCAGGCCGGCCAGCACCGACACCGCCAGGGCCAGCAAAAGCGGTCCGGCGGTGGCAGTTTCAGTGAACCCGCTCACTTCTCGGCCGCGATTCGTTGCACCACCGGCTGCAGATCCTCGGCCAGCAGCTCGCGCAGGAACACCGCGGCCACCCGATGGCTGCGGTCCAGCACCAGGGTGGACGGGATGACCGACGTCGGGTATTTGCCGCCGAACGCGATCATCGTGCGCATCGCCGGGTCGTAGATCGACGGGAAGGTCATCTTGCGGTCTTTGACGAAGTCCTGGGCGGCCTCGCGGTTGTTGTCGCGAACGTCGATGCCCAGCATCGACACCCCGTTGCCGCGGGTGGCGTCGTACACCTGTTGCAGCGCCGACGCCTCGGCGCGGCACGGCCCGCACCACTGCCCCCACACGTTGATCACCACGACCCGTCCGGCGAAGGGGCCGGCGGGGTCGTCGACCGAGATCATCCGCGCCGGGTCCATCAGTTCCGGTCCGCTGATCGGGCCGGGCCGGCCACGGTGGTCGGGCGGGTCGTAGAGGATGTCGGTTTTGCCTCCGGGAGAGACGAATTCGAAGGTGCCGCCCTGCGCGACAGCGTCGTCACCGGTGGAGCAGCCGACCAGTAGACCGGCCGCCACCGCGGCGACGAACGCCAGCTTGGTCAACTGAGTACCGGCTCGCTGTACTGCACGTCGATCAGCCGATCGCCGTCGAAGACCAGCGACGTCACCGAGCCCACCGCGCACTCGCGGCGGCGCGGGTCGTGCCACAGCCGTTTTCCGGTCAGCGAGAGTCGGCCCGTCCACACCGGGAGCTGATGGCTGACGCAGACGGCCTCGTGCCCGCTGGCCCGCGCCCTGGCCTTGTCGATCGCGGTGGTCATGCGGGCCGCGATCTGCTTGTACGGTTCGCCCCACGACGGGGTGAACGGGTTGCGCATCTGCCACCAGAATCGCGGGTCGCGCCAGGCGCCGTCGCCGGGACTGACCCGCCTGCCCTCGAAGAAGTTGGCCGACTCGATCAGGTCGGGGTCGGTGTCCACCGTCAGGTTGTGCTTGGCCGCGATCGGCGCGGCGGTCTCCTGTGCCCGTTGCAGCGGCGAGGCGATCACCGCGACGATGTCACGGCCGGCCAGGGCGTCGGCGGCCGCCTGAGCCTGTCGATTTCCCTTGTCGGACAAGCGGAATCCCGGCAGTCGACCGTAGAGGACACCGTCGGGGTTGTGCACCTCGCCGTGACGGATCAGGTGAACGCGGGTCTGCTCGGCCATCAGGGCGTGGTCTCCTCGGCGGTGGCTTCTGCGGCTCTCCGCGCCGCAAGGGGCAGCGCGTCCGCGATCCGGTCGAAGGCGTCGTCGTCGAGCGCCGCCGAGACGAACCACGCCTCGAAAGCGCTACAGGGGGGATACACGCCGCCGTCGAGCAGCGCATGGAAGAACGGCGCGAAGCGCCAGGTCTCACTACTGCGGGCGGACGCAAAGTCGGTGACCGGCGCGTCGCCGAAGAACACGCTGAGCATGTTGCCGGCTCGCGGAATCCGGTGTGGCACACCAGCCTCGGTCAGCGCTCCGGACAGCAGGCCGGCCAGCCGGTCGGCATTGGTATCGAGCGCGGCGTACACCTGCTCGTCGGCCGCACGCAGTGTGGCCAAGCCGGCGGCCACGGCGACGGGATTGCCGGACAGCGTGCCGGCTTGATACACCGGCCCCAGCGGAGCAAGCCGCTGCATCACTTCCGCGCGACCGCCGAAGGCCGCGGCGGGCAGTCCGCCGCTCATCACCTTGCCGAAGGTGAACAGGTCGGCGTCGACGGGATCGACTCCATACCAACCACTTCGGCTGATCCGGAATCCGGTCATCACCTCGTCGACGATCAGCAGCGCGCCGTGCGCGCCGGTGATCTCCTTCAGCCCGGCATTGAAGCCCGCCACGGGCGGCACGACGCCCATGTTGCCGGGGCTGGCCTCGGTGATCACCGCGGCGATCTGGTCGCCGAACTTCTCGAAGGTGTCGCGCACCGCATCGATGTCGTTGTACGGCAACACAATCGTGTCCGCCGCGGTCGCACCGGTGACTCCGGGCGTGGACGGCAGACCCAGCGTCGCCACACCCGAGCCGGCGTCGGCCAGCAGCGCGTCGACGTGGCCGTGGTAGCAGCCGGAGAACTTGACGATCTTCGCGCGGCCGGTGAACCCGCGGGCCAGCCGGACCGCGCTCATGGTGGCCTCGGTGCCGGAGTTGACCAGCCGGATCAGGTCAACCGGCGCCACCCGGTCGATGATCTCGGTGGCCAGTTCACTTTCGGCCGGGGTCGGCGCCCCGAAGGACAGCCCCTTGGCCGCGGCGCGGGTGACGGCGTCGACCACCGACGGGTGCGCGTGGCCGAGGATCATCGGCCCCCAGGAGCAGACCAGGTCGACATAGCGATTGCCGTCGGCGTCGGTCAGCCAGTAACCGTTGGCTTCGGTGATGAAGCGGGGGGTTCCGCCGACCGCGTTGAACGCCCGCACCGGCGAGTTCACCCCGCCGGGAATGACCGCGCTGGCGGCGTCGAACAGCTTGGACGAGACGTCCGTGGGCAGCGACGATGCGGGCTGCGACGCGGCCCGAGAAGAAGCCGCGCCAGCTGGGCGAGGCGGCGACGATGCGAGCTTCGATGCGGCCCGGGAAGAAGCCGCGCCAACTGGGCGATCCACGTACTCCAGTGTCCCAGCTGTCGAGACCGTGTCGACTACAGGGTGTAGTTGTTCACCCGAGCGATCCGTCACACCAGACCCGCGGCGGGCCGCTGCGTCTATTCGTGGACGTAGCCACCGGCGACTTCGGCGACCGAACAGGGCGCCGGCCGGGTCAGACATGCCAGCCGACGCTCTTCGGCGACGATCGCGGCGGCTTTGGCGTCGAAAGCCGCTTGCTCGAGCTCACGGCGGCAGAAGTCGGCGATGATCAAGCCATAAGCCCTGGTACACCACGTCACGACCGACTCGTCGTCGCTGGCTTCGGCCGCGGCCATCAGCACCGCGTGCAGCCCCTCCAACTCGGCGGCCGTCAGGGATTTCAACGAACACGGGGTGTCACCGGCATCTTCGACGCGCGCTCCGGTGGTGACCGAGACCAGGCGGATCAACAACGCGTCCGACACGGCGGAGGCCCAGCACGCCAGACCCGGATGTCGCGACTGAGACAGCTGGGCGCAGATCCCGAGCAATGTGGAGGTGGCTTGTTCGGGCAAACCGTCGACGGTCGGATGCGTCATTGTGATCCTCCTCATACTTGTGAACAGGTATTCGGAGCACACGTGCGCTTGGACGGACGGGGTTTCCAAGTAGCTGCTCACAGTTTGAGGCAGCCGCAGGACGGGAATTGTCTCGGTCGTCCGCGAAGGCCGCTCGGCAGGCCAGGCGTCTGGACACGACCCCAAGGAGTTGCCTGTGCCCGCCAATCTCGGTTACGCCGCCCCCGATGCGAAGAGCCCGCTAGCGCCGATGGAATTCGACCGGCCTCCGGTGGGACCGGAGGATGTACGGATCGAGATCAAGTTCTGCGGAATTTGTCACTCCGACGTTCATCAAGCTCGCGACGACTTCGACTCGTCGCTGGCCACGAACTATCCCTGCATGCCCGGACACGAGATCGTGGGAATCGTCAGCGACGTCGGCGATGACGTGACTCGTCACGCCGTCGGCGATCGGGTGGGAGTGGGCTGCCTCGTCTACTGGGGAGACGAGAGTCAGAAGGGCAAGGGCGACGAGCAATATCAAGATCCCCCAGCGGTTTTCACCTACAACGCCAAGGATCCCCGCACTGGTGACATCACCTTCGGTGGCTATTCCGACTCTATCGTCGTCGACCAGCACTTCGTCTTGCGCATTCCCGACGCGCTCGCGCTGGAGAAAGCCGCGCCCTTGCTGTGCGCGGGAGTCACGACCTGGTCACCGCTGCAGCACTGGGACGTCGGGCCCGGCAAGACCGTCGCCGTCGCGGGAACGGGCGGGCTCGGGCATATCGCGATCAAGCTGGCCAAGGCCCGCGGTGCCGATCAGGTCATCGCGCTCACCACCAGTCCCGGTAAACGAGATGCGTTGTTGGAGTTGGGCGCCGACGATGTCGTCGTCATGTCCGACGACGATCAACTCGGCGATCACGCCAGCTCGATCGATTTCATTTTGTCGACCATTCCGGCCTCGTTCGACATGAAGCCGTACGTCGCGCTGCTCAAGCACGACGGGGCGTTGGTGAGCGTGGGGATGCTCGAGGCGACTCAGGCTGACGCGATCAACTTCGCCGAGGTCTCCGTCAAGCGGGTGACAATCGCCGGCTCGTTCATCGGCAGCATCGAAGAGACCCAAGAGGTCCTCGATTTCAGCGCCCAGCACGGGGTCGACCCGGAGATCCGCGTCATCGACGCCGAATCGATCAACGATGCGTTCGACGACATCGCCGACAACGACGTCGCTTTTCGCTACGTCATCGACAACTCGACCTTGCCCACATCCGGCAACTGAACAGCCTGCGCGGCAACAACTTCGCCGCAGTCAATCAGGTAGGAGAATGATATGGACGCGCTTGAACAATGGACCCAGGCTCAAGACCGGGTGATCGATCTCGTGGCAGATCTCGACACCGCTGCCGCCAACAGGGCGGTACCGGCCTGTCCAGACTGGACGGTCCAGCAGTTGCTCGCACACATGATCGGCTTGGACGCCGACGTGCTGGCCGGTGACGAGCCCGACGATCACAACAGCGACTGGACACAGCGGCAGGTGCGCGAGCGGACCGACCGCAGCCTTTCCGAGCTGCTCGATGAATGGCGTTCGCTGCGCGCGCCTCTCGTCGAGTGGATGCAGCAGAACAACACCCGCCCGCTCGGTGACATCGTTATCCACGAACAGGATCTCCGCGGGGCCCTCGGGCGCAGCGGTGGACAGCACACGCCGGCGCAGGCGGCCATTCGCGACATGTTCGTCCAGAAGTTCAGCGACGCCGTCGCTCAACTCGAACCCATAGCGTTGGTGGGTGATTCGTGGACCTGGGCCTCCCGTGGCGGAGTCGACGACGCTGAGGTCGTCGTCACGGCAACGGACTTCGATCTCGCCAGATCGCTGGTGTCGCGCCGCTCCGAAAAGCAACTGCGCGACTGGACGACGCGCGGCGACATCTCCCCTTATCTCGACAGCTTTCAAACCCTGGGTCCGCTACCGGACGACGATCTCACCGAGACGTTCTGATGACCACGACGACACACCACGACCTCGTCGTCATCGGCAGTGGTTCGGGCAACATGGTGACCGACGATTCGTTCAAGAATCTCGACGTCGCCATCATCGAGGACCGGCGGGTCGGAGGAACCTGCCTCAATTTCGGTTGTATCCCCTCGAAACTGCTCGCCTACACCGCTGAAGTAGCTGAAACCGTCACCAGTGCCGGCTCTTTCGGCGTTGACGCCGATCTCCGATCGATCAACTGGGTCGAGGTGCGCGACCGCGTGTTCGGTCACACCGATCACGTGTCGGACGGCGGGCGTCGCGGCCGGGAGAAGTCCGACTGGATCACGCTGTATGCCGGTCACGCCCGCTTCACCGGGCCGCGCCAACTCTCAGTCGACACAGAAGACGGGCAGTCGACAGTGATCACCGCCGATCGCATCGTGATCGCCTGCGGCGGAAGGCCGGTCGTTCCCCCGGTGGTCGCCGAGTCCGGCCTGCCCTACGAGACGTCGGACACCGTGATGCGGGTCGACGCGCCGCCGAAGCGACTCGCCGTGTTGGGCGGTGGGTACATCGCAGCCGAACTCGCGCGCGTTTTCGCCACTGTCGGCAGCCACATCACCATCATCGAGAGGGGTGAGCACTTACTCGGTGGACCGCAGGACGACGACATCCGGGTCGCCTTCACCGATCTGATGGCGCAGCGCCACGACCTGCGACTCGGCACCGAACTCACCGAATTATCCGGCACCCCGGGCGACTTGCTGCTGACTCTGGACGACGGCAGCACCGTACAGGCCGACATGCTGCTGGTCGCCAGCGGCCGCACCTCCAACGCCGATCGGCTGGACGTCGATGTGGCCGGCATCGAGACCCACGACAGTGGCCGCATCAAAGTCGACGAATTCTGTCGCACCTCGGTCGAGGGCATCTTCGCCCTTGGCGACGTCAGTACGTCCGTGCCGCTCAAGCATGTCGCCAACCGCGAAGCCGAAGTGGTGGCCCACAACCTGCACAACCCGAACGACCTGCGCCGGGTCGACCTCGACCATGTGCCGTCGGCGGTGTTCACCGACCCGCAAATCGCATCGGTAGGCCGTACCGAGCGGGATTGTCGCGATGCAGATGTCAAATACGTTGTGGGAAAAGTCGATTACAGCGATGTCGCCTACGGATGGGCGTTGCAGGACGACACCGGCTTCTGCAAGGTGATCGTGGACGAGGACACCGACCTGGTACTCGGTGCGCACATCATGGGACCGCAGGCGTCCACCCTGATCCAGACACTGGTCCTGGCCATCGAATTCGACATCACCGCGACCGACCTGAGTCGGCGGCCATTCTGGATACATCCGGCGTTGACCGAAGTCATCGACAACGCGCTGCGTAACATCGAGCCAAAGGCGGCGTGATGACATCGACCCCTCAGGTATTCGTTCTCTTCGGAGCACGAGGAGATCTGGCCCGTCGCAAACTGTTTCCCGGCTTGTACCGGCTCGCCAAGGCCGGTCGCCTGCCCGAGGACTATGTGGTGATCGGTTCGGGTCGCCACGCGCCGGATTCCGACGACGAATTCCGCGATTCCGTGCGGTCTGCCCTGGATGAATTTGTCGACGACGTCGACGACGCGATCGCAGAGGAGTTCCTGGGTCGGCTGTCGTTCACGGCCTCCAGCGCCGATGACGGTAGCGATCTGGCCGAGGCGGTGCGGGCGGCCCGCGACCGCCTCGGTGACGAATCACGCACGCTGATATACCTTTCCGTGCCGCCGGATGCGATGCAGCCGATGATCGGCATGCTCGCGGAGCAGGATCTGACTTCCGATGCGCGGGTCGTGGTCGAGAAGCCCTTCGGAACCGACCTGGAATCTTCTCGTGAACTCGACGCGGCATTGAAGGAGGTGCTCAGCGAAGAGCAGATTTTCCGGATCGACCACTTCCTGGGCAAGGAAGCCGTACAGAACATTCTGGCGCTGCGATTCGCCAACGATGGTGTGATCGAACCACTCTGGAACTCAACACATCTGGAGTCCGTTCAGATCGACGTTCCCGAATCCGGTGGCATCGAAGGCCGCGGCGCGTTCTACGAGTCGACCGGCTGCTTCCGCGACATGATCTCGACGCACCTCGCTCAAGTGCTGGGTTTCATCGCGATGGAGCCCCCCGCGAGCCTCGACTCGGTAGCGGTTCGTGACGAAGTCGCGCGCGTCTTCGCCGCGCTCCAACCGTTCGACCCGGACCGGACTGTTTTCGGACAGTACGACGGCTACCGCGCCGAAGACGATGTGTCTGACGAGTCGACGGTCGAGACGTTCGTTGCGCTCGAGGCCGTCGTCGATACCGAACGCTGGCGCGGCACTCCGTTCTATCTGCGCACCGGTAAAGGTCTTGCCGACACTCGCCGCACCGTCACATTGACCTTCCGCGGGCAAAAGACGAGCTATTTCGGCGACGAGGCACGCAACCCCAACAAACTCGTGTTGGAACTCAGCGACTCCCCCAGCGTCCAGTTCGGCCTGAACGCAAAGCGGCCCGGTCCCGAGCTCGACGTCATGGGGGTGCACATGCTGCTCGACGTCGCCGAGCAGGATCCCGAGGACACCCCTCTGGAGGCCTACGAGCGGTTGTTGTTGGACGTCATGCGCGGTGATCAACTGCTGTTCACCCGCGCCGACGAGGTCGACCGCATCTGGCAGGTGTGCCAACCGATCCTCGACGCGCCACCGCAGACCATCCCCTACGACCAAGGCACCTGGGGACCGGACGAGGCGGGCACGCTGCCCGGCCCGTCAGGGTGGCACCTACCTGATGAGTGAGCGTCGGCTGAGCATTGCCGATCACGGCCTCATCGGCGACATGCGTACCTGCGCGCTGGTGGGCACGGATGGCACCATCGACTGGTTCTGCGTCCCCCGCTTCGATTCGCCGAGCGTTTTCGGCGCGATCCTCGACGAGGACGACGGCGGCAGTTGGCGGTTGAGCCCGATCGGCGACGTGACCCGGACTCAGCAGTTCTACCGCCCCGACACCGCCGTCCTGATCACCCGCTTCCTGACTCCACACGGAGTGACCGAGGTCAACGATTTCATGCCGGTGGCCCCGGACGGCGCCGGCGGCGACCGGCAACGGCTTGTTCGCCGCGTTCGTGGCGTGCGCGGAACCGCGGACCTGCGGATGGAACTGGATGCACGGCCCGACTACGCACGGGAGTCGTGTGCCGTCGAATCCCTCAGTGACACAAGCGTCGTGCTGACCGGCGGTGGGGTCAGACTCAGCCTTTCGGCCACCGTCCCGCTGACCGTCGACGGCGACACAGTGACAGCCGACGTTCATCTCTCGCGGGGCGAGACCGCTCGCTTCGTCCTCGAAGTCCTGGCCGACGGGGAAGAGCCCTCCGCGGACGGACTCTGCTCCACCGACACTCTTTTCGAGAGTACGAATTCCTTCTGGCGGCAATGGATTTCGAAGTCCAACTACGTCGGCCGGTGGCGCGAGACGGTGCACCGCTCGGCCATCACGCTCAAACTACTCACGCACTCACCCAGTGGCGCGGTGATCGCGGCCCCCACCGCGAGCCTGCCTGAGCTCATCGGCGGCGAACGAAATTGGGACTACCGCTACGTCTGGATGCGCGACGCGGGATTCACCTTGTACGCGTTGCTGCGCCTGGGCTTCGTCGACGAGGCGCAGTCGTTCATCCGGTGGCTGTCCGAACGATTGGGCACCGCCCACGGGGCCGACGGAGAGCTGGGGCCGCTGCGGGTTCTCTACGACATCGATGGCAATCTCCCGGACGAGTTCGAGCTCAAACACCTTTCCGGACATCGTGATTCCAAGCCCGTACGGATCGGCAACGCGGCCGCCGACCAGCTGCAGCTCGACATCTACGGCGACCTGATCGACTCGATCTATCTGTTCAACAAGTACGGCCCGGGCATCAGCGACGCGGCGTGGCGCGACGTGGTCAGCGTCGTGAACTGGGTGATGAACAACTGGGACCGGGAGGACGCCGGAATGTGGGAGGTGCGCGGTGAGACGCGCGCGTTCACCACGTCACGGCTGATGTGCTGGGTGGCCTTGGAACGCGCCATCCGCGTTGCCCGCCAGCGGGGCTTACCGGGTGACATCGTGGCGTGGTCGCGCGCCCGCGACGAGATCTACGAGCGCATCATGACCCGCTGCTACAACACCGAGAAAGAATCGTTCACCCAAACGGAGGACGGTGACGAGCTCGACGCGGGAGCGCTGCTCATGCCGATGGTGAAGTTCTTGTCACCCGCCGATCCGAAATTCCTCAACACTCTGAAAGCCATTGAGCGGGAACTGGTTACCGACAGTCTGGTCTTCCGATACGACCCCGAAAGCGATGGCTTGGACGGCGAGGAGGGCACCTTCTCGATCTGCTCGTTCTGGTACGTCGAAGCGCTCACTCGCACCGGTCGGCTGGCGGACGCGCAACTGGCCTTGGAAAAGATGTTCACCTACGCCAACCACGTCGGGCTGTACGCCGAACAGGTCAGCGCGACGGGCGATCAGGTGGGCAACTTTCCGCAGGCTTTCACCCATCTGGCATTGATCAGCGCGGCAATCAACCTCGATGACGCCCTGAAATAGCGGCGGCCGCTCCTCAGCGCTCGAGCCAACTCGGGCCGACCGGAGAGCTCAGGTTGCCTCGCACGCGAGGCGGCGCTCCTCGTCGATGATGGCCGCGGCCTTCGCATCGATCGCAGCCTGGGCGTACAACCGCTGATAGGACTCGGCCACGATCAGCTGGTCGGTCCGTGTGCACCAGTCGGCGAAGTCGTTGTCGCCGCTGACTGCCCCCGCCGCTACGGCCTGACGGAGTTCGGCAAGTTCCGCGGTGGTCCGGTCAGCCAGCTCAGCGCGAGAAATCGAGCCAGTCGAGTCCGACAGCCCCCGGTAGGCGCCGAACAAACTCGTCACGGCCTCGCCCGGTGTTCCCTCGACGTGTAGATCAGTCATTGTGTCCCCCCACCCCTAATGGGCCCGCCCGTTGGGTGGGTGACCCGCCCAAGCAGGCAATACCGCGCGGTGCTGTGGCCCGTGTCACATATATTGACCCCTGTACGGCTGGTTAAACACAAATACTTAACCAATTAAGTCCCTTTTAGTCTCACCAGTCACGCTGGCCTCAGACGGTCCGGGCGGACGCGTCATTCCGCCGTCTGGCGTCGTCGATAACGGCCCCGGGAAGTTCTTGAGGCGGCCCATGCAATGGGAGTTGGATGACGGTATGCAACTACCGCAACGACTCGCCCGATTCAACCGGCACGTCACCAACCCGATTCAGCGAATCTGGGCGGGCTGGGCCCCGTCCTTCGGCATCCTCGAACATGTCGGCCGGCGCTCCGGCAAGGCCTACCGCACCCCGCTGACGGTCTTCAAAGCGGAGGTCGACGGCAAGCCCGGCGTGGCAATCCTGCTGACCTACGGCCCGGATCGCGACTGGCTGAAGAACCTCAACGCCGCGGGCGGGGGCCGCATGCGCCGCCACGGCAAGACTTTCGGCGTCGCCAATCCGCAGACCGTCAGCAAGGAGCAGGCGGCGTCGCACGTCGGCGGCGCGGCGCACCGCGTCTTTGCCCGACTGCCGTTCGAGCAGGCTGTGCTGCTGACCAAGACGGGCTAATCCGACCGGGCCGCAACGCGTTTGGTGATGAAATACAGCCCGACTGTGACCGCCCAGGACAGCAGGCTGAGCCAGAACTGCACGCGGGCGTCCGCATCGAACGCCATCTGCACCAGCACCGCGGCGATACCCGCCACCGTCAAAATCGACAGCACCGGGAAGAACCACATCTTGACGCGCAGCTTTCCGGGCGGCGTCTTGCGGCGTAATACGATCTGCGACAACGCAATCAGCAGGTAGACGAGCAACACGACGGCGCCCGAGGAGTTGAGCAGGAACTGGAACACGGTGTCCGGAGCGACCGCGGCCATGATGACGCAGAGAAAACCCACCAGCGACGAGCCCACGATCGCCAGGTAGGGCACGCCGCGTCCGCTGACCTCGAGCAGGCGGGCCGGCGCCTCGCCCTGCCGGGCCAGCACGAACAGCATTCGAGACGCCGAATACAGGCCGGAGTTCAGACACGACAGCACCGCTGTCAGCACCACCGCGTTCATCAGGTGGTCCGCACCCGGGATGCCCATCTGCTTCAATGCCGCGACGAACGGCGAGGCGCCGGGCTGCAACGAGTTCCATGGCAGGACGATCGTCAGCAGAAAGACCGATCCGACGAAGAAAATCGCGATACGTGCGGCCACCGCGTTGGTCGCCCGCCGAATGGCCCGCTCCGGGTCGGCCGTCTCGGCGGCGGCGATGGTCGCGATCTCGGCGCCGACCATCGAGAAGATCACCACCACAATGGCACCGACCGCGCCGTGAATTCCGTTGGGGAGGAATCCATCATGCGACGTCAGGTTGGAGAGGTCGGCATGCCGGTTCGGCCACAGCCCGAACGAGCACGCCGAGCCGAGTAGCAGGAATGCCACGATGGCCGCGACTTTGATTCCGGCGAACCAGAATTCGAACTCGCCGTACGACGAGACCGAGAACAAGTTGGTCGCCGTCATCAGCACCATCAACAACAGCGACAGCAACCACAGCGGCGCGGGAAACCAGTAGGTGATGACCTTCGCCCCGGCAACCGCCTCGAAACCGACGACGATCACCCAGTAGTACCAATACATCCAGCCCACCGAGAAGCCCGCCCAGCCGCCCAACGCTTCTCGGGCGTACTCCGCGAAGGACCCCGTCGAGGGATTCGCGGCGGCCATCTCGCCGAGCATCCGCATGACCAGGATGATCAGCAGGCCGCACACCGCGTAGGTCAGGAACGCCGCGGGGCCGGCCTTGCCGATGACGACGCCGGAGCCGACGAAGAATCCGGCGCCGATGATGCCGCCGACGGCGATCATCGTGAGCTGGCGCTGCGACAACCCCTGGCGCAGTTGCGGTGTGGTGCTCATCGACTCCTCAGGCCGAACTCAGCGCCGACGGCCGTCCGGGCACCACGTGTAGCACCGGGATCGGGTAGGCCGCCCGCACCTTGTCGACCATGCCCAGCCGCAGCCACGCCGAACGGGCTTCGGCGATCACCAGTTGGTCGGGGTGGAAGTGCCGCACCGCCGCGTCCAGTGCCCGCAGCGGCCGGTAGTCACCGAGTTCGCCGTCGGCGGACAGCCCGATACCGCGCATCGCGGTCAGGATCGCGTCGAGCCGGTCGTGCGCGGCGGTGACGGTGGCATCGAGGACGAACACCGGTCCGGTGCGTTCGGCCTGGCCGGTGTCGACGGGGTTCACCGGCACGCAGATGAAGTACTCGGCGCGCTGCTGGGCGTCGACGCGGCGCAGCACGTCGAAAAGCTCACCCGTGGAAACGTTTTTGTTGGCCAACACGAGGACGCGCCTGGCCTTGCCGGTCGGTGTGACGACCGCCTCGGGCTTCTCCGGTCTACGCCACCAGCGTGGGACGAAGTACAGCGTCAGAACGACCACCCAGGACAACAGTCCCAACCACAGCTCGGTGCGGGCGCTTCTGTCGAATGCCATCAGCACCAGCACCCCGACCAGCGCCGCCGCAGTGAGAATCGACAGACCGGGGAACAACCACATCTTCACCCGCAACCGCGCCGGCGGCGTACGCCGCCGCAGCACGATCTGTGATAACGCGATCAACAGATACACCGAAAGAACCAGTGAGCCAGATGATTTCAACAGGAAGGTGAACACCGCCTCCGGTGCCACCCAGGCCATCAGGACGCACACGAATCCGACGACCGAGGACACCAGGATCGCCGCATACGGCACACCCCGGCGACCGACCTTGACCAATTCGACCGGCGCCTCGCCGCGGGCGGCCAGCACGAACAGCATTCGCGACGCGGTGTAGAGCCCGGAATTCAAACACGACAGCACCGCGGTCAGCACCACCGCGTTCATGATGTGGCCCGCGGCGGGAATCCCCATCTGCCCCAACGCCGCAACGTACGGCGAGACACCGGGGCGCTCCGCATTCCACGGCACGATCACCGCGAGCAGAAACACCGAGCCGAGGTAGAAGATGACGATCCGGACGACCACCGATTTGGTCGCGCGTGCCACGGCGCGTTCGGGATCCGCGGTCTCGGCGGCCGCGATCGTGGCCACCTCGGCTCCGACCATCGCCGAGACCACCACCGAGGTGGCCCCGAACACCGTTCCGATGCCGTTGGGAAAGAAGCCGCCGTGCGCGGTCAGGTTGCTGAAGTCGAGGCCGTGCTGCGGCCAGACCCCGAGAACAAACAGAGTTCCCAGCGCCAGAAATGCCACGATCGCCGCGACTTTGATTCCGGCGAACCAGAATTCGAATTCCCCAAAGGCGGCCACGGAGAACAGATTGGTCGCTGTCATCGCGACCATCAGGATGCCGGACAGCAGCCACAGCGGCGCCTTGATCCAGTACGACAGCACCGCTCCGCCGGCAATCGCTTCGAAGCCGACCACCACCACCCAGAAGTACCAGTACAGCCAGCCGACTGAGAAACCCGCCCAGCCGCCGAGCGCCTGCCGGGCGTAGTCGGCGAACGAACCGGTCGACGGGTTGGCGGTGGCCATCTCGCCGAGCATCCGCATGACGAGAACGACCAGGACTCCGCAGATCGCATAGGTGATGAAGGCACCCGGTCCGGTTTCGCCGATGATGACCCCGGAGCCGACGAACAAGCCGGCGCCGATCACGCCACCGAGCGCGATCATGTTCAGCTGTCGTTGCGAAAGGCCCCGGCGCAGCGGCGCGGCGCCGCTCACCTCCTGGGACTCCGGCATTACGGGACGCTAACACCTGTGCGCAGGGCCGCGCTCGATGCGTACCGCACGCGCGTGACGCGATGAGCCTGCAAGTCGCCTCCGTCTGACACGGAGCCGATTGCATGGCACGCAACTCTGACATAGAAAACAATTACTACCGCGCATTCGAAGTGGCGCCTATCGTCGGGATAGTCAGGGCGCAGGAGAATCCCAGATCCGCGAAATACGAACTGCGCCAGTGAAACACACGATGTGAGGAGAAATGTCATGACGCATTTGACTGAGACCCGTTGGACACACGTCGCCCTCCCCGTCAGAGACCTCGACCGGTCCATCGCGTTCTACGAGGCGGTGACCCCACTGGTCCTGGTGCGCAGGAACGAAGACAACCTCGGGCGGGGCGCCTGGCTGTCCCACGAAGGCCAAGTCGATCCGCCGTTCATCCTGGTGCTCGCTGAGTTCGGGCCAAAACTGGCGGACCGCTTCGACATTGAATCCGACGTCGACATTCCGATCCTCCAGCATTTCGGGCACCTCGGCATCGAGGTGCCCAACCGCGAGGACGTCGACGCGGCCGCCGCCCAGGGCCGCGAGATGCACGGGCTGGCCTGGGAACCCATGGACATGGGCGACTACATCGGCTACACGACGGCAATCAAGGATCCCGACGGCAACACCATCGAGTTCGCCCACAAGCAGGCGGTGTACGACACCATTCAAGAGCTCTGGGGTACGTAGGCACACCTTGACATCGGCGCAATTGATCGATCGGGTGTCGAACGTGGACTACCGAAGGATCGAGAACGGCGGCTCGGGGCATCTCGTCACCGAAGAGTTCGATTACGACGGCGGACGGCGGGTCACGGTGTACGTTCCACCAGACCCGCCCGACGCCATCGTGTTCGCCGGTGACGGTGAGTTGATTTCGGGCTGGGGCGGGTTCCTCGAGGCAACCGACACGCCCTCCACGATGATTGTCGGCGTCCACCGACGGTCCGATGAGACAGCGCGGCTGCAGGAGTACTCACCACATTTCGCCCCGGAGCGCTTCGCGGCGCACGAGAAGTTCTTCGTCGATGACGTCCGCGAGTGGGCCCGATCGCGTTTCGGCGTCTCGCTGCCCGTCGAACGAACCGCGGTGTTCGGAGTCTCCGCGAGCGGAGAACTGGCAGTCGCTCTCGGGCTGCGGCATCCCGATGTCTACGGCACGATCTTCTGCGCCTCGCCGGGTGCGGGCTACCAACCGCCCGACGTGATGCCAAATCCGCTTCCGCGCGCGTACTTCGTCGCCGGCACGTTGGAGCCGTTCTTTCTCGAGAACGCGACTCGGTGGGCGGACGCGCTGCGCTGCGCTGGGGCGGACGTGGTCATGAGCGAGCGGGTCGGATCGCATGGCGACGCCTTCTGGAAAGAAGAGCTTCCGCTGATGGCGGCGTGGGCGTTCAGTCGCTGACAGCGCTCACCGCTGCGCGAACGCGATCACGTAGCCAACGGTGTTCGGGGTCGCTATGGCTGCGGTGATGCCAGCACTGTTCGATGACGAGTTCGGGCAGCGGAATTGGGCTGGGCCAGCTGCGTAGATCGGCTCCGAGACTCCGCCGGGTCAGCCGTTCAGGCGCCAGGCAGATCAGATCGGCGCTGCGGACCAATGCGAACGCCGCCGCAAATCCGGGCGCCGTGGCTGCCACTGTGCGGGCGAGTCCGCGCTCGGCCAGCTGGAGATCCGCCGCCTCGTGCCAGACGGATTCAGGGACGCGATTGACATGCGGATACCGGGTCAGCTGGGCCGCCGTCGGGCCTGCGGCCTTGCATGTACGCGCCAAGGCGCCGTCGCGGCGGGCGACGATCACCACCGTATCGGTGAGCAGCACTTCGCGGTGCAGGCCGTTGGCGTTGCCGGCGATCGGGCTGCCCAGCACGAGATCGATCTGCCCGTCGCGCAGTGCCTCCGCGGCCCCCGCATCGTCGCCGACCAGGTGCAACCCCGATTGCGGAGCGCGAGAACGCATTTCCTCGAACAGCGCAGGCCCGAAGGCGTTCGCGTTGTCGGGGCCGGTTCGCACGGTGAACACGCGATGCAGCGTGCGTTCCAACTCGTCGTCGGACGGCGCCTGCAACGGCCCCAGAATTTCATGCACGGCTGCGACAACCTCGTGGGTGCGCTCGCGCAGGCTGTCGGCAATCGGTGTCGGCACCAAATTCCGCCCTGCGCGCACCAGCAGCGGGTCACCCGTGATCGCCCGTAACCGACCGAGGCTCCGGCTGACCGCCGGTGGCGTCAGGTGCAGACGACGGGCAGCCCCGCTGACACTTCCCTCCTGCAGGAGCGCGTCGAGCACCGCCAACAGGTTCATGTCCACGGATTGCATGAAGAGCAATCCTAGCCGCCCCGGCGTTTACTCGTGAAACATTGCCGAGCTCCGCCTCGGGCTCGAGTCTTTTGTCGGTTTCGTTGCGGGGCAGTTGTATTGGCCGAAATCACACCGGCAGCGCGCGCAGCGCAACGGGCAGGCTGGGCAGGAAGTGTGTGGCGGCAAACACGCGAATGTCCTCGTCGTCGACCATGGCCTGACGAGCCGGCAACAACAACAGCATCGCCGCGTAACGCAGGATGGTGTCGGCCAACTCGTCGACCGCATCTTCGCCGATCTGCTCGGCGAATCCGTCCGGGAAGATCACCCGCAGCGCGGCCGCCATCCGCTCGACGGCAGGATCCCAATGCTGGTTCGCCAACTCCAGCATCAGCCCTGGCTCGTCGGCCAACATTCGGGTCAGCACCCGGTGTTGACGAAACCGCACGATCGACAACGTGAACGCCTCGACGTAGTAATTCGACTGCGGCCGGCGCCTTTTCAGCTCGTCGGCGATGGTGGCGAACAAGACCGCGTTTTCGCGGTCGATGACAGCGGCGACCAGTTCGTCGCGGTTGGCGAAGCGCCGGTAGATCGTGGTGCGGCTGACGCCGGCGCGGCGGGCGACATCATCGAGGGCGACCCGCCGAAAGCCATGCTGCTCGAACTCGACGACGGCGGCGTCGAGGATCGCGTTGGTGGACGCGTCAGACCCGGGCATAGCCACCACGGGCAAAACCGTTGTAGCGCAACTGCATCGGCAGGTGGTCCCAGACCCAGTTCACCGACCGCGACCGCCAGACCGCCGCGAACCGCTGATAGCGCCGCTCCTGACGATCACTCCAGGGCAATCCGAGCAGTTCGCGGCCGCGCGGCGGCATTCCTCCGGTGGTGAGAAACGCGGCCACCGGGTTGAACACCGGCGCGAGTAACCGCCAGGCCAGCGGCGACACACCCTTGGGCCGCGGGAAGCCCTTGGTCACATATCCCACACCGTATTTCGCGGTGGGGTGCGCGATCACGATGCGCTCCATCATGTGGTCCCAATACTTTTCGAACTCTTGATAATTCGCCGGCATCGGACGTTCGCTGACGCCGTAACGGCGGTACCACGTCTTCGATTCCAGATAAATCTGTTCCTTCTCCGCGTCGGTCAGGCGTTTGACGAAAGTGTCGGCGAAATAGAGCACCTGCTCGACGAATGTGGCGTGCGCCCAGTAGTAAGTCTCGGGATCCAGTGCGTGATAGCGCTCCCCGCTGGGCATGGACCCTTTGATCTGATGATGAAAGTCACGCACCTGGTGGCCGGCGTTGTCGTCGTCGGAGCCGTAGACGGTCCGGAAAATCGGCGGCAGCGAGCGTTTGACCCGCGCCGAGGTGTCACTGAAGAACACCGAGTGGTCGAGCACGCCCTGCCCGAGTTCGGCCAGCATGTTCTGCAGCACCGCGGGACGGGGCCCGATCAGAAACATCCGGTTGTCGCCGAAGTAGCGCCACACCAGCGACTGCGGCCCCAGCGGCAGCGCGTCGTCGGCCGCCTCGATCGCGGAAGACTCACTCAGATCCGTCATTGGGACAGTGTTACATATTTTGAACTTTGTACCAACCCGACCTAGGCCAAGGCGCTATTTCTGTCGGATCACCGCCACCGCTTTGACGAGAAGGTCCGCCAGCAGTTGCGGATTGGACTCGCTGTCGACGACGACGGCCGTTTTGTCGCTCAACGCGGCGACGTAGGTAAGCCGGTCGATGGACTTCGAGAATCCCGGTGTCGCGAAGTCCAGGTGCACCTTGACCGCGGAGGTCGAGGCGCCGTCGATAGCCGGACCGGCCAGGACGTCCGCGGTGCCGCGCGCGGTGTCCTGGGACTTGAAGGCGACGTGACTGCATCCGGCGCCTACGACGGTGTCCGGGATGGGTTGGGACGTCTGCGTGGCGATCACCGTGACTTCTGTTTGCGGCCCGTGCGCGAGGAGACCCTGCGATACCGCACCCGCTTCCACGCCGGCTGGTTTCAGCACCGTATTGCACTGAGGCGGATCGAAAGTGAACGCGAACTGCTTCGTCAGCCCGGCGACGCTGTCGGCTTGTTCTTTGGTGAGGGTGGTTCGCGGAACCGGCGTGACCGTGAAGCCCGGCGGAAATTGGTTGGCCAAGTTGGCAATTCGTCCGATGTCGTAACCACCGGGCGGCTCCACCAGCGCTTTTGGCGGCGGGTTCGCGGTGCTCGAAGTGCTGTGTGGACCATTGGCTTTCGGGCTATTCGAGCCACACGACGTCAGAGCGGCAACGGCCAGCATCACCAGACCAATACGGACCGTGGCGTTGGCGATGAGCATGGGCCGACCCTAACAACCGGCGTCCCCACCGGCCATTCACCAGCCCGCAGCTCACACCTTGATCACGGTGCAATACCGAAACGGCGTAGCTATTTCGGCGCCTACGTTCCGCTCGGCATGATGACGATCATGCCTGAGCTGTCCCGTCGTGCTGCGCTGCGCTTGGGCGCCAGTGCCGTGGCGGGGGCTGCCGGCATTTGGACGCTGGGCGCCGCGGTGGATCCGACCCGCGTGCCGGCCGATCCGAGTCCGTTCGACCCCGCGGCACCGCCCGCTCCGCCGGTCGCCGCTCCACCGCCGCCGCTGCCGACCAAAGTGTCCGGCTCATTCGTCTCCGCCGCCCGCGGAGGCGTGCTGACGAACTACATCATCGCCCGCCCGCCCGGCATCACCGGACCGCTGCGCCCGGTGATCGCGTTGCACGGCGTGCGCGGCAGCGCCAAACAGGTGATGAGCTTCGGCGTCGAGCAGGCACTTGCGGAACTGGCGAAAGCGGGCCGGCCGCCGATCGCGGTGGTCGCCGTCGACGGTGGCGACAGCTACTGGCATCGCCGGGCAGGCGGCGAGGACGCCGGTTCGATGGTGCTCAACGAGTTGATCCCGATGCTGTCGACGATGAGCCTGGACATCACCCGCGTCGGTTTCCTGGGCTGGTCGATGGGCGGCTACGGCGCGATGCTGCTCGGTGCACGGCTCGGCGCGGCGCGCACCGCCGGGATCTGCGCCGTGAGCCCGGCGCTGTATCAGTCGTACACCGCCAGCACACTCGGGGCTTTCGACAGCTACGACGACTGGACTCACAACACCGTCTTCGGATTGCCCGCGCTGTCGACGATTCCGCTGCGGATCGACTGCGGCAACGACGACCGGTTCGCACCGGCGGCGCACCAATTCATCGGCCAGCTCCGCACGCAGCCCGCGGGCGGATTCGGGCCCGGCGGACACGACGAGGCGTACTGGTGTCAGCAACTGCCCGGTGAGCTGGCCTGGCTGGCGTCCTGACCGGATCAGCCGCGAAAACGCTTGAGCCGCAGACTGTTTGTCACCACCAGCAGCGACGAGCACGCCATCGCCGCCCCGGAGATCATCGGGTTCAGCAGGCCCATCGCTGCCAGCGGGATCGCCGCGGCGTTATAGGCGAACGCCCAGAACAGGTTCATTCGGATCGTTCGCAGCGTGCGTGCTGACAGCCGCAGTGCCGTCGGCACCGTGCGCACCTCGGTACGCATCAGCGTGAGATCTCCGGCGTCGATCGCGGCGTCGGTGCCGCTTCCCATCGCCATGCCGATGTCGGCGACCGCGAGCGCCACCGAGTCGTTGACGCCGTCGCCGACCATCGCGACAGTGCGGCCCTGGTCCTTCAAAGATGTGATGGCGTCTGATTTTTCGATCGGCAGCACGCCGGCGATCACGTCGCCGGGCGCGATTCCGACCTCGTTGGCGACGTGCCGGGCCACCGCGGCGCTGTCGCCGGTGAGCAGCATCGGGGTGATGCCCATGGACTTCAGTTCGGCGATTGCCGCGGCGCTGTCGGGCTTGACCTGATCGGCCAGCGTGATCACGCCGCGAACCTGCCCGTCCCACGTCACCTGGACCGCGGTCTGACGGGCCGTGGGGGTCAGCAGGTCGACGCCGGCCAGTGACCCGACCCGGGACACCGTTATCTCGACGCCGTCGACCACGCCGGCCACGCCTGTTCCCGGATCATTGACGAACTGGCTCGGGCCGTCGCCGATGGCCAGGCCGCGGCCACGGGCGGCGGTCACGATGGCCGCGGCCACCGGATGTTCGGAGGCCGACTCGACCGCGGCGGCTCTGGCAAGCACCACGTCGGCGTCCTCACCGGGCCGGGGGTCGACGGCGTGCACGGTCATCGCACCGGTGGTCAGGGTTCCGGTCTTGTCGAAGACGACGGTGTCGACACCTTCGATCGTCTCCAGCAGCTTGGGGTCCTTGATCAGGATGCCCAGCTGCGCGCCGCGGCCGGTGCCGACCAGGATCGCCGTCGGGGTGGCCAGACCCAGCGCACAGGGGCAGGCGACGATGAGCACCGCGACAGCCGCAGTGAACGCCGACGCCGTCGGTTGCCCGGCCAGCAGCCAGCCTGTCATCGTCGCCACGGCGATCACCAGCACCGCCGGCACGAACACCGCCGCGACCCGGTCGGCCATCCGCTGCACGGGGGCCTTGTCGTTCTGCGCGTCGCTGACCAGTTTCGCCATTCGCGCCAGCTGGGTGTCAGCACCGACCTTGGCGGCGCGCACCAACAGCCGTCCGTAGGTGTTCAGCGCCCCGCCGACCACGGTGTCACCGGCGGTCACGTCGACCGGCGCCGGCTCACCCGTCATCGCCGAGGTGTCCAAAGCCGTTGCGCCGTCGACGATCACGCCGTCGGTGGCCACCCGCTCACCCGGTCGCACCACCACGATGTCACCGACCTGCAGCTGTCCGACCGGCACCCGCACCTCGTCGCCGTCACGCAGCACCGCCGCGTCCTTGGCGCCCAAGCTCAGCAGTGATCGCAACGCCGCGCCCGATGCGCGCTTGGCCCGCGCCTCGGCGTAGCGACCGGCCAGCTGGAACACCGTGACTGCGGCGGCGACTTCGAAGTAGACCGGGCCGGTAAACGGCACGGTCGCGCACGCCGCCGCGGACCAGAGATAGGCAGCCAGCGTGCCCAGTGACACCAGCGTGTCCATCGTCGAGCTGCGGTGCCGCAGACCGAGCAGCGCCAGGCGGTGGAACGGGTATCCGCCCCACGCGACAACCGGCGTGGTGAGCGCCAGCGCCATCCACTGCCAGCCGGCGAACTGCCAGCCCATCACCATCGACACCGCCACCACCGGAATAGCCAGCAGCGTGGAGCCGATCAGGCGGGCGCGCAACGCGTCCCGAGGCGCGTCGTCGGCGTGGACGAACGGGTCGACGACCACCGAGGCGTGATAACCCGTGGACTCCACCGCCCGAATCAAGTCGCCGGCCGACACAGCCGACTCGTGCTGGACATGGGCGCGTTCGAGCGCGAAATTGACCGCGGCGCGCACCCCGTCGAGACGGTTCAGCGCACCTTCGATCCGGACAGCGCACGACCCGCAGCTCATGCCGCGCAGGTCCAGATCTGTAGTCGTCATGCCACCGAAGCGCGGCCGGCCCGCCGAAACCGCGCGACGCCGACCACCGCCAGCATGCCGGCCAGTGCCGCCAATAACAGGGTCACCAACAGCATCGACGGGTCGTAGGCCACCGACGTGGTCACCGGCTGGTCTTTGAGGACGGGCGCGACAGCCACCGTGGAGCGCACCGCCGCCCAGCTGGCCGCGCAACCGACGATCGCGGCAACGGCTAGCAGCAACTCGATGACCGCCCGGATACGTTCTTTCACCAGCCCGCACTCTCGCTGAAATCGTCGTCGGGCGGCTGGTCGGGCCCGACCCGCTCCTCGACCAGCGGGGTCAGCAGATTGCGCAGATGACGGTGCTTGCGCGCCCACGCCTGCGCGGTGCGGCCGCCGGTGAGCCGCAGCCCGATGCCGGTGCGGCCTTTGGGTACTCCGGTCAACTCGCCGAGCGCGCGGGCGGACTGCCAGCGCTCGAGGTCCTTCTTCGCCGCCAGCGGGTGGTCGGGTTCCGGGTACACCTTGACGATCTCGGCGACCTTGATGGTCTCAGTGCCTTGGCGCAGAGTCTGCGGGGTCAGCACGACCGAAGTGTGGATTCGCGCCGCTTTGACTTGCAGCGCAACGAAACTCGAGATGACGACGAGGAAGAACACCGGTATCGAGATCTGCCAGCCGTTGCCGTTGGACTTCTCGATCCACGCCATGATCCCGGCCGCCATCGGACCGGTCAGCACCCAGTACCAGCTGGCCCCGACCTCCCGGAAGATCGGTGCCGCTTCAGTGTCCGTCTGGGCAGTCACGTCACCCATCATCCCCTGCTGAAAGAGTCGGCAAACCACCTGGGGTCATTACGTCGGGCCCCTCACCTGGTGAAGTATTCGTGCGAGTCCCTGCGATGCAACAGGAACATGCCGCCGGCGATCAACACCGATCCGGTGATACCGGTGACGCCGCAGGCTACCGCCCACATCGGCGGCCAGGTCACGGTGAACAGGCGGATCCCGACGTAGACCACGGTCGCCATTGCCCCGCCCGTCAAAATCGTTCTAGCCCAGCGATATCCGGCCCGCATCAGGATCAGAAACGTCACGACGATGGCACATATGACCGCGGTGAACAATCCCGACCCGATCATCAGCGCCACAGGGCCGTGCCCAGTCGACGAACCGACGAAGTCGGCGACATAGCCGACCACCATCAGCGGCACGGCCACCAGCCACAGCCAGAAGCCGGTATCGACGTCCACCGGACGGGCCGGCGGCTCCTGCGCGCTGTCGGCCGGACCCGTCACGACAACCAGTTGGCCGCGGCGACGGCCCAGTAGGTCAGCACGATGTCGGCGCCCGCCCGCCGAATGCCGGTCAACGACTCAAGGGCGGCGGAGCGCTCGTCGATCCAGCCGTTGGCCGCAGCCGCGACGATCATCGCGTACTCCCCCGACACCTGATAAGCAGCGACGGGCACCGGCGAGATCTCAGCGGCTGCGCTGACGATGTCCAGGTAGCTCATCGCCGGCTTCACCATCACGATGTCGGCACCCTCGTCGAGGTCGAGCTGGACTTCGCGTAACGCCTCGCGGGCGTTGCCCGGCTCCTGCTGGTAGGTGCGGCGATCGCCGATCAGGCTGGAGCTCACCGCTTCCCGGAACGGGCCGTAGAACGCCGACGCGAACTTGGCCGCGTAGGCCAGGATGATCACGTCGGTGTGACCGGCGCTGTCCAGGCCGCTGCGGATGGCGGCCACCTGGCCGTCCATCATTCCACTCGGGCCGATCACATGCGCGCCGGAATTCGCTTGTGCGACAGCCAGTTCCACGTATCGCTGCACGGTGGCGTCGTTGTCGACCCGGCCGCGTTCGTCCAGTACGCCGCAGTGGCCGTGGTCGGTGAATTCGTCGAGACAGGTGTCGGCCATCAGCACCGTCGAGTCGCCGAGATCCTGGGCCAGATCGCGCAGCGCGACATTGAGGATGCCGTCGGGATCCATGCCCGCCGACCCGGTCGCGTCCTTGTCCTCGGCGCGGGGCACACCGAACAGCATCAGCCCGCCCACTCCAGCGCTCACCGCCTCGGCGGCGGCCTTGCGGAGCGACTCGCGGGTGTGTTGGACGACACCCGGCATGGATGTGATCGGCGCAGGCTCGTCGATGCCGTCGGCGACGAACATCGGCAACACCAAATGCCTTGGCTCGAGCGAGGTTTGGGCGACCAACCGACGCAGGGCCGGGGTCGAACGGAGCCGACGCGGACGCTGCACGTTAGCGTCCCGTCGGCGCGTTCACTCTGCGTTGAGGGCGTTCGCTACTCGAACTTCTTCGCCCCTGACGCAGAGTCAACGCACGGTGAGTCATCGCCTGCGGCTCTTCTTACGCGGCGGCGGCAGCGCACCCTCGGCGCGCAGCCGGGCGGCGTGCTCGGCCAGCGCCTCGATCAGCGGACCGACCGCGGCGGTTTCGGGCTGCACGTCGACGCGCAAACCGAATTCGGCTGCGGTCTCGGCGGTTTTCGGCCCGATGCAAGCGACGATGGTGCGGGCGTGCGGCTTGCCGGCGATGCCGACCAGGTTGCGCACCGTCGAGCTCGAGGTGAAGCACACCGCGTCGAAGCCACCGGTCTTGATCATCTCGCGGGTGGCCGCCGGCGGCGGGGCGGCCCGCACGGTCCGGTAGGCGGTGACGTCCTCGATCTCCCAGCCACGTTCGCGCAGACCTTCGGCCAGCGTCTCGGTGGCGATGTCGGCGCGCGGCAGCAGCACCCGGTTCACCGGATCGAAAATGCTGTCGTAGTCCGGGAATTCGTCCAGCAGGCCCAGCGACGACTGCTCGCCGGAAGGCACCAGCTCCGGGCTGATACCGAAGGCGCGAACCCGGTCGGCGGTCGATTCGCCGACGCAGGCGATCTTCACGCCGGAGAACGCGCGAGCGTCCAGACCGAACTCACCGAACTTCTCCCACACCGCACGCACCGCGTTGGTGGAGGTGAACACGACCCACTGGTAGCGGCCGTCGACCAGACCCTTGACCGCACGCTCCATCTGGGCGGGGCTGCGGGGTGGCTCGACCGCGATGGTCGGGACCTCGATCGGTAGTGCGCCGTGTGCGGTCAGCCGCTCGCTCATCTCGCCGGCCTGGTCCTTGGTGCGCGGCACCAGCACGGTCCAGCCGTACAGGGCGCGGCTCTCCCACCAGTTCAGCTTGGCCCGGTTGGCGACGGTCTTGCCGATGGTCACGATCACCGGCGACGGTGCCGCCGCGTCACCACCCAGGAGCAGCGTCGAGTCGGTCAACCCGCCCAGCGTCGACTCCACCGACCGCTGCTGGCAGGTGGTGCCCGAGGAGGTCACCACGCACGGGGTGGTGTCGGCCAGGCCGTACTCGATCAGCGTGCGCGCCGAATCGGCCACGTGCGCGGAGGTCGCCTGCAGGATCAGCGGACCCGGTCCGGCCGCCAGGGCACCCCAGTCGACATCAGGGTCGCGGACGTCGGCGACGGTGTGCGACGAGCCCAGCGGCAGGCCGGCGTAGGTCGGCACCGCGTCGCTGGCGGACAGACCCGGCACGATCTCGAAGTGCAGGTGGCTGCGCGCCACGGTGTTGACCTCGGTGATCACCGAGTCCACCGACAGCGGGTCGCCGGCCACCAGTCGCACCACGTCGGCGCCGGTGCGGGCCTCGGCGACCAGCGTCTTGGCCACCTCGGCCGGGTCGCCCAGCGCGGGCCGGACGTCAGGTCCCACCGAGACCACCGCGGCGGGTTGTTCTTTGGTGTCGGCACCCGCCGTGTCATCGCCGGCTCCACCGGTCGACGCCGCTGCCGGCTCGGCCGGCGCGGGCCCGGAGACTGGCGGCAGATCTTTGCCGATCAACGCCAGAACTGGCTCGGGCACGTCGGGGTCAATGAACACCAGGGGGGCATTGGCCAGCACCGCTGCGGCCCGCGTCGTCAGCAGGGCCGGGTCGCCGGGACCCGAACCCACGAACATGATGCGGCCGGGCCGCGGCTTGCGCCCTCGCGTCGTCATCGTCGCTCCTACCTACCTACCTTGTTGGCGCGCTTGGCTTACCGCGCGCTCGACATGACTTCCCGTGCGCCCAAGTCGAACAGCTCGGCGGCCACCGAGAGCCCCAGCTCCCGTGCCCGATCCGGACTGCCGATCCCGGACGCGCGGATCACATCAGATCCGTCCAGCGCCGCCACACAGCTGCGCAGCGACAACTCCTCGAAGATGCGGCCGTCCTCGTCGATCGATTCGACCACTTCCGCGATCGCCCCCACCGGCGCGGAACAACCCGCCTCCAGTTCGGCGAGCAGGGCGCGCTCGGCGGTGACGGCCGCTCGGGAGTCGGCGTCGTCCAGCTCTGCAAGCAGTGTCGCGAGCCGGGAATCCCCGGAGCGGCACTCGATGGCGAGCGCCCCCTGAGCCGGCGCCGGCAGCATCTGCACCGGCTCCAGCGTCTCGGTGACGGCGTCGAGACGTCCCAGCCGGGTCAGACCCGCCCGGGCAACCACGATCGCGTCCAAATCGCCATTGCTTACCCTGTTCAACCTGGTGTCTAGGTTGCCTCGTAGGGGGCGAATTTCCAAACCGAGACCCAGTGCTCTAAGCTGCGCGGCCCGCCGCGGGGACGAGGTGCCCACGATTGCGCCGTTCGGCAGCTCTCCCAGCACCAACCCGTCGCGGGCCACCAGTGCGTCGCGGGCGTCTTCACGAGGCGGGATAGCGGCGATCACGAACCGCCCGTCGTGCGCGGTCGGCAGATCCTTGTAGGAATGCACCGCCATGTCGACCTCGCCGGCATCAATCGCCTCGCGCAGCGCGGTCGTGAAAACGCCGACACCGATATCGGCGATCGGTTCGTCTGACTGGTCGCCCGCGGTGCTGATGATCACCAGTTCGGCCTGGTGTCCTTTGGCCAGCAGGGCATCGCGAATGATGCCCGCCTGGGTAGTGGCCAGCACACTGCCACGGGTGCCTATCCGAATCACGTCGGCCAAGCGGCTACTCGGCTGAATCTGTTGGCACAGAAGGCAATTCGCCCGCATTGGCGACGGCGTCGACCGCGGTCTGGTCGAGCTCGAACAGCTCTCTCAGCGCCTCGGCGTAGCTGTCACCGCCGGGTGCGCTGGCCAGTTGCTTGATCCGCACGGTGGGAGCGTGCAGCAGCTTGTCCACCACGCGGCGCACCGTGCGAGCCACCTCGTCTTTGTGGGCGGCGTCCAGGCCCGGCAGCCGGTTGTCCAGGCGCAGCAGTTCGGCCTCGACCACGTCGGCTGCGCGCTGGCGCAGGGCGGTGACGGTCGGGGTGACCTCGGCCATCCGCTGGCCGGCCAGATAGGTGGCGACCTCGGCGGCCACCAGATGGCGGGCCGCATCGGCGTCGGCCGCGGCGGCTTTGGCTGACGGTTCGCGCTGGATGCGGTCCATGTCGACCACCCAGACGCCGGGAAGCCCCGACACCGTCGGGTCGACGTCGCGCGGCATGCCCAGGTCGCAGATCACCAGCGGCTGGTCGTCGCGGCGGCTGGCGGCCAAGGCGTTGTGTACATCGGCCAGCGACACCACCGGGCGTACCGCGCCGGTACAGCTGACCACGACGTGGGAGTCGGCCAGCGCGTCGGACAGGTTCTCCAGCGCCAACGCCTCAGCCGGGGTGCCCGCATCGCGGATCTTGCGGGCCAGCCGCTGAGCGCGAGGCAGCGAGCGGTTGACCACGTAGACGCTGCCGATACCGGCGCGGGTCAGGTGAGCCGCCGACAGCGCACCCATCGCTCCGGCGCCGACGACGACGGCCGTCTTGCCTTGCAGGCCACCGATTTTGGCGTCGGCCATGCCCAGGGCGACCGAGACGACTGAGGCGCCGGCCGCGTCGATGCCGGTCTCGGAGTGCACCCGCTTGCCGACCGCCAGTGCGCGCTGGGCCAGCTCGTGCAGGACCCGGCCGACGGTCTGGTTGGTCTCGGCGGCGGCGTAGGCCCGACGGACCTGGCCCAGCACCTGCGCCTCGCCGACCACGGCCGAATCCAGGCCGCTGGCCACCGCGAAGAAGTGCTCGACGGCGGCTTCGCTGTAGCGGACGTAGGCGTATTTGGTCAGGTCCGGGACCGACATGCCGGAGTGATCGGCAAGTACCTGGCCGATGGCGGACAGGCCGCCGTGGAAGGCGTCGACGACGGCATAGACCTCGACGCGGTTGCAGGTGGAGAGCACCATGGCCTCGGTCACCAGCGGCGACTGCATGATTCGGTCGACGAGCTTGATCTGCTCGGACTCGTCGGTGCTGAGCTGCTCCAGAACGGAGACCGGGGCGCTACGGTGCGACACACCGAAAAGCAGCACGCTCACGGCTGAATCACCTGGCCTGCTCCCTTGCTAACACCGGTGAATTGACTGCTCTCCACCGTAGACGGTTACTTGAGGGCCCACCAAATTTGCGCTGGAAGTCACTCCCTGGCCAGATCCTTGCGCAGCCGGGGCTCGTCGAGCTCCCAGTAGCTGTGTTCGCGGCCGTCGAGCAGGACGACGGGCAGCCGGTCGCCGAATTCCGCTCTGAGCTTCGGGTTGCCTGCTTGGGCTTCGGTGTCGACGTCGGTGATCTCGACGTCGAAGTCGAGTTCTTGCGCGAGCTTGGCCAGCTGCGCGTGGACGCCGTCGCAGATCGAGCAGCCGGCGCGCGTGAGGAGTCGGACGTTGCGGCGGGGCATGGGTTTCAGTGTGGCAGTTGGGTCCATTCGCAGAGGTGGAAGCCGCGGGTGGGGATCGCAATGGTGAATACCTGGTTCGGTGATCGGCGATACCGTTGGCAGATGTCGGAACAAACGCCTGGCGGGCCCTCGTTCGGGCAAGGTACAAGTAGGATTCCAGCTGCTTCGCCGACTCCGGGGCCCTATTTTCCGCCGCAATGGCTAACCCCGACATCTCAAGCTTTGCGTTGGCCCACGTTTGCAGCGCTCGCGATCGCGCTCCTCGCTACAGCGCTAGCGATAGTGGGATGGTTTCGCCCCATGCCTAGGCCGGTCTCGGCGCAAGCATCTGGCCCGGCTTATACCGACCAACAAATCGCTGATGCAAAAACCCGCGCGTGCCAAGCTTTTGAGTTGGTTCGGAAGGGTGTGGCCTTACAGACGAATCCGCCACCAAACGATGATCCCGGTACTGCGAACGCTCAAGCAGCCCACGCACAGCTGTCGCTCGTCGCCGGAGCTGATTACTTGAGGGACCGCTTAGACCCTGCAACTCCCGCGCCCCTGGCAAAGGATATCCGCCAACTCGCAGCACTGATCCTCGATATCGGAGTCAACGCTCTCGCTGGGGCCAAAAACGCTGATCCGTCCCAATCGGCGCTTATAAAAGCTGGGAATGACGCCGTTGACCGTGCCGCTGGAGAGTGCAAGTGACGGCACAAATTAGCCGGCCAAACTGGAGTCGACTGATTCCTGAGACAAGACTCGCGGGCACTGTTCCGGAGCTTGCGTTTCGGCAAGCTAAAGCCGACCGTTGTCGCCGGCGTGACTTTTGCTGAATAGCACGTCAGACCACAACCGGCAGTGCACTAATCCGGATCGGTCGGCAAGTTTCCAAAATCGCGGCCCTTACGGTCATCAAGCCTTTGCGCCGCCGCTTGGACGCTTTTATACGCTGCCACGTAGTCACACGAGCCGCCGGAGTCTTGGCGTGATTGGCAGAGTTTCAGCCGCTCAGGTAGGCCTCGGGGCCAAGCGCCTGGGGCACTTTGCTGACTCAAGACCATCGCCGGCGCGAGCGTCGATGGTAGTGGCGCGCCCTCGAGTGACACAACGACAAGTCCTACTCTGGCAGGAGTCGGACGTTGCGGCTACATGGGTGTCAGGGTGGCAGTTGGGTTCACTGGAGACGTGGGACCCACGGCGGGGATCGCAATGGTGAATACCCGAGTCGTTGATCGGCGATACGATTGGCGCATGTCGGAACAGCCGCCTAGCGGGCCCTCCTACGGGCAAAGCGCCAGTGGGTTTCCAGCTGCTTCGCCGGCGACGGGGCCGTATCCCCCGCCGCAGTGGCCTACCCCGACATCGGGGCCATCCCGCTGGCCAACGTTTGCAGCGCTCGCGATTGCGCTGCTCGCTACAGCACTGGCCATAGTGGGCTGGTTCCGCCCCGCCCCTACCCCGACTCAGACGCATTCCGCGACTCCGAGTTGGTCTGCGCAGCAGGTCTCGGATGCGAAAGCCCGTGCATGCAACGCGGCTGACACAGTCCACAAAGGGGCTATGTTGCATTCCGGTACCGGCACGCAGCAAAGCAGCGACCCCGCGATGGCCGAGGCGCAGGCCGCGGACGGCCGACTGGCGGTTATCGCGGGAGGCTGGTATCTCCGCGATCACTTGAGTCCTGCAACGCCGCCCGTGTTGACGGATGCAATGCAGCATTTATCGCAGGTAATGCTTGAACTTGGAGCGAACTATTTGGCTGGCGCTAAGAACGCAGACCCCAGTCAAGCCGCATTAATCGAAGAGGGAAACACCGCGTTCGAGCGCGTTCAGGATTTGTGTAAATGACGTCGGCCAATCCATATCGCCCGCTGTTGGTTGGGCTGTGGGACACGCCACCGTCCGACCTCGGGATTGTCGGCGCTGCAGCGACGAAAAGGCAGGCTTCGGCAACTGAATGGCATCAATTCTCAGGGTTGCTGTCGCAGCAATTAACGACATCGCTCAATCCGGGGCTTCAAAAAGGCATGACGGCTGACAGTATACGAGAAGCCTTTCAACAAGGCATCCACCAAGCCAACGATGTTGCGGAAATAAATGAAACGATTAGCAAAGCACACACCTCTGCCCATGACGTAGTCAGTGATTTAAATTCCAAGCTGGACAGCATTGCCAACAATGGGAAGAATCAGATCGATAACATTCAGGCGTCGAAGGAGACACCTGTCGCAAAATTTGCTCAAATTGTCGAAGTCGTTATGGATTGTCAGCAGCAAGCTAATACCGCAGCGGCCCCCTGTACGCAAAACATTTTTGAGGCGATGCAAACGATCCTCGATCGTCGCGGAATCTCAAAAACAGCACGTCAATTTGCTCAAGAGCACGGGATCGACACGACCCGCATGCTTGGTTCTCCCAGCAAAGAAACAGTCACACAGCAGGTCAAGTCATTTTTCGACGAGTCCGGTCGTCCGCTTACGCCACCGCCGAAAGGCTCGTCATCCCCGTTTGGAGGGCCGCAAGAGGAAGCTCCCCCTCCACCATCAACTGTCCCAACACAGGCCTCTACCGTGCCAGCACAACCAATGGGAGGCGGTGGCCTGGACGCACCACCGCCTGCCACTACCTCCGGAGGCCATCCGTTGGGCGGTGGAGGTTTAGGCGGACCTTCCATGCCCGCCACCAATGCCGGATCCGCTGTCCGAGGCCCCACGGGTATCGGTGGCCTTCCTGCGGCCAGCACCCCGATGGCTCCCGGCGGATTGTCGTCGATCGGCTCCTCGAACCCCATCGGCCAGGCAGGCCTGGCAGGTCTCCAGCCGACAAATGCCCTGTCGCAAGGCCTGAATCCCGCCTTGGGCCAAGGCACCCCCATGTCAGGCGCCTTCAACAACGTGCCGCCCGTCACCAGCCCAGTCCAGCCGCAGTTACCGGTTCAGCCACCCCCTTCAGAGTTCTCGGGATCGACCGTCCCGGCGTCGGCTGGTCACACGCCCGCGTTCGATGCTCCTCCGCCCGCGCCTCCCGCACCGGTCGCCCCGCATGCAGCGGTAACCGACTCTGCCCCAGCATATTTGGCGGGCCCTGCAGCCGCAGCCCCTGCGACACCGGCCGGGCCGCTGCCAACCTACGGCTCCGACATCCGACCGCCCACCCCGACGATCTCGGCGCCCACGATTCCGTCGAGCCCGTCGGCGATCTCCTCGGTATCTTCAGCTGCCTCACCAGCCTCCGCTCCCGTCAGCCCGTCGGCCGGAGCCGGTGGACTCGCGCAGCCCGTCGTTCGCACGCCGCCGACAGCCGCGATGGCGCACCCGGCGCCGGCCGGCATCGGCGAGCAGGCCGTCGCCGCAGCGGCGGGCGGCGCGGCCGCAGGTGCAGCCTCGGCAGCCGCCACCGCGAAGGCCCGTCTGCAGCGGTTGGTCGACTTCGTCGCCAGCCAAGAGCCCCGTCTGCGATGGGCTGCCGGCGAACAAGCTGACGGCACAACCATTCTGGCGACCGACCTTGCGAGCGGTTGGATCCCGCCAAATATCGCTATCCCCTCGGTGGTGACTCTGCTCGAACCAGGTGAACGTCGCGGCGACCTCGAAATGCTGCTCGGCGAGGTGAGCGCGTCGGCTAGCTACACCCCGTTGCACTACCTTCCGGAGTCACCGGTTGACGATGAGCCGATCCCTACCTCGCCGCGTCCGCGACAGGTGCCGGCTGTCGACGAACTCGGCTGGGAGCTGGGCCAGGCGACCAACTGGCGGGATGGGCTGCCGCAGATGGCGCACACCTTGGCCAAGGCCGCGTCAGCCGGCACAGGCGTTGTCGACAACGAAGTCGAGTTTCTCCACCAGCATCTTGCAATGTTGCGCGACCGGGTGCTGGACGCCTACCCCGACGATGTCGACGGCGCCGCAGTCGCGAACTGGCAGTTGCTGGCGTCGATCGAAGCACTGGCAGCTTCCGACACCAACGGGGCCAACTACCACTTCGCCTGGTTTCAGGCGCTGAACCGCGTCTCCTAGAAGGAAGATTCATGGGCGGACAAGACGAGGTACAGATCAACCCCGGCCAGCTTGCGCAGGCGTTGGGTCTGCCGCCGCCACCGCCGTTGACGCCCGATCAGATCGCGTCGGGGACCTCGCTGATGAGTCAGCTACTCGCCACCCTCGGGCTCGCCGGGAACGCCGGTGACCCCCAGGACGCGGCGGACGCGGCGGCGGGTCACGCAAAGCGCGGCGAGAAGACCGGCGACGCGATGCAGCAGTTCCCCGCGAACGATCAGCAGGCCAGCCAACAACTTCAGCAGCTGATGAGTTCCGCCACCCAGATGCCGCAGCAGTTCATGCAAGCGTTCACTCAGATGTTCCAAGGCTTGACCCAAGGCATGAATCAAGCCATGCAACAAGGCATGCAGGTCGGCCAGCAACTGGCCAGCAGTGTCGGCAAAGCCGGAGCGGGTGCCGGTGCCTCGCTCCCCGCCGACGCCCTGGGCGGCGCGCTCGGTGCGGGCGGTGCTGGGTTGGGCGCCGGCGGCGGTGGTGCCGGGCTCGCTGGTGCGACCACCCCGGCCGGAAACCTTGGGCCGCCACCGGTTCCGTCAGCGGGCACGGTTCCGATGTCGTCGCAGCAAGTGCCCGTGACCTCGCCGCCCGCCGCCGAAGGCGCGGGAGCGCGCGGTGGGATGGGCGGCGGCATGCCGATGATGCCGCCCGGTGCCGGTGGCGCCGGCGCGGGCGGAGGCGACAACAAGGCCGAGACCAAGCGCGTCGTCCCGCCGTCGGTCAAAAACGGCGCCCCGGTGCAAGGTCGCATTACGACACCGCAGACCGCGCCCGAAGTCGTCAAACGTATTGCGGGCAAACCAATCGCCAGCCGTCGCATCCTGGCGCCCGAAGACAAACGCGACGACGAAAACGACGAGAGCGCCCGC
>NZ_PKEK01000025.1 GCF_002863225.1 Mycobacterium sp. | reverse complement strand
CGTCGATGTCCTGTTGACCAATGCTCACGCCGCGACGCCGGGCGCGGTCGGTGTCGGTGAAGTCGCCGTCGGGGTTGAGGCAGTCGGTCAGGGTGTCGGCCAGCTTGGCCAACTCATCGGGGCGGTGCTCCAGACTCAGCCGGGCCAATTGCGCTTCAGCGGTAGCGCGGGTCTGCACATCGACGAAGTCGGGGAGCCGGTGCCAGAAACTGCGAATCACCGCGACATGGCCAGCACCGAGGTCGCCGTTGCGTTGCGCGGCCGCCGTCGCCTCCAACACCGGCGCCAAAGCCTCACCGTTCAACGCCCGCCGCTCACCCAAGTCCGCAGCTTCATGCACCCGCCGGGAGGCGTCGGTGCGGCTGATCCGTAACCGGTTGGCCAGCACCGGCGCCAACTTCCCGCCCAGCACGGCCGGCTCGACAACAGCCAGCTCGTTGATCAACGCATGCTCGATCGCGGGCTGGGCACGGCGAAACCCCTCACACCGTTCCAGCACCCTGAGCCGTTCAGGGGTGGTCAGCGCGTCGAACGTGAGGTCCAGGGCGCGTTTGTAGGCAGCGTCGAGCGCGTCGAGAACCTCGACGACCTCCTCGCGACTACTAGAACGCATGTTCGAATAATAACGAGAGAGACCGACAGCAGCACCTCACCAAAGCGCGATTGTGGACAAAGCCGCAACTGTGCAGAACCCACCGCCCGGCCTCAACGACAAGGGCCCCGCGAACGTCAGGCGGCGGGCCCGCCGGTCCCGCCGGTGCCGCCCGAACCGCCTAGACCTCCTGCTCCGCCGGTACCCCCATAAGGTCCGGTGGACGTAGCGCTGCCAGGGGTTCCCGCGGCTCCGGTAGTGCCTGGGTCACCGGTCTGACCGCCGCCTCCACCGCCGTCTGCTCCGTTGCCGCCGGCGCCGCCGCTGCCGCCTTGTGCACCACTGGCGCCTGCCGACCCAGCCTGCACCCCGTTCGTTCCGGCGCCTCCCGTTCCACCGTTGCCGCCGACACCGCCCGACCCACCGGCCCCGGGGTCGCCGACGCCGCCGTTGCCGCCGGCACCTCCGTTACCGCCAACGCCCGCACGGTAAGCCGAGCCGCCCGTTCCACCTTCGCCGCCATGCCCACCGGTGCCGCCGGTCGCGCCGGTACCGCCCGTGCCGCCGTTGCCGCCGAGGCCGCCCGCGCCGGCCCGGCCGCCCAGGCCGCTGGATGAGCCGCCGGTCCCTGCGGTGCCGCCGTTTCCGCCCGTACCGCCGACCAGGCCGGTGCCGCCGGTACCGCCGTCGCCACCCCCACCGCCGTTGCCGCCGTAGCCGGCGCCGCTACCACCGATGCTGCCGTTGCCGCCGTCACCACCGTCGCCACCGACGCCCTCGGTGCCGTCGTGTCCGCTGGCCGCCAACGCCATTCCCGCACTGCCGCCGTCACCACCAGCACCGCCCGTTGCGCCGCTGCCGCCGACTCCACCGCGAGCACCGGACTGCACGCTGCCGTTGTTGCCGCCGTCTCCGTTGCCGCCGGTTCCGCCGTGCCCGCCGGCGCCACCGTTGCCGCCGTTGCCTTGTTCCGTGCCGCCGTTGCCGCCGGCTCCGCCCTGGCCTCCGGCGCCGCCGACTGAGCCGTTACCGCCGCTCGCGCCATTCCCGGGGTCCTGCGCGGTGACTCCGGCGGTACCGACGGCGCCGTGCCCGCCGCTCCCGCCGTCACCGCCGTTGCCGAAAGCACCGGCGTTGCCCCCGGCACCCCCAGCGCCACCCGTGCCGGCCGCCACGCCGTCGGCACCCGAACCGCCCGTTCCCCCGAATCCGCCGTCTCCGCCGTCACCGATCAGCACACCGCCCGCGCCGCCGTTGCCGCCGAGCCCGCCCGTCGCACTCCCCAGTAAGCCGGCGCCGCCGTGTCCGCCGATACCGCCCTCGCCGAACAGTCCTGAAGCTCCGCCGTCTCCGCCGGCACCGCCCACCGAACCGCTGACCAGGGCATCGGAACCGGCACCACCGTCCCCGCCGTTGCCGATCAGCAGGCCGCCCAGGCCACCGGCACCGCCCGCGCCGCCGTCGACTCCGACTCCACCGAGACCGCCGTCGCCGATCAGTCCGGCGTCTCCACCGGCCAGACCGTCGGCGCCCGCGCCCCCATCGCCGAGCAGGAATCCGCCGTCACCGAGGTCACCGAAAATCCCCGAACTGCCCAGCAATGACTCGTTGACCCCGGTGAAGTTGTCGACGCCGTTGCCGATCAATTCGCGGCCGAACAATTCGACGAATGGCGCGTTCAGCAGCGAGTCGAGCGACTGTCCGAACGGGCTGTCGATGTACGACTGAACGGCAGTGTGCAGGGGGAGGTCCACATAGGTGTCGAACCAACTGCTGATGTCCGGCATCGACGCGGACGTCACCGCGGTCCAGTCCAGAGCGGGCGCCACCGCAGCGGACATTGCCGGCTCGACGATCGGGTCGATGGGAATGTCGAAGAAGTCGGCGTGCGCCACGGCCGGACTGACGACCGGGCTGAAAAGCCATACGGCCGCTGCGACGCTGGTGGCCGCCCGGCCGACCTGTGATTCGAGTGCCTGACGGCGACGAGTTGATCCCATGATTGAACGAGCCCCCCTACGAAATATCTGCCTGTGCTGAGAGAACCCCCGGTGCTTTCTCAGAGTTTCTAAGGTATCCGTCCGGAATGTTGGACGCACGAGATTTTGAAAAATTGCTCGGCGCGTGTCGCGCGACCGTGAGCGCGAGATGCCAGATGCACGTCGTGGCTCACTAGGATGCTCGGATGCCGAACCGGATGA
Organism: Mycobacterium sp.; assembly: GCF_002863225.1. Taxonomy (GTDB): domain Bacteria; phylum Actinomycetota; class Actinomycetes; order Mycobacteriales; family Mycobacteriaceae; genus Mycobacterium. Next base: position 127,589 of record NZ_PKEK01000025.1, on the reverse strand, counting down.
CTGCGATCGACGCGCAGTTCTACTGGATGTCGGCCAAGATTCCCAGCGACGAGTTCCTGCTCTACGCATTCGACGGTGTGCCAACCGATTTCGAGCAGGCGGTCGACGAGTTCTGCGCCCGCGCCAACGCTAGCCGCGCGTTGACGGTGCGTGTCGAAGACGGCTCGCCGTTGACCTACCCGTGCTGGGTGCCGACCACCGTCGAGGTCGACCGGGTCGTGCGCCACCAGCTCGACGACGACAGCTGGCAAGGTTGCCTGGACGCGGTCGGTGGGCTTTTCGATGACCAACTCGACATCCGGCAGGCGCCGTGGCGCATGCACCTGTTCGGGCCGGTGCGCGGTGTTGCGGGCAGCACCGGACCGGCCACGGTCGCGGTCATGCAGTTCGCGCACGCGCTGTCGGACGGTCCGCGGGCGTTGGCCATGGCCGCTTGGCTGTTCGGCCGCGACACTCCGGTGCCCGACGTGGTGCCCGAGACCCGGGGCTTCCTGCCCTGGCTTGCATACGACGCGGCGAGGACCCATCGCAAGCTGGTCAGCGACACCCACGACGGGCTGTTACCCCCTGCGATCGGACCACAGCCGGCGCTGGCGACCAACACCCATCCGACCGGCGCACGTCCCATCCGCACGCTGGTGCGGCATCGCTCGCAATTGACCGGATCCACGGCCACCGTCGCGGTGCTGGCCGCCGTGTCCGGGGCACTGGCCGGCCAGCTGGGAGATGTAGCGCCGTCACTGTCGGCTGAGGTGACGATGGCCAAACCCGGTGTGCCGCATGCGCATAACCACTTCGCCAATGCCACGATCGGGCTCTACCCGCAGCTGGATCGACAGGCTCGCGTCGATAAAATCTCCACCGACCTCACCAACGCCCGCCTTCGCTCGGAGCATCCCGCATTTCGAGCCGCGGATCGTGCCTTCGCCGCAACGCCGGCTCCGTTGCTGCGCTGGGGTGTCAGCCTCTTCGATCCTGAGGTCCAGCCGGCGCAAGTTGCCGGAAACACCGTGGTGTCAAGCATTTATCGGGTACCCACCGACCTGACTTTCGGCGCCGCTCCCGTGCTGTTGACCGGAGTTTTTCCGGGCCTCTCGTCGGTGATCGGCCTGACCCACGGGGTCTGGGGCGCCGGGGACACCGTGACCGTCAGCGCGCAGGCGGCCGAGTCCGCGATCGGCGATATCGACGACTACATCGCCCGGCTGGACGCCGAACTGTAATCGCTTACCCGTCTTCGGCTCCGCGGGTCAGTCCCGCGGCCAGGATCAGTTCTTCGTGCAGTTCGAACCACACCGTGTGGTACGAGTCGATCAGCGGACGGGACAGCCACATCGTCTCGCCGGCGTGTACCCGGTCCAGCGCGGCTCGCAACTTCTCCGAGTAGCCACCCAGTCGCGGCAGCTGCGCAACCACCGCGCCGAGAATCGGCGTCACCCGTTGGTGCACCTCATCGAGGCGGGCCAACACGGCGGCGTCGTAAGCGGCGTCCTCGTGGGTGTTCGGCTCACCGTCCTTCAGCTGCCAATCGGTGACCAGCGCCTTGAAATCGGCGTTTACGGAACGGAATTCGCCGTACGCGTCAGTCACCGCGGCGGCGTCGGCCGACGAGCGCTCCGCGTGCAGCAGTTCCGTGAGCCTGGTCCGACCGGCCGCGCTCAACCGCAGCATCGGGCCGTCGACCACCAGGCCCGATGCGACCAACTCGTCGACATCCGCCCCCAGGTCGTCGCGGCGAACCCGGCCCTTGAGCCGGATCGTCTGGAGGACAACCAGTTCAGACTCTTCTTGCCGCTCCCGGTCGTCGGCGCTCACGGTGAGACTCGGATGGCGGCCAGCATCGCCAGCAGCGGACTGGTGGACACCACATCGTTGTGTCCGCTGGCCAGTGCGGTGCGTACGGCTGCCTCGGAGTGCCGTTCCAGCCGGGGATAATCTCCGCCGGAGTGAGCCCGCAGCGGGCTGATTCGCCTTGCGACGTCGGCTAATTCGCGAAGCTCGGGAGTGGTGTCCTCTGACCATGCCGACAGCTTCAGGCTCCCGGAACGAACCTCGCCCGCATTGCCGTCGACGGTGACCAGCTTGCCGGCCAGCGATTCGGCAACCCCGCGGCCACAGCCCACTACGGCGACGCGGCCCAGTTCGCGGCTGACCACTGCCGCGTGGCTGGTGGCGCCCCCGGTCTCGGTCACGATTCCGCGCGCCACCAGCATGCCGTGGATGTCGTCCGGACTCGTGTGGCTGCGGACCAGGATGACGTCCTCACCGCGGTCGGCGGCGTCGATGGCCTCGTCCACATCGGTATAGGCCCACCCCGCCGCGACACCCGGGCCGGCCGGTTGCCCGGTGGCCAAAAGATCTGCGGTCAAACGGGTCTCGGGTTGCAGTGACGGCTGCAGTAGCGTCTCGACCTGCGCTGGTGTCACCCGTCGCAGTGTCTCGGCTTCGTCGATCAGCCCGTCGTTCATCAGCTGCAGCGCCAGTCGCACCGCGGCTTGAGCCGACCTCTTCGCGGCCCGGGTCTGCAGCAGCCACAACGTCCCGTCCTCGACGGTGAACTCGATCTCCTGCACGTCCGACGTCAGTCGCTCCAAGGTTTCTGCGGCGCAGACCAATTCGTCGTAGACAGACGGTTGCTGGTCGCGCAGGACGGTGATCGGCTCGACATCCACAGTGCCCGAGACCACGTCGTCACCCTGGCCGCCGGGCACCCACTCACCGAACGCCGCGGCGGCTCCGGTCATCGGATTGCGCGAAAAGATCACGCCCGCACCAGACTTGTTGTTCAGGTTGCCGAACGCCATCGCCTGTACCACTACCGCTGTGCCGCCGTGATCGGCCAGTCCATGGTGCGAGCGGTAGGCGCGGGCCCGCGGTGAATCCCATGAGGCGAACACCGCCTCGACCGCGGCGCGCAACTGGTCGTACGGATCGTCCGGCACGGCACCGGTCACGATGTGCACAAAAGACTCGGTGAACCGTCGCCGCGAGTCTCGGGCAAATTCGGCTGAACCCTCTGCGCCCAAGGCCTTTTCGACGACGTCGTTGAATCCGAGATCGAGCAGTGTGTCCATCATGCCGGGCATCGAGACAGCCGCGCCGGAACGTACGCTGACCAGCAGCGGGCGCGGCCCGCGGCCGAATGTCCGCGAGGTTGCGGCCTCCAGGGTGCGCATCCCGTCGAGCACGTCGTTCCAGATCGCGTCGATGGTCGCGGTCGGCTCGGCGCGGTAGCGGGCTCCCACGTCGGCGCTGATGCAGAACGCGGGCAGCACCGGGAGACCGTTGCGACGCATCATCGCGATGCCGTGTCCCTTGTGACCAAGAATCGCGGGCGGAGCCGAGGCGGCCCCGTCCAGCAGGATCACCGGCTGTGTGGACATGGATGTGTTCAGGCTCGACCGCGCAGCAGAACGAAGCCGGAGCCGGTGCCGCGGAAAGTTACGTCGTGCCCGACGGCCCGCCACGCGTTGCCCAGCCCGACGTTGCCGGCTCGGATCACTGCGATGTTGATGGGAAACTCCTTGTATCAGGTGCGGCTGGCAGGATACCTCTGCTCATCCCGTGCAAACCCCATGATCTAGCGTGGCGTCTATGAATGATGCCTATAGCGTCGGGTTACTCATCCTGCGGCTGGTCTTGGGCTTGACGATGGCCGCTCACGGCTACAACAAATTCTTCGGCGGCGGACGGATCCCCGGGACCGCGGGCTGGTTCGAGAGCATCGGAATGAAGTACGGCAAATTCCAGGCCGTCGTTGCGGCGAGCACCGAGATCAGCGCCGGGCTCGGCCTGGCCGCGGGCCTGCTCACGCCGATCCCGGCCGCCGGCTTCGTCGCGCTGATGCTGGTCGCCGCCTGGACCGTGCACCGCCACAACGGGTTCTTCATCGTCAAGGAGGGCTGGGAGTACAACCTGATTTTGGCCGTCGCGGCGGTGATCGTCGCGACCCTCGGCGCCGGCCGGTACAGCCTCGACTGGTTGATTTTCGGCCACAACTTCCACGACGGCTGGCACGGACTGTTCGGGTCGCTGCTCCTGGGCATCGGCGGCGCGCTGGGTCAGCTGGCGCTGTTCTACCGGCCGCCGGTCAAGTCTGCCCAATAGCCGGGCAACCAGTGCTGGGCCCCGTTGGCAGGGGACCCAGTAGTAGAGGAGTAGCGCAGGCCGGTTCGGGTGACGCTCGTTGCATAGTGTGCGAACTATGTTGATCCACGAGGTGCGGACCCACCGCAGCGCGGACGATTTTCCGATCACCGAGCACCTGGCCTACAAGATCGCGCAGGTGGCCGCCGACCCCGTCCGGGTGGCACCGGAGACCGAGGCAATGGTGATCAATCGGATCATCGACAACGCGGCGGTCAGCGCCGCCGCAGTGATCCGGCGCCCGGTCGCCACCGCCCGGCAGCAGGCCCTTGCGCACCGGACCCGCTCCGGCGCCACCGTCTTCGGTGTCGACGGCAGCTATTCCGCCGAATGGGCGGCGTGGGCCAACGGCGTGGCGGTGCGCGAGCTGGATTACCACGACACCTTCCTCGCCGCCGAGTACTCCCACCCCGGCGACAACATCCCGCCGCTGGTCGCGGTCGCCCAGCAGCTCGGCGTCCACGGCAGCGACCTGATTCGCGGGCTGGCCACCGCTTACGAAATCCAGGTCGACCTGGTCAGGGGAATCTGCCTGCACGAGCACAAGATCGACCACGTCGCGCACCTCGGCCCGTCGGTGGCCGCCGGATTGGGCACCATGCTGCGCCTCGACGTCGCCACCATCTATCAGGCCATCGGGCAGGCGCTGCACCTGACCACTGCGACCCGGCAATCCCGGAAAGGTGCCATCTCCAGCTGGAAAGCGTTCGCGCCGGCACTGGCCGGCAAGGTCGCGATCGAGGCCGTCGACCGGGCGATGCGCGGTGAGGGTGCGCCCGCGCCGATCTGGGAGGGGGAGGACGGCGTCATCGCATGGCTGCTCTCAGGTCCCGGGCACACCTACCGGGTGCCGCTGCCCGCGCCGGGCGAACCGAAGCGAGCAATCCTGGACACCTACACCAAACAACATTCCGCGGAGTACCAGAGCCAGGCGCCCATCGATCTGGCCCGACGGCTGCGGGGTCGCATCGGCGACCTCGACCAGATCGCGACGATCGTGCTGCACACCAGCCACCACACGCACTACGTGATCGGCACCGGCTCCGGCGACCCGCAGAAATTCGATCCCGATGCCTCGCGGGAGACGTTGGATCACTCGCTGCCGTACATCTTCGCTGTCGCGCTGCAGGACGGCAGCTGGGATCACGAACTCTCCTACGCCCCGGAGCGCGCGCACCGGCCGGACACGGTTGCGTTGTGGCACAAGATCTCCACGGTCGAGGACCCGGAATGGACTCGCCGGTATCACTCGGATGATCCGGCCGAGAAGGCGTTCGGGGCACGCGCCGAGGTAACGCTCGAGAGCGGTGAAGTGATCGTGGACGAGCTTGGGGTGGCCGACGCGCATCCACTCGGGGCCCGGCCGTTCGAGCGCGAGCAGTACATCGAAAAGTTCTCCCATTTGACCGAGGCGGTAGTGGATTCCACTGAGCAGCAACGGTTCCTGCACGCCGTCCAAGACGTCAGCGCGCTGAAGGGTGGTGACCTGGTCGCGCTGAACGTGCGGGTGCTGCCCGAGGTGCTGGACAAGGCGCCGACCATCCCGTCCGGAATCTTCCGATGACCGGCGGCTCCACACCCCCGTTGACAGTGACTGCCAGCCGGTCATACTGTGCCAGACGTGAGCAATCCGCCGAAGCTGCGCGTCATCCAGTGGGCCACCGGAGGGGTCGGTAAGGCAGCCGTCGAATGCGTGCTCAACCATCCACAGCTCGAGCTGGTCGGCTGCTGGGTGCACAGTGCCGACAAGAACGGCCGCGACGTCGGTGACATCCTGGGCCTCGGATCTCTGGGCGTCACAGCGACTTCGAGCCGAGACGAAGCGCTGGCCATCGATGCCGATTGCGTGGTGTACAGCCCGCTGATACCCAACGACGACGAGGTCGTGGCGATCCTGCGATCCGGCAAGAACATCGTGACCCCGGTCGGATGGGTGTATCCCGATCCGGGCAACCCGCGCCACCGGGCGGTCGCGGACGCCGCGGTGCAGGCCGGGGTGACGCTGCATGGCTCCGGCATCCACCCGGGCGGCATCACCGAGCGCTTTCCGCTGATGATCTCGTCGCTGTCCTCGGCCGTCACACATGTCCGCGCGGAGGAGTTCTCCGACATCCGCACCTACAACGCGCCCGATGTGGTGCGCCACATCATGGGTTTCGGTGGCACTCCGCAAGAGGCGATCGAAGGTCCGATGGCCGGCCTGCTGGAGGCAGGCTTCAAACAATCGGTACGAATGATCGCCGACCACATGGGCTTTCGCATAGACGCCAACATCAAGACCACCCAGGACGTCGCGGTGGCCGCCGCTGAGATCGACTATGCGCCGTTCCCGATCACGAAGGGAAGCGTTGCCGCGCGCCGATTCCGCTGGCAGGCCCTGGTCGACGGCGAACCGGTGATCACAGCAGCGGTCAACTGGTTCATGGGTGAGGAAGACCTCGACCCGGCGTGGAACTTCGGCGGGGTGGGCGAGCGATTCGAGGTGGAGATCACCGGCGACCCGACCGTCAATCTCACGTTCAAGGGTCTGCAACCCGAGACGATCGCCGAGGGTCTGGTGAAGAATCCGGGCGTGGTGGTCACCGCCAACCACTGCGTCAACGCCATCCCCGACGTCTGTGCGGCCGGACCCGGTATCAAGACCTACCTCGACTTGCCGTTGTTCGCCGGCCGGCCGGCCGCCCGGTTCGCCTCGGTGACATGAGCTACACCCACGCCGACTCGATGCGCGGTCACGCTGCTATCGTCACCGGCGCGGCGCAGGGAGTCGGAAAGGGCATCGCCACAGCGCTTCTCGAGCGCGGGGCTTCGGTGCTGCTGGCCGACATCCAAGGCGACAAGCTGGCCGCAACCATCGCGGAACTGCAGGCGCTCGGGCGCGTCGAGTCGGTTGTCGCTGATCTTCGTGACCCGGACAGCGCACAGCGGATTGTCGCCGCAGCCGTCGATGCGTTCGGCGTGGTGCACGGACTGGTCAACAACGCGATCGCCACCAACGAGCCAAAAGCGTTCGTCGACATCACAACAGAGGACATCGCCCTGGGTCACGAGGTCGGGCCGCGGGCCAGCTTCCTGCTGATGCAAGCCGTGCACCCACTGATGGTGGCCGCCGGCGGCGGGTCGATTGTCAACCTCGGTTCCGGGACCGGCACCGGCGGCGAACCGAAGTGGGGTGGCTATGCCGCCGCCAAGGAAGCCATTCGCGGCCTGTCGAAAGTCGCCGCGCTGGAATGGGGCCGGGACAACATCCGGGTCAACGTGGTCTGCCCGTTCGTCGAATCCGACGGCATCCTGTTCTGGAAGTCGTTCGCTCCCAACGAGTACGAGAAGGCCGTCAAACGGGTGCCGATGAAGCGCATCGGCGACGTACGCGACGATGCGGGCGCACTGGTGGCATTCCTGCTCAGCAGCGACGCGACGTTCATCACCGGACAGACCATCCACGTCGACGGCGGGATCGGTAGCTTCCGATGACCCTCCCGCAACGACCGGAGTCGCTGCGCGACCGGCAACGCGCGCAGATCCGGGCCGATATCCGCCGGGCCGCATTCCGGCTGTTCGTCGAGCGCGGCTATGACGCGGTGACAACCGAGGAAATCGCCTCGGCCGCAGGGGTTTCGCCGCGGACCTTCTTCCGCTACGTGCCGACGAAAGAAGAGCTGCTGCTGGCACCCGTCCGCCACGGCGGCACCGCGATCGTCGGCCTTCTCGAGGCGCGGCCCGACGCGGAGCCACCCGACGTCGCGTTGGTCAACGCGATCATCACCCGGACCCGGTCGTTCGGTGTGGCCGACACCGAAGAGTGGCGGGCAGCGTTACTGGTCGCACCCGACCTGCTCGAAAAGCTGACCGTGCACCTGCCCGCCGACCGGGACCGGGTGACCAAGCTGGTCGCCACCCGGATGCGGGCGAATCCCGATACCGACATCCGGCCCGCCCTGTTGGTTCAGCTTGCCTTTGCCGCAGCAGATTTCGCATTCCAGCAATGGGTCCGACAGTCCGCCAAGAAGCCGCGCGCGTTGGACCGGTACGTCACCGAAGCACTCGAAGCGATCAAGAGCTCGCACTGGGAGAGGAAGCGAACCTGATGAGAACCAAGGCGCATTCGCTGGCGCTGGTCGCGCTTGCGTACATCGTTGCCATCGCGGTGGGGGCAGCCTGGCTGGTGTGGGGTGTACACACCGGCCGGATGGTGCTCGACACGTTGGTTGCAGATCTGCTGGCCACCCTGGTGATCTTCGTGTTCAGCCGGTCGTACCGGAACTCGAGCTTCTACGACGCCTACTGGAGCGTGATTCCCCCTGTGCTGCTGTGCTACTGGTGGAGTCAGTCGGGTGTGCAGCAGCTCCGGTGCTGGCTGATCGCCGTGGTGGTGATGCTGTGGGCGATCCGCCTGACCGCGAACTGGCTGTACTCATTTCCCGGTTTGCACCATGAGGACTGGCGCTACCCGATGTTCCGGGAGAAGGCCGGACAGTGGGAATTCGTGGTCGACCTGGTGACGATTCATCTGATCCCCACGCTGTTGGTGTTCGCCGGCATGCTGCCGGCCTATGCCGCGGTGAGCTGGCCCGGTAGCGACATCGGTTGGCTGACCGACGTCGCTTTTGTGGTGGGGCTGGCCGCGGTGGCGCTCGAGCTGGCCGCCGATGTGCAGATGCACCGATTCGTCAGCAACAAGGCCGAAGGGCAGGCGATGGACCGCGGATTGTGGTCGTGGTCGCGGCATCCGAACTACTTCGGCGAGTTCGGCTTCTGGGTCTCACTGGCATTGTTCGGCGTGGCCGTCTCGCCACCGGACGCCTGGTGGTTGTGTCTCGGGGCGCTGGGCATGCTGGGTATGTTCCTCGGCGGCAGCATCCCGATGATGGAGACCCGCAGCCTCGAGCGACGGCCGGAATACCAGCAGGTGATCGACCGGGTCTCGCGGTTCGTGCCATGGCCGCCGCGGACGCCGGGCAAGGCCTAGCAGGCGGCCGGGTGCGTTTCGCAGTACGGCGTCGTCCCGGGGAACTTGTACCGGTGGTCGGCGACCCAGCGGTACACCGCCTCCTGCAGGGTGCGGATACCGGGAATTCGGTAGAGCGCCAACGGGATTCGGGTACCGACCGCCGCTGAGAACGCGGCGTTGGCGGCCTCGGCGCCGGAGTAGACGGCTCCCGAAGAATCCAGCCAGCGGACCGAGTCCAGCAGGTTGGCCGGCGTGATGCCCAACCGTTCGGCGGTGCCGGGACTCTGCAGTGGCTCGGTCGACAATTTGCCGGTTCGGTCGAACCTCAGCAGGAGATCCTTGGATCGCGTGCACATTCCGCATGCTCCGTCGAAGAACAGCGTGCCGGTCGGGGAGCTCATGGGTGTACCACCTTGCCGTCGCCCAATTGCGACACCGCCAGTCTACCGGCGATCCCGAACACGATGCCGGTGCCGATCTCGGCGACTGCGCTGACCCAGGAGAACCACGTCACGTTGATCCTCGGCCCGGACACGAAGCTGTCCTGGTACGCCGGAAAGAAGCTCGGCAGCAGGTGGGCGTAGATGAACAGGATCGCGCTGCCGAAGCCGACCGCCATCGCCGCTTGCGGGGCCCGGTCGCGGCCGGTGATCGCCATGGCAACCGCGAGCACCACGAACAAGCCCTGGATCATGCCGCCCACCATGATCGCGTGCGGCGATGCAGCCATGCCCCGGCGCAGATGATCGACGACGTGGACACCCCACCCGACTACGAAAAGTAGTGCCGCCCAACGCAGATTACGCTGAGCGGACGTGGGTGGCTGCGGAAGTTGCATGGTCATCGTGGATCACCGTCCTTACGCCTGACAATTGTTCTACTACTACGCAGCGTAGTAATCAAGAGGTTCTGCGGTGGGCTTTTGACGGAACGGAAACCATCTAGCTAGAACACGTTCTAGTCTTGCCGCCATGGGCTTTCTCAAACAAGAAACTCCGCAGCTCGACTTCGAGGAATGGAGCAAGGGCACCCGCGCCGAGAAGATCGTCCCGATGGCCCGGCACTGGGCCGAGGTAGGCTTCGGCACCCCGGTACTGCTGCACCTGTTCTACGTGGTCAAAATCCTGCTGTACGTCTTGGCGGCCTGGCTGTTGGCGCTGTCCACGACCGGTATCGACGGCTTCACCGACGTCGCGCACTGGTACGCCGAGCCGATCGTCTTCGAGAAGGTCGTGCTCTTCACGATGCTGTTCGAGGTGGTCGGCCTCGGGTGCGGTTTCGGTCCGCTGAACAACCGGTTCTTTCCGCCGATGGGCTCGATCCTCTACTGGCTGCGCCCCGGCACCATTCGGCTGCCACCGTGGCCCGGCCGGGTTCCATTGACGACGGGGGATAGCCGCACGCCCGTCGACGCACTGCTCTACGCGGGGCTGCTGACGCTGCTCGTGATCGCCGTGTTCTCCGACGGCGCCGGGCCGCTGCCGGCCCTCGGTACGACGATCGGAGTGCTGCCGTCCTGGCAGATCTGGTCGGTGCTGGGCGTGCTGGCGGTACTCGGGCTACGAGACAAAGTGATATTCCTGGCGGCCCGCGGTGAGGTGTACGCCTCGTTCACGGTGGCGTTCCTGTTCGCCGGTTACGGCGTGGACATGATCCTGGGCGCCAAGCTGGTGTGCCTGGTGATCTGGCTCGGTGCGGCGACGTCCAAGCTGAACAAGCACTTCCCGTTCGTGATCTCCACGATGATGAGCAACAATCCGGTCTTCAGGCCCCGGTTCATCAAGCGTAAGTTCTTCGAACACTTTCCGGATGACCTGCGGCCCGGCCGGGCATCCCGGTGGCTCGCGCACTTCAGCACGGCCATCGAGGGATTGGTGCCGTTGGTGCTGTTCTTCAGCCACGGCGGCTGGTTGGGTGCGGTCGCTGCGTTCGTCATGCTGTGCTTCCACTTCGGCATCCTGTCGTCGATCCCGATGGGCGTCCCGTTGGAGTGGAACGTTTTCATGATGTTCAGCGTGCTCGCGCTGTTCGTCGGACACCCCTCCGTCGGGCTCCGCGACGTGACGACGCCGTGGCCGCTGCTGCTGTTCGCGGTGGTGGCGGGAACTGTCGTCACCGGAAACCTGTTGCCGCGCAAGGTTTCCTTCCTGCCCGGTATGCGTTATTACGCGGGCAACTGGGACACCACGCTGTGGTGCATCAAGCCGTCGGCAGAGGCGAAGATCGCCGAGGGCGTCGTTGCGATCGCCAGCATGCCGGCGGCTCAGCTGGAGAAGTTCTACGGCAGCAAGGAAGCCGCGCAGATCCCGATGTACATGGGATATGCCTTCCGCGCCTTCAACACTCACGGCCGAGCCCTGTTCACGTTGGCGCACCGTGTGATGGCCGGACAGAACGAGGACGACTACGTCCTCACCGATGGTGAGCGCGTCACCAGCACCGCCATCGGATGGAATTTCGGTGACGGGCATTTCAGCAACGAGCAGTTGGTGGCGGCGCTGCAGCGACGGTGCCACTTCGAGCCGGGGGAGGTACGGGTGGTGATGCTCGACGCTCAGCCGATTCACCGGCAGACCCAGCAGTACCGGTTGGTGGACGCGGCGACCGGTGAGTTCGAGCGCGGCCACGTCCGGGTGGCCGACATGGTGACTCGGCAACCCTGGGCCGACGACGTGCCGGTGCACATCGCCGGCGTCCACAGCCACCGATAGCTGACCTCGCCGCGTTTACCGTCACTCGTCCGGATGGCGGTCGCCACATTTGTGTTTGATCAGTAATTGGTATGGCGACCCGATGTGCCTAGTCAGGGGCGTACCGACCATGAACCTGGCAACGGACAGCTAATTAGGTTCTCGATTCAAAGCCGGTAGCGGTACCCGTGGCTCGAATGTTTGCCAGGGACGACTGATGCCGACAGATTTCAGGATTCTCAGTGAACTAGCAGCTCAGCGCCTGAAGATTTATTGGGCATGTGCCTTGTTTCTTACCCTACTCCCAGGTAATGTCCCCGCTCGCCAATGTGGCTTGCACCACAATCGAAAATTCAGCAAAAGGAGATGCCGTGCAGCTGGTGAGTGTTACCGGTAACCACGGGGGAACATCGAAGCGCGCTCGCCGGGTTCAGCCACCCGGATGCGCGCGTGTGTAGCCGGCGCGTTCGCGTTGGCCGGCGCGGGCTTGATCGCCGTCAACCCGGTCGCCACGACGATCGGGACGGGCGCCGTTCATCGCGACGTCCAGCTGGTCAGTGTCGACGCGATCGCCGATCTCGCGGCCGCGACCGATCCGCTGACCGAATGGTCGAGTGTCTTCACGGAGGCGGCCGCCAACCTTCAGGCGATCGGCACCGAGATCCAGGCCGATCCGTTGCCGGTGTTGTCCGAAGTGATTGCCAACCAGTTGGCGTTCGGCCAGACAATCGGCACCAACCTGTCGGATCTGGCCACCGGGCTGAACACCTTGTTCACCGACGAATTGCCCGGGCAGTTCCAGGATCTCATCACCGGTATCGACGCCGGCGACATCAGCGTGTCAGTCAACAACTTCACCGAGGGGCTGCTGATCGACCTGCTTCCCGGTGCCGGGTCGCTGGTGAACATCTCCGAGATTCCGGGCGAGATCGCGCAGAATCTCGCCAACGTGTTGACCAATGATCTGTCGAATGTCGTCCTGACGGGGTTGCTGTCCCCGACGGCGGCGCTGCTGGGCACCACGCAGGCTTTCGCCGACAGTGCGCAGTCGATCGTCGACGCTTTCGACGCCGGGCAGACCGACGCGGCATTCACCGATCTGCTGAACATTCCGGCGGTGCTCACCGGTGCCTTCCTCAATGGCTACGACGCCACTGACACATTGGGGATTTCCTACGCCGGGATACTCTCGACGCTCGAAACCGGCATCAGCCCAGGCCTTCTCGACGAACTCCTGGTCCAATTGCCGCAGGAGATCGCTCAGACGCTGGCGGGCGACGGAACGCCTGCCACGCTGGCGGCCGACTGGAGCGCGCTGCTGGCCGAGTTCGCGCCCAACCTGGCGGCAGACGCGTTGGCGGGTCTGTAGCCGACGCGCCGCCGGACGCGGGCCGCCGAGCGTAACGGGCCGCCAAACACGGGCCGCCGAGCGTAACGCCACTGCGAGAAATCGATCCAAAAATCGCGCTGGCGTTACGCTCGGCGTGCTAGCCGCTCGGTCAGGCGCTACCCGCCGCTCGGCGTGCTAGCCGCTCGGTCAGGCGCTGGCCCGGACCTTCTTGGTCGCTTCGACCAGGTTGGCCAGCGACGCGTTCACCTCTTCGGAGTTACGGGTCTTGAGGCCGCAGTCCGGGTTGACCCAAAGCCGCTCTGCTGGAATCGCTTTCAGCGCTTCGTGCAGCGACTTGGTGATCTCGTCGGTGCTCGGCACTCGCGGCGAGTGGATGTCGTAGACACCCGGACCGACGCTGTTGGAGAAGCCGATCGAGTTCAGGTCGTCGAGCACCTCCATGTGCGAGCGGGCCGCCTCGATCGACGTGACGTCGGCGTCCAGGTCGGCGATCGCCCCGATCACCTCGCCGAACTCCGAGTAGCACAGGTGCGTGTGGATCTGGGTGGAGTCCGCAACGCCCGACGTCGCCAGCCGGAACGCGCCGACCGCCCAGTCCAGGTAGGCCGGCTTGTCAGAGTTGCGCAGCGGCAACAGTTCCCGCAGTGCGGGCTCGTCGACCTGGATCACCGCGATGCCGGCGTCCTGCAGATCCACCGTCTCGTCGCGGATGGCCAGCGCCACCTGATTGGCGGTGTCGGCCAGCGGTTGGTCATCGCGGACGAACGACCAGGCCAGGATCGTCACCGGACCGGTAAGCATTCCTTTCACCGGCTTGTCGGTCAGCGACTGGGCGTACTTGGCCCACTCCACCGTCATCGGCTGCTGGCGGGTGACGTCGCCGTAGAGGATCGGCGGGCGCACGCACCGGCTCCCGTAGGACTGCACCCAGCCGAGTTTGGTGGCGAAGAACCCGTCCAGTTGCTCGGCGAAGTACTGCACCATGTCGTTGCGCTCCGGCTCGCCGTGCACCAGCACGTCCAGGTCCAGCGACTCCTGCAGCTTGATCACGTCGGCGATCTCGGACTGCATCCGGCGGGTGTACTCCGACTCGTCGATCTCGCCGGCGACCAGCGCGGCACGGGCCTTGCGGATCTCCACGGTCTGCGGGAACGACCCGATCGTCGTCGTCGGCAACGGCGGCAGGTGCAGCCGCTCGATCTGCGCCTCGCGGCGTTCGGCGGCCGGGCCACGTTCTGTGCCACCGGATTCCGCGATCGAGTCGAGGCGCTCGCGCACCTGGGCGTTGTTCAGCCGCGGGTCCTTCTCGCGCGACGCGACCGCCGCGTTCGACTCGGCGACTTCGTCGGCCACCGCGTCACGGCCGTCCTTGAGCGCCTTCGCCAAGGTGGCCACCTCGTGCACCTTCTCCGCGCCGAATGCCAACCAGCTGCGCAGCGCATCGTCCAGGTCGGTCTCGGGCTCCAGCGAGTAGGGTACGTGCAACGTCGAGCACGAGGTCGAAACCGCAAGCGAGCCAACCGAACCCAGCAAGCTCGCCAGCGTCCCCAGTGCCGCCTGCAGGTCGGTGCGCCAGATGTTGCGGCCGTCGACGATGCCGGCCACCAGAGTCTTGCCGGCCAGCTCGGTCACCGAGGCGATCGCGGTGCCGGCGTCGTAGACGAGGTCGACTCCGATCGCCTCGACGGGTGTGCGGGCCAGGGCGGCCAGTGTGTCGCCGGGATCGCCGAAGTAGGTGGCCACGTGAATGGCCGGCCGGTTGTCCACTGCTCCCAGCGTGCTGTAGGCACGCTCGGCGAGCGTGGCGGCATCGGCGGAGATGTCGGTCACCAGTGCGGGCTCGTCGATCTGCACCCACGCCACACCCTTGTCGGCGAGCTGTCCGAGCAGTTCACCGTAGAGCGGAACCAGTTCGTCGAGTCGGTCGATCGGGGCGCCTGCGCCGTCGACAGCCTTGCTGAGCAACAGAAAGGTGATCGGGCCGACGATGACCGGACGGGCCGGAATGCCCTGCTCCTGGGCCTCTTTGAGCTCGGCGAGCACCTTCTCGGGGTGCAGCGAGAACTCGGTGTTGGGACCGATCTCGGGGACGATGTAGTGGTAGTTGGTGTCGAACCACTTCGTCATCTCCAGCGGGGCGATATCGCCGGTGCCTCGAGCCGCCGCGAAGTAGCGGTCCAAGTCATCGGTGACGGCCTGCACGCGGGGCGGTAGGGCGCCCAGCAGCACGGCGGTGTCCAGCACCTGGTCGTAGTAGGAGAAGGTGTTCACCGGCACCGAGTCGAGCCCGGCGTCGACCAGTTGTGACCAGGTGTCGCGGCGGATTGTCGCGGCGACCTCTTCCAGCTCGGATCGGCTGGTGTTGCCTTTCCAGTAGCTCTCGGTGGCGCGCTTGAGTTCTCGCTTCGGCCCGATGCGGGGTGAACCGGTGATGGTGGCGGTAAAGGGTGTTGCGGTCACGGTTTTCGTCTTTCATTCGACGGGGTGGTCACCGCCAACGGACGCACAACCGGTCCGGCGCAGTGCACAGCACTGCAACCATTACGGCCAGACGCCCATTCCACGAGGCGGTGAGCCGCCAGGCGCGGCGCGCCCGGCACATTCGGCAGGTCTTCGGACTCACAGGCATGCACCGGGTGGTGCTCCTACTGGCCGTCGCTTCCCGGTCTGGTGACCAGTGCTATTGACGACGTTCGTTCCTGCATACCGCTGCGGGACAGTCCCGGACTCGCACCGGGTTCCCTCTTACGAAGCAGATCTAACTTGCCTCGCTCGGTGCCGAACCCATCGCGCACGACAGGATCGGCAGACCGACTGCAAGGTGGACATTACCTGCTAGACGGCGACGATTAGGTTCGCCGTCCTAGCGGTCGCCGCTACCGGCCAGCGCTTCGGCAATCGGTGTGTCGCCGTTGTTGAAGTCGATGGTTCGGCGGATTGTCGACGGATCGGCCAGCGCCGCAGCCGCCACCAGCGCGACATCCTCCCGGGAGACCTCCGCATTGTCGGCTGCGCCCGGACCCACCGCGATCCGTCCGGTCGCGGGGGTCAGCGTCAGACGGCCCGGGCCCAACACGGTCCAGTCCAGGTCGCTCGCGCGCAGATGAGCGTCCGCGGCCGCCTTCGCCTCGGCATACGGGAAGAACGAGTTGTCCTCCGCTACACCGTGATCGGGTCCGGCGCCGAAGTAGGACACCATCACGAACCGCGGGACGCCGGCCTGCGCGGCGGCGTCGATCACCCGGATCGCGGCGTCGCGGTCGACGGCGTAGGTGCGGGCCGGATCGCCACCGCCGGCGCCCGCGGCGAACACCACCGCGTCCTGGCCTTTCACCACGTCCGCAAGGGCGACGGTGTCCAGGTGTTCGATATCGGCCTCCACCGGATGGGCGCCGGTGGCGGTGATGTCGTCGGCGTGACCGGAATTGCGGATCACCGACGTCACCTCGTCACCTTGTTCACTGAGGATCCTGGCCAGATGCAGGGCGACCTTGCCGTGGCCGCCGACGATGACGATGCGGGACATGACTTCCAAAGTACGGATTCTGAGGCTACTTACCAGTAGGGGACCCCGGCGGCGGGCCAACTAAGCGGTTGGTCAACAATCAGTCCAAGTCCGCGCGACGACGATGCAGACCACTGGGTCTGAGGAGGAGTCGGGCAAATAGGCCGGAGTATCAAAGGAGATAGTGCCATGGCTGAAGCCGTCATCGTCGAGGCAGTTCGTACACCAGTCGGGAAGCGAAACGGCGGGTTGTCCGGCGTTCACGCGGCCGACCTGTCCGCGCAGGTGCTCAACGCCCTCGTCGAGAAGGCCGGCGTCGACCCGGGCCTCGTCGACGACGTGATCTGGGGCTGCGTCATGCAGGCCGGCGAGCAGTCGATGGACATCGGCCGCACCGCGCTGTTGGCCGCGGGGTGGCCGGAGACCGTTCCCGGCGTGACCGTTGACCGGCAGTGCGGATCCAGCCAGCAGTCGATCCACTTCGCCGCCGCCGGCGTGGTTGCCGGGCATTACGACGTGGTGGTCGCCGGTGGCGTCGAGTCGATGTCGCGGACGCCGATGGGTGCCTCGCTGGCCAACGGCGGAAACCCGTTCTCGCCGGGCTTCAAGGCCCGCTACGACCGGACGCCCAACCAGGGCATCGGCGCCGAGATGATCGCCGAGCAGTGGGGATTCGACCGGACCACGGTCGACCAGTTCTCGCTCGGCTCACACGAAAAGGCGGCCGCGGCACAGGATTCCGGTGCGTTCGACGATCAGATCGCGCCGATCAAGGACCAGGATGGCAACCCGGTGCTCAAAGACGAGGGCATCCGTCGCGGCACCCCGATCGAGAAGATGGCGCAGCTGAAGCCGGCGTTCAAAGAGGACGGCGTCATCCACGCCGGTAACTCGAGCCAGATCTCCGACGGATCGGCCGCACTGCTGTTCATGTCGGCGGAGAAGGCAAAAGAGTTGGGACTCAACCCGATTGCCAAGGTGCACACCGCCGTGCTGGCCGGTGCCGACCCGGTGATCATGCTGACCGCGCCGATTCCGGCCACGCAGAAAGCACTGAAGCGTTCCGGGCTGTCGCTGGAGGACATCGGTGTCTTCGAGGTCAACGAGGCGTTCGCGCCGGTACCGCTGGTCTGGCTGAAAGACATCGGCGCCGACGAGAAGAAGCTCAACCCCAACGGCGGGGCGATCGCGCTCGGCCACCCGCTCGGCGGATCCGGTGCTCGGATCATGACCACGATGCTTTACCACATGCGGGACAAGGGAATTCGTTACGGCCTGCAGACCATGTGCGAGGGTGGCGGCCAGGCCAACGCCACCATCGTGGAGCTGCTGTGACCGAACCGGCCGCGGTGCTCACCGAGCGCCGCGACGACGTCCTCGTCATCACCATCAACCGCCCGGAAGCCCGCAACTGCGTCAACGGCGCCGTCAGCATCGGCGTGGGTGACGCGCTCGAGCAGGCACAGCACGATGCCGACGTCCGTGCGGTGGTGATCACCGGTGCCGGCGACAAATCCTTCTGTGCCGGAGCGGATCTCAAGGCCATCTCGCGCCGCGAGAATCTGTACCACCCGGACCACGGCGATTGGGGTTTTGCCGGTTACGTCCACCACTTCATCGACAAGCCGACGATCGCCGCGGTCAACGGCACGGCGCTGGGCGGTGGCACCGAGCTGGCCTTGGCCAGTGACCTGGTGGTGGCCGAGGAACGCGCGCAGTTCGGGTTGCCGGAAGTCAAGGTCGGCCTGCTCGCCGGCGCGGGCGGAGTGTTCCGCATCGCGCAGCAGCTACCCCGCAAGGTCGGCATGCAGATGCTGCTCACCGGCGAGCCGATCAGCGCCCGGGAGGCCGCCGACTGGGGGTTGATCAACGAGGTCGTCGCAGACGGCACGGTGCTGGAAGCCGCACTGGCGCTTGCCAAGCGGATCACCGTCAACGCGCCGCTGTCGGTGCAGGCCAGCAAGCGGATCGCCTGCGGTGCCGACGACGGTGTCATTCCCGACGAAGAGCCGAGTTGGGCGCGCACCACGCGTGAATTCGGCACGCTGTTGCGCACCGAGGATGCCAAGGAAGGACCGTTGGCGTTCGCCGAGAAGCGACCTCCGGTCTGGAAGGCGCGCTGAAAACCGCAATCGCGTAGCGCGCCAACATGTTCGCGGCGCGGCGATCAGCCGCCGACTCGATTCACGCGTAACCGAGCGCGGAGTTTTCCACCCGGATCCGCACGGTCAGCAGCAGCGCGTTGGCCACCGTGAAACCGATCGCGGTCAGCCATGCCGTGTGGATCAGCGGCAGCGCAAATCCCTCGACGACGACGGCGACATAGTTCGGGTGGTGCAGCCAGCGGTACGGGCCGCGCCGCACCAGCGGCGCCTCGGGCAACACGATCACCAGCGTGTTCCACCGGTGGCCCAGCGTCGCGATGCACCACCAGCGCAACACCTGAGTCGAGACCGCCAGGGCCAGCATCGGCCAGCCCAGCCACGGCAGGAACGGCCGGTGCAGCGCCCAGACCTCGGCGACGCAACCGACCAGCAGGGCGGTGTGAATGGTGACCATCACCGGGTAGTGGTTGTGCCCGAATTCCTTGCCGCCGTTGGCGAAAGCCCGCCGGGCGTTGCGCTTGGAAACGACCAGCTCCGCCACCCGCTCGACACCGACGGCAAGGATCAGCAGGTAGTACACGGCCTACCAGCCGAGCAGCACGAGTTCGGAGCAGAACGCCGGACCCATTGCGATCATCAGCCCGAACGATCCCGGCGGCGGCGGGTCGGCCATATTCCTGCGCAGCACGTCGAGCACCGACACTGACGACAGATTCGCGTTCTCGCGCAACGAGTTTCGAGTGTGGTCCATCGCCTCGGCCGGAAGGTCGAGGGTGTTCTCGATCGCCTCGATGACCTTCGGCCCGCCGGGGTGGCACACCCAGGTCGAGATGTCTTTCGGCGTCAGGCCGTGATCGCCCAGGAAGTGGCGCACATCGTCACCGACGTATTTCTCGGCGACGGTCGCGACCTCGGTGGACAGCTTGATCTTGAAGCCGTTGCTGCCGATGTCCCAACCCATGACGTCTTCGGTGTCGGGGTAGATGCGGCTGCGGGTGGCCAGGACCCTGGGCCCGGCAGCCGTGCGGGCGGACCCCTCGGCGACGACTGCCGCCGCGCCGTCCCCAAATAGGCTGGCGGCCACCAGGTTCGCCACCGAGAGGTCGTTGCGCTGCAGCGTCAGCGAGCACAGCTCCACGGCCAGCAGCACCGAGACCTGGTCCGGGAAGGCCAGGAGATAGTCGTGCATCCGAGCCACGCCCGCGGCGCCGGCCACGCATCCCAGGCCGAACAGTGGCACCCGCTTGACGTCGGGTCGCAGCCCGAGTCGGGTGGCCAGCCGGGCCTCCAGCGTGGGCACCGCCAACCCGGTCACCGTTGTCGAGAACACCACGTCGACCTCGGACGGCTGGATGCCAGCCGTGTCCAGGGCTGTCCGGATGGCGCGCTCGCCCAACCCCAGCGCCACCTCGATGAATATGTTGTTGGCTTCGGTGAAGCCACCGAGCTTGCCGTATTCGGCCAGCGGCAGCGCGATCCGGCGCCGCTGCACTCCGGCACTGGCGCCGAAGCGATCGAAATCTTTACCGCCGAAACCGGTCAGCCCGGAGATCGCTTCCGCCTGACTGACTTGGTGAGGCGGGAACTCGACAGCCACGGAAGAGACAGAGGGAGTTGATGACATGTTGGCTTTCACCCCTTGCGATTCGGGCGAAACTGGACGCGTTCGCTCACGTTAAACGTCACGGTCGGACAGCTCAATTGGTTCAGGCCGATTCATGGGATCCCGACTCGTAGCGCATTGGACAGAACGTTCAGCTCGTCGAGTGGCATGTGAGAACGGCCACTTCGGTTTGCCGGTGGGGGCGCGGGGCAACACGAGAGTCAATACGCGCGTTCATCCCGGTCGGTAGGTTGAACGTTCATTCCGATCGATAGGTTGACATTGTGCGAATACTGGTGACCGGCGCAACGGGATATGTGGGATCGCGACTGGTCACGGCTCTGCTGAGAGCAGGGCACGATGTCGTTGCGGCCACCCGCGACCCGGCCCGTCTCGCGTCCTTCGGATGGTCCGGCGACGTGACCGCGGTGAAATTGGATGCGGCCGACGCCGACTCGGCACGAGACGCGCTGACCGACGCGGGCCAGGTCGACGTCATCTACTACCTGGTGCACGCCATCGGCCAACCCGGTTTCCGCAAAGCCGACCGCGCCTCGGCCGAGAACGTCGCCGTCGCGGCCAAGGACGCCGGGGTGCGCGCGGCCAAGGACGCCGGGGTGCGCCGCATCGTGTACCTCGGTGGGTTCGTTCCCTCCGACGAAGGCCTGTCCGAGCATCTGGCCAGCCGAGCCGAGGTGGCCGAGGCGCTGAGCGTCGAGGGTGGCGCCGACGTGGTGTGGCTGGGCGCCGCGGTGATATTCGGCGCCGGTTCCACGTCGTTCGAGATGATGCGTTACGTCGCCGACCGTTTTCCGGTCATCCCGATTCCGTCCTGGATGGAAAATCCGATCGACCCGATCTCCATCACCGATGTGCTGTACTACCTCGTCGCGGCCGCCGACCCGGACCGGGTGCCGGCGGGCTCCTACGACATCGCCGGTCCGGACACCACGTCCTACCGCGACATGCTGAAGACTTACGCGCGGGTCGCCGGCGTCTGGCAGACCGGCCTACCGGTGTGGGGTATCGACACCAAGCTGGCATCCTGGGTGACCGGTATCGCCCTTCCAGTGCCCGACGGACTGGCTGCCGACCTGGTCGAGTCGCTCGACTACCCGATGCGAGCCAGCGGGTCCGGTCTCCGCGATCTGGTCCCCGATCCACCGGGTGGATTGATGACGATCGAGGATTCGATCGGCCGCGCACTCTCGAGCGGCCGGCCGCGTCCGGTCAACGCCCTCGTCGACCCCCACCACCTCGCCGACAGCGATCCCGTCTGGGCGGGCGGCGATACGTTGCGGATACGACGGCTGGCGAGCAAGGTGACCCCAGCGGTCGTGCGACCCGGCCTCGGCTTGGTGGGCGCTGTCTCGGGTCCGATCGCCGGTGCGATCCGCACCGGGCTCGATATCTTGATCACGCTCACACCGAAGGTGCATTAGACATGACCCGCGCTGCGGTGCTCCAGTGGCGCGGTCAACGAAGTCAGGAGGAGCAGCGCACGTGACAGACCTGAGTCCCCAGCCCAGCGCTCTGGAAGAGATTCGCCGCGGCATCGTCAATGTCGCTGTGCCGCACAACGAACCGCCATCGACGGTGCGGCGGCGACGGATCGTCGTCTCGGTCGTCATGGTGCTCGGTGTCGCATCGCTGGGGCTGGCACTGCGCAAGCATCCCGGAGAACAGGCCTTCTACTGGTGGTCGCTGGCGCTGACGGGCATCTGGGCGGTCGGCGCTTTCGCCTCCGGGCCGCTGCACCTCGGCGGAGCCCGCTGGCGTGGTCGCAATCAGCGGCCGGTGGTCAGTGGCACGGTCATCGGGCTGCTGCTCGGTGGTGTGTTCATCCTCGGCGGATTCGTGGTCCGCGAGATTCCGGCGATCGCCGAGTTCGTCACCCGGTTACTGGAATACAGCAACCGGGGATCGTGGCGGCTGACCCTGACGGTCGCGCTGCTGGCGGCGGTCGCCGAGGAGATGTTCTACCGCGGCGCGCTGTACACCGCGTTGGGCCGGCACCATCCGTTGCTGATCTCGACCGTCATCTACGCCCTGGCCACGCTGGGCAGCAGCCGCAACCCGATGCTCGCCTTCGCCGCGATCATCCTGGGCACCGTCTGCGCGCTCGAGCGCCGGGCCACCGGTGGGGTCCTGGCGCCGATCCTGACCCACTTCGTCTGGACGCTGGTCGTGCTGCTGGGGCTGCCGCCGCTGTTCGGTCTCTAGCCGTCGGTGCTCACATATCTGTGAAGTCCGGCGTCCGGCGCTGCTGGAAAGCCCTTGCGCCCTCCCGGAAGTCGTGCGACTGCAGCAGCAGTGACTGACCTTCCAGTTCGCGCTGCAGCGTCGGCTCCAACTCGGTCAGCGTGGCGGCGTTGATCGCCTGCTTGGTCTTGGCGAACGCCACCGCGGGGCCGGCCAGCAAGCGGGACACCACCTCGTCCACCGCGGCGTCGAAGTCGTCGGCCGGATAGACGGCGGTGATCAACCCGGCGGCCAGCGCGTCAGCGGCCGGCAGCCGCTCGGCCAGCAGAGCCATTCGCATCGCACCGATACGGCCGATGGCCGCGGCGATCAACGCCGACGCTCCGCCGTCGGGCATCAGGCCGATTTTGGTGAAAGCGAGCATGAAAAACGCTTTGTCCGAAGCCAATACGAGGTCGCAGGCCAATGCGATCGAGACGCCGATACCTGCCGCCGGACCCTGGACCACCGCGACGACCGGGCGGGGCAGCGCCGTGATCGCACGCACCAGCCGGTTGGCCGCCAGGATCAATTCCGCACCGGTGCCGTCGACATCGTCGGCGCCCATCCCGGCTCCGGAGCAGAAGCCACGGCCGGCGCCGCCGAGACGCACCACCTTCACTCGGGGGTCGTTGGCCGCTTGTTCCAGCGCATCGGCGAGCCCCTCGAACACCGGCAAATTCAGCGAATTCAAGCTGTCGGGACGGTCGATCGTCACCGACAACACGCCGTCGGCGAGACTCACCGCCAGACCGTCGACGGGTGCCAGGGCGTCGATTCCGGAATCGATGGCTGTCATGCGATCGACTGTAAGCCACCGGGGTGCAGCCTCGTTCGGCCCGACTGTCAAGATGCTTGGAATACGCGCGGGTGTCGACAGAGAGGTCGGGAGATCATGGCGGGTCCGCTGTCAGGGTTGCGAGTCATCGAGCTCGCCGGGATCGGGCCCGGCCCGCACGCGGCGATGATTTTGGGCGACCTGGGCGCTGACGTCGTGCGCGTCGATCGACCCGGTGCCAGTGGCTCCGACCCGATGCTGCGCAACCGGCGGTTCGTCATCGCCGACCTGAAGTCCGACGAGGGCCGCGACTTGGTGCTCAAGCTCGTCGCCAAGGCCGACGTGTTGATCGAGGGCTACCGGCCGGGGGTTACCGAGCGGATGGGACTGGGCCCGGACGACTGCGCCAAGATCAACGAGCGGCTGATCTACGGCCGGATGACCGGCTGGGGTCAGACCGGTCCGCGCAGCAAGCAGGCCGGTCACGACATCAACTACATTTCGCTCAACGGCGTGCTGCACGCGATCGGGCGCGCGGGCGAGCGGCCGGTTCCGCCGCTGAACCTGGTCGGCGACTTCGGCGGCGGCTCGATGTTCCTGCTGCTCGGCATCCTGTCGGCGCTCTTCGAGCGACAGACGTCCGGCAAGGGCCAGGTGGTCGACGCCGCGATGGTGGACGGGTCCTCGGTGCTGGTGCAGATGATGTGGGGGATGCGGGCGCTGGGCATGTGGACCGACGAGCGCGGCACCAACATGCTCGACACCGGAGCGCCGTACTACGACACCTACGAATGCGCCGACGGCCGTTACGTGTCGGTGGGCGCCATCGAGTCGCAGTTCTACGCGGCAATGCTGGCCGGACTCGGCCTCGACCCCAAGGACCTGCCGGAGCAGAACGACCGGAGCCGCTGGCCCGAGTTGCGCGCCGCGTTCACCGAAGCGTTCGGCAGCAAGGATCGCGACCATTGGGCCAAGGTGTTCGCGGACTCGGATGCGTGTGTGACGCCGGTGCTGGCGTTCGGCGAGGTCGAGACCGAACCCCACATCACCGAGCGCAACACCTTCTACCAAGCCGGCAACGGACTGCAGCCGCTGCCGGCGCCGCGGTTCTCCCGGTCGCAGCCGAACCAGCCGAAGCCGCCCGGCCAGCCGGGAGCCGACACCGAGACCGTCCTCAACGACTGGGTATAGTCCCGGCCACTCAGTGGGTCGAATTCGCCGACGCGGAAGCCGCCGACGTCCGACCCGACCGAAAGGAACCTCTTCGTGCAGATCACCGATGCCGTGGCGC
Organism: Mycobacterium sp.; assembly: GCF_002863225.1. Taxonomy (GTDB): domain Bacteria; phylum Actinomycetota; class Actinomycetes; order Mycobacteriales; family Mycobacteriaceae; genus Mycobacterium. The sequence continues at coordinate 102,928 of NZ_PKEK01000025.1, read as the reverse complement.
TGGTCACGGGCGGAGCATCCGGCCTGGGCCTGGCCACCACGCGACGGCTGCTCGACGCCGGCGCTCAGGTTGTTGTGCTCGATCTCAAGGGCGAAGAGGTCGTCCGTGAGCTGGGCGACCGGGCGCGGTTCGCGCCCGCCGACGTCACCGACGAGAAGGCGGTGACCGCGGCGCTCGACATCGCCGCGTCGCTGGGACCGTTGCGCATCGTGGTCAACTGCGCCGGCACCGGCAATGCCGTCAAGACGCTGGGCAAGGACGGGCCCTTCCCGCTGGATGCGTTCCGCAAGGTCGTGGAGATCAACTTGATCGGCACCTTCAACGTGCTGCGGCTCGGCGCCGAGCGGATCGCGCAGCAGGACCTAGTCGGGGAGGAGCGCGGCGTCATCGTCAACACGGCATCGGTGGCGGCCTTCGACGGTCAGATCGGTCAGGCCGCCTACTCGGCGTCGAAGGGCGGCGTGGTCGGCATGACGCTGCCGATCGCCCGTGACCTGGCAAGCAAGGGCATCCGGGTGGTGACGATCGCCCCGGGACTGTTCGACACCCCGCTGCTGGCGGGCCTGCCGGAGCCGGCGCGCGAGTCGCTCGGTAAACAGGTGCCGCACCCCAGCCGGTTGGGCAACCCGGATGAGTACGGCGCGCTGGCGGTGCACATCATCGAGAATCCGATGCTGAACGGTGAGGTCATCCGGCTGGACGGCGCGATCCGGATGGCCCCACGCTAACTCGCCCCCGGTTCGTCGGCCACGAAAAAGCCCCCGCGCTCGGCGGGGGCTTTTTGCAAATAGGTCAACACCAAAGGTCGAAACGAGGCTTGACTTCGCCTCAACATCGTCACGCTCCGGCACGGAGCGCGCGTCGCGCGGATTAGCTCGCGTTCGGCAGCGGGTGCCAGTCGTCGAGCTGCTCCGAGCACTCACCCTCGACCAGGACGTCGCCGTGGTAGAGAGCCTCGAAATCAACTTTGATCACGTCGGCACTGGAGTCATCGATCCACATGTAACTGAGCGTATGGGCAACGTTTAAGGAATCTTTGAGTCACGATTCGGAAAATCCTGGCATTTGTTACCGCTCGGTAAGGCTCGCCGGGCCGGACGAAGCGTCCGGATGCTTGGAAGTGACCTATTGGGCAGACGTTCAACCACTTATGCTCCGCAAATGTCCTGCGTATCGGGCGCCGCGTTGAACCGCTGCGGTTCTCCGTCCCGTTCCCTCTGGTGAGGCGTTGACCGCGCTCTCGGAGGTTGCATGGGTAACTTATCGCTGATAAGTTACCCATGATATTAAGCGGAGGAACGCCTATGCTGCAGCGAATCGCCCGTCTTGCCATTGCGGCGCCTCGGCGCATACTCGCGGCTGCGGTGTTGGTCCTGGTCGCCGCCGCGGTGTTCGGCCTGCCCGTCGCCAAGAGCCTGTCCGCGGGCGGATTCCAGGACCCGGCTTCGGAGTCGGCGCAGGCGATCAAGCTGCTGACCGACAAGTTCGGCCAGAGCGATCAGCAGCTGGTCATGCTGGTGACGGCGCCGGCCGGCGCGCAAAGCGCAGCGGCTCGCCAGGTTGCCACCGATATCGTCACGCAGGTCCAGGGTTCGGACGGCGTCTACAACGTCGTCTCGGCGTGGACCGGGCCTGACCCTGCGCATCTGGTTCCGAATCTGGTCAGCAAGGACGGCAAGTCCGGCCTGATCGTCGTCAATCTCAAAGGCGGCGAGAACAACGCGCAGAACTACGCCAAGCAGATCGCCGCGCGCGTCGTCCACGATCGTGACGGCGTCACAGTCCGCGCCGGGGGTGCGGCGATGGTCTACCAACAGATCAACCGCCAGAACGAGCGCGACCTGTTGCTGATGGAGTCGCTGGCGATCCCGCTCAGCTTCCTGGTGCTGGTCTGGGTGTTCGGTGGGCTGCTGACCGCGGCCCTGCCGGTGTGTCTGGGCGGCTTGGCCATCGTCGGGTCGATGTCCGTACTGCGGCTGATCAGTTTCAGCACCGACGTGTCGACGTATGCGCTGAACCTCAGCACTGCGCTGGGCCTGGCGCTGGCCATCGACTACACGCTGCTGATCATCAGTCGCTACCGCGACGAGCTGGCCGACGGCAGCGCCCCGGACGAGGCGCTGATCCGGACCATGGCCACCGCAGGCCGCACCGTGCTGTTCTCGGCGACCACCGTTGCGCTGTCGATGGTCGTGATGGTGCTTTTCCCGATGTACTTCCTGAAGTCGTTCGCGTATGCGGGCGTGGCCACGGTCGCATTCGTCGCGGTGGCCGCGATCCTGGTGACCCCGGCTGCGATCGTGCTGCTCGGGCCGCGCCTGGATGCGCTGGACGTGCGCAAGCTCGGCCGTCGGATATTCGGCCGGCCTGACCCGGTGCCCAAACCGGTGGAGGAATTGTTCTGGTACCGGTCGACCAAGTTTGTGATGCGACGAGCCATCCCGATCGGGCTGGTCGTCGTCGCGCTGCTGCTGATACTCGGGCTGCCGTTCCTCGGGGTGAAGTGGGGCATGCCGGACGACCGGGTGCTGCCGACGACCGCCTCGGCACATGCAGTCGGTGATCAGTTGCGACACGATTTCGCCGACGACTCGGCGACCGCGGTGTCTGTTGTCGTCCCGGATGTTCGAGGGGTGCGTCCGGGCGACCTCAGCCGATACGCGGCCGACCTGTCACGGGTGGCCGATGTGTCGGCAGTCTCGGCACCGACCGGGACGTTCGTTCGCGGTAACCCAGTGGGCCCGCCGTCGGCCGCCACCGGGCTGGCGCACGACAGCGCGTTCTTGACGGTCGCCAGCGACGCGCCGCTGTTCTCGACGGCTTCTGACACCCAGCTCGACCAGTTGCACGCAGTGCCCGGTCCGGCCGGCCACTCGGTGCAGCTCTCCGGAATGGCCCAGATCAATCGCGACAGCGTGCATGCCATCACCACCCGCCTTCCGCTGGTGCTGGGTCTGATCGGCATCATCACGTTCGCTTTGCTGTTCCTGCTCACCGGCAGCGTGTTGCTGCCGGTAAAAGCGTTGGTGTGCAACGTCTTATCGCTGACGGCGGCATTCGGCGCGCTGGTGTGGATCTTCCAAGACGGTCATCTCGGGGCGATGGGCACCACCCAAAGTGGAACAGTGGTGGCCAACATCCCGGTGTTGTTGTTCTGTGTGGCGTTCGGGCTTTCGATGGACTACGAAGTGTTCCTGGTTTCCAGGATTCGTGAGTACTGGCTGACCGCGGTCGCCTCGCACCCGACGCCGCCGGACGACCGGACCAAGCGCGCCGACAACGACGAGAGCGTCGCGCTCGGGCTGGCCCGCACCGGACGGGTCGTCACGGCGGCGGCTCTGGTGATGTCGATTTCGTTCGCGGCGCTGATCGCCGCGCAGGTTTCCTTCATGCGGATGTTCGGTACCGGCCTGACACTGGCCGTGCTCGCCGACGCGACGCTGGTGCGAATGGTGTTGGTGCCGGCATTCATGCACGTTCTGGGCCATCGGAGTTGGTGGGCGCCCCCGCCGCTGGTGTGGCTGCATGAACGCTTCGGGATCAGCGAATCGGAATCCGTCGTGGTGCACAACCCGGCCGATTCGGCGAGCGGACGACACGCTCGCCGCCAGGATCAGGTCGGCGCCGCTGCGCCCCGCGCCTCGACAGCCCCGGCCACGACGGTCGCCGATGGTCGCTGATCCTTCGACAGAGCACCTTCGCAGAAGGCGGGCCCCACGGGGGTCCGGCGATCTCCTGCGTGACGAAATCCTCGATGCCGCAACCGAACTCCTGCTCGATATCGGGCACGCCAAGGCAGTCTCGATCCGCTCGGTGGCCGAACGGGTGGGAGTGACGCCGCCGTCGATCTATCTGCACTTCCAAGACAAAGACGCACTGTTGGATGCGGTGTGCGCACGCTACTTCGAGAAGCTCGACGAAGCCATGCAGCGCGTGTCGGCTGCACAGTCCAGCACTGTCGACGTGCTTCGCGCACAGGGTCTGGCCTACGTCCAATTCGCCGTCGAAAACCCCGAGCTGTACCGGATCGCGACGATGGGTGAATGGAAATCCAACAGCGATGTCGATGCGGCGCTTGCCAGTTCGGCGTTCGAGCACATGTGTGTGACGGTCAAGGAGCTGATGGCCGAGGGAGTGTTTCCCCCCGGCGACGCGACCGGGGTGGCGCTGGAATTGTGGAGCGCCGCACACGGAGTGGCCGCGTTGCTGATCGCCAAGCCGCATCTGCCGTTCGGTGATGCCGAGGCATTCACCAACCGGGTGCTGCGTGCCGTCTTCTCCGGGAATATGGTGACCGGACTGGTCGGCGCCGATGCGACACCGCAGCAGGTCGTGGAACGCTTGACGGCGCTGGGGTCGAAAGGCTGGTCGCAATGACGTCATCTACGGCGGAGACCGTTCATCATCCGTTCTTCGCGCGGCTGTGGACCACTATCGCCGCACATGAGACCGAGCAGATGCGCGAATCCCGCCGGCAGAATCTGGCCGGGTTGTCCGGCCGAATCCTGGAGGTGGGCGCTGGCACCGGCACCAATTTCGCTTTCTATCCGGACACCGTCGAGCAGGTCGTCGCGGTCGAGCCCGAGCAGCAGTTGGTCAGGCTGGCTCGCCAAGCGGCCGCCGCCGCAACGGTTCCGGTCGAGGTGACCAATCGCACCGTGGAGAGTTTTTCGGCGGACAAGCCGTTCGACGCGGTCGTCTGCTCGCTGGTGCTGTGCTCGGTGGGTGAACCCGATTCGGTTCTGCGGCAGATACTTTCGCTGCTCCGACCGGGCGGTGAGCTGCGCTACCTCGAGCATGTGGCCAGCAACGGGATACGCGGCGGCTTTCAGCGATTGGTCGACGCGACGTCGTTGTGGCCGCGACTGGCCGGCAACTGCCACGCGCATCGTCACACCGAGCAGTCGATCCGCTCAGCGGGATTCGAGATCGAGAGCACCCGCACCGACTACGCCTTGCCGGCCTGGGTACCGCTGCCGGTGTCGGAGTTCGTGGTGGGGCGCGCCCGCCGGCCGGCCTAGGTCAGCCCGGGCCTGGTTCGGCCAGGCCTAGTTCAGCAGGGCGGGCAGTCGCTGCAGCAGCGTCGGAAGTGCCGTGCTGGCTGATTCGCGCACCGTGATTGTGGCGCTGTCGGACAGCGGCGTGGGCTCGGGATTGACTTCGACGACGACGACCCCGCGGGCCAGTGCCGCCTCGGGCAGACTCGCCGCCGGATAGACGATGCTCGAGGTGCCCACCACGATCAGCACGTCCGCCGTGGTGGTCGCCTCCACGGCGTGCTGCCAGGGTCCCTGGGGCAGTGCCTCGCCGAACCAGACGATGTCGGGCCTGATCAATCCCCCGCAGACACACACCGGCGGCTCGACTTCCAGTGTGGGCTCGGTCATTTCGGGCAGGACGCCGCTGTAGGGCAAGCCGCATGTGGCGCAACGGAATTCGAACAGGCTGCCGTGCAGGTGGTGCACCGTGGAGCTGCCCGCCCGCTCGTGCAGATCGTCGACGTTTTGCGTGACGACGCTGACCTCGGCGTGGTCCTGCCAGGCGGCGACGGCGCGGTGACCGGCATTGGGCTCGACGGTGCCGACCAGGTAATGCCGCCACAGGTACCAGCCCCAGACCCGTTCGGGATTACGCTCCCAACCCTGCACGCTGGACAACTCGTAGGGATCGAACTCGGCCCACAGGCCGTTCTTGTCGTCGCGGAATGTCGGCACGCCGCTCTCCGCGGAGATTCCCGCGCCGGACAGCACCGTGATTCGCACGCTTCTACGATAGCCCGGCGACGATGCAGAGCGCGGTGCGCGATGAGGAGGAGCGGGCTGTGGATTGAGCCCGGTGACGCTGCAGCTGGCGCAGCGCGATGAGGTGGGGTTGCGGGATACTGATCGGGTGGAATTGGGCGATTGGCTGCGGGTCGACGGGCAGGCGGACCGACCGCTGTTCGATCAGCTCCGCACCCAGATCATCGAGGCGATCCGGGCGGGCACACTGGCGCCCGGCACGCGGCTCCCGACCGTCCGGGTGATGGCCGGCGAACTGGGTCTGGCCGTCAACACCGTCGCCCGCGCGTATCGCGAACTGGAGACGGCAGGCATCGTCGAAACCCGGGGTCGCTTCGGCACTTTCGTCGCTCGCGCAGATCCGGCTGACACCGCGATGGCGGGCGCGGCGGGCGCCTTCCTCGACGTCGCGCGCGGACTGGGGCTTGGAAAGGCCGACGCGCTGCGATATTTGGAGGCCTACGCCGACGACTGAGCGGCCAGGACTTTCGCCAGCGTGCGCAGGTTGCGAGTGGTGGTCGAGGACTTGTACTTCTTCTTGCCCATCGTCTTGCCGATGGTGCTGTCCAGTGTCTTGTTCTTGGCGACTTGCCAATAGATCACGCCCGCGGACTTCGGGCCACGCTTGATCTTCTCGTCAACGCCCGCGTCCCCGGTCAGGCCCGAGAGCTCGTCGAGCACGTCGGCGTCGCTGACGAAAGTGACGTAGGACTGGTAGCCGTCGACCTCGGCTTCGAACGGGTAGCCGTCGACGATCGACTTCAGCTTGGTGACCGGATAGACCAGCACCCACGCGTCGTAGCCGAACGCCTTTCGCAGCGCTTGCTCGGCCGTGACACGAACCGCGTCGACGCCGTCTGCCGAGTCCAGCGTGACGTTGCCGGTGGCCAGGATCGTCCGGACTTCGGCGAGCCCGGCGTCGGTCAACGCGGCAGCCACGTCGGCCATCTTCAGGTTGACACCGCCGACGTTGACGCCCCGCAGAAAAGCCGCGTACCGGGTCATGAATGCGATGGTAGCGACGCGATCGGGTCGCCCCGTAGGCTCATCGCATGGGCCGCCATGTGTTCGACGACAAGCTGCTGGCCGTGATCGCGGACAATTCGCTCGGCGTGCTCGCAACGCTCAAACGGGACGGACGCCCGCAGTTGTCCAACGTCTCCTACTACTTCGACGTCCGCAATGTCGCGATCCAGGTTTCGGTCACCGAGCCTCGGGCCAAGACCCGCAACCTGCGCCGCGATCCGCGGGCGTCGCTGCTCGTCAGCTCCGACGACGGCTGGTCCTACGCCGTCGCCGAGGGCACCGCCACGTTGACCCCGCCCGCGGCGGCGCCGGGCGACGACACCGTCGAGGCGCTGATTGCCTTGTATCGCAACATCGCCGGTGAACACCCGGACTGGGACGACTACCGCCAGGCGATGGTCACCGACCGTCGCGTCGTGCTGACGCTGCCCGTTTCGCACATCTACGGAATGCCGCCGGGCCTGCGCTAGGCTGCGGACCATGGCTGGATCGAAGTCGGGGGCCGAGTCGTCGTCCGCACCTGAAGACGACAACAAGCGCAAATTCCGCGAGGCGCTCGAGCGCAAGAACGCGAAGTCGTCGGGCGGAGCCGAACACCGGGACGGTGGCGGCGGCAAAGGGACCCGAGCGCACGGCGCGGCCGGCAACCACCGGGAGTTTCGCCGCAAGAGTGGCTAGCCTGCGAGGCGCTCTTCTGCATCCCGGGCGTCTGCCTTCGCGAGGCCGAAAAAGGCTGCTGGAACGGCGATTTCGACCGCCGTCAGCACTTCCTGAAACCAGTGCGGCCGGCCGTTGCTCACCAGCGAGATCACTCGCCCGACGGCGCTGACCAACATCAGCCCGGCCAGTAGGCTGATGTCGGTGGCGCGGATGGGCGATCTGCGGGCGGCGGCCAACCAGGCCAGGCCGTAGCCGGCGAAATAGGCGGAGTAGAACCGCTCGCGCGAATCGACCGTCGCATTGGCGTCCGTCGCGCCAGGGACCGAGGACACGCCGAGCGCGAAGTGATAGATCCCGATCACGACACAGGACAGTCCGGTGAACGCGGCAAGGTTTCTCAGATTGCGGCCGGTGCGAACAGTGGCGCTGGGCATGCCGCCACGGTATCTCCTGGCGGGCAGCTTTCGGCAGGATCGGCCCGTGGTCGGGGTGGCACGGGTCTTGCGTGGGGCGGGTCTAGGATCTCGATCATGGTGCCGGCCTCTACTCCTGGTGTTGACCGTTGACGATCAAGCTGTGCCTCGCACAGGACACCGACGCCGATCGATTGCTGGCCGACGATCCGCTCGCGCTGCTGATCGGCATGGTTCTGGACCAGCAGGTTCCCTTCGAAACGGCGTTTCGCGGGCCGATGAAGATCGCCGAACGGATGGGCGGACTCGGCGCGGCCGAGATCGCTGACTACAACCCGGACAAGTTCGCCGCCCTGTGCGCGGAAAAGCCTGCGATACACCGGTTTCCAGGGTCGATGGCCAAGCGGATCCAGACGTTGGCGCAGATCATCGTCGACCGCTATGACGGCGACGCCGCCGGGCTGTGGACCGCCGGCGAGCCCGACGGGCCGGAACTGCTGCGACGGCTCAAGGGCCTGCCCGGGTTCGGTGAGCAGAAGGCGCAGATCTTTCTGGCGTTGCTCGGCAAGCAGTACGCGGTAACCCCCAAAGGCTGGCGCGCCGCCGCAGGCGAATTCGGAAAGTCCGGCACGCATGTGTCGGTCGCCGACATCGCCGACGCGGGCTCGCTGGAGAAAGTCCGTTCCTACAAGAAGCAGATGAAGGCAGCCAAAAAGGCGTCTACAGGGAAGGCGACATAGTGAAGACGCATCTGAACTGTCCGTGTGGCGAGGCGATCACCGGCAAAGACGAAGACGAACTGGTCGATCTGACTCAGGAGCACCTGGCCAGCGCGCATCCCGGTCTGGAGTACGACCGGGATGCGATCCTCTTCATGGCTTACTAGCCATGAAGCGATAGCACGGCATGGCTTACTAGCCATGAAGCGATAGCACGGCATGGCTTACTAGCCATGAAGCGATAGCCCGGCATGGCTTACTAGGCCTCTGCCCCAGCGCGAGCGTGCGTGTCTGCACTGCGACACGCGGCGCATCGCGTCCAACTGTGCACGCTCGCGCCGGTAGCCGTTCGTGGGATCAGGGCACCACCGTCGAGCCGATGGTCGGCATGAACTGGCACTGCTTTTCCTTGGTGGTGACCTGGCCGAAGATCGTCGACATGATGCTGCCCGACCCGGTGTCGACCGTGGCGGTCAGCGTGGTCGGACCCTGCGGGTTGATGTCGGCCTGCGGCTTGAGCGTGGCGCTGCCCGACTTGCCGGTGGTCAGGTTCACCCAGGTCAGATTCAGCGGCAGCTTCTGCACGTCGGCCGGTCCCGGTGTACCCAATGCAGTGAAGACGTACGACGTCTGACCGGCTTTCGGGCCCGGGGCCGGAATCGTGGCCGGCCCGGCTACCGACAGCACAGGTGCGAGCACGCTGCCCCCGTCCTTCGAGCAACCGTTGCCGATCGAGGGATACATGAAATCCTGCGTCGGGGGCGCGTCCGGGCTGTAGTTCGGCGCCGCGGCACCGGGTGCGGGCGGCGCGACGGCCGCCTCCGGCGCGGGAGCCGGAACCGCCGCGGGGGCGGGCGCGCCGGGCGGTGTCGCCGCCGCCACCGGAACTGCGTTAGCCGGAGCCGGAGCCGGAGCGGCAGCAGCCTCGGGGCCGGCCGCGTGCACCGGATCGATACCGGTCGGCAGGTGTGCCTGGGCGCCGGGCTCCACTCCGGGCGGGGCCACGTGGTTGGTGGCCGGGGCATCCGGTGCCTGGACGAATTGATTCACCGACGCCGCAACGTTTTTCGAATCTTCGGACGCTGACGGGCTCTTGGCGAACGCCTGCGCCGCGGCCATCAGCAGCTGGGTGGCCTGCTCGGGGTTGCCGGCGGCCTGCTGGATGATCGGGCTGAACTCCGTCAGCGCGGGCAGCGCGGGCATGCCCGGAATCTGTTGGGCGGGAGCCGGGGCGGGCGGCGCCGGGTCGGCGGCCGCGGTGGGGGACAGGGCCACGGTGGCGCTGGCTGTGATGGCCGCGGTGGCGAAGGCGCTGATCAGGTTTCGTGCGATGTACATGGTGTCCTCCCGGTCGTCGAAGTTTGTGGTGGCCGGCTAGCGCACAGGGGCGCTAGCCGGCCGGTCGCTCGGTCAGGGCAGGGCGGAAACCGGGAACAGCGACGCGCCGGCCGTCGCGGGCAGCACAGGTGCGGTCGCCAGCGGCAGTGTTGCCGGCGCCGCCGTCAACGGCAGGGTTGCCGCGGGTGCGGCAGCCGCGGGCAGGCTGGCCGCCGACGCGAGCCCACTGCTGAACGGCGATCCGCCGCCGATCAGCGAGGTCAGGTCACCGGGCAGCGAGACCTGCTGCGGCAGCGGGAACGGCATCCCCGGAATCTGCGGCAGGTTCAGCTGGGCCTGCGGCAGCATCCCAGCCGGGGACGCGGGCGCGGCAGCGGCCGGAGCCGGAGTCAGGCCCGGAAGGCTGAGTCCCGGTGTCGTCGTCGCCGCGGGAGCCGGAGTGGTCAGACCGGGAATGCCCAGGCCGGAGGTGGACGTCGCGGCGGGAGCCGGAGTGGTCAGACCGGGAATGCCCAGGCCGGAGGTGGACGTCGCGGCCGGAGCCGGTGACGCCAGGCCGGGCAGCAGCGACGAGCCGGCGCCCGGGGTGGCGGCGGCAGGCGTCTGCGGCATCTTGATCGCGGCGCTGGCCAGGGGCGGTGGCGTGGCCGGCTGGCCACCCAGTGCGCCGGCGACGCTCTGCAGCAGCTGCGGCGCGGCGGCCGCGGTGCCGACGAGCTGCTGGCTGATGTCGGGTGCCGGCACCGGAGCCGGGTCGGCGTGGGCGGTGCCCATCAAGCCCCCCAGGAGCAACGCTGCCGACGAGCCCGCCACAACGGCGGTGGCTCGTACGAAGGTCCGAACAGTTGACATGACTCTCCCTGAATCTCGATGACAAGTCCTCGCCGCAGACGATCCGCCTAAAACTCGTGTGACTCGAGTGACACGTGTGGCATTTATGCGACCGTTATTGAACCGAGCGGTCCCGGTTACCGAGCGAGCTGATAGCGGGACGGCCCTGCGTGTCGGGCCCGGCGATAGAGTCGTGCAGATCGACACCACCTCGGCCGCTCCGGCGGCAATCCCCCGCCGCCGCCCCGCGCTCTCCGTCGAGACGGTCGGGCCGCTGATTCTGATCGTGAGCGTCCTGGCCCGGCTGGCCTGGACATATCTGGTGCCCAACGGGGCCAACTTCGTCGACCTGCACGTCTACGTCGGCGGATCAGCCATGATCGACCATCCGGGTGACCTCTACCGCTACGTCTACGCCGACCAGACGCCGGACTTCCCGCTGCCGTTCACCTACCCGCCGTTTGCCGCGGTGGTCTTCTATCCGCTGCACTTCCTGCCGTTCGGCGTGGTGGCGTTCTGTTGGACCATCGGCACAATGGCCGCGCTGTACGGGGTGGTGCGGATCAGCCAGCGGCTACTGGGTGTCGCCGCCGGCGAGGGGCACCGGCTGGCGATGTTGTGGACGGGCATCGCGATCTGGCTCGAACCGCTCCGCAGCACATTCGACTACGGGCAGATCAATGTCGTGTTGGCGCTGGCCACCTTGGCCGCGGTGTTCAGCGCCCGCTGGTGGTTGTCCGGCCTGTTGCTGGGGACGGCGGCGGGGGTGAAACTGACACCGGCGATCGGGGGACTGTATTTCGTCGGGGCCCGGCGGTGGGGGACCGCGGTGTTCTCCGGTGTCGTCTTCCTGGCCACGATTGCGTTGTCGGCGTTGGTGGTCGGCGACCAAACCCGCTACTACTTCACCGATTTGATCCGCAAGACCGATCGAGTCGGGCCGATCTGCACGATCTTCAACCAGTCGTGGCGCGGCGCGATCTGCCGGATCTACGGTCACGACTCGGGCTACAACCCGGCCGTGTTGATCGGAATCGCCATCACGGCAATACTTTCCGTGCTGGCGTGGCGGGCGATGAACGTCGACCCGGATCGGCCGGACCGGCTCGGACGGCTGCTGATCGTCGAACTGTTCGGCTTGCTGCTCTCGCCGATTTCCTGGACACATCACTGGGTGTGGCTGGTGCCCTTGATGATATGGCTTCTTCACGGTCCGCTGTCGGAGCGCCGCGGCGCGCGGATTCTCGGCTGGACCTGGTTGGTGTTACTCGTCGTCGGGGTGCCCTGGCTGCTGAGTTTCGCGCAGCCGAGCATCTGGCAGAACGGCCGTCCGTGGTACCAGGCCTGGGGCGGGCTGGTCTACATCGTCGCAACCCTGGCCACCCTGGGCTGGGTCGCGGCCAGCAGGAAGCGTTCGGCTACTCCGCGATAATCGCGTCGATGTCGTGTGCCAGCGCCAAGTCCTTCTCGGTGATGCCTCCGTCGGAGTGCGTCACCAGCGCGAAAGTCACCGTCCGCCAACGGATGTCGATGTCGGGATGATGATCTTTCTCCTCGGCGCGCTCGGCCACCCGGCGAACAGCTTCGATTCCGGCCAAAAATGCCGGAAATTCGACCGACCTGCGCAGCGCGCCGTCCTTGCGTTCCCACCCGTTGAGCTCCGGCAGTGCGGCATCTACTTGGTCATCCGATAACACAGCCATCTTTCGACCGTATACCGTCGGCCGCGATGGTCAACCAGATCGTGGTCGCCGGAGCGATCGTCGTGGACTCGAAGCTGCTGATCGCGCAGCGTGTTCGGCCGCCCGGAGTGGCCGGTCGATGGGAGCTGCCTGGTGGCAAGGTGGCAGCAGGGGAGACCGAGCCGGAGGCGCTGGCCCGCGAACTCGCCGAGGAACTCGGTGTCGACGTCGTGGTCGGCCCGCAGCTCGGCGACGTCGAGCTCAGCGAGACAATGACGTTGCGGGCGTATGCGGCCTCGCTCGTTTCCGGCGAACCACAACCGCACGATCACGCCGCGCTGCGCTGGGTGTCGGCCAATGAACTGCACGACGTCGACTGGGTGCCCGCCGACCGGGCCTTCCTGCCGACGCTGATGCAGCTTCTGAGTTCGCTTTAGAGCGAGTCGAAGTCGCACCCATGAGCGGCCGACGCAGATTATCGTGTCGGGTCCATGAGGGTGCTGCGGTTCATCTGGCAGGGCATTCTCGCGTTCGACCGCATCGGTTCGCGCATCCCTCAGCTCGTCCAGATGTGGCTCATCGAGCTGTTCTTCGTGATGCCGGTGATGTTCTTCATCTCCTCGATCATCGACGCCCGCGGCGCGTGGGGGGTGCCCGGCACTGGCGAGTCGCTCGACGGCGGCGACTGGGCGGCGTTGGCGGTCGGGGTGGTGTTCGGGTTCTTCTTCTTCAAGAGCCTGATCCGCCCGCGGGTCAAGACGGACACCTGGACACCTACCGTCCGGGCCGACATCGGCGATGCCACGGTCTACGGGGGCAACCAGGCGTGGTCGGTGCAGTACACCTACCTGACCAGCCACCCGTCCTACATTCTGCTGGGTCTGCTCACCGCCCCGATCCCGGTGGTCATGCTCTGGGCCACCGAGAACCACGGTGGCAATTCCTTCTACTTCCGCGTCGCCGGAACCGTCGGGCTGTGCCTGCTGGCGCTGATAGCGCTGGCCCGGTTGTTGTCGTGGTATGTATTCCGTTGGGGCAGAGCAGAACTCGCGGTGCAGGCCACCGACCTTAAGATGTCGCAGCAACGACTCGGGTGGGAGGTCGCGTGGAAGCCCGTGCTGATGCTGCTGATCATGATCTACGCGATCGGCGGCATCCCGATCGCGTACATGTGGTGGGACGAACTGCGCACCATCGATCGGCTGCCGGTGCTGACAGCCGACGACGGGACCGGCCACGACGGCCAGTACTTCCGACTGCGCGGCACGCTCGCCGGCCAGCCGGTGTGGTGGCCCAGGGGTGGCGGTGGACGGGGCGGCACCAATTTCTCCGGTGCCGGTGTTCTGGTGCAACTCGAAAACGGCGGTGATGCACTGCTTCTCGCGGAGTCGCTGTCAGTACCCGACCTGGTCGGTGTGCTGAAGAAGGTCCGTGACAACCACATCGAGGCCCACGGCCGGGTGGTCGAGCAGATCACCGCCAACCAGCGGCGGTACTACGGATTCAACCTCGCCGACTTCCCGGCCAGGCCGTCCGTGCTGATGTTGCTCGAATACCCCTGAGGCGCTTTAGAACAGCGCTCCGAAGTCGGTGACAAGCGTGGACCAGTCGGCGTCCAGCGCGGAGACCCAGTCGGTTGCCGCCGCCGGTGCGAAGTTGCCGGCATCGAAGACGGCGGCGGCGTCGTACAGGGTCGGAATGCTGAAGTCACCGAACGGCGTTACGAACGTGTCGGTGATCGCGTTACTGCCGTCAGGTGCCCCGCCGACGACATCGCTGTAGACGTTCTCAAAGCCCGACGAGCCGAAGTTGAATTGGTCGATGACTTGCGCCACGTCGCCGTTGTAGACCCGGTCGAACAGCACGTTGTGGTCCCCGAACATGTCGGAGAAGTAGCTGGCGTTCCCGAAGACTGCGCCCTGGTTGACGACGAAGCTGCCCTGCTCCTCGACCGTCGTATAGAAGGGCGCCAGCCCGGTGGTCGAGGTGATCTCCCACGGGCCGTCTTCCGGGTCGGGTGCGACGCTGAAACCGGGGTCCCCGGCAAGGAACGGTATGTCGGCAGCTGGAGAAGCCGCGGCGGCCTCTGCGGATACCGCTTCGGGAAGCGAGGTGCTGCCGAAGGCGGCGGCGTCAAATGCGGTGGGAACGTTGATATTTCCGAACGGAGTGACCAGCGTGTCGGTGATCTCGTTCGCGCCGTTCGTTCCGAGTCCGGGAAGGTCGACGTAGATGTTCTCGAAATTGCCGACCGTCGTTATGTCGATCACCGAGTGGCTGGGAACGACGATGTCACCATTGAGACTTCCCGGGCCACTGGCCACAAAATCCTCGTTGGTTATGCCGTCCATGTTGGTGGAGCTCAGCAAACCAGGGACATAAGCCGCTACGTAGTCTTCCGCCCCGGGCCGGTCTACCAGAAGGAATGTGCCCTGTTCGAGTACGTCCTGATACAGCGGCGGCATTCCGGCTTCCGAGATGATCTGCGCTGGAAAGTCCCCTGGACTGATCGTCCACTCATCGGCGCTGGCGAGGGCCGACGACGACACCGCGGCGAGTAACCCGCCGGCGGTGGTGGTCAGGGCGAGCAGCGTGCGACGGAGAGACCTCGACATGGGAATCCTTCGGCGGCGATGTGATCAGCTTAGAAAAAGCTGAGCGTCAGATAGCAATCATGTGTGAGCATCGCCGGCCGATCAATAAGGGTTTTTCCTACACTTTGGGATCCGGGATGCCGGCGGATGGACCGGCAGTCCGGCTCTCGGGGTGACTTGCGGCACACCCACGCCTGCCGGTCGCGTGACGCGCCCTGCAGGCAGACGCCTGGTCTGCGCCAAGCCTGTTCCGGTGTCGCCGGGCCGGTGCTAGAGCGCCGAGCCCCTCAGGCGCACTGCCGACCGCCCGGCGCGGCCCGGCGACGGTAACCGGGGCTGCTTGTTTCGGGGCCGCCAAAACCCCAGCTCGTCACGCCTTTCGGGCGCGCTTGAACACCTTCTGCAATTCCTTGCCGTCGACACCGCTGCGCTCCGCCTTCTGCACCTTGTGCAACACCAGCGGGCAGCGCTTGCAGCGTGGCTTGGAACGGCAGCACTTTTTCTTCGGCTTTGCCGTCGCGTACTTTTCGAACTTCACGTGACCTCTTGTATACAGGTCGCGTTTTCGCGATTGGTGTCCTCCGCTGCGACAATTCACGACGTGGATTTCCGAAACGTCGCCATCGTCGCTCACGTCGATCACGGCAAGACGACCCTGGTCGACGCAATGCTCCGGCAATCCGGCGCCCTGACCCATCGCGGGGACGACGCCATCGAGCGCCTGATGGACTCCGGTGACCTGGAGAAGGAAAAGGGCATCACGATCCTGGCGAAGAACACCGCCGTGCACCGCCGGCACGCAGACGGCTCGATGACCGTCATCAACGTGATCGACACCCCGGGGCACGCCGACTTCGGCGGCGAGGTCGAGCGCGGCCTGTCGATGGTCGACGGCGTGCTGCTGCTGGTCGACGCCTCCGAAGGCCCACTGCCGCAGACCCGTTTCGTGCTGCGCAAGGCACTGGCCGCCCATCTCCCGGTGATCCTCGTGGTGAACAAGACCGACCGGCCGGACGCCCGCATCGCCGAGGTGGTGTCCGAAAGCCATGACCTGCTGCTCGACGTCGCCTCGGACCTCGACGCCGAAGCGCAGGATGCCGCCGAGAAAGCGCTCGGCCTGCCGACGCTGTACGCCTCGGGCCGGGCCGGTATCGCCAGCACCTCCGAACCGGCCAACGGCGAGAACCCGGACGGCGAGAACCTCGACCCGCTGTTCGACGTGCTGCTCGAGCACATCCCACCGCCCCAGGGCGACCCCGAGGCGCCGTTGCAGGCGCTGGTGACCAACCTCGACGCGTCGGCGTTCCTCGGCCGACTCGCGCTGATCCGCATTTACAAGGGCCGGATCAAGAAGGGCCAGCAGGTGGCCTGGATGCGCGAGGTGGACGGCCACCCCGTGATCACCAACGCCAAGATCACCGAACTGCTCGTCACCGAAGGCGTCGAACGCACACCGACCGAACAGGCCATTGCCGGCGACATCGTCGCGGTGGCCGGCATTCCGGAGATCATGATCGGCGACACGCTCGCCGACGTCGAGCATGCGCACGCGCTGCCGCGCATCACGGTCGACGAGCCCGCCATTTCGGTGACGATCGGCACCAACACCTCGCCGCTGGCCGGCAAGGTGTCCGGGCACAAGCTCACCGCGCGAATGGTCAAGTCGCGCCTGGATTCCGAGCTGGTCGGCAACGTGTCGATCAAGGTCGTCGACATCGACCGGCCCGATGCCTGGGAGGTCCAGGGCCGTGGTGAGCTGGCGCTGGCCGTGCTCGTCGAACAGATGCGCCGCGAGGGCTTCGAGCTCACCGTCGGCAAGCCACAGGTGGTCACCCAGACGATCGACGGCAGGCTGCACGAGCCGTTCGAGGCGATGACCATCGACTGTCCGGACGAGTTCGTCGGCGCGATCACTCAGTTGATGGCCGCCCGCAAGGGGCGCATGGAGGAGATGGCCAACCACGCCGCCGGCTGGGTCCGGATGGACTTCATCGTGCCGAGCCGTGGCCTGATCGGCTTTCGCACCGACTTCCTGACGCTGACCCGGGGCACCGGCATCGCCAACGCGGTGTTCGACGGCTACCGGCCGTGGGCGGGTGAGATCAAGGCACGGCACACCGGGTCGCTGGTGTCCGATCGCAGCGGGTCGATCACGCCGTTCGCCATGATCCAGCTCGCCGACCGTGGGCAGTTCTTCGTCGAGCCCGGCGAGGACACCTACGAGGGCCAGGTGGTGGGCATCAACCCGCGTGCCGAGGACCTGGACGTCAACGTGACGCGGGAGAAGAAGCTGACCAACATGCGGTCGTCGACCGCGGACGTGATGGAGACCCTGGCCCGTCCGATGGATCTCGGCCTCGAGCAGGCGATGGAGTTCTGCGCCGAGGACGAGTGCGTGGAGGTGACGCCGGAGGTGGTCCGGGTGCGCAAGGTCGAGCTGACCGCGACCCTGCGCGCGCGGGCGAAGGCCCGGGCCAAGGCGCGCGGCTGACGACGATCAAGCGGCGAGGTACGAGCCGCGCTGAGGAGTCGGCCCCGAGAGCCCGGCTGACGACGATCAAGCGGCGAAGTACGAGCCGCGCTGAGGAGTCGGCCCCGAGAGCGCGGCTGACGGCTGCTGACGGCCCGCGAACGGAACGTCGCGGCGAGAAATCAACCGAGATCTCGCCGTGGCGTGACGCTCGCGGCGAATAGACCTGGGGAGCCACCGGAATGCTTGCCGATACCCTGTGGGGCGTGCCGAACCGAGTCCGCCGCGTCCGCGCGACCGCCGGCATGCTGGTTTCGCTGTTGGCAATCGGCGGTTGCGCCGTCAGTCCGCCCCCTGCGCCGCAGAGCACCGCGACCGCGCGCAGCACAGCCCCTCCGCCGCAGCGCAGGACGCAGATCATCATGGGCATCGACTCGATCGGCGCCGGCTTCAATCCCCATCTGCTGTCCGATCTTTCGGCCGTCAACGCCGCTGTGAGCGCTCTGGTGCTGCCCAGCGCCTTCCGCCCGGTGGCCGACCCGAACACGCCGACGGGATCCCGCTGGGAGATGGACCCGACGCTGCTCAAGTCGGCCGAGGTGACCAACGAGAACCCGTTCACGGTCACCTACAAGATCCGGCCGGAGGCGCAGTGGACCGACAACGCCCCGATCGCGGCCGACGACTTCTGGTACCTGTGGCGTCAGATGGTCGGTCAGCCCGGCGTGGTCGACCCGGCCGGTTATGACCTGATCACCGGGGTGCAGTCGATCGACGGCGGCAAGCAGGCCGTCGTCACCTTCGCCCGGCCCTACCCGGCCTGGCGCGAACTGTTCAACAACATCCTGCCGGCGCACATCGTCAAGGACGTACCGGGCGGCTTCCCGGCCGGGCTGGCCCGGGCCCTCCCGGTGACCGGCGGCCAGTTCCGGGTCGAGTCGATCGACCCCCAGCGCGACGAGCTCCTCCTGGCCCGTAACGACCGCTACTGGGGACCGCCCGCCAAACCGGATCTGGTGTTGTTCCGCCGGGCCGGCGCGCCCGCCGCGCTGGCCGACTCGGTCCGCAACGGCGACACCCAGGTGGCCCAGGTCCACGGCGGCTCAGCGGCTTTCGCGCAGCTGTCGGCGATCCCGGACGTGCGGACCGCCCGGATCATGACGCCGCGGGCCATGCAGCTGACACTGCGGGCCAACGTGGCGAAACTGGCCGACGGGCAGGTGCGCAAGGCGATCCTGGGGCTGCTCGACGTCGACCTGCTCGCCGCGGTCGGGGCCGGCAGCGACAACACCGTCAGCCTGGACCAGGCGCAGATCCGGTCGCCCAGCGATCCCGGGTACGTGCCGACGGCGCCGCCGGCGCTGACCCGCACCGCGGCGCTGGGTCTGCTGGAGTCGGCGGGCTACCAGATCGACAGCGACAACGCGACGCCGGA
Source organism: Mycobacterium sp. (assembly GCF_002863225.1). Lineage (GTDB taxonomy): Bacteria > Actinomycetota > Actinomycetes > Mycobacteriales > Mycobacteriaceae > Mycobacterium. The sequence goes on along the minus strand of NZ_PKEK01000025.1, from coordinate 83,980 downwards.
GAACAGCCGCGGCCACGTGACCAAGGACGGCAAAGAGCTGACGCTGGTGATCGGCGTCGCCGCCAACGACCCGACCTCGCAGGCCGTGGCGAACACCGCCGCCGACCAGTTGCGCAACGTCGGCATCGGAGCGACTGTGCTGGCGCTCGACCCGGTCGCGCTCTACCGCGAGGCGCTGGTCAACAACCGGGTCGACGCCCTGGTCGGCTGGAGCGAGGCCGGCGGCAACCTGGCGACGCTGCTGGCATCCCGCTTCGGCTGCCCGGCGCTGGAGGCCACCGCGGTGTCCACCGCCGCGGCGTCGACATCGTCCTCGGCGACCGCCGGCAAGCCCGCCCCCGCGACGACACCGACCGCGGCCACCTCGACACCACCCTCGCACGCACAGGACCCCGGCGCGCTGGTGCAGGCGCCGTCGAACCTGACCGGAATCTGCGACCACAGCATCCAGGCCGACATCGACGCCGCGCTGGCCGGCACCAGGGACATCAACGACGTGGTGAACGCGGCTGAGCCGCGACTCTGGGAGATGGCCACGGTTCTGCCGATCCTGCAGGACACCACGATCGTCGGGGCCGGCCCGAGCGTGCAGAACGTCAGCCTGTCCGGTGCGGTTCCGGTCGGGATCGTCGGCGACGCCGGACAATGGGTGAAGACGGCGCAATAAGCCCTGGACCAGCCCCGCAATGCCGTTTCATCTGTCGGGCAATCGTCGTGAACCTCGGTCGTTAAGAAAGCCCTCAGGTACTGTTCGACGCAACGGTTCAGCCACCAGCCGGGACGCGGAAGGCGGACCGACCAGGGGGCGGCCCGCCTTCGGCATCTCGGGCCATTCGCGCAGCAGCTTGCGTTACACCGGCAATCAGGTCGAATGCGGCAGCACGGTATCGACGATCTGGGCCAACTGCCGCTTGTTCGGCGGCGCGCCGGTCAGCAACATCTGCTGGTTGACCAGCGCGGTCCCCACCCGGGCGGTGTACGGCGTCATCGTGTCGGCGTCGATTTCACCGTTGTCCGCACCGGCCTGCAGGATCGATTCGGTGATCCGCAGCCGGGGTGCGACCACCGCGTCGGTGAAGATCGCCCGCAACTCCGGCTCGTGCAGCAGTTGTTGCAGGCTGCCCAAGCCGGGAAACGCGGTCTTGCCGGACACCACATCGCAGTGCGCGTTGAGAACGGCCAGCAAATTCTCCCGCGCCGATCGGTCCGCCCGCGGCTCGGGCAGCGGCGGTAGCGCGTACAGCAGGGCCGCCTGCACCAGGTCGTGCTTGCTGGACCACCGCCGATACAGCGCGGCCTTGCCGGTCCGCGCCCGCGCGGCAATGCCTTCCATGGTCAGACCGCCGTAGCCGACGGCCGCCAACTCAGCCAGCGTCGCATCGTAGAGGGCATCCTCGAGCTGCTTGCCTCTACGGCGGGTGCGGACTATTGCCCCGGCCGGCACCGTCTGCTGTCCCATCTCAAGATAGTAGCCAGCGTCGTGCCTTTCGCCTGGACCGGCCTTTGCCGGTCAACCCACTGTTTTCGCAGCTCAGAAGTTTCGATCGCGAAATCCTTTGCCGCGCAGCGCGCGAGTAGGGTGCGTGCCATGCTCCAGACTCCGCGGCTGCTGTTCGTGCATGCCCATCCCGACGACGAGACCATCACCAACGGTGTCACGATCGCCCACTACGTCGCGCGCGGAGCGCAGGTGCGGGTCGTCACGTGCACGCTCGGCGAGGAGGGCGAGGTCATCGGCGACCAGTGGGCGCAACTGGCCGTGGATCACGCCGACCAGCTCGGCGGCTACCGGATCGGCGAGCTGACCGCCGCGCTGCGGGAGCTCGGCCTCGAGGGCCCGGTCTACCTCGGCGGCCCGGGCCGGTGGCGTGATTCGGGCATGGTCGGCAGCGAGGCGCGCGGTCGGCAGCGGTTCAGCGACGCCGACCAGCGCGAGGCCGTCGGCGCGCTGGTCGCGATCATCCGCGAGATGCGCCCGCACGTCGTGGTGACCTACGACCCCAACGGCGGTTACGGCCACCCCGACCACATCCAGGCACACGTGGTCACGGCCGCTGCGGTGGCCGCTGCCGACAGCGGTGACGACCATCCCGGGCAGCCCTGGTCGGTGCCGAAGTTCTACTGGACAGTCATCGCCCGCAGCGCATTCGTCGCGGGCTGGGACGCGCTGGGCCCCGGCGATCTGCGCGACGAATGGATCGTCCCGCCACCGGACGGCGACTTCGGCGGGCTGGGCTATCCCGACGACGAGATCGACGCCGTGATCGACGACCCGGATGCTCTACCGGCGAAGATCGCCGCGTTGCGGGCGCACGCCACCCAGCTCACCGTGGGGCCCACCGGGCGCAGTCTGGCGTTGTCGAACAACATCGCGCTGCCGATCGTGGGGCAGGAGCACTACATCCTGGCGAGTGGCTCCGCCGGCGACCGGAACGAGCACGGCTGGGAGACCGACCTGCTCGCCGGAGTAGACCTCGCCGAGTCGGCCTCGCGGTAAGCTGCCGGAATGGACCCGGACCTGGACTACAACCAGCAGCACTGGCAGGACCGCCTGGACAACTTCCAGTGGACGGTCATGTCCATCGTTTCGCAATTGGACAGCATCCCGACCTGATCGCCTTTCGCATCGTCGTGCTGGCCCTGTTGGCGGTCGACGGGATTGTTTCGGCGGTGGTCGGCGCCCTTCTTCTACCGTCCTACATCGGTTCGGTTCCATTTCCGGTCAGCGCGCTGGTCAGTGGCCTGCTCAACGCCGGTTTGGTGTGGGCCGCCGTTCAGTGCACCGACTCGATCCGCCTGGCCGCGCTGCCGTTGTGGACCTGGCTGCTGGCAGTGTTGGTGATGTGCCTGCCCGGTCCAGGCGGCGACGTCATCTTCGCCGGCCGCGGAGTACTGGCCTACAGCCCATTGTTGCTGCTGGGGGCGGGTTTGTTGCCGCCCTTCTGGTTGCTGCTGCGGCGCCGGCCCGCCCGCTGAGGGCAGGGACTCCTTGACGCACGGCTGGAGGCTACTGTTGTCGCTCATGGCACGCGTCGGGTCGCGGATAGTTGGGGACGTGCGGATGAAATGTGCATTGCCGGAAGTTACACAAACGTGCCGTTGACTCCGGGCCAAGAGCCGACCCTGCTGCCCAGCCCGTCGGCCCCCCCTCTACCTGGCGGATCTGCGATGCGCAGGGTGCTGCGGCGGGCCCGCGACGGGGTGGCCCTGAACGTCGACGAGGCGGCGGTCGCGCTGACCGCCCGCGGCGACGATCTCGCCGACCTGTGTCGCAGCGCCGCGCGGGTGCGTGACGCCGGGCTGGAGTCGGCCGGTCGTCGCGGCGGCAACGGGCGGCTGCCGGTCAGCTACTCCCGCAAGGTCTTCATCCCGGTCACCCACCTGTGCCGGGATTCCTGCCACTACTGCACATTCGTCACGGTGCCCGGGAAACTGCGCGCCCGGGGCGCCGGCATGTACCTCGAACCCGACGAGATTCTCGACATCGCCCGTCGCGGCGCCGAACTCGGTTGCAAAGAGGCGCTGTTCACCCTCGGTGATCGCCCCGAAGACCGCTGGCCGGAGGCGCGGGAATGGCTCGACGAGCGGGGCTACGACTCGACGCTGTCCTACTTGCGCGCGATGGCCATCCGGGTGCTGGAGGAAACTGGGCTGCTGCCGCACCTGAACCCCGGCGTGATGAGCTGGTCGGAGCTGTCGCGGCTGAAGCCGGTGGCCCCGTCGATGGGGATGATGTTGGAGACGACGTCGCGGCGGTTGTTCGAGACCAAAGGCCTTGCGCACTATGGCAGTCCGGACAAAGACCCCGAGGTTCGGCTGCGCACGCTGACCGACGCGGGCCGGCTTTCCATACCGTTCACCACCGGCCTGCTGGTCGGCATCGGCGAGACACTGCTCGAGCGCGCCGAGACATTGCATGCAATTCGTAAGTCGCACAAGGAGTTCGGTCACGTCCAAGAAGTGATCGTGCAGAACTTCCGAGCCAAGCAACACACCGCGATGGCCTCGACACCCGATGCCGGTATCGACGACTTCCTGGCCACCATCGCAGTGTCGCGACTGGTCCTCGGGCCGGCGATGCGGATCCAGGCGCCGCCGAATCTGGTCTCGGAGCAGGAGTGCGTTGCCCTGATCGGTGCGGGTGTGGACGACTGGGGTGGCGTATCGCCGCTGACTCCCGACCACGTCAATCCCGAACGTCCCTGGCCCGCGCTCGACAAGCTCGCCGAGGTCACCGCGGCGGCCGGATACGACTTGGTCGAGCGACTGACCGCGCAGCCGAAATATGTACAGGCCGGCGCGGCGTGGATCGATCCGCGGGTGCGCGGTCATGTTGTGGCACTTGCCGATCCGGTCACCGGGCTGGCCCGCGACGTCAACCCGGTGGGGATGCCGTGGCAGGAGCCCGACGACGTCGCGTCCGCGGGCCGGATCGACCTCAACTCGGCGATCGACACCGAAGGCCGCAACACCGAGACCCGGAGCGACCTGGACAGCGCGTTCGGTGACTGGGAGTCGATTCGCGCCAAGGTGCACGACCTGGCCGCTCAGGGCGCCGCAGCGCCCAAGCGTCTTGCCGCCGACGTGCTCGCCGCGCTGCGCTCCGCCGAGCGCAACCCGGCCGCCTGCACCGACGCCGAATACCTCGCCTTGGCGACCGCGGACGGACCTGCACTGGATGCGGTTGCCGCACTGGCGGATTCGTTGCGCCGCGACGCCGTCGGCGACGACGTGACCTTCGTGGTGAACCGCAACATCAACTTCACCAACATCTGCTACACCGGCTGCCGGTTCTGCGCCTTCGCGCAGCGCAAGGATGACGCCGACGCCTTCTCGCTGTCGGCTGACGAGGTGGCCCAGCGGGCCTGGGAAGCACACGTGGCCGGCGCCACCGAGGTCTGCATGCAGGGCGGAATCGACCCCGAGTTGCCGGTCACCGGTTACGCCGACCTGGTTCGCGCGGTGAAGGCGCGGGTCCCGTCGATGCATGTGCACGCGTTCTCGCCGATGGAGATCGCCAACGGAGTGACCAAGAGCGGCTTGAGTATTCGCGAGTGGCTGACCAGCCTGCGTGAGGCCGGCCTGGACTCCATCCCGGGCACGGCCGCCGAGATCCTCGACGACGAAGTCCGCTGGGTGCTGACCAAGGGCAAGCTGCCCACCTCGATGTGGATCGACGTGGTGACCACCGCGCACGAAGTGGGTCTGCGTTCGTCGTCGACGATGATGTACGGCCACGTCGACGACCCGCGGCACTGGGTCGGGCATCTGAACGTGTTGCGCGGCATCCAGGACCGCACCGGCGGATTCACCGAGTTCGTGCCGCTGCCGTTCGTGCACCAGAATTCGCCGCTGTATCTCGCCGGTGCCGCTCGCCCGGGACCCAGCCACCGCGACAACCGCGCGGTACACGCGCTGGCACGGATCATGTTGCACGGCCGCATTTCTCACATCCAGACCAGCTGGGTCAAGCTCGGTGTCGAGCGCACGCAGGTGATGCTCAACGGCGGGGCCAACGATTTGGGTGGCACGCTGATGGAGGAGACCATCTCGCGGATGGCCGGCTCGGAGTTCGGGTCGGCCAAGACCGTCGCGGAGCTGATGGCGATCGCCGAGGGTATCGGTCGTCCGGCCCGTCAGCGCACCACCGACTACAACCCGCTGGCGGCGTAACCCCGGAGCCTCGCCGAGCGTGAAACGAACGTCACGTTCGGCGCCGAGCGTGAAGCCAACTTCACGTTCGGCGAGTAATCAGAGCCGGGCGGCCAGCTCGGTGCCCTGCTTGATCGCGCGCTTGGCATCCAGCTCCGCGGCGACGGCGGCCCCGCCGATGATGTGCGGATCGACTCCGGCGCCGCGCAGTTCGTCCTCGAGGTCGCGTACCGGCTCCTGGCCGGCGCAGACCACGACGTTGTCCACCTCGAGCAGCTGCGGGCGTTCGTGCTTCGAACCGAAGCTGATGTGCAGGCCCGCATCGCTGACCCGCTCGTAGTTCACACCGGAAAGCTGTTGCACACCTTTGGCTTTCAGCGAAGCCCGGTGCACCCACCCGCTCGTCTTGCCGAGGTTTCGGCCCTGGCCGCCGCTGGAGCGCTGCAGCAGGTAAACCTCTCGCGCCGGCGGGGCGGGAATCGGGGTGATCAAGGCTCCGGGCGCCTCCCAGGGATCGGCTGCACCCCACTCGGTCTTCCAGTCTTTGAGGTTCAGGGTTGGCGAGGAGTCCGTGACCAGGAACTCGCTGACGTCGAAACCGATTCCGCCGGCGCCGATTACCGCAACACGCTTGCCGAGGGGTTTGACGCCGGTGATGGCCTCGCCGTAGGTCAGCACCATTGGATGGTCGATGCCCGGTATGTCCGGGATCCGTGGGGTCACGCCGGTGGCCAGCACCACGTGGTCGAAGCCGGCGAGGTCGGCGGCCGACACCCGCGCGCCGAGCCGCACGTCGACGCCGTTCGTGTGCAGCATCGTCGTGAAGTACCGGATGGTCTCGTTGAACTCCTCTTTGCCCGGGATCCGACGTGCCATGTCGAACTGGCCGCCGATGTAGTCGTTGGCCTCGAACAGCGTCACCTGATGGCCGCGGGCGGCGGCATTGACCGCGGCGGCAAGCCCGGCCGGGCCGGCGCCGACGACGGCGATCGAGCGGGTTCGCCGGGTCGGTGCGAGCACCAGCTGCGTCTCGCGACCCGCGCGGGGGTTGAGCAGGCAGGACACCGTCTTGTGCACGAATGCGTGGTCCAGGCAGGCCTGATTGCAGGCGATGCAGGTGTTGATCTCGTCGGCCCGCGAGGCCTGCGCCTTGAGCACCCACTCCGGGTCGGCCAGCAGCGGACGGGCCATCGAAATCAGCTGCACGTGGGTGTCGGCCAGAATCTGTTCGGCCGCCTGCGGCATGTTGATCCGGTTGGATGCCACCACCGGAATGTCGACGTGCCCGGCGACGGCGTGGCTGATGTCGACGAAGGCGTTGCTCGGCACCGAGGTGACGATGGTGGGCACCCGAGCCTCGTGCCAGCCGAAGCCGGAGTTGATCATCGTCGCGCCGGCAGCCTCGACTTCGGTTGCCAGCGCCAGGATGTCGTCCCAGCTCTGGCCGCCCTCGACGTAGTCGGCCATCGACATCCGATAGCAGATGATGAAGTCGTTGCCGGTCGCGGCGCGGGCCCGCCGCACGATTTCGACCGGAAAGCGACGGCGCTTCTCGGCGGTGCCACCCCAGCCGTCCTTGCGGGTGTTGGTTCGCGGCGCCAGGAACTGGTTGAGCAGATACCCTTCGCTGCCCATGATCTCGACGCCGTCGTAACCCGCCTCGCGGGCCAGCTGCGCGCAGCGGGCGAAGTCGTCGATGGTGCTCTGCACGCCACTGGAGGAAAGCCGGCGCGGACGAAACGGGTTGATCGGCGCCTTGATCGACGATGCGCTGACCGAAAGCGGGTGATACGCGTAGCGGCCGGCGTGCAGAATCTGCAGCAGGATCTTGCCGCCACCGTCGTGCACGGCCCTGGTGATCTTGCGATGCCGACGGACCTGCGAGGACGAGGTCAGGTCCGAGGCGAACGGCAACAGCCATCCGGTCCGGTTGGGCGCGTAACCGCCGGTGATGATCAGACCGACCCCGCCGTGTGCGCGTTCGGCGAAGTACTCGGCGAGCCGGTCGGTGTTGCGGGCGCGGTCCTCCAGGCCGGTGTGCATCGAGCCCATGATCACCCGGTTGCGCAGCGTAGTGAAGCCAAGATCCAACGGGGACAACAGGTGTGGATAGGTCATCGGTTCTCCTGCTCCAGGGCTGTGGCCACTTCGTCGAGCCAGTCGACGGTGCCTTCTTCGGTGCGAATGCCGCCGCGCAAGACAAGGTATTGGTGTAATGCGCTGTCGCGCAACGACGCCGGGTCGGGAAACTGTTTCTTTTCGAAGCCCCGGTAGGCGTCCAGCAATCTGGCGCGCTCGGCGCGCAGGACGAGGACCTGCTCGCGCAGCGCGGCGCGGTCGCCAAACGCGGCGCCCCGCAGCTTGACGGCAAGCTCGCGCGACCCGCCGCCGCGGGCCATCGGCGCTGCGATCCAGCGGGCCAACTCGGCGCGGCCGGCGTCGGAGACCGTGTAGACCTTCTTGTCCGGCCGCCCCTGCTGCGCGACGACTGTCGCCGACACCCACCCGTCGGCTTCCATCGTCCGCAGCGTCCGGTAGATCTGCTGGTGGGTAGCGCTCCAGAAGTAGCCGATCGAGCGATCGAACCGGTGCGTCAGCTCGTAGCCGGACCCGGACTGCTCACAGAGTGAGACCAGGATTGCGTGGGGTAGTGCCACCTGCGCAGCATAGGAACTTCGAAGCGCCCTATGCAACTAGTTGCAGTGCACCGACGCGCATAGCAACCTGGTACTTGCGTTGTATATGCAACGTCTAGTATCAGTAACCAAGACATTCACACCGCCGGGACGTATTGCCGAGAAATGCGGCAAGCACCTACCGGCTCAGCCAGACAGCCACTGGAGACCGTGAGGAGACGTCTGTGACGTACACGATCGCCGAACCCTGCGTTGATCTCAAAGACAAGGCATGTATCGAAGAGTGCCCGGTCGACTGCATCTACGAGGGCGCTCGGATGTTGTTCATCCACCCGGACGAGTGCGTCGACTGCGGTGCGTGCGAGCCGGTCTGCCCGGTCGAGGCGATCTACTACGAGGACGACGTCCCCGAGCAGTGGAGCCAGTACACCCAGATCAACGCGGACTTCTTCGCCGAGCTCGGATCTCCGGGCGGCGCAGCCAAAGTCGGCCAGACCGACAACGACCCGCAACCGGTGAAGGACCTTCCGCCGCAGGAGAAGGACTGACCCGCTCGACTGACCGCCGGCGAGTGTCGGCGTCCCTGCCGGAGTTCCCCTGGGACACCCTGGCCGACGCGACCGCGCTGGCCAAGTCGCACCCCGGCGGCATCGTCGACCTCTCGGTCGGCACCCCCGTCGATCCGGTAGCCCCGCTGATCCGTGACGCGCTCGCCTCGGCCGCCGCCGAGCCGGGATACCCCACCACCGCCGGCACTCCGCAGCTGCGCGAATCCGCGGTCGCCGCGCTGGACCGCCGCTACGGCGTCACCGGGTTGACCGAGTCGGCCGTGCTGCCGGTGATCGGCACCAAAGAGCTGATCGCCTGGCTGCCGACGCTGCTGGGCGTGGGTCCCGACGACCTCGTCGTGGTGCCCGAATTGGCCTATCCGACCTACGACGTCGGTGCCCGTCTGGCCGGCGCGCGGGTGCTCGTCGCGGACTCGCTGACCCAGATCGGCCCGCAGGCCCCCGCGCTGCTGTTCGTGAACTCCCCGAGTAACCCGACCGGGCAGGTGCTCGGTGTGGACCATCTGCGCAAGCTGGTCGGCTGGGCCCGCGAACGCGGCGTGATCGTGGCCTCCGACGAGTGCTACCTGGGCCTCGGCTGGGACGCCGAGCCGGTGTCGGTGCTGCACCCGTCGGTGTCCGACGGCGACCACACCGGCCTGCTGGCGGTGCATTCGCTGTCCAAGAGTTCGTCGTTGGCCGGCTACCGCGCCGGATTCGTCGCCGGCGATCCGGAGCTGGTCGGCGAGCTGCTGGCGGTGCGCAAACACGCCGGGATGATGGTGTCGCGGCCGGTGCAGGCGGCCATGGTGGCCGCCCTGGACGACGACGACCACGAAACCGAGCAGCGGGAGCGCTACCGGCGGCGCCGCGATGTGCTGCTGCCCGCGTTCCAGTCGGCCGGCTTCACCGTCGACCACTCCGAGGCCGGCCTGTATCTGTGGGTCACCCGCGGCGAGCCGTGCCGCGACACCGTCGGCTGGCTCGCCGAACGTGGCATCCGCGCAGCGCCCGGCGAGTTCTACGGCTCGCGGGGCGCCCGGCACGTGCGGGTGGCGCTGACCGCAACCGACGAACGGATCGCCGCGGCGGTCGAGCGTCTCGAGGACTGAAGGAGCGGCATGCCCGACTACGCACCCGAGGCAGTCGACCGGTTACCGTTCAACACCCCGGAGAAGTCGGAGCGCTACCGGACCGAGAACTACCGCGGAGCCGTCGGCCTCAACTGGTACGACAGCGACCCCACCCTGCAGCGGACGATGGCCTACTACCTGCACCCCGACGAATTGGCGGTTGCCGAGCCACATCTGCGCGAGATCGGCGCGCTGATGGGCGGGCCGGTGGCCCGGTGGGCCGAACAGACCGACCGCAACCCGGCCCGGCTGGAGCGCTACGACCGCTGGGGCCACGACGTCAGCGAGGTGATCCAGCCGCCGTCGTTCGTCGAGTCCAAGCGCGCGGTGCTGGCCGCGCAGAAGGCGCTCAAGGACGACGCGCGTCAGGCCGGGTTCAGGTCGTCGATGCCGCTGTTCGCCGCCAACTATCTGCTCGATCAGGCCGACATCGGAATGGGCTGTGCGCTCGGCACCGGTGGCGGCATGGTCAAGGCGCTGGTTGCGGCGTATGCCCCGGCCGACATCCGGGACCACGTGCTGGCCAAGTTCGCCAGCGGCGAATGGGAGGGCGAGACCGCGCAGCTGCTGACCGAGCGGGCCGGCGGCTCCGACCTCGGCGCGCTGGAGACCACCGCTCGACGCGACAGCGGCGACAACGACGGAGCCTGGCTGCTGAACGGCTTCAAGTGGTTCGCGTCCAACTGCGACGGCCAGGTTTTCGTCGTGCTGGCCAAGCCGGAGGGCGCCCCCGACTCCAGCCGTGGCGCGGCGAGCTTCCTGGTGTTGCGCAATCGTCGCGACGGTTCCCGCAACGGCGTCCGGGTCCGGCGGCTCAAGGACAAGCTCGGCACCCGCTCGGTGGCCTCCGGCGAGATCGAGCTCGTCGACGCCGAGGCCTTCCTGTTGTCCGGTCAACCCGAAAAATCAGAGCCCGGCTCGAACTCGCAGCCGTCGGACGGCAAGGGCCTGGGCCGGATGATGGAGCTGACCAACGCCGCCCGACTCGGCATCGCCCTGTTCGCCCTGGGTAATTCGCGCCGTGCCCTGGTCGAGTCGCTGTGCTACGCGCGCCAGCGTGAGGCGTTCGGCGGCCGGCTGATCGACAAGCCGCTGATGCGCCGCAAGCTCGCCGAGATGATCGTCGACGTCGAGGCCGCCCAGGCGCTGGTATTCGACGGTGTCGGATTTCCCAACCACGTTCAGGCCCGGTCGATCCGCCAGCGCATCGCCATCCCGGTGACCAAGCTCAAGGTGTGTCGGCTGGGCATCACCCTGGCCTCCGACGCCATCGAGATCCACGGTGGCAATGGCTACATCGAAACCTGGCCAGTGGCAAGGCTTTTGCGTGATGCCCAAGTCAACACGATCTGGGAGGGCGCCGACAACATCCTGTGCCTGGACGTCCGGCGTGGCATCGAGCGAATCGGCGCGCATCAGCAACTGCTGGAACGGTTGCGCGACGCGGTCTCGGCGTCGGACGACTCCGACGCCACCACCGGACTGGTGCGCGGGCGCATCGACGACCTCGAAGCAGCGATCACGGCCTGGACCAAGTTGCCCGCCGACGTGGCCGAGGCCCGGCTGTTCCCCCTCTCGGTGTTCATGGGCGACGTCTACGCCGGTGCCCTGCTCACCGAGCAAGCCGCCTGGGAACGGGCGAGCTACGGCAGCGATCGCAAGGCGCTGGTGGCCCGGCTGTATGCCCGGCGCTACCTGGCCGATCCGGGGCCGCTGCGCGGCATCGACGACGATCTCGACGAGGGCCTCGAGCGCTTCGACGAGCTTGCTGACGGGGCGCTGACTGCCGGCTATCCCCAGCCCTCGACACTCACGACTGGCTAGCGCGCGCCACCAGCCATCAAGATTCCGTAAGGAACGTTTGCGGGAGCCCGCGATTCGCGGTTTCTGGCAGGCGAATTCCAGCCGACGACCGTAGGCTCCGTCGAGTCCAAAGCCGTTTTGGTGGAAATCCCGGAAAATCCGCGAGGTATTTGCTATGTCACAACTAGCCGACGAGCTACGAATATCGCCGTCGTTTTCCGAACGGTGTAAGCGGGCCTTCCTCGGTAGGCCGATGATCAACGACCAGCTCCAGCACGAGCGGCTGTCCAACCCCATCGCGCTCGGTGTGTTGTCGCCCGACGCGATCTCCTCGACCGCCTACGGCTCCGAGCAGGTGATGATCGAACTGCTCCCGGCGGCCGGGATGGCGGCCTTTGCGCTTCTGCTCCCGATCACCGGCGTCATTCTGCTGATCCTCGTGTTGGTGGCGGCGTCCTACCGCCAAGTTGTGAGCGTCTACACCCGGGCCGGTGGATCGTATGTGGTCGCTCGCGAAAACTTCGGTCCCAAGATCGCGCAGATCGCTGCGGCCTCGCTGCTGATCGATTACGTCGTCACGGTGGCCGTGCAGTGTGCGGCTGGGACGGTGGCGGTGGCTTCGGCGATCCCCGCTCTCGGGCCCTACAGCCTGGAAATCACCGTCGGCGTTGTTCTGTTGATGTGCTTTGCCAACCTGCGCGGATTGCGGGAGGCCGGACTTCCGTTCGCGCTGCCGACATATTTGTTTGTCGGCATGGTCGGACTGACAATCGTGGTCGGAATCATTCGCGAATTCCTGGGCGGATTACCGGTTTACGACCCGGCCCACACCGACGGCGCGGTGCCGGTCCAACACGGTAGCGGGCTGATCATGGGCGCCACGGTGCTGATCGTGCTGAGGGCCTTCGCAAACGGCGGATCGTCGCTGACCGGTGTTGAGGCGATCTCCAATACGGTCAACGCATTTCGGCCGCCGGAGAGTGTCAACGCTCGCAAGGTGCTGGTGGTCATGGCTTGCATCCTCGCGTTCCTGCTGGCCGGAGTCGCCTGGCTGGCCCACGTGACACACGCCTTCCCCTATGCCTCGGGCTACCCGTCGATGCTGAGCGAGATCGCCAGAGCAGTGTTCGGGGACGGGGTGGTCGGCAAGGTCTTCTACTTTGTGGTGCAGGCGGCCACCGCGCTGGTCCTCTATACCGGCGGCAACACCAGCTTCAACGGATTCCCGGCGCTGACGAGCTTCGTCGCCGAGGACAGCTTCCTGCCGCGCCCGCTGATGAAGCGGGGCCAGCGACTGGTGTTCTCCAACGGCATCATCACGCTGACCGTGCTGGCGGTGGCACTGCTGATCGGCACCGGCGGCTCGCTCAACGCGTTGGTGCCGTTCTACGCGATCGGGGTGTTCACCGGCTTCTCGATGGCCGGCTACGGCATGACCAAGCACTGGATCACCCACCGCGGGCCCGGCTGGCGGCACAAGCTGGTGATCAACCTGTCGGCGGGCATCCTGTCGACGGTCGTGGTGCTGATCTTCGCGATCGCCAAGTTCACCGAGGGAGCCTGGCTGGTCGTGGTGGTCTTCCCGATTCTGGTGTTCGCGCTGATGCGGGTGAACCGGCAGTACCGCGCCGAGTCGTCGGTGCTGGAGACGTCGGTCACGGTGCCGCCCGCGTCGGAGACCTACCAGCGGCACCGGGTGCTGGTCTTCGTCGATTCGATCGATCTGGCCGAGGTCGAGGCGGTGCGCTACGCGAAGGGACTCAAGGCCGACGATCTGACCGCGGTGCACTTCGTGCTGGATTCCGCGCACGCGGAGCGGCTCGAGCGGGAATGGCTGGAATTCGGGCATTCCACCACGTTGCGGATGGTCGACTGCTTCGATCGCAACCTCGCCCGGTGCGCCCACAACCTGGTGCTGGAGTTGATGGCCGAGCAGGCGCACACCAAGGTCACCGTGTTGCTGCCGCGCCGGGAGTACTCACAGCTATTGGGCCGGCTGTTGCACGACCGGACGGCAGACAAGATTGCCAAGGTCATCAGCAGGATTCCCGGAGCAAGTGCACAGATTGTCGCCTATGACATCGCTACCAGGATCGCGATGGCGGGTTCGGCCGACGCCGGATCCGCGAGGTCAGCGGACCTGCTGGTTGATCCGTTAGAGTTGCCCCGGACCGCAGCGGACCTTCGTGGATGACGTGTTGCCACAGGTCACCGACTCCGGAGGAAAGTGACACGTGGTTACACCATCTCAGCAGCAATCCACCATCCCGCCGTCGTTCAGTGACGGTTGGAAGCGGATCTTCCTCGGCAAGCCCCTGACCAGCGAGCAACTTGAGTCCGAGCGGTTGTCGAATCCAATTGCGCTGGGCGCTATTGCGCCGGACGCCATCTCCTCGACCGCCTTCGGTCCCGAGCAGGTGATGACCGAATTGCTGCCTCGTGCGGGCATGGCTGCCTTCACGCTGCTGCTGCCGATCATGGGCGTCATCCTGGTGATCCTGTTGCTGGTGTCCGCGTCGTATCGCGGTGTCGTGATGGCCTACACCCGCACCGGTGGGGCCTACATGGTGGCCCGGGACAACTTCGGGCCCCGGATCGCGCAGATCGCGGCCGCCGCGTTGCTGATCGACTACGTCGTCACCGCCGCCGTTCAGCCCGCAGCAGGCACGGTCGCGGTGGTGTCCGCGATCCCCTTGCTGCGTCCGTACCACCTGGAACTCACCATCGCCGTACTGGTCCTGATCTGCATCGCGAACCTGCGCGGGCTGCGGCAATCCGGCCGGATCTTCGCGGTCACCACCTACTGGTTCGTCGGCATGATGCTGCTGACCATCGTCACCGGGCTAATTCGCGAAGTCCTGTGGGGACTGCCGAAGTACAACCCGGCCGCTCTCGAGGGTGCGGTGCCGGTGCATCAGGGCAACGGGCTGGTGATGGGCGCGACGGTGCTCGTCGTGCTGCGCGCATTCGCCAACGGTGGTACGTCGCTGACCGGTGTCGAGGCGATCTCCAACACCGTCAACGTTTTTCGGGAGCCGCAGGGCGCCAACGCCCGCCGGGTGCTGACCTTGATGGCGTGCATCTTGGCGGTCCTGCTGGCCGGTGTCGCCTGGCTTGCCCACATCACCCACGCCACGCCGTACCTCGACGAGTACCCGTCGATGCTCTCGGAGATCGCCCGGACGGTCTTCGGTCACGGTGTGCTCGGCAATGTCCTGTACTTCTCGGTGCAGGCCTCGAGCGCCGCAATCCTGTTCGCCGGCGCCAACACCGGGTTCAACGGATTCCCGGCGCTGGCGAGTTTCGTCGCCGAGGACCGCTTCCTGCCGCGCCCGCTCACCAAGCGCGGTCACCGGCTGGTGTTCTCCAACGGCATCATCACGCTGACCGCGATCGCGGTGGCCTTGCTACTGGTGACCCGCGCCAAGCTCAGCGCGCTGGTGCCGTTCTTCGCCATCGGCGTGTTCACCGCGTTCGCGATGGCCGGTTTCGGTATGGCCAAGCATCACTACACCCGCCGGGGGCCGGGCTGGCAACGCAAGGTTGCCGTCAACTTCTCCGCAGGCCTGATGTCGACGGTGGTGGTGGGCATCTTCGTGGTGGCCAAGTTCACCGAGGGTGCCTGGCTGGTGGTGATCGTCTTCCCGATCCTGGTGTACGCCTTGATCCGGCTCAACAGGCAGTACCGGGCCGAGGCCTCGGTGCTGGAGATGTCGCGCACCGAGCGGCCCGAGCTGGCCAAGTACGCGCGGTTGCGGGTCTTCGTCTTCGTCGACTCGGTCGACCTGGCCGAGGTCGAGGCGCTGCGTTACGGCAAGGGTCTGCATGCCGACGAGCTGCTCGCGGTGCACTTCGTCGTCGACGCCGAGCACTCCGGCAAGTTGCAGGACCGCTGGCAGCATTTCGAGCACGACACCCAGTTGCGCGTGATCGATTGTCCGGACCGCAATTTGAGCCGGGTTGCCCAAGAGTTCGTTCTGCAGGTGAAGCAGAACCATCCCGAGACCAAGGTGACGGTGCTACTGCCGCGTCGTACCTACTCCGCCATGCTGGGCCGGCTGCTGCACGACCGCACCGCCGACAAGATGGCCAGGGCCGTCAGCCGTATCCCGGGCGCGACCGCGATCATCGTGCCGTATGACGTCGAGTCGCGGATCGCACGGGTTGATCCCGACGCCCTGGCGCCGGCTGGTCAAGCGTAGAACCGGCCGGACGGGTCGTGGCAGCGTCAGCGGACGACGAACGGCAGGTACCCCCGTCATTTCTAGACGTGTGCAAGCGCGTCTTCCTGGGCAAGCCGCTGATCACCAACGAGCTGTCGGGTGAGCGGCTCTCTAATCCTGTAGCGCTGGGCGCACTTTCGCCTGACGCGATCTCGTCCACCGCGTACGGCCCCGAGCAGATCCTGACCGAATTGCTGCCGCATGCCGGGCTGGCCGCGTTCGTGCTGCTGTTGCCCATCATGGGTGTGATCCTGCTGATCCTGCTGCTGGTGACCGCGTCCTACCGGCAGGTGGTGATGGCCTACACCAAGGCCGGCGGTTCTTACATCGTGGCGCGGGAGAACTTCGGGCCCAAGGTGGCTCAGGTCGCCGCCGCGGCGTTGCTGATCGACTACATCGTCACCGTCGCAGTGCAATCCGCCGCGGGCACCGTCGCGGTGGCCTCCGCGCTGCCGGCTCTCGGGCCTTACAGCCTCGGGATCACCGTCACCGTCGTGCTGTTGATCTGTTATGCCAATCTGCGCGGATTACGGGAAGCGGGAAAACCTTTCGCGTTCGCCACCTATTTCTTCGTCGTCATGGTCGTGGTGATGATCGTGACGGGCGTTGTGCGTCAGCTGGTCTGGGGCCTGCCGCAGTACGACCCGGGGCATGCCGCCGGGGCGGTGCCGGTTCATCAGGGCAGCGGCGGGCTGGTGATGGGTGCGACGGTGCTGGTGTTGCTGCGCGCGTTCGCCAACGGTGGTTCGTCGCTGACCGGTGTCGAGGCGATCTCCAACACCGTCAACGTGTTTCGCAAGCCGCAGAGTGTCAACGCGCGGCGGGTGCTCACGACGATGGCCTGCATTCTCGGGTTGCTGCTGGCCGGGGTCGGCTATCTCGCCTACGCGACGCACGCCGCGCCGTACCTGTCCGAGTACCCGTCGGTGCTGTCCCAGATCGCTCGCGCGGTGTTCGGCAACGGCGTCATCGGCGACAGCATGTACGTCCTGGTGCAGGTCGCCACCGCGGCGATCCTGTACACCGGCGCCAACACCAGCTTCAACGGCTTTCCCGCATTGGCGAGTTTCGTTGCCGAGGACCGCTTTCTGCCGCGTCAGTTGATGCAGCGCGGGTACCGGCTGGTGTTCTCCAACGGCATCATCACGCTGGCGACGTTGTCGGTGGCGCTGCTGGTGTTCACCGGCGGGTCGGTCAACGCGCTGGTGCCGTTCTATGCGATCGGGGTCTTCACCGGATTCTCGATGGCCGGTTACGGGATGTCGAAACACCATCTCACCGAACGCGAACGGGGCTGGCAGTACCGGCTGGCGATCAACTTCACCGCGGCGGTGCTCTCGACGATCGTGGTCGGAATCTTTGCGGTGGCCAAGTTCACCGAAGGCGCCTGGCTGGTGGTGATCGTCTTCCCGATCCTGGTGTTCGGGCTGATCCGGCTCAACCGCGAATACCGCGCCGAGTCGGCGATTCTCGAGGGATTCCGCAACGACCGCCCGAAGCTGACCAAATACGCGCGGCACAGCGTGTTCGTCTGCGTGAACTCACTGGACCTCGCGGTGCTCGAAGCGCTGCGTTACGGCAAGGGTTTGCGTGCCGACGAACTGGTCGCGGTGCACTTCATGATCGACTCCGATCACGCAGCGGTGCTGCGGGACAAGTGGGACGACTTCGATCTCGACACCCGCCTGCGGGTGATCGACTGCCCCGACCGCCAAATCGTGCGGGCCGTGCAGATGCTGGTGGTCAAGTGCCGCAACGAACGTCGCGACACCCATGTGACGGTGCTGCTGCCGCGACGGACCTACGCGCCGCTGCTGGGCCGGCTGCTGCACGACCAGACCGCGGACAGGATCTCCCGCGCGGTCAGCCGGGTGCCGGACGCGGCGGCCACCATCGTTCCCTACGACGTCCAGTCCCGGATCCGGCAGGCATTCCCCGACATCTTGGAGCAACGCATCGCCACCAAGATCGAGGAAATCGAGATGCGGATCTGGCGGGGCGAGGAGGAGCCCGCCGATGTCTACGAGCATCCGGAGAAGTCGCCGGCGGTGATCGAGGTGGGCAGCCTGGTTCCGGGCCGACGCGCCACTGTCGAGGGCCGCGTCAGTCAGGTCGAAGACATCACCAAGCGGGGCAAGACGTTTCGCTGGATCGTGGTCGGCGATGACAGCGGCGAGGTCCGCGTCACGTTCCAGCCCGGGAGCGGTGACGACATTGCGCCGGGCCAGGTCTTGCGCGTGACCGGGAAAGCAAGCCAGAGCGGCAACAAGCAGGTGTCGATGGATGATCCGCAGTACGCGGTGATCGAGACCCCCGAGGATTCTTAGCCCGCTACGGGGTGAGAATCCTCAAGGCGTGAGTATGTAGTCGTCGTCGTTCGGCGCAGTGAGCATGCGGGTGAGGCGCTTGCGGTCGAAAGGCCACAGGTCGATGTTGGTGTCGTCGGCGAAATACCAGGAATTGCAGCCGGTGTTCCACACCGTCGGGACCATTCCCTCGGCGATGTCGTCGGCGAAGCGGTCGGTGGCCTCGTCGGTCACTTCGACGGCGCTGATTTCACCATCGCGAAAGCGGTTCAGCCACTTGATGATGTAGCGCGCGGTCAACTCGGCGGTGTGCTGCAGCGAGATCGAGCCGGTTGGCGAGTTGGGGCCGAGCACCATGAACAGGTTGGGGAAGCCGGGGATCGCGGTCATACCCCAGGCGCGGGGCCCTTGGCCCAGGCGTCGTCGATCGACAGGCCGTCCCGCCCGCGCAGCGTCATCGGCCGCATGTAATTGTGAGCCTCGAAGCCGGTGGCGAGCACGATCGCGTCGAGGTCGTGGTGGACGCCGTCGCCGGTGCGCACACCCGTCTCGGTGATCTCGGCGATCGGGTCGGTGACGAAGCTGGCGTTCGGCCTGGTGATCCGGCGGTAGTAGTCGCCGGACAGTACTTGGCGTTTGCAGAACGGCTGGTAGTCAGGCGTCAACCGGGCGCGAAGTTTCTTGTCCCGCACCAGGGTTCGTAGGCAGATCCGTCCGTAACGCTGGGCGGCCCGGCGTCGCCAGGTCGGCCGGATGACGAGGTCGACCAGGTAGTCGGAACCGATGAACTGGGACAGCCTCACCGTCTTGTCCTGCTTGGGCAGGCGGCGCAGTATCCGGCCGACGAAGCGTGGTTGCGGCATGCGCATCGGCATCCACATCACCCATTGCGGGGTGCGGACGAAGTGGGTGATGTGCGCCGCGTCGGGCTGCAGTGCGGAAAACACCTGCACCCCAGTCGATCCCGAACCGATGACCGCGATTCTCTTGCCGTGGGTGTCGAAGTCCGTCCAGCGCGCGGTGTGCACCACCGGACCGCCGAACGATGCGAGGCCGGGAATGTCGGGAATTGACGGATGATGCAGAACCCCGGTCGCCGCGATCACGAAATCCGCATCGATCTCATCGCCGGCGGCGGTGCGCACCTGCCATCGGTCGTCGGCGTACACCGCCTCGGTGACTTCACAGTCGAGCCGGAGGTGGGCCTTCAGCTGCAGCTCGTCGACCAGGTCGCGGTGATAACGCTGAATCTCGTCGCCGGTCGCCCAGACGTGGCTCCAGTCCGGCTTGGGTGCGAACGCGAACTGGTATCCGTAGGACGGCACGTCGCATCGCAACCCGGGGTAGCGGTTCCAATGCCAGACACCACCGACGTCCGAGCCTTTCTCCAAAATGGTGAAGTTGTGAAATCCGGCCTGCCTCAGTACATGAGCGGCGGCGATCCCGGACATCCCGGCGCCGACAATGACAATCCGTGGATCCCGGCGCTGGGTCATACCGGCACGCTAATCCCGCCGCGCGCGCACCGGCAAGAGTCAGGGTGCTTCGTCGTCGTCGTCTCGGAGGAGTTTTTCGGGGTGGTGGTAGGTGTTGGTGCGGGGTTGGCCGTGGTCGAGGTGGGGTGGTGGGATCCATTCGGTTTGGCCGTGGGTGTTGTTGCGGGTGGTCCAGCCCTTCTCGGTGAGGTCGTGGTTGGGGCCGCAGGTCAGGCTCATGGTGTTGACGTCGGTTTCGGGGTGGGTGCGGTAGGGGTTGTTGTGGTGGACCTCGCACAGGTAGGCCGGCACGGTGCAGCCGGGAAACGTGCAGCCACGATCTCTGGCGTGCAACACAATCCGCTGGGCTGGGGAGGCCAGCCGTTTGGTGTGATACAGCGCGAGTGCTTTGCCGTGGTTGAAGATGGCCAGGTAGTGGTGGGCGTGGGAGGCCAGCCGGATCACATCCGACATCGGCAGCAGGGTGCCGCCGCTGGTGAGGCCGCGGCCGGCGCCGGCTTCCAACTCCTGCAAGGTGGTGGTGACGATGATCGAGGTGGGCAGCCCGTTGTGCTGACCCAACTCCCCCGACGCCAGCAGTGCGCGGGCGGCGGCGACGAGTGCGTCGTGGTGGCGCTGGCCGGCGGTGCGGGTGTCGCCCTGGATGGCGGCTTGGGATGGGGTGCCGCTGATGCAGGGTGTGTCGTCGGCGGGGTTGCACATCCCGGGTGCGGCCAACTTCGCGAACACCGCGTCGAGGGTGGCGCGGGCTTCGGGGGTGAGCCAGCCGCTGATCGGGGACATCCCGTCGATGTCCTGCTGACCAATCGTCACCCCGCGACGCCGGGCGCGGTCGGTGTCGGTGAAGTCACCGTCAGGGTTGAGGCAGTCGGTCAGGGTGTCGGCCAGTTTGGCCAACTCATCGGGGCGGTGCTCCAGACTGAGCCGGGCCAGCTGCGCCTCCGCCTTCGCGCGGGTATCCACATCGACGAAGTCGGGGATCCGATGCCAGAAACTGCGAATCACACTGACATGCCCAGCACCGAGGTCGCCGTTGCGTTGCGCGGCCGCCGTCGCCGCAAGGACCGGCGCTAAAGCCTCACCGTTGAGCGCGCGCCGCGCACCCAAGTCCGCGGCTTCGTGGACGCGTCGCGAGGCCTCACTACGGCTGATCCGTAACCGGTTGGCCAGCACCGGCGCCAACTTCCCACCCAGCACGGCCGGCTCGACAACAGCCAGCTCGTTGATCAACGCATGCTCGACGGCGGGCTGGGCGCGGCGAAACCCCTCAAACCGCTCCAGCACCCTGAGCCGTTCAGGGGTGGTCAGCGCGTTGAACGTGAGGTCCAGGGCGCGTTTGTAGGCGGCGTCGAGCGCGTCGAGGACCTCGACGACCTCCTCGCGACTACTAGAACGCATGTTCGAAGAGTAACGACGGCCACCGACAGAAGCACCCCACCCGAACCCGATTGTGGATAAACCTGCGACTGTGGATCAAGCCCACACGGACCGCAGCGAAACTGAAGTGACGCAAGTGGTTTCAGTTGAAGAAATGGGCTGTGGTTTAGTGGTGCCCGTGAAGAAATTCTCAGCCGTGCTGGCCTCGCTGGCCGGCCTCGCGGCCACCGCCAACGGCTATCGACCGGTGAGCAGACGCGGTTACCTGTCGATGTATGCGTTCTCCTTCGGGGTGTTCGCCACCGAGTTGCCCCTTCAGGTCATCGCCGCGCAATTCGCGCTTCTGGTGGCCGTGACCCGCAAGCTCCCGTTCGAGGCGCGGCGGTTCAGTTGGCTGGTCTCGGCGTTGTCCTGGCTGGGCCTGTTCGGTCTGAACCGCATCGGCCACCAGTCGAACCAGCCGCTGACCGCCGCGCTCGAGGCCGGACTGGGACCCAAGCGCCGCACCAAGTCGGCCGATCTGTGGAAGCGGCCGGACGGTGCAGGCACGGCTAAAGCGCCCGGGGTGGTCCGGATGGCCCGCATCTACGGCAACTACGCGCATGACACCGACATCAGCTACGGCGAGCACGGCGCGCGAAACCACCTCGACATCTGGCGGCGGCCCGACCTGGACCGCGGCGGGAAAGCGCCTGTGCTGCTGCAGGTTCCGGGCGGCGCATGGATGGTCGGCAGCAAACGGCAGCAGGCCTATCCGCTGATGAGCCACCTCGCCGAGCTGGGCTGGGTGTGCGTCGCGATCAACTACCGGCTCAGCCCGCGCTCGACCTGGCCGGACCAGATCATCGACGTCAAGCGTGCGCTGGCCTGGACCAAGGAACACATTGCCGAATACGGCGGCGACCCGGACTGGGTGGCGATCACCGGCGGCTCGGCTGGTGGGCACTTGAGTGCGCTGGCGGCTCTGACGGCCAACGACCCGCAGTTTCAGCCCGGCTTCGAGGACGCCGACACCAGTGTGCAGGCCGCTGTCCCGTTCTACGGCCTCTACGACTTCACCCGCAAAGAGGCCATTCACACGCTGATGGCACCCATCCTGGGGAAGTACGTCTTCAAGCTGCGCCGACCGGAATTGATCGAAGCCTTCAAGGCGGCCTCACCGATCACCTACATATCACCGGACGCGCCACCGTTTTTCGTACTGCACGGGACAAACGACTCGTTGATACCGGTCGAACAGGGCCGCGCGTTCAGCAAGCGGCTGCAGGAAGTCAGCCGCCAACCGGTCGCCTATGCCGAATTACCCTTCGCGCAACACGCTTTCGACATCTTCGGCTCGGTACGAGCGCGTCACTCCGCTCTCGCCGTCGAGCAGTTTCTCGCCGAGATCTACTCGAAACGACAGGTTGCGGTCTAGCTCGACGGGCGCGGGCTGCGCTCGTCCAGCAGGGCGATGACCTTCGCTGCTAGGTCGTCGGTGTCGGCGCCGGCGGTGTCGAGCACCAGATCGGCGTCTTCCGGCGGCTCGTAGGGTGCGTCAACACCCGTCAGGCCTTTCAGCTCACCGTCGCGGGCTCGCTTGTAAAGGCCCTTGGGATCCCGCTTTTCGCACTCCTCAAGCGACGTGGCGATGTGCACCTCGATGAAGGGCAACTTGGCCGCGTCGCTGAGCGCCCGCGCGGTCTCCCGATCCGACTTCAGCGGTGACACCAGCGAAGCCAGCGCCACCACCCCCGCGTCGGCAAGCAATCGGGTCAAATGGCCCACCCGCCTGATGTTCTCGGTGCGATCGCCAGGGGAGAAGCCCAGGTCGTCGGACAGGCCGTGGCGCAGGTTGTCGCCGTCGAGCAGATAGGCGACTCGGCCCGACTCGACCAGCGCTCGCTCGACCGCGACAGCGACAGTCGACTTGCCGGAGGCGGGCAGGCCGGTGAACCAGATGGTCGCGCCCGCTTGTCCGGTCGCTTGCTGGCGATGGCTGCGGTCCAATGCCGATGGGTGCCAACGGATGTCGCTGCGCGGGTGGGTGCCCGGCTTCACCTCGCGGGCCTCGATGATGGTGCCCGCGCCGATGGTGTCGTTGGTGACTTCGTCGATGAGGATGAATGCGCCGCTGTCGCGGTTGTCGAGATAGCTGTCGGCAATGACGACCGAACTGGTCCGCAGGGTCACGGTGCCGATGTCGTTGAGCTCCAGCTCGACTGGATTGTCGACTTCGTCGAGCGTCTCCGGATCAAGCCGCGAGTGCAGCTCCTGCACCGTCGCCCGGACGGTGGTGGTGGTCTGCTTGAGAGCCAAACGGTCACCAGCCCGCAGCGGGGAGTCGACGAACCAGCAGACATTCGCGTGCAGCTCACGGGCCAATACCGGATGCGCTGCGTTCTCGGCCCCGCTGACCAGCACGTCACCGCGGCCGATGTCGATGTCATCGGCCAACTCCACCGAAACCGACAGGGGGGCAACGCCCGTCGTGCGGTCGTCATCGAGGGTGTCCAGGGCCGTGACCGTCGACGCTGTTCCGGCGGGCAGCGAGATGATCGGGTCGCCGACGCTGAGTGTGCCGGCGGCAAGCCGTCCGGTGTAGCGGCGACGCTGGTCGTCGGTGGGCCGCGAGACCCACTGGATCGGCAACCGCAACCGGGCCGGTTCCGCTTGCGGCGCAGCGAGTTCGATGCCCTCAAGATAGTCCAACAGGGCTGGGCCGTCGTACCAGGGCGTGCGGTCGGAACGGTGCACCACGTTGTCACCGTGCTTGGCGGCGATCGGGATCACTGTGATGTCGAGCCCGCCGAGGCGCTTGCCCAACTTCCGCAGCTCAGCCTCTACTTCGGTGAACCGGGACTCGTCGAAGTCGACCAGGTCGATCTTGTTGACGGTCGCGACAAAGTGCTTGATACCCAACAGTTTTGCGATTCGGGCATGCCGGCGGGTCTGCCGCAGAACGCCGGCACGCGCATCGACCAGCAGGATCGCGACGTGGGCGTTGGACGCGCCGGTGAACATGTTGCGGGTGTAGCGCTCGTGGCCGGGCGTGTCCGCCAGGATGTAGCTGCGGGTTGCGGTGGAGAAGAACCGGTACGCGACGTCGATCGTGATGCCTTGTTCGCGTTCGGCGCGCAGACCGTCGGACAACGCGGCCAGGTCGGCGACGCCCTCTTCGTCGGTGACGGCTTCCAAGTGGTCGAGCGGCAGGCTGTCGGTGTCGTGCAGCAGGCGCCCGATCAGCGTGCTCTTGCCGTCGTCGACCGAACCCGCGGTGGTGATCCGCAGCAACTGGCGCGTGATTCCGCCGTCCGGCTGGAAGCTCGCGTCCTGCGCGGTGTCTTCGCTCACGCTCATCAGCTGAGGCCCTTTCGTTCTTCTTCGCTGCCGCTCATCAGGCCGCTCATCAGCTCAGGCTTCCTTGTTCTTCTTCGCTGCCGCTCATCAGAAGTAGCCCTCTCGCTTGCGGTCTTCCATCGCGGCGACCGAGGTGCGGTCGTCGGCCCGGGTCTCGCCCCGCTCTGACACCGTCGCCGCCGAAATCTCTTCGATCACCCCGCTGATCTCGGTGGCCCTGGATCGGACCGCGCCGGTGATCGTCAGGTCGCCGACGGTGCGGTAGCGCACCCACTCCGTGCTGGCGCTCTCGTCGTTGTGTGGTTCGGCGTACTCCGACACCGCCAGCAGGATGCCGTCGCGCTCGAACACCTCGCGCTCGTGGGCGTAGTAAATCGACGGTATTTCAAGGTTTTCCAGCTCGATGTAGCGCCACACGTCGAGCTCTGTCCAGTTGCTCAGCGGGAACACCCGAACTTGCTCACCCTTCTTGATCCGGCCGTTGTACAACGACCACGGCTCGGGCCGCTGCGCCCGCGGGTCCCACTGGCCGAACTCGTCGCGAAAGCTCAGGATGCGTTCCTTGGCGCGGGCCCGCTCCTCGTCGCGGCGGGCGCCGCCGAACGCCGCGTCGAACTCGCCGGCCTCCAGCGCGTCGAGCAACGTGCGGGTCTGCGCCCGGTTGCGCGAGGCGTTGCGGCCGGGGTCGGGAACTCGACCCTTGTCGATGGACTCCTGCACCGAAGCGACGATCAGCTTGTGACCTTCACCGTCGACCCGTCGGTCGCGAAACTCGATCACCTCGGGAAAGTTGTGGCCGGTGTCCACGTGCATCACCGGAAAGGGCAGCGGGAGTGGCCGAAAAGCCTTCTCCGCCAAGCGAAGTAGGACTATCGAGTCCTTACCGGCAGAGAACAGCAGCACCGGCCTCTCCAGCTCGGCGGCAACCTCGCGGATGATGTGCACGGCTTCGGCTTCCAGCAGCCGCAGCTCGTCGACGCGCTTGGTTTCTGTCGGTGCACTCACAGCGGCAAGCCCTCTCGTTCGGCGTCTTCGCGGTAGCGGTCTACCCACTCGTCGGAGCGTTTATCCGCCTGACGCTCCAGCACCGGCTCCGGTGCGAGTCCGCGGTCGAGTCCCAGTGACTCCAGGATGTCGCCGACGACCTGAGTCAGGTTGCGCCACAACACCGGATAAGAAATCTCCAACGGTTTGACGTTCTCTTCGGCGAACCACTTCCGCCAGCCCTCTTCCTGGCCCCGCAACATCGTGATGACGTGTGCGATGGCGCCGGCGTGATAGGTGGCACGCGCGTCACGAACCGGGTCCGGCCGACCACGCCACACCCGGGTCTGAACTGCGCGCCAGAACGACACGGCCTGCGACACCACGTCCGGGCGGTAGACGTAGACCAGGACCGGGTCCTGGCCGACCACGTCGCGGATCGCGGACAGCAGCCCGTCACCGGACCGGTCCGGCAACCCGGCCGCGCGGTCCAGCAGCAGTGACGTCTGGTTCCACATCAACTTGCCGCCCCACACGCCGTTCGGTGTCCGCCCGACGGTGCGGATGTAGTCGCGCCAGATCTCCGGCGGCGCCAGATCGGGCTTGCCCTCGTCCAGCGGATCGAGCAGGCTCAGAATCGACTCGTCGTCGACCCCGGCGAACCATTCGCGCGGCTGCGGCGACTGGCTGGTGGTCGGGAGGTACTGGAAGAACTCCTGGGGTTCACCGGCCACACCGGTCGCGCGCAGCGATTCGACCAAGAGGGTGCTGCCGCTCCGCTGGGAGGCGAGCACCAGATATGCCGACGGGCGATCTGTCACCTGAGCAGCTTAGCTGACGGAAAATTGTTGCCACTCTTCCAATTACCGTCAGGGTGAACATAACTGTTGCGCCATTGCGCGCCCAGTCAGGAGATCCGTTCGGTCGCCCGCAGTCCCAGTGAAAGTAGCAGTCGGACATCGGGATCGGCCAGCGATGTTGTGAGGATCGTCTCTATTCGACGGACGCGGTAGCGCACGGTGTTGGGGTGGACGTGCAGGTGCTGTGCCGCGGCCGCGACGTCGCCGAACGCGTCCAGGTAGACCCGCAGGGTATGCGCCAGCACCGGGTCGCGATCGCGTAGCTCCCGCACCCGCGGGTCGACCAACCGCTGGTCGTCGCCGACCATCGTCACGATCTCGTCGAGCAGCACCGTGGTCCGGGCTTCGGCCAGCGACGTCACCGCCGGGAACGAATCTGGATGGCGCTCAGCACTATCCAGCACGCGATCGACGTCTGCCCGTACCGCGGACAGGCCGGCCAGCCCGGGCAGCGGTGCGGCCACCACCGCCCGCAGCCGCAGGCCCAGTTCGGTGTGCAGTCCACTGACAGCGCCGCGAATCCAGGACTGCAACGCCGACCGCTTGGTGGCCTGCGGGAACACCACGTACACCCGCGACCCTCGCGATGCGATCTGCGCGTCGGCACGAAAAGCGTTGGCGCTCAGCGCCAGAATGTCGGCAAGTCGGTCGTGGTGCTCAGCGCCGTCGCTGGAAGATCGGCAGAACGCCACCAACGCCGCCGGGCCGTCGGCAACGACACCCAAGTCGCGTGCGACGGTGTCCGGATCGACCGGCCCACCGTCGGTGAGGCCGAGTAGTTGCTGCGTGCGCAGCGTCTGCGTCGACGGTCGGGCCGTCAGCCGGGACATGATGCGGGCGGCCAGCACCGCGGCGCCACGCAGTACCTCCTCGGCATCGTGGGCCAGCGGCCGGGACCCCTGCTGCACCCAGATGCAGCCCGCGAATGCGCGGCGGGCGTCGGCGCGGTGGATACCGACGGCCAGCCGCGGGCGCAGCCGCAACTCCGGGCGCTCAGCCACCCGGACCACGTCGCCGCCGGCGCGCAGGGCGTCGAAGATGCCCCACTGCCCGATCCACCGCAGATGTTCGGGTGGGCCGGCGCGGCCCAGGATCGACAGTCGCCGCAGCTCGTCGGCCTCGTCGTTGGACGCCGAGTAGGCCAGCACGTGCGATTGGTCGTCTTCGATGCTGACCATCCCGTGAACGCGGTCGGCCAGCGACTGTGCCAGCCCGAACAGGTCGGTGTCGGAGTCGTGCTGGGCGTCGCCGTGGTGCTCCAGCACATGGTCGACCAGCCGGTACAGCCGCTCCCATCGGGCCCGCGGATCCACCGCCACCACCGCGGTCCCGAGCGCGACCGCCCTGGTGACGAACGCGTCGGACGGCTCCTTCGCAAAGACGGCTACCGGGGCGGGTCCGGTGGCAGAGCTGCCCAGCCAATCCCGGGCCTCGGTGTCGGAGACGCCCAGCAGGAAGAACACGTCGGCGGCGTCCGCGCCCCGGCCGATCCCGAGCCGCACATCGTCGGAATCGATCAGCGCGGCCAAGGCGACGGTCAGGTCGAGGCCGCGGGGCGCGTCGATCAGTCTGGCCATGGTCGTATCCAGGGCCAACAGCAGTTGGCCGAGGCTGACACCGGCAACCGACATGTTGGCCGATTCTACTAGCCAAGACGACAAAGCTTAGCCAATCGGCCAACAGTAGCGGGCGTGGTCGCTGAGATCCTGAGACATGGACGCTGTCACCGACGTACCGCCACCCGTCAACGAGCCAATTCATGACTACGCGCCGCATTCGCCCGAACGGGCCAGGTTGCAGACCGCTCTCGCCGAACTCGCCGACCAGACGATCGACTTGCCGCACGTCATCGGGGGCGTCCACCGGATGGGCGGTGGTGAACGGATCGATGTCGCCGCACCGCACCGGCACTCGTTGACGCTGGGCACGCTGACCAACGCGTTGCACCGTGATGCGGCCGCTGCCGTGCAGGCCGCGTCGCTGGCTCGGATCGACTGGGCAGCAATGCCATTCGATGAACGGGCGGCGATTTTCTTGCGGGCTGCCGACCTGCTTGCCGGTCCGTGGCGAGAGACGATCGCGGCCGCGACGATGCTCGGGCAATCCAAAACCGCCTACCAGGCCGAGATCGACGCGTCCTGCGAGACGGCGGACTTCTGGCGGTTCAATGTCGAGTTCGCCCGCCAGATCCTGGCCCAGCAGCCGCGCAGCGCCCGCGGTGAGTGGAACCGCACCGACTACCGACCACTGGACGGATTCGTCTATGCCGTCACGCCGTTCAACTTCACCTCGATCGCCGCGAACCTGCCGACCGCGCCGGCCCTGATGGGCAACACGGTGGTGTGGAAGCCGTCGGTGACGCAGACGTTGTCCGCTTACCTGACCATGCAACTGTTGGAGGCCGCGGGACTCCCACCCGGCGTGGTCAACATGGTCACCGGCGACGGCTACGCGGTATCGGAGGTGGCACTGGCCGATCCACGGCTGGCGGGCATCCACTTCACCGGCTCGACGGCCACCTTTCAGCATCTCTGGCAACAGGTCGGCTCAAACATCGAGCGTTACCACAGCTATCCGCGACTGGTGGGCGAGACCGGCGGCAAAGACTTTGTGCTGGCGCACAGTTCGGCACCGCCCGACGTGCTGCGCACCGCGTTGATCCGCGGTGCTTTCGACTACCAGGGTCAGAAGTGTTCCGCGGCGTCACGGGCCTTCATCGCGCACTCGGTGTGGCAGCGGATGGGTGACGACTTTCTGGCCGCAACCGCCGAGCTCCCCTTCGGTGACGTCGCGGACCTGGCGAACTTCGGCGGCGCCCTGATCGACCGGCGCGCCTTCGCCAAGAACGTTGCCGCCATCGAGCGTGCCAAGAGCGCGCCCGGCGTGACGATCGCAGTCGGCGGCGAATATGACGACAGCGAAGGGTATTTCGTGCGCCCGACGGTGCTGGTGTCCGACGACCCGACCGACGAGTCGTTCGCCACCGAGTACTTCGGTCCGCTGTTGTCGGTCTATGTCTACCCCGACGACGAATTCGACCGGGTGATCGACGTGATCGACACCGGGTCTCGGTACGCGCTCACCGGCGCGGTGATCGCCGACGACCGTGACGCCGTACTCGCCGCGCAGAATCGGCTGCGGTTCGCGGCCGGAAACTTCTATGTCAACGACAAGCCGACCGGGGCGGTGGTCGGGCGTCAGCCGTTCGGCGGATCCCGTGGCTCGGGCACCAACGACAAAGCCGGCTCGGCGCTGAATCTGTTGCGCTGGACGTCCGCTCGTTCGATCAAGGAGACGTTCGTGCCGGCCACCGACCACCGTTACCCGCACATGGACACAGCATGAGCGGGCTGTTCGCCCGGACGCTACGGCCGGCGATCCTGGCCGCCGGCCGGTCGCACGGCCTGCAGCACACCGCCGAGCGGTTGACCGTCACCCGCCGGGTGGTCGATCGCTTCGTGCCGGGGACAACCCTGCGGGAGATCATGGACAGCGCTGCGGCGCTGCGCGATTCGGGTCGATTGATCAGCATCGACTATCTGGGAGAACAGGTCACCGACACCGACGGCGCCGCCGCCACCGTGAATGCCTACCTCCGTCTGCTCGAGGAGCTGGGCAGGCGGCCGGACGCCACCCAGCGCGGGGTGCGGCCGCTCGAGGTGTCGCTGAAACTCTCCGCACTGGGCCAGGCTCTGACGCGCGACGGCGAGCAGATCGCACTGTGGCACGCTCACCGGATCTGCGAGCGGGCCGAGCAGATCGGCGCCTGGGTCACCCTCGACGCCGAGGATCACACCACCACCGATTCCACGCTGGCGATCGCCGCCGAATTGCGTACCGACTTTCCCTGGCTGGGCGTGGTGCTGCAGGCTTACCTGCGACGAACGCCCGGCGACTGCGAACAGTTCGCGAGCTCGGGTGCCAGGGTCCGGTTGTGCAAGGGCGCTTACGACGAACCGGCGTCGGTGGCCCACCGCGACACCGCGGCGGTCACGGCGGCCTACCTGCGTTGTCTGCGGTTGCTGATGACGGGGCCCGGATACCCGATGGTCGCTTCGCACGACCCGGTGATTGTCGACGCGGCAGCCACGATGGCGCGCGAAACTGGCAGGGCTACAACAGATTTCGAATACCAGATGTTGTACGGAGTTCGAGACCCGGAGCAGCGAAGGCTGGCGGCGGCCGGCAGCCAGGTCCGCATCTACGTGCCGTTCGGCACCGCGTGGTACGGCTACTTCATGCGGCGGCTGGCCGAGCGCCCGGCCAATCTGACCTTCTTCATGCGGGCACTCGCCAACGTGGGCCACTGACCACGGCGTTTCGCGAATCCTCATACGGGTACGACCTGATGATGAAAGCTGTCACCTGGCACGGCAAACGCGATGTGCGCGTTGAGTCGGTGCCCGACCCCGAAATCCAGCAACCCACCGACGCCATCATCGAAGTCACCTCGACCAACATCTGCGGCTCGGATCTGCACCTCTACGAAGTGCTCGGTCCATTCATGAACGCCGGTGACATCCTCGGACACGAACCGATGGGCATCGTCCGGGAAGTCGGCAGCGAAACCGGGGACCTGCGCGTCGGTGACCGGGTGGTCATCCCGTTCCAGATTTCCTGCGGCAGCTGTCATATGTGCAAGGAACAGCTCTACACCCAGTGCGAGACAACCCAGGTGCGCGACCAGGGCATGGGGGCCGCGCTGTTCGGCTATTCAGAGCTCTACGGCGAGGTGCCCGGCGGCCAGGCCGAACTGCTGCGGGTGCCGCAGGCGCAGTTCACCCACATCAAAGTGCCTGTGGGACCGCCTGATTCGCGCTTCGTTTACCTCTCCGATGTATTGCCCACGGCGTGGCAGTCGGTGGCGTACGCCAATATCCCGGACGGCGGTTCGGTCACCGTGTTGGGCCTGGGCCCGATCGGCGACATGGCTGCACGCATCGCCGACCACCTCGGTTACCGGGTGATCGCCGTCGACCTGGTGCCGGAGCGGCTGGCCCGGCTCGCCGAACGCGGCATCCAGACCATCGACCTCAGCCACATCGACGCCGAAATCGGCGATGTGATCCGCGATCTCACCGATGGGCGCGGCACCGACTCGGTGATCGACGCGGTCGGCATGGAAGCCCACGGTTCACCGGTCGCCAAGGCGGCGCAGCAGATCACCGGGTTGTTGCCGGACATGCTGGGCAAACGACTGATGCAGACCGCCGGCGTGGACCGGCTCGGCGCCCTGTATTCGGCGATCGACATCGTGCGCCGCGGCGGAACGATCTCGCTGATCGGCGTCTACGGCGGAATGGCCGACCCGCTGCCGATGCTCACGCTGTTCGACAAACAGATCACGCTGCGGATGGGTCAGGCCAACGTCAAGCGGTGGTCGGACGACATCATGCCGCTGCTGACCGACGCCGATCCGCTCGGCGTCGACAGCTTCGCCACCCACATCCTCCCGCTCGACGATGCGCCGCACGCCTACGACATCTTCCAGAAGAAGGAGGACGGCGCGGTCAAGGTCATCCTGCGGCCCTGACCTCAGCGCCAGTCCAAGTCAGCCACGCATAACTGCTCATTTTCTGATGCCTAAGTTTAAAGTTAGGCTCACCGAAAACTAAGCAGCGAGGGGTGGTGGATGTCTGGACCTGCGTGGATGGCCTCGCCGCCCGAAGTGCATTCCGCATTGCTCAGCAGCGGACCCGGTGCCGGACCGATGTTGGCGGCTGCCGGCGCGTGGCGGTCGCTGAGTGCGGAGTACGCAGCGGCGGCCGAGGAGGCGCAGCAATTGCTGGCCGGAATCCAGGCGGGTCTGTGGGAGGGTGTCGGTGCGGAGTCCTACGCGGCCGCCCACGCGCCGTACATGGCGTGGTTGCTCCAGGCCGCGGCTGACAGCACCATGACCGCCGCCCAACTCGACACTGCGGCCGCGGCCTATGGCGTGGCACTGGCGACGATGCCGTCCCTGGCCGAACTTGCGGCGAATCACACCGTGCACGGGGTCCTGGTCGCAACGAACTTTTTCGGGCTCAACACGATCCCGATTGCGCTCAACGAAGCGGACTACGCGCGGATGTGGGTTCAGGCGGCCACCACGATGGGCGTCTACCAGGCGGTGTCCACCGCTGCGCTGTCGGCGACACCGCGGACCGCACCCGCCCCGCGAATCGTGAAAGCCGCTGCGGCACAGCCGCCGCAGTTCAACAATCCCTTGCAAGGTCTGCTGGACCAGCTCGCGCCGCTGCTGAAGGCTCTCGGTATCGAAGACACCGCGACCGCCCATGACCCGATGATCTCCAACGAGCTGACCACCTTCATCGCGCAGATCCTGCAGAACTTCGGCGCGAACTGGAATCCCGGCGCAGGCACTCTCAACGGGCAGGTCTACGACTATTACGTCGATGCCAGCCAGCCGATCTGGTACCTGGCCCGGTCCCTGGAACTCGTCGAGGATTTTCTGTACGTCTCGCAGAATCCGGGGCAGGCGGTGCAGGCATTCCAATACCTGGCGGCACTGGCGCTGTTCGACTGGCCCACCCATATCGCTCAGTTGGCCAGCACGGTCAGCCAGTCGCCGGCGCTGTTCGCCGTGGCACTCGGCGCGGTGGTGGCCCCGGCCGGAGCCGCGGGTGGTCTCGCCGGTCTGGCCGGGCTGGCCGGGCTTCCGCACCTGCAGCTGCCTGCGGGCCCCGCGAATCTGCCTGTCGTGCCGGGTGTTTGGCCCGCCTCGGCGACGCCGGTCCCGAGCGTCGCGCCGGGCACCGCGCCGAGTTCGGCGCCCGCTCCCGCATCCACCGCGACAGTCTCCGGTTCGACGCCACCACCGTCGCCGCCGTCGGCCGGCGCGACGGGGTTCGTGGCTCCCTACGCGATCGGACCGCCCGGCATCGGTTTCGGCTCCGGGCTGGGCATCGGCGCCAGCTCCACCGAGAAACGACGGGCGCCCGAACCGGATGCCGCCGCTGCCGCGGCCGCCGCCCAGCTGACCAATCCGAGGCAACGGCGGGCCCGCCGCCGCCAGCGCGAAGTACTCCGCGCCCATGGTGACGAATTCATGGATGCCGCCGGCGATGACCCGGCCGGTTTGGCGCAGACCGAGGCCTCGGATAGCGGCGGCGGACCGCTGGGCTTCGCCGGAACCACCGCCAAGCCCGTCCGCGCCGCCACCGGGTTCAGTGTTCGGACCGGTGACTCGTTCGGCTGCGATCCGGGGCTGCCGATGCTGCCGGCCAGCTGGGAACCGGGCGACGACTAACCGCGCCGTGGCCGCTGACGGTCGTTGGCGAACCCTTGCACCACATGTGCCCGCACGAAGTCGGCGACCACCTCGGGGTCGTCCATGTCCAGCGTCGACGACGGAGTGCTGAACAACGAGAACAAGATTCGGGCAAACCACTCGCCGCTGGCCTGGATGTCGAGATCCTTGCGCACCTCGCCGGTGAGCTTGGCGGCGGCCAGGTGTGGTGCCAGGAAGTCGACACATTCGCGCAGCAGCACCGCGGCGTCCTTGGTCAGCAGCAGGCTGACCGCCTCTTCGTCGAAGTACTTCTCCGAGGCGATGGCCCGCCGGGCCTGCGTGACGAAAACCGCTGCGCGCGCGAGCTTGTCCTCCAGCGAACCACCGGTGTCCATCGCGATCGACATCTGCCGGTAGAACTGCTCGGAGGTGTGCTCGGCGCAGGCCTCGACGATCGCCGCCTTGTCGCGGAAGTACTCGTAGATGGTGCTGCGGGCTACATTGGCCACCCGGGCGATGTCGACGATCGTCGCCTTCTGCAATCCCTGCTTGCGAAAGCAGGAATACGCCGACTCGATGATGATCTCGCGGGTGTCGGCCCAGGTCGATTCGGTCACCGGGCGGCTCACTGCCCGGAAGCGAGAATCAACCCGCTGGTCGGCACACCGGTACCCGAGGTGACGAGTACATGCTCGACATCGTCCACCTGGTTGTGCGAGGTCCCCCGAACCTGGCGCACGCCTTCGGTGATGCCGTTCATCCCATGAATGTAGGCCTCGCCGAGCAGCCCGCCGTTGGTGTTGATCGGCAGCTCGCCGCCCAGTGACAACCGCTCGACCGTCGCGAAGTCCTTGGCCTCGCCGCGTCCACAGAACCCGAGTTCTTCGAACTGGGTGAACACGAACGGGGTGAAATGGTCGTAGATGAAGGCGGTTTGGATGTCGCTCGGCTTCAGGCCGGAGTCGCGCCACAACTTGTCGGCGACCACGCCCATCTCGGGCAATCCGGTGATGTCGTCGCGGTAGTAGCTGGTCATCATCTCGCCGTTGTAGGCCGCACCCTGCGCGGCCGCAGAGATGATCGTGGGGGGTTGCCTCAGATCGCGGGCCCGCTCGGCGCTGGTCACCACGAGTGCCACACCGCCGTCGCTTTCCTGGCAGCAATCCAGCAGCCGCAGAACGGGTTCGATGATCCACCGCGAATTCTGGTGATCCTCCAACGTGATCGGCCGCTGGTAGAACCACGCGTCCGGGTTGTTGGCAGCATGGGCGCGGTCGACGACGGCGATCCGACCGAAGTCGGAGTTGGTGACTCCGTACGTCGACATGTAGCGCTGCGCATGCAGCGCGACCCACGCCGCGGGGGTGAGCAATCCGAACGGGGCGTAATGCGCCATGAACAAGGGGGTTTCGGCACTGGTGCGCCCGCTGCCACCGAAGCGAATCCCGGAGCGCTCGTTGAACGCGCGGTAGCAGACCACGACGTCCGCGACGCCGGCCGCCACCGCCATCGCGGCATGCGCGACGGTTCCGGCTGCGGCACCGCCGCCAGGGGGACGCGGGAGAAGAAGGTCAGATCACCGATGCCGACGTTGCGGGCGACCTCGATCTCGTCGCTGGAATCCATCGTGAACGTGACCATGCCGTCGACGTCACCGGGCGACAACCCGGCATCGTCGAGTGCGGCGCTGACCGCCTCGCAGGCCAATTGCAGTTCGCTGCGGCCGGATTCCTTGGAGAACTCGGTCTGGCCGATACCGGCGATGGCGGTGGTGCCGGCCAGCAGCGAAACACTCATGCGCCTGCTCCGTCCAACAGGCTGAGGACCGCGGTCCCGGAGACGTGGTTGCCGAGGCTGTTGGCCGCCTGGAAACTGACCTCGACGAAATTCTCCCCGTCCGAGCCTTCTTTCTTGCCGGTGACGTGTCCGGTGAAGCGCAGCGGGTCATCCGGAAACGACGGCACGCCAAGGCGAATGGACAGTTTTGTGACCATCGCCTCAGGGCCGGCCCAGTCGGTGAGGAACCGGACGCAGTAGCCGTTCGAGGTCAGGATGTTCATGAACAGATTGGGCGAGCCCTGCTGCTTGGCATAGGCCGCGTCGTGATGCACCGGCATGAAGTCACGTGAGGCGATGGCGCCGGCGACGATCATCGTGGTGGTCAACGGAATCTCCAGCGGTGTCACCTCGTCACCGACGCTGATGTCCGCCCACTTGCACGTGGAGGTGCGGGAGGCTGTCATGACCGTCCTTCCCCAGCCGGCCGGAACTGGTGCAGCACAAGCTCTTTTTCCCCGGCGTCATTGAATCCGCGGTAGTAGACCTCGACCGGCATTGAGACCTGCACATCGGCCGGATCGATATCGGTCAGGTTCGACACGATCCGGACGCCTTCGTCGAGTTGGATGAGCGCGACGATGTAGGGATAGTCGAAGAACGGGAACTGCGGCTGCTGCGGCATCACGTAGCTGTAGACGGTGCCGCGGCCGGAGGACTCGATCGCTTCCCAGTCCAACGAACGGCATTTCGGGCACATCGGCTGCGGCGGATTGCGGATTGCCTGACATCCGTTGCAGCGCTGGATCAGCAGCTTGTGTTCGCGCAGCCCGTCCCAGAAGAACTCGGTGTCCGGGCTGATGGCCGGCGCCAGTCGGGTGTCCATCAGTTCGCCGGCTTGAATCGCAGGACCCGGAACCGTTGCCTGCCAAGCACTTCACCGTGCTGATCGCTGTAGGTGAGCACCCACGTCACGAAGAATCCGGTGCCGAGTGCCGTGGTCTTCTCGTCGGAGACCTCTTCGTACACCGACGTCGCGCTGATCTCGTCACCCAGTTTGGGGTAACGGTTGATCTCGAACTCCGAGTTGGTCGCGACGATGCTGGTGTAGCCGGCTTCGTCGAGAAAAGCAGTGGGGTTGTTGGTGATCTCGACGGGGGAGCCGCCCCGCTCACCGATTCCTTCGAGCTTCGGCGCCGGCATGGTCCAGGTCTGCAGCATCACCGGCGGCGACACGATGCCGCCGAATCTCGACGCCGCGGCGAACTCCGGGTCGAGGTAGACCGGGTTCATGTCGTTGAGCGCATACGCCCAGTGCCGAATCATCGGTTGATTCACCGGATCCGGCGCGACCGAGGGTTTGGCGCTGCCGCCGGTCGGCTGGCCGACGAGGGCCTCGAGCTTGCTCTGCAGGTCGGCGTCGCTCACTGGGTGGATCCTCCCGATTTTCCGTTTTTAGACTGGGCCGTTGAACGACGGTGATCGGACAGGTTGTCTCGAAGTGTCCGGATCGTTCTGTCTACTCCGGGCGCTCTGGTGGTGTCAATATGCCTGCCATTGAGGAGAAATACCGTGCCACCAGGGCGAGCATTGACGACATCAGCGGAACCGGTGTAGACCAATCGATGAGCCGCCGGACCGTTCTGGCCCCGGACCCCCAAAGGAGTGGACATGGCTGACCCACGCTCGTTGATCGACACCTACGCGGTCTACATCGACGGCCGGTGGGTCGAGCCGGACGGTACGGCCGGGACCGGTGGCCGCTACGACGACGTCAACCCCGCCACCGAGGACGTCATCGCGTCGGTGCCCGACCCCGGCCAGGCCCAGGTCGGCAGCGCGATCGCCGCGGCCAGAGCGGCCTTCGATGCCGGCCCCTGGGCCGCCGCCGACCCCGAAGAACGCGCCGGCTATCTCAACCAGCTGGGCGAGGCGCTGCTGGCGCACGCCGACGAGTTCAATGCACTGGCCCAACAAGAATGGGGCTGCACGTCCAACGAGCGGGTCATCCACGTCGAAGGTCCGGCATTCGCTGCTCTCAACGCCGCCGAACTGGCCACCCATCCGATCGAAGAGCCGATCGAGGCATACGGCGCCGCGGGTAAGACGCTGTTGCGCTACGAGCCGCTGGGCGTGGTGTCGATCCTGACACCGTGGAATTTTCCGCACACCCTCAACGTGATGAAGCTCTGCGCCGCGTTGGCGGCGGGCAACACCGTGGTGCTCAAGCCGTCGCCGCTGGCACCGCTTGCCGGGTTGGCGCTGGCCCGAATCATCGACGAGCACACGGATATTCCCCCGGGCGTGGTCAACGTCGTGACGCCGACCGACATCGAATCCAGCAAGCTGCTCACCGTCGACCCCCGCATCGACATGGTCAGCTTCACCGGCAGCTCGGTGGTCGGCCGTGACGTGATGTCCGCCGCCGGTGCGACCATCAAGCGGCTGCTGCTCGAGCTCGGCGGCAAGTCGGCCAGCATCGTGCTCGACGATGCGACCCTGGACGACGACACGTTGCAGCGAATGTTGTTCGAGTCGTGCTCATTTCACGCCGGCCAGGCCTGCATCCTGCACAGCAGACTGCTGTTGCCCGACGCGATCCACGACGAGGTGGTCGAGCGACTGGTCGGTGTAGCCGATGCGGTCAAGGTCGGCGACCCCGCCGATCCGGACGTCACGATGGGCCCGTTGATCAGCGATGCGCAGTGCAAACGTGTTCAGGCCCATGTGGATCGAGCGGTCGACGACGGTGCCACGGTGGTCACCGGCGGCGGGCGCCCGGCCGGGGTGGAGCGTGGCTTCTACTTCGAGCCGACGATTCTGACCGGGGTCACACCGGATTCGACCATCGCCCAGGAGGAGGTGTTCGGTCCGGTGCTGTCGGTTCTGCGCTACAACGGCGACGACGAGGCGGTGCGGATCGCGAACAACTCGCAGTACGGGTTGTCCGGTGCGGTGTGGGGTGCTGACGTGGACCGGGCGATGGCCGTCGCGCGGCGGGTTCGCACCGGTCAGATCGCGGTCAACGGATTCGGGCCGGGCGGCGCGCCGTTCGGAGGCTTCAACCAGAGCGGAATCGGCCGGGAAAGCGGCGGGATCGTCGGGATCCGTCAGTACATGGAACCGAAGGCGATGGGATACCCGGCCTGAGTGGCCGACCGCGTGATCGGCGAATGGCCGATGGGCTAGCCTGCTGACGTGCTGCTGACCTCGCTGAACCCCTCCGTCGTGGCAGGTGGCCGCGATCTCGCCGACGCCGTGCGGTTCGGCGACGTCACCCTCAGCCGCAGTGACGTGGTCGGGGCAGCCAACTCGGTCGCCGAACGGGTCCGCGGCGCGGGTGTGATCGCCGTGCTGGCCACCCCGACCGCGCCGACAGCGCTGGCCATCGCCGGCTGCCTGATCGCGGGGGTGCCGGTGGTCCCGGTGCCCGCCGACGTCGGGCAGGCCGAGCGACGCCACATCCTCACCGACTCCGGCGCGCAGGCCTGGCTGGGCCCGGTCCCGGACGAACCCGAAGGGCTGCCGCACATTCCGGTGCGGATGGGCGCGCGGTCATGGCACCAGCAGCCCGAGCCGTCCGCGCGGGACACCGCGCTGATCATCTACACCTCGGGCACCACCGGTCCGCCGAAAGGTGTGCAGCTCAGCGGTCAGGCCCTCGCCGCGGACCTCGACGCGCTCGCCGAGGCCTGGCAGTGGAGCCCCGACGACACGCTGGTGCACGGTCTGCCGCTGTTCCATGTGCACGGTCTGGTGCTGGGTTTGCTCGGGTCACTGCGCGTCGGAAATCGCTTCGTGCACACCGGAAAACCCACACCCGAGGCCTACGCGGCCGCCCAGGGATCGCTGTACTTCGGTGTGCCGACGGTGTGGTCGCGGGTGGTGGCGGACACCGCGGCCGCCGAGGCGCTGCGCTCGGCGCGACTGCTGGTGTCCGGCAGCGCGGGTCTGCCCGTGCCGGTGTTCGACCGGCTGGTCGCGTTGACCGGGCATGCGCCCGTCGAACGGTATGGCGCCACCGAATCGCTGATCACATTGTCGACGCGGGCCGACGGCGATCGTCGTCCCGGCTGGGTCGGACTGCCGTTGACCGGCATCGAGAGCCGACTGGTCGACGACAACGACAACACGGTGCCGCACGATGCGGAAACCATTGGGCGACTGCAGGTTCGGGGGCCGACGCTGTTCAACGGCTACCTGAACCTCCCGGACGCCACCGCCGAGGCCTTCGATGCCGACGGCTGGTATCGCACCGGTGACGCCGCGGTCATCGACGGCGACGGCATGCACCGGATCGTCGGCCGCGAATCGGTCGACCTGATCAAGTCCGGGGGATACCGGGTAGGCGCCGGCGAGATCGAAACGGTCCTGCTCGGGCACCCGGGCGTTTCCGAGGCGGCGGTGGTCGGACTGCCCGACGACGACCTGGGCCAGCGGATCGTCGCTTTCATTGTCGGGGATGCGCAGCCTCGAGAGCTGATCGACTACGTCGCACAACAGCTTTCGGTGCACAAGCGACCGCGCGAGGTGCGGATCGTCGAGGAGTTGCCGCGTAACGCGATGGGCAAAGTGCTCAAGAAGCAGCTTCTGAACCAGGGCTGACCGGGCCCCGTCCGACCGCGCGCCAAGTGTGACAGCGGCGCGGGATTCTCCTACCGTCGTAGCCGTGCACCCCGCCGGCGAAACGACGATGATCGCAGACGCGCCCGCCGCGACGCCGATGAGCCGCGTTGCCGCCGCCTGTCTGGTCGGCTCGGCGATCGAGTTCTACGACTTCCTGATCTACGGCACCGCGGCGGCGCTGGTGTTTCCCACCGTCTTCTTCCCGCAGTTAAGCCCGACGGTCGCGACGATCGCTTCGATGGGCACCTTCGCCAGCGCCTTTGTGTCCAGGCCCATCGGCGGCGCCACGTTCGGCTACCTCGGCGACCGGTTGGGTCGCAAGAAGTCCTTGATCGCCACCCTGCTGATCATGGCGGTTGCGACGGTCGGGGTCGGCCTGGTCCCGACCACGGCCAGCATCGGTGTCGCCGCGCCAGTCATCCTGGTCTTGCTGCGACTGGTGCAGGGGTTCGCCGCCGGCGGTGAGTGGGCCGGATCGGCGTTGCTGAGCGTCGAGTACGCGCCGGCCGGCAAACGCGGCCGCTACGGCATGTTCACCCTGCTGGGCGGCGGTGTCGCGGCAATTCTCACCAGCCTGACGTTTCTGGGCGTCAGTGTGAGCATCGGCGAGAGCAGCCTCGCGTTCATGCGCTGGGGGTGGCGCATACCGTTCCTGCTCAGTTCGGTGCTGGTCGGAATTGCGCTGTATGTGCGGCTGAGAATCGACGAGACGCCGGTGTTCGCCGAAGAAGAGGCCCACCGGCAGGTTCCCAAAGCTCCGATCACCGAACTGCTTCGCAACCAGCGGCGAGAAACCGTCCTGGCCGGCGGGAGCATCTTGAGCGGGATGAGTTCCGTCTATATGGCGCACACCTACCTGCCCCACTTCGCCCACTCGCACTTCGGCTACAGCCGGAGCTTCATCTGGACCGTCGGGGCGCTCGGCGGGCTGGCGAGCATCACGGTCGTGACGATCTCGGCCATCGTGAGCGACCGGGTGGGCCGGCGCCGCATGATGATGCTGGGCTGGGCGGGTTGCGCGCTGTGGGCACTCGCGGTGGTTCCGTTGATCAACACCGGGGCGCCGCTCTGCTACGCGATCGCAGTGATCGGAATGCTGGCGATCGCCGCAATCGGATCCGGGCCGACGGGCGCGTTCATTCCCGAGCTCTTCGCGACCCGCTACCGCTACAGCGGATCGGCTCTGGCGATCAACCTCGCCGGGATCTTCGGCGCCGCGCTGCCACCGCTGATTGCCGGAACCGTGCAGGCGGCCTACGGGACCTGGGCCGTCGGCGTCATGCTCGCCGGTCTCGCGTTGGCCAGCTTCGGCTGCACCTATCTGCTTCCCGAGACCAAGGGAACTGCGCTCCGCTCCGCGTGACAATTCGGCACTACGGCGTCAAGCCGACGGTCATGCCCCGGCAGGTGTTCGCGTGATCAGTTGGCGTGCAGGTCCTCGTTCAAGGCGATGCCGCGGCCGCTGCGCTCGACGACCTCGACCGCGCCGCTCACCGAGTTGCGGCGGAACAACAGGTTGCTGCCACCGGCCAGCTCGCGCGCCTTGATCGAATTGCCATCTGGCAAAACGACTTTCGTACCCGCGGTGACGTAGAGACCGGCTTCGACGACGCAATCGTCACCCAGCGGGATGCCCAGCCCCGAGTTCGCGCCGAGCAGGCAGTGCTTGCCGAGCGAGATCACCTGGGTACCGCCACCGGACAGCGTTCCCATGATCGACGCCCCGCCGCCGACGTCGGAACCGTCGCCGACCACGACGCCCGCCGAGATGCGGCCCTCGACCATCGAGGTGCCCAGCGTGCCCGCATTGAAGTTGACGAAGCCCTCGTGCATCACGGTGGTGCCGGAAGCCAGATGCGCACCGAGCCGCACCCGGTCGGCGTCGGCGATGCGCACCCCGCTCGGCACGACGTAGTCGACCATCCGCGGAAACTTGTCCACGCCGTAGACCGCGACCGGTCCGCGCCCGCGTAACCGGGCCCGGGTCAACTCGAAACCCTCGACGGCACAGGGGCCGTGGCTGGTCCATACGACGTTGGTCAGCACCCCGAACAACCCGTCGGCGTTGAGCCCGTGCGGGGCGACCAGCCGGTGCGAGAGCAGATGCAGCCGTAGATAAGCGTCGTAGGCGTCGACGGCCTTGTCGTCCAGCGAACCGATCACAGTGCGCACCACGACGGTTTCGACGTCGCGCTCCTCGTCGCGGCCGGCCAGCACGGCCAGGTCGTCGGGAACCTCGGCCACCGACAACCGGGTGGTGCCGGGTTCGCCGGTGGCGATCAGTTCCGGTGCGGGGAACCAAGTGTCGAGAACCGATCCGTTGGCGGCCAGCGTCGCCAGCCCAATACCCGAAGCTGCAGTCACGGGCTTCACGCTACCGACCCACTACGCTGGCACCGTGCTGGACCTCCGCGGTGACCCGATCGAGCTGACGGCCGCTCTGGTCGACATTCCCAGCGAGTCGCGGCACGAAGAACGCATCGCCGACGAGGTCGAGGCGGCGTTGCGGGCGCAGACGCCCCCCGCCCTGGGTTACGAGGTGGTCCGCAACGGCAACGCGGTGCTGGCCCGCACCGCGTTGGGTCTGCCGAGCCGGGTACTGCTGGCCGGCCATCTCGACACCGTGCCCGCAGCCGGCAATCTGCCGAGCCGCCGCGACGCCGAGTCGCTGCACGGCTGTGGCACCAGCGACATGAAGTCCGGCGACGCGGTCTTCCTGCACCTGGCGGCGACGATCACCGCGCCCGCCCACGACCTGACCCTGGTGTTCTACGACTGTGAGGAAATCGAAGCAAGCGCAAACGGTTTGGGCCGCATCGAACGCGAGCTGCCGGACTGGCTGACCGCCGACGTGGCGATTCTCGGCGAGCCGACCGGTGGTTACATCGAAGCGGGCTGCCAGGGCACTTTGCGGGTCGTCATCCAGGCCAACGGGACTCGAGCCCATTCCGCGCGGTCGTGGTTGGGTGACAACGCGATCCACAAGCTGGGCGCGGTGCTCGATCGGCTCGCGGCGTACGAGGCCCGCAGCGTCGACATCGACGGATGTGTGTACCGCGAAGGACTTTCGGCGGTGCGCATCGACGGCGGGGTGGCCGGCAACGTGATCCCCGACGCCGCGTCGGTGACGGTGAACTTCCGGTTCGCGCCCGATCGGTCGGCCGACGCCGCGCTGCGCCACGTCCACGAGGTGTTCGACGGCCTGGATGTACGGATCGAGCAGACCGATGCGGCCACCGGGGCACTGCCCGGTTTGTCCGCGCCCGCGGCCCGGGCGCTCGTCGACGCGGCCGGTGGGCAGGTGCGGGCGAAGTACGGCTGGACCGACGTGTCGCGGTTCGCCGCCCGTGGTGTGGCCGCGGTCAACTACGGGCCCGGCGACCCCAACCTCGCGCACACCCGTGACGAATTGGTTCCGGTGCACCGGATCACCGACGCCGTCACCATGCTGCGCGCCTACCTGAGCCGCTAGCCGGACGCGCCGTCATTCAAGCCGGCGGGTGGCGGGCGCGGGGTGCAATCGGCTGTCACCAGAACGGCGGCACCGGGGGAGGCGGTCCCCACGGACCGGGTCCTGGGCCGGGAGGTCCCCAGGGGCCGGGAGGTCCCCACGGCCCTGGAGGTCCCCAGCCCGGTCCGGGACCTGGTCCCCATCCGGCGGGTCCAGGACCCGGAGGTCCCCAGCCCGGCCCTGGGCCGGGACCCCAGCCGCCAGGGCCGGGTCCAGGACCCCCAGGCCCCGGGCCGGGGCCCCAGCCACCGGGATGCGCGGGTTGCAACCCAGCCGGTGCGGAGTGGGCCGGTCCGGCCCCGGCCGCGGGCGCAGCGTTCGCCGCCGGTGCGACCCCCAACAGCAGTGCGCCCGCCAACACGCCGGCACTGGTGGCGCCGATCGTGAAGCGACGGGCTGATGCCAACGAAATAGACATCTCGTATGCTCCTTGGTCAATGGAACTTTGATATCCACGACGCTATACATTTACGCTTGGCAAATCTTAATCGGCTGCGAAAAATTGGCTGAGAATGAAAACATCAATCGACTGCTATTATCTGCATGCGGAACGCATCAGTTCCCTGATTTACTGATCGAAAAATTGTTGACCACCGTATAAAAGCAGCTCGAAGGACGCTTACTGATTTAATGAAGCGCACTTTTACGTACGTCATCATTCATGCCGTTCAGTAATCGCTGATTTGTCGGTCAGCGGGTGGCATCTGCGGTCGATAGCAAATGCATCTACCGGGGAGCGTGCGCAGGGTGAGCGCTCACACCCGCTTCGCCTGGGCGGTGGCATCGGCGGCCGCCGGATGTAGTCCGCGATCGGCCAGGTCGGCGGCGACGTCGGCCAGCCCGGCGGCATCGCCCGCGGCCAGCGCCCGGGCGTGCGCCAGCGTCAGTCGTCCCAGCACGCAGTCCACCTCGCCGGCCAGCCGCCCGGCCCGTTGTGCGGCCCGCACGTCGCCGAGGCGCGTGCAGTCCTGCACCGCGCGCAGCGCTATCGCCGACTGCCCGCCGCGCTCCGCGGTCTGCACCGCTTCCCGCGCGGCTTCGATCGCACCGGTGGTATCGCCGTGAGCCGCCTTCGACCACGCCTTGGCCAACGCCAGCTCCGGCGCGAACAACGCCGACTTCAGCCCATGCAGCGACTCCGCGCGACTGAAAGCCTTTGCCGCGTGCAGTTGTTCACCCTGCTGCCCCAGCGCCTGGGCCAGCAGCATCAGCGACAGCGGGCCCCAGGAGTAGCCGGTGCGGGCCAGCGGGTCGGCCGCGCGGCTGAGCAATGTCACGGCGGTGTCGAAATCGCCCTGCGCGATCGCCACATAGCCGACCAGCGTCTCGCCGATCGCCCGGCCGGGCTGCTGCAGCTCGGCGAAATCGGTGTAGCGCTGGGCCAGCGTGCGGGCCTCGGTCAGCCGGCCGGCCAGCACCAGAGCGGTGATCCGGCCGAAGCCGCTGGTGAACCGCAGCAACCCTGGATGGTCGGCAGCCGTCGCGCGCCGGGCCAGC
This sequence comes from Mycobacterium sp., assembly GCF_002863225.1. Taxonomy (GTDB): domain Bacteria; phylum Actinomycetota; class Actinomycetes; order Mycobacteriales; family Mycobacteriaceae; genus Mycobacterium. The sequence goes on along the minus strand of NZ_PKEK01000025.1, from coordinate 38,982 downwards.
GTCTCGACGTCGCCGAACTTCCCGGTGCGGGCCGCGCTCAGAGCCGCCGCCGAAGCGGCCCACCCCACCGCGACCCCGTCGGCGTGCGGCGACGCCAACACCTCGTCGGCGATCCGCAGGGTCCGCAGCGGCGTGCCGGCGTTCATCGCGAACGTGGCGGTCAACGCGTCGAGGGTGGCCTGCGCGCCCGGCGACGGGACGCGGCTGCGGGTGGTCTGCAGAAACGCGGTGGCCTGCGCGGGTTCGCCGAGCATCCAGAACTGGTTGGCCGCCCGCGGCAACGCCCAGGCCATCAGCTCGGGCGGCGACAGCCGATCGGGGTCCACGGCGGCCAGTGCCGCATCGGCCTCCCGGCCGCGGCCCTGCCAGGCCAGCGCGTATCCCAGCGCCAGCCGGGCCGGCAGCTCGTCGCGACGATCCAGCGCCGCGCGGGCCAGCCGTTCGGCGAAGGTCAGCTCGCCGAACCGCAGCGCCAATTGCGCCGCGCCCGCCAGGTCGTCGCGCCGGCCGTCGTCGTCAACTGGGCCGTCACCCGGGGCGTCGACAGCCAGCGCCGCGAGCCGCAGCCGGTCACCGATGTGACCGTGGTCGGCGAGTTGTCCGAGCAGCGCCATCCGCAGCGCCCGCGCGGTATCCGGCGCCTGCGCCGCCCCCGCCCGGGCCGCGTACAGCGGGTGGGCCGCGTAGACCATGGCGTCGTCGTCGACCGTCACCGCGTCGGCGGCCTCAGCCTGCCCGACGGCGTCGTCGCCGGCCAGCGCGGTCAGGTCGACACGCCGCAGCGGCTCGGCCAGCGCCAGATAGTCCAGCGCCGTACGTGCGGCTGACGGCAGCGCGGCAAGATAGTCGTCGACCCGTGCCGTCAGGTCGGCAGCCGTATCCGGCGCGGTGACCTCGACCCGGGTCAGCAACCCGTCGTCCCACAGCGCCGAGACGGCGTCGGGCAGCTCGGCGCCGGATCGGACGGTGACGATCAGCCGTGTCGCGCCGCTGAGCGCCAGCTGGTAGATCAGCGTGGCCGACATCCGGTCCAGCTGGTGGGCGTCGTCGACGACGAACAGTTCCCGGCCGGCGAGCCGATCCTGGGCGGCCCGCAACAGCTCGGCCGGACGGGCCTCGTCGCTCATCTGCCCGTCGGCCAGCAGCGCGCGGAACGCACCGAACGGGATCGCCCGCCCGGTCGCGGTCCCCACCACCCAGGAGGCGTCCGGCGCCGCCGCGGCGCGGGCCAACTGCGTCTTGCCGGCCCCGTCGGGCCCGACGATCGCCACGCCGCGATGCCGGGGGTCGTCCAGAGCGGCTGCGACCTCGCGCAGCACGGCGTCCTGCGGCGCAGCAATCCAGGCACTCGGCACCGCCGGATTTTATGGCGCGAGCACCAGACGGTATGCGGTTAGGCCCAAATGCGCTCGGCGGCAACGGGGGTCTACGTTGCGTGTGTGTCCCGCGACCCCGGTGCAGCCCAGCCCTGGGCGGTCTGTGTCTACTGCGCGTCCGGCCCCACCGACCCCGAGCTGCTGGCGCTGGCCGCCGAAGTCGGCGCCGCGATCGCCGACCGCGGGTGGACCCTGGTCTGGGGTGGCGGCAACGTCTCGGCGATGGGCGCGCTGGCCGTCGCTGCCCGCGCCCACGGCGGCCGGACGGTCGGGGTCATTCCGAAGATGCTGGTCAGTCGCGAGGTCGCCGACCACGACGCCGACGAGCTGATCGTCACCGACACCATGCGCGAGCGAAAACAGATCATGGAGGACCGCGCCGACGCGTTCATCACGCTGCCGGGCGGCATCGGCACCCTCGAGGAGTTCTTCGAGGCCTGGACGGGCGCCTACCTCGGCATGCACGACAAGCCGGTGGTCATGCTGGACCCCGGCGGGCACTTCGACGGACTGCGCGCCTGGTTAAGCGGGCTCGTCGACACCGGATACGTCTCGCAGGCCGCGATGAACCGGCTGGTGATCGTCGACGAGGTAGGCGCAGCGCTGGCGGCCTGCCGCGGCGATTAGGCTGACCCGCGACCTGCAGGCGCGCGAAATGAGGGTGGACGTGTCCGACAACAACTCCGGAACTGACACATCGGGTCCTGGCACGTCGATCGGACTGCTGGACATCGCGACGCGGGCGCCCGCGGTATTGGCCGACCTCCCGGTGATCGCCCGCAGCATTCTCACGCTCGCCCGGGCGCAGCCGAACTTCAAAGTCTCGATCGGCAAGGTCTTCCAGGACCGCGCCGAACGCTACGGCGACCGGATCTTCATCCGGTTCGGCGACGAGCAGCTGACCTACCGCGAAGCCAACGCCGCCGCCAACCGGTACGCGGCCGTGCTGGCCGCCCGCGGTGTCGGCCGCGGCGACGTCGTCGGGATCATGCTGCGCAACTCACCCAACGCCGTGCTGATGATGCTGGCGGCGGTCAAGTGTGGCGCGGTCGCCGGGATGCTCAACTACCACCAGCGCGGTGACGTGCTGGCGCACAGCATCGGCCTGCTGGAAGCGAAGGCTCTGGTCATCGAATCCGACTTCGTCGACGCGGTGGACGAGTGCGGCGCCGCCACCATCGCCCCGACGACCATCGAGGAGATGGAACGCCTGTCGGCCACCGCGCCGACCACCAACCCGCCGTCGGCGTCCGCCGTTCTGGCCAAGGACACCGCGTTCTACATCTTCACGTCGGGCACCACCGGCCACCCGAAGGCCAGCGTGATGACCCACAAGCGCTGGCTGTCGGCGCTGGCGGTGTTCGGCGGACTTGGCCTGCGGCTCAAGAGCTCTGACACGCTCTACAGCTGCCTGCCGCTCTACCACAACAACGCGCTGACGGTCGCCGTCGGATCGGTGATCAACTCCGGGGCGACGCTGGCGCTCGGCAAGTCGTTCTCCGCGTCACGGTTCTGGGACGAAGTGATCGCCAGCAAGGCAACGGCTTTCATCTACATCGGTGAGATCTGCCGGTATCTGCTGAACCAGCCCGAGAAGCCCACCGACCGCGCCCACAAGGTGCGGCTGATCGCCGGAAACGGGTTGCGCCCCGAGATCTGGGACGAGTTCACCAAGCGGTTCAACATCGGCCGGGTCTGCGAGTTCTACGCGGCCAGTGAGGGAAACACCGCCTTCATCAACGTGTTCAACGTGCCGCGATCGGCGGGCTGGGCGGCGCTGCCGGTCGCCTACGTCGCCTACGACGCCGACACCGGCGAACCGCAGCGTGGCGACGACGGATGGGTGCAGAAAGTGCCCTCCGGCGAACCCGGCCTGCTGCTCAGCCCGGTCAGCAAGCTACAGCCGTTCGACGGCTACACCGACAAGAGTGCCAGCGAGAAGAAGTTGGTACGCAACGCGTTTCGCAAAGGCGACTGTTACTTCAACACTGGCGACGTGATGAGCCCGCAGGGCATGGGCCACGCCGCCTTCGTCGACCGGCTCGGTGACACCTTCCGCTGGAAGGGCGAGAACGTCGCCACCACCCAGGTGGAGCGGGCGCTGAGTTCCGACAAGTCGGTGGAGGAGTGCACGGTGTTCGGGGTCGAGGTGCCGAACACCGGCGGTCGCGCCGGGATGGCCGCGGTCAAGCTGCGCGAGGGCGCCGAGTTCGACGGCAAGTCGCTCGCCCGGACCGTCTACGAGAAGTTGCCAGCGTACGCGCTGCCGCTGTTCATCCGGCTGGTCGAGTCGCTGGAGGCGACCAGCACGTTCAAGAGCCGCAAGGTGGACCTGCGCGAGCAGGCTTACAGCACCGACATCGAAGACCCGGTGTACGTGCTGGCCGGGCGCGACGAGGGCTACGTGCCCTTCTACGACGACTATCCCCAGGAAGTCGCCGACGGCAGTCGGCCGCAGGGCTGATTCGCCACATCTGCCACATCGGCACCGGCAGTGGGGTGCCACCCGATTTTCAAACCGTGACCACCGGCGATATCAGCCGGCGGTGGTCGGTGACGGACGATGCTGCTGAGTCCAGACCCTCAGAACCGGCATGCCGCCGACACCAGGCACCATGGACTCGTGCAGTCCACTCTGTGCGGTCGCCCGGTGAGCGACGAGCGCGCATTGATCATGGCCATCGTCAACCGCACCCCGGACTCGTTCTACGACCGCGGCGCGAATTTCGCCGATGACGCCGCCCGGGCCGCCGTGCACCGGCTGGTCGCCGAGGGCGCCGACGTGATCGATGTGGGTGGCGTCAAAGCGGGCCCGGGGGAGCGCATCGACGCGGACGCCGAAGTCGCCCGGGTGGTGCCGTTCATCGAGTGGTTGCGCGACGCCTACCCCGACCAACTGATCAGCATCGACACCTGGCGTTCGGAGGTGGCGCGGCTGGCCTGCCGGGCCGGCGCGGACCTGATCAACGACAGCTGGGGCGGCTATGATCCCGCGATGCCCGAGGTAGCGGCCGAATTCGGCGCCGGCCTGGTGTGCTCGCACACCGGGGGCGCACGGCCGAGAACCCGCCCGTTCCGGGTCAGCTATGGGACCACCGTCCGCGGCGTCGTCGACGACGTGATCGGCGAAGTCACCGCCGCGGCCGAACGGGCCGTCGCCGCCGGGGTGGCTCGCGACCGGGTTTTGCTCGACCCGACCCACGACTTCGGCAAGAACACTTTTCACGGGTTGGCGCTGTTGCGGCACATGGAAGATCTTGTTAACACCGGGTGGCCGATTTTGATGGCGTTGAGCAACAAAGATTTCGTCGGGGAGACTCTTGGGGTGGACCTGACCGAACGTCTGGAGGGAACCCTGGCCGCCACCGCGCTGGCAGCGGCGGCGGGAGCCAGAATGTTCCGGGTGCACGAGGTCGGGCCGACCCGACGGGTGTTGGAGATGGTGGCGTCGATCCACGGGCAACGCCCGCCGGCGCGCACCGTGAGAGGACTGGCATGACGGCATCTGAGCTGGTCGATCTCGCCGCCGAGGGGGCACTGGCCGCCTCGCCGGGCGATGTCTGGCTGGCCGACCGTAGCTGGACCCGTCCGCAGTGGACGGTCGACGAGCTGGAAGCGGCCAAAGCCGGCCGGACCATCTCGGTGGTGTTGCCTGCGCTCAACGAGGAAGACACCGTCGAGTCGGTCATCGAGAGCATCTCGCCGCTGGTCGGCGGGCTGGTCGACGAGCTGATCGTGCTCGACTCCGGATCCACCGACGACACCGAGATCCGGGCCATTGCCGCCGGCGCGCGCGTCGTCACCCGCGAGCAGGCCCTGCCCGAGATCGCCCCCCGCCCGGGCAAGGGCGAGGTGCTGTGGCGGTCGCTCGCGGCCACCAGCGGCGACTTCGTGGTCTTCGTCGACTCCGACCTGATCGAGCCGCATCCGATGTTCGTTCCGCGGCTGCTCGGCCCGCTGCTCACCGAGGACGGCATTCACCTCGTCAAGAGCTTCTACCGGCGCCCGCTGAACATCGGCGACGCCCAGGACGCCAGCGGCCGCGAGGGCGCCACCGGGGGTGGGCGGGTCACCGAGCTGGTGGCCAGGCCGCTGCTGGCTGCGCTGCGACCGGAACTGGGCTGCGTCCTGCAACCGCTGGGCGGTGAGTACGCGGCGTCCCGCGAGCTGCTGACCTCGGTCCCGTTCGCGCCGGGCTACGGCGTCGAGATCGGCCTGCTGGTCGACACCTACGACCGGCTGGGCCTCGACGCGATCGCCCAGGTCAATCTCGGTGTGCGGGCCCACCGCAATCGGCCGCTGGCCGAGCTGGGGCCGATGAGCCGACAGGTGGTTGCGACCCTGCTGTCGCGGTGCGGCATTCCCGACTCCGGCGTCGGCCTGACCCAGTTCTTCGTCGACGGCCCGGACGGGATGTCTTTCACCCCGCGGTACTCGACGGTGTCGCTGGCCGACCGGCCGCCGATGAACACCGTTAAGCCCGTGGCGGTCGGGCGCCGCCACACCTGCACGGAACCGTCGGACCGATAGGGCAATATCGACGCCGTGGCGTTGGTGTTGCTCTACGTGGTGGTTCTGATCCTGGTGGCGATCGTGCTGTTCGGGGTCGCCACGCTGCTCTTCGGCCGTGGTGAGCCGCTGCCGCCGCTGCCCCGTGGGACCACGCCGACCGTGCTGCCGGCCTCCGGCGTGACCCGCGGCGACGTCGAGGCCGTCAAGTTCACCCAGACCCTGCGCGGATACAAGACCAGCGAGGTCGACTGGGTGCTGGACCGGCTCGGCCAGGAGCTCGACCTGCTGCGCGGTCAGCTGTCGTCGGTGCATGCCGCCGCCGTGAACGAGGAATCGCGCGACGAGGCTGAGAATGACCCCGATGACGACGACTGACGACGGGCTGGTCCGCTGCGACTGGGCGATCGGTAAGCCTGGCAGCGCCGATTTCGAGCTCTATCGCGACTACCACGACCACGAGTGGGGCCGGCCGTTGCACGGCCAGGTCCCGCTGTTCGAGCGGATGAGCCTCGAGGCCTTTCAGAGCGGCCTGTCCTGGCTGATCATCCTGCGGAAGCGGGCGAATTTCCGGAAGGCGTTCGCCGGGTTCAAGCCCGCGAAGGTCGCCCGGTTCACCGATGCCGACATCACCCGGTTGATGGCCGACGAGGGCATCGTCCGCAACCGGGCGAAGATCGAGGCGACCATCGCCAACGCGCGGGCCGTCGCGGACCTCGACGTCGACCTGTCGGAGTTGCTGTGGTCGTTCGCGCCGGCCCGCCGGGCGCGGCCCGCGACGCTGGCCGACGTCCCCGCCGTCACGCCGGAATCCACCGCCATGGCACGCGAATTGAAGCGCCGCGGCTTCAAATTCGTCGGCCCCACGACGGCCTATGCGCTGATGCAGGCGACCGGGATGGTCGACGATCACCTACAGGCGTGCTGGGTGCCCGGCACGGTCGCTTGAAACGCCGAGCCGGAGGTCATGTGCACCTATTCGCGCGGATAAGGAACAATGGTCTGGTGAATGTGCAGTTGACGGGCCAGCTCGAATCTGGAGGGAGCGCTCGATGGCGGCGATGAAGCCCCGGACCGGTGACGGTCCACTGGAAGCGACGAAGGAGGGGCGCGGCATCGTGATGCGGGTACCGCTGGAAGGCGGTGGCCGGCTCGTTGTCGAGCTGACACCCGACGAAGCCGCTGCACTGGGCGACGAACTCAAAGGCGTCACCAGCTAGATCCCGCCGCATCACCCGCACGCGACGTCAGGTGTCACGCGCACACCTTCTGGTAGATCTCCAACGTCTGTTGCGCGATCTGGGCCCAGGAAAACTCGGCAATGCAGCGCTGTCGTCCCGCCTGGCCGTAGCGCGCCGCCCGCTGCGGATCGGCGACCACCGCGTTGACCCCGGCGGCGAGCCGGGCCTGATAGCCGGCCGCATCGTCCGGGTCGTAGTGCACCAGCGCACCGGTCACCCCGTCGTCCACCACCTCCGGTATGCCGCCGACGTCCGAGGCGACCACAGCGGTGCCGCAGGCCATCGCTTCCAGATTCACGATACCCAGTGGCTCGTATACCGACGGACACACGAAAGCCGTTGCTGCCGAGAGTATCTCGCGAATCTTACCGATCGGCAACATCTCCCTGACCCAGAACACCCCACTGCGTGCGGCGGCCAGCTCGGCGACTCCGGCACTGACCTCCGCGGCGATCTCCGGGGTGTCGGGCGCCCCGGCGCACAACACCAACTGCACGTCGGGCGCGAATTCGTGGGCCGCCGCCAGCAGGTGTGACACGCCCTTCTGCCGGGTGATCCGGCCGACGAACGCGACGATCGGCCGGTTGAGGTCCACACCGAGCTCAGCGAGCACCGACTCGCCGGGTAGCGGCGGGGCCGGGTACCAGACTTCGGTGTCGATTCCGTTGCGTACGACGTGAACTCGGCCGGGGTCGACGCCTGGGTAGACCCGCAACACGTCCTCACGCATGCCCGAACTGACCGCGATCACCGCGTCGGCGGCGTTCACCGCGGTCTGTTCGACCCACGACGAGATCCGGTAGCCGCCGCCGAGCTGCTCGGCCTTCCACGGGCGCAGCGGCTCCAGCGAATGCGCCGTCAGCACGTGCGGAACACCGTGCAACAGCGACGCCAGGTGCCCGGCCATCCCGGCGTACCAGGTGTGGCTGTGCACCACGCCGGCGTCCGCGGCGGCGGCGGCCATCACCAGATCCGACGACAGGGTGGCCAGCGCCGGATTGGCGCCCCGCAGTTGGGTGTCGGGTTGATAGGCGAACGCCCCGGGCCGCGGCGCACCCATGCAGTGCACGTCGACCTGGCACAGGTTGCGCAGTTGCGCGACGAGCTCGGTCACGTGGACTCCGGCGCCGCCGTAGACTTCCGGCGGGTACTCCCGAGTCATCATCGCCACTCGCATACCCGGCACCGTAGTAGTCACCGGCGTAGTGCGCAGGGGCCGACCCCCTGCCAGAATGTGACCGGCGTCTCTTTGTAGAGATCGAATTTTGTTGATGGACAGTCCCGCAGCGTGGGTATTCCCCGGTTTGATCTGGCAGGGGTTCGCGACGGCCGTTAGGTTTGATGCATGAGGGAAGCACCGCACGTGCTGGGCATCGTCCTGGCCGGGGGTGAGGGCAAACGGCTGTACCCGTTGACCGCCGACCGCGCCAAGCCCGCGGTTCCCTTCGGCGGCGCATACCGGCTGATCGACTTCGTGCTGTCGAATCTGGTGAACGCCCGCTATTTGCGGATCTGCGTTCTCACGCAGTACAAGTCGCATTCACTCGACCGCCACATCTCGCAGAACTGGCGGCTGTCGGGATTGGCCGGCGAATACATCACCCCGGTTCCGGCTCAGCAGCGACTCGGCCCGCGGTGGTTCACCGGCTCGGCGGACGCGATCTACCAGTCGATGAACCTGATCTACGACGAGGATCCGGACTACATCGTGGTTTTCGGTGCCGACCACGTCTACCGGATGGACCCCGAGCAGATGCTGCGTTTTCACGTCGAGAGCGGGGCCGGGGCCACGGTGGCCGGTATCCGGGTGCCGCGCGCGGAGGCCAGCGCCTTCGGCTGCATCGACGCCGACGAGTCCGGCCGGATTCGCAGCTTCGTCGAAAAGCCCCCCGACCCGCCGGGAACGCCCGACGATCCCGAGGCGACCTTTGTGTCGATGGGCAACTACATCTTCACCACCAAGGTTCTGATCGACGCGATCCGAGCCGACGCCGACGAGGACAACTCCGACCACGACATGGGCGGTGACATCATTCCGCGGCTGGTGTCCGACGGGATGGCCGCGGTCTACGACTTCAACGACAACGACGTGCCGGGCGCCACCGAACGCGACCGCGGATACTGGCGCGACGTCGGGACGCTGGACGCGTTCTACGACGCGCACATGGACCTGGTGTCGGTGCACCCGGTGTTCAACCTCTACAACAAGCGCTGGCCGATCCTCGGCGCGTCGGAGAACCTGCCGCCGGCCAAGTTCGTCAACGGCGGCTCGGCCCAGGAGTCAGTGGTGGGAGCGGGCAGCATCATCTCGGCTGCCTCCGTGCGCAATTCGGTGCTGTCGTCCAACGTCGTGATCGACGACGGGGCGATCGTCGAAGGCGCCGTGGTCATGCCGGGCGCGCGGGTCGGCCGCGGCGCCGTGGTGCGCCACGCGATCCTCGACAAGAACGTCGTCATCTTACCCGGCGAGATGGTCGGGGTGGACCTGGAGAAAGATCGCGAGCGTTTCGCGATCAGCGCCGGCGGCGTGGTCGCCGTGGGCAAGGGCATCTGGATCTAGCGTCGCCCGTCTGCCGCGAAACAGCAGCCATGGTCAAGGGACGGCCGGTTTCGCGACCGCTGCTGCTGTTTCGCGACCCCGGTCACGACGTCACCACACGTAGGGCACCAACCGGTAGCGCACCCGCTGGGTGTATTCGCGGTAGCCGGCCAGCTCCTGGTTCAGCAGGTCCTCTTCGTCGCGGATGCGCAACACCAGCACCAGCACCCCGGGGACCAGGAGGAAGAAGTCCCAATAGGTGCCGAGCGCCAGCGGGATGCCCAGCATCAGCACCACGTTGCCGGTGTACATCGGGTGTCGGACCAGCCCGTACAGTCCGGTCGACACCAGCGTCTGCCCGGTCTCGACGGTGATATTGGCTGCGGCGTAACCGTTTTGAACAATGACCAGCATCGCCATGCCGAGCCCGGCCGCGACCAGCACGTCGCCGACCACCGACAGCGCCACCGGCATCGACGACCAGCCGTATCGGTGATCGAGACCGCCGACCACGAACGACAGCGGGAACGCGATGAAGATGACGGTGATGAGAATCCGCTGCAGGGGCCGGGCCTCGGCGGTGGGCCCGGCTCGCATGCGCCGTTCGAGTGCCGCGGGATTGGTGCGGCTCAGGTAGACGATGGGGATCCAGGTGATCAGGGTGAACACTCCCAGAAACGCCCAACCCTGCCAGTAGTGTGTGGTTCCGGCCGGTATGAACAGCATCAGCCCGAATGCGACCAAGCCCAGAACAGCTGAGAGTGCGCCTTTGGCAAGGGTTTTCATGACGTCCTCCCGCTACGCCTGGATGTCCCGGCGGCGGAAGGCCGCTAGGCCCAGTGCGAGCAGCGCGGCGTCGATCGTCAGCAGGGCGAGCAGGGGCGCGGGTGTGAATGTGTCGCCACCGACCAGCGGGATGTGGGCGAACGGCTCCAGGTCGAGCACCCACTGCGGGAAACCGGACAACTCGCCGATCAGGTAGAGCGCGACGAACCCGGTCAGCACGCCCCACGCCACCGAGCTGAAACGTGGTGCCAGCCCGAACAACACGACGGTCAGCGCAGCGGGCAGCCACACGGCCGGCAACTGAACCAGCGCGGTGCCGACCACCATCGGGAGCTTGCCGCCGACATCGTGTGCCGCGACGCCGTAGGTCAGCCCCGCGACCCCGCCGGCGATCACGATCGCGGTGGCCGATCCGACCAGTGCGATCACCAGATGTCCGGTCAGCCAGCGACTTCGGCTCACCGCCCCGCTCAGCAGCGTCTCGGCCCGCTGGCCGGTCTCTTCCTGGTGCAGCCGCAGGATGAGCGAGACGGCGAACGCGGCGGCCATCATGCCCAGCATGCTGAATGCGGCGGCCACGAATGCCTGTTCCAGCACCTTGGTACCGCCCATCCGCACGACGATGTCGCGCGCGGTGTCGCCGCCGAGCTCGTCGCCGATGCCGTGGACGATGCTGCCGATCAGCGCGCCGTAGAGGCACAGGCCAACCGTCCAGAGCAGCAGGGCGCCGCGGTCCAGCCGCCAGGCCAGCCCGAAAGCGCTGCGCAACAACGTCGTAGCGCTGGAAGGGCCCGGGCGTTCGGCGATCAGCCCGGCGCCGACGTCACGGCGGGCGAGCAGCCGGTACGCCAGCGCGGTCAGCAGCGCCGCCGTCGCCAGATGCAGCACCAGCACCCACCACCGATCGCCGGCGTAGGGACGGACCTGCAGCGACCAGCCCAGCGGCGAGAGCCACGACAGTGCGGCCGACCCGGCGTCACCTGCGGCGCGCAACGTGAAAGCCGTTGCCAGCACGGCGAATGCGGCGCCACGGCCGAACCGCGCACTCGTCGACAGTTGAGCGGTCACCGCGGCGACCGCGGTGAACACCAGACCCGAGCAGGCCAGCGCCGCGCCGAAGGCCAGCGAACCGTGCGGCGGGACGTCGGTGCCCAGCAGTCCGGCCGACCCGATCAGACCGGTGCACAGCGACCCTCCGAACGACAACAGCAGCGCCGCGGTCAGGCTGGCGTAGCGGCCGACGGCGGTCGAGTCGATCAGTTCGGCGCGACCGGTTTCCTCGTCGGCGCGGGTGTGGCGGATGACGGTCAGGATCACCGCCACACCGATCAGCACATGGAACATGCCGGCTTTCCAGATGCCGGTCGCACCCAGGCTGTCGTTGTAGATGTTTCCGTACAGTGCCCGCTGCGCCGGGCTGGCCATGATGGTGGCGGCGAAGCCGGCGCGCGCCGCCTGGTCCGGGTAGACCTTCTCGATGCCGCCGATGTAGACGGTTGCCAGCGGTGTCGACAGCAGGAGCACCCAGAGCGGCAGCACAATCCGGTCGCGGCGCAGATAAAGCCGGAGCATGCCGAGGGTTCCGGTGAACGCCGACGCATGTGAAGGCGCCTCGTGCACTCCGCGTTCCAGCGTCGCGGTGCTCATGAGCGCGCCAGTTCGCGCTGGCCGTCGGCGCCGTAGTGCCGCATGAAGAGTTCCTCGAGCGTCGGCGGCTGACTGACCAGGCTGCGCACCCCGGTGTCGCCGAGTACCCGGATCAGTTCGCCGAGGCCTTCGCTGTCGACCTGGGCGTGCAGCGTGGTCCCCTGGTAGCTGACGTCCTCCACACCGCGGATGCGGGTGAGGTCGCCGGGGTCGCGCAGCAGTTCGGCGGTGATCGTCGTCCGGCTCAGGTGCCGCATCGACTCCAGTGTCCCGCTTTCGACCGTCTTGCCGGCGCGGATGATGGTCACCCGCTCACGCAGTCGCTCGGTTTCCGCGAGGATGTGGCTGGACAGCAGGACGGTGGCGCCGCGATCGCGGGCCTCGGCGACGCATTGCTGAAAGATGTTCTCCATCAACGGGTCCAGGCCGCTGCTCGGCTCGTCGAGCAGCAGCAGTCGCGCCCGCGACGAGAAGGCCGAGATCAGCGAAACCTTCTGCCGGTTTCCCTTGGAGTACGTCCGCGCCTTCTTGGTCGGATCGAGTTCGAACCGCTCGATCAGCTCGGCGCGCCGGTGCTCGTCGATACCGCCGCGCATGCGGGCCAGCAGGTCGATGGTCTCGCCGCCGGTCAGATTCGGCCACAGCGTGACATCGCCTGGTACGTAGGCGATCTGACGATGCAGTTCGACCGCGTCGGCCCAGGGATCACCGCCGAGCAGGCGTGCCGTTCCGCTGTCGGCCTTCACCACGCCGAGCAGCACCCGGATCGTCGTCGACTTCCCGGCTCCGTTGGGCCCGAGGAAACCGTGCACCTCGCCCTCGTGCACCGTCAACTCCAGGCCGTCGAGCGCCCGGGCCTTGCCGAACGCCTTTCTCAGGTCGTGAATCTCAATGGGATGCATCGCCTTCTCCTTCCGCTTGGGCCAGAAATGCGTCATACATGTGGCTGTCGGTCATCAACCCATCGGTGTACAGCTCGAGTGCGGGCAGCACCATGTCGTCGGCGTAGTCGCGCAGCACCGCCCGCAGATCGGTTGGGGTTTCATGCATCTGGATGTAGAGCAGGAATCCGCCGCCACCGGTGATCGCCAGGTATTTTGCCCGGGCGGCCGGGTCGCGACTGGGCTTCAGGATCCCGGTCTTCACACCCTCGTCCAGGTAGCTTTTGGTGTTGTCGATCATGTTGCGCCACAACGTCTTCGCCAGCTCGCCGCCGGACTGCATGCTGCGCACCAGATACGCCATCATCGGCGCGTACTCCTCGATCTCGGCCATCGCGGCGAACCAGGTCGCCGGGTCGCTGGAGTTCATCGCCTCGGACTTGCCGGTGCGGATCTCCTCTGCGACGTAGTCGTCGCAGGCCTTGCGCAGGCCGTCCTTGGACCCGAAGTGATGGATCACCAGCGCGGCGCTCACCCCGGCCGTCTCGGCGATCGAGCGCAACCCGACGGCGAAGCCCTCGTCGCCGAACCGTTCGATCGCCGCATCGCGGATCCGCGCCACGGCGGTGAGATCGTCGGCTGAACGCATGTTCAAGACACTAAACACTCGTTTAGTGACGTGTCAAGGGCGGACCGGTCACGAATTCATCGACGCGGTGGTTGGCAAAACCGGGGTGGTAGGGAAACCCTTGACGCATGACCAAGCGCATCGTGCACGTCGTCAGCAACGTCTCGCACTACGACGACCCGTCCGAGCCGACGGGACTGTGGCTCTCCGAACTGAGCCACGCCTACGAGGTGTTCGCCAAGGCCGGCTACCAGCAGACCATCATCAGCCCGAAGGGTGGTCGTTCACCGCTGGAGCCGCGATCGGTGAAGTTCCCGAACTACAACAGGAGCGCGAAAGCGTGGAAGTCCGACGACCGCAAGATGATGCTGCTGCACCGGACACCCTCGCCGGAGGAGATCGACGGGCAGGAGTTCGACGCGATCTACTTCACCGGCGGCCATGCGGTGATGTTCGACTTCCCCGATAGCGCAGGCCTGCAATGCATCACCCGCGAGATCTTCGAGAGCGGCGGTGTCGTCTCCTCGGTCTGTCACGGCTACTGCGGGCTGCTCAACACCACGCTCTCGGACGGATCGCATTTGGTCGCCGGGCGAAAGCTCACCGGGTTCGCCTGGTCGGAGGAGGTGCTGGCCAGGGTCAGCAAGCTGGTGCCCTACAACGCCGAGGAAGAGATGAAAAAGCGCGGCGCGCAGTACGGCAAAGGCCTGATTCCTTTCGCCCCGCACGTCGTCGTCGACGGGAGACTGGTCACCGGCCAGAACCCCGGCTCGGCGAAAGCGACCGCCAAGAAGGTGGTCGCGGTGCTGGAGAGCTGAACGTCAGTCGCGAACGGCGGCCAGCAGGCCGTCGCCGAGCGGCACCAGGGCCGGGGTGAGCAGCTCGTTCTCGGCGATCAGCCGCGCGGCCTCACGGACCGCCGCCACCTGGGCGTCGTGCGCCGCCGGGTCACCGGCTCGTCCGCCCGCAGCCGCGCCGTGCACCACGATCACGCCCCCGGAGCGCAGCAGCCGCACACCTTCGACGACGTACTCGGGCTGGTCGAGCGGGTCGGCGTCGATGAAGACCAGGTCATAGGAGTCGTCGGCCAGCCGGGTCAGGACTTCCTGGGCCCGGCCCCCGATCAGCCGGGTGCGCGACGGGCCGATGCCGGCGTCGGAGAACGCCTCCTTGGCGATCCGCTGGTGCTCCGGCTCGATGTCGATCGTGGTCAGTACGCCGTCGTCGCGCATCCCGGACAGCAGCCACAAGCTGCTCACCCCGGCGCCGGTGCCGACCTCGACAACGGCCTTGCCGCCGCTGAGTTTCGCCAGCAGGCTGAGCAGCGCCCCGACGGCCGGCGTGACGGCGCCGGCGCCGATGTCGGCGGCTCGCTCGCGGGCCGCCAGCAGGACGCTGTCTTCGGAGATCGAGCCCTCGGCGTGCGCCGCGAGCGACTCGGCCCGACTCGTCCCGGGTGTGCGGTCGGTCGTGGCCATGGCGTGAGCGTAAGTCCAACCCCCGGCGCCCGCGATCAGGCGCGCCCGATACCCGCCCGGCGACACGCGTGAGCGATCGTCGTGATCGAAACGTGATGTGACCGATATGACCAGCGCAACGGGGGTTTCGGCGCCGTTCTCAGTGAAAGCTCAGTGCGGTCATATCCCGCACATACGCCGATAGACGACGGTATCTTTCATGGAGCGTGGTGGCCGCTGGTCCGGGAATACATCCCGTTTTTTTCGCGTTGCGCGCGGGTATGAACTGTCCAACATTGATGGCAGTCTCAACCCCGAGGATGTTGACATAACCACCTTGATGAGCCCGTCCAGCATGACGCACCCCGAGCGGTACCGCGATGCTGACTGGGTCGAGCCCGCGGAGGAGCCGTACGGCACCGCGGTGTTCGACGCGACCGGCGACAAAACCGCCATGCCGTCCTGGGACGAGCTGGTGCGCCAGCACGCCGACCGGGTCTACCGGCTGGCGTATCGCCTGTCCGGAAACCAGCACGACGCCGAAGACCTGACCCAGGACACCTTCATCCGGGTTTTCCGCTCGGTGCAGAACTACCAGCCCGGCACCTTCGAGGGCTGGTTGCACCGCATCACCACCAACCTGTTCCTGGACATGGTGCGCCGTCGCGGCCGGGTCCGGATGGAGGCGCTGCCCGAGGATTACGACCGGGTGCCGGCCAACGACCCCAACCCCGAAGAGATCTACCACGACGCACACCTCGGGCCTGACCTGCAGGCGGCCCTGGATTCGCTGCCGCCGGAGTTCCGCGCCGCGGTGGTCCTGTGTGACATCGAGGGACTGTCCTACGAGGAAATCGGCGCCACGCTCGGGGTCAAGCTCGGCACCGTCCGCAGCCGCATCCACCGCGGACGGCAGGCGCTGCGCGACTATCTGGCGACGCACGCGGACACGACCGCTGCGGCCGACGGCGGCGGCAGAGGCTAGACACACGCTGCCTGATCGGCTGTTCAGTGGTGTTCGGTATTCGGTCGGCGCGCTACATTCGACGTAGTGCCGCGACACCTGACGCGATACCGAGAGGAGCTGGTGATGGTCGAGCGGGGACATGTGTTCCGCCGAGCCTTCTCCTGGTTGCCCTCCCAGTTCGCTTCGCAGAGCGATGCGCCGGTGGGCGCGCCGCGGCAATTCGGCTCCACCGAGCACCTCTCGATCGAGGCCATCTCGGCGTTCGTCGACGGGGAACTGCGGATGAACGCTCATCTGCGCGCCGCGCATCACATCTCGCTGTGCCCGGAATGTGCCGCCGAGGTGGACGGCCACCGTCGGGCCCGCGCCGCCCTGCGCGACTCGCACCCGATCAGGATCCCCAGCTCACTGCTCGGGTTGTTGTCGCAGATTCCGCACTGCCCGCCCGAGGACGAGCCGGACCACCAGCCCGACGGCCAGTGGCGCGACACCGCGGCGCGGCGACACAGTGACCCGCCGCCGGAACGCCGCCGACCGGAGACGATGCGTGACCGATTCACCGACGGCAACAGGCGCGATCGCCCAGAGCCTCGGTAGGGTGGATAGCAATTTGGCCAAGCCGGTGCGCGACGCCGTGCCCGAATCCACAGCGCTTGCCCTGGGCGCTCGGAAGAGGATGACGTGACCTCTGATCAAGACAGCAACGGCGCCCCCCGGCTGGCGCCGCGTCCGGTGTCCCGGCCGCCGGTCGACGCCGCGACGGGTCAGGCCTTCGGCCGTCCCGACGGGGTACACGGCTCGTTCGTCGCCGAGCGGGTTCGGCCGACGAAGTTCCGCGACTCCGGTGAATTCACGCCACAGACCGCGCCGGCCGATCCGGTCCTCACCGAGGCCTTCGGCCGACCCTTCCCCGGCGGCGACTCCCTGCAGCGGCACCCGGCCGACGCGGGCGCGCTCGAGGACGGCAAGGCCGGCGACGAGCTCGAAGATCCCGAAGACCCGTGGCGCGACCCGGGTGCGGCCGCCGCTCTCGGCGACCCGGCGATCACCAAGTCCGGCGCATCGGGCGGCGAAGCGGTCCGCGACGTGCTCGGGGTGCGCGACGTGCTGTTCGGCGGACGGGTGTCCTACCTCGCGTTGGCGGTGCTCGCCGTGCTGGCGCTGCTGATCGGGTTGGTCGGCGGTGTGGTCGGACGCAAGACCGCGGAGGTCGTCGAGGCCTTCACCACGTCGAAGGTGACTCTGTCGACCAACGGCAACAGTGAGGCTCCTGCCGGCAGGTTCGCCAAAGTGGCTGCCGCAGTGGCAGATTCGGTGGTCACCATCCAGTCGGTGTCCGACCAGGAAGGCATGCAGGGGTCGGGCTTCGTGGTCGACGGCCGCGGCTACATCGTCACCAACAACCACGTCATCTCCGAGGCGGCCAACAACCCGAGCCAATTCAAGACCACGGTGGTGTTCAACGACGGCAAGGAAGTGCCCGCACACCTGGTGGGCCGCGACCCCAAGACCGACTTGGCCGTGCTGAAGGTCGACAACGTCAACAACCTCTCGGTCGCCAAGCTCGGGGACTCCGACAAGGTTCGCGTCGGTGACGAGGTGCTTGCCGCCGGCGCCCCGCTCGGCCTGCGCAGCACCGTCACGCACGGCATCATCAGCGCGCTCCACCGCCCGATTCCGTTGTCGGGGGAGGGTTCTGACACCGACACCGTGATCGACGGCATCCAGACCGATGCCTCGATCAACCACGGAAACTCCGGTGGTCCGCTGATCAACATGGACTCTCAGGTCATCGGCATCAACACCGCCGGCAAGTCGCTGTCCGACAGCGCCAGCGGACTGGGCTTCGCGATTCCGGTCAACGAGGCGAAAGTCGTTGCGCAGACCCTGATCAAGGACGGCAAGATCGTCCACCCGACGCTGGGGCTGAGCGCCCGGTCGGTGAGCAACGCCATCGCGCAGGGCGCGCAGGTCGCCAACGTCAAGGCCGGCGGTCCCGCCGAAAAGGGCGGCGTGAAAGAGAACGACGTGGTGGTCAAGGTCGGCAACCGCGGGGTGGCGGATGCCGACGAGTTCGTGGTCGCGGTGCGGCAGTTGACCGTTGGGCAGCCCGCCCCGATCGAAGTGGTCCGCGACGGTCGCCACGTCACGCTGACGGTGACCCCGGGGCCGGACGGCGGCTAATGTTCGCCAATGTCGGCTGGGGCGAGATCCTGGTCCTCATCGTCGTCGGCCTGGTCGTCCTGGGGCCCGAGCGTTTGCCCGGTGCCATCCGGTGGATGTCGTCATCGCTGCGGCAGGCCCGCGACTATCTGAGCGGGATGACCACCCAACTGCGCGAGGACATGGGCCCGGAGTTCGACAACCTGCGCGAGCCGCTCTCGGAGTTGCAGAAGCTTCGTGGCATGACGCCGCGGGCGGCGCTGACCAAGCATCTGTTCGACGGGGACGACTCGTTGTTCCGCAGCTTCGAAGAACGGCCGATCAACGGCACGCCGGCTACACCGTCGCCGAACGGGCCGGTGGTGCAACCGATCACGGCGCATCAGGCGAAGCCCGCCACCGGTCCGGCGCCGTATGACACCGACGCCACCTGAAGCTCAGCCGCGCACAGCGGCGGTGGCCTTGACCAGAAGATCCGACAGCAGCTGCTGGGGGTGGAGGTCGTCTTCGGCGCCACCCAGGACGGCGATTGATGTCTGGTCGCTCAGCGCGGCCGTGAAGACGTACCCGCCGGGTGACTTGTCGGTGGCAGGCTTCAGCCTCAACCCTGTGGTCGTGACGCCCGCGATCTGAGGCGCGGGCACAGCTTCGGCTGTTCCGGTCGATTCGTCAGACCCGGACATCGCGACATGACCACAGCCTGCCGGCGGTGGACTGACCGAAACCGGATGTGGCAATCGCAGTGCGACGATGAAGAATTCACCTCGATCACCCTCCGCGCTCAGTATCGCGGCCTGGGCGCCCACCACCGGCTCGACATAGGACGGGATGACAAGCGCCCGACACTGTGGCGGATCGTAGGTGGCTTTGGTGAAGGGGATGATGCGCGCGTTGTCGATGTCGTCCTGGGTCAGGGTCGTCGGCGGGCTCGGCGCCGTCTTGAAGGCGGCGGGCACGTCGTTCTTGACGTTGTTGACGCGGGAGATGTCGTACTGCTCGGTGCTGCTACTCGACGACGACCCCGCCTGGGCGGCGGACGGCTTCGACTCGTGCGACCCGCCGCAGGCGCTGGCGGATGCGGCGACCAAGGCCAACGCGGTGAGTGTGGAACCAATCTGTCGCGCAGCTCGTCGCGAGAGTGTCAGCACGTGTCCACCGTAGCGGCGCAGGGCTCAGCGTCGGCTGGTGTCCAGTCCCAGTGACATACCGGCCAACCCGCGGCGCCGCGCCGACAGCGCGTCGGCGACCTTGCCGAGTTCCTTGCCGACGGGGGAGTCGGGCGCGCTGAGCACGACCGGCAACCCGGCGTCGCCGGCGGTGACCAGCGCGGGATCCAACGGGATCTGGCCGAGCAGTGGCACGTCGACACCCATTGTGCGGGAGAGCCTTTCAGCGACCTGAGCGCCGCCGCCCGCGCCGAACACCTGCATCGTCGAACCGTCGGGCAGCAGCAGCCCGGACATGTTCTCCACCACGCCGATGACGCGCTGCTTGGTCTGCAGTGCGATGCTGCCGGCCCGTTCGGCGACTTCGGCCGCCGCGAGTTGCGGCGTTGTGACGACGATGATTTCGGCGTTGGGAATCAGCTGGGCGACCGAGATCGCGATGTCTCCGGTGCCCGGTGGCAGGTCGAGCAGCAACACGTCGAGGTCACCCCAGTAGACGTCGGCCAAGAACTGCTGCAGCGCCCGGTGCAGCATCGGCCCGCGCCACACCACCGGGGTGTTCTCACTCGTGAATTGGGCGATGGAGATGACTTTGACCTCGTGCGCGATCGGCGGCAGGATCATCGACTCGACCTGGGTGGGCCGGTCGGTGGTGCCCATCATGCGGGGAATCGAGTGGCCGTGGATGTCGGCGTCGAGCAGGCCGACCGCGATGCCGCGCGCGGCCATCGCCGCGGCCAGGTTGACCGTCACCGTCGACTTGCCGACGCCGCCCTTGCCGGAGGCGATGGCGTACACCCGGGTCAGCGACCCGGGCTGGGCGAATGGGATGACCGGCTCGCGGGAATCGCCGCGCAACTGCTTGCGCAGTTCGGTGCGCTGCTCGTCGTTCATCACGTCGAGGCTGACCCGGACCGCGCCGGTTCCCGGCACGTCGGCGACGGCTTGGCGCACCCGGTCGCTGATCTCGGTCTTCTTCGGGCACGCCGCGGTGGTCAGGTAGATCTCGACGTGCACGTCGCCGCCCGCGTCGCTCTCGATACTTTTGACCATCCCGAGTTCGGTGATGGGGCGGCGCAGTTCGGGATCGATCACCTTCGCCAGCGCGGCACGAATGTTCGCAGTCGGATCAGACATCACCGCCGAGTCTAGTGGTGCGACGATGCAGGCGGATAACGCCTGCTGAGGAGCGGCACCGTGGGGCTCAGGCGTGCGACGATGCAGGCGGATAACGCCTGCTGAGGAGCGGCACCGTGGGGCTCAGGCGTGCGACGATGCAGGCGGATAACGCCTGCTGAGGAGCGGCACCGTGGGGCTCAAGCGTGCGACGATGCAGGCGGATAACGCCTGCTACCGGCGCGAGGATGCGGCCTCGCCGGACTGGCCCGGGTCGGGGCTCCAGCTGCTGGGCATCATCGGCATCCGGGGGCCCTCGCCGTATTCGGTGCCGGCCAGCGTGGTCCACCCCGCCGCCCCGGCCACGCGGTCCAGGATCGCGGTTCCGGCGAAACCCACGCCTGCCGAACCCCGGTCCGATGCGACGGTCGAGGCGATGTGCGCATCGAGGGTCGCGGGCCCTGGTAGATCGTCGTCGAGGTCCATGTATTCGACGCCCCGAACACGTTCGACGACCGTCGCGTGCCTGCGACGCCGTCGCGCCGGGGCTTTCCCTGCCGCGGCTGCCGCCGCCGACTGCGCTGTGGCCGCGGCGGCCCCACTGGCGGTCGGCTCCTGCGCCTTGGCGCTCATGCTCGGGCCGAACCCCACTCCGGGCGGAGCCACCAGGTAGGGGTAGGCAAACGCTTCCACCCCCGTGACCGCCGGCAGCGGTGGCGGTGAACCGGCCGGCGGCGGGCCGGGCGCAACAGCGTGCGCGGTGGCCGGAGCCGAACTCGGACTCACGGTGATCGTGGTCGGCGTCGGTGTCACCGCCGGCAGCGCGGCTTGCGCTTGCGCCGGGACCGGCCCGACGTCGGCGGGCACGACCGGCGCCGGGACAAGGCCGGCCAGTCCGGACAACCCGGCGAGCCCACCCAGCGCTCCGAGACCGATGACTGGCACCACCGCCATCGGAGCCAGCAGGGGGGCGGCGAGCATCACCAGTTGACTTCCGTGGACCGCAGCCATCGACACCTAGACGACCAGCAGGAGAAACGTGCCGCTGGTCGGCTGCGTGAGCAATTGCGGGAGGATGTCGGTGAACAGTCCCTCGATCGTGCCGGTGAAGCCCTCCAGGACCATCTCCGGCGTGAAACCGGTACTGGCGGGGTCGATCATCCACTGGATCAGGAAGTCGTACTGCACGGTCAACTGGTCGATCAGCCAGCCGAGTTGTTGGGCGGGGTCGGACGGCGGAACCGGGGGGCCCATGTCACCCATGTCGTCGCCCATGTCCATGCCGCCTGACCCGTCGCCCATATCGCCCATGGCCGACGCGGATTGCTGCATGATGCGAGGCGCCGGCTCAGCCGGCGGCACGGCTGCCACGGCGGCGGTGGTGGTGGCTTGATAGACGCTCATCGTGGTGGCGGCCTGAATCCACATCCGCAAGTAGTCCGCCTCGTTGAGTGCGATCGGAATCGTGTTGATGCCAAAGAAATTCGTCGCCAGCAACGCCCCGTGCGTGACGTGGTTGGCGGCCAGTTCGGGCAGCGTGGGCATGGTGGCCAGGGCGGTGGTGTAGGCGGCTGCCGCGGTCAGGTGCGAGTCGGCCGTCACCGTGCTGTCGGCGCCGGTTCGAGCCAGCCACGCCAGGTACGGCGCGTGGGCGGCCAGGTACGCCTCGGCGCTGGGTCCCTGCCAGGCCCCGGCCTGCACCGCACCCAACAGTCCGGTCAACTCCTGTGCCGCGGAGGCGTATTCAGTACTCAGCGACGACCACGCCTCGGCGGCGGCCAGCAGTGGCCCGGGCCCGGGGCCGCTGCCGAGCAATGTCGAATGCACCTCCGGTGGCAACGCCATCCAGACCGGAGCAGTCATCAGCCGTTGCCCTCGCACGCAGCAACCCAGGCGCTCACGCCGTCGCTCATCACATCGCGGATTGAATACGACGCAGCGTCGTAGCTACAAGACCCTCACCGGGTATGGGGTATCCGAGCTACGAGTCCTGTTGTGAGATAACAAGATCCGGCCAACTGACGTTCGGCCGCCTGGTTTGCGACAGGTCAGGCCGGAGGGCCCGGCGGCGTGCCGGCGGGTTGCGCGGGCGCCGGGACGACCGGAGCGGCAGGTGGAACGGCGGCGGGGACCGGTACGGCGGGCGCCGGCGCGGCCGGCGGAACAAATGCCGGCGGAACAACGGCGGGCGGCGGGACCTGCGGGGGCAGGAACGCGGGTCCGAACGGCGGCGGCACCATCCCGGCCGGGGCCTGAGGTGCCAGCGCGTCGGGCGTCGGCACGTTGATCTGGGCGGGTCCCGGCGCTTGCTGGCCGATGCAGATCACCGTGCACGACGGGCCGTAGCCGACCGGGCCCTGCGCCGACCAGGGTTGGCCGTTGCCCGCGTTGCCGCTGAGGTCGATCAACGGCGATCGGGCCATCGGGTCGCTGCCTGCCAGGCCGTGCATGTTCAACGGCAGGTTGGGCCCGAGGCCTTCGGCGTGCTCGAGGTGCGCGTCGCCCAGTGGTGGGGCGGGCCCGGTCAGCGGCGGCAGGTCGACCGGCACGACGCCGGTGGCGTACGCCGCGGCCCAGCCCAGCACATTCTGGGCGTAGGGCATCGAGTTGTTGTAGCGCAGGATCGACGACAGCACCTGCGACTGATCGCGCAGGTTCAGCCCGCCGCTGCACAGGTATCGGGCGGCCGCAAGCGTGGCGTCGTACAGGTTCTGGGGGTCGGCCGTGCCGTCGCCGTCTCCGTCGGAGGCGTAGCGCGCCCAGGTGCCCGGCAGGAACTGCATCGGCCCCATCGCGCGGGCGTAGTTGACCCGCCCCTGCGCGCTGCTCTGGACGATCACCTCGTTGCCCGGCAGCGTGCCGTCCAGCGTCGGCCCGTAGATCGGCCGGACCGCGGTGCCGCGCGCGTCGGTGGCGCCGCCGTTGGCGTGGCCCGACTCGATGCGACCGATACCGGCGAGCAGGTTCCAGCTGATGCCGCAGCCCGGTTCGGAGGTGGCCAGCATCCGCTCGGCGTTGCGGTAAGCGGTCAGTGCCATCGCCGGAATGCCCAGTGTCCCTGGGGTATTGACGACCAGTGTCGGCGGCGGAGCCGACGCGGCGGCTTCGGCGACGTGGAAGCCGACCTTCGGGTGCTCGACCGCGACCACCAGGGGGCCGGCCGGGTCGGTGGACGCCCGCGCCACCGCGGCGACCGGGGTGATTGCGGCGTCGCGCACCGTCGACTTGGTCAGCGGGAACGGCGGTGCACCGGCACCGTCGACGCTGGCGTAGATCAGGCAGGCGATCATCGCCACGCCGAACGCCGGCGACTTGGCGCCGCTCGTCAGTGATCGCTGGACGGTCGAGGTGGCGGCCCGGGCGGCGAAGGCGACCGCGTCGTAGCCGTCCACCACGAGGTCGTAGGCGTACAGGATGCGCAGGTTGTCGGCCGTGTGGAAAAGCGCGCCACCGACCGCAGAGGCCGTATTGCCAACGACGGCAGGCAGTTTCGGGGCTTTTGGCATGCGAAGGACTGGCTTTCGCATCTTTGCAAGGGCTGGACGTAAGCCCATGCGTCCCCCTACCCGCCTCGACCTGTTTGGTGCTCGAGAGCCTCGTGAACTACGTCACCATACATAACAGTGGTGACTCCAGTGACAACAATGGCGGACTCGCTGCCTGTGAAAACGCCGTGTCCGCGCCGCCGTGTCAATTAGGCGAGGGAGCGCGCCGGCCGACCTCGTCGCCGGCGTCTTTCTGTCCTCTGGAGATCTGTTCCTGCAGCAGGTCTCGCAGATCTTCGATCTCGCGGCGCAAGGACTCGCGGTTCTTTGCCACGTCGCCGATCGCCAGTCGCAGCGCGGCCAGCTCGCGGGCCAGGTATTCGGTGTCGGCCTTGGTTTCCTCGGCGCGTCGCCGATCCTGTTCCAGGGTGACCCGGTCGCGGTTCTCCTGGCGGTTCTGGGCCAGCAGGATCAACGGGGCTGCGTAGGCGGCCTGGGTGGAGAACGCAAGGTTGAGCAGGATGAACGGGTAAGGGTCCCAGCGCAGGCTGACCGCGAAGACATTGAGCAGAATCCAGACCATCACCACGATGGTCTGGATCAGTAGGTAGCTGCCGGTGCCGAAGAAGCGGGCGATCGACTCGGTGAAATTCCCGACGGCATCGGCGTCCAACCGCGGGGCCGACAGCCGTGAGATGCGCGGGGTGTAGAGCCGCGAGCGCGGCGCAGACGACTTGCTCACGCCATGCCTCCCACGCCGAGCGCCGGGTCTTCGGTGGAGTCCCGCCAGTCGTGCGGCAGCAGATGATCGAGCACGTCGTCGACCGTCACCGCGCCCAGCAGGTGATGCTGCGCGTCGACGACCGGGCCGCAGACCAGGTTGTATGCCGCGAAGTAGCGGGTCAGCACCGGCAGCGAGGTGTCGGGCTCCAGCCACGGCAGGTCCGCGTCGACGATGCCGCCGACCAGCATCGACGGGGGTTCGCGCAGCAGGCGCTGCAGCGCCACGCAACCCAGGTACTGGCCCGTCGGGGTGGCCGTCGGCGGGCGGACCACCAGCACCAGCGACGACAACGCGGGCGTCAGATCCGGGTCGCGGACCCGGGCCAGCGCCTCGGCGACCGACGTGTCCGGCGTCAACACCACCGGTTCGGACGTCATCAACCCGCCCGCGGTGTCCGGTGAGTGCTTCAACAGCCGTCGCACCGGATCGGACTCCTCGGGATCCATCTGCCGCAGCAACCGCTCGGCCAGCGTCGGCGCCATGGTGCCGAGCAGGTCGGCGGCGTCGTCGGGGTCCATCTCCTCGAGCACGTCGGCCGCTCGCTCGTCGCCCAGCTGCATCAGCAGCTCGGCCTGCTCCTGTTCGGGCAGCTCCTGCAGGATGTCGGCGAGCCGGTCGTTGTCGAGGGCGGAGACCACCTCGTACCGCCGTTTGGCCGGCAGCTCGCGCACCGCGTCGGCCACTTCGATCGGCCGCCATTTCTCGAACTGGTGCAGCAGCTGCGCGACGCCCTGGCCGGGCATCGCCAGCGCCGACGGAGTCAGTCCGGACACGTTGCGCCAGCCGACGATGTAGGTCGCGCTGCGCCGGCCGAGCTTTCGTGGCATCCGCAGCGAGACCCGGGTGGCCAGCCAGTCCCGGGTGCGGGTCTGCTCCAGGCCCAGGTCGGTGACGACGACGTCGACGTCGGCCAGCTCGGGTAGTTCGGGATCGTTGACCCGCACCCTGGTGTCGATGATCTGGCCCAGCACCAGGACCTCACCGGGCCGTTGCTGGAATCGCAGCATCGACACGTTGTTGGTGGTCAGCGTGACCGCGTTGGGCTCGATCGAGGACACCCGCAGGATCGGTACGAAAATTCTTCGGCGCGAGGCCATTTCAACGACGAGTCCGAGAACTCGGGGTTGCTGGCGAACGATGCTGATGCTGACCACGACGTCGCGCACCCGGCCGAGTGACTCGCCCATCGGTCCCAGGACCTGCATTCGCGCCAGCCGCGCGGCGTACACCCTGTTGATCGAGGCCATGGCTCAAAGGGTAGGAGTGAGGGGTGAACAACGCTTACCGACCCCGCCGCACCTGCCTGTCGGTGCCGGGTAGCAGCCAGAAGATGATCGACAAGTCCAAAGGCCTTCCCGCCGACGAGGTGTTCCTCGATCTGGAGGACGCGGTGGCCCCCGACGCCAAGGCCGATGCCCGCGGCCGGGTCGCCGCCGCACTGGCCGCGCCGGGTTGGGCCGGTCAGCTGCGCGGGGTGCGGGTCAACGACTGGACCACGCCGTGGACGCACGCCGACATCATCGAGGTGGTCTCCGCCGTCGGCGCGGCACCCGACGCCAAGCTCGACGTGGTGGTGCTGCCGAAGGTGTCGGACGTCTCCCATGTCCAGGCGCTCGACCTGCTGCTCACCCAATTGGAGACCGTGCACGGTCTGCCGGTCGGCGAGATCGGCATCGACGCGCAGATCGAAGACGCCCGGGGCTTGACCAACATCAACGCGATCGCCGCCGAGCCCCGGGTCCAGGCGCTGGTGCTCGGGCCCGCGGACCTGATGGCGAACCTCAACACCCGCACGCTGGTCGTCGGCGAGCAGCCGGAGGGCTATGACGTCGGCGACGCCTATCACCACGTGCTCATGACGATCCTGGTGGCCGCACGCGCCCACGGCAAAGCCGCCGTCGACGGCCCCTATCTCAAGGTCCGCGACGTCGAGGCGTTCCGGCGGGTGGCCGGCCGGTCGGCGGCGCTGGGCTACGACGGCAAGTGGGTGCTGCATCCCGACCAGATCGCCGCGGGCAACGAGATCTTCAGCCCGCGCCAGGCCGATTACGACCATGCCGAGCTGATCTTGGAGGCCTACGAATGGCACACCTCGGCGGCCGGCGGCGCCCGGGGTGCGGTGATGCTCGGTGACGAGATGCTCGACGAGGCCAGCCGCAAGATGGCGTTGGTGATCGCCGCGAAAGGACGCGCGGCGGGTATGGAGCGAAAGTCCGATCCGTTCGAGCCGCCGACCGACTAACCCATGAACACCGGCGCGTGCATCATCGCGGCGGTGTACATCACCATGAACAGCAATAGCAGCGCCGCGGTGCCGGCGCCCACGACCACCCCGGCGATGGCTAACCCGCGGCCCTCCTGACCGGTCCGCTTGATCTGGTTCAGCGCGACGGCGCCCATCACCGCCGCGGTGACCGGAATCAGCCAGCCCACGAAGCAGAAGATGGCCAGCGGAATGCCGAGTATCACCCCGGCGATCGAGGTGACCAGCGACGCGACGGCCAGCCCGTTGGTCTCCCGCAGATTGGCGCCGTAGGCCTGATACGGGTCGTAGGAGTAAGGCGGCGGCGCGCCGTATCCGCCCGGGCTGCCGTACGGCGACGGCGGGACGCCGTAGCCACCGGGGCCGCCGTAGGGCGGTGGCGGCGGATAGCTGTATGGCGACTGCGGCGGCGGGCCCGGGTACGGCGGAGCCGGCGGGTAGTCCGGATAGTTCACCGGCTGCTGCGGATCGGCCGGCGGATGCTGGTACTGCTGCCACGGGCCGGGCTGATCACGGCTGGGGTCACCGCCACCCGGAGCTGTCATGCCGTTCAACCTATCGCGGCTGGGCGGCTTGACTCTGCGCTGAGGGCGTCAGCTACTCGCAGTCCTGCGCCGTGGACGCAGAGTCAAGGGATTGCCGCGGCGTTTGCGCAGGTCGCGGTCGCGGTTTGCCGGTGGCGCAGATCCGGCGAGGGCTCAGCGCGCACAATGTAAGCCATGAGCAGCCCTTTTCAGCCTGGACAGGTTCCCGGTGCCGCCCCCGGCACCCCGGCCGGGAGTAAGCGCGCACCGGGACTGCCGACGCCGCCCAGAGGCTGGCCGGTCGGTTCGTATCCCACCTACGCCGAGGCGCAACGCGCCGTCGACTATCTGTCTGATCAGCAGTTTCCGGTGCAGCAGGTCACCATCGTCGGGGTCGACCTGATGCAGGTCGAGCGGGTGACCGGCCGACTGACCTGGCCGAAAGTCCTGGGCGGCGGCGTGGTCAGCGGGGCGTGGCTGGGCCTGTTCATCGGGCTGATGCTGAGCCTGGTGTTCTCCAACCCGCACCCGTTGGGGGCGTTGACCACCGGTCTGGTCGCGGGTGTGATCTTCGGGTTGATCAGCTCCGCGATCCCGTACTCGATGGCGCGGGGCACCCGCGACTTCAGTTCGACGCTGCAGCTGGTGGCGGGCCGCTACGACGTGCTCTGCGACCCGAAGAACGCCGAGCAGGCCCGGGATCTGCTGGCCCGCCTGGCCATCTGAGCCGTGCATCGCCGGTGGGGGGCGATCGCCGCTGCGGTGCTGACGGCCGCGTCGGCGCTGTCGGGCTGCGGATCACACGACGACGGCCGCGTGGTGGGCTTCTACACCCCGGCCGGTGACGCGGCGGCGTTCGCGGCGCTGGCGCGGCGGTGCACCGACCAGCTCGGCGGCCGGTTCAGGATCCGGCACTTCAGCCTGCCGAAGTCCACCGACGATCAGCGCATCCAGCTGGCCCGCCGGCTCAGCGCCGACGACCACAGCGTCGACATCATCGCGATGGACGTGATCTGGACCGCCGAGTTCGCCGAAGCGGGCTGGGTGCTGCCGCTGTCCGACGATCCGGCGCACCGCGCCGAGGACGACGCCCGCACCGACACGCTGCCGGGACCGCTGTCCACCGCGACCTGGAAGCATCGACTCTTCGGCGCGCCCGTCACCACCAACACCCAATTGCTCTGGTATCGGCCGGATTTGATGGACAAGCCGCCGACCACCTGGGACGCCGTCATCGCCGAGGCCACCCGCCTGCACGCCGTCGGCGGGCCCAGCTGGATCGGTGTGCAGGCCAACCAGAACGAAGCCGTGATGGTGTGGTTCAACACTCTGCTGGAAAGTGCTGGCGGCCAAGTGCTTTCCGACGACGGCGGCACGGTCACCCTCACCGACACCCCAGAGCACCGCGCGGCAACGGTCAAGGCCCTGCAGATCATGAAGTCGGTGGCCGACGCGCCGGGCGCCGACCCGTCGGTGATCCGGTCCGACGCCGGCACCGCGCGGCTCGCATTCGAGCAGGGCCGATCCGCGCTCGAGGTCAACTGGCCCTACGCGCTGGCCTCCATGCTGGAGAACGCGGTGAAGGGGGGCGTGCCTTTCCTGCCATTGAACCAGCGGCCGGACCTGGCCGGCAGCGTCAACGACGTCGGCTCGTTCGTGCCGACCGAGCAGCAGTTTCGCGAGGCATATGACGCCAGCACAAAGGTTTTCGGTTTCGCGCCCTACCCGCGGGTGCAGCCGGGTCAGCCGGCCAAGGTGACCATCGGCGGGCTCAACCTCGCGGTGTCGGCGACCAGCCGTCGCAAGGCCGAGGCGTTCGAGGCCATCCGGTGTCTGCGGAGCCCGGCCAGCGAGAAGTTCATCTCGCTGCGCGGCGGGCTGCCCGCGGCGCGCGCGTCGCTGTACGCCGACCCGCAGTTCCAGGCGAGGTACCCGATGTACGACATCATTCGCCGGCAACTCACCATTCCCGCGGTCCGGTTCGCGACACCGGCCTATCAGGCGGTGTCGACCCGGATCGCCGCGACCCTGGCGCCGATCACCCGGATCGATCCGGAGCGGACGGCTGACCAGCTCGCGGTACAGGTGCGAAAGGCGATACAGGGCAAAGGATTATTGCCGTGAACCGCGCGCCGACGACGATGCAGAGCAGGAGCGGCGCCAAGAATGACAGGACGTCGGGGGACCGGCGGCTGGCGTTCGCTCTGATCGCGCCCGCTGCGGTGCTGATGCTGGCCGTCACCGCGTACCCGATCGGTTACGCGGTCTGGCTGAGCCTGCAGCGCAACAACCTGGCCACCCCGAACGACACCCGCTTCGTCGGCCTCGGCAATTACCAGACCATTCTGACCGACCGGTACTGGTGGACCGCGCTCGCGGTGACGCTGGCGATCACGGTGGCCTCGGTGTCGATCGAATTCGTGCTCGGCCTGGCGTTGGCACTGGCGATGCATCGCACGCTGATCGGCAAGGGTCTGGTGCGCACCGCGGTGCTGATTCCCTACGGCATCGTGACGGTGGCCGCCTCCTACAGCTGGTTCTACGCGTGGACGCCGGGCACCGGCTATCTCGCCAACCTGCTGCCGGACGGCAGTGCGCCACTGGCACACCAGTACTCGGCCCTGGGGGTGGTGGTGATCGCGGAGGTGTGGAAGACGACACCGTTCATGTCGCTGCTGCTACTGGCCGGCCTCGCGCTGGTGCCGGCGGATCTGCTGAAGGCGGCCGAGGTGGACGGCGCCGGCGCCTGGCGGCGGCTGACGAAAGTCACGCTGCCGTTGATCAAGCCGGCGATCCTGGTCGCGCTGCTGTTCCGCACACTGGACGCATTCCGCATCTTCGACAACATCTACGTGCTCACCGGTGGCACCGGCAACACCGGGTCGGTGTCGGTCCTGGGATACGACAATCTGTTCAAAGGGTTCAATGTCGGTCTGGGTTCGGCGATTTCGGTGTTGATCTTCTGCTGCGTCACGATCATCGCGCTCGTCTTCATCAAGTTCTTCGGCGCGGCGGCCCCGGGTGGCGGCGATGGTCGCTGAGCGGATCGGCGCCCGGCGCGCGGCCGGCTGGGTGGTCGTCGACGCGCTGGTGCTGACCTACGCGCTGGTGCCGGTGCTGTGGATTCTGAGCCTCTCGCTCAAGCCGACGTCAATGGTCAAGGACGGCAGGCTGATTCCGTCACGCCCGACGTTCGACAACTACCGCGGCATCTTCCGCGGTGACTACTTCAGTGCGGCGCTGCTCAATTCGGTCGGCATCGGCGTGCTCACCACGGTGATCGCGGTGGTGATCGGCGCGATGGCGGCGTACGCGGTGGCGCGGCTGGACTTTCCCGGTAAGCGGCTGTTGATCGGTGCGGTGCTGCTGATCTCGATGTTCCCGGCCATCTCGTTGGTCACGCCGCTGTTCACCATCGAACGCCGGATCGGGCTGTTCGACACCTGGCCCGGTCTGATCATTCCGTACATCACGTTCGCACTGCCGCTGTCGATCTACACGCTGTCGGCGTTCTTCCGGGAGATCCCGTGGGATCTGGAGAAGGCGGCCAAGATGGACGGCGCCACATCGGCGCAGGCCTTTCGCAAGGTGATCGTGCCGCTGGCCGCGCCGGGAATCGTGACGACGGCGATCCTGGTCTTCATCTTCGCCTGGAACGACCTGCTGCTGGCGTTGTCGCTGACCGCCACCAAGGCGGCGGTCACCGCGCCGGTGGCGATCGCGAACTTCACCGGCAGTTCGCAATTCGAGGAGCCCACCGGCTCGATCGCCGCGGGCGCCATGGTGATCACGGTGCCGATTATCGTTTTTGTTCTAGTCTTCCAGCGACGGATCGTCGCGGGGCTGACGTCCGGTGCGGTGAAGGGATAGCGCGATGGCCGAGATTGTGTTGGACCGGGTGACCAAGAGTTACCCCGACGGCGCGCTGGCCGTGCAGGAGTTCAGCCTCACCATCGCCGAGGGCGAGTTCATCATCCTGGTCGGCCCGTCCGGCTGTGGAAAGTCGACGACGCTGAATATGATTGCCGGACTTGAGGATATCTCGTCAGGCGAACTGCGCATCGGCGGCCGGCGGGTGAATGACAAGGCGCCCAAGGACCGCGACATCGCGATGGTCTTCCAGTCTTACGCGCTCTACCCGCATATGACCGTGCGCCAGAACATCGCCTTTCCGCTCACCTTGGCGAAGATGAAGAAGGCGGACATCGCCAAGAAGGTCGAGGACACCGCGAAGATCCTCGACCTGACCGAGGTGCTCGACCGCAAGCCCGCGCAACTGTCCGGCGGGCAGCGCCAGCGGGTGGCGATGGGCCGCGCGATCGTGCGCCAGCCCAAGGCTTTTCTGATGGACGAGCCGCTGTCCAACCTCGACGCCAAGCTGCGGGTGCAGATGCGCGGCGAGATCGCCCGGTTGCAACGGCGGCTGGGCACCACCACCGTCTACGTCACCCACGACCAGACCGAGGCAATGACGCTCGGCGACCGGGTGGTGGTGATGCGCGCCGGTGTGGTGCAGCAGATCGGTACGCCCGACGAGCTGTACGAGCGGCCCGCCAATCTGTTCGTCGCCGGTTTCATCGGATCACCGGCGATGAACTTCTTCCCGGCCGGCCTGACATCGACCGGGCTGCGCCTGCCGTTCGGCGAGGTGACGCTCACCCCGCCCGTTCTCGAGGCGCTGGCCGCGCACCCGGCGCCGGAGGACGTGATCGTCGGTGTGCGTCCGGAGCATCTCAAGGACGCGGCGCTGATCGACGGATACGAGCGCATCAGTGCGCTGACGTTCGAGGTCAAGGTCGACATGGTCGAGTCCTTGGGCGCCGACAAGTACGTCTACTTCACCACCGAGGGATCGGCCGTGCACGCCGAGCAGCTGTCTGACCTGGAGGACGAATCCGGTTCGGGGGAGCACGAATTCGTCGCCAGGGTGCCGGCCGCGTCCAAGGCCGCCAAGGGCGCCACCATCGAGCTCGCCTTCGACCCCACGCAGATCGCCGTGTTCGATCCCGGCACCGGGGCCAACCTGACACTCGCGCCCGTGGCGACGTGAGCCGGCCGCTGGACCGGGTCCGCGCTCACCTGGACACCCACTTCGGTCACGCCGAACCCGATGTCGCCAGCGTGACCTTCCTGGGCGCCGACGCAATCGACGTGCTGCGGTATCGCGTCGACGACACCGTGCACTACGTCTCGCTGGGCTGCTCGCGACGGCCGATGGTCGACCCGACGACGATGGTCGCCGACCCCGAACTCGGCCCACGCGCCGAAGTCGTTCTGCGACTGCGCAATACCGAAGCCATCACCGGACTGGCCCGCACCCTGGCGATCGTGGCGGCATCACCGGCGGTCGAGGGTCTGGTGCTGGTGCCCGACGCACTGGTCGACCTCAGCGGTCCGCTGTGGACTCACCCGTCGGCGAGGGTGCCGTTCACCGCGGTGTTGTTGGGCGACAGCGACATCGCCGAGCTGCCGCTGGGGCCGCCACGCGACCCGGTGCGCTTCCTTTCCGCGACGCCGATCACCGCGACCGAGGCGGCCTGGGTGCGGCTCAAGGGCGCCGACGCGATGCGGGAGGCCTGGCGTACCGACGGGGTCGACGTGCTGGACCCGTACCGGCCCGCCGCGCAACCACAGTGACCCGTTACGTCACACCCGTCGCGTCTGTATCCGCGCCCAGCCACATACCGGCGTGCCCGCCTCTGAGCGAAAACGGAACTGAATTCGCTCAGAGGTGGGCACTTCGACGGTCGGAATTACCAGATA
This sequence comes from Mycobacterium sp., assembly GCF_002863225.1. Taxonomy (GTDB): domain Bacteria; phylum Actinomycetota; class Actinomycetes; order Mycobacteriales; family Mycobacteriaceae; genus Mycobacterium. The sequence continues at coordinate 5,687 of NZ_PKEK01000025.1, read as the reverse complement.
CGCGAGGGGCGGATGTGACCGGCGCGCCCGCTACAGCCAGTCCCGGCGCCGGAAGTTTCGGTGCAGCAGCAGACAGATCAACGCCGTGCCGACGATCGTGGTCGGATAGCCCCAATGCCATTTGAGCCCCGGCATGTACTCGAAGTTCATCCCGTAGATGCCGGCCACCATGGTGGGGATCGCCAGCAGCGCCGCCCACGCCGACATCTTGCGCATGTCGGTGTTCTGCTGCATCTCGACCCGGGCCAGCGCTGCCTGCACCAGCGAACTGAGGTTCTCGTCGTAGCTGGCGATCTGATCGGCGGCGTGCGAGTGGTGGTCGCCGACGTCGCGCAGATAACGCCGGACCTCCTTGGAGACCAGGTCCTTGTGTTCGGTCTGCAACCGCGCGAACGGCACCGACAGCGGGTTGACCGATCGGCGCAGCTCGACCACCTCGCGTTTCATCTGGTAGATCGGCTCGATCTGGGTGCGGTGGTCCGGCGCGAAGGCCTCCTCCTCGATCGCGTCGATGTCGCCTTCCATCAACTCGGTGACTTCGAGGTAATGGTCGACCACCGAGTCCGCGATCGCGTGCATCACCGCGAACGGCCCCAGCCGCAGGTGGTCGGGGTCGGAGTCCATCCGCTTACGCACGTCGGAGAGCCGACCGTGATCGCCGTGCCGGACCGTCACCACGAAGTCTCGGTTGACGAAGACCATGATCTCGCCGGTCTCGACGATCTCGCGGGCCAGCAGCGTCGACTCGTGGGGCACGTAGTTCAGCGTCTTGAGCACCAGGAACAGCGACTCGTCGTAGCGCTCGAGCTTGGGCCGCTGGTGGGCGCAGACCGCGTCCTCGATGGCGAGTTCGTGCATGCCGAACGCGTCGCCCACCTCCAGCATCTGATGCTCGGTCGGAGCGTGCAGCCCGATCCAGGCGAAGGCATTGCGGCCACCCAGCTGCAGGTCGGTCACCTTGGCCCGGGCTTCGGCGTAACTGAACGACCCGGGAAGCCGCACGCCGTCGACGTAGATCCCGCAGTCCACCACTGCCAGGTCGGCCGGCGGGTCCAGCGGCGGAAGACTGGGAGGCTCGTCCCGTTCAGGCCGTGCCAGAGGACGCAGCGTTTCCGGTATGTCGCGAAACGAAGGCATCCTTCACCTCCCGTCGCAGCTCGGATCGGATAAAGCCTCGGTCATGCTACGCGCGTTAAATGGCAATCGCCTGCCAGCAGAATGGCGCAGCTCACAGCGAGGTGGGGTAGGGATTTTCCAGGTGCGCCGGTGCGCTAGTTTCGACGCGACGCATAGCGCATCAAGCTGCCCCACACTCCACTTAAGGAGCGAATGACCGTGAGCACTACACCCCTGAAGGTTGCCGTCACCGGTGCCGCCGGCCAGATCGGCTACAGCCTGCTGTTTCGCCTGGCCAGCGGCTCGCTGCTGGGCCCCGACCGGCCGATCGAGCTGAGGCTGCTGGAGATCGAGCCCGCGCTGAAGACGCTCGAGGGTGTGGTGATGGAGCTCGACGACGGCGCGTTCCCGCTGCTGTCCGGCGTCCAGATCGGCGCCGACCCGAACAAGATCTTCGACGGCGTGAACCTGGCGCTGCTGGTCGGCGCCCGCCCGCGCGGTCCGGGCATGGAGCGTGGCGACTTGCTGGAGGCCAACGGCGCGATCTTCACCGCCCAGGGCAAGGCACTGAACTCCGTGGCCGCCGACGACGTCCGCATCGGTGTCACCGGCAACCCGGCCAACACCAACGCGCTGATCGCGCACAAGAACGCCCCCGACATCCCCAAGGAGCGGTTCTCCGCACTGACCCGCCTGGACCACAACCGGGCCATCTCGCAGCTGGCCAAGAAGACCGGCGCCAAGGTCACCGACATCAAGAAGGTGACCATCTGGGGCAACCACTCGGCCACCCAGTACCCCGACATCTTCCACGCCGAGATCAACGGCAAGAACGCCGCCGAGACGGTCAACGACGAGAAGTGGATCGCCGACGACTTCATCCCGACCGTCGCCAAGCGCGGCGCGGCGATCATCGATGCGCGCGGCAGCTCCTCGGCCGCCTCGGCCGCGTCGGCCACCGTCGATGCCGCCCGTGACTGGCTGTTGGGCACGCCGAAGGACGACTGGGTGTCGATGGCCGTCGTCTCCGACGGCTCCTACGGCGTGCCGGAGGGCCTGATCTCGTCGTTCCCGGTCACCACCTCTGGTGGCGACTGGAGCATCGTGCAGGGGCTTGACATCAACGACTTCTCCCGCAGCCGGATCGACAAGTCGACCGCCGAGCTGGCCGACGAGCGCACAGCGGTCACCGATCTGGGCCTGATCTGAGCACTCGTCGATTAGGGCTACTAATGAGTAGTCAGTACGCTGGGCTGTGTGTCCGAGTTGGTTGAATCGATACAGACCCGTAACGACGAGGGTGCGATCACCGATGCGGAAATCTTCGAGGCGCACTCGGGCGGCAAGCTCTCCGTCGGTCTGACGACGGCGCTGGACACCCAGCGCTCGCTGTCGATCGCCTACACCCCGGGTGTGGCGCAAGTGAGCCGCGCGATCGCCGGCGATCACACCCTGGCGGCCCGCTACACCTGGTCGGGCCGGCTGGTCGCGGTGGTCAGCGACGGCAGCGCGGTGCTCGGCCTGGGCGACATCGGGCCGGCCGCGTCGCTGCCGGTGATGGAAGGCAAGTGCGGGCTGTTCAAGGAGTTCGCCGGCCTGGATGCCATCCCGATCGTGCTGGACACCAAGGATCCCGACGAGATCGTCGAGACGCTGGTTCGGCTGCGTCCGACGTTCGGGGCGGTCAACCTCGAGGACATCTCGGCGCCGCGCTGCTTCGAGATCGAGCGCCGCGTCATCGAGGCGCTGGACTGCCCGGTGATGCACGACGACCAGCACGGCACCGCGATCGTGGTGCTGGCCGCGCTGATGGGCGCCGCCACCGCCCTCGACCGCGACATGACCACGCTGCGCGTGGTGGTCTCCGGTGCCGGCGCTGCCGGGGTGGCGTGTGCGAATCTGCTTCAGACCAAGGGCATTTCAGACATCACCGTGCTCGACTCGCAGGGCATCCTGCACCGCGACCGGGCCGGCATGAACGTCGTCAAAGCCGAGCTCGCCGGGCGCACCAACCCGTCGGACCGCACCGGTGGCATGGTCGAGGCGCTCGAAGGCGCCGACGTGTTCATCGGGGTGTCCGGCGGCGTGATTCCCGAGGAACTGATCGCCACCATGGCGCCCCGGAGCATCGTGTTCGCGTTGTCGAACCCCGACCCGGAGGTGCACCCGGACACCGCGGCCAAGCATGCCGCGATCGTGGCCACCGGGCGAAGTGATTTCCCGAACCAGATCAACAACGTGCTGGCCTTCCCCGGCGTGTTCCGCGGCGCACTGGACGCCGGCGCGCGCCGGATCACCGAAGCGATGAAAGTGGCTGCGGCCGAAGCGATTTTCTCCATCGCCGCTGACGACCTGACGCACGACCGGATCGTGCCGAGCCCACTCGATCCGCGGGTCGAGCCGGCGGTTGCCGCCGCGGTGGCGGCCGCCGCCGATACGTCGGAGTGACGCGCGGCCGGCTCGGCGCGCTGGCGCTGGCGGCTGCGCTGGCGGTGGCGGGGTGCGGCCACGCCGGGAATCGTCCGGACGAGCTGGTGGTCGGATCGCGTGCCGGTGTCGAGTCGACGCTGCTGGCTGATGTGTACACCGGGGCGCTACGGTCGTACGGCTTTCCGGCCCACACCGAGCAGGCGTCAGACCCATTGTCCAAGTTGGACTCCGGCGCTTTCGTGGTGGTTCCCAGTCTGACCGGCCGGGTGTTGCGGACCTATCAGCCGGAGGCCAAGGTGTGGTCCGACGCGCAGGTCTACAAGGCGATGATCGGCGCGCTGCCGGAGGGTATCGCCGCCGGTGACTATGCCACCGCCGCCGAGGACAAGCCCGCGCTGGCGGTGCCCGCCGCGACGGCGAAGGATTGGGGCGCAACCGATCTCAGCGTGCTGACCAAGCATTGCGATGGGCTGACGGTCGGATCACTCGCGGGCGCCGTGACGCCCGCGGCGGTCGGTCAGTGCCGACTGCCGGAGGCGCGTGAATTCCCGGACACCGCAGCGCTTTTCGCGGCAGTGCGATCCGGTGAGGTGACGGCGGCGTGGACCTCTTCGGCCGAGCCGAACATCCCTGCCGACCTGGTGGTGTTGAACGACGGCAAGCCGGCGCTGGTGCAGGCCGAGAACGTGGTGCCGCTGTACCGCCGCAACGAGTTGAGCACCCGGCAGCTACTGGCGGTCAACGAGGTGGCCGGTGTGCTGGACACCGCCGCACTGGTCGACATGCGCCGCCAGGTGGCTTCGGGGGCCGATCCGCAGGCGGTGGCCGACGCCTGGCTGAGCGAACACCCGCTCGGCCGCTGACGACGATGCAGACCGGAACGGTCTGAGGAGGAGCAGCGAAGAGGGCCCCGCTGACGACGATGCAGACCCCTAGCGCGAGGGCGGCTTGAGCCGCGCGATGACGGGGGCGAACAGTCGCTGATAGTTGGGGCCGCTGAGCCGCACCAGCGCGTCCAGGACGACCGCGTCCGGCCCGACCAGCACCCGCACCTTTTTCTTGCGTACGCCGTCCAGGATGATCTCGGCGGCCCGTTCCGGGGTGGTGTTGGCCAGTCGCCGGTCGAACAGCTTCGCCGTCTTCTCGGCGTCCACGCCCTCGGCGGCCAGGCCATTGCGGGCGATCGCGGTCTTGATACCGCCCGGGTGCACCGAGGTGACCCCGACCGGGTGACCGTTGTGCGCCATCTCCTGGGCCAGCGATTCGGTGAACCCGCGCACCGCGAACTTGGCGGCGTTGTAGGCGGCCTGGCCCGGCATCGACATCAATCCGAACAGGCTGGAGATGTTGATGACGTGGCCGTCGCCCGAGGCGATCAGGTGCGGCAGAAAAGCCTTGGTGCCGTTGACAACTCCCCAGAAGTCGACGTCCATCACCCTCTCGATTTCTTTGAACTGGGTGATTTCGACGTCGCCGGTGAACGCGATGCCGGCGTTGTTGTAGATCTGGTTGACCTTGCCGTAGTGCTCCTTGATGGTGTCGGCGTAGATCTGAAAGGCCTCCCGCTCGGTGACGTCGAGACGGTCGGACCGCACCGGCGCCGAGATCGCCTTGAGTTGCTCCTCGGTGTGCGCCAACCCTTCCAGGTCGACATCGCTGATCGCCAACGAGGCGCCCGAGCGGCCGAGTTCGAGAGCAAGTGCCTGACCGATTCCCGAACCGGCACCGGTCACGACGGCTACTTTGCCGGCAAAGCCTTCCATGAACGCTCCTTGTCTGGCGGTTGCGGTTCAGGCTAGCCGGTACCGGCGGTATCACCGGTCGGCGGGTGGTCGCGTAGCAGGGGATCGGCCGCGCGACCTCCCTCAGGCATGGCCAGCTCGGTGCTGGCCAGATGGGCCGTGCTGGTTGGCTTGCGCGTCGCAACGGCATGAAAAACGCCGGCAGGTCCGCGCGATGCGGACGCTGCCGGCGCCTCGAAAGCCGTTCAACGCCAACGCAGTTGGCGCTGTGCGGGGGTCAGGCCCAGCTGCCGCCGACGGCGGCGTCGGTGCTCGACATGTTGTTGCCGGCGGTCTGCACCTTCTGGCCGTGGCTGTTGGCCTGCTCGTAGATCACCTGGAAGTTGCGTCCCAACGAGG
>NZ_PKEK01000024.1 GCF_002863225.1 Mycobacterium sp. | reverse complement strand
CGACGGCACAGGCTCCGGGTCGGCGGACGCCAACGGAACGGCCGTACTGGTTGCGATCGCCAGCGCGAAGCCAATCAGCGTTGCCTTCATGCGCGCAGACTAGGGGATCACGCCGCCCCCCGGGAACGGATCAAACCGATCAGGCCACGGCGCCCATCATCGCGGCACGCACCTCGTCGTCGTCGACGGCCAAATACCGCTGCGTGGTCACGATCGATTGATGACCGAGCAACAGTTGCACGGCGCGGATGTTGCGCGACGCGCGGTAGGCGCGGGTGGCGAAGCGGTGCCGCAGCGTATGCATGGTGAGTTCGCCGGGCAGCGCGGCTGCGCACAACTGGCCGACCCACTCCGGAGACAGGTGGCTGTCACACTCCCCGGGGAACAGCCACCCTGAGTCCGACGCGCCTGGCGTGTGACCCGCTGCGCCCAGCAACAACTGCCCGGCCAGTGAATCAGTAATCGGAACGATGCGGTCGTGCGAGCCTTTGCCGTGCACATACAGCTGCGGTCCGTCGAGAACATCACGGACGTGCACCTTGGACACTTCGGCGCGGCGCAGGCCGGCCTCTCCCGCCAAGCGCAGCATGAGCCGCACGTCGGCCCGGGGTGTCTGCAGTGCCCGCAACCACGCATCATCGGGGGCTGGCCGTGGCCGCGGTGATTCCATCCGAATCGCAGGTAGGTCGGCGGCGGGATCGTGGTCGATCAAGCCGGTCGCGCATGCGAACTTGAAGAATCCGCGTAGTGAGCTGCGGTAGCTGCGGCGGGTTTCGCGTTTCCAGTCCTGCCGACCCATCCAGTCCATCAGCATGTCCGTGGTGATTTTGGTCGGTGCCGAGCGCAGGGAGCGTGCCGCGTAGGCCAGATGCATTCGGCGGAGCCGAACGGTCGTTTTCGGGCGACCGGCGTTGATCTCTTTCAGCAGGTACTTGGTGATGGGTTCCGCCCAGCTCGCGGGCACTCTTAATTTCGTTGGCAACATACCGGGACAGGTTAGGACGCAGTCCATTTCGGCAATGCCGTTTTTGCGCATCAGACAGCAAATTTCAACGGGAGGATTCTTGCTGGTGGGCGCCGGTCCGTGAGGTAACCTACCGGTTGGTTGGTACGACCCGACGGAGGGAGACACGGGTGGGGTCTGCCCCGGTTCGGATCGGTAACTGCTCGGGTTTCTACGGCGACCGGCACTCCGCGATGCGCGAGATGCTGGCCGGCGGCGAACTCGACTATCTGACCGGCGACTACCTGGCCGAGCTGACCATGCTGATCCTCGGCCGGGACCGGATGAAACACCCCGAACGCGGCTACGCCAAGACCTTCCTCACCCAGCTCGAGGAATGCCTGGGGCTGGCCCGGGAGCGCGGGGTGCGCATCGTCGCCAACGCCGGTGGCCTGAATCCCGCCGGCCTCGCCGACGCCGTGCGGGCGCTCGCCGAGCGCCTGGGCGTGTCCGTCCGGGTCGCCCACGTCGACGGAGACGACCTGTCGGGGCGCGCCGAGGAACTCGGGCTGGGAAAGCCGCTGACCGCCAACGCCTACCTGGGCGCGTGGGGCATCGTCGACTGCCTGAACGACGGTGCCGACATCGTCGTGACCGGCCGGGTGACCGACGCGTCGGTGACTGTCGGACCGGCGGCCGCGCACTTCGGTTGGCAGCGCGACGACTACGACCGCCTGGCCGGTGCCGTGGTCGCCGGACACGTCATCGAATGCGGCATCCAGGCCACCGGCGGCAACTACTCGTTCTTCACTGAGATTCCGGACCTGACTTATGCCGGCTTCCCGCTGGCCGAAATCCACGCCGACGGGTCCTCGGTGATCAGCAAGCACCCGGGCACCGGCGGGCTGGTCAGCGTCGACACCGTCACCGCGCAGTTGCTCTACGAGATCACCGGCGCCCGCTATGCCAACCCGGACGCGACGGCCCGGATGGACAGCATCGAACTCTCGTCCGACGGCCCCGACCGGGTGCGGATCAGCGGAGTCACCGGTGAACCACCGCCGCCCACCTACAAGGTGTCGCTGAACAGCATCGGCGGATTCCGCAACGCGACGACGTTCGTGCTGACCGGCCTGGACATCGACGCCAAGGCGGATCTGGTGCGACGGCAACTCGAATCCGCACTCTCGGTCAAGCCGGCCGAGCTGGAGTGGACGCTGGCCCGCACCGACCACCCCGACGCCGACACCGAGGAAGCGGCCAGCGCACTGCTGCGCTGCGTGGTCCGCGATTCCGACCCGGCCAATGTCGGACGTCAGTTCTCCTCTGCCGCAGTCGAACTGGCTCTGGCCAGTTACCCGGGCTTCACCGTCACCGCGCCTCCCGGCGAGGGCCAGGTCTACGGCGTCTACACCCCCGGCTACGTCGAGGCCACCGAGGTGGCGCACACCGCCGTGCACAGCGACGGCACCAGGGTAGCGATCCCCTGCGCCACACAGACTCTCGAGCTCGAGCCGGTCCATGCTCCGGCGTTGCCGGAGCCGCTTGCCGACGGCCCGACCCGGCGGGTGCCGCTCGGCCGCATCGCCGGCGCCCGCAGCGGCGACAAAGGCGGGTCGGCCAACGTCGGGCTCTGGGTGCGCACCGACGAGCAGTGGCGCTGGCTGGCCAACACGCTGACCGTCGACCTGCTGCGTGAACTGCTGCCCGAGACCGCCGACCTACCGGTGACTCGGCACCTGCTGCCCCGATTGCGGGCGGTGAACTTCGTCATCGAAGAGATCCTCGGCCAGGGCGTCGCCTATCAGGCGCGCTTTGACCCGCAGGCCAAAGGGCTCGGCGAATGGCTGCGCAGCCGCCACGTCGACATTCCGGAAAGGTTGTTGTGAGCATCTGGACCACCCCGGAGCGCGAGGCGCTCCGCAAAACCGTGCGTTCGTTCGCCGAACGGGAGATCCTGCCGCACGTCGACGAGTGGGAACGCGTCGGCGAGCTGCCGCGCGAATTGCACCGGGCCGCAGGCGAAGCGGGCCTGCTCGGTGCGAATTTCCCCGAGGAGGTCGGCGGCGGTGGCGGTGACGGCGCCGATGCGGTGATCGTCTGCGAAGAACTGCATCAGGCCGGCGTGCCCGGCGGAGTCTTCGCCTCGTTGTTCACCTGCGGCATCGCGGTGCCGCACATGATCGCCTCGGGTGACGAGCGGCTGATCGAGGAATTCGTCCGACCGACGCTGGCCGGGGAGAAAATCGGATCGCTGGCCATCACCGAACCCGGCGGCGGCTCCGACGTCGGGCACCTGCAGACGACCGCCACCCGCTCGGGAGATGAGTACGTCGTCAACGGGGCCAAGACCTACATCACTTCGGCGGTGCGGGCCGACTTCGTCGTCACCGCCGTGCGCACCGGCGGCCCTGGCGCAGCCGGGGTTTCGCTGCTGCTGGTCGAGAAGGGCACCCCTGGATTCGAGGTGAGCCGCAAGCTGGAGAAGATGGGCTGGCGGTCGTCCGACACCGCGGAGCTGTCCTACGTCGACGCGCACGTGCCGGTCGAAAATCTGGTCGGCGCCGAGAACACCGGCTTCGCCCAGATCGCCGAGGCCTTCGTGTCCGAGCGTATAGGGCTTGCCGCGCAGGCATATTCGAGCGCGCAACGATGTCTCGACATCACCGTGCAGTGGTGCCGCGACCGGGAGACCTTCGGCCGGCCGCTGATCTCGCGGCAGTCCGTGCAGAACACCCTGGCCGAGATGGCCCGCCGCATCGACGTGGCCCGCGTCTACTCCCACCACGTCGTCGAGCGGCAGTTGGCCGGCGAGACCAACCTGATCGCCGAGGTGTGCTTCGCCAAGAACACCGCGGTCGAGGCCGGTGAGTGGGTCGCCAACCAGGGCGTCCAGCTGTTCGGCGGAATGGGATACATGACCGAATCGGAAATCGAGCGCCAATACCGCGACATGCGCATCATCGGCATCGGCGGCGGTACCACCGAGATTCTCACCTCGCTGGCCGCCAAACTGCTTGGCTTCCAATCATGATCACCCCGCCTCCTCCTCATCGCTCCGCTCTGCATCGTCGGTGGTGGTCATGATCACACCGCCTCCTCCTCATCGCTCCGCTCTGCATCGTCGGTGGTGGTCATGACCGCACTCAAGTCAGTCCTCGACCCGAGCAGCGACACCTACATCGCCGCCGCCGAGGCCGCGGAGTCCCGGCTCGAGGAGATCGGCGCCGAACTTGCCAAGGCACTCGGTGGTGGCGGTGCGAAATATGTTGAGCGCCATCATGCCCGCGGCAAGCTGACCGCGCGCGAGCGTATCGAACTGCTGGTCGACGAAGACGCTCCGTTCCTGGAATTGAGCGCGCTGGCGGCCTACGGCAGCGCCTTCCAGATCGGTGCCAGCACGGTCGTCGGCATCGGCGTGGTGAGCGGTGTCGAGTGCCTGATCGTCGCCAACGACCCGACGGTCAAGGGCGGCACCAGCAATCCGTGGACCCTGCGAAAGATTTTGCGGGCCAACCAGATCGCCTACGAGAACCGGTTGCCGGTCATTTCGCTGGTGGAATCCGGCGGCGCCGACCTGCCGACGCAGAAAGAGATCTTCGTCCCGGGCGGGCAGATGTTCCGCGACCTGACCCGGCTCTCAGCGGCCGGCATTCCGACCATCGCGCTGGTATTCGGCAACTCGACCGCGGGCGGGGCGTACATCCCCGGAATGTCCGACCACGTGGTGATGATCAAGGAGCGATCCAAGGTCTTCCTGGCCGGTCCCCCGCTGGTGAAGATGGCCACCGGCGAGGAATCCGACGACGAGTCGCTCGGTGGCGCCGAAATGCACGCCCGTGTCTCGGGTTTGGGTGACTATTTCGCCGTTGACGAACTCGACGCGATCCGGATCGGGCGCCGCATCGTCGCGCGGCTCAACTGGACCAAGCAGGGCCCCACGCCCGCCCCGGTCACCGATCCGCTGTTCGACACGGAAGAACTGATCGGCATCGTCCCGGCCGATCTGCGCATCCCGTTCGACCCGCGCGAGGTGATCGCCCGCATCGTCGACGGTTCGGAATTCGACGAGTTCAAGGGCATGTACGGATCGTCACTGGTCACCGGCTGGGCCCGGCTGCATGGCTATCCGCTGGGCATCCTGGCCAACGCGCGGGGCGTGCTGTTCAGCGAGGAGTCGCAGAAGGCCACCCAGTTCATCCAGCTGGCCAACCGCTCGAACACGCCACTGTTGTTCCTGCACAACACGACCGGATACATGGTCGGCAAGGACTACGAGGAAGGCGGCATGATCAAGCACGGCTCGATGATGATCAACGCCGTCTCCAACTCGATGGTCCCGCACATCTCGTTGCTGATCGGTGCCTCCTACGGCGCCGGCCACTACGGCATGTGCGGACGCGCCTACGATCCCCGCTTCCTGTTCGCCTGGCCTAGCGCCAAATCCGCGGTGATGGGTGGCGCACAGCTGGCCGGAGTGTTGTCCATCGTCAGCCGCGCCGCCACCGAGGCGCGCGGCCAGCAGGTCGACGAGGAAGCCGACGCGGCGATGCGTGCCGCCGTCGAAGGCCAGATCGAAGCCGAGTCGCTGCCGATGGTGATGTCCGGGATGCTCTACGACGACGGGGTGATCGATCCCCGTGACACCCGCACCGTGTTGGGAATGTGTTTGTCCGCCATCGCCAATGGCCCGATCAAGGGGACGTCGAACTTCGGCGTCTTCCGGATGTGACGCAAATGGGAATCACTCGAGTTCTGGTGGCCAACCGCGGCGAGATCGCCCGCCGTGTGTTCGCCACCTGCCGCAACCTCGGCCTGGGCACCGTGGCGGTCTACACCGACCCGGATGCCGCGGCCCCACATGTGACCGAGGCGGACGTCCGGGTGCGGCTGCCGCAGACCAATGACTACCTCAATGCCGAGGCGATCATCGCCGCCGCCAAGGCCGCCGGTGCCGACGCGATCCACCCCGGCTACGGATTCCTCTCCGAAAACGCCGATTTCGCGGCTGCGGTACAAGCCGCCGGGCTGGCCTGGATCGGCCCGCCAGTGGACGCGGTCCGCGCGATGGGCTCCAAGATCGAGTCCAAGAAGATGATGTCCGCGGCCGGAGTTCCGGTGCTCGAGGAGCTCGACCCCGAGACCGTCACCGCCGCGCAGCTGCCGGTGCTGGTCAAGGCGTCCTCCGGCGGCGGTGGGCGCGGCATGCGGGTGGTCGACCAATTGGACGCCTTGCCAGGCGAAGTCGCGGCGGCGCAGCGCGAGGCCCAGTCCGCGTTCGGCGACCCGACGGTGTTCTGCGAGCGCTACCTGCCCACCGGCCACCACGTCGAGGTCCAGGTGATGGCCGATGCACACGGCACGGTGTGGGCGGTGGGCGAGCGGGAGTGCTCGATTCAGCGCCGCCATCAGAAGATCATCGAAGAAGCGCCGTCACCGCTGGTCGAGCGGATTCCAGGGATGCGCGACAGGCTGTTCGAGGCCGCCCGGCTGGCTGCGGGTGCGATTGGCTACACCGGAGCCGGCACCGTCGAATTCCTCGCCGACGACGAGGGTGAGTTCTTCTTCCTGGAGATGAACACCCGCCTGCAGGTCGAACACCCGGTCACCGAGGAGACCACCGGGCTCGACCTGGTCGAGCTACAGATCGCGGTGGCCGACGGTGAGCACTTGGACGCCGAACCGCCTGTCGCGCAAGGCTCTTCGATCGAGGCCCGGTTGTACGCCGAAGACCCGGCACAGAACTGGCAACCGCAGGCCGGCCCGGTGCATCGGATCGATGTGCCGTTGGCCCGCACCGAATTCAGCACCCTCGGTGCGCGCACCGGAATCCGGCTGGATTCCGGGATCGTCGACGGCTCGGTGGTGTCGATCCATTACGACCCGATGCTGGCGAAGGTGATCTCGTACGCGCCTACCCGGCGGCAGGCGGCGCTGGTGCTGGCCGACGCGCTGGCCCGGGCCCAGGTGCACGGGCTGCGTACCAACCGCGACCTGTTGGTGAACGTGTTGCGGCACCAGGCATTCCTGGACGGCGCCACCGACACCGCGTTCTTCGACACGCACGGCTTGGCACAACTGGCCGCCCCACTGGCCGACGACGCGGTGGTGCGAATGTCGGCAATCGCGGCCGCACTGGCCGAGGCCGCCCACAACCGCGCCACCGCCACCGTGCTCGGCTCGCTGCCCAGCGGTTGGCGCAACCTGGCGTCGGGCTTCCAGGTCAAGACCTACCTCGACGACGCCGACAACGAGCATCGCATTGAATACCGTTTCGGCCGGACGGAATTGACGCTACCGACCGACGAAGCGGTCCACCTGGTGTCGGCGTCGCCGGATCAGGTGGTACTGGCCGACGACAACGGCGTGGCGCACCGCTTCGCCGTCGCCCGGCACAATCGGGACGTCTACGTCGACTCGGCGCAGGGGCCGGTGCACCTGATCGCGCAACTACGCTTTCCCGAGCCGGGTTCGGCCGTCGAGAAGGGCTCGCTGGTTGCGCCGATGCCCGGCAACGTGATTCGGCTCGGCGCCGCCGTCGGCGACACTGTCACCGCCGGCCAGCCGCTGATCTGGCTGGAAGCGATGAAGATGGAGCACACCATCACCGCGCCGTCCGACGGCGTGCTCGCCGAACTCAACGTCGACACCGGCCAGCAGGTCGAGGTCGGCGCCGTACTGGCGCGCGTGGACGCGCCCCACGATCCCGAAGCAGAAGGAGAAAACTCATGACCGACAGCAGTTTCATCGAAAACGAGGACCGCCAGGCACTCCGCAAGGCGGTGTCCGACTGGGCCTCGAAGTACGGCAGCGAGTACTACCTGAAGAAAGCCCGCGCGCAAGAGCACACCGACGAATTGTGGTACGAGGCGGGACAACTCGGTTTCCTCGGGGTCAACCTCCCCGAGGAGTACGGCGGCGGTGGCGCCGGCATGTACGAGCTGTCGCTGGTGATGGAGGAGATGGCCGCCGCGGGCAGCGCACTGCTGCTGATGGTGGTGTCGCCCGCCATCAACGGCACGATCATCTCCAAGTTCGGCACCGATGAGCAGAAGAAGCGCTGGATCCCCGGTATCGCCGACGGAAGCATCACGATGGCGTTCGCGATCACCGAGCCCGACGCCGGATCGAACTCGCACAAGATCACCACCACCGCCCGTCGTGACGGCAGCGACTGGATCCTCAAGGGACAGAAGGTCTACATCTCCGGTGTCGACCAGGCGCAGGCGGTGCTCGTCGTCGCGCGCTCCGAGGAAGCCAAGACCGGCAAGCTGCGTCCGGCACTGTTCATCGTCCCCACCGACACACCCGGCTTCACCTACACCCCGATCGACATGGAGATCATCAGCCCGGAACGGCAGTTCCAGGTCTTCATCGACGACGTGCGGCTGCCCAGCGACGCGCTCGTCGGTGCCCAAGATGCCGCCATCGCCCAGCTTTTCGCGGGCCTGAACCCCGAGCGCATCATGGGTGCGGCCAGCGCCGTCGGCATGGGCCGTTTCGCGCTGGACCGCGCCGCCGACTACGTCAAGACCCGACAGGTGTGGGGCACCCCGATCGGTTCGCACCAGGGTCTGTCACATCCGTTGGCGCAGTGCCACATCGAGGTCGAGCTGGCGAAGCTGATGATGCAGAAGGCCGCGACGCTGTACGACAACGGCGACGACGGTGGCGCGGCGACCGCGGCCAACATGGCGAAATACGCTGCGGCCGAGGCGGCTAACCGCTCCGTGGACCAGGCGGTGCAGTCGCTCGGCGGCAACGGCCTGACCAAGGAATACGGTGTCGCGGCAATGATGGCCGCCGCGCGGCTCGCCCGCATCGCGCCGGTCAGCCGGGAGATGGTGCTCAACTTCGTCGCGCAGACATCGCTCGGCCTGCCCCGCAGCTACTGATGGACCGGGTAGTCGACTACGCCGTCGAGGAGCACGTTGCGCGGCTGACGCTGAATTCGCCGCACAACCGGAACGCGTTGTCGAGCGCGCTGGTCAATCAACTGCACGAGGGGTTGAGCGACGCGGCGGCCGATCCCGCGGTGCGGGTGGTCGTACTCGGGCATACCGGCAACACCTTCTGCGCGGGCGCCGATCTCTCCGAGGGTTCGGCGGCCAACGCCGATCCCGCCGAGGCCACCACCCAGCGGTCCAGGGAGATGGCCGCGCTGCTGCGGGCCATCGTCGAAGCACCACTGCCGGTGATCGTCGCCGTCGACGGCCACGTGCGCGCCGGCGGCATGGGCCTGGTGGCCGCCGCCGACATCGCCGTCGCGGGACCGAAGAGCACGTTCGCCCTGACCGAGGCGCGGATCGGGGTGGCGCCCGCAATCATCTCGCTGACGTTGCTGCCCAAGCTGTCGGCCCGCGCCGCCGCGCGCTACTACTTGACCGGAGAAAAGTTCGGCGCCACCACCGCCGCAAGCATCGGGTTGATCACCGAGGCCGCCGACGACGTCGAGGCTGCGGTGGCGGCACTGGTCGCCGACATCGGCCGCGGGTCACCGCAGGGCCTGGCCGCATCCAAGGCGCTCACCACCGCCGCCGTGCTGGCGGGATTCGACCGCG
This sequence comes from Mycobacterium sp., assembly GCF_002863225.1. Lineage (GTDB taxonomy): Bacteria > Actinomycetota > Actinomycetes > Mycobacteriales > Mycobacteriaceae > Mycobacterium. The sequence continues at coordinate 121,107 of NZ_PKEK01000024.1, read as the reverse complement.
ACGCCGAGCGGCTCGGCGCGGAGTCGGCCCGGCTGTTCGTCTCCGACGAGGCCCGCGAGGGCATGCTGGCGTTCCTGCAGAAGCGCCCACCACGCTGGGCGACCCCCACAGCAGACCCGCCCAGGTTTGTCGGCTAAGCAGGACGCGTGCGTGACGACACACGACAGGGTTGGCGCGACACACTGCGCAGCATGCTCACCGGCTGGCAGCGGCCGACCACTCATCCGGTCGACAGCGAGGGCGAGGGCGCCGAGAGCCTGATCGGGTTCGTGGTCGCGGCCGCTCTGGTCGGCGTACTGACCGGCCTCAGCGCCGCGACGTTCAAGCTGCTGTTGAAGCAGGGTGCGCGGCTGCGCGGCGAGCTCGCCCATTGGGCGCACGGCGGCCCGTGGGGCCTGGTCGTCGTCGTGCTCGCGTGCGCGGCGTGCGCCGCTGCGGCGGCAGCGCTGGTGCACCGGATCGAGCCGCACGCCGAGGGCAGCGGAATCCCACGCGTCGAAGCCGTCGCCGACGGCCGGGTGCGGCCGGACCGGTTCCGCATTCTGCCGGTGAAATACATCGGCGGACTGTTGGCCATCAGCAGCGGCATGGCACTGGGCCGCGAGGGGCCGTCGGTGCAGATGGGCGGGTCGGCTGCGGTCATCGTCGCCACGTTGACCCGCCGCAACCTGGCCGATCTGCGCCTGCTGGTCGCCGGCGGCGCCGCGGCCGGGTTGGCTACCGCCTTCAATGCGCCGATCGCCGGCGGGGTCTTCGTACTCGAGGAACTGCTCAAGCGATTCGATCCGCGGACGACGATCGCCACGCTGGTGGCGTCCGGTTCCGGATTCGCCGCTGCCCGCCTCCTGGTATCGCCGGACACCGAGTTCCACATGCAGCCGCTCGGCGATCCGCGGCTGCTCGAGTCGGGATGGGTGGTCGCGATCGGGCTCGTCACCGGCGTGCTCGGGGTGCTCTACAACGAGGCCGTGATGCGGACGCTGCGCCGGGCCGACGCCAGCCGGATGCCCCGGGAGGTTCGGGCCGCGGCGACGGGGGTGCTGGTCGGGCTGGTCGTCTGGACGGCACCGGCGCTGGCGGGCAGCGGCGACAACCTGACCCAGAACGCGCTGTCGGGTCACGGCACCCTGCTCGTGGTCATCGGCATGTTCGTCGTGCGCTTCGCGCTGGGCGTGGTGTCCTACGCGGCCGCCACCCCCGGCGGGCTGTTCGCGCCGATGCTGGTGCTGGGGTCGCAATCCGGACTGGCCGTAGGCCTGATCGCCGCGCAGTTGACGCCGCACGCGATGCCGAGCCTGCCTGCCTGCGCGCTGATCGGCATGGCCGCGTTCTTCACCGCATCGGTGCACGCTCCGGTGACGGGCCTGATCCTGGCCACCGAAATGACCGGCAACACCAATCAGTTGCCACCGGCGCTGGGGGCGTGTGCGATCGCGATGCTGGTGGCCGTCGCGCTGAGATCCGAACCCATCTACGAACGCCTCTCGCACCGCGCGGCGACGGCAGCGGCGAAGAGCGAGGCTCGCCACACCTGAGCGAAGTCTGAGCTTGGCACAACAGTTTGGCGAAGATCCCTTGCGGCAAAAATCGTTCGACGTAGGCTCGTTAACAATGAGTAAGTCAGCGCAACGAGGGGCGCGCGGGCAGGACGCAGTGACGCGTGCTGCCGAGACCGATCGTATTCAAGTGGCCCAGCTACTCACCGACGCTGCCGCGCAGGGCCGGCTCCAGATGAGCGACTACGAAGACCGGCTCACCAAGGCCTACGCCGCGCAGACCTACGAGGAGCTCGACCTGCTCCGATCGGACCTACTCGGCTCGTCGGTGAACTCCAAGCGCGGCGGCGTCACCAAGCCCGCGCCGTCGATGCTGCTGCTGGCCATCATGAGCGCGTTCGAGCGGCGCGGCCGGTGGAACGTGCCCAAGAAGCTGACGACGTTCGCGTTGTGGGGCGGCGGCGTGATCGACCTGCGTTACGCCGACTTCACCTCCACCGACGTCGAGATCCATGCCACCTCGATCATGGGCGGGCAGACCATTCTGCTGCCGCCCGAAGTCAACGTCGAGATCAAGGGCCACGGTGTGATGGGCGGCTTCGACCACGATGTCGACGGCGAAGGCACCCCCGGTGCGCCGACGGTGCGGATCCACGGCTTCTCGCTGTGGGGCGGGGTCGGCGTCCGCCGGAAGAACCGCAAAACCCAGAGCTAGCGACGGCGGGACCGCAGGTAGTCCCCCACCACCGCGGCGCCCAGGCCGTCGAGATCGGGATCGACCACCCGGCCCTCGACCCGGCGCGCCACCTGATCGATGAAGCGGGCCAGTCCGGGATCGTTACCCAGCCGGAAGATCGTCACCTGCGCACCCAACCGGGCCATCTCGTCGAAACCGCGCACGGTGTTGGCGATGGTGCGGGGATGCGGCGGGTAGTCGAAAAACACCGACGATCCTTGCCCGTCGCCGTAGTCCTCGAGGTGTGCGGTCGGTTCGCCGTCGGTGACGACCAGCAGCACCGGCTGCGCATTGGGGTGCCGGCGCAGGTGCCGGCCGGCCAGCGCGAGCGCATGATGCAGATTGGTGCCCTGCTCATAGACGCCCTCCAGGCCCATCAGCTCTGCGCTGGTCATCGTTCGCGCGTAGCGGCCGAACGCGATGATCTGCAACGCATCCGAACGAAACCGGGTGCGCACCAGATGGTCCAGAGCCAGCGCGGTCTGCTTCATCGGCAGCCAGCGGTTCTCCATCACCATCGAGAACGAGGTGTCCACGAGCAGCGCGACGGCGGCCTGGGTTCGGGTCTCTGTTTCCGACACCTCGACATCGTCGACCGTGATCGACAGAGCACCGGCGGAGGCCGACCGAGTTCCGGCCTGCCGGAGCACGGCGTTGGTCAGCGTGCGGGTGACATTCCACGGCTCGGTGTCGCCGAACTGCCAGGGCCGGGTGGCGCCGGTCAACTCCCCCGCAGCGCCGGCCCGCCGCAATTCGCGCTCGCCGTGGCGGCTCGAAAGCTGTTGCGCCACATCACGTAACGCCGTTTCGCCGAGGCGCCGCATGGCCTTGGGAGACAGTCGCCACTGACCGTCGGAACTGCGGTCGAGAAAACCCTGATTGACCAGTGCCCGCTCGAGATCGGACAGCGTCTTCGCATCGATGGCCGCTTGGTCACCGAGTTGGCGCGCCAACGCGTCGAGGTCGACGTCGTCCATCGTCGCGCCCGGATAGCTCTGGGACAGCTGCTCGGCCAGTTGTTCCAACTCGGCGATGTCGGAAAGTGCCTGCGCGCCTTCACCCATGCCCAGTGGGTTGTCGCCGCTGAATTCCGACGAGCCGTCCCAGTCTTCACCGGGCCGGGCCGCCTGCAGGTGGCCGTCGAGCTGGTCCAGCGCCTGCATCAACGCCGGCGAGCCGAATGCCTGCTGCGCCAACGCATCCAGCTCGGCACGCTGGTCGGGGCTCAGGCTGTTGCGGAAGCGCTGCGCGGCGGCGGCCCGTTTGGCCAGCGAGTCGAGCAGCTCCTCGACGTTCTGTGGGTTCTCCGGGAAGAACTCGCCGTGCTTGTCCATGAAGTCTTGGAAGTCCTGCGGCGAATCCTGGCCTTGCGCATGCTTGTCCAGCAGCTCGTTGAGGTCGTTGACCATGTCGGTGACGCGTTGACGGTCCTCGTCGGTGGCACCGGACAGCGCCTCCTTCATGCCAGCGAACCGCTGGTCGAGCATTTCGCGGCCGAGCAGATCCTTGATCTGGTCGTACTTCTGCCGGGCCTCGTCGCTGCGCCAGCCGTACTCCGAGAGCTCCCGCACGGCCTTGGCGGGCGACGGCGACAGCGACTCGAGTTGCAGTTCGCCGAAGCGCGCGTCGTCGTCCAGCGCGCGGGCGAGCTCCTTGCGCTCGGCCAGTACGGCCTCATCGAGCAGCTTCTTGATCTCTTGCAGAGTGCCGTCCAAGTTGTTCTCGCGCAACAACTCCCGACGTCGGCGGTTGGCCTCGGCGGCCAGCCGGTCGGCGCCGGTCACGTTCTTTGTGCCGCGGCGCAGCAATTCTGACAGCGCCCGTCGCGGCGAAGTGCCCGCCATGACGTCCTGGCCGATCTGCTCGAGCGCCTCACGCAGATCCACCGGCGGCGCCAGCGGATCCGGGCCGCCGCTGTAGGCCGTGTACCGCGACGAGTGGCCTCTACCCATAGACGGTCTCGCCTTCTCCGGATGCCTTATCGATGCGCTTGGCCAAATAGAGTGCCTCCAAAGCCAATTCGAGCGCCGCGGCACGCTCGCCCTCGGACTTGGCGCCCAGCCGATCGGCGATCGCTTCGATGACCGGCAAGTCCGGCAGCGCCGCCAGCACGTCCTTGGCCGCCACCCGCTCACCGGTGGTCACCGCCGACCCGCCCTCGACGGCAGCGACCAGTGCGCCGACGTCGATGCCGCCGAGCGCGCGAGACGCGGTGTCGGCGGTGGCGCGACGCAGCAGGTGCTCGAGCACCGCCTGCTCGCGTCCTTCCTCGCCGGACTCGAATTCCAGCTTGCCGCGCAGCACGTCGATCACCGTGCCCAGATCGACCACCCGGGCCACCGGGTCGGTCTCGCCGAGGATGGCACCGCGGTGCCGCGCGGAGGCTGCGACTGTCTCGGCCGCCGCGATGGCGAACCGCGCCGACACACCCGATCGCTGATCGACCGAGCTGGAGTCCCGCAGATAGCGGGCGAACCGGGCGATCACCTGGGTCAGGTATTCGGGCACCTGAGCGCTCAGGTGCGCCTCCTGGGTGATGACGGCGACTTCGGCGTCGAGTTCCAGCGGGTAGTGCGTGCGGATCTCGGCGCCGAACCGGTCCTTCAGCGGCGTGATGATGCGACCACGGTTGGTGTAGTCCTCGGGGTTGGCGCTGGCGACGACGAGCACGTCGAGCGGCAGCCGCAAGGTGTAGCCACGCACCTGGATGTCGCGCTCCTCCATCACGTTGAGCATCGACACCTGGATGCGCTCGGCCAGGTCGGGCAACTCGTTGACGGCGACGATGCCGCGGTGCGCCCGCGGGATCAGGCCGTAGGCGATGGTCTCGGGGTCCCCGAGGCTGCGACCCTCGGCGACCTTGATCGGGTCGATGTCACCGACCAGGTCGGCGACGCTGGTATCCGGGGTGGCGAGCTTCTCGGTGTAACGCTCGCTGCGGTGTCGCCACTCGATCGGCAGGTCGTCACCGAGAGTGGCGGCCTTGCGGATCGACTCCGGGGTGATCGGGCTGTAAGGGTGCTCGCCGAGTTCGGCCCCGGCGATCACCGGCGTCCACTCGTCGAGCAACCCGATCAGGGCGCGCAAAAGCCGGGTCTTACCCTGGCCGCGTTCGCCCAGCAGGACGAAGTCGTGGCCGGCGATCAACGCCCGCTCGAGTTGCGGCAACACGGTGTCCTCGAAGCCGAGGATGCCGGGCCAGATGTCTGGAGCGTCCGGCCCAGAAGACAGTGCGGCCAGCAGGTTTTCCCGGAGTTCTTGCTTGACGCCCCGATCGCGGTGCCCGGCGGCGCGCAGTTCGCCGACGGTGCGGGGCAGATTATTCGCAGCGGTCACCACTCCAAGCTACTGACAAATGGAAAGGCCGGGCAATCACGGCGATTGCCCGGCCTTCCGCGGTGCAGACGCGGGTGACTAGCTGGTGGTCACCGTCGCCTTTTCGTCGCCCTCTTTCCACGTGATCGTGCCGTGCTCGAAGGTCGACTTGTAACTGCCGTCCGGCTCCTTGACCTCGTCGGCGGTCGGGTAGCCCAACTTGCCCTGCGAGGCCTGGACGTCGTTCCACGCGTCGCGGATCTTGCCCCACACGAAGTAGACCGGGCCGCCGTTCTTGTAGATCAGAACGCCGCCGTCGTACTGCTGGTAGACACCGCTGTTGTCGAGGGTGTTCTTCTGGTTGTCGTAGGGCGCGCCCAGGTCCTTCTTCTGTTCGTCGTTGAGGGTCTCCCACTTGGCCAGGATCGGTCCCTCGACGGTGTACAGGGTGCCGTTCTTGCCGGCGATCTGGGTCGGGCTCGGCGCTGCCGCCGATGCGCTCGACGACGGCCCGGCGACCGCGGAGGATGCCGACGACGCCGCGGACGACACCGCGGAGGACGCCGAACTCACCGAACTCTTCGAGTTCTCCGACGAGTGACATCCCGCTCCGAGTAGAGCGAAGGCTGCAATTGCGACTGAGAACGACGCTGTTCTTCGTGTTACCGCGCGCATTATTTCCTCTCGAATACTGATCGATTCGCACCGGACCCGCCCCGGTAGACGGGTCCTGTTTCGGACTCTAGGCGGGTCTGATCTTGTGCGAAAGAGGCTCTCGACCGGCTCCCCAGCACAGCAGCGTGGTCAGCTCGATCGGTCGACTGGCGTTCAGCTGCACGCCATTCAGTGGCCCACGCAACTGTGCGAAGGGATGGCCGTGAAACTCACAGTGGCCAAGGCGCAGCCACCCGATAGTCTCCCTACCGTGAATTCCCTCGAATGGCGTGACCGGCCCGCGACCGCGCACTTCGGCCCGGCGTCGTGGCAGTCCAGCGTGCTGGCTCTGCTGACCGCCATCTTCGTCCGGCCGGTGTTGGGTGCGCTGACTCTGATCGGCATGGTCGTCAACCGGTTCAGCCCCGACACCTTGCAGAAGGTGCGGCTCGACGGCATCGACGGGCCGCTCGGGGTGATCCGTCCACTGCCCGGCACCGAGGTGGCGCGGGTCGACCTGCCGCACTGTCCGGCCGAATGGGTGATCGCGCCGGAGGCGCAGGAGTCGTCGTCGCTGATCGTCTACTTCCACGGCTCGGCCCTGGTGACCCTCGGGCTCAACTCGCACCGGCGCTTCGTCAGCCGGCTGTCGGCCGCCACCGGCGCCAAAGTGCTCAACGTCGGGTACCGGTTGGCGCCGCAGGCCAGCATCGAAGAGGCCGTGGCCGACGGGCTGGACGGCTACCGCTTCGCGCTGGCTCAGGGATTCGCGCCGGAACGAATCGTGTTGGCCGGCGACTCGGCGGGCGGGTTGATGGCTGCCGACGTCGCGCTGGCCGCACGCGATGCCGGGCTGCCGGTGCCGGCGGGTCAGGCGCTGATGTCACCGTTGACCTCGGCGGACATGCACCTGAAGTACCGGGCGCTCAAGGAACACCGCGACGTGATGTTCCCGTTCATGACGGTCAAGTTCATCTACGACGTGTTCGCCACCGTGAACGGCACCAGGCCACCGCCGCTGATGCCGCCGGAGGCCGACCTGCACGGACTGGGCCCGTTTCTGCTGCAAGTGGGCACGCACGAGATGCTGCTCAACGACACCATCGTGTTCGGTGATCGGTTACGCGCGCAGAACGTCGAGGTCTGGGTTCAGCAGTGGCACAAGGCCATGCACATGTTCCAGCTCAGCTTCGACGTCAACCCCGACGCTCGCCGCGCGATCGACGAAGTCGCGGCCTTCATCCGCTACGCGACCACCGTGCAGGACGAGATCAGCGCCTAGCTTCTCACGACGGCTAGTGCGCGAAGTGCCGCGCACCGGTCAGATACAGTGTCACACCGGCCTTTTCGGCCGCCGCCGTCACCTCGTCGTCGCGCACCGAGCCGCCCGGGTGCACAACCGCCTTCACACCCGCGGCGGTCAGCGTCTCGAGACCGTCGGGGAACGGGAAGAAGGCGTCCGACGCCGCGACGGCGCCGCTGACCCGGTCCCCGCCCCGCTCGACCGCCAACCGCGCCGCGTCGACCCGGTTGACCTGACCCATCCCGATACCGATGGTGGCGCCGCCTCCGGCGATGACGATCGCGTTGGATTTCACCGCCCGGCAGGTGCGCCAGGCGAATACCAGGTCCGCCAGCGTGGCGGGGTCTGCGGGATCGCCGGTGGCCAGCGTCCAGTTGTTCGGGTCGTCGCCGTCGGCGTCGATCTTGTCGCGTTGCTGCACGAGTAGTCCGCCGCTGATCTGGCGACGTTCCATATCATCGTCCATGGGTTCGGAAGCGACCAGCACCCGGACGTTCTTCTTGCGCGCCAAAACCTCGACGGCACCCGGTGCGTAGGCCGGTGCCACGATCACCTCGGTGAAGATCGTGCTGACGTACTCGGCCATCTCGACGCTGACCTCGGTGTTGGACGCGATCACGCCACCGAATGCGCTGAGTGGGTCGCACTCATGGGCCTTGCGGTGTGCGTCGGCGACCGACTCCGACGAGACGGCGATGCCACACGGGTTGGCGTGCTTGATGATCGCCACGCAGGTCTGTTCGTGGTCGAAGGCCGCCCGCCAGGCAGCATCGGCGTCGGTGAAGTTGTTGTAGGACATCTCTTTTCCGTGCAACTGGTCGGCCTGAGCCAACCCGGGCCAGCCGGCGTCGTCGACGTAGAGGGCAGCCTGCTGGTGCGGGTTCTCGCCGTAGCGCAGCTGCGTAGAACGCCGCCAAGTGCTTGCGATCCATGCAGGGAATGCCGCGGCAGGCTCCTCGGGCGCCAGCGTCGACTCCATCCAGCCGGCCACCGCGACGTCGTACTCGGCGGTGTGCCGAAACGCCAACGACGCCAGCTTCTTTCGCTCGGCGAGGGTGAAGCCGCCGCTGCGCACCGCGGCAAGCACGCCGTCATAACCGAGGCGGTCGGTCACCACCGCGACGCTGGGGTGGTTCTTGGCCGACGCACGCACCATGGAGGGTCCGCCGATGTCGATCTGCTCGACGCATTCGTCGACGCCGGCACCGGATTCGACGGTCGCACTGAAGGGATACAGGTTGACCACCACCAACTCGAATCCCGCGATGCCGAGCTCCTCCAAGGCCGCAACGTGTTCCGGCTTGCGCAGATCGGCCAGCAGGCCGGCGTGCACCCGCGGGTGCAGGGTCTTGACCCGGCCGTCGAGCACCTCGGGGAAACCTGTCAGCTCCTCCACCGGGGTAACCGGAATGCCTTTGTCAGCAATGGTTTTCGCGGTAGAGCCAGTTGAGACAATCTCGACGCCGGCCTCGGCGAGCCCCTTGGCGAGCTCGACCAGGCCGGTCTTGTCGTACACGCTGATCAACGCGCGGCGGATCGGCCGCTTCTCGTCGTTAGGGCTGCTCATCCGATGGTCGCCTTTCGTCCGGTCCAGTTCACGCCGCCGGTCGCCACCGCGGCTATCACGTCCACCAACAATCGCCGTTCGGTGACCTTGATGCGTTCGTGCAGGGTTTCTTCGGTGTCGTCGTCGAGCACCGGCACTGCCTGCTGGGCAAGTATGGGTCCGGTGTCGGTACCGGCGTCGACCAGATGCACCGTGCAACCGGTCACCTTGACACCGTGGGCCAGCGCATCGGCCACCCCGTGCGCGCCGGGAAAGGCTGGCAACAGCGCGGGGTGGGTGTTGAGCGTGCGGCCCTCGAACTTCGAAAGGAAGTGCGGACCAAGAATTTTCATGAAACCGGCCGAGACGACGAGGTCTGGCGAATGCTCGGCGGTGGCGTCGGCGAGCGCGGTGTCCCATGCGTCGCGATCCGGGTGGTCGGCCAGCCGCACCTGAAATGACGGCAGCGCGGCCGCAGTGGCGATGTCGACGGCTGCGCATTCGCGGTCCACTCCGACGGCGACCACGCGAGCCGGGTAGTCATCGACGGCGGCGTCCAGCAACGAGGCCAACAGCGATCCGGTCCCCGATGCCAGCACCACCAATCGTGCCGGTGCGCTGGGAGGCACACGGAACGATTGCTGCACAGGTCAGAGCCTAGCGGTCACCGTCCGGCGACGATGCGGGCCGGTCGCCGGCCCGAGGAGAAGCCGGACCATCAAGCACGTCCGGCGACGATGCGGGCCGGTCGCCGGCCCGAGGAGAAGCCGGACCATCAAGCACATCCGGCGACGATGCGGGCGCATCCTCGTCCGGCGGCAGATCGATGCTCGAGGTGCCGGGCTCCCCGGCGTCGTCGTCCTCGAAACCCACGTCGAACACCGGCGGCTCGGCCGTCGGCTCCGCCACGCGCACCGGCTTGGGGGCACGCGGGCGGCGCCTGATGCCGCCGGCCATCACGACCGTGAGTGTCCCGATTGCGGTGAACCACAGGAAGATCGCGAAACCAAAGGTGCTCTGGTCGATTCCGACGCCACCGAAGTTTCCCAGCTGACCGCTGCCGGCGTACCCCAGCAGAGCCACGATGAGCGACGCGATCAGCGCCGCGGTGCCCACCTTCGCCATCGCGTCGGACAGCGGCAACGGTCGTCGCGCACACTGCTGCCCCAGCGCGACACCCGACGATGCCCCGACGATGAGCAGCGCCACCCAGATCGGACCCAGCGGCGGGTGCGGGGCCGCGGCCAGCACCGGCAGCGCCGGGATGTCGCCACCGAAGACGGTGAACGAGCTGAACGTCGCAAAGCCCAGGTGAGCGCTGGACCCGACCGCCATCGCGGCCGTCGCCACGATGACGTTGGGCACGTAGAGCACCGACAGCAGGGTCAGGCTGAACTGGCCGAAGATCGATGCGGTGATGCCGTACAGCTCCTGCATGGTCGCCCAGTGCACGACCAGCGAGCAGGCCGCCACCATCCCCGACAGCCCGAGCAGTGCCAGCACGCCGGCCACCCCGGCGCGCAGTGCATCGCCCAGCCAATCAGGCAGCGGCGAAGCCAGCAGCACACGACGGCCGACCCGCGATCCCACCCCGATGAGCGCACCGATCAGGTGCACGACCAGCACGCTCAGAAACGCCCGCGACGCGCTCGGGGTCTGCAGTTCGGTGAGCACCGATGCCGCGTCGTGGATGACGGCAAGCGCGAGGGCGGCCACCAGAAGCGGCCCACCCAGGGCCGACGCGACAATCCACCGGATGACGAACCACGATGCCGTCGTCGTGGTGGCGTGCGCGGTGGTGCGCGCGGTTCCCCACACCATCAGCAGCACCGGCAGCAGCGGCATCACGCCCAGCTCGCGGCCGCCGATCGAGATCGGCACCTGATGGACGCCGAGCCACATGCTGGCGATCGCACCCAGCGCACCGGTCAGCTCGCTGTTCGCAATCACCAGCTGCAGCAGAGTCACCGCTGCGATGACGAGCAGCGCCACCGCCGCAGGCCCGAACGCAACCCGCAACAGGTCGCGCGCCTGATGGGCGCCCGGGGCTCGACTGTCCGGCGTCACGGTCTGAGGACGTTACCTACTGAAGCTGACGTTCGGCGACCCGCCGCGCCCGGCTTCGCCTCAGGCTGTGACGTTCGGCGACCGCGCCGTCAGGACTGTGGCGGACCCGACGGCGACTGAGGCTGCTGGCCGGAGCCGAAGGATTGCTGCCCGTGCCCGGAACCGCCCTGGTCACCGGCCCCGCCCTGCTGCGGCGAACCGGAGCCGGATGACGGCGGCGGGCTGAAGCTGGGGAATCCCGTTGGCGGAGTAGGCGATCCGTGCTGCTGAGACTGCGCCGAGCTCGGCTGAGGGCCCGATTGCGCCGGGAAGCCACCGGTGTTCGGACCGGACGGGTAGCCGCCGTACTGCGTGCCGTAACCGGACTGCTGGTAGGGCGCCTGCTGCTGGCCGTAGTAACCGCCGTACTGCCCGTAGTACTGGTCGTACTTGGGGCGCGGAGCCGGCGGGGTGATCACGCCGGCGTCCAACAGGAGTGCAGTCACGGCGACCCCCGCCTGCACGACACCGGCCGTCACCGCGAACCACAGCCCCGCACCGCGATCGGACGCATTGATGGTGTCCTGCAGCAGCAACAGCGCGCCCAGCACGGACACCGCCGTCACCGTTGCGAGGTAGTTCTTGGCCTTGGGCAGCAGGCTCACACCGGCGAGCAGACCCGCCAGGAACACCAGGCCGACGGGCAGCGTGCTGCCCTTTTCGACCAGCTCGTCGCCGTTGGGCAGTACCCGCGAGACCATCGGGAAGTAGCTCGCCAGGTATGCCAGCACGCCGAGAACCGCGACCGCGATGGTCAGGTAGTGCTTGAGGTTGTTCTCGGCGCCCTCGGACTTCCCGAACGACGATGCGGCGGGAGCCCCGTAGGAACCGGGCGACTGCGCGGGCGGATATCCGGGGTTGCCGGGCGGGTAGGTCATGGCTTCTCCTGTGCCTTCCGATGCGTTTGCGGCGCCATTGTCGTGCGGCGCTCCGTACTCCCGCGCGCCGCTCCTCGCGAGGCTACCGGTAATCGCCGGATCAACGCCGTGGCGAGGAGGTGCGCGGACTTTGCGACGAGCCGGTGATCCACGCTAGCGCACCGCGGGCGCCGCGTCGGCACACACTTTGCCCGCCCAGCACACCCCCGGTGGTTGCCCGCAAGATTGGAACACGTTCTAATTCATCCATGGACTACGGGCTAGTGCTGTTCACCAGCGATCGCGGTATCTCTCCGGCGGCGGCCGCAACTCTTGCCGATAACCACGGGTTTCAGACCTTTTACGTACCCGAGCACACCCACATTCCGGTCAAGCGGCAGGCGGCGCATCCGACCACCGGCGACGAGTCGCTACCCGACGACCGCTACATGCGCACGCTGGATCCGTGGGTGAGCCTCGGCGCGGCCTGCGCGGTCACCTCGCGGGTACGGCTGTCCACCGCGGTGGCGTTGCCGGTCGAGCATGACCCGATCACGTTGGCCAAGTCGATCGCGACACTGGACCACCTGTCCGGCGGGCGGGTCAGCCTGGGCGTCGGGTTCGGCTGGAACACCGACGAACTCGCCGACCACGGGGTGCCCCCGGCCCGTCGACGCACGATGTTGCGTGAATACATCGAGGCAATGCGGGCGCTGTGGACCGAGGAAGAGGCCTCCTACCAGGGCGAGTTCGTCAACTTCGGGCCCAGCTGGGCTTGGCCCAAGCCGGTGCAGTCACACGTCCCGGTGCTGGTCGGCGCGGCGGGCAACGAGAAGAACTTCAAGTGGATCGCCCGAAGCGCCGACGGCTGGATCACCACCCCGCGTGACTTCGACATCGACCAGCCGGTGAAGCTGCTGCAGGACACCTGGGCTGCCGCCGGTCGTGACGGTGCGCCGCAGATCGTCGCGCTGGACTTCAAGCCGGTGCCGGAGAAGTTGGCGCACTGGGCCGACATCGGCGTCACCGAAGTGTTGTTCGGCCTGCCCGACAAGTCCGAGGATGAGGTGGCGGCATACGTCGAGCGGCTGGCGGGCAAACTGGCCGCAGCGGTCTAGCCGCTTCGACCCCGGGAGGCGCACGGTGACAGCCCACGACGAGCAGGGCCGGCACTTCCCGTTCCGCTACGAGTCGCGGCTGGCTCCGCTGTGGCTGGCGTTCCGGTTGTGGCCGAGCACCCAAGGCGTCACGGTGACCGACGACGGACGGCTGGTTGTCCGCTTCGGGCCATTCCGGGTGGAGGCGCCGCTGTCTCAGATTCAGGATGCACATATCACCGGCCCATACCGATGGTGGACGGCCGTCGGCGCGCGGCTGTCGCTGGCCGACGACGGCCTGACCTTCGGCACCAACGCCGCCCAGGGCGTCTGCATCCACTTCGAGCCGCGGATCCGCCGCGTCGTAGGTCTGCGGGATCACTCGGCGCTCAACGTGACCGTCGAGGACTGCGAGGGTTTGGTTGCCGCACTGCACCGGTGAGCCTCGGCCTTAGTCTGAATGATGTGACCGAACGGAACCTGTCGTGAGAGCCGGTCGCCTGAGCGTGATACTCGCGGCCGCGGTGCTCACCGGATGCACCCACGTGGTCGGCGGCACCGGCGCGGCGCGCTCCTCGCTGCCGGTTGCCGGCTTCCCCGCGACGGCCGGATTGACCGAGATCGCCGCCAAGACGTTCTACCGTCGTAGCGGTAACCGGGAGTACGGCTTCAACTTCGCCACGCCCAACGGGTTCGCCTGCGGGATGGGCTCATTCCCGAAGTGGGAATCCGCGCGTGTTCACTGCACGGGCCCGCGGCCCGACAAGGGGCCCGGCACCTGGACCGTCACGGCGAAACGGTTCGGCCAGACGACGATCAAGCTGACGTCGAAGCGCGAACGCCCCAGGAGCTCACGTGCCCGCGCCGGGAGAAAAGAGTTGCCGCAGCAGCACTACGTCGTCGACTCGGCCGACACCCTGTGTCTGGTGACCCAGGATTCGGTCGTGGCGTGCCATGTCGGCGAGCACGGTTTCATCCTGGCACCGGACAAGACGACGCTGTTCTGAGCTGTTATGCGAGCGACGCCTGGTTGATGCCCTCGTCGGTCGACTTCACCGTGATCGCGGCGCCCAGCGGATCGCCGTCGGTCATCAGCGACACCAGACCCTCGTCTTCGGTGAGCGCCATGAACCGAGAACCGTCGCCGTCGAGCCGGCCAATGATGACACCGGTGGTCGTCGGCCAGTCGTAGCGCACGGAGTAGGTCTCAATGGTGCCCGGCCCGTTGGGGTTTCGAGTGACCGGCACCGTGGGCAGCGCGGCGATCTCCTGCTGCAGGGCCTTGCTGCGGTCGACCGCCCATTCGCCGGGTTCGGTGGAATACACGCCGACCGAATACTTGCTCATCACGCCGCCGTTGGCGCCGACGAGCCCGAACGAGCCCGGCTGGTCGCGCGCGGCGGCCACGGTCTCGGCGATGCCGTGCAGCGAATAGCTGTTGCCGGGACCGCCGAAATACGGCAGGCCGCCGGTGAGCGTCAGACCACGCGGGTCGTCGGCGGACAGGCCGAACTCGTCGCACACCGCGAAGACCGGGAACGGGAAGCAGCTGTACAGGTCCAGCGTCGCCACGTCGTCGATACCGATGCCGGCGCCCCGAAGTGCTTCTGCCACAGCCTGTTCGGCCGAGTAACTGACGCTGACATCGACACGGTCCAGCAGGTCTTGCTCGGTCTGGTCGGCGTGTCCGCGCAGATACACCCACTTGTCCTCGGGCACCCCGAGCCGACGCGCCGCCGCCACCGACATCACCAGCGCGGCCGCCCCTTGGTTGACGGTGTCGCGGGCCACCAGCAGCCGCGGATACGGGTCGCAGATCATCCGGTTGTCGTCGGTGACGGTTTCAATCTCGTCAACCGACCGTTCCACCGGCGATGACGAAAACGGATTCTTGGCAGCGACTTTCGAGAACGGGGCGAACAGCTCGGCCATCGCGTGCCGATAGTCGGCGACGGAGAGCCCGAGCCGGCCGCGGCGCGCGTTGTCCAGCAGTCCGTACTGCACGGGGGCACCAGTCAGGCCGTGCTTGGCGGTGTACTCGCTCATGTACTGCTCGAACCCGTAGCCCCGGTCCTCGAGCTGGCCGCCGACGTGCTCGGTGAAGTCGGGCTTGTCGTCACGTCCGGCGAAGTACTTGGCGGTGGAACCGGGCTCGGACCCAAGGATCAGCGCGACCTCGAGTTCACCCGCGGCGATCGCACCGGCGAACTCCGTCATCAGTTTCTGCGGACCGTTGCCCCCGATGGGCTCGAGCACCGCTCGCGCCGGATCGGCGCCCACCCGCTGCGCCACCGACCGCACATAGTTGTCCGACGCGCCGAAGGGCGGCGTGTTGAACGGCGTGCAGATCTCGAACTGTCGCAGCCCGGCGAACACCTCGATGGCCGCGGCCACCGCTGTCACGTCGGCGCCGGTGTCGGCGAGCGCGGCCCGGGTCGCCTCGGTGGCCAGGTCGACGGCGGACATGCCCCGGTAGCCGGGGTCGTCGACACGCTCGGTGAACTGGCCGACGCCGACGACAACGGGAGTGCGGTCAACCATTACAGGCCTCCTGAGAAGTGTTAATTCGTCAGGCTAACCGAAATCTGTAACGTGTTCCAATTTCGGGACGCCTCAGAGCGACCCCGAACTGGCGCCTACAGGCTTTTCAGGATCTCGCGAGCCAGCGCGGCGGTCTCCGACGGGGTTTTGCCGACCTTCACCCCGGCGGCCTCGAGCGCTTCCTTCTTGGCCGCGGCGGTGCCCGACGAGCCGGACACGATGGCGCCCGCGTGGCCCATCGTCTTGCCTTCCGGCGCAGTGAATCCCGCGACGTAGCCGACGACCGGCTTGGAGACGTTGGCCTTGATGTAGTCGGCTGCGCGCTCCTCGGCGTCACCGCCGATCTCGCCGATCATCACGATCACCTTGGTCTCGGGGTCCTTCTCGAAGGCCTCGATCGCATCGATGTGCGTGGTGCCGATCACCGGGTCGCCGCCGATGCCGATCGAGGTGGAGAACCCGAAATCGCGCAGCTCGTACATCATCTGGTAGGTCAGCGTGCCGGACTTGGACACCAGCCCGACCGGGCCTGAGCCGGAGATGTTGGCCGGGGTGATGCCGACCAACGCCTGACCCGGCGTGATGATGCCGGGGCAGTTCGGGCCGATGATCCGGGTCTTGTTGCCCTTGGACTCGTTGTAGGCCCACGCATAGGCGCTGTCCTGCACTGGAATTCCCTCGGTGATGACCACCAGCAGGGGGATCTCGGCGTCGATCGCCTCGATGATCGCGTCCTTGGCGTAGACCGGCGGCACGAAGATGATCGACACGTCGGCGCCGGTCTTCTCGATGGCCTCGGCGACACTGCCGAACACCGGCAGCTCGACCGGCTGGTCGTCGACGTTCTTGTGGGCGACGGTGGTGCCGGCCTTACGTGCGTTGACGCCGCCGACGACGTGGGTGCCGGCCTTGAGCATCCGGGCGGTGTGCTTGGTGGCCTCGGATCCGGTGATGCCCTGGACGACGACCTTGTTGTCTTTGGTCAGGAAGATAGCCATTGGTCTTCAGTCCTTTCAGGCGCTGGCCAGCTGGGCGGCCTTGTCGGCGGCCTCGTCCATCGTGGGCACCAGCGTCACCAGCGGGTGGTTGGCCTCGGTGAGGATCCGGCGGCCTTCGTCGACGTTGTTGCCGTCGAGACGCACGACGAGCGGCTTGTTGGCGTCGTCGCCGAGAATCTCCAGCGCCTTGACGATGCCGGTGGCGACGGCGTCACAAGAGGTGATGCCGCCGAAGACGTTGACGAACACGCTCTTGACCTGCTCGTCACCCAGCACGACGTCCAGACCCGCAGCCATCACCTCGGCCGAGGCGCCGCCCCCGATGTCGAGGAAATTGGCCGGCTTCACGCCGCCGTGCTTCTCGCCGGCGTAGGCGACGACGTCGAGCGTCGACATCACCAGGCCCGCGCCGTTGCCGATGATGCCGACCTGCCCGTCGAGCTTGACGTAGTTGAGGTCGTGCTCCTTGGCCTTGAGCTCCAGCGGATCGGTGGCGTCACGGTCCTCGAACTCGACGTGGGCGGGCTGACGGAAGTCGGCGTTGCCGTCGAGGGTGACCTTGCCGTCCAACGCCAGGATCTGGTCGTCGGGTGTGCGCACCAACGGGTTGACCTCGACCAGGGTGGCGTCCTCGGCGACGAAGACCTCCCACAGCTTGGCGATGGTCACCGCCGCGGCGTCGAGCACCTCGGCGGGCAGGTGGCCCTGCTCGGCGATCGAGCGGGCGAACGCCTCGTCGACCCCTTTGACGGCGTCGACGGGCACCTTCGCCAGGCGCTCGGGCTTGGTGGCCGCGACCTCCTCGATCTCCATGCCGCCCTCGACCGAGCACATGGCCAGGTAGGTGCGGTTGGCGCGGTCCAGCAGGAAGGAGATGTAGTACTCCTCGGCGATGTCGCTGGCCTCGGCGACGAGCAACTTCTTCACGACGTGGCCCTTGATGTCGAGGCCCAGGATGTTCTTCGCGTGGTTGAAGGCGTCGTCAGCGGTCGCGGCGTATTTCACGCCGCCGGCCTTGCCGCGTCCACCAACCTTGACCTGCGCCTTCACCATGACCGGGTGCCCGATCTCTTCGGCGATGGCTTTGGCTCCCTCGGCGGTGTCGGTCACGCGGCCGGGAGTCGTCGGAACGTTGTGCTTGGCGAACAGCTCTTTCGCCTGGTACTCGAAAAGATCCATGGGCTCACTTCTGTGTGTCGGCCTGTCTGGAAGCGAGCCGAGGTTTTCGGTTGCCCGCTTGCGGGAACTGTATCGAGACGGCTGTCAGGTCCTGTCGTCGGCATCGGTGGATGTGGCGGACGTCACCAGCCGCGGGAAGTGATTCAACTCACATTCCCAGCCCGATTTTGGGCTTAACTTGCCACGGTTTGCGGTCGGCGGTTACCGTCTCAGAGTCCAGATAACGTTATGGTTACGGCTCGAAGGACAAATCACGTTGACCCAGCAAATGCCGGCTTTGTCTCCTGTGCAAGGAGAACTTTCGGCGTCGCGCGACCGCCGGTCGACCCTTCACCGCAACGAAGTCACCGACATCATTCCGTTCAACGAATTCGGCAAGCTCGCCGATTCGGACTTCAGTGACAACACCGCTTTCGGCAAAGAAGCGCAGGTCCTGCGCGCGCCCGAGTTGGACGACCTCGACGAGACGGACAACCTGACGGTCCTCGATCTGCTCGGCCCCACTGCTACCGAGCGTCGACTCGGTGCCCTCGAGCGTGGCATCAACCGGGCCCGCGAAGATGCCGAGTCGCTTACCGGTCGTGGGCAGCACCGCAAACAGCTCAGCGGAGCGACCCGAGGCCGGGTTCTGATCGGTGCCATGGCCGCCGGTGCCGCCGCAGCAGCCGCGCACTCTGCCACCGAAGCGCCCCAACATTCCAAAGCTCAGACCGTGCTGGCCGCTCAATCCGCTCCGACCGGGCCGATCAGCACGTCCGACGGCGGTATGCAGATGGTGACCGTGCAACCGGCCGCCAACGTCGCCGTGCACAACGCGGAACTGGCCCACGGCGTCGCGTTCGCCCAGGAGCGAGCGCAGCGCGAGGCCCGACTGCAGCAGCCGCTGTTCGTCATGCCGGTCAAGGGCGTCTTCACCTCTAACTTCGGCTACCGGTGGGGCGTCCTGCACGCCGGCATCGACATCGCCAACTCGATCGGCACCCCGATCCACGCGGTCTCCGACGGTGTGGTGATCGCCGCGGGCCCGACCGCGGGCTACGGCATGTGGGTGAAGCTGCGTCACGCCGACGGCACCGTCACGCTCTACGGCCACATCAACACCGCCATGGTCAGCGTCGGCGAGCGGGTGATGGCCGGCGACCAGATCGCCACCGTCGGCAACCGCGGCAACTCGACCGGCCCGCACCTGCACTTCGAGGTGCTGCTGGGCGGCAGCCAGCGGGTCGACCCGGTGCCGTGGCTGGCCAAGCGCGGGCTGTCCGTCGGTACTTTCGCCGGTTGAACCGGTGACCGGCCCGATCAACCCCAGCTCGTCCCCGCGTCCCGGTAACCCGGAAACACGCATCATCCGGCGCGCGCCCACCGGTCCGTTGCCGCAGGCCGACGACGCCCGCACGACTCACATTCCCCGGCCGCCGGCACTCCCGCCGCAGCAGCAGTTCGCCCCCGCTCCCGCACCCTCCCCTTTCGGAACGCCGAGCCGGGCAACGGCGGTGGCCGCGGCAGCCGTCAGCATTGTCAGCGGCTGGGCCACCTCGGTGGTGGCGACGGATCTGATCGCCGGCTGGTGGCGCTCGGACCGGCTGTTCTGTGTGGCGGTGGCTTTCTTGGCGCTGGTCTTCGCCTCGGCCACGATCTCCGGGGTGATCCTGCTGCTGCTGCGCCAGCCACTGAGCCGCTATCTGATCTTGGCCGGGGCAGGCGTCGCGATCCTGACGTATCTGGGTGTGTTCATCGCGGACGCCCGGGTGGGCTGGATCGTGCACATGCTGCCGATTCTGCCGATCAGCAGCGCCGTGCTGGCGTTCCTGCCACGCACCCGCGACTGGCTGCTCGAGAACTAGAGCCTGATTGCCCGACTAGAGCTTGGACACCGGGGCGTGGTTGTGCATCAGCTTGACCCGGCCCGAGCTGCCGAAGTCGATCAGCGACATCGCCGACTCGCCGATGCCCGACACCTCTTCCACCCGGCCCAGTCCGTACTTGTCGTGGGTGACGCGGTCGCCCGGCGCCAGCACCAGCAGCGGACGCTTGCTGCCTCCGCCGCTGCGGCTCGGCGACGGGCGTGGCGTGCCGAACCGGCCCGCTCCGCTGACCGGCGCACTGAACGACGGGGTCGGGTCGGTGCGCCGCCAGTCGATCAGCTCCTGCGGAATCTCGCGCAGGAAGCGCGATTCCGGATTGAGCATCGGCTGGCCCCAGGATGACCGGACCTTGGCCCGGCTGACGAACAGCCGCTGACGCGCCCGGGTGATGCCGACATAGGCCAGTCGGCGCTCCTCGGAAAGCTCGGCCGGATCGCCCAGCGCCCGCATGTGCGGGAACATCCCGTCCTCCCAGCCGGTGACGAACACCACCGGGAACTCCAGCCCCTTGGCAGTGTGCAACGTCATCAGCGTCACCAAACCGGCTGTCTGCTCCGGGATTTCGTCAGTGTCGGCCACGAGTGACACCCGTTCCAGGAACTGGGCGAGCACTCCGGTGTCGGGCACGTCCTCGTCGTCGACGTTGTCGTCGAGAGCAGCGGCGTTGGCCAGGTCGATCGCGAATTCGTGTGCGACGCTCACGAGTTCGTTGAGGTTGTCCAGTCGGGCCAGATCCTGCGGGTCGGACGAGGACTCCAATTCGGTGCGGTATCCGGTGCGCTCTAGTACCGCCTCGACCAGCTCACCCAGGTCGCCCTCCGACGAGGCCAGCCGGGTGCGCAGTTCGTCCATCATCTCGACGAAACCCGCAATTGCCTTGGCGGAGCGCGTATTCAGCAGCGGCACCTTGCCCTCGGCGGCGGCTTCCAATGCGTCGGCGAAGCTCGACCCGGTGTTCTCGGCGTACACCGCCACGCACGCCTCGGCGCGGTCACCGATGCCACGCCGCGGCGTGTTCAGAATGCGCCGCAGGCTGACCGCGTCGCCCGGGTTGTCCAACACCCGCAGGTAAGCGACGATGTCGCGAATCTCCCTGCGCTCGTAAAACCGCACTCCCCCAACGACTTTGTACGGGATGCCGGCGCGGATGAACACCTCTTCCAACGACCGCGACGAGTTGTTGGTGCGGTAGAAGACGGCGACGTCGTTGTAGGTGATGTCGCTGCTCGACGCCAGCGCATCGATTTCCTCGGCGATG
This sequence comes from Mycobacterium sp., assembly GCF_002863225.1. Taxonomy (GTDB): domain Bacteria; phylum Actinomycetota; class Actinomycetes; order Mycobacteriales; family Mycobacteriaceae; genus Mycobacterium. The sequence continues at coordinate 100,156 of NZ_PKEK01000024.1, read as the reverse complement.
AACCGCGCCTCGTCGTGCTCGTTGTCGGCGACGTAGCCGACGATCAGCTCGCCTTCACCTTCGTCGGTCCACAACCGCTTGTCCCGGCGAGCGGGGTTGCGCGAGATCACCGAGTTCGCCGCCGACAGGATGTTCTGCGTGGAGCGGTAATTCTGCTCGAGCAGAATCGTGGTGGCGTTCGGGTAGTCGCGTTCGAAGTCCTCGATGTTGCGGATGGTCGCGCCGCGGAACGCGTAGATCGACTGGTCGGCGTCGCCGACCACGCACAACTCGCCGGGCGGCACGCCGTCCTCGCCCGGTTCGAGCGCGGGACCGACCAGCTCGCGGACCAACATGTACTGGGCGTGGTTGGTGTCCTGGTACTCGTCGACCAGGATGTGCCGGAAGCGCCGCCGATAGTGCTCGGCGATCTGCGGGAAGGCCTGCAGCACCGCGACCGTCTCGCCGATCAGATCGTCGAAGTCGAGCGCGTTCGCCACCCGCAGACGCTGCTGGTATTCGGCGTAGACAGCGGCAACCGTGCGGGCCAGATCGTCGGAGAGGTCGTCCTCGGACAGGTTGTCCAGCGCCTGCTGCGGGTCGATCAGCTCGTTCTTCAGGTTGGAAATGGCGTTGGCCATCAACCGCGGCGTGTACCGCTTGATGTCGAGGCCCATGTCCTTGCCGATCATCTGCAGCAGACGGCGGGAGTCGTCGGCGTCGTAGATCGAGAAGTTGGAGTTCAGCCCGGGGATCAACGAGGCCTGGTTGCGCAGGATCCGCACGCAGGTCGAGTGGAACGTCGACACCCACATCGAGCGGGCCCGCGGACCGACGAGCGTAGCCACCCGCTCGCGCATTTCCGCCGCGGCCTTGTTGGTGAAGGTGATCGCCAGCACCTGACCGGGCGAGACATCGCGGGCCGCCAGCAGGTAGGCGATGCGCCGGGTCAGCACGGCCGTCTTTCCCGAACCCGCGCCGGCGACGATCAGCAGCGGCGAACCCTCGTGCAGCACCGCCTGGCGCTGCTGCGGATTGAGACCGTCGAGCAGCTGTTCGGTTTCGGATTCGGTTACACGCGCGCTGGTGATTTCGCCGCTCCTCCTCATCGCTTCACTCTGCATCGTCGTCGGCGGAGTAATGACTGCCCCAACCTACCGCTCGCGGGCGACACCTTTGCGCTCGAACGCCCGCAAGTGGCACACTCGTTTTGTGCTCAATGCGCAGTGGCGATTTTTCTACGGGTACCGGCCAGCGGTGCCCGTGGTTTAGCTGCTTCCCAGAGCCCCGCGGTCCGCTTCCGGATCCGGGGCTCGTCTCTTGTGTGAGGCCCGAAACCGGATGACACCGCAGAACCCACACGAGAATCCGGAGTCTGCAATGACAATCGAAACCGAACAACCGATCAACATCGACGAACTGCGCCTGGAGATCGACCGGCTCGACGCCGAGATCCTGGCCGCGGTCAAGCGTCGGGCCGAGGTGTCCCGAGAGATCGGCAAGGCGCGGATGGCATCCGGTGGCACCCGGCTGGTGCACAGCCGCGAGATGCAGGTGATCGCGCGCTACAGCGAACTCGGACCCGAGGGCAAGGACCTGGCCATGCTGTTGCTGCGGCTGGGTCGCGGCCGGCTCGGTCACTGATCCGGCCAATTCAGCAAAAGACCCCGCGAATACCAGGGAAATCCCTGTATCCGATTTCGCCCAAGGCACCTAGCATCGCGCGGTACAGCGACAGCAACAATGCTTGCCGCGGGAGGGACGTGGGGAATGCCTGTTTCGAGAATCGTCGTGGCCGCGGTGGCTTTGTCCAGTGCCGCACTCGCGTTGGCCGGCCCGGCCGCCGCAGCGCCGCCGAGCGGTAACTTCACCGCCACGGTGACCAGTGCCAGCGGAATGGTGCCCACGAGCGTCGGTGAAACGATGGTGTGGGCACTGACCCCGTGCGGGGCGGACTGTACCCACCTGGAGATCAACCCCCCGAACGCCAGGGGCCAGGAAGATCTGCACCTGCAGGCCGGGTCGTGGGTCGGCGGCGTGAATCCTGTCGGCTGTACACGGACGATCAACGCAGACGTCACCTCGGCAACCGAGGCGTGCGGCGCGAACGGAACCGTTCAGTACGCGATCACTCGTAACGGCTGACCGCCGGGCGCCCCGATTCGCCGCCCGTTCACTCTGTCTTTGGCGACGCCCCCATTGACCTGACTAGGGTCGAGGGATGACTGCGGTTGACCAGATTCCCGACATCTCAGCGACCCCGGCATGGAAGGCGCTGCAACAGCATCACCGGCAGATCGGCGAGACACAGCTGCGGGAGTTCTTCGACGAGGACCCTGATCGCGGGCGCGAGTTGAATGTCACCGTCGGTGATCTCTACATCGACTACAGCAAGCACCGGATCAACCGCGACACTCTGCGGTTGTTGATTGATCTCGCGCGCACCGCCGAACTCGAACGGCACCGCGACGCGATGTTCAACGGCGAGCACATCAACGTTTCCGAAGACCGCGCCGTGTTGCACACCGCGTTGCGGCTGCCGCGCGATGCCACCTTGACCGTGGACGGGCAGAACGTCGTCGAGGATGTGCACGAAGTACTGGACCGGATGGGCGATTTCACCGACCGGCTGCGCAGCGGCGAGTGGACCGGCGCCACCGGCAAACGGATCAGCACTGTCGTCAACATCGGCATCGGCGGCTCAGACCTCGGCCCGGTCATGGCGTATCAGGCGCTGCGGCATTACGCCGACGCCGGCATCTCGGCGCGGTTCGTCTCGAATGTCGACCCGGCCGACCTGATCGCCAAGTTGGCCGACTTGGACCCGGCCACAACGCTTTTCGTCATCGCCTCCAAGACGTTCACCACGCTGGAGACGCTGACCAATGCCACCGCAGCGCGCCGCTGGCTGACCGATTCGCTCGGTGACGACGCGGTGGCAAAGCACTTCGTGGCCGTCTCGACAAACAAGGAACGGGTCGACGAATTCGGCATCGACACCGACAACATGTTCGGCTTCTGGGACTGGGTCGGCGGACGCTACTCGGTGGACTCGGCGATCGGACTGTCGGTGATGGCTGCGATCGGCCGCGAGGCGTTCGCGGACTTTCTGTCCGGCTTTCATCTTGTCGACGAACACTTTCGGACCGCGCCCCTGGACGCCAACGCGCCGGCGCTGCTCGGCCTGATCGGGCTGTGGTATTCCGATTTCTTCGGCGCGCAGTCACGTGCGGTGTTGCCGTACTCCAACGACATGGCCCGCTTCGCCGCATATCTGCAACAGCTGACGATGGAGTCCAACGGTAAGTCGACTCGGGCCGACGGGACTCCGGTTACCACTGACACCGGCGAAATCTATTGGGGTGAACCGGGAACCAACGGTCAGCACGCCTTCTACCAACTGCTGCATCAGGGCACCCGGCTGATCCCGGCCGACTTTATCGGCTTCAGCCAGGCCACCGACGACCTGCCCACCTCCGACGGCACCGGCAGCATGCACGACCTGCTGATGAGCAACTTCTTCGCCCAGACGCAGGTGTTGGCATTCGGCAAGACCGCCGACGAGATCGCCGCCGAGGGCACGGCCCCAGATGTGGTGCCGCACAAGGTGATGCCGGGGAATCGACCGACGACGTCCATCCTGGCAACCCGGCTGACCCCGTCGGTGCTGGGCCAGCTGATCGCGCTCTACGAACATCAGGTCTTCACCGAGGGCGTGATCTGGGGGATCGATTCGTTCGACCAGTGGGGCGTCGAGCTGGGCAAGACGCAAGCCAAAGAGCTGCTGCCGGTCCTCACCGACGACGCTTCTCCGCCAACGCAGTCCGACAGTTCGACCGACGCCCTGGTCCGGCGTTATCGGGCGGAGCGTGGCCGGGCCGACTAGGCGAACCGCTTGGCCAACGACAGCGGCATCACTTTGAGCAGAGCAACCAGCGGACCCCATGGCCACCACGGAATGGCGGCCCGGCCGGGTTCCCGTTCGATCGCGGCAACCAGTGCCTTGACGCCGGTTTCGTTGTCGACCATCAGCAGCGTGCTCTGCGATTTCGCCGTCATCTCCGACTCGATGTAGCCCGGTTCCATCACCGACACGGCGATCGGGCCCTTGGCGTACTCGGCGCGCAGCGACTGCCCCAGCGAGCTGAGCCCCGCTTTGCTTGCTGCGTAGGCCGCCTTTACGCCCGGCACGCCCTTCGACCCGAGCACTGAGGAGATCAGCACCAGATGCCCGGACCCCTGTGCCTTGAAAATCTCCAGCGCGGTCTCGATCTGCACTAGGGCGGCAACCAAATTGGTCTCGATGGTCGCCTTGTTGGCCCACAGCTTGCCCGACCCCAGCTTCGCACCCTTGCCGATGCCGGCGTTGACGATCACGCGGTCGATTCCGCCGAGCGCTTCGGACAGCTCCGCAAAGACCTTCGGCACCTGGTCGTGGTCGTTGACGTCAAGCGCCGCAACAGCAACCTTGACGTCTGGATACCGTTGCGCCAGTTCTGTTTTCAGTTCGTCCAGGCGATCGGTGCGACGGGCGCAGAGCGCAAGGTCGCGTCCTTTGGCGGCGAAGGCGCGGGCCATTCCGGCACCCAGGCCCGAACTGGCTCCGGTGATGAGGATTTTCTGCCGAGTCATGCGCCCATTTCAGCAGACGCGACGATGGCCGGTCCGCGGGCACCTCACCGGTTACGGGCAGTAGGTCGACTGGGCCAGGTGCACTTCCCGCTGCACCGCCGCCACGGATTCCTTGTTGTCATCCGCTTCGCGGACGGCGTTGACCACGCTGTCGAAGCTTTCTCCACCACCTAGGTGGTTACAGATCTTGTGCGCATTGCCGATGTTGGCGGACGGGTTGAGATCTCGTCCCGGGTAGATCTGCTGCAGCGCGGCGAAGTACTGGTCGTCCTGGGCTTGATCGGCCGCCGCGGGTCCGGCGCCGACGAGTCCGGCGGCAAAGAGTCCAGCAGTGCCAGCGACGATCAAGACCTTCTTCGGCCCTACGTATCGGCGATGTTTGTCACGTGAAGACATGGCGTTCTCCTTTGCTGCGACAGATGAGATCCCAAATCTAGGCAGCTCAGGGTCGCCAGCGATACAGGGATTTCCCTTGCTTTCGCGCAGCTGGAGCTCGGCCGTGACGGGCTAGTGCGGTGTGAGGCCAAAGTGGGAGTAGCACGGCTCGGCGGTCTCTCCGACCGTGGTGTGCAACTCGGGCGTCCACATCGTCGGAACACCGTTGATGAGCCAGCAGTTCTTGTCTGCCATATCGATGGCTTTCTGCCCCTGCTTGTTTTGATCGGCACCCTGCTTGGCCTGATCCGCTGCCTGCTTGGCCTGATCTGCCGCCTGCTTGGCTTGATCGGCAGCCTGCTGCGCCTGACCTGCGGCCTGCTTGGCCTTCTCCTGATCCTGACACTGTTGGTCGTTCGGAGCGCACTGGGACGGCGGGTCGTCCGCACTGGCGGTTGGCGTCCAGAGCAGCAGCGCGGCAGCACTTACCGCCATCGCGGCTGCTTTGCGGCAAGCCAGGTGTTTTTTCATGTCGATCACCCTCCAGGAAGCGTACGGACGACGCTTTTCGCCGACGCTAGGCGCGATAAGGCGAGAGGGATACAGGGGTTTCCCTTGTTCTGGACTATTTGAGCAGGCGTGACATCCGCCGGTCGGCCAGCACCTTGCCACCGGTCTGACACGTCGGGCAGTACTGAAATGACTTGTCCGCAAACGAAACTTCGCGGACGGTGTCGCCGCACACCGGGCACGGCAGGCCAGTGCGGGCGTGGACGCGCATGCCGGACCGCTTCTCGCCCTTGAGCGTTGCGGCTTGCTGACCGACCGAGCGCGAGACAGCGTCCGAGAGCACGGAAACCATCGCGTCGTGCAAGGCAGCGAGTTGAGCCTCGTTGAGTTTGGCCGCCGTGGCGAACGGTGAGAGCTTGGCGACGTGCAGAATTTCGTCGCTGTAGGCATTGCCGATGCCGGCGATGACCTTCTGGTCGGTGATGACGGACTTGATCCGGCCGGTGTTCTTCGCCAGCAGCTTGGCCAAATCGTCGAGATTCAGGGTGAGCGCGTCGGGGCCGAGCGACGCAATGCCGGGGACCGTCTTGGGATCGTCGACCAGCCACACCGCGAGCCGCTTTTGCGTACCCGCCTCGGTGAGGTCGAAGCCGGGCGCCTCGCCCGGTGGGCCCAGGTGCACGCGCAGCGCGATCGGATTCTTGCCGGGTTTGAGCGGGGTGGCCGACAGCTTCTCCGACCAACGCAGCCAGCCGGCCCGGGATAAATGGGTGATCAGGGTCAGTTCGCCGACGCGGACGCCCAGGTACTTGCCCCACCGGTCGGCGCCGGTGACGGTGAGGCCGTGCAGCGCGTTGATCGGCGGGGCGAAGGTCTTGAGCACCGACAGCGCGGCGACGTCGACGCGGCCGACGGTCTTGCCGACGGCATGCTGGCGCAGGTAGTCGGCCAGCGCCTCGACTTCTGGCAGTTCGGGCATGAGTCCAGTGTGCCGGGTCAGCGCCGCGACGTGCGGACAACCAGCGATAGCACCCAGCTGACGATCGACAGGACGATCGCGGCCTTGATCGCGGTCCACCAGAAGTAATCGATAGACAGGCCCCAGTGGGTCGTGTTCTCCGTGATCCGCGCGGTGATCCAGAGCATGAGCGCATTGACGACGATGTGGAACAGTCCCAGCGTGAGGATGTAGAGCGGGATCGACAGGATCTGCACGACGGGCTTGATGAACGCGTTTACCAGCCCGAAAATCATCGCGACCACGAGGATGATGCCGATTCGCTGCAGGCGGTTGTCACCGCCGACGAAGCTCAGCCCGTGGACCAGCTTGGTGACCACCCACAGCGCGAATCCCGTGACCGCGGCCCGGATGACGAAAGCTCGCATGGGGTGAAGGTACTCGCGTAGCCGCCCTCACAGCGGTTTCGTCACTGGTTTTGTCCCGGCGTGCCTGGTGTGCCAGGGCTGCCGTTGACGCCCGGCCCGCCTGGCGTGCCGTTTCCGCCGGGGCCACCGTCGCCAGCTGGAGAGGGTGCAGTGCCGCCGTTGCCTCCTAGGCCGCCGGAGCCACCGGAACCGCCGGTTGTTCCGCCGCCGGATGGACCGACACCACCGTTGCCGCCGTCGCCGCCATTTCCACCAGTGCCACCGTCGCCGACAGATCCAGTGCCTCCGGTACCGCCTGAACCGCCGGATCCGCCGGTGTAGAAAGAACCGTTTCCACCATTGCCCCAGTTGCCACCGTCACCGCCGCTTCCACCGGCACCCCCGTTGCCACCCAAATGACTGCCGCCGCCGCCTCCGCCGCCGCCTGCGCCGTACCCGCCGTTGGGGTTACCACCGGCCCCACCAGCGCCGCCAGGTGTGCCGCCGCCGGACCCACCTTGTCCGCCCTCGCCGCCGGTGCCGCTGAACTGACCGGACGGCCACCAGTACCTCCAGCGCCTCCGGTCAATCCGCCGTCACCGCCGTTACCGCCCATGCCACCGTCACCGTCGCCGGTGTGATCACTGGAGCCGTTGGCCCCCTGACCGCCGTAGCCGCCGTTGCCGCCACGAACTGCACCCGCGCCACCGTCACCTCCGCGGCCACCATCGTTGTCGGTTGCGTAGTAGTTGCCCCGGCCGCCGTTACCGCCGTTGCCGCCGTTACCCACTGATCCGCTGTCACCGCCCTTGCCGCCGTCGCCGGCCGCGCCAGTCCCGTTGTTGCTGTAATACCCGTAGCCGTCACCGCCCTTGCCGCCGTTGCCACCGGAGGTCGAAGTAAATCCGGCCCTGCCGTCGGCACCGGAAGTGGAGCCGGTACCTCCACTACCTGCAGTGCCACCCGTACCGATGTCGCCGCCCCGGCCTCCGTCGCCTCCATTGGGATGACTCAGGTCGCCGTTACCGCCGGCACCGCCATTACCGGCACTCCCGCCTGTCCCGCCGCTGCCACCACCACCACCGGCGCCGGTTTGACCGGCAGTGCCGTTCGCTGCGGTACCGCCCGCCCCGCCGTTACCGCCGTTACCGCCAGCACCACCATTGGCACCGCTGCCACCGGCGCCACCGGTCGAGCCAACTGAACCCGCCGCGCCGTTGACACCCGAACCCCCATTGCCACCACCGGCACCTGTGCCACCGGCGCCGCCGTTGCCTCCGTTGCCGGAAGTCGAGCCGCCCAGTCCGCCCGCACCTCCGTTCCCGCCGGATCCGCCTGCCTGACCCGCAGTGCCGCTACCACCGGCGGCCCCAGGCGTAGTAGCCGCCGTTCCGTTGGTTCCTGCGGCGCCGGCGAAACCGTTACCGCCCCGACCGCCGACGCCACCGTTGCCAATGTTGCCGCCGTTACCGCCAGCCCCGCCGTTGCCGCCGTTGGCACCCGCGGTCGTTGCGTTGTAACCAGCACCACCGTTACCGCCGTTGCCGCCGCTGGTCGGCGTCGAACCCGCGGTCCCATTCGAACCGTTGAACAGACCGGTACCGCCGTTGCCGGCCGCACCACCGTTGCCGACATTGCCGCCGTTACCACCGGCGCCACCGTTAGGACTCGCTGCAGAACCAGCACCACCCGCGGCGCCGTTGCCTGCACCCCCACCGGCGCCACCATTGCCGGCGTTACCGCCGTATCCCGTGTAACCCGTACTGCCATTCGCCGCGGTGCCACCAACCCCGCCGTTGCCGCCGTCGCCGCCTGCGCCACCGTCTGCTCCGCTGCCGCCGGCGCCACCATTAGAACCCGCGGAACCCGCCGCGCCGTTGACACCGGACCCACCGGCACCACCGTTTGCACCGTTGCCACCCGAGCCGCCGCTTCCGGCATAGCCAGACGTGGACCCGCCCGACCCTCCGGCTCCGCCGTTACCTCCAGATCCGCCCGCCTGACCAGCGGTTCCGCTGCCGCCGGCCGCGCCTGGCGTTGTCGCTGCACTGCCGGTCGTACCGGCAGCGCCCGCGACACCGTTGCCTCCGCGTCCCCCAAAACCGCCGTTGCCGACCGAGCCGCCGTTGCCGCCTGATCCACCGTTTCCGCCATTGGCTCCCGCGGCGGTCGAGGTGAAGCCATTCCCGCCGTTGCCGCCGTTACCACCGCTGGTCGGGGTTGAACCCGCCGCGCCGTTGACTGCCGTCCCGCCCGCGCCTACCTCCCCGCCGCGTCCGCCGGCGCCGCCGTCGACGTGACTCGCAACCCCTGTGCCACCGCTGGCTCCATTGCCGGCCGCACCGCCGGCCCCACCGTTGCCTGACGTCGAGCCACCGAGGCCGCCGCTCCCGCCGTCGCCTCCGTTCCCGCCGGAACCGCCGTTGATGCCGGCAACGCCATTGGCTCCCCTACCCCCCGCGCCGCCGTTACCGAAGGCGCCGCCGTTACCGCCATCTCCGCCATTGCCACCTGATGTTCCTGCGACTGTCGACTGGAAGCCGGCGCCGCCGTTGCCGCCGTTGGCCAGCGCAGTCGACCCACTGCCGTCACTACCGTCACCCCCTGCGGATCCCCCACCGATCCCGCCAGTTCCAGCGGCACCACCGGTACCGCCGACGCCAAACGTTCCTGGGTCGCCGCCGTCACCGCCGTCGCCACCGTCGGGATGATCGAAAGTTCCCGTCGCGCCCAAACCGCCCGTTCCACCGGCTCCGGCATCGCCGCCTTGGCCGCCGAACCCGCCGTTGCCGGTTGCGCCGTCGCTGGCGAACGACCCCTTGCCCGCGTTTCCGCCGAGGCCACCGTGGCCACCGGCGCCGCCCGTTCCGCCGTCGCCGGCGTTGCCGCCATTGCCGTCGCCACCGTCTGTGAAGCTGCCCAAGGCACCCGCTCCGCCATTGGCCCCGTCACCACCGTCGCCACCAATGCCGGCGTTGCCGCCATTACCGCCGGCACCGAAGAGGAAGCCCCCGTCTCCGCCGGCGCCGCCGGCGCCGCCATCGCCGCCGACACCACCGTCTAGACCATTGGCGCCATCCGAAGTTTCGAACGAAGTGAAGCCCGCGCCTCCACCCCCGCCGTTACCGCCGTCACCGCCGCGGCCGAAGAACAGGCTTCCGACTCCACCCGCTCCACCGGCCCCGCCGTTCCCACCATCGGGGTTCAGCTCCGTGCCCTCACCGCCCAAGCCGCCGTCACCGCCATTGCCGCCGTTGCCGTAGAAGTAACCGCCTGCGCCACCAGCGCCTCCAACACCGCCGTCGCCGCCGTACAGCCCGTCGGTGCCGTCTGCGCCGTTGCCGCCGTTCCCGAACAGGAACGCCGCGTCGCCGGCAGCACCCGGTGTGCCATTGATTGGCGCGGCGTCGTCCAACGCCAGAAGACTCAACTCAGACTGCGGCGCAATGCCTCCGGCGTCACCGCCGTCGCCGAGAAACCACCCGGCGTCGCCTCCGTCGCCGCCGAACCAGCCGTTTCCGCCGTCACCCAACCACAAACCGCCGTCCCCGCCATCGGGACTCAGCGCGGTGCCATCGACGCCGTCGCCGATCAGGAATTGACCCGACCAGGTGTTGACGAACTCGCCGAACTGCAGCCCTTCGGGACTGTTGATCCAGTCCTCGACGCCGGTGTGTAGTGGCTCGTAGATGAACTGGCCGAACCAGTCATCCACGGCTGCGGTCTCGGGCGACGCGGCCGCCGAGGCCCCGAACAGATCCGCCCAGCCGGTACCGGCCCAGTCCAGGTTCCATGTCGACGGGTCCAGCCAGGCCGACATATCCAACGCTTCAACCGGCGCCGCGGTGTTCACCACCGGGTCGACGATCAGGTCTATCCAGTCGGTCAGCACGTCCGCGTGGGCGGCGGGTACAGCGGTCAACGGACTCAGGCCGAACGTGAGAAAGGCACCGGCGCTTGCACCCAGAGCGACCGCCCGACGGCGCCGCGCCGCGGCCCCCCGCGACTGCCAGATCCGCGTGTTACCTCGCCGAACAGCCATAACACGCCTTTCAGTCCCCCGTCGGCTGAGTTTTCCTTCGCTAATTCTTCGGAGAATCTCAGCTAAGCCTGGACGAGAGGCTAGGCGGTGAGGGCGTCCGACCGATACAGGGAAAACCCTTGCGTTGACTGGCAACCCAGCGCCGGCACTCTCGCGGTCCAGGGTTTTCCCTGTATCCCTGCGGCCTCTCGTCGGCTTAGCGTCGGCTCACAGCACAAGCAAAGGGGTTCGGATGATCGCTCGACTGACGATTTGGGGGATCGCGGTGATGGCCTGCGCCGTTGCCGCCGCTGGGCCGGCCGGCGCAGAAGCACCCGATGGCGTATACCAACTGACCGTCATTCAAGGGGACCAGCACATCAAAAACGGGGCACATCAGGGTGCGAAATTCTCGCCGTGCGGCCCGGACTGTGTCCACGTCGTCAAGCCCCCGGAAGCCACTGATTTGCACCGACAGGGCAACATCTGGTCCGGGTCCGCTCAGGTTGGAAGCCAGACCTGCACGCTCACCCTCGATGACGCCTCGTCCAATCTCACCGAGGACTGCCCGGATTTTGACCTGCACGTCGTCTTTTCGATGGCCAGGCAGGGCTGACGCTCTCGACGGAGGCGCCCAATCAGCAGCGCGGGTCACCGCTCGGTGGGAAGTAAGAGTCGAGGCGCTCGTTGTTGCGAAAGACCGCGCCGTTCGGGACACAGGTCAGCACGCCGTTGACGTACATCCACGCCCCACCGGTCAGGGGCTTGTTGCGGTCCGGCCCGTTGGCGGGTTGTTGAGGTTGCTGGCCGTTTCCGCGGTTGGCGTTGTTAAGGACGTCGTCGGCGATGCCGGCCGCCTTCTTCTGCTGGCACTGCTGCACCTGATCGGGTGGCAGCTGATCACAATCCTGCTGATCGTCGGCGCCGGCAACCGGCGTAACGAACAGTGCGGCCGCAGTGAGCACAAAGAACAGCGTGCTGGCTCTCGATTTCATGAGTGCCGACGCTAAGCGTGGCGTGACCGCTTCGATAGAGGGATTTCCCTGGCATCCGGCCGCGCCGTTGAATCAGGCGGTGATCTGGGCGCGCCGCACAGCGGTGACGCGATCGGTGTGCCAACCGGCCTGACGACAAGCCTCGATTGCATCCTCGGCAGAGTCTGCGGCAAGTACGCCGTAGAAGGTCTCGTCGGTGGGCGCGGTCAATGCTCCCAGGAGCCGGACCCGCAGCGCGCTGGTCACCTGCTTGAGCCGGTCGACGGCACGGTCGAACGGCATCGTCGCCAAGTCGGGCTGATACCACTCCACCAGGAAGCAGGGTTCTGTCGCGCCGGTACTGGACACGCGTATGACGGTACCCGGGCAAGGGCTGGAAATAATCAGGGCTTTCCCTGGGAATTCCCTGTTTCAGCGCTCCGGCGAGGCCACTGCGAGACCGGATGCCGAGCTTCCGGTACACGCTGCTGAGGTTCATCTCCACAGTTTTGGGCGCGATGAACAGCTCCGCGGCGATCTGTTTGTTCGACATGCCGGACGCCGCAAGCTCAGCGACCCGGCGCTCGGCCGCGGTCAGCCCATCGCTGTCGGCGACCGGCACGTTCAGCCGTTCCAATTCGATCCGAGTGCGCCGAGACCACAGCGGCGCGCCCAGCCGGTCGAATGTCTCGAGCGCAGCACACAAGGTCGCCTCGGCCGCCTGCTTACGACGCCGGCGCCGTTGCAGCTGGCCGAGCAGCAACTGGGTGCGCGCCAGCTCGAAAGGCATTGGCAATCGCTGATGGTGGCGTACCGCTTCGTGCGCGGCATCCTCGGCGGCGTCGAGATCGCCCCGGGCCGCCAGCACATGACTCCGGCCGCGGGCACCCGCCGCCAGCATCCAGGCCCGATCATGCTGAGCCCCGTTGGTCTCCAAGGCGGCGACGAGCGGGTCGGCCTCATCGAGACGCCCGAGCGCGGTCAACGCCTCGATGGCGTCGGGTAGGTAGCTGCCGACCATGATCTCGGTGCCGTGCTCGGAGTCGAACGATGCAAGCAGCGGCCCCAGCTCCGCGAGCGCGTCCGCGTAATTGCCCAGGGACACCTCGACGAATCCGAGCGTCGTAATGGCAGCACCCACCAGGAACTCGGTTCCGATGGTCCGCGCCGCGTCGATCGCGGCCCGCGCCGCTTTGCGTGTTTCATCCTCGCGGCCGGCGTAGGCGGCCGCCGCGGCCTGACAGGTCCACGCGGTGGTCAGCATGTGTTTACCGCCCAATTGCTCGGCGCGCTGTACGGCGTCGTCGGCCGTTGCGGCGGCCTCACGGTAGCGGCCCAGCCACAGGTCGATCATCGTCGCGTGGTGCGCGACCCAAAGAATGTCGACCTCGTTGCCCTCGTGCAGATACTGACGCTGCACCTTGTGCATCCGCTCGCGGGCGGTCATCAGGTCCCCGTCCCAGGCAGCGGCTACCGCCGCGACCGCGGTGGCCTGGAAGGTGGCGCCCGCCCAGCCACCCGGAGTTTCCAACTCCAGCGCTCGCTGCATCGCCGGCCGGTCGAACCCGAGACCGTGCAGGAAGTAAACCGTCACCCGCATCGCCAGGGCCTGGCTGAGCAGGCCATCGATGCCCAGCCGCTCCGCCTCGGCTACCGCGACGCGCGCGTGGTCGACGGCATCTGCCATCTGCCCGATCAAAGCCGTCGCGGGCGTGAGAATTAGTCGGCCCTGCAACTGCAGAACGGGATCATCGGTTTCATCGACCGCCTGGTTCAGCGCCGCCACGGCCGCGGCCATGCTCTCGTCGAGCCCGGTGACCGCGGCGAGCAGCATCAGGCCTGCACAGCGCAGCGTGCTCCCCGGCTCCAGTCGATCGACCGTCGATCGCAGGCGCGCGCCTGCCCGGTCGAGCGCACCAGAGCGGAAGTGTTGCTCCGCAGCGCGGATGCGCCGCAAGGGCGTGTCGCCGCCGAGTTTGATCGCCAGCTCGATCAGTTCCGCCGCCACCGCCGGGGCGCCCTGCGCCGCAGTGACTTCGGCGGCGCGGTCGAGAGCCTCCAGCGTGGCCGGGTCGCCGGTGGTGGCAGCCAGCGCCAGATGGCGCGCCCGCAGTTCGGGTTCTTCGACGGTGTCCGCGAGCCGGCGATGCATGCTCGCCGCTGCGGCGGGGTCGCCCCGGTGTAAACGCCGCTGGCGAACAACGGGTGGCAGAACCGAACCTCGTTACCGTTCAACTCGACGACTCCGGAGGCTCCGATCGACTCGACGACTTCGACCACGCGGTCGGCGGTCAGATCGGCGGCGCGGCTGACGCGTTCGATCGTCGGAGTCGTCGCGCACGAGGCGGCTAACAGCACCGCACTGAGCTCGTCATCGGGCCGGCCGATTCGCTGGCGCACCAACACGGCCAGCGAATCCGGAAGGTCGACCAGGCTGCGGGATGGCTCCTCGGCAACCGAGCGGGCCAGCTCGAGCGCGAAAAACGGGTTGCCACCGGAGATCTCGTGAATGCGGGTGATCACCGGCCGCGGCAGGGTGTGTCCCAGCCGCTGCGAAACCAATGCGTGCAGACCACCAAGCGCGAGTGGCTGCAGCCTGATTCGCGCGGTTGAGTCGGGACGAGCGAACGTCAGCCAGGAGGGCGTTTCGCCGTGCCGGGGCTGGCCGAGTCGCACACTGGCCGCAACCCCGATCCGGCCGGTGAGTCGGCGCGCCGCATAACCGAACACCACCTGACTGGAGACATCCAGCCACTGCGCGTCGTCGATGCTCACCAGGACCGGGGTGTCGAAACTGTGATGCTGCAGCACGGACAAGAACGCCGCGGCGACGGTCCGCTCGTTGGTGGGGGGCCCGTCACCAGCCAGCGGTAGCACCCGTTCCAGCGCGGTCCGCTGCACCAGAGGTAGGTCAGACAGGACTGCCGGGTCGACCGTGTCCAGCAAGTCGGCTACCGCGGCATAGGCGTATCGAGCTTCGGTGAGCGCCCCGCCCGTTGACAGCACCCGGAAACCTCGAGCTGCGGCCGCTTCGGCAACGTCGATCAGGAAGGTCGTCTTGCCAATGCCGGCTTCGCCTTCGACGACAATTCTCGCAGGTCCGGCGGACGCGCGCGCGAGAAATTCGTGCACTGCGTGGGATTCGCCGCGCCGCACCAGCAACCCCCTGTGAGAGCCGTCCGCAATCTGGCAGACAACCTACAGTGAATCCACAGGAGGGATGTGTTTTCGAACATGATTTGAGTTTGCTAAGAGCACACTGTGGCCGCAGTCACCCGCTCTTTGTCAACGAGAAGGGAACGACCAGATGTTGCTGTTCGGGCGACGGCGCACCCATGTCATTGACTCCCTGCAGCGAATCCTTGTCGAAGGACACCGAACCGCCGAACTCGTTGACGTCTCCGACCCATCGGTTGCCTTGCAGATGGAGGTCCAGCGATCCGCTGGCGCCGCTGACCTGCCAATGCGTGCATCCTGCGCCGCATGACGACAGCGTGACCTCTACTGGACGCAGGGCGTTCGGGCCGGTACTGACCATGGTGTAGGTGCCTTCCAGCGGCGCGGCCGAAACCGGACCCGCCGATGCCACCGCAGCTACAGCGAGCACCGCGGCCAGCCGAACACTTCTCCGGATTGCCACGGCAGGTCCTCCTTGTACCCGACCCCCGGTTGATGACGGTAACCATGTCGAACCGCCCGCGATACAGGGATTCCCCTGGCATTGCGCGGTCCCCTGACGCGTTACCCGAAGTATCCGGTACCGCAAGTATTGACATCTTTCGCCAGCCTGCTTACCGTCTCGTCTAGCGCCGACGAAAGGGTGTCAACGATGACCAGTGCGGTGAAGCCAGGCGGTCGTGAAGACTTCGCCGAACGGCTACTCAAAGGTTCGGTCAAGAAGTCCTACGAGCCGGTTGTCGACATCGACTGGGACGCACCCCTGGACCCGGACAAGTTCTACCTGCCACCCAGGGTGGTGTCGCTATACGGAACGGCGCTGTGGGACAACATGACTCGTGCTCAGCGCATCGAATTGTCCCGCCAGGAACTGGTGAACACACTGTCGGCCGGCATCTGGTTCGAGAACATCCTCAATCAGGCGCTGCTGCGCAAGATCATGCACACCGATCCCACCAGCAGCGCCACCCATTACGCGCTGACCGAACTGGGTGACGAGACCCGGCACATGGTGATGTTCGGCAAGGCCATTGAGCGGGTCGGCGCCAAGCCGGTACGCCCTCGGCTCTATCACCGGATGGTCATCAACACGTTGCCGTTCTTCTTCCGCGGCTCGGTGCTGTGGGTGGCCGCGCTGATCGGCGAGGAGATCTTCGACTCGCTGCAGCGGCAGATGATGGACGATCCCGATTTGCAGCCAATCATTCAGCGGCTCATGCGAATTCACGTGACGGAGGAGGCCCGCCACATCCAGTTCGCCCGCGACGGGTTGCGTAAGCGGTCGCCGCAGATGCGCCGTGCCGAGCGCTGGTTCGTCGGCAACGTCAACGGCTTGGGCGGCTGGTTCTTCCGCTACCTGTTCACCAACAAGGTTCAGTACGCGCGGGCCGGGCTGGACGCCCGTGAGGCTCGCCGGACTGAGCGCAACAGTGCGCACCGCCGCGAAGTCCAGGTGGCGGGGTTCGCTCCGCTGGCGACGTTCTTGTCCGAAGTCGGGTTGATGGGTCCGCTGGCGCGCCGCGGATGGACGCGCACCCGGTTCCTGTGACCGAGCGTGTGCACGCTGTCGTCCTGGTCGGCGACGGCGACGCCGCAACCGAGCTGCTGGCGGCCGGCATCCACGACTTCGTGATCTTCGACCGCGACGTGGTCAGCTCGGTGTTCGACGACGAGACCGATACCTGGACGCTGACCACCGAGGACGGCGAAACCTGCCGTGGCCGCGTCGTGATCGCGTCTGAGTCGCCGTTCGTCCCGCTGGTCCCCGACGTGTTCGGCCGCAGGGATTTTCGCGGCACCGCGATGCATGCCGCGATGCCCAACGCCTACTTCGATCCAGCCGGCAAACGGGTCGCGGTGCTCGGCGCCGACTCTGCCGCCGGCGCGCTGATCGAGCGGATGGCCGCATCGGGCGCAAGGCTCGAGGTATTCCCCCTGCCACCCCGGCGCTACGTCTCGCGGCCCAAACGGTCGCTGTTCCGGCGCCGTGTCGAGGTGGTCCGCTCGCCGATCGAAGAGGTGACCGCGGTCGGTGTCCGCACCGTCGACGGTGTCCATCACGACGCCGACGCGATCATTTACGGCACCGGGTTCGCCGTACGCGCGGCGCTGCCGGCCACCGCACTGGTCGGTTCCCGCGGCCGGACCGTCCAACAGACATGGATCGAGGGCGCCGAACCCTACCTCGGGGTGGCGGTGCACGGATTCCCCAACTACTTCACCATCGGCGGCCGGGATTTCACCGCCTCGATGCGCTATATCGTCGATTGCCTGTCCCTGCTGGGTGACAACACCCGCATCGAGGCCCGGCGCAGTGCCCAAGGCGTGTTCAACGAGCGGGTTCACCTGCGGGCACCGGCGTTGCACGTCGATAGCTCTGCATTCGAGCTGTCGTCGTACCGCACCGCGGACGCGGACAGCTACGACGGGCCGGCGACCCTGACCGCCGCCGACACCACCGAACACGTCCGGGTTGCACTCACCGGACGAATCGAACCGTTTGACGGGCAATACCATTGGCAGGGAACGGTTTTCGATGCAATTCCGGCCGAGCTGGTGCGGGCTCGCGCGCTGACTGTGACGGTGGGTGACACCAGCGCCGCCGCCCGTATCACCGAACTCACGCCGCAGGGCACACACTCCATCGCCGGGGTTGGTGCGCCCCCTTACCCGCTGGCGCACCCGCAGCTCATCTAACCGCCGCATCCGGCCAAGATTGCCTGCTCGGCGCAATGGGTAGCCATCGCGTCGGGGGAAAAACTATGGCAACCAGCAACAGCACGCTCATCGTCGGAGGCTGGACCGCTGATGGCTAACCAGGTCAGCCCCCTGACGGTCTCGGAACGCGCGGCCGGAACTGCCTGCCTGCTCACGGTTCGCGGCATCGTCGACAGCAGCACCTATCTGCGACTCCGCGACGCGATCGTCAAGGCCGCGCTGGACGAGCCTTCTGCCGTTCTCGTCGACGTCAACGGCCTCGACGTGCCGGCACTGTCGGCGTTGGCCGTATTCACCAGTGCCCGCTGGCTGGTCGGCACTTGGCCCGCCACCCCCATTCACCTGGTCTGCGCCGATGCCGAGCGGCGAAAGATTATGGCACGCAACGGAATAACACGCTACATCCAGATACATCCCACGACCGGGGCCGCGTTGACAGCACTCCGCCCCGACACTCACCGTGCCGTATCACGGGCGAGCACGGAGCTGCCGGCGACGCTAGCCAGCCTTCGAACGGCCCGTGAATTTGTCGCACGGCAACTCTCCGAGTGGTCGTTCAGGGACCGCGCACCGATTGCGACCGTCGCGGCCAACGTTTTCGTCGAGAACGTTCTGCAGCACACCTCCGGCGGGCTGGTGCTGGCGCTGGAGACCGACGGCGACGCGCTCACGGTTTCGGTTCGCGATGACAGCTCGACGCCGGCTGCGCGCCATGAGGACCCGCGCCGCGGCGCCGACCGAATCTCCGGCCTGGCGATTGTCGCGTCGGTCTGCCGCGCGTGGGGTTGCTCACCCACGCCGTCCGGCAAGACGGTGTGGGCGATCATCGGCCCCGAAAACCGTCTCTAGCCGCCAGAACACTGCATATCTAGTATTTGCCGAGTAGTGGAAGCCAACTCGGCGAAGGAGACGGTGTGCGATTCAGCTACGCGGAGGCCATGACAGATCCGGCGTACTACATCCCGCTGGCCAAGGCCGCGGAGGCGGCCGGCTACGCCAGCATGACCATCCCGGACAGCGTCGCGTACCCGTTCGAGTCGGATTCGAAGTATCCCTATACCCCGGACGGTGATCGCGAATTTCTCGACGGCAAAGCTTTCATCGAGACGTTCGTGCTGACCGCTGCGCTGGGTGCGGTGACGTCGACGCTGCGGTTCAACTTCTTCGTACTCAAGCTCCCGATCCGCCCGCCTGCCCTGGTGGCCAAGCAGGCCGGTTCGCTGGCCGCGCTGATCGGCAACCGGGTCGGGCTCGGCGTGGGCACCAGCCCGTGGCCGGAGGACTACGAGTTGATGGGCGTGCCGTTTGCCAAGCGCGGCAAGCGAATGGATGAATGTATCGAGATCATCCGGGGCCTGACCACCGGCGACTACTTCGAATTCCACGGCGAGTTCTACGACATCCCCAAGACCAAGATGACTCCGGCTCCGACACAACCCATCCCTATCCTCATCGGCGGCCACGCCGACGCTGCGCTACGACGGGCCGCCCGCGCCGACGGCTGGATGCACGGCGGTGGCGACCCAGCCGAGCTCGACCGACTTCTCAAGCGACTCAATGAACTTCGCGAAGAGGAGGGCAAGACCGGACCATTCGAGATCCACGTGATCTCGGTGGACGGCTTCACTCTCGACGGCGTGAAACGCCTCGAGGACAAAGGCGTCACCGACGTGATCGTCGGCTTCCGGATCCCCTACATCATGGGGCCCGACAGCGAACCGCTGGACAGCAAGATTCGCAACTTGGAGATGTTCGCCGAGAATGTGATCGCCAAAGCCTAGCGGGCGACCGCCAAAGCCCAACGGCTACATCGAATCCCACACCGGCGGTCGCTTCTCCATGTGCGCCCGGGCGGCCTCGGTCGGATTGTTGGTGAACCCGGTCAGGATCTGGGTTCGATTCTCGATCTCGATCGCATGCCGCAGGCTCGGTGCGTCCAGCGCGGCGTTCAGCCCGATCTTGGTCTGCCACACCCCGAAAGCGTTGTTGTCGATGATCGAGCGGGCCTTGGTCAACGCTGCCGTCATCAACTCGTCGGCCGGCACCACCTCATGCACGAGCTTGATCCGATAAGCCTCGTCCGCATCGATGATCCGACCGGTCAGCATCAACTCCCGTGCGACGCCTGCCCCGACGATCTTGGGCAGCAGGTAGCTCGTGCCCATGTCCATCGACGAGAAGCCGGCCTTGATGAACACCGACCCGAATCGGGCGTTCTCCGAACCGATCCGGATGTCGGAGTGCAGCGCGAAGGCCAGCCCGCCGCCGACCGCGACACCGTTGACCGCGGCGATCACCGGTATCGGCAACTCGTAGAGCCGGGTGTACAGGTCGGCCAGCCGGACTTGGGCGTCGTAGTTCACCTTGTACGCCGGGGTGTGCGGAGCGTTCTTCGTCCAGGCTTCTCCGGTGCCGCTCAGGTCTGCCCCCGCGCAGAAGCCGCGGCCGGCGCCGGTCAGGACCGCAGCCCGGAATTCACCGCTGCTGAGCGCATCGAGTGCCTGATCGAATTCGTTGATCAACGAGCCGTCGATGGCATTCAGCCGGTCCGGGCGGTTCAACGTCACGCCGGCGATGTTGTCTTCGAGCGTTTCCAATGTCACGGCGGGCATGAGGCAACCGTAAAGTAACGCCGCACCCCGGACGCTAGGACGGGTACGGCGGATACTGCGTTTTTGCCAAACTGCGCGCCAGGTGCGCCGCATTGCGGGCGGCGTTCGCGGTCGCCGACGCCGTCGACTCCGGCACCTCGTCGAGGTCGTTGTAATCGGTCTTGCCCATCGCGGGGCCGTTCCAGTACGTACAACCCTGGGCGGGAATGGTGAAGCCGACGTCGTTGAGCGCCTGGAACACATCGGCGACGATGTGGTGGGCGCCGTCTTCGTTGCCCACCACCGCGACAAGAGCGACTTTGCCAAGCAGTATCGGCCGGTTCTCGTCGTCGGTTTCGGCGAGTTCAGCATCGAGGCGTTCGAGCACCCGTTGCCCGACACTGGACGTCTGCCCCATCCAGGTCGGCGTCGCGAAGATCAGGATATCGGCGGCGAGCACCTTGTCCCTGATGGCCGGCCACTGGTCACCATCGCCCATGTCCTTCTCGACGCCGGGCTTGATGTCGTGGTCCACGATCCGGACAGTCTCGCTTGTGACGCCGTACTTTCCCAGCTCCGCCTGGACATGCTCGGCTATGAGCTGGCTACTCGAGGGCGCCGGCGACGGTTTCAGGCTGCACACCAACGACAAAGCGGTGAGATTCGATTCAGCCACGGCTTGCGATGTCCCTTCTAGAGTGCGTCAGCCTCGACTTCGGCAGCCGCTTACCGGACACGCAGGCAATGCCCAATGCGGGGTTCAGCCAAACAAACGACTGGATGCCAAGCTCCGTAATCACTGCGGTGCCTCGCAGAACACGCTGTGCCACAACAGAATCTCGCGTAGCATTCCCTGGCTTTGGGTACAGACCCACCATGTCGAAGATCGGATACTTTCTTTCCTGCGAACAGTTCGGCCCGAAGGAACTGGTGGATCAGGCCAAACGCGCTGAGGCCGCCGGCTTCGACTCGTTGTGGATCTCGGACCACTTCCATCCTTGGAACGATGCCCAGGGCAACAGCCCGTTCGTGTGGGGCGTGATAGGCGCGCTCTCAGAAGCCACGTCGTTGCCGGTGTCGACCGCGGTCACGTGTCCCACCATCCGCATCCACCCGGCGATCATCGCGCAGGCCGTCGCGACCGCCGCGGTGCAACTGAACGGCAAGTTCGTATTTGGCGTGGGTAGCGGTGAGGCGCTCAACGAGCACGTACTGGGCGACCCGTTTCCCTCGGTAGGGCTTCGCCTGGAGATGCTCGAAGAAGCCGTCGACCTGATCCGACTACTACTGCGCGGCAACGAAATCAGCCACCACGGAACTCACTACGAGGTACAGGAAGCGCGAATCTACACACTGCCCGAACAGCCGGTGCCGATCTACGTGTCCGGCTTCGGCCCGCAGGCCGCGGAATTCGCCGGCCGCATCGGAGACGGGTTCGTCACCGTCCTGCCCGACGCCGAACTGATCAAGACCTTCCGCGACGCCGGTGGCGGCGACAAGCCCGTCCAGGCCGGCACCAAAGTGAGCTGGGATCGCGATCCGGACAAGGGCTTGGAGTTCGCTCACCAACTCTGGGCCAACGAGAGCCTGCCGGGCCAACTCGCCCAGATCCTCCCGCGTCCCGCCGACTTCGAAGCGGCCATGTCCCTGGTGCCCAAGGAGACCGTCGCCGAATCTGTTGCGTCGGGCCCCGACCCCGACAAGCACGCCGCGCAGATGCGTCAGTACCTCGACGCGGGCGCCGACGAGGTGTACGTGCAGCAGATCGGCCCCGACATGGACGGCTTTTTCGAGTCCTGGCAGCGCGACGTGCTGCCGCAACTACGCTGACACGTCGAGCTCAGGACCGTTCCGAAATACCAGGCACCGCAGCGCGATACCGTATTCGGCTATGACCGTCACCGTCGCCGAGATCGAGGTCGCCGACCCCGCGGGCGCCTGGAAGCGGGCCGGCTTCAGCGTAGATTCCGACGACGTCTCCCGCGTCGGCGGCGTCAACATCAGGCTGTCTGGGGACGTGCGCGGCACCGGCATGGCCGGGTGGTCATTGCGTGGCCTGCCCGAAGGCTTCGGTCATGACCTCGACGGCATCCCGACCACACGGTCCGAGGCGGATCTCTCGATGCCTGCCGTGCATCCGAACGGCGTCACCGGCATCGACCACATCGTGCTGTTCTCCCCCGACCTGGACCGGACGCTCGACGCGCTGGCCGCGATCGGCATCACACCCCGCCGGAAGCGTGACGCCGAGCTCGGCGGACAACCGATCCGCCAGATCTTCGTACGGTTCGGCGACGTCATCATCGAGGTCGTCGGTTCCCCGGGCGGCAAGGACGAAGGACCGTCGACGCTGTGGGGCATCACCTACGAAGTCACGGACATCGACGCGACCGCCGCTTTCTTCGGCGACCGGACGGCTCCGGTCAAGGACGCTGTGCAGCCGGGACGGCGAATCACCACATTGCGTCACAGGGAACTCGGTATGTCGGTGCGCTCGGCGATGATCTCAGCACCTATCCTCGGCGCATGACAGCGGCAGGCGAGGACGTCGTCGTCATCCACACCGACGGTGGGTGCCGGCCGAATCCGGGCCCCGGCGGCTGGGGGGCGGTGCTGCGTCAGGGCAGGCATGTTCGCGAGATGTGCGGCGGCGAGCCGGCCGAAACCAGCAACAACCGAATGGAATTGACCGCGCCGATCATGGCGCTGGAAGCGCTCACCCGGCCTGTGGTGGTGCACCTGCACACCGACAGCACCTACGTCCGCAACGGCATCACCAAGTGGGTGCTCGGTTGGGAACGCAACGGGTGGATGACCGCCGCCAAACAGCCGGTCAAGAATGTCGATCTGTGGAAGCGGCTCCGAATCGCCTGCGAGCGTCACCGGGTCGAGTGGTTCTGGGTGAAGGGGCACTCCGGTGTCGCCGACAACGAGTTGGCCGACCAGCTGGCGACCCGTGGGCTGCTGGAAGCCGGTTATCCGGCGCCGCTGTCGCGCAGGTAGTTGATTGCGCTAGGTCAGCTCGGCGAACCTCCGCAGATACGGCCACGCGATGTCGGGCGGGATTCCACCGCACAACGGTGAGAGGTTGAACATCTCGCCGTCGGCGAGGCGTTGCTTTGCCTCGTCGATCGACAGGATCACGTGCGACGGTGACGTGTGGCGGAGCTCGTCGACGGTCTTGGCGGTGGTGATGTTCGCCGACACCTGATTGTCGGGGTTCCACTCCGAGTACGCCATGGCGTCGTGGAGCAGATATTCTCCGATCTCTTCCCATGCCGCGTCGACATCCTCGGCCACGAAAACATTGGTGGCCGCATCTCGATCGGGGATGAGCACAAAGCCGGGCTCGAAACCGTTTTCACGGCACGACTTTTCGTAGGCCTCCTGCATACCGGGCACCCCACCGTTGGCAAGCAGGCCGAGACCGTTGCGTCCCGCACGCCGTGCCGCAGCGAGACTCGCACCACCCCAACTCAGCATCGGACCTTCCGGCGTCCGCGGGCGCGGTGTCGCCTTCATCCGCCGGCCACCGTGTTCGACCTCCTCCCCCGCCAATAAACGGCGCAATAGGCCGAGCTTTTCATCGGCCAACCGGCCGCGATCAGACATCGCCAACCCAAAGTGCGCGTATTCCTCGGCGCGATAACCGATTCCGAAGACGTAGCTGGCCCGTCCCGTACTGATGTGATCGAGCACGGCGATGTCCTCCGCCAAGCGAGCCACATCGTAGAGCGGGAGCAGAATGACCAGGTTCAGCATCAACTGTTTTGTGCGGGCGGCGATCGCCGCGCCGAGCAGCAGCGGCGACGGCAGATAACCGTCGTCGGCGCAGTGATGTTCACACAGGACTGCGGCTACGCAGCCACGGGTCTCCGCCCACGCCGACATCCCGCTTGCTGCCGCATACAGGTCGGATGTGGCGAGTCCCGGTGATCGAGAACGCATGTCGAATCGAAGGGTGAACATCGCGATGCCTAACTCCCCTGACGCGCGATACTGCAATGTCACTGGTAAGTCATACTGGTTAGGCCTACAGTAAGCTGCGGCCCGTTGAATTGGCAACCGCTCCCACCTCGTTGAGAGGCAAGACCTGTGACTTCATCTCCCGACGCCCCGAAGCGTCGCGTCGTCCATATCGGCACCGGCATGACGGGCAGCGTGGCTCTGCGCGCAATCATCGACGACCCCGCTCTGGAACTGGTCGGCCTCGAGGTGTCCTCGCCGGCGAAGGTAGGCGTGGACGCCGGCGCATTGTGCGGTCGGACCGACGTCGGTGTCGCAGCTACCGATGACCGGACGGCGGTCCTCGACACAAAGCCCGACTGCATCGCCTACTGCGCAACCGCCGTCCGCCGTGAAGACCAGGTGATCACCGACATCGTCGGATACCTGGAAGCCGGCATCAACGTCGTCACCATCTCCGCGATCCCGATGGTGTATCCCAAAGCGGCACCGGCGAATTGGCGCGAACCGATCGAAGCTGCCGCACGAAAAGGCAACTCGACCTTCTACGCCACCGGCTGCGAACCTGGCTTCGTCAGCCTCAATCTGCCCACCGCACTGCTGACGGGCGCCGGGGTGATCGACACCTACCGCATGGACGAATACGCACTCGACCTCGACTTGTCCTATCCAATCTGGGAGGTGCTCCACGAGTCGATGGGATTTGGAAAGCCCGATGGCCACGTTCCTATCCGCATTGCTGTCGGCAAGGTGAACAACGACTGGGAGCCCGTCGTGCGTTACATCGCCGACACGCTCGGCGTCCACGTCGAACACGTAACGCTGGACTGGGAGACCATCCTGGCCCCAGGCGATCTCGACACCGCCCTGGGCGTGATCCCGAAGGACACCATCTGCGGCCACCGCTGGCAACTCGCCGCAGTGCACGGCGGGCGTCCCGTCGTGTCGGTGCAATACTTCGCGACGGTGACCTCGACGCCGTGGCCCGACTCTTGGCCGCGTCCAGCGCAACCCGGCAAGGGCGGCATGGTGTTTCGCATCGAAGGAAACCCGAACATGACCCTCGACTTACATCTGGACCCCACACCGGGTGACCCCACCAACCCCGGTGTCGCTGCGACGGCGATGGCGGCAATCAACGCCATCCCGGCAGTGATCGACGCCCCGCCCGGACTCCTGGACGTGCCGTTGGCCGGCCCCTCGGTCGTGACCCGCCAGACTCGGAAGTGAGTGCGCGGGCTTCGGAGCCAAGGCGACAACCAGTCCGGCGAGCGCGAGGCTCACTGACCGAAGACGCGATTGTGGAGACGGCCTTCGCTATCGCGGCGGACTCCTCGATCGACGAGCTGAGTATCCCACTGGTCGCCAAATCGCTCGGGGTGGGCGTGACGAGTATCTACTGGCACGTTCGCAACAAGTCAGAGCTTCTCGACGCCATGACCGATCGCGTGTTGCGCCGCACCGGGTTTCCGACGTTCGCGGAATCCAGCGATTGGCGAGCTTCGCTGACGGCGCATCTACGGGGAGTACGCCAGACGTTCCTCGGCAATCCCGTCTTGACGGATCTGATCCTCATTCGCGGCGCATTGACCCCGTTGGCTCGACGACTCGGTGAGCAGGAGACGCAGAAAGCGATCACGAACATGATTGAATCCGGCATCGATGAGCAGACAGCCCGCGAGACCTATGCGGCAGTGTCGGAACTCGTCCAGGGTTCGGTGTTGCTCGCACGGTTGGCGCAGAGGCACAACGCGCCGGCGCGGCCGGCACCGCCCGACGATCGAGCGTTCGAACTTCTTCTGACGTCACTGCTCGACGGCGTCGCGCTGCGATCCGCGCAGTGAGTCGCAATTACTCCCGCACCACTTCACCGGGCTCTTTGTCGGGCCGCAGGCCCCGCCAACTCGGTTGGCGCAGTCGGTTGTCCGACGTCCACTCGCTGTAGCGGACCTCCCCGACCAACGTGGGTCGCACGAAGGTCACCCCTTTGCCGTCCTGGGTGGAAAGCCTTGCGTTGAAGGGTGACTCGTCGGTGTGCAACGGCTCGAGTGTCTTCTTGAGACTGCCCAGGTCGCGCTCGGTGAAGCCGGTACCGACGCGGCCGACGAATTGCAGTCCATCTGCCGCGGGAATGCCGATCAACAGCGAGCCGATGCCGCTGGTACGCCCACCCTCACCCCTGCGCCAGCCGCCGATCACGACTTCCTGCGTGCTCCAATACTTGTCCTTGATCCAGGACGCTGAGCGCCGGCCCGGCTGATAGGTGGAATCACGCTTCTTGGCGATCACGCCCTCCCAGCGCTGCTTGCGCGAGTATTCCAGCGCCTCGGCACCGTCACCGGACAGTAGGTCGGGCACGTTCAGGCCACCGGCAGAAGCCAGTGTCTCCAACAGCTTTCGCCGGTCCCGGTACTTCGCCCGCAGCAGTGACCGCCCGTCGAGATACACCAGGTCGAACGCGCGGAACTCCACTCGGGTGGCACGCGCCCGGTTCTGCATCTCGGAAAAACTCGGCACGCCGGCCGCGTCGAGCGCGACGACCTCACCGTCGAGTACGGCGTGGTGGTCACCGAGATCGGCTGCCAGCGAACGGAGTTGCGGAAACTCGGCGGTGAGATCGCGCCCGCTGCGCGAGCGCAGTCGCACTTGGCCGTGGTCGGCTTCGACCAGCAGCCGGTAGCCGTCCCATTTGGCCTCGAATGCCCATTGGGATGCCGTGAGTTTTTCCACCGAACCGTGGGTGGCCAGCATCGGTGCCAGCCCGTCGAAATCGAAGACGTGCTGATCCTTCATCCGGTGCGCCAGCCATTGGTTGCCGTCGGTCTGAATCAGCGCGTAGCGACCCGAAATGCGTTGACCGTGCAGAGTGACGATGACCTCGTCTTCATTGAATTTCTCGGTGTCATAGGTGCCGGCATCCCAGATGATCACCTTGCCGCCGCCGTACTCCCCCTTCGGGATCGTGCCTTCGAAACTCCCGTACTCCAGTGGATGGTCTTCGGTGTGCACGGCCAGGTGGTTGACCGCGGTGGTCTCCGGCAGATTCTTCGGCACCGCCCACGAGACCAGCACGCCGTCGCGCTCGAGGCGGAAGTCGTAGTGCAGCCGGCGGGCGTGATGCTCCTGGATGACGAAGGTATTACCTTGCCCCACAGCTGGTTTGGCCTTGGGTACCGGCTCCGGGGTCTTGGTGGCGTCGCGCATGCTGCGATACTTCGTCAGCCGGTCGGCGGAACCCGTGTCGTCATCGAGCTCTGCGAGCAGATCCCCGTCGCGTTGGACTCGCTCGAGCACTTCGTCGAAGCGCAACTGGCGCAGCTTCGTGTCGTCGAGTTCATCCCACGTCCGCGGTGCGGCGACCGTCGGCTGCTCACGGCCGCGTAGCGAATACGGGGCGATGGTCGTCTTAGCGCCGCTGTTCTGGCTCCAGTCGACGAACACCTTGCCCGCCCGCACACTCTTGGTCATCGTCGAGGTGACGAGCTTGGGCATCGACGTTTCCAATTGCTGCGCAACGCGTTTCGCCAGTGTCGACGCGCCCCGACTGCTCACCGGTTTGTCCAGTGGGCTGTAGAGGTGCAGGCCCTTACTTCCGCTGGTGAGCGGAAAGGTGGTCAGCCCGATGTCGGCGATCAGATCGCGTACGGCGCGCGCCACTTTGGCCAGTTGCGCCATCGTCACACCCTCACCCGGGTCGAGATCGAACACCAGGCGGGTGGCCGGGCCAGGACTGAGCTGCTCACCCTTGCGCGTCCACTCGGCCTCGAAACGCCATTGCGGCACATGCACTTCCAGTGCCGCCTGCTGCGCGATCCACGCCAGACCGTCGACGCTGTCGATGATCGGGTAGGTGGTGGTTCCCGACTTGTGCGCAATGCTGCCGCGGGGCAACCACTCGGGGGCTGAATCTGCCAATTGTTTTTCGAAGAACGAAGATTGGTCGACGCCGTTGGGCCAGCGCTTGCGGGTGGCTGCGCGTCCGGCGATATGCGGGATCATCACTTCCGCGATACCGGTGTAGTAGTCGAAGATTTCGGACTTCGTGGTCCCGGTCGCCGGGTACAGAACTTTGTCGGCGTTGGTCAACCGCACCCGCTGCGCCATCATCTCAAGCTACGCCGCCCGATAACCGTCCTCACCACCTGTTATGCCCGTGATCGGCTGGTCGCCGTGTAAAGGCGCCGTGACATATTCCACTAAAACGTTTAAGTAAGAGGTTTCTATGGGCACGGAGGGGCATGCGAAAAGTAATTCCTTGGCGGCCAAGCGCCGGAGTTCCGCTCAGCAACGACACTCTCGACACCATCCCGATGCGTGCTCAGCGCGTCGACGTGCCCAACTACGACCGGTCCAGCCTGCAACGCGGCGTCGTGCACATCGGGGCGGGCAATTTCCACCGTGCCCACCAGGCCGTCTACTTCGACGACCTGGCCAGTTCCGGTGTCTCCAATCAGTGGGGGGTCACCGGCATCAGCCTGCGCTCCCGCGATGTCAAGGATGTGCTGTCGGCCCAGGACGGCCTCTATACGGTCGTTGAGCGCGGACACGAGGGCGAGACGGCCCGGGTGATCGGTTCGATCGGCTCCGTCCACTACGCGCCCAACGACGGCTCGGCGGTGCGCGACGCGCTCGCCGATCCACGGACCCGCGTCGTCAGCCTCACCATCACCGGCAACGGGTACTTCCTGGACCCGGTCACCCGCGAGTTCGATGCCAGCCATCCCGATGTCCGTGCCGACCTGTTCAACACCGGCAGCTACGTCACCGCGTGGGGATACCTGGCCGAGGCGCTGGAAATGCGTCGTCGCGCCGGCACCACGCCGTTCACGGTGATGTGCTGCGACAACATTCCCGACAACACCGCGGCGGCGCGTACCGCGCTGGTCTCGTTCGCCGCGCTGAAGGATCCGGGGTTGGCCCGCTGGATCGACGCGCATGTGGCGTTTCCGTCCTCGATGGTCGACCGCATCACCCCGCAGACCTCGGAGGATGAGGTCGAGTTCGTCCGACAGACCTTCGGGATTGCCGACAAGTGGCCGGTGCTCACCGAGCCGTACTCGCAGTGGGTCATCGAAGACAACTTCTGCGACGGTCGTCCGCCGCTGGACGAGGTCGGCGCCCAGTTCGTCTCCAACGTCAAAGACCACAAGCTGGTGAAGACCCGCCTGCTCAACGGAACCCACATCGCGATGTCGACCTTGGCCATGCTGGCCGGGTATCGGCGTACCGACGAGGCCATGGGCAACGAGGCCATCCGCGACTTCGTCGAACAACTCCTGCGCGACGAGATCCAGCCGTTGCTGCCGGCGGTGCCCGGGATGAACACGCCTGAGTACCGGGATTCGCTGCTGTCGCGCCTGAGCAACCCGCAGATGAGCGACCAGTTGACCCGACTGGCGCGGCGCGGCTCGGAGAAGATCGCGTCGTTCCTGCTGCCGTCGTTGCAGGAGGCCATCGACCAGGGCCGCCCGCACACGTTGCTGATGCTCGCCCTGGCCGGCTGGATCCGGTACCTGCGGGGCTACGACCTCAATGGATCCAAGCTTCGCGTCGACGATCCCGAGAAGGAGTTGCTGACCAAGCTGGCGACGATGGACGGCAACAATCCCGAGCCGGTGTTGCGACACGAGATCTTCGCCGAACTCCGGACGGTTCCCGGGTTCGCCGACCGTCTGCGCGCGATGATCACCGACATCGACCAGCGCGGCGTGATTGCCACGCTGCGCGAGGCACTCGGCAACAACGAACGCGAACTGGTGCTGCAATGAGCCAGCCGCTGGAATTCGTCCGCCCGTTCAACCCGGCGTCGGTCACCACGCTGTTGCTGGACGCCGACGACAACCTGTTCCCTTCCGAGGCACCAGCTTTCGATGCCTCAGCCGAGGTGACCACCCAGTTTCTGGCCCGGTTCGGCGTCGACTCCCCGCTGAGCGGTGACGAGCTTCGGAGGAAGGCCGTCGGCAAGAACTTTCGCAGCACCGCAACTGATCTGGCCGTGCTGAGCGGCGTTCCGTTCGAGAAGACCCTGGCCGAGAGCCGCCCCGACGCGCAGGTGGCGTCCGAGCGCGACCTGGCCGACGGTCACGCGCTGACCGCCGAAGAGCTCGAACAATGGGTGGGCCGGGAGCGCGAGCAGGTGACCGCTCACTTGGCCGTCACCCTGAAGCCGGACCCGAATGTACTTGTGCCACTACAGGATCTGGCACCGCGCTTCGCGTTGGCCGCCGTCAGCTCCAGCGCACTGGGCCGGCTGAAGGCGTCGTTCACCGCTGCGGGGCTCGACGACCTCGTGCCCGAGGCGGTGCGCTTCAGTGCCGAGGACTCACTCGAGGTGCCGATCAGCAAGCCCGATCCCGCCGTATATCTCGAGGCCGGCCGGGTGCTGGGTGTCGAAGGCCCGCAGGGCCTGGCTGTCGAAGACTCGGTACCCGGTGTGACCTCGGCCGTTGCCGCCGGGTACTACGCCGTCGGTAACGTGATGTTTGTGCCCGCCGACGAAAAGCAGAGCCGCATCGCCGACCTCCTCGATGCCGGTGCAGTCGCCGTCACCGATTCGTGGCGGGCCCTTGCCGACGCCCTCATTCTGGCGGCGGTAACGAGCGGGGGTTCCGCGCTCAGCTAGGCATCGCCACCCCGGAAGGAGTTGCATTACCGTGTCTGACGCAATAGCTCTGAACAACTCGGCCCTGGCACACCTGCCGGTCGACGCCCCGAAATACGACCGCAGCAAGGTCAGCGTGGGTATCGCGCACATCGGTGCCGGTCACTTTCACCGCGCGCACCAGGCTGCCTACATCAACCTGTTGTTGCAGCAGGGTCTGGCCGACGAGTGGGGTATCTGCGGCGTGGGCGTAATGCCCGCCGACTGGACCATGCGCGATGTCCTCGACGGTCAGGACGGGCTGTACACGCTGATCCTGGAGAACCCCGACGGCACCCGGGACGCCCAGGTGATCGGATCGATCATCGACTACCGCTACGCCCCGGACGATCCGGAGTCAGCGTTGGAGGTGCTGGCCGCGCCGACCACCAAGATCATCTCGCTGACCATCACCGAAGGCGGATACCTCGATCCCGACGGTCCGGCTTTCACCCTGATCACCGAGGCTCTCGCGCGGCGTCGCAGGAACGGGATCCCGGCGCCCACCATCGTCTCCTGCGACAACATCGAGAACAATGGCGAGGTCGCCGAGCGCACCGTGCTGGCGGGTGCCGAGCGGGTTGATCCCGACTTGGCCGAATGGGTGGGCGAGCATGCCCGATTCCCGAACTCGATGGTCGACCGCATCACTCCCGCAACGACTTTGGAGATGGCCGCGGAGGTACGGCGCGACTTCGGCGTCGACGACCGGTGGCCGGTGGTGGCCGAGCCGTTCAGTGCCTGGGTGATCGAAGACGACTTCGCCGACGGCCGCCCGCCGCTGGAGAAGGCGGGCGTGCTGGTCGTCGACGACGTGCGGCCGTATGAGTTGATGAAGCTGCGGATGCTCAACGCGGGGCATCAGTGCCTGTGTTACTTCGCCCATCTGTGCGGCTTCGAGTACGTCCACGACGCTGCGCAGGACCCGGTGTTCGCCAAGTACCTGCTGTCCTACCTCGAAGACGAGGCCATCCCGACGTTGCCGCCGGTGCCCGGGATCGACCTGCACCAGTTCGCCCACACGCTGATCGAGCGGTTCGCCAACCCGGCCGTGCGCGACACCGTCGCGCGGATCTGCGCCTACTCGTCGGACCGCATTCCGAAATGGTTGTTCCCGGTCATCACCGACAACCTGGCCAGCGGCGGGCCGGTGGCGATGGCGTCGGCGGCCGTGGCCAGCTGGGCACGCTACGCAGAGGGCGTCGACGAGTGGGGCGAGCCGTACGAGGTGCTCGACCAGTTGGCCGACTCGCTGATTCCGATCGCCCGCTCGCAGCACGAAAACCCCAACGCATTCATCGAAGTCACCGCGGTGTTCGCCGACCTGGCCCACCAGCACCGCTTCGTCGAGTCTTACCGCTGGGCCCTGGACTCGTTGCACAACAAGGGCGCTCGCGCGACGTTGGAGGCGTTGGTGCAATGAGCCGCGGGCTGGTGATCGGCGAGGCACTCATCGACATCGTCCAGGACGGCCATCAGGTCATCGGCGAACATGTCGGCGGGAGTCCGCTGAACGTCGCGGTCGGGCTGGCCAGGCTGGGCCGCGACGTCGACTTCCTCACCCACATCGGCGCCGACGCCTACGGTCGTCGCATCGCCGAGTACGTCAAAACGTCTGGGGCACAGCTCGTTCCCGGCAGCGACAGCGCAGACCGGACCACCACCGCCCGCGCGACCGTCGCCCAAGACGGCTCGGCCAGCTACGAATTCGACCTGGACTGGCAGCTGTCCGGCACGCCGCCCGTCGCGCCTCCGCTGTTTGTCCACACCGGATCCATTGCCGCGATGCATGATCCGGGTTGTCTGGCCGTCGCGGCGCTGGTCGACGCCTACCGGGTGTCGGCCACCGTCAGTTTCGACCCCAACGTGCGACCTTCGCTGATCGCCGACCGGGAACTGGCCCGTACCCGCATCGAGCATCTGGTCGAGCGCAGCGACATCGTGAAGGTCAGCGATGAAGACCTGCGCTGGCTGCATCCGGACCGCAAGCCCGACGACGTCGCGCGAACCTGGCAGGCGCTGGGTCCGGCGATCGTCGCGGTGACGATGGCCGACCAGGGCGCCGAAGCCGTCTGCGCGGCCGGCGCGGTACGGGTCCCCGCGCGATCATCCAGGGTGGTCGACACCGTCGGCGCTGGTGACTCGTTCATGGTCGGACTGCTCGACGCACTGTGGGCACAGGGCCTTCTGGGCGCCGAGCGACGGGCTGAGCTCGCCGGTCTCGACCTCGAGTCGCTGACCGAGGCGCTGGAGGCCGGCAGCGCGGTGGCGGCGGTGACCGTGGGCCGCGCGGGCGCCGACCTGCCGGATCGGGAGGCATTGACCGCTGCGGCGCAGCAGCGATAGGCGCGTATCCGCCCAGCGGAGTGGGCATACTGGCAGCATGCGTTCGATCTGGAAGGGCTCGATCTCCTTCGGGCTGGTCAATGTCCCGGTCAAGGTCTACAGCGCGACCCAGGACCACGACGTCAAGTTCCACCAGGTGCATGCCAAGGACAACGGCCGCATCCGGTACAAGCGGGTGTGTGAGGTCGACGGCGAAGTCGTCGAGTACCGCGACATCGCGCGGGCTTACGAGTCGGACGACGGCCAGATGGTGATCATCACCGACGACGACATCGCGACGCTGCCCGAGGAGCGCAGCCGCGAGATCGAAGTGCTGGAATTCGTCCCGGCCAGCGAGCTGGACCCGATGATGTTCGACCGCAGCTACTTCCTCGAGCCCGACGGCAAGTCGACGAAATCGTATGTGCTGCTGGCGAAAACGCTGGCCGATACCGATCGGGTGGCGATTGTCCACTTCGCCTTGCGTAACAAGACACGACTTGCAGCGTTGCGGGTCAAGGACTTCAGCAAGCGCGAGGTCATGGTGATCCACACGCTGCTGTGGCCTGACGAGATCCGCGACCCCGACTTCCCGGTGCTGGACAAGAAGGTCGAGGTCAAACCTGCCGAGCTCAAAATGGCCGGCCAGGTGGTCGAGTCGATGGCCGATGAGTTCAATCCCGACCGCTACCACGACGAGTATCAGGCGCACCTGCACGAGTTGGTGCAGGCCAAACTCGAAGGCGGCGAAGCCTTTACCACCGAGGAGCAGCCGAAGGAGCTCGACGAGACCGAGGACGTCTCAGATCTGCTTGCCAAGCTCGAAGCGAGCGTGAAGGCCCGCGCCGGCGGCGACAAGGCAGCGGCGAAAAAGGCTCCCGCCAAGAAGACCGCTGCCAAAAAAGCGCCCGCCAAGAAGGCGCCGGCCAAAACCGCAGCCAAAAAGTCGACGGCCAAAAAAGCCCCCGCCAAGAAGTCGGCCACTAAGGGCTAGAACGGTTTACGGGCATCCGATCGCCGGTCTTGGTGACCAGCAGATGGGGGAATTTGCCGTTTCCCCAGCGTGCCCGCGTGAGCCGGAGGTATGGTCCGGTCCAGTGCGGCCAGATCCGGGCCGCGTTCAGGAAGCAGCACGACATGGGTCAATTTCAATTTCAGAGGGTAGTAGCGGGGCTCGCGATCGTCGCAGCCGCTGTTTTGTACGGCTTGATCGGAGCGGCACCGCCCGGCCACGCCGATCCCCCGATCTGCGGCACTCCCGACACGCCCCAGTGCGCCGGTGGTAGTCCACTGACTCCCCAACAGCAGTGCGCCTTCACCGCCTGGCGGACCATGATGCCCTGCAACTGGCTGGGCCAGCAGGTGCCGCAAGGCACCCCGGGAAGCTGGGGATAGCGAAACCAGCTGAAGCACAGCACTTTTGGAGATCCCGTGACGCAATCCACCAGCTACCGGTTGCTCCAGGTCGCACTCGTCTTCTTCGGGACGGTGATGATGCTCGTCTATCCCCTGGCGGTGGTGTGGCCGTCGGGATGGGCATGGCATCACGGCGCTCCGCACCAGTCCGACTACTTCATGATGATCGTGGGGCTGTACGTGACGCTCGGATTGTTCCTCTGGAACGCGGCCCGACGACCGGAGGCCCACGTGAGCCTGATCTGGTTCGCGGTGTGGTCGAGTGTGGTGCACGCCCTGGTGATGGCTGTCGAGTCGGTCGGTGGCGAGCACCACACCGGGCACTTGTGGGGTGACGTCCCGGCGCTGCTGCTGGTCGCTGTCGTGCTGGCGGTCCTGCTACGCGCGTCAGGCGTTGCGTCTTCGACGGTCGATTCGCCGCGCGAAGTCGCGTGATCTGGATTAACGTCGCTGCATGAAAGTTCGATGTACCGGTTGGGCGACACTGATGCTGTCGTCCATCGTGACCGCCCTGGCCTGCGCGACGCCGGCGTCAGCCGATGCCACCGACGACGCGGTGGTGGTGGCCCTCGCCAAGCGCAACATCGTGATCAATGACCAGAATCGTGACGCGATGCTCGCCGAGGCTCACATGGTGTGCGACGGGCTGGACAAGCACTACAACGCAAGCGCCTTGACAATGAAGTTGGTCGGCGACACCGACCTCAACGCCAGCCAGTCGAGCTTCTTCATCGGGGTCGCCGTGTCGGCCTACTGCCCGCAGTACAAAGGGCGCCCCAACGCCGCTACCTAGAACGGCGGAGGGTCGTCTCCGGACACCCCGCTGTCGTACGGTACAGCGCGTTGTCGCGCCAACTAAGCCACCCGCGCTTGACGGATCCTTAATGCGAAAAAACTAGAACATGTTTCAGAAAGAGGGTTCCCCGGCTGTCGGCGGCTTGTTACGGTGGCGCCCGTGATCCTCGACAAATTCAGACTCGACGGCCAGGTTGCCGTCGTCACCGGCGGTGGGCGTGGTCTTGGCGCGGCCATTGCATTGGCCTTCGCCGACGTCGGCGCCGACGTGCTCATCGCATCCCGCACGCAATCCGAACTAGAGGCCGTCGCTGAAAAGGTCCATGCCGCGGGCCGACGGGCCCACATCGTCACAGCCGACCTCGCTCAGCCGGAGGCCACCGCGGAGCTGGCCGCCCAGGCCGTCGACGCGTTCGGGCGGCTGGACATCGTCGTCAACAACGTCGGCGGAACCATGCCCAATGGGCTGTTGACCACCTCGACGAAAGACCTCAAGAGCGCCTTCACCTTCAACGTGGCCACGGCCCATGCGTTGACCGTCGCCGCAGTGCCGCTGATGCTCGAGCACTCCGGTGGCGGCAGCGTCATCAACATCACCTCGACGATGGGCCGCGTCGCGGGCCGCGGTTTCGCGGCCTATGGAACTGCCAAGGCCGCACTTGCGCACTACACCCGGCTGGCCGCGCTCGACCTGTGCCCGCGGGTCCGGGTCAACGCGATCGCGCCGGGCTCGATCGCCACCTCGGCACTCGACGTGGTCGCCTCCAACGACGACCTCAGAGAGCCGATGGAGAAGGCAACGCCGCTGAGAAGACTTGGCCAGCCCGACGAAATCGCAGCCGCCGCAGTATATTTGGCGTCGCCAGCCGGCGCCTACCTGACCGGCAAGGTGATCGAAGTCGACGGCGGCATCACCTTCCCCAACCTCGACCTACCGATCCCGGATCTGTGACATGCCAATCAAAGTCGCCGCAATCGGCACCGGCAATGTCGGAATCCACGCGCTCAAAGCGCTCATCACCAACCCGGACTACGAGCTCACCGGGGTATGGGTCTCCTCGGACGCCAAAGCCGGCAAAGACGCCGGAGAGCTTGCCGGCCTTGATGTTTCAACAGGAATCAAGGCCACCACCGACCTCGACGAGGTGCTGGCCAGCGGCCCGCAGTGCGCGGTCTACACCGCCTTGGCGGACAATCGGTTGCCGGACGCGCTCGAGGACTACCGGCGCATTCTTGCCGCCGGTGTCAACGTGGTCGGCAGCAGCGCCGTTTTCCTGCAGTACCCGTGGCAGGTGCTGCCGGACAACATGCTCAAGCCGATCGAAGATGCTGCCCAGGAAGGTAATTCGAGCCTGTTCGTCAATGGCATCGATCCGGGTTTCGCCAACGACCTGATCCCGCTGGCGCTGGCGGGAACGTGTCAGAGCGTTCAGCAGATCCGTTGTATGGAGATCGTCGACTACGCCACCTACGACAGCGCGGCGGTGATGTTCGACGTGATGGGGTTCGGCAAGCCGCTCGACGACATCCCGATGCTGCTGCAGCCGGGCGTGCTGAGCCTGGCCTGGGGATCAGTGGTGCGCCAACTCGCGGCGGGGCTGGGTGTCGAACTCGACGCGGTCACCGAACGGCAGGAACGGATTCCAGCACCCGAGGACTTCGACATCGCCTCCGGGCACATCGCCGAGGGCACCGCCGCGGCGCTGCGGTTCGAGGTACAAGGCGTGGTCGACGGCCATCCCGTCGTCGTCCTCGAACACGTCACCCGGTTGCGTGAGGACCTGTGCCCGGATTGGCCGCAACCGGCCCAGCCCGGCGGTTGCTACCGGATCGAGATCACCGGCGAACCGTCCTACGCCGTCGACGTCTGCCTGGGCAGCCCCAACGGCGACCACAACCACGCCGGCTTGGTTGCCACCGCGATGCGGGTGGTCAACGCGATCCCCGCCGTCGTCGCCGCACCGGCAGGGATCCGGACCACGCTGGACCTCCCCCTGATCACCGGTCGCGGCCTGTACTCGGTGTCCTGACAGTTCGACTAACCTAACTTTCTTATTCGACGATCGAAAGAGAGCTAGGTGCCCCAGGACACCCGCGCCCGGCTGAAGACCGGGTGGTATCTGCTCGGCCCCGCATTCGTCGCCGCGATTGCCTACGTCGACCCGGGCAATGTGGCCGCGAACATCAGTGCGGGCGCGCAATTCGGCTTCGCATTGCTCTGGGTGATCGTCCTGGCGAACGTGATGGCCGGTCTCGTGCAATACCTTTCGGCAAAGCTGGGCCTGGTCACCGGCCGGACGCTGCCCGAAGCGATCGGCGAGAAGCTGAGCCGCCCGGCCCGGCTGGCGTTCTGGCTGCAGGCCGAAGTCGTGGCGATGGCCACCGATGTGGCCGAGGTGATCGGCGGGGCGATCGCGTTGCACATCCTGTTCGGGCTGCCACTGTTGCTCGGCGGGGTCGTCACCGGTGTCGTGTCGCTCTTACTGCTGCGGGTACAGGACCAGCGCGGTCAGCAGATCTTCGAGCGGGTGATCACCGGGCTGCTGCTGGTGATTGCGATCGGCTTCACCGCCAGCTTCTTCGTCGCGACGCCGCCGCCCGGCGAGGTCGTCAGCGGTCTGGTCCCCCGCTTCCTGGGCAAGGAGAGCGTGCTGCTGGCCGCGGCCATCCTGGGGGCGACGGTGATGCCGCACGCGGTGTATCTGCACTCCGGGCTGGCCCGCGACCGGCACGGCCACCCCGATCCTGGTCCGCAACGCCGCCGCCTGCTGCGGATCACCCGGCTGGACGTCGGGCTGGCGATGGTGGTCGCGGGCGGGGTGAACGCCGCGATGCTTCTGGTCGCCGCGCTGAACATGCGCAACCGCGGCGACATCAGCTCGATCGAAGTGGCCTACGCCGCTGTGCACGACACGGTCAGCCCGTTCGTTGCCGCGCTGTTCGCGGTCGGCCTGCTGGCGTCGGGACTGGCATCGGCATCGGTGGGCGCCTACGCCGGCGCGATGATCATGCAGGGCCTGCTGCACCGGTCGATACCGATGGTGTGGCGGCGGCTTGCGACGCTGGCGCCGGCGCTGTTGATCCTGGCGCTTGGTTTTAATCCCACGCGCACGTTAGTGCTGTCGCAGGTCGTGCTGTCGTTCGGAATTCCGTTCGCACTGCTCCCGCTGGTTCGGCTGACCGGTGATCGCGCGCTGATGGGCGCCGACACCAACCACCGCCTCACCACGATTGCGGGTTGGGCGATCGGCACGCTGATCAGTCTGCTCAACGTGGTGCTGATCTATTTGACGATCAGCGCCACAGGCTAGGCCGGGCGTCGGAATTCTCGTTCTCCCAGCGGTGTTTTCCGGTGCCTTCGAGCGCGTTGAGTTCGTCGAGCAACGCATCCATCTGCGCGAGTGACGGCATCTCCTTGCCTCGCTCGCGGTAGGCATCACGAACGCTGGCCAGTAGCCGCAACTCGCGCTCGATGGTCTCCCGGTCCCGTGTGCCGTCGTCGTCCCCGCCGCGCATTGAACAATCTTTTCACCTCGGAGCGCGCTGCAATGGCGCGACTCGTGGAATTAATGATTTGCTCAGACGTCGTTCGAACCTGCGGCCCGTCCAGGTCGATACTTCGCTCGGCTAACATCGACCCGTGACGCAGCGACGCCGTCATTCCTACTTCGCGTACGGGTCCAACCTGTGCGTGCAGCAGATGGCGCGGCGGTGTCCCGATGCGGCCGACCCGCGCCCTGCTGTGCTCGCCAACCATGACTGGCTGATCAACCAGCGTGGCGTGGCGACGGTCGAGCCATTCGACGGGACGCGGGTACACGGCGTGGTCTGGGAGGTGTCCGACCACGACCTGGCCGCCCTGGACAGAGCCGAGAGCGTGCCGGCGCATTACAGCCGCAACCAGATGACGATCGAGACCGAAGACGGGCCGGCGGATGCGTGGGTCTACGTCGACCACCGGGTGAATCCGGGCCCGCCGCGGCCCGGTTATCTGGAGCGGATCATCGACGGCGCACGCCATCACGGGTTGCCGCAGAGCTGGATCGACTTCTTGCGCAGGTGGGATCCTTCGCGCTGGCCCAAACCACGATCGCGGCCCACGACGCCTGCGCCGCAAAACCTTTCGGAGTTGCTTGCCGATCCTGCCGTGGTCGAGGTCAGCCGGTTGCGGTCCCGGTTCGGCTTCCTGGCCATCCACGGCGGTGGTCTCGAGGAAATGACCGACGTGATCGCCGAGCGGGCCGCCGCGGCGGCCGGGGCGTCGGTGTATCTGGTCCGCCACCCCGACCGGTACCCGCACCACCTGGCGTCGGCCCACTATCTCGCTGAGGAGTCCGAGCGCCTGGCGGAGTTCCTCAGCCACGTCGACGTCACGGTGTCACTACACGGCTACGGGCGAATTGGCCGGGCTACGCAATTGTTGGCCGGTGGACGCAACCGCGCACTGGCCGCCCACGTCGCCGGGCATCTCGACCTGCCCGGGTATCACGTCGTCACCGATCTCGACAAAATTCCGACCGAGCTCCGCGGTCAGCATCCACAGAATCCGGTGAACCAAACTCGCCACGGCGGAACACAATTGGAACTGCCAACCCGGGTCAGAGGGATCAGCCCGCGCAGCCCGGTGCCAGGCGCCGACGGTTTGTCGCCGGTGACGGCCGCACTGGTGCGCGGCCTGACATCAGCCGCGCGTACGTGGAAATCGCAGTCTCGATAACAACACAACCGGAGGTGGCCAATGGCCGAACGCGCCTTTCGTTTCTCGGTGGGCATTCACGGCTTCAAGTCGCGAACCGCTCTACAGGACAAGGCAAAGCGGTTGGAGGACAGCGGTTTTGACGCGCTGTATCTGCCCGACCACCTCGGCGCGCCGGCTCCGTTTCCGGGGCTGACCGCAATCGCGTCCGTGACGTCACGGGTGCGGCTGGGCACCTACGTGCTCAACGCCGGGTTTTACAAGCCCGCGTTGCTGGCCCGCGACGCTGCCGAACTCGACAAGCTCAGTGACGGGCGGCTCGAACTCGGACTCGGCGCCGGGTATGTGCGCGAGGAGTTCGAAGCGGCCGAACTGCCGTACCCGACCGCGCGGCAACGCGTCGAGTACCTGGAGCACGTCACGGTTCACCTGAAGAAGAACCTGCCCACGGTGCCGATCCTGATCGCGGGCAACGGCAACCGACTGCTGACAGTCGCGGCGCAGCACGCCGACATCATCGGCTTGACCGGTGCCAGTTCCGACTCCGCCGACCCGTTGGCCGAGCGAATCGAATTCATTCGCGAAGCCGCCGGCGACAGATTCGCCGACCTGGAGCTGAACCTGGCCATCACCGCCGTGCCATCCGGTGACTCCGACCAAGCCGACCTGACGCTGACCCGACGATTCGTGCCGGGGGTATCCGACGAAGATCTGCTGGCAATGCCGTCGGTGCTGACCGGGTCGACCAGTGAGCTGGCCGACACCCTGCGCGGCTACCGCGAGAAGTACGGGCTGACGTCGTTCACGTTCCAGGAGAACCACGCCGAGACAATCGCCAAGGTCATTGCCGAGTTCCGTTGACCGCGTTCCGTATGGTGGGTTGATGCGTTACAACCCGCCTCCCAACTGGCCGAAGCCGCCCCAGGGCTGGGCGCCGTACCCGGACTGGTCGCCGGACCCGTCGTGGCCGCCGCCACCGGAGGGTTGGCAACTGTGGGTCGAGGACGACGACGACTCGGACTCGCAGGCTGCGCTGGGTCAACTCAAACAGGCCGGTGACGACGGCGAGTACTTCGGCGACGAGAACGCCTGGGCCGATGACTCGGGTCCGGCACCCGCTCACGAGGATCTGGACGCGTTGCCGACTCCGCAGCCCACCGAAGTCGCGCCGCAAGATCTCGCGGTGCAACACCTCGGCCAATACGCGACGGTCAAGTGGGATGACGCGCAGCACTACGCCATCGGCACCATCGTCGCCGTCTCGGCAGACGCGGCGGCGGTGCGTCTCACGCTCGACGGCATCGACGCGCCGATCGTGTTCTCCCGGGAAACGGCGGGCAGCCCGAAGCTGCTGGTCTGGATCTGAGCCGGCTTCCGGCGGCCATCCCCGTCATCTGCCTGACCGGTTACCTCGGCGCCGGCAAAACGACGCTGCTCAACCACGTGCTGCGCAGCCCGGGTGCGCGGATCGGCGTGATCATCAACGACTTCGGTGAGCTGAACGTCGACGCCATGCTGGTGGCCGGGCAGGTCGACGAGCCGGTGTCGATCGCCGGTGGCTGCATCTGCTGCCTGCCTGACGACGGTGGTATCGACCAGGCGCTGAGCAAGCTCGCCGACCCGAAGCTCAACCTCGATGCCGTCATCGTCGAGGCCAGCGGTTTGGCCGATCCGCTGAGCGTTGCCCGGATCATCGGTTTCAGCCGGGTTGCCGGACTCCGCTATGGCGGCCTGGTCGACGTCGTGGATGCCGCAACGCATTTCGACATCGTCGACACCGGACAGGCACCGCTCGCGCGCTACCGGGCGACGTCGCTGGTCGTCGTGAACAAGCTCGACCAACTCCCCGACGATGATCGCGCCGGCATGGTCGAACGGGTGGAACAACGGGTGCGCGAACAGAATTCACGGGCGACCGTGGTCGGGGCGGTCGGCGGGCAGATCGACCCCCGGCTGCTCTACGACGTCGGGGGCTCCGACGAGGAACCGGGCCAACTCTCGTTGCGTGAACTGTTCGTCGACGAAGCGGCCGGTGCGGTGGCAGACCACGACCACGACCACGACCATGTGCATGCCGACTCGGTCACCGTGACCACCGCCGGTGAGGTGGACCCGGGTGCTCTGATCGACCTGCTCGAGGCACCGCCGACCGGGGTATATCGACTCAAAGGTGCGGTGGCGATGCGGTATGGACGGGGCACGCCCACCTTTGCGGTCAACCTGGTCGGCCCGACGATCCACATCGCGAACGCGCCACCCGGGGTCTCACCCAATTTTCTGGTCGCCATCGGGATGCACCTCGACACCGACGAGGTGCGGGCGCGGCTCGACGCGGCGCTGCGTCCTTCGACTGAGCCGGCGACTCTCGCTGACGTTCACCGCCTGCGGCGGTACCGGCGCCACAGCCTTTGACTGAGCGGCTAGATTTAATGGAGTTTTGAAGCCCCGCGGCCCCCGTAGCTCAGGGGATAGAGCACGGCTCTCCTAAAGCCGGTGTCGCAGGTTCGAATCCTGCCGGGGGCACTAGGGTTTTTGCAGGTCAGCGCGTTGAGCGGTTTGACTAACCCTCTGTCTCGGCTGTGCTTGGTCGGTGCTTGGTCGGTGATTGTTTGGCATGAGATGATTCGCGTTGGCTGGCGATGGTCAGTCGCGCGGCAGCGTCGAGTCGCGAAGCGATGTCATCAAGGTCCGTCGGGAAAAGACCCGCGTAGTGGTTGAGCGTGGTCGCCGCCGATTCGTGACCCAACAGGCGCGCGACCGCGACGACCGACGCACCTTCCTGGATAGCCAGCGACGCCGCGGTGTCGCGCAGATTGTGGGGAGTGACTTTCAAGCCGAGCGCCGCGACCGCGGAATCAAAAACGTCGCGTCGCCAGTTCCGGTTGCGAAGCGGTGTGCCGGACGCGGAAGGAAAGACCAATTCGCCTCGGGTCTGGAGCGCTTTGTAGTTTGCGAGCTCTCCCGACACGATCTCGGGGACAGGCACTGTGCGGGCCTGATGATTCTTCACCGGCGACAACTCACCCCGCGGCGCCTCCTCCGAATACGCCTGAACAACGCGCAAGGTCCTACTTTCCAAATCGACATCGGACCATCGCAATGCCGCTAGCTCGCCCCATCTCAGCCCGCAATAACCAGCGACGAGCACCAGCAAACGATCCCTCGCTGCGTCGACCACTTCCGCAAGCCGCCAAAGTTCGTCATGGGTCAAAGGCCGTGGGTCATTGCCCTG
Organism: Mycobacterium sp.; assembly: GCF_002863225.1. Classification (GTDB taxonomy): domain Bacteria; phylum Actinomycetota; class Actinomycetes; order Mycobacteriales; family Mycobacteriaceae; genus Mycobacterium. Next base: position 56,744 of record NZ_PKEK01000024.1, on the reverse strand, counting down.
CACCTTGGACAGACGGATCCCCGCGGCAGGATTGCGCTGGATTGCGCCGTCGCGCACGGCATAGTCGAACACCCGTCGCAAAACGCCAAGCGCATGGCGGGCGGTCGCAACGGACTGCGTTCGCGATAGTTCGGCGGCCCAGGCCTGTACCTCAGACGGTCGCACCGAGACGAGTGGACGGCGCCCAAAGGTACCGGCGATCTGCTTCGCAATCACCCCACGAATCTTGCGAAGAGTGGCCGGCTGCCGAGCCGGCTGGGCGTCCAGCCAGATCTTGCACCACTCCCCAACTGGCCTGTCGCCTGCTGCCGGATCAGACCACACTCCGGATCGGAGGCTGTCCGTTTGGCGCCGTTCCCATTCCTGCGCATCGCGCTTCCGCTGGAACGTCCGCGACGCTACATATCGGCCGCGGTAGTAGATGCGAGCGCGGTAGACTCGCGCGCCGTTTGGACCGACACGTCCCTCAATCACCCTGCTTGCCAGCGTGATTCACGCCGGATGTCGAGCCACTCATCGACCTCGCGGGAGTCCCATCGAAGCGCGGTTCCGACACGAATTGCCGGCGGGCCGTCGCCGCGCAGACGCCAAGCGCGAATGCAGCCGACGCTCACAGTTAGCCGCTCTGCGAGCTCTTGGATCGTCAGCAAGGTGCCGGGTTGATGCGTATCAGCCTGTGACGCCGGCTGTTTCGAAACCGCAAGCACTTTTGCCGGTATCTGAGAGGCAGCCATCGAGTGTCCTTCGTTGATGTATCCGATTACTTGGGATCATCGGATACCTCCTGGCCGTCTCGCTACCAACGCAAGCAACTTCGCTCGAAATTGGGTTCGTCGACGAGACACGATGGTTTCGCCACGATTCCCAGGGCGTCCGCGCTTGGGAGCGTAAATTGACTGGATGACCACGCGGCCGGGCTCCCGAGGGGACGGCGCCCATGACGGGCACCAGTCAGATAGCACCGCTGCGGGTACTGAGGACAATGCCGCAGCGAGCTACAGCCCCCGGAAGTTCGGCCAGCTTCCGCGACTCATCGTGCCCGAGAATTTTGACGAGCAGCTTACGGATGCTCAAATCTCTCCCTGGGAATTCCGTTCGGAGCCGACCAATAGCGAGATCTGCCACCCTGCGGCGCCTGTCGATCTCTAAGTTATGAGCCAACTGGTAGCTGTCTCCCCCGGTACGCCTCGTCTCATAGCTACAGATCAGCGCTCTTCAGCCATCCAACCTGTTTCGCCCCGTCTCGCCCGTACGCATCGGTTCCGCCGCGTTTTGTGTCCAAATGCGTGGCCAACCGTTGTCCCGCCGCTGCCGGGATGCATTCACGGGATAAAGTCCGCTTAGTCGCGCTTTCATCCGATGTCTGTTTCGTCGATTATCCTGGAGTGATTCGACTGAAGGGTGGTGTCCAGGTGAGCGAGCTGCAAAAGGCCAAGCGTCGGGTTAAGGCCATCCGCGCGATCCGCCGTAGCAGTGAGCTCGAAGGGTCGCGTAGCACCGACGCCACCCGTGCCGACCAGGTTCGCTATGCCCGCGGGTCCATAACCGCTGCTCAGCTGGGCGATCGTATCGCCGTAGGTATAACGTCAAGTAACCAGATCAGAGAGTGTCGCACCCCTGGATACTGGCGATCCTGAACAGGACTGGCAGGGGTATTTCATACCGGGCAGCACAGACAACCGAGGCGTTGCAGGACGCGGAGAAAGATCTCGTCGAGGTGCGAATTATCGAACTCCGCGAAGCTCCCGACCTACTCGGGGAGCGGACAGACGATCTCACTTACCTGCAAGCGATCCACCGCCAGCTCTTTCAGGACGTATATGTGTGCGCTGGAGATGTCCGGACTGGCGACATCAAGAAGGGCGGCGAATCCTTTTGTCCGCCGGGCAGCATCGGCCAGCCGATAGACATGTCGCCGCGGAGATCTACCGGCACAACACACCTACTGCTGGGGTTTCATGATCGCGCGGGTGCGACGCTCACAAAAAATGCCCTCATTGGCAATCGTTTCAATCGCAGAAGGGATAGAGGAACGCGGGATTGCAAGTGCTATCGCATCGACCTCATCGTCGGTCAATGTCCTGCCGGCCCATTCTTCGAGCTGCGAGCGGTGCAAGATGACGTGCGGTTGCTCGGCTGCCGAATCCACCATGGCTACCCTCTAATTAATTTTCGTTGTGCGTTTGGTCTGGTCTTAGGAGGCTAAACAGCCCCCGGCAAATTCGGGAAATGGCGGCACTGTTGCTCGGCTCTTGTGCGCGGAACATGTCATCGATTCTGATCACGGCGTCGTAGCGGCTGCAGGCCTCGCCTCCACAGTCAAACTCCGCGCAGATCGGGAAAACGTACTTCCGCAGAGAACAGGCGCCCCGTACCCCAGCCTTAATCCCGCGGGCCGGGTCGCTGCCGGTTGCGGCGTACTACGCTGGCGGGCGCGACCGATAAGGAAAGCGCGGATTCGGATGCCGTGGCCGACCGTCACCGGGTGACGGGTGCGGACTGGCGCAGATTCGCCGACTTCATTCGCGATCTCGACGACCCCGCGGTCATGGTCCACGCATGGGACTGACCCGACGCCGCAAGGGACCGACCCAGCTGCGTCACGCTGGGCTGGTCGAAACGGGTCGGCGGGGCAGGCCGGAAGCTGCTCGACGGACGCCCCAACACTGGAGTGCAAAGTTCGACGCTGGCTCAGTATTCCGAAATCAATTAGTATCACTGCGATCTCATAGCTCCTAGGGGCGACAGCTGCACTCCGCGTTAGTCGTCACGGGACAAATTCGAGGTTGGGGCGCGACCGGGGGAGAACGTCCGGTCGCGATCTAGGGGGATTTGAAGACGTCGTGGTCTCCGATGCGACGCCACCGGCAGCGCAATTCACCAGCGACCGTAACCAATTCGAATGTGACCCGCCCGTCAGGGCTGGCGAAGGACCACGTCATCTCCAAGATGCCGGGCGCGCCTTGCACTGGCTTGACGCGCAGCGAGCGCGGCCACCGAGTTGCCGGATCGGCGGCGTGGGCATCGCAGGCTGGGACGAACTTCGTTTTCACCACGTCCTGGAAGATCACTCGGTGCTCGGCCCTCAGTTTGCGGTAGTCGGCGTCGAACGCAGGGGTGGTCTCGAATTTCACGGCTGAGACGCGGCGTGGTCGGCCTGGGCCTGCGCGTCGAGGTGATTCAGGTGATTCAGGAAGGCGTCGCCGTAGTCGTGAACGGTGACCCGTCCGGCCGCCACGTGCTCGTCGACTTGCTTTTCCCGCTGCTGCCAGCGGTCCTCCCAGAACCACCGCTGGGCGGCGGGAATCGGTAGCGCTGGTCGAAGCTCGAGCACCCCGTCGTCACGCTCGGTGATCTCGACTTGAGCGCCCGATTCGTCGAGGTGCAGCCGCCGACGCACCTCGGCCGGCAGGGCAACGACACCGCGGCCCTGGACCGCCACGAAACCATGGAAAGTCATGAATTCATGGTCGCACATGGCCGTAAAGCGGTAAAGCGGTAATACGGCATTACCGATAATCTACGTATGGTCAACCAAATGCCGCCGAAGGGCCGGCGAGTTATCCGGTCGGAGGAGGAGGCCCGGTCAGATGACGGAGTAGCCGAGCCGTTCCGCGGTGCCGGCGAGCCGCGAGACCAAGGCGGGATGGGTCAGGGTTAGGGAGATTGTCGGGCGTTGCGGCATGGCGGTGGCGGCGGGCAAGTACAGGGCTGCGCACGGGTGGCCAGCGAATCGGCTGTTGTAGCGAACGCCGTCGAGATCGGGGAAGGCTTCGACGATGGCGCGCGCCCACCGTTGTGTGGTCGGGTGCGGAGCGGTCGAGATCGCGAAGGTTCCTCCGGCCCTGGTTGCCCAGGCCCCGTCACTGTCGACGGCCAGATCGAGCAGGTGCAACGTCCGGGTGAAGGCGAGTCCGGTCAGGTACGGACGGTCGCGAACGCGGTCGATTGTGCGATCGCCTTGGAAGGCCTCGGCGATCGCTGCATCGAGTGTGCCTGCTCCGTACCACACCGCGCAGTCGGCGTGTTCCCGAGCGGGCTTGGGATGCGGATCGAAGCGCAGCACTGGTCCGTAGTGGCGGAATTCGTTCCACGTCAACACAAAATCGCCTTCGGTGCGGTGCACTCGCCACCAGGTCTCCGACGGAGAGACGCTGTGAAGCTCCGCGTCGCGGATGCCGATCTTGCGTAGCTGCGATCCAGGCGGCGGATCGGGCAGGGTTGAATGAGGCAAGGTGGGGTCGGGCGTTATCGGCTGGCCCAGTCGGCCGCCTCAACGAGGCTCAGGACCGGGTCGATGTCGCCGCCGCTTTGAAGCCACTCCAATGGATGTACCGGGCGACCTTGTAGCGCCAGATCCGGATGGGGGGTACGCAGGAATCCCGCGACCGCCACCGGGTGCAGGTTGGGTGCCAGTGCGGCGAATACTCTGTCCAAACCCCGAATCTGCTTGTGGGGCAGGCATGTCTGCGGGTCAGTCTCGAACTGCAGCGCAGGAAACACCCAGGCACCATTGTCATTGATCGCCCATAGCGTCCTGGCGAGCCGGCGCTGGCGCACGCGCGATTCGTTGACGTTCAACGCTGCCGACACCTCGCGGGCCGAGTAGGCGGTGTTGACGAGCAGTGCCATGTGGGCCACCGTGTCGGCGGCCACCCGCGCGTATGCATCCGGGTCTTCCGTGAAACCGGCGTCATCGAGGAGGCGCGCCTCATCCGGGGAAAGCTCGGCAGCCCAGGGTCGGATGGCCGGGAGTGTCTTGAGCGCGGCGAGCATGTCTTCGCGGCGAAGCCGGAACTTCTGATACAACAAGACGTCGAGCTCGTCAGCAGTCATCAGTCACACACCTCCATACGACTAACGATACCTAACAATGTAGGCTTACGTTAGTCAACGGTCAAGGTCGGCGAGGCATCAGCGAGAAAAACCGCAAGCCGGACAAGCCTGACTGGCGCCGGCGAATACTTGGACGGGCCGCGCCATATCGCCGACGACCGGCTTGCGTCCTCCCGTGCGTCAACGGTGTCAATCTTGAGGTAGAGCACCTACGCTTATCAGCAACTAAGAGCATGAGAGGTACTGTACTGCCGATGTTTTCGTGGAACCATTATCAGAGCGTAATACGTCACTGTGACGAAAGATGTTCGGCACCAAGCGGTTTCGATACGATCCGCCCCACCGCCAGCAGCAGCGACTATGACGTGTTGTGCAGCGAGAGACACGACAGCTTGCATGCATCGGAGGCGAGCTGTTTCGCGGCGAATCTCTAGAGCCGACGTAGTTCTCGCGGTGAGCGAACGAGTGTCGCGCTGACCGGACCCGCGGTGCCCACGTGAATACTTCACCCTGTCGTTGTTCAACACCAATCAAGCTGCCCGACATCGTCTTTCACCGTGTTTCATGGACAATTGCCATTATCCATGAACTCTAGGCTCCATGTTCATTTGGCGAATCACGCGACCCGCCACCACGTGCCCGGCGCGCTTCTCGCCGGCATGTGTCATCCCGGCCTTCCGGTTCGATAGCGCTCCACCTTTGGCCACATAGTCGCCGGGCCGTATTGGCAACGAAGCCGCTGGATCTTGCCGTCGGCGATCTAACGAATGCAGCCGACGTGACGATCCTTTTGGCATGTACGCGTCAAACGCTATTCGCCGACGATTTTCCCGGAACAAACGAGTTGTGCTCGATAAGGCCAAAACTAGACTGTGATGATAGGTGTGATGTAGAGTGTCATCGGAGGTGTCAACCATGCTGACGTCCGCGCGACCGGACCTGGACGCATACAACGCCGCACTGACCATGAGCACCGCTGAACTGGTCAGCAGCCTGCGCGAGCTGCTGGGCGCCAAACTGGTCGCTTACCTGGGCAACGTCAAAGAGACCCGCGCAGTGCGGCAATGGGCGGAGGGCACGCGCGGCATCGCCAACTCGGCTGACGTTGATCGACTCCGCGTTGCCTACCGCGCCGCCAGCATAATCACCCAGCGTGATGGCAAGGAGGTCGCCCAGGCTTGGTTTCAGGGCCTCAACCCGTTGCTCGATGACTGTGCCCCGGCCCGGCTGTTGCGCGAGGGTGAGCTGGAAACCGTTGGGCCCGAGGTGCTCACCGCGGCCCGCCAGTTCGCCGCCGTGGGGTGATGTCTGATCGGGTTCGTGTTGACACACCTCACGGTGTTCTGCATGCCGTTCGCCAGCACCGCGTGCGCGTGTACCGCGTGGGCTACCAGCCTGATCCGTGGGCCTGGACGCCCTGGGAGTACGCCGGGGCCGACGGCCGGTTTCACGGCCGGTGGGACGACCCCCATGGCACCTGGCGCACCCTCTACCTGGGCGCCTCGCCACTGGCGTGCTTCCTCGAGGTGCTCGCCCGCTTCCGGCCCGATCCACGAATGAGCGCTGAGATGGGCGAAATCGTCGACAACGACGAGGACGGCCACCTCTACCCCACCGCTGCCGCCGGCCGTTTGCCCCGAAGCTGGTGCGCACCGCGCCTCCTAGGCACCGGGAGGTTGAGCGGAGTCTTTGCCGTGCCCGGCCATCAGGAGTCGCTCGCCACAGTGCGTAGAGGGTTCCTGGCAACGGCGCGGTCGTTGGCGCTGGCTGATCTTGATGCTGCCGCCATCCGCGACAGCCGGCCTCGTGCTCTGACTCAGGCCATCGCGGCTTGGCTCTACACGCTGCGGACACCAGATGGTAAGCCACTCAACGGGATACAATTTCAGTCACGCCACGGCGATGGCTTGATGTTGTGGGCGGTCTACGAACGAGATCCCGCCGCGGCCAGCCCCCCAGAAGTCGACCAGGACTCCTTCGGCCGAATCGCCACGGACGACCCGCGGCTACTCGACGCCATGCGGTTGCACCACCTCGCCTGGTCGGATTAGCAACGCGCCCTGAAAATGGGCCGTCCCCCGGAGAGCCCGATCCTTGCGTTTCCCCCGGATCGGCATGGAACGCCCTGGCACACAGTGATACCTGTCGGTGACGGCTTATAGATCGAACGACGCTGTGCGTCAGCATCTTCCGTCATATCCATGGATATTCTCTAATATCCATGAAGCACGTTGTCTCCGATGTTGGGGCATTCTCATTGAATCTGGGAGAGCGTTTAGCGTTGGTGTGTGCTGACCTCGGCGGTCGAAGCGCCACTAAATCCGGCAACACCTTTTAGGCCGTGGCGGAGGGTTCGTCGGGGACGCTGAGCCCAAGATGTTCGGTGTGGTAAACGGCCTCGTCTAGCAGCATCGCGACGTGGTTGTCGTAGAGGCTGTAGATGACGGTGCGGCCCTTGCGAGTACCGGTCACCAGGCCCAGCGCCCGCAGTAGCCGCAGTTGATGCGAGACCGCGGACTGTTCCATTTCCACCGCCTCGGTGAGTTCGGAGACCGAGCAGGCGCCGTGTCGTAGCCGGGTCAATATCCGCAGCCGGCTCGGTGTCGCCAATGCCTGCAGCGTGGCCGCCACCGATGCCGCCGAGTCGGCGTCCAGCTGTGCGGGTGGGGCGACCCGGCCTTGAACTCCATGACCCATACGGGGATCCTATCAACGTGCAGGCATGAAGACACCTTCATTCGTTCCTGTATCGTGTTCCGTGTTCTCCTGCCCTGATCCCCGGAGGTAACGCATGTCGTCTCAGCTTCTCGACCACGCCGAGGGACGGACCACCGATGCCAGGGCGGCGTCGATCCGCACGCGGCCCTTCGCGCTGCCCGAGGTGCGCTGGGCGGCGGTGGCCACGGGGTTGTTCGCGCTCGGGTTGGCCGCCCAGTACTTCGGTGCCCCGGCCTGGTTGTGGTGGGTGTTGTATCTGGTCTGCTACGTCACCGGCGGCTGGGAACCCGCGTTGGCCGGGCTACGAGCGTTGCGGGCCAAGTCCCTTGATGTCGATCTGCTGATGATCGTCGCCGCGATCGGCGCGGCCGCGATCGGCCAGGTTCTTGACGGCGGGTTGTTGATTGTCATCTTCGCCACATCTGGTGCGCTGGAAGCATTTTTGACCCAACGTACCGCCGACTCGGTGCGCAGCCTGCTCAACCTGGCACCCGAACGGGCCACCCTGATCACCGGCGTCGGTGAGCAGACCGTGGATGCGGCGGCCCTCACGGTGGGCGATGTGATCGTGGTGCGCCCGGGTGAACGCATCGGCGCCGACGGTCAAGTCATCTCTGGTGCCAGCGACGTCGATCAGGCTTCGATCACCGGCGAACCCCTGCCGGTCACCAAAGAGCCCGGCGACGAGGTGTTCGCCGGGACCCTGAATGGCACCGGGGTGCTGCGGGTGCGGGTGGACCGGGCCGCCGCGGACACCGTGATCGCCCGCATCGTGGCCATGGTCGAAGAAGCATCGGCCACCAAGGCCAAGGCCCAGCTGTTCATCGAGAAAGTCGAGCAGTACTGCTCGGTCACCGTGGTGGCCGCCACCTTGGCGGTGTTCTTCATCCCGCTGGCCCTTCACGCAGCGGTCCAGCCGGCGCTGCTGCGGGCGATGACGTTCATGATCGTCGCCTCACCGTGCGCAGTGGTGCTGGCAACCATGCCGCCGCTGCTGGCGGCGATGGCCAACGCAGGCCGAAACGGGGTGCTGGTCAAGTCGGCGGTGGTGATGGAACAACTCGGGCGGGTCTCCGCCGTGGCGTTCGATAAGACCGGCACCCTCACCCGGGGTACGCCGACACTCACCGATGTCCGACCCCTCACCGGCAGCGGCCTCGACGCCGACGACCTACTCACCCTGGCCGCGGCCGCCGAACACCCCAGCGAGCATCCACTGGCCGCCGCGATCGTGGCCGCCGCCACCGACCGCGGCCTCACGCTGCCGATAGTCGAGCAGTTCGACTCCGCACCGGGCCGCGGCGTGCGCGCCACGGTTGACGGCCGCAAGGTCGCCGTCGGTAGCCCCACCCAGCTGCTGCCCGCCAGCTCAACACCCGGGCAGGCGGACACCGCTCGAGCCGGCGCGGTGGTGACCGGGCTCGAAGACAGCGGCAAAACCGCGGTCATCGTCACCGTCGACGGCACGGTGGCCGGCGTGCTGGGGCTCGAAGATCAACTGCGCCCCGACGCCGCCGACACCGTACACACGCTGAGGGGCCTGACCGGCGCGGCCCCGGTGCTGTTGACCGGAGACAACCCGCGCGCGGCCACCGCGCTGGCAATGCGAGTCGCGATCGATGACGTGCGCGCTAGATTGCTGCCCCAGGACAAGGTCGATGTCGTTCACGAACTCGAGGACACCGGCCACCGAGTGCTGCTAGTCGGCGACGGCGTTAACGACGGCCCCGCGCTGGCCGCCGCGCATACCGGAATCGCCATGGGCCGGGCCGGATCTGACCTTGCCCTGGAGACCGCCGACGCCGTCGTCGTGCGCGACGAACTGGCGACCATCCCTAGGGTCATCTCGTTGTCACGGCACGCCCGGCGGGTGGTGATCACCAACCTCGTCATCGCATCCACCTTCATCACCGTGCTGGTGTTGTGGGATCTCCTCGGCCATTTACCCCTACCCCTAGGCGTGGCTGGCCACGAGGGCTCCACCGTCCTAGTCGGCCTCAACGGAATGCGGCTATTAGCCCGCCGCGCCTGGGCACCCACACCTCGGACTGCGCTTCGCAATGAGCCCCCGTCCTGAGGTGTGGCTGGCCGTCGAGCCAACACACCTACCCCACTACGGTCACACCGCGGGCATCGTCGGCACCGTGATCATTTTGGGCATCGTCGCCCTGGTGGCCGCTGCAACTTGGCTGCACAGGGACCGATGACTCGTCGGGCACACCGCTTCAGGGCTCGGCGTGCGGATACTCGGCAAGCCCGTCGTTTCGCCTACCAATCAACGCATTCCGCCACGTGCTCGTCTTCCAGCCGCCGGGGGATCACGGGAAATGGGTGGGAAACGGTTCATTTGTAGGGCGGTATCGCGTAGTCGCACCGTCAAATCTCATCGACAGCAAGGCCACCTCAAAATCGAAGTTGCCCCAAATTCAGTGAGAAAATGCCTGCCTCAGATTCCCATTCAAACTAGGGCACCCCAGCTCAACACCCGCAACATGCCCCAGATTTGGTGAGAACGGACACATGAATACATTCGTGGTTAGGCGCTGCCTCGTGGTGACACGCATCGGTGCTCGAAGCTTAATACCGTTGCGGCGGTCTCTTTGGTTCTAGCTGCGCCGCCGCCAGGAGCTCATCGTCCAGGTCGATCAATCTCTTGGCATGCCGACTTCATAGGAAGTGTGTAGGGGTTTGCCGGGGAAAGAATTCGGGTGCGATATTGTGCTGCCCAGTCTCTGGAACGCATACGGTGGGCAGACCAGCGCCGGGCCTATGTGACCACCGAGGCCGCTATCGCCAAATCGCGGTCAGCTAAGGCATTGTGATGATTGCTTCGGGGAGAACACTTGGGCGGAGTGCTCATGATCAATTTCGCAATCGACGGACATCGGATGTGTTGCGGCTCCACTCCACCCGCGCAGACGTAGTACGCATTTGAATCCTCGGGGTCCGGCAGATACTGGGCGTTTGCGGCGTCTGCGCCGCTCGGGCAGGTGATGTTATCGCCCGGGGAGATGTGCGTCGGCTGCGTGTGGGCTACAGCCGGACTCACAATTGGCATCCATCCGGCGCCGACAACGGCCCCGATAACGGCCACTTGCTTAATCTTGGCGAACATGACGACTCCTCCTAATCATTCGGGTGGCGTTCCTACTCAATACTTTCCGCGCCGGCTCAGTGTCTCGATAAGGGCCTTTTGGCCCGAACTTAATCGCCGGACGTCACCTGTGACTCAGTCGGCGGTGATCTCCGGCGAGCGGTGAGTGACCCTGTGATGAAAATGAGTTCACCTCCAAGTCACGGCGCCGCTACGCTGGCGGGCGACGGTTCACCGACTGGGCATCCAGTTGTTTGTGGTAGCCCGGTGATACGCCGAGCAGCTCGGCTAGCCGGGTCAGGTCGTGGCTGGCGCAGTTCGCGGCGATGAGCTCGAGGCGGCTCGCTTTCGATACTGCCGTCGCAAAATACGCCGAGACGTTTTCCAGAATGGCAAGTTTTGTGGCCTGCTGGGCAACCGTCGCTCGTAGTCGCACCAACTCCGCACGCTCAAGCGCCGAACATGGCTGTACGCCATGGGAATCTGTCTGCTGGCCTGCGCGGGCTTCGGCCATTCGCCATCGCTCATCGCGCACCCAGGTGTACAACAGGTTCTTGTGGAGGCCTAATTCACCGGCTACCTCGGCAACACGCCGATGCTCATCGATCACCAAGTGCGCAGCGTTCACCCGATACTCGGGGGTGAACGAACGCCGACCTCGTGACACACCTACTCCTGGTCTCGCCATCTCCGGTGGGGAACTACTTGAGGCGGGCCACGATGATCGTGAAGACACTGATTGAGGTGATGGCCAGGACCCGGCAGAGCCAGCGAGCCCCATTTCGGTAGTCGTGGTGGTGGAGATCGTGTCAGTCATGGCTGCGCATCCTTCGTGCGGCGCATCAACGAGTTACGACGAATGTACTATTCTACTTAGTAGGCTAGTAGAACCATCCGCAGGTGTCGATGTAGCCCCTCCACCCATTGTTGGGAGGGTATGGGCGCGACGCGCAGTGTCGCGTGCCGGCGGTGCGGCCGCGCCACCCGACGAGCCTTCGCTCCCCCTGCGGTTGCATTATGAACTGCGTACGGAGTAATTACATTATTTGAGTACCCGCTAGGACTCCCGCTGCCCTACAAGAGATTTCATCACCTGCCTATTCCCCTGGTCATTCGACGCGGGCCAGGCAGACGGGTTTCCGCCCTTCCGACACAGACTGTGAGCACATGCCGCCTCTAATCCCCCGGAACGACACGCCCCGGCTATCTCGGATCAGGCCTCGACGCACATATGCCTCCGCACGTGACAGCCGCCGCGTCGACGTGCAGTCCCAAGCCCGCCCTGACGAGTTCGAGACGACGTAGCCGAATGTACAGAGCCGGCAAACTCATTTGAAGGCGGAGCAATGCCCGGGCCCTGCTGAGGGCTGCATGTGCTCAAGGCAACGGCAGATCTGGACGTCAAGTAGCGGGATTCAGATGCCATCACCGTCGACGAACCCAAGCCCAGCTTGGCCAGCCGCTTGCGTAACCGACACCGGACAAGACCCGTGCGTTGTGGCCCCGGGGCCACGTTTCCAGCGCGGGTCATGATTGCCAGTCCTTTTTCCTGCGGTCGTCATCCTCGCGTCGACAACGTGGTAGCCCTGGTCCTCGATGGCCTCGATCAGCCGCCGGGCGGGCGCTCGGTTGTCGTGATGAATGACGACCGTCTTCGTCGCTACGTCGACCTCCACCGCGCCGACACCTGCGATGGGGGCGAGTATGCCTTCGATCGCGGTCTCGCATCTTTGCGAAGAGATCCCGGGTAGCGACAAGGTTGTAGCCGCCAGGAGCTGGCCAGTGTCGCCTGCAATGCCCCGACGGATCCCGGAGCTGTTGAGCTGAGCTTGCGGGCCAGTAAACGCGGGCATGAACTTGACGGCGTCAACCAGTTCTTCGATGGCCGCATGTCCCCGGCCGTACAACACCGCGTCCGAAACGCAGGTCTCCAGGTGTCTGTGCAACGTCACGCGGCTCGCGCGTTCCAGTGAGCTCTGAACCTTCTGGATCTGTTTCATCACGTCCACGCATTGTGCGTCGGATTCCAGCATCCGTGTGACCTCATCCAGCTGCACCCGCACGGTATCAACGTGGTCTAGCGCCGCGTGTTTTTTCGTCGTCAACTCCAGGCTCATCGCTCTCCAATTCTTGGACCTCGAGACATGACTCAAGCCATTCCCACCCGACGGGTGAGATAGTTAGGAAACCCGCTTTGCGGGCAGGGTTATAGCTGACCGCGCCAGCACGGTCGGCCTGGCGGCGGCGCTTGTTCTGATCGTCGCCGGCGGCCGGTCAGCGGAAAATTCAGCGCTGGCGCGGTGGAGAACTCGCACCCTCACCGATTCTGCCGCAGCACTGTCATTCGTCGCTGGTATTCACCATCGTCGAGTTCGCCGCGCGCGTAGCGCTCGGCAAGCAGGCCCTCCTCGCGGGGAGCGCCGCTGGCCAGGGACGCGCCAGCACCGCCTAGCGAGACTAGATGCCGCACTATCAGCACTACAGCGGTGATAAGCAGCGCCCACAGCAGAAACGTTTCGGCCATCCACACCCAATGAGCCCACCCCCCGTCACCGCAATGCCCCATCATCATCCTGGCTCCTTTCCGAGAGTTCCGTCGCCACTATTCGGACCGACTGCGGCCCGCGTAAAGCGTGCTAGGGCGTGCGGGTAGGCATGGGCATACTCGGCATCGGTGCGCCCGGCGTCGGCGCGCCCGGCATCGGGGACATGCTCGGCATGGGCGACATCGGCGGCATCGACGGTTTATTCATCGGCATTTTCGGGTCGTCCATCATTTTCTTCATGTCGGCTTCCATGGGTTTACAACAGTCCTGCTGCGCGGAATGCCCTGGGCTTGGGTGCACAAAGAGGAGATACACGCCGGCGGCTATGACGAATATGCCAACCGCGATGCCGGTAACGGCCAGGGTTGGGTAAAGCCAGCGAGTCCACCTCGAGTTGGACCGGGTGGCGGGCGCGGTGTCTGTCACGGGTTCCTCCTGATGGGGATAATCACGTACGTGCTACTGGCCTACTTAGTAGAACAGTAGAACTGCGCGAGTGCAAGTAGAAACTCTCACCGGTGCTTGAGTAGCCGCGTTAGCTTGTGCTGGTATTCATCTTCGTCGATGTCGCCGCGCGAATAACGTTCCGCGAGCAGCCTTTCCGCTGTGCTCGGCCCGGCATCTTCGGCTGACCCGGTGTCGCGCGATGAGACCAGGTACCGCACGTTAAGGACGACTGCGGTGATCAGCAATGCCCCGAACACCACCAGTGCTACGGCCATGAGGGTCGAGCCGCCCCATGCCCAGTTGCCGCCGTGCATCATCATCGGGTACCTCATTGATTCGTTCGACAGCGCCGTCTACGCAGTTGACATCGACCGCGGCTGATGTCATCGACTTGATGTCGTCACCAGGGGGTCGGAGCGGATGGGCATCGCTACATTCCGCACAGCAGGATGCCCGAGCCAGCCAGCGTCGCGATCATGACAGGCCCGGCAACCATGACCGCGACGACGCTGGTCAGTGCCGCCCGAGCCCGGGCTATCGCCGGATCTGCTGTTGGTACAGCGAGCCGTTCGGCCCGCGCCAACACGGCGACATCGGCAGCCGCAAGTGATCCAGCTGGGGCTGCGCGGCACAGGGTGATCAACCCAGACAGCAACGGCGCACTGCCGTGTCGGCGGGCTGAGGCGTCGTCGGCGCACATCTCCAACAGCCGCGGCACCTCCGTGGCGCCCTGGCGCATCAGGGTCAGCCTCGGAAATACCGCGGTCAGGCCGCGCACGATAGTGACCGCGAGCGAATGATGTCCGGAGAGGTGGGCGCGTTCGTGGGCAAGTACCGCCGCCAGCTCGTGATCGTCGAGTGCCGCAACCGCAGCGCTGGTCACCACGATCGCTGAGGGCCGGCCCGACACGCAGTAGGCGGCGGGTTCGCTGGCCTCCACGATCACGACGTCCGGGTCGCCGGTGCGGTGACCGACGAGGCGCACGGCATCGGCGTGCTCGTGGGCGCGCACCTGCATTCCTGAGATGGTTCTGGCCAATCGCCCGCCGGCGAGGGCCACCATCAACGCCGCCGCCACAATCATCGCGCCCACCGTCACCTGCGGTGCCAGCCCAGCACTGTCACTGAGCACCGTCACGACGCCACGCAGCCGGACTAGGCACGACGCGGCAAGGGCGCGCGGGTAATTCCAGTGACTGATCATCTCGACGATGACGATCCCCACGACAGCCAACCAGATGAGCACCACGGTGCCGATCGCGGTCAGCCACGCCGCAACCCCGAAACGGGGAGCATGCCCATGCCGGGTCAACGCACGCAACAGCGGCGGTGCCGCGACAAGCACCGCCAGGCTATAGAGCAAGAGACAAACGGCGATGCTCACCGCTGCTTCGTCCGTTTCGCCAGCTTCTGCAGTGCGGCGTGCAGTCGCGTGGATTCCGCGGGACCGATCTGCTCGACGAAGTGGTGCAACACCAGATCAGGGCTGCCGCCGCCATCGAGTGCCTCGTGCATCAGCCGCGCGCTGTGCTGCTCTCGCGACAGGGTCGGCCAATAGCGGTACGCCTTGCCCTCACGTTCCCTGGCCAGCCAGCCCTTGGTATGCAGGTTGTCCATCGTCGACATGACCGTGGTGTAGGCGATGGTCCGCTCGGCCGCCAAGCCGTCGAACACCTCTCGCACCGTTGTCGCGGTGGCCGGATCGCGGCTCCAGATGCGGTCCATGACGACCGCCTCGAGCTCCCCAAAACCTCGAATCCGCACCCTGGGCCTCCCGCGTACCGGTGCCGGGTCACCGTCGCCCGACGTAAAGGCCGAAACCGACCTCGATCAACATACTTGCTCCGTACGTAGATAGTAATGCAAGGCACCGGCCCCCCGGGCCACCAGACAATGCAGGCCGCCCCTTGTCCGCCTGATCAGAGATCCTGAAGGGCGTTCAAAATTCGCGTGCCGCTGGCCAGACAGTTTGTGGCAGGTCCCGATGAAACCGGCGCAGGAGCAACACCGCTGTCGCGGCGAAGCCTGTGCTGAGCCCGATCCACACTCCTGGACCGTGCAGATGCGCTGGGAAGGCGAGCAACAGCATCGTCGGCAAGCCCACCATCCAATAGCCGATCGACGTGACACGAAATCCACTCGTAGTGTTTCCGATGCCTCGTAGCAAGCCGACCGAAATATTTTGCGTGAAGTCCACGATCTGCTGAACTATTGCGAAGAGCAGAAAGAGCTTGGCCAGCATCATGGTTGACGAGTCGGCCGGATTGAGAAATGGCCGCAACACCAGGTTTGGCGCAGACACATACACCAGCCCGATAAGGGCCGTGGTCAGCCATCCCAGGACGAGCGCTGCGGTGGCGATCTGCTGGGCATGTTCTTTGTCGGCCCTGCCGACGGCGCGGCTGATGAGAATTGATGCCCCGTGAGACAAGCCGATACTGACTTGAAAGGCGATGCGTGTCAGTTGGTTCACCACGTTGTAGGCGGCTAGCGCGATCGGGCCGAACGTCCCCATCACCACGGCAGCCAGCGAGGTGATGCCGGCTTCGGAGCCGTAGGTCAGCGAGATCGGGATGCCCAGCCGTGCGATGTTGCGCGCCATTTGAGCGTCTGCTTTCCAGCCGTGGATGGATAACAGCGGGGCAAGTTGACTGTCGCGCCTCACGATCCAGTAGAACGCGACAACGGTAGCGACCTGAACCAGTGTTGTGGCCAGCCCGATTCCGGCGAGTCCGAGCTTGGGAAGCCCTAGCAGACCGTAGATGAACACCAGGTCTAGTGCGGCGTTCATCGCGATGGCGGCGATGCTGACAGCTAATAGCGGGCCTGGTCGGCGCATCCCGACGCTGAACTGGCGTAAAACGTTCAGCCACACCATCGGAACAAGCCCGGGAGCCAGCGCGATCATCATGGGTCGCGCGAGTCTCAGCACACCCTCGTCGAGCCCAAAGAGTGGCAAAACGTAACCCAAGCCGATCAGCGCGACTCCGAGGAGCCCAGCGGCCACCGTCGCCACCAAGAAAGCTGACCGGGTGATCTGGCGTATTTCGTTCTGCGCCTGCTCATCCGGGCGATCAGTGCCCGAGCGTGCTTCACCGCGACCCGCCGCACCCGCAACCAGGTTTCCCACCGCGGTGACGACGCCGACGCACATCGTGCGCATCAGGTTGTACAAGGTGGCGGCCAACCCACCAGCGGCGATGGCCTGCACCCCGATGAGCCCCATGATGGCCAAGTCGGTGGCAGTCAAGGCGACCTGGGCGAATTGGACGCCGGCGATCGGTGCCGCCAACGCAGTCAGTTGCCGACTGGTACGCACCAAGTAACCAAGGCGCGCTCTGCGAGTCTCAGCGACGGGCGGATGACTCACTGACCAGAGCCGTTTTCGTCAAGCTGCCAGCGGAACCGGCCTCGGTCGTCGGTGCTCACCACGATCTTGGGAGGTAACGGGAGTCGGTGAAACTCCGATTCGTTTTTGTCCATCTGGTAGCCGGCCGTATTGGGGTAGATCAACAGGTCGCCGTGACGCGGTTCCCGTGGCAGCACGACTTTGCGCCAGGTCAGCATGTCATATTCTAGGCAGCTGGCCCCACCGACACAGGCCCGCACAGTGTTTGTCGGATCGAGCTCGTCGGTGTCTTTTTGTGGCCACAGCATCGGATCTGGAAGAAATTCACTGGACTTCCATTGCTCCGACAGGCTCATGCTCAACCCGTCAACGGTGACGATCCCGTAGTCGCTTCGCCGCTTGAAACCCTGGACCGGGAAAACCGTAAGCCCTGCCCCGTCCAGCAACGCACGTCCTGGTTCAACGAGCAGTGTGGTTTCGGTCTTCGCGAATTTTTCGCCGACTGTGCCTGCGCCGCAGTCCGTTTCGCTGGACAAGATCGCGGCCAACATTTCCGCGCCGGTCGGCGACTGATGATAGGGATAGAAATGGCTGAAGGTCTTTCCGCTGTGAAAGTCGGCCTCATCAGCGTCGCGTAAAAACCGGGCCCACGTGTCGGCATCAAGATAGCTCACCGCGAAGCCGCCGCCGATCGAAATGGACGTCGCCGCCAGCCCTTGTGCTCGCGCCTGCACGACACGGTCGACCAGTTGGGCCGCTAGCTGGGCGCGCGGTTTGACCTCGTATCCGTTGAGGTGAAAGGAGAATCCTTCCATGGACACGCGGGACCGCTGCTGAGCGCATCGCTGCAGAGCGATGTCCAGTTCGGCCGAGTCGAGGCCAAATCGGCTGTTGGGGTTGGCGTCCGGGAGCACCCGCAGCATGATGCGGGCACCCTCGCCACGACGGGCTAGCGCGATCACCCGGTCCAGCTCGTCGAGGGCATCGACGGCGATCAAACAGCCGTGTCGAGATGCCAGCCAGAGCAAACGCTCGCTTTTGGCCGGGCCTGTAACGACGATATCGGCGCCGCGCACACCGCGCGACAGCGCTTGTATCAGTTCCGGGGCGCTGGACGCGTCGACGCCCGCGCCGGTCTCGGCGCACACCGACAGCCAGCATCCCGCCTTGTTCGCCTTCTTGGCGAACAGCACTTGTCCACTTACCCCTGATGACGTAAAAGCGTGGGTGAAGGCTTTTAGGTTGCGCTCGAAGCGCGGAGGGAACAGCACGTGAAACGGCCCGCCTATCGCATGAGCCATATCGGCTAACAACGAAGGATGGGCGGCGAGCTGCCCGAACCATGATGGCGCAATAGCGGGCAACGACAAGGGATCAGGTGCTAGCTCCACAGTCGGATCTCCTGTCCGCGCCCCAGCGCGATCGCCTGGGTGGCTAGGGCATGGGCCACCGGGATGTCGGTGATGGCCATGCCGCTGTTGAACACGAAGACCCGGTCGGTCTTGTCCCGCCGGGAGGGCGCTGTCCCGGCAAGGATGTCGGGCAGTTCGGCGTCCAGCGGCAGCGAACCGTCCTCGTTCGCGAAGCGGGTACCCGTTACTGCAAGCTGACCCGCGGTGGTCGCGACTCCGTAGTCGGCGTCGCGAAGCGACGACGGATGCACCCCTGTGCCGTTCACCGAGATGAACAGCGCCCCGGGTTTCAGCCAGCTGGTGCGCAGCTTGACGTCGGTGGCCGGGCCGGCCGACGTCGCAACCATCACGTCGGCTTCGCCGGCGGCTTGCTCCGGATCGGTCACCACCTCGATGTCTCGGTCCGGGTGCTGCTCGCGAACATACGCGCGCACCGAGGCGATTCCGTCGGGATGGGTGGCGAACAGTAGCAGCCGTTCCAAGTCGGGGAGAGCGCTGAGCAGGAACGGAAAAGTTTCCCTTCCTTGCGCACCAGAACCGCTCACCAGCGCGGTCCGCGCCCCCTCGGGGCCGCATGCGGCGGCGATCAGTGCGGTGCTGGCCGCAGTGCGCAACGTGGTGACTCGGGTGCAATCCATAAACGCTAACGGCACGCCGGACTTATCATCGTACAGAGTGATGGTGATGTATTCTTTTTTCCCTTCGTCATTTTGCATGTAATAGTCTTTGAAGGCCAAGATTTGCAAACCGCCGTCATAACCGGGCATCGCATACGATGCTGAATCTCTGTGCGGTGACCGCATCATTATTTTCGCCGGGGCTACAGAAGAGCCTTGTGCCACTCGCAGATACGCGCCCCGGACGGCTTCGATGACGTCGCGGGGAGTGATTGGGAGGTCATCGATGTCGCTGCGGGTAAGCACGGGCAGCGTCACATCCTCACGCGAGAGGATCTGCTGCACCGGTTGGCTTGCTGCGGGAGATTGCATATGTCGGGTTCCGTTCTGCATATCGTTCACGGTCAAATCTTAAACAAGCGCCTTGGACTGTTTCAGTGTTGAGTTCGCCTTTATGCGGGGATTTTGTTGTAGTCGTGGAGCGTAGTTGTCGTGGGGTCGACGACGGTGGTGCAGCGGGTCCAGCGTTGCACGACGGCCTGGGCGGGTGCGCTGATCTCCTCGGGCCCGCTGGGCGCCGCCATGTCGAGTAGACCGTGTTGGCGGCAGTAGTCGTCGTTGTAGATGGTGTCGAAGTAGCGTTGTGGGCCGTCGGGAAATACCGCGGCGATGCGGGTGCCACGCGGGTAGTTTCGCGCGGCCCAGCCGGCGACCAGGGCGACCGCACCCACACTCCATCCGCCGCTTGTGTAATAGGTGGCGGCCAAGGTGCGTGCCGCCCACACCGCTTCGGCCGGGGCTACCCAATGCACCTCGGTGAAGGCGCCGTAGTCGACGTTGCGCGGATAGATGCTCGACCCCAGTCCGCGCATCAGCCGTGAGGCGGCGGGTTGCCCGAAGATCGTCGAGCCGACGGTGTCCACGCCGATCAATCGCATTTCCGGGTTGTGTCGGCGCAGCACACGGGCCATCCCGGCCGAATGCCCGCCGGTACCCACCGAACACACCAGCACGTCAACACCGCCGAGCTGGTCGAGCAACTCCAGCGCTAGCGGCCGGTAGGCGTCGGTGTTGTCGGGGTTGTTGTACTGGTCGGGATTCCAGGCCTGGGGATCTGCGGCCAACAGCTGCGCCACCCGATCTTTACGGGCCTGCTGCCAGCCCCCGGTGGGATGGGGCTCTGTGACCACGTCCACCTGTGCCCCATAGGCGGCCAGCATGTGCTGGATGATCGGCTCCATTCCTGGGTCGGTGACCAAAGTGACCGGATGCCGATACACCATGCCCGCTAAGGCCAGCCCCAAACCTAAGGTGCCGCTGGTGGATTCGACGATGCGGGCGCCGGGCAGCAATTCGCCCCGCAGTCGGGCGCGTTCGACCATGTGCATGGCCGGGCGGTCCTTCATGCCGCCGGGGTTAGCTCCTTCGAGTTTCGCCCAGAATCCGCGGTCGCTGCGGCCGAACGGTTCATCGATCCACAGCACTGGTGTGTTACCCACCATGGCGCCCACCCGGCGATACCGATCCGGAGCGTGGCGACACTGCTGCGGGGTGGGACGAAACCTATCGGGGGCAACGGGATACCGGCAGGAGTTGTGATTTCGCGAGATGTGCGAAGTGTCGATGGACAGGACGTGAGTCATGGAGTTCCTCGCATGAGCGTCGGCGCCGCAAGATAGGGGCGGCAATTGACTTGGGTCAGCGGTCACCGGCCATCGGTGCCAAGAGCACACAACGGCCTAACGCTGACCAGTCAGCGACGTGCGAGGCAGAGCCGGGTCAACCGATCTCGACCCGTAACAACTAACGCCAGCCCAGACGGCGGACCCCGCCCGGCCGACACCGCATAGCCGCCGAGCGCACCGATGGCGGCGAGCACTGCGACCACCACACCCAACGCGGTCAACGCGGTAGCCGACCGCGGCAACACCGCGGACGCGAACTGCTTAGGAGCATGCGACGACCCGTCCACAAGATGCGCGTGGTCGACAGCGACAGCGAACTCAGCACCCACCGACGTCAACAACGCATGTGGTTGGTGGGCTTTATGGTGCTCCGCCGACAACGATCCACCGTGAGCGGCCACAGCCGTAAGCCCCCACACCATCGCCGCCGCCACTAACACCGACCACAACCAAGACCAACCCGCGTTGGTGGGCCTAGCAAGGCGGCCCGCGCTGGGACGAGCATCGCTGGCAACGCGCGTTGCGAAGCCGGATGCCACGTGCGGGATGTCCACGCGGCTGAGTCTATACCCCCGGGCCGTACCGCGTCACGCGGAGCGGCTCGCTTGACGCTGCCTGTCACGCAATCGTGATGGTTGCTCAGGTACACGATAGTTTTCTTCAAGTCAGCTGGCGGTTCTGCGTTGCTTCGACGTTCGTCTTCCGCTGACGGGCTCGGGCTGGGGTCAGGTGGCGCTCAAGGCGCCGCCCCGGGGTCAGTGAGCTTTTACAGCGTCCTCAAAATGCCTTGCATGGTGTTGATTTCGCGCTGCTGGTCGGTGACGATCGAGTGCGCGAGGGCAACGGCCGGCGAATGTTGACCGGCTTTGATTTCGTCTTGAGCCATGGTGATTGCGCCTTGATGATGCTGAATCATCTGAGTCAGGAATAGCTTGCTGGCGTCAATGCCCTGCGCGTTTTGCAGAGCCTGCATGTCCTGTTCGGACATCATCCCGTTCATTCCGGTTATGCCAGGCATACCACCTTGGTTAGGCATCGCAGATGTCATGCTGCCCGGCATGGTCGGCATTGTCGGTTGACCCCACTGGCTCAGCCAGGTTTGCATCCGTTGTATCTCGGGTCCCTGCGCCGCCTTGATTTGGTTGGCTAAATCGACCACGCGAGGGTCGATGCCCTGTTCACCCAAGATGATGTCGCTCATCTGGACCGCTTGCTGGTGGTGGGGAATCATGCGCTGGGCGAACCTGGCGTCCTCACTGTTGTGCGCTTGTGCATCTGCCGGCGAACGCGATACGCCGGAGGTCCGTTCGGTAACGCTGGAGGGTCCCTGATCGGCTGCGCCGCCACACGCGGTCATACTCAGCAGCGCCGCGACTGCAGCGGCAGCCAAAATCAGTAACCGTCGCCTCATCAAATTTTCCTTTCCTCGCCCGCGGCCCACGATGCGCTCGGCCTTCCCGGTAGATACTACGTACGGGTATGACGTACCAGCGATATCACAGTTGATCGACCCGAACTCAGGGAGCCCACCGCCGGGATTGACACGCAAATTTCCCGTCCACAACCTCCGCGCTGCGCCAGGATGACGTTGTATCCAGCGGACTATGAAGTGCTGGCCAAAGTCTGGTACTTGGGGGTGGCGCGCCCGAATATGGGAACAGCTCGTCGCTGCATCGAGTGCCCGGAGCTGGCGAGCGGGCACTCGATGTGGGGTGCGGCACCCGCTATTTCGCTCGCCGCATCGCCCTCGTTGTCCGTCCTGCTGGTGCGGTCGTTGGATCGATCTATCACAGGCGGCGCTGGATAGGCTGCCGCGCACCCCACCGAACTGCGTGATGTTTCGCGTCTTGCGGTCGGTGGGCGGGTGTTTATCGCTGCTATCGGCCCGTCCAGCATTGCGATCCTGGCGCGGCTCGCCCGCGTTGCGCACGGTCATACCAAGCTGCACAGGGTCTTTGATCAGCACCGCACGGACGTTGTCACCGGTACCGGTGTCGCGACGGTATTGCGTCGCTGTGGAACGGCCGTGCGTGCGACGGCTGCGGTATCGCTGGGTCCGCTCACGCGTGGGCACTCGCCGCCGAAAATGGGCTGCCACGGCCTCGGCCGCCGCCATTGCGGCCAGCTTGGTGTCTCGTCGGTGCAGCCCGGAAAACGATCGAATCACGCTCCGAAAGCTTTGATCTCTTCACCGTCGGGCGCCAGTCGGCGCCTCCAGATAGTCACGGCGGTCAAGGCCGCGCAGCGCCAACACGGCGATGATGCCGACGAGAATCATTCCAGCCCATATGAGTTCGCTGGAGCCAGCCTCGCGTGCGGCACCCATGAGGGCGCCGGTGGCCAGATTGCCGACAAGGACTCCGGTCCCGACGATGGTGTTGTAGAACCCGTAGTGGGTCGCCACCAGCCGGCCTCCTGCTAGCGAGACGACCGTGTCCATCTCGAACGGGAAGACCGCGGCTGCCCCAACGGCCAGCATGGCGACGGACACCAGGAGCGCGGCCAGTGCTGGAAAAATACCGAAACGTTGAGCGTCAGGTGCAATGATCAACGGCAGGAATGAACCGGCCAAGATGGTCATGCCAACGGCCAGGCTGCGTCCGCGGTTCCAACGCGCGGCGAGCCAATGGGTGATTCGCAACTGGGCGGCGACCGCGACCAGACCTGAAACGCCGAAAAGCGCTGCTACTAAGTATTTTTCGTAGGCAGGCGAGAGAAACGATGCCTGCAGCGGCAGCGCAAGGAAAATTTGGGACGATAATATGTAGGAGCCGGTCATCACTGCGGCGAACAGCAGAAAGGGCGGGTTGCCGATAATGGCCCGCCATTCCCGCAGTATCGACGTCTGCACCGTGTCGGGATCAGCGTCTCGCTTAGGCAGTGTCAGCAGTTGGGCTACCGTTAGCACAGCGGACAACGCCGCCGCGGATAGCGCGCTGATCCGAAAATCGATGGCCACCAGTGCGACCCCGATCAGCGGACCGACCAGAATCCCTGCCTGGTAGAAGATGTTGAACATCGCGAAAGCTTCCACGCGGCGATCACCGGCGTCGACGGCGAGGTAGGCGCGGATGGCGGGGTTGAACAGCGCGGCCGTCAAACCGATTGTCGCTGAAGCGATTAGCACAGCGGGAAATGACTGGGTAATCGCCAGCAAGGCGAACCCGCCGGTGCGCAACAGGCATCCGGTAACGATGAGCGCTTTGTAGCCGACTCGGTCGGCGAGCGTGCCGCCAATGATGAACATGCCTTGCTCGGAAAAGTTCCGGATACCCATGACCAGCCCGATAGCCCACGCTGCGAGCCCGAGCGGGCCGGCGAGGTACCCGGCCAGGTAAGGCATCAGCATGTAGAAGCCGACATTGATGACAAATTGGTTGACCATCAGTACCCGAATAGCTCTGGGGCAACTGCGAAACCGCGCGATGAACGCCATTACCGCATCACCTCAGTTGGTTGACGATCGTGGTGTTCGATGTTTCCACAAGCAGCTCGCTTCGCGAACGATACCTGACGCCCCTCGAATTTGGGATTGACTCCATGATGGTGGACAGCTGACTGGTGGGACTGCTGGTCTCACGGGAAGGATGTTCCTATGTCGGGCAAGCGTCGGAAATACACCCCGGAGTTTCGGGAGCAGGCTGCCCGCCTGGTGATTGAGACTGGCCGTCCGGTCGCCCATGTGGCTGCAGAGATCGGTGCTGGCGAACAGGTGCTGGGTCGTTGGGTGCGCCTTCAACGCCAAGCGGCCTGGCGATACTGGCACGGTGCTGGGTGCCGATGAGGGCGCGGAGCTCGAGCGTCTGCTCAGTGAGAACGCTGAATTACGTTTAGACCGTGAGTCTTTGAAAAAATGCCGCGGCCTTCTTCGTCTCCGAACACAACCGGTAGAGGCCTACCGGGTGATCGAGGCGGAGAGGGCCACAAACCCGATCAAGCATGTGCGATCTGCTCGAGGATCGCGCTCAGAGTTTACATGTAGCGAAGGCCGAAAACGGCGGGGCCTACACATTTGCAGCGGCGACCACGCCGTGCGGTCGGTCGCGAGCTGCTACTGGATCTGCGCGGCGCTGCGATGCCTGGCGTCGGGATCGGTGAGCAGGGCTGCGAGTACCGCTATGCGTGGTGTGATGCACCGTAATTCGTGCTCGCGAAGCATCGACCGGATGCGGAGGTCGAGTTCACGGCAGGTCTTGTCGGTATCCTCTTCCGCCGGTGGTACCAGCTGGGCATGTCCCGCCGATCGGTGTCCATAGCCAAGCACTCCTTGCGGATCAGTCGCCGCTGTATTGCGAAGTGATTGCATATACATTCGATACGGGTTTACCGTCAGCGCGTTGTGTTTGTGCGCGGGCTCCCGAGGAGATGCGATGAAGCCGGACACCCGTTCAGGGCTGGTCCCCGAGGGCTCAGTCAGCGACAAGCAGCGGATTCGCTTCACTCGTGACGAAGTGCCCCGGCTGCTCGGAATGTTCGGTTTCATCGCGTTGCTGCACCTGCTGGGCTGGGGGTTGTTCGCACATTACAACTCGATCCCCAAGCTGCACGACCTGACCAGCAGGGACGGCACACTGGTCTACGCCGGCGCCGGCGCCCTGGCCTACACCTTCGGGTTACGGCACGCGTTTGACGCCGATCACATCTCTGCCGTCGATGACACCACCCGCTACCTGCTGCAGAAGGGGAAACGTCCGTTGGCGGTTGGGTTTTTCTTCTCCCTCGGCCACTCGACCGTGGTGTTCACATTCGTGACGGCCCTGGCGCTCGTGGCCGCGAAAGCCACTGGCTTCCAGCGGGCGTTCCAGGGCACCGGCGGTGTTATCGGCACGCTCGTCTCGGGCGGCTTCCTCTATCTCATCGCGGCACTGAACTTCGCCGTGCTCGCCGGCATCATGCGGGCCTGGCGCCAAGCCAAACGCGGCGAGTACTCCCCGGAAGCTCTCGACGCGTTGTTGGCCAAGCGCGGTTTCATGAACCGGATATTCCGAGGCCGCTACAACAAGCTCATCAACAACTCGTGGCAGATGTATGCGGTCGGTCTGCTGTTCGGTCTCGGCTTCGACACCTCCACCCAGGTCGGCCTGATCGCCATCGCTGGATCCAGCGCAATCGCCGGTGGGCTGCCACCTTTGGCGATTATCGCGCTGCCGCTTTTGTTCGCGGCCGGCATGTCACTGGCGGACACCCTGGACGGGGTGTTCATGTCCAAGGCCTACGGGTGGGCGTTCGTCACCCCGATCCGCAAGATTTACTACAACATCACCACCACCGGACTGTCGATCTTCGTCGCGTTCGTCATCGGCACCATCGAACTCCTCGGCCTGCTCAGCAAGGAGGCCGGTTTCACCGGCCCGCCCTGGGACACCCTTGACGCGATCGACATCAACCTCGCCGGCCGGGCAATCGTCGGCATCTTCTTCGTGGTCTGGATCGGCGCCGTGCTCTACTACAAAATCCGCAAGATCGACCAGCGATACCCGGCCGCCATCAACCAGGCTTGAGTCAGTCGAATACCCGTGTGCAATAGCCAATGTCTTCGCGCGACGCCGATCTAGCCTGACCGCCACGGTCGAGTAAAGCATCACCGGCGGACGACCTACCGCCCTGTTCGCATCACCATCCGGTCTACCCCCCACTGGTATTGACTAGAGAATCCCGTCTTACGACCGGACGTCCACTGCTCACCGGGCCGACGCCGAAGGCGACGACTCTCGAGGGCAACCTCTGCCACTACACCAGTCGGTTTTGCAAGACAATTGCCAATAACCTGCTCCAGAGGGTCATGCCGGCAAAACCGTGCCACGGGTGCTGCCATTGCCGGGAAATACTCAGCCGGCGATCACAAAGAAAGCAATAATGGCGAATATGCCAACCAAATCGGAAGCAGCGGGCTTGCACGCAGAGCCGCACGGCTACATCTCCAACAAAGACCACTACTTGGACCGGCTTAGGCGCATCGAAGGGCAGGTTCGTGGAGTCCAGCGGATGGTTGAAAACGATAAGTACTGCATCGACATTTTGACGCAGGTGAGCGCACTGACCCGCGCGGCGCAAGCTGTGGCCCTCGGTCTGTTGAACGATCACCTCAAGCACTGCGTCGTTGACGCCGCCCAACGCGGCGGCGAAGACGCAGACCTCAGGATGAAAGAAGCCGCCGACGCCATCGCTCGACTCGTGCGCTCGTGATTTGATCGACCGCCCTTGCCGCGCCGCAGACTTTGGCTGCCGATCCTGACCGTTGTTCCATTTCATTTCGCGGACCATGAACGCCGGCCTCATCGGTCTGTTCGCAGCCCGACGCGGACCGCTTCGCCGCCTGAACTTTCGGTATACCCCCCCGGGGTGCGTGCTGCTAGGATCGATGCATTAAGCGGATGAGCGACGCAGGCAAACGGCCACGGTGGCGACCAGTTTTCCGCCGTGGCGGCTGCGGCCTTGTTGCTCGTGCTTGTTGGCCACCACTGCGGGCCGCAGCCATACGAGCGGCAGGTGCTTCGTTCATCCCAGCCGTCGTTTTCATCGCTGGGCGGTGAGTTCGGTGTCAACGCCAAACAAGCACCCCTTCCCGGCCGCCCATCTGCCGCATGCAACCACGTGTTTGGGACCGCATCGCTGCCGCCGGCCACGACTGACCTGATTGCGTTCGGCGCCGCAGCGGCAGTAGTAGCTATCACCGGTTTGCTGGCTCTACTGGTGGTGCCAGCTGGGCGCGGCCCGCCTCGCGGACTGGCCGCTGTTCTGACCGGTCAAGACCTCTTGACGCGGTTCTGTCTGTCTCGTCGCTGACCGGTTAGCGTCAGGTCGTTGTCTTCTGCGACGACGGCCGGTGACTGCTGACCTACCGGCACTGCCGCCTTCGTTTGCGGCGCTGATGATGAAGCGACGATCACATGAATTACTTCCGGTCCCGGCATGCGCCCGAACGTCACTCCGCAAAGGCTACGTCGACATCGTCGACACCGACGGCTGCGAAAAGTCCTGTCCGCAGCGGCAGTTCAGCCGAACTGATTACTGGGGCCACATCGCAAAGTGCGACAACTCGAGACAAGTCAACATCGCGTCAGAACACCGTCATCTGCAGCTAGTGACGATATTGCTATAGGAGACAACATATGTCATTCGTGACCACGCAGCCGGAAATGCTCGCGTCGGCGGCCGGCACGTTGCAGGGCATCGGCTCAGCGATCAGCTCCGGGAACGCTGCCGCGACAGGCCCGACCACCGGGGTGGTTCCTGCGGCTATCGACGAGGTGTCGGCGCTGACCGCGGCCCAATTCGCCGCGCACGCTCAGATATATCAGGCAGTGGCTTCCCAGGCCAGCGCAATTCATGACCAGTTTGTCGCCACCTTGGCGGCCGGCGCTGGTTCGTATGCGGCCACCGAGGCCGCCAACGCGACCGCGACCGGTTAAGGCGAACGGAGAAAAGGAAATGGATTTTGGGGCGCTTCCACCGGAGATCAACTCGGCCAGAATATATTTCGGTCCCGGCTCGGGGCTGATGATGGCCGCCGCGGCCGGCTGGGACGGATTGGCCACCGAATTGAGTTCGGCGGCAACAAATTACGGATCGGTGGTTTCAGGGCTGGCCGCCGGCCCTTGGAGAGGCGCAGCGTCGGCCTCGATGGCGGCGGCAGCCGACCCCTATGTGGGCTGGATGAACACCACCGCCGCCCAAGCCGAGCAGGTGGCCAACCAAGCACGCGCCGCGGCGGCCGCCTACGAGACGGCTTTTTCCGCCGTGGTGCCGCCACCCGTGATCGCCGCCAACCGGGCCCTGCTGATGTCGTTGATCGCGACGAACATCTTGGGTCAAAACACACCGGCGATTACGGCCACCGAGGCCCACTACGGCGAAATGTGGGCCCAGGACGCCGCAGCCATGTACAGCTATGCCGGCTCGTCGGCGGCCGCGGCGACGCTGACGCCATTTGCCCCGCCCCCCCAGACGGCCAATCCAACCGCGCTGGCGGCGCAGGGAATAGCGGTCGCGCAGGCCACCGGCACCTCCGCTGCAACGAATACGCAGGCGGCACTGTCGCAGGTGACTTCGACGGTGCCGACTGCGCTGCAGGTGCTTGCGTCGCCGCTATTATCGGCGTCGACGACGTCGTCCGAGTCGCCGCTATCGTCGCTGAGCTCATCACTGAGCTCCTTAAGTCCCGGTTTATCCGTGACAAGTTCGATCGGGTATCTATCGAGCTCGCTGCTATCGAACGCCAACCAGCTGAAAAATCTGGTGCCGGCCGTAAGCGCCGCCAACACAGCGCCGGCCCTGGCTGAAGGGCTCGGCTCGGGAGTGGGCGCGCTGGGAACGGCAAGTCCCGTGGGTTTAGCGAGCCTGGGCGCCGGCGGTACCAGTGCGGCGGTGTCCGCGGAAATGGGCCGGGCAGCGTCGATGGGCGCGCTGTCGGTGCCACACGGCTGGGGCGCGGCAGTCCCAGCGGTCAGCCCTGCCGCTACCGGGTTGCCGGGCACCACCGCGGGTGCTGTCCCGGACAGCCTCGCAGCCAATCCGGGAGGAATGTTGGGCGGGTTGCCACTCGCGGGTGCGGCCCCGCGCGGCATACCTGGCGGCGTACCTGATGCCCGATTCCTCGAACGCCCACCGATGGTGCCGAGCTGGTCGACCGTTGGATAAACCCCTAGAGCCGTCATTGTCTAGAGGCATACCGAAGGCGGCCGCTGAGCCGACCGGCACCATGTAGACCGCTGCAGACGATGCTTGCAGTGTGTAAAACTTGACGTTGTCGGTATTCGCTCAAGCGAGACGGCTCAGGTCACCTCACGCCAGCCCCGAAATCGGCTCATAGTCCTTCCACCTACGCCATCTCCGAAAGAATCGAGAAGAATACCGTCGCTCCTTGATCCAGTCAGAACTGCAATACATCGAGCAGCGATCCGCTCAGATTCGGTGCGAGATCCGTCGTTAGTAAGGCGGTCACGTCAGTTACGGCGCTCGACTCGAACAGTGCGGTAAGGTTCCCAAAGACCGCGCCGGGATCCAGCAGCGACGTGAGATCCGTTGCCACAGTGCTGGTGTCGAGCACCGCGGTCAAATCGGCCAATGCTGCGCCAGGGTTCAACAGGTCACTCAAGCCCGCGGCTCCCGTCGCGGGATCCAGCAGTGCGCCCAGTTCCGGTACCGCAGCAGCGGAGCTGGCCGTCGAGGATGCGCCCAGCGCCTGAGCGATCGATTGCGGCAAGTACACGAGCAGGCCGGCAAGAATTCCGGATCCTTCCAGGCCGGTGCCCGGAGTAAGCAGCCCCGGATTTCCGCCGAAGCCGTTGAGGACGGCGCCGAGGAGTGCGGCGGGTACGTTGGCGAGGGCGTCGCCCGCGACCGTGGTGTTCCCATCCCCGACCGCGTCAATAATCGTTTGAACGCTGTCGGCAAAAGCAAGAGCTGCGCTGACCGGAGGGCTCAGGGCTCCATCAGTGAGACCCAGGAACGTCGTTGTGTTGATCACAGCCTTGACGACGTCGGCGAAGTTCTGCGCCATCTGTCCGGGAATATCCAGGATAGGAAACAGCGGGGTGACGATATCCTCCCCGCCGCCGACAAAAAGTTCGCCCAGAGCCGGCACAATCCCCGTGACGTTCCCGGTGGCCAGGCCGTCCGAAATGGTTTGGAGTGCCGCTGGCATTGCGGCCACTAACTGCGCAAAGCCGTTGGCGGCGCCCTGAAATCCGGTGGCGATCGTTTGGCCATAGCCGAGCTGGTTAGCGAGAAACTGCGTCAGGACCGGGAAGGGGTCGGCGGCAAGCTGCTGGCCGATCGTGTTGATGTTGTTGAACGCTGTCATGAGAACGTCGGTCAGCTCGTCGGCTGGGCTTGACAGGCTGCTGAGGTCGCCGAGGGGCCCGAACAGCGCCGTCCCGGCGCTTGGCAATGCTCCGGCCACGGATTCGCTCAACGATCCGCCGGGATCGCTCACCGTGCCGGCCACTTGACCGAAACTGCTGACCAAATCCTCAATAGTGGCCGCACTGTTGACCAATTGGACCGCTCGCTCCTGAAGTGTCGGCCAGGTGGGTGCCACCGGATTGACAGCGATGAGGCCGGCACCCGCTACGGCGGCGGCAGCGACCACGACAGGGTGTAAGCCGGTAGTCGACCGGGACTGCCTAGAGCCGCAGACGTCGGCGGTTGAATCGGAACCAAGGGCTAGCTGCACAGCATCTCCTAAGTGAGCGCCAACGGCGGCGGACGAGCACGACAAGGGCTCGACACTAACTGAGAGCCAACTAAGAGACAATAGGTATGCCTAACCTAATTTGTGACATGAGCGGCCCGACCTGAAGCTGTGACACCATCAGCACTATGGACGAACGGACTCCGGTGTCTAAATCCGCATGGAATAACATCCACCTGAATCGACGAGAATTCGTCGCCGCATCGGTTGCCGGCGGGGTGAGTATGGCGTTGGCCGCGTGCGGTCGGACGACTGAACCCGCGCCCAAACTGGCGCAGGCCATCGCTGCCGTCGAGGCAGCCCGCCCGCACACCGGCCGTACAGTCACCGCAACACTCATCCCGCAACCAGCAACGGTCGACCTCGGCGGTCAGCTCGCGCGCACCTGGGCTTACGGCGACGTCATTCCCGGTCCGCTGATCCGCGCGAACGTCGGCGATGAACTCGCCATTACAGTCAAGAACGGGCTCAACGCCCCGACCTCGGTGCACTGGCACGGAATCGCGCTGCGCAACGACATGGACGGCGTCTTCCCGGCCACCCCGAACATCGCCGCCAACAGCGACTTCACCTACCGGTTCTCTTCCCCTCATCCCGGCACCTACTGGGCCCATCCCCACGTCGGCCTGCAAGCCGACTATGGGCTTTACCTGCCGTTGATCATCGACGATCCCGCCGAGGCCGCTCACTACGATGCCGAATGGATAGTCGTCCTCGACGATTGGACCGACGGAATCGGCAAAAGCCCCCAGCAGATCTACGACGAGCAGAAAGGCGAAGGCATGCCGGCCGAGATGCCTGGCATGAGCGCGATGCCTGGTATGACCGCCGTCGGCAGCAGCAGCCTGCTGGGCGGAGACTCCGGCGACGTCGAATACCCGTACTACCTGGTGAACGGCCGCGTTCCCACAGCACCAACCACTTTCGACGCCAAACCCGGGCAGCGGATCCGTATCCGGTTCATCAACGTTGGCGCCGACACCGCCTTTCGGGTCGCGTTGGCCGGGCACACCATGACCGTCACTCACACCGACGGTTTTCCGGTCGTCCCCACCGTCGTCGACGCCTTGCTGCTCGGGATGGCCGAGCGTTACGACGTCGTCGTCACCGCCGGTGACGGTATTTTCCCACTGGTCGCCATGCCGGAAGGCAAAAAGGCGCAGCCCGGGCGGGCCCTGCTGTCCACCGGTGCCGGCAGCGCACCCGACGTCAACTTCGCGCCGCCCGAACTCAACCGCCGCGTCGGAACGGTCGACATGTTCACCGCCACCCCGGCCGCCAGCTTCGGATCAACGAAATCAGACGCCGACCTGGCGCTGGAGCTGACCGGTTCGATGACGAATTTCGACTGGGGCCTCAACGGCAAGCCGTACCCGAAGAGCCCAACGCTGAGCATCAAACAAGGGCAGCGCGGCACGCTGACCTTCACCAACTCCACGACGATGTATCACCCGATGCACCTGCACGGCCACACGTTCCAGGTGATCAAGGCCGACGGCAGCCTGGGCGCGCGCAAAGACACCGTCAACGTGCTGCCCAAACAAAAGGTCGATACTTTGCTGATCGCCGACAACCCCGGCACCTGGATGATTCACTGCCACAATTCCTATCACCAGGAAGCCGGCATGATGACCGCCCTCAACTACACGGCCTTCACCACCTGAGTGTGTCGCGCGGTGCACACGCACTTTACGAGTCAACGCGAAATATCCGGAGTGTGCGCAGCTGCGCGGCTCTCCGGTTCTCACACCGCCGCAGGGGCTCTTCCACTGCGGCGGTGTGAGATTGCCGCTCTTTCCCGTTTATCCGCGCCAAGCGCTGCGCATCTGCCTCGTGTCGCGGTCGTCCGCGCATTGGGCTTTCGTGGGCGCAGTCCGGATTCGGACCGTACCGTGTGAGCGAGGCGAAAAGACCAGCCTGGGACACGCCGCCAGCGTTGCCTGAGACAACCCGGCGCGGCGCCGGGAGCCGACAGATCGCTGACCTAACGTTGCCAGCGCTCGGCGTACTGGCCGCCGAGCCGCTCTATCTGCTATTCGTCACCGCGGTGATCGGCCACCTGGGCGCGCTGCCGCTGGCGGGTCTGGCCATTGGCGGGCTGGTGCTCAGCGAATCGCAGTTGACGTTCCTTTCGTACGGAACCACGGCGCGAGCAGCGCGGTGCTTCGGGTCCGGCGATCGCGCGGCGGCCGTCCGTGAAGGGATACAGGCGACATGGCTGGCGCTGGCCTTCGGCGCGGTAATCACGATCGTGGTGGAAGCTGCTGCTGTGCCGTTGGTGTCGATGATCGCCTCCCGCGGTGACATCGTGGCCGCGGCGTTGCCCTGGTTGCGGCTCGCCATCCTGGGCGCCCCGGCGATTCTCGTCTCGCTCGCCGGGAACGGGTGGATGCGCGGCGTGCAGGACACCGTGCGCCCGCTGCGTTATGTTTGCGCCGGTTTCGGGTTCTCGGCACTGCTGTGTCCGCTGCTGGTCTACGGCTGGCTGGGATTTCCCCGCTTGGGCCTGCCGGGCTCGGCTGTGGCCGACCTGGCCGGTGAGTGGCTGGCCGCGTTGCTGTTTGGCCGGGCGCTGCTGGCTGAGCAACTCTCGCTGCGCATCGATCATGCCGTGCTGCGAGCGCAGTTAAAGCTAGGACGCGACCTCTTCGTCCGCGTTCTCGCTTTCCAGGTTTGTTTCGTCTCGGCCGCGGCGGTCGCCGCCAGGTTCGGCACAGCAGCGATCGCCGCGCATCAAGTGGTAGTGCAATTGTGGAATTTCCTTGCGTTGCTTTTTGATTCGCTGGCCATCGCGGCACAGGCGCTGGTCGGCGCCGCGTTAGGTGCGCGCGATGCCGCGCACGCGAAGTCGGTGACGTGGCGCATCGCGGCGATCTCACTGCTGGCGGCGACGGTGCTGGCAGTGCTGCTCGGCGTCGGGGAACCGGTGCTTCCCGGGCTGTTCATCCACGACCACTCGGTGCTCACGACGGTCCACGTGCCGTGGTGGCTGCTGACCGCCCAACTTCCGATCGCCGGGATTGTCTTCGGTCTCGACGGGGTGCTCCTCGGCGCCGGGGACGCGAAGTTCCTGCGCAACGCCACCGTGATCAGCGCAGCCGTCGGGTTTCTGCCGCTGATTTGGTTGTCGCTGATTTTCGGCTGGGGGCTCGTGGGGATCTGGTCCGGCCTGACCACATTCACGGTGCTGCGACTGGTCTTCGTCGGCGCCCGCATCCTGTCAGGTCGCTGGTTGTCACCGGAACCGGCTGACCGCCCGCCTCAAATGCGTGAGCTTTGACGCGTGGCCGTGATTCGGCGCGTGCCGCGCGCTGAAGTGAATCCGTTCGACGAAGGCCGGGCTGAGCAGAATTGGTGCCCGGAGAAAAGCGGGGCTGAGACGTGACGAGGTGTGGCTCTGACGATGGCGTTAAATGGTTCATCCGGAGCTTTCGGCCATCGATCTGGTCGTGCTACCGACTGCCGGGCAGCATCGGTGCAGCGGGCCCGTCGCCGAACTCATCACCGGCCAGCGTAATTAATCCCGCCGCCTCGGCGAGAGAGTTTCTACGCCTGGCGCCGGCATATCCCAGCGGTCCCGCAGCCTGATCGGAGGCCACCGCTGGTGCGGCGGGCTGCTCCCCCGGCGGCCTGCCCCAGTCGGGATCGACGTCAACATTCATGGCCATGAACTCATCGCCGTACCGGCGTTGCCCCGCCCGCTGGCGACGGCCTGCCAGGGCCGGCTTTCGGGCCACAGCTGCTGTGGCGGTCGCCGCGGCGGTATCGGCCCCTGGCGCCTTCCTTTTGGCGCCAGAACCCGCGCTGGTATTCATCCCTGAGCCGAATCCGATGCCGGGAGGTCCGACCGCGTAGGGGGGCACGAAACTCGGCCCGCCCGCGGCCGGTGGCGGCGGCGCGGAACTGGTCACTGTGCTTGCCGTCGGAGTGGGCGCAGGAGGTGGTGCCGAGGCGGGGGCCGTGGTCGGCGCGGCGAAAGTCGCGGCCATCCCGGCGGCCGGCAAAACAATCGGCGCAGCCGCAATGGGTGCCGGTAGGACCAAAGGTTGCGGTAGCGCGGTCAATCCGGCCAGCCCCGCCAAGCCGCCCACCGACGCAAAGGGCGCCGCCGCGACTGCGGCGGGGAGGGCGTACAGCACCTGAAAGGGCACGTTCAGAAAGCTGGCAACGGCCTGTACGTGAAGCGGAAAGTCGAACAGTTGCCAGCTAATCAGCCATTGAAAAGCCTGCACCGGATTTTGCATCAGCAACTCGCCGAAATATTCAAGATCCTCAAGAAGTTCGACGGATCGGACAACCAACCAGATTGGTTGGCTAACATCCGTGTACAAGTCGTAAGGTTGTCCGTTGACGGTGCCCGCGCCGGGGTTCCAATTCACCCCGAAGTTCTGCAGGATGTTCGCCACGAAGTCATTGAATGGGTTGACGACCATCGGGTCGTGCGTGAGCTGGCTGTCTCCGATGCCGAGGTTTTGCAAAACTTGCACGAGCCATTGCGGGAGCCCCAGCGGGTTCGGGTTGCCTTCGGACGAACCGGAGGGGGAATCGGAGGGCGATGAGGCCGCCGGCTGTGGGTCGGCTTTCTGGATTCGCGGTGTCGAGCCGGTCAGCGGCGTCGAAGCCACCGCGGCTCCGGAGACCGCTTGATAGACGCTCATCGTGGTAGCGGCCTGAGTCCACATCCGCAAATAGTCGGCCTCGTTGAGTGCAATCGGGATGGTGTTGATCCCGAAAAAATTGGTCCCTATCAACACTCCGTGGGTCGCGTGGTTGGCGACCAGTTCGGCCATGGTCGGCATGGCAGCCAACGCAGCGGTGTAGGCCGCAGCGGCAGTTTCGTGCTGGGTGGCCGCGGCCGCGCTATCAGCGCTGGCCTGCATCAACCACGCCACATACGGCACATTTGCGGCGGCGTACGACTCCGCGGCCGAACCGTCCCACATCGCGGCTTGCACATCGGCAACAACATGCTCAGTTCGTCGGCCACATTCGTGTATTCGGCGCTCAGCGACGACCAAGCGCCGGCAGCGACCAGCAACGGTCCCGGCCCCGGTCCGCTGCTGAGCAGTGTCGAATGCACTTCTGGGGGAAGGGCCATCCAGATGGGTGCGGTCAAATCAATCCGCCTCCGACACAGCGACGACGGATCCCGCATGCTGGCCGCCGTAAGCACTGCACTCGGTCACGCTTCGCCGCACACAATGTCATAGCGAAGCTCCCTGCGCTGATGGGCCAACCTGAACATCGATATGCTAACGACTATGATTTTCATTGGCAAGAATCCTGGCGCTCCTCCGTGCGCCAGCGGGACATTGACAGGGCCCGACGACGGTCCCTGCCGCTGAACGTAAAGTGGCCGTATCGAGTTGGCGGGAGCTGCGGTGGCGGAACTGGCATTACACGGGGGCTCCCCGGTGTGGTCGGGCGCATGGCCCGAGTGGCCGCAGCAGGACCAAGCCACCATCGAGCGCGTCACTGCGGCCTTGACCAGCGGCCGCTGGACGCTGACCGGCGGCTGGACCGGAGTCGAGCCCTACGAACGCCGGTTCGCAAACCGATTCGCCGAGTTCCTCGGCGTTCCGTACTGCGTGAGCACCGACCACGGTTCCAGCAGCCTTGCCATCGCGTTGGAAGCCGTCGGGGTGGGCGCCGGAGACGAGGTGGTGGTGCCCGTGTTCACCTGGGTCGCTACCGCCAGCGCGGTCCTCAACGTCAACGCGGTGCCGGTCTTCGCCGACGTGGACCCCGACACCGGCTGTGTGAGCCCGGCGGCCATTGCGGCGGCGATCACCAAACGCACCAAGGCGCTGATCGTCGTGCACCTGCATTCTCGGATGGCTGACATGGACGCCGTCGGCGCGCTTGCCCAGCGGCACGGTGT
The DNA here is from genome assembly GCF_002863225.1 of Mycobacterium sp. GTDB lineage: Bacteria > Actinomycetota > Actinomycetes > Mycobacteriales > Mycobacteriaceae > Mycobacterium. The sequence goes on along the minus strand of NZ_PKEK01000024.1, from coordinate 19,964 downwards.
AGCCGTGGTCGAGGACTGCGCACAAGCACACGGCGCCCGCTGGAAGGGTCGCGCCGCGGGTTCGCTGGGCACCGTGGGCGCATTCAGCATGCAGCAGGGCAAGGTGCTGACCTGTGGAGAAGGCGGCGCGGTAAGCACGTCGGACGCGCGGCTGTACGACCGCTTGCAGCAGCTGCGGGCGGACTCCCGGCGCTACCCCCAGGCCAACCCGGCGGTCGGCTACCCCTACCTCGCCGAGGCCTGTGAGGTGATGGGCACCAACCACTGCCTGCCGGAGCTATCAGCGGCGCTGTTGCTCGACCAGCTGGAGCGGCTACCGGCGCAGCTGCAACAGCGAGCCCACGCCAGTGACCTGCTGGACGCCGAGCTGGCCAGATTGCCAGGTTTGCGGCCGCTGGCGCGGCCAGCGCAACTCGACCTGCCCAGCGTGTTCGCCTACGGCGTGCGGCGAGATTCCGAGGCTTTCGCCGATGCGCCCACCGAGCAGGTGTGTGCCGCCGTGGCCGCCGAACTGGGTGTGCGGGTGCACCGCGCCGACCGTCCCCTGCACCACAACCCGCTGTATTGCCCCGAGACCAAGCCACGCTACCGCTGGCTGCGCGACCGACTGCGGCCCCCGCCGGGCACGCGCTTTCCGCACTCCGAACAGCTGTACGACACCCTGATGCTGTTGCCGCACCGGGTGCTGTTGAGCACTGCGGCGGGGCTGGAGGCCGTCGTGGCCGCGTTCGACAAGGTCGCCAGACACGCAGAGTCATTATGACGCAGAGTTTTACCCTGCTAGTAGCCTGACCGCCGTCCACCGGGCCAGGGCCAGGGTGGTCAGCGACGGGTTCGCCGCACCCGAGCGCGGAAACGTCGCAGGCCCGACTACATACCCGCCGGCCGCGGCCGCCAGTTCACCGGTTTCGCCGACGTCCGCCCCGCCCAGCGGCAGCGTGCCGGATTCGTGCTCGACCGTGCCCAGCGGCCAGCAGTACCCGACCGGAGCCCCGCGCGGTTCACCCCTCAACCGAGTCAATGCCCGATCGAAAGCCAACGGTGCGCCCATGAAGTCCGGAAAACGCAATCGGGTTCCCGTTCGTCCGCCCAGGCGTGCCCACAGCTCGGTCAGCTCACGTCGCTGCGCGACCAGCACTTCTCGGTCTGATTCCGTCAGGGCCGGCGTCACCATGGCGCGCCAGGGAACCCGTTCGGTGTCGGGAAACGAGACAACGTTGCCTTCCGAACGGACCTGCTCGCCCATCGCCCAGACGTCGAGGAGCACCTCGTCGGGGCTTTCGGGCAGCAGACGGGTGCGGGCGAACACGCTGAAGCGGCTCCCATCGTCGGGCACGTATTCGAATGCGTCCACTGGTCGCGGCCAGCCCAGTGCGGCGGCCGGCAGACGAACTACAAAGCCCTGCACCAGGTGGTCGTTCAGGCCACTGAAGGTCGGCGGCCGGTCGGTCCCCGACAGTTGCGCCACCAGTCTGGTGTTGTCTAAGGCGCCCGCGGCAAGCACGACGGTCTGGGTGGTGATGGTCGCGGTGTCACCGGTGCCCATATCCCGCACCACAATCCCGCTAACCCGGCCCGCCCGGGCCACCACGCTCAGCACCTGGCACCCGGCGCGCACCCGGGGCCGACCCGCTCGCTCGCCCGGCGCCACCCAACTCAAGCACCGGTCCAGCGGCGTGTAGGCGCGCCGGCCGCCGTTGCCGTCGGGCCGCACGGCCTGCGGCACCGGCCGGCCGGAAGCTAGGACCCCGAAGCCGTCGGCGCGTTCGCGAATCAGCGAGCCGCCCGCCCAGTCGCCGAGCTCTCGCTCAACCTGTTCGTACAGACCTGCGGCACCGGCTGCATCTCCGCGCAGCGCTGACCGAGCCGATTCCGGCCAGGCCGGGTCGGAAAGCGCCCACTCTTCGAGTCGCAGGACCACCCCGTGCCAGTGCAGCGATCGCCCGCCGACCTCCGGCGTGCGCCCAACGCCCACATAATGCGGCGGCGCGGTGCTGCCCCATGCCGGCGGGGTTGCGGTCGCCGCGCCGGCGGCGTCCACGACCAGAACGTCGTGCACCCCTGCCGCCACGACCGCACTGGCGCATTCCAGACCGCTCAGTCCGGCTCCCACCACAACTACGTCGGCGGTGTCACCCATTTCGTTCCTTCGTCTCTTCGGCGAGCTTCTCTCAACTCATACCCGGCCCCGGTATCGTTGTAGACGGAGTTGGCGAATCGGTTCCGCGTACGACTGCAGTTGACCCGGCAGGTCGGATGATCCGCCGATCGGTCAGCGGCGGGCTAAGGTCCGCATAGGGGAGGGTACGCGGTGGAGGGAAAATTCGACGGGGCAGCAGCGCGAGGCGGCTGGACGGCCGAGGTTTCCGCGTGGGTGTACCCCTGCCAGCCGACGGTCCGCGTCGACGAGCCGCTTGTGCTGCATGTGTCTACCACCGAATCACGCTACCGGGTGGCGTTTTTCAGGGTCGGATCACAGACCGTTCACATGGGCACTAGTTCTGCGCGCCGCGGGTACGACGTGCCCCCAGGGCCATCGGACCTGGACTGGGGCTGGCCGCCGGAGGAATTCGACATCCCCCACTCCTGGCCGAACGGCGTTTACCTGGCGGTGATCACCGCTGCCGACGCCGAAATCGAACCGCCGCCGGATGCGCCACCGCCGATCGACGCACGATCTGGCCGGACGCTGTTCGTGGTCCGCCGCGATGCCGGTGATGCGCCACCGATTCTATACAAGCTGGCCTGGGCCACCTACCACGCCTACAACGCGTCGGGCAGCGGCAGTATGTACCACACCGCATCGTTCGTGCCCGCGACAACGACGACGAGGTTGACCACGCGGCGCCCGGGCGGCGGCACCGGTGGTCAGCTCTCGTTTCCCGGGGCGGTCGACGTCTACGATCCCAGCAGCCCGCGGGAAGGATTCGCGCATTGGGATCTGCCGATGATTCGGTGGTTGGAGCGCGAAGGCGTCGCGATCGATTTCTGCACCGACCTCGACCTCGACCGCGATCCCGATCTGCTGGCAGGCTACCGGCTTTTGCTCAGCGTGGGCCACGACGAATACTGGAGCGCGCCGATGCGTCAGGCCGTCCAAGAGTTCGTCGCGACTGGCGGCAACGTCGCGTTCTTTAGCGGCAACACGAGCTGGTGGCGTATCGATCTGGCCGACAACGGCGACATGACCTGTGTGCATCCGCCGGTCAGCCATCCACAGGGCGGGCAGTGGTGGCGGCGTGCGCCGGAGAACGCCATGACCGGTGTCAGCTACCGGCACGGCGGCGGCTGGTGGGACGGCCCCCGAGATCCGGTCGGATTCACCGTCCAGCACGCCGGACATTGGGTGTACGAGGGCTTGGGTCTGCACACCGGAGACACGTTCGGCGCGCAGGAACGATTGGTCGGCTACGAGTGCGACGGGGCGATACTTGACCGGGGACCAGGGGGCCAGCTGCGGGCGGCCGGCACTGACGGCACTCCGCCGCAGCTGGCGGTGCTGGGCGTCGCGCATCTGGGCGAGGGCTGGCAGGACCGCCCGGCGGGGGCCGAGGCTAACGCCGTACTTGGCGCCTACAGTGCCACCGGGACGGTCGTCACCTGTGGAACCACCGACTGGCCCCGAGTCCTCGACCGGGGCAATCAAGTGGTGGCCGGGGTGACGCGTAACGTGCTGCGCCGACTGGTCAACCGCGGAGTCCGGGTGCTGGGGCCTTCCGCGGCCCGGCATCGTCACTGCCTGGCGGTGGCTGGGCAGCCCGCCACTTTCTACGTCGCAGTAGCCCGGCCGGTCGACGATGGCACCCGGTTCAGCTGGACGTTGTCGGTGGGCGATCGGCCCGCCGAACCGGTCGACGGTGGATTGCGGTGCGATGTGACGGTCCCCGACGAGCCGGGGCTGCTCACCGTCACGGTGCTCGTCGAGGACGCTGAGGAACAACTGTTTGGCTGGACCAGCATCCCGGTGCTGTCCCGCCAGCAGGCCGCCCAGGTCGAGATGCTGTGCACGGTCAGGGATTTGGTGATTGCCGCGGCGCCCGCCTTGACACCCACCGCCGAGACGGGCGTCGGTAACCGCCCCTTCGGCGACCCGCGGTGGGACCCGGTTCGCGACGGGCTGCGCAAGCCGATGTCACCCGACACCTTCCGCGAGGTAGTGGTACGCGCCGACCAGATCGCTCGAATCGCCGCGCCCTTTGTAGGCGAGCCACAGGAGGATGGCCGATGACGGGAAACGGAACCGGCCGTCTAGCCGACCATGGGCCCGACCGTACTGCGTCGCTGGAGCACGTCGTGGACCAATTGGCCGACCAGCTCCCGCCCGGCCCCGCGTTGCCGGTGCTGATGCCCACGGTCGAGGTCGGTGAGCAGAACCGAGCCGTGCTCGACGACGCGCTGGGGCGGCTGGCCGGGCAACGGTGTTTTGGCGCCGGGCGGACCTGGCGGCAGAACCCGTGCTGTTCGACAGCCCCGAGGCGCCCGCCCCGACCATGCCGGTTTTCTGCGCGGCCGACGCGCTGCGCGCACTGCTTGCCGCCAAGTTCGTTCGCCGCCAGGCGGCCCTCGCCGTAGCTCCGGAGCAGGCCGAGAAGTTTCGGTACCACGCGGAGTCGATCGCACACAGCAGCAACCTGATCGTGCGCGGCCCGGCGCTCGGCGAGGCCGGCGGGTTCGTGCCCTACAACGAGATCACCGGACTGCTACGCGGCTGGATGGTCTGGGTTCTGCGCGGCTAGTGAGCACCCGGGATTTTCGGCCCGACGACAACGATGTCCTGACCGACCTGTATTCAGCGCGATACGGATCGGCGCGCGACGAGCCTTGGCCGCCTATCTGTCCGCGGGTGTCCCCACGGTGGCGCAATGGCGGGTGTGCCGCTTTCGATCCTCGCGGGTCGACCCGGTACGCGTGGCCGACCCGGCCGTGACCGGCGGAGCCGGGTCGATCTCGCGGCTGCGACCGCACGAGATCAGGACGTCGACCGACGAGCTGACCACGGCGCTGACCACCACACTGCGCTACTTTCCGCAGGATGGTGACGTGATCCGGGATTGCCTGGCGGCGCTGGGCCTGCCGCCGGGGTCGGTGTCGATCGGGCTGGGCGGCAACGCCATCGACGCGACGTCCTGATCAATCAGGTTGGGGGTTTGCTTGAACGGCTGCCGGGCGGTGCAGGAGCGGGTCGAGGACCGACGTCGCACAGTGATCAGCTGAGCCGCCGCTCCTCAGCACGTTTCAGCGCAGGCAATCCAGCACTGCTGCGGCCAGGTTGGCGTTATGTGCCGCGGGCCGACACGGCCGGTGTTCTCGCAGATGTTCCTCCAGTCGCGGTTACTTGATCCCTCACCCAGGCAGGCGTCCAAACCGCGCGCGGCCCTGCCCTTTTTGTCAGTGCGGACGCCGGTGCCGTTGTCTTCGCGACGAAGTTACGTGTGCGGCTTGAATCGGCGCAGTCGCAGGCTGTTGCTGACCACGAACGCCGATGAGACGGCCATCGCCGCACCGGCCAGCATCGGGTTGAGCAGCCCTGCGGCCGCCAGCGGCAGCGCGGCAATGTTGTAGGCGAAGGCCCAAAACAGGTTGCCCTTGATCGTCGCGAGCGTCTTGCGCGAGAGTTGGATCGCCTCGGGCGCCGCGCGCAGGTCACCACGTACCAGTGTTAGGTCGCTGGCCTCGATGGCGACATCGGTGCCGGTGCCCATCGCCAGTCCGAGATCGGCCTGGGCCAGGGCCGCGGCGTCGTTGACGCCGTCGCCGACCATGGCCACCATCTTGCCCGCGGTCTGCAGCCGCTTGACGGTTTCTACCTTGTCTTTCGGCAAGACTTCGGCGATGACCTGCTCGATGCCGACCTGCCCGGCGATGGTGCGGGCCGCGGCCTCGTTGTCGCCGGTGAGCATGATCGGTGTCAAACCCAGCGACCGCATCCGCGCGACGGCCTCGGCTGAGGTCGGCTTGACCGCGTCCGCGACCACGAGTATCCCCCGCGATCGGCCGTCCCAGCCGACCGCGACTACCGTCTTGCCTTCAGATTCGGCCTGGCGCATTGGACGCGCCAGATCCTCCGGTAGCTGCTGCGACCAATCGGCCAGTAGTTGCCGCCGGCCCACCACGACCGCGTGACCGTCGACGATGCCCTGCACGCCCAGCCCTTCCAGGTTGGCGAAACCCTCGACGGTCGGCAGCCCACCGACTTTGTCGCGAGCCGCCTTGGCGACCGCCTTGGCGATCGGGTGCTCCGAGGAGTCTTCGAGCGCGCCCGCCAACCGCAGCACCTCGTCGGGATGTTCACCGTCGGCGGTGATCACGTCGAGCAGGGTCATTGCGCCGGTGGTGACGGTGCCGGTCTTGTCGAGCACGATCGTGTCGATGCGTCGGGTGGATTCCAGCACCTCAGGCCCCTTGATGAGGATCCCCAGTTGTGCGCCGCGGCCGGTGCCGACCATCAACGCGGTCGGAGTCGCCAATCCGAGGGCGCACGGGCAGGCGATAATCAGCACCGCCACTGCGGCGCTGAAAGCCGCCGAGATCGATCCGCCGGCGGCGATCCAGAACCCGAGCGTCGCCAGCGACAGCGCGATCACGATGGGCACAAAGATTCCGGAGATCTTGTCGGCCAACCGTTGCGCGGAAGCCTTGCCGGTTTGCGCCTCCTCGACTAATTTTGCCATTTGCGCCAGTTGGGTGTCCGAGCCGATCCGGTTGGCGCGCACCACGATTCGCCCGCCGACGTTGACCGTGGCGCCCACCACCTGGTCGTCGGGACCAACCTCGACCGGCATGGACTCCCCGGTGAGCATCGAGGCGTCCACGGCCGAGGCGCCCTCGATCACGACACCGTCGGTGGCGATCTTCTCCCCAGGCCGCACCACGAACTCGTCGCCGACGGCAAGCTGGTCAATCGGAATTCGTTGCTCTACGCCGTTTCTGAGCACCGCGACGTCCTTGGCGCCGAGCTCGAGCAGCGCACGCAGCGCCGCGCCGGCACGCCGCTTGGCGCGGGCCTCAAAGAACCGGCCGGCAAGGACGAAAGTCGTGACTCCCGCGGCGGCCTCCAGATAGATATTGCCGTTGCCATCGCTACGGGTGATGGCCCACTCGAATGAGTGCCGCATGCCAGGCATTCCCGCGGTCCCCCAAAACAGCGCATAGACCGACCAACCGAACGCGGCGATTGTACCCATCGAGATCAGGGTGTCCATGGTGGCGGCGCGATGCTGCAGGTTAGCCCACGCGGCCTGGTGGAACGGCAGCCCACCCCACACCACCACGGGGGCGGCCAGAGTGAGCGACAGCCACTGCCAGTTGGCGAATTGCAGCGCCGGGACCATGGCCATCGCAATCACCGGCACGGTCAGTGCCAGGGAAACCAGCAGCCGTTGCTGCAACGACGCGGTCGGATCTGGCGGCACCGAGTCGCTATCGGAGGCGGCGGACCGACTCGGCTTGGGCAGCTCTGCGGTGTAGCCGGCCTGCTCGACCGTCGCCACCAATTGATCCGGTGAAACATCCCCGACGTACGCGACACTGGCCTTCTCGGTGGCGAAGTTGACCGAGGCGTTGACCCCGTCGATTTTATTGAGCTTCTTCTCGATTCGGGCCGCGCACGAAGCACACGTCATCCCGGCAATCTTCAGCTCGATCCGCTGCGCAGCTTCGGTCACGACGTCCACAACGGGACTCCTCTCAGTATTGAAAATCGCGTGACGCAGGGCTACTGGCCGACGAGTCGGTAACCGGCCTCTTCGACCGCGCCCTTGATCGCATCCGTGTCGATCGGGCGGTCGCTGTCAATGCTCACCGTGCCGCTGGCCAGATCCACGTTCACACCTTGGACGCCGGCGATATGGCCTACCTCTTCGCGTACTGAGGACGCGCAGTGAGCGCATGTCATCCCAGCAACGCTGACTGTCACAGTGCTCGTATCGCTCTCCTATTCGTATCAAGCCGTGCCGTGGGACAATGCCTTTGTATCATACCCCCCTAGGGTATGCAAGTAGTCGCTTTTTTCAGAATCGAAATCCTAATTCGACCCTTGCCGCGCGACGGTCGAGCGGATGTCCCCATCCGCTGGGTTCGACGCCGCCGGCGCACCCGAGTGATTGGTGAATACGCACGGTTGGTCACCTAAGGTGGGTTAAACCTTCAACAATGCTCGACCGAGTACTCGCGATCGCAAGAATATGACCGGACGCTACCTCAGAAGTCTCTATTGTCCCCGGTGCGGAGGACATGCACCAGAAGAGCGGGCATCGATGGGATGCCCCGACTGCGCCCGCCACGGTGTCGGAGTCAACCTGGCGCCTGCCTACGCGCTGACGCCGGGCCCGTTGCCGTGGGAGGACTCCCAGCCTGGCATCTTCGGCTTTCGCGAATTGCTGCCGTTGGCGCCCGACGAGGTTCCGGTAAGCCTGGGCGAAGGCGGGACGCCTCTGGTTCCGTTGAACCGCCTGGGGCCTCGACTGGGCTTGCACAGACTTCTGCTCAAAGACGAAACGCGCAATCCAACATGGTCATACAAGGACAGGCTGGCAGCGCTTGCCATCACCAAGGCGGCGACGTCTGGGACGTCAACCGTTGTCGTCTCCTCCACCGGCAACCACGGCGCAGCCGTCGCCGCCTACGCCGCCGCCGCCGGGCTTAGCTGCGTAGTGCTCACCGTCTCGTCGGTACCACGCGAGATGCGCATTCTCATGCAGGCCTACGGCGCCAGCGTCGTCGCGTACGACAGCGGGCCGGACCGGTGGTCGGTTCTGCGGGCGGCGGTTGAGGCGTTCGACTGGATGCCGATATCCGGACTTGTCACTCCCCCGATCGGCTCCAATCCGTTTGGCATCGAGGGATACAAGACGATCGCCTACGAACTGTGGCGCCAACTCGGCGAAACGCCCGACGTGGTCGTGGTCCCAACCGCCCACGGTGACGGGTTAGCCGGTCTTTGCCGGGGATTTTCCGACCTCGTCGGTTTGGGCCTTGCCCGCCGCATGCCCAGGTTGGTTGCGGTCGACCCGTTCGGCGCCTACGCCGCCGGGCTTTGCGCTCAAGAAGGCGGGCAGCCGACGGTTACCACACAGCCGTCCATGGCGTTTTCAGTGGCCGCGCGGCGAGCCACCTATCAGGGATTGGACGCCTTGACAGCCACCAACGGGACGGCAGTCGCCGAACCAAGCAATGACGCGATCGCCGGCATGCAACTCCAATTAGCCTCGGCCGAAGGCATTTACGCAGAAGGGGCGTCCGTGTTGACGGTGCTGGCCGCGCAACATCTTGCCGCGCGGAGGTGGATCGATCCCGATGAGAGCGTGGTGGTGTTGTCGACGTCGACCGGGTTGAAAGATCCCGGCTCAACCGAAAGCCACCTGCCCGATCTGCCGGTGCTTGACCCCACCTTGACAGCTCTCGAAGGTGCGCTCCCGACGCGCATGTGCCAGTGACATTGCGGACTGATCGCAAGATCCGCCTGCACACCGTCAACGTGCTACCCAACCAATGAACCTCCGACAGGTCCAGCGATGTAGGTCCACGCGCGCGGCCGGGCTGGCGGCGTCCTAGGCCTCCCGCCGCAGTAGCACTCAGCCCCCTGCCAAGGTAGCTTAGGCAATGCTAACGTAAGCTATCCAACGTAACCTTTAGCAACCTAGGAGCAAAGCGCGCACAGATGCGATACCGGCGCGCTGGCGGGGGTCGAGATGTCTGAGCCCGACTCTCTAGCAATGCGATCGGCGACGCGACGGCGGCGTATGTGATGGGGCGTGGCTAGTGATGCCGGCGCCGACCTGGATGGCGTTGCCGCCGGAGGTGCATTCGGCTTTGTTGAGCAGCGGGCCGGGGCCGGCGTCGTTGCTGGCGGCGGCGGAGGCGTGGTCATCACTGAGCGCTGAATATGTTTCGGCCGCAGACGGACTCAATGCGATGCTGGCGGCCGTGCAGGCCGGCGCGTGGGAGGGGCCCAGCGCGGAGTCGTACGTGACCGCGCACGCGCCATATCTGGCGTGGCTGATGCAGGCCAGCGCGAACAGCGCGGCCGCGGCCGCCCAGCATGAAACGGCGGCGGCGGCCTACACCGCCGCGTTGGCCGCGATGCCGACCCTGGCAGAACTAGCCGGCAACCATGTGAACCCACGGAGTGTTGGTAGGGACCAATTTCTTTGGGATAAACACTATTCCGATCGCGCTCAACGAAGCCGACTATGTGCGGATGTGGATCCAGGCCGCCACCACCATGGCGACCTACCAGGCGGTCTCCGGCGTTGCGGTCGCGTCGACGCCACCAACCGACCCGGCACCGCAGATCTCGAAATCCGCAGGCTCCACCTCGCAGACTGGCAACGCCGCCCAGGCCGCCCAATCCGAGTTTTCGACGGGGCTAGGCGACCGGCTACAGGCCCTAGTGGAACAGTTGGGGCTGAAGTCGCTGGAGGATCCGTACGCCTTCCACGAAATATATGACTTCAACAATCCGATCGGGTTCACCGAGCAGCTCACCGCGCAGGCAATCCAAAGACTTTTGGCGAATCCGTTAGCGGCGCTGAATAACCCGCTTTCACTGTTCTTCGACGGCGACGAGGCGTTCTTCCCGGCCGGCTCTGCGATTCTGCCGGCCTCCGCCGGCCTGGCCATCGGCTCCGTCACATCTGTGGGCGTCTCGGCGGGCCTGGCTGGGCCGGTCGCCGCAGTAACTGCCCCGACCACCGTCGCGCCGGAACCGGCACCCGTCGCGCCGGCGCTGGCACCGGTCGCAGCTGCGCCCGAGATATTGTCGGCCGCTGGGATGACCCCGACTCCTGCCGCGCCCTTGCCGGCGTCTGCGACGGCCCCTACACCAACGACCGCACCCGCCACAAGCACGGTCGCCAGCTCCGCGCCGCCGCCTGCGCCCCAGGCGCCGCCGCCTGCCACCGGCGCCGGCGGTTTCGGCTACCCCTACCTGGTCGGCCCCGGCGTCGAGTTCAAATCGGGGATGCGCACCAGCGCCCGCTTCAGCGCGAGAAGCAAGGCCCCGGAACCCGATGCCACCACGGCCGCGGCTGCGGCGGCCGTGCGGAGGCAGGCGCGGGCGCACCGACGCCGGCCAGTGAAGCTGCGCGGCCACGGCGACGAGTTCATGGATATGAATATCGAGCTCGACCCGGACTGGGGCGCGCCGCCGGGTGAGGAGGCCGCGGCATCGAGATCGGACTCCGCTTGGGTTGCGGGGCCGTTGGGGTTTGCCGGCATGGTTCGCAAGGAGACCGCCGCCGAGGCGGCGGGGTTGACCTCACTGGCGGGCGACGAGTTCGGCGGCGGTCCGACTATGCCGATGGTGCCGGGCACCTGGGAGCCCGATGGCGAGCGGTAAGGGGGCGATTGCACCTGACGGTGCGAAGCCCGTCAGACGCTGATCGCGGTGCCACCATAGTGACGATAACTTTTGCCTCGTCGAGCAACTCGTGCCGAACCGAATGAGCGATGATTGCGTTTAACACCCGGGCGCGACGAAAAGTTCGGCGCCGAGATGTTCTGTGCGCAATGAAAGACATAGCAACTGATCCAACATTCACTTTCAGTGATCTCGGCCGCTTGTGGGATTGGCCTGCCAAGAGGCGTCGGTTATGACATGGCGCGACCGTCGCTGGAACCGGCTCGCTGGGCTGTAGTACTTCAGCACAGTGCTGACGTCGGCCACGATTCCGCACACCGAACGCCGATCGGTGTGGGGTGAGCCCAACGCGTATGATTACAAGCTTGCCGGTCGGCCGCCACGAACTCTAATCATTTACCGGTGGCCTCAATCGATATCCACGAGTTGTTACAAACACCGTGTAGCCTCGCGCCCGCAACGATGATCTGGACGGAAGGGACGGACCATGGCGCAGACAATCGACGCACAGGCTCGGGATGCGCGAGTTGTCGTGCTCGGCTACAGCGGGGTACTCGCGGCGGTCGCTGGTTATGTGAATTCGGTGGCGCTACTGGTTTGGGTGTTCCCGGTGGGCAACCTCACCGCCTTGACCACGCAGGTTGGCATGCACAGCACTAATCCGCTGTTGTATTCGGGCCGCATGATCGCGGTCATCGTGGTCGGATTTCTGGCCGGTGTCATGGTTGCCGGTGTGGTGCTGGCTGCCGCGCGAAGCCATACCGGCCCGCGCCACGCCGCGGTGCTGCTCGCCGAGGCAGTGCTGCTGGTGGCCGCCGCCGGTTTCGAACATCCGTTGGTCAGAGCCCCGCTTGCCGCCGCCGCGTGCGGGTTGCAGAACGGAATGACGTCAGGTTTTCCGGGGATGGCGATTCGCACCACACATTTCACCGGAACTATCACCGACCTCGGGCTCCTGGTGGCCCGCGGGTTCCGTCATGGTGTGGACAAGTGGAAGGCCGCGGTGCTGACCACGACGGTGGTGCTGTTCGTCGCCGGTGCTGCCGTTGGGGTGATAGTCGGCGGTCGCCTCGGCGACCATGCGTTGATCCCTGCGTCCGTCGCGTGCGTGGTTGTCGCGGTCGCCAGCATCCGGCACGACCGCCGGCGTCGCACGCTCGCGGCACACGCGGCGCCTACACCCGAGCCCGCAGACAGCCTCGCCGGTTGGCTGGAGCCACCACCACTTGCAGCGGTCAGCCCTTACGGGAATCGGTCAGCTGCCGCTGACACGGCCGGCACTCACCAGGGGTGATCACCGCGCCGCTGGGCGGCGAGCACCCGTTTAACGCGGAAAGCGAGTGTGCCAGCGGGCGGCCGCAGCCGCTCGTGCAGCCAGCAGCGCGGCGTAATCTGCTGGCAAGATAACGGGTTCTGGTGGAGAGGGCGGGCGGCGCGGTGCACCCGAATACCGCCTGCGTTCTGGCGTAACGTGGTCGTATGCCATTACCCAAGCCCGGTTTCGGCGCCCGTATCGGTGCTAAGCTGCGCGGCGAGGTGCCCGCCGATGAGGTACTTGCGCTGTTGTCGGTTGGCGGCGGCGCCTACCAGGACTATCTGGCAGCCGATCAGCTGCGGGAGGAACTCGCCCGGGCCGCAATCGATCCGTGGTCCACCTCGCCGGCCGAGAGTAGTCAGCTGCTGGCCACCTGGAACGCATACGCACTGCAGTCACTGGGGCAAGCATTCGTCGATGCCGAGGGACTGGCACCGGGCACTGCTGGCTTCCTGCCCCGAGTGACCGCCGATCAGGCGCTGCGGTTCCTGCGCGAGGTGCCTAAGTGGTCGGCCCGAGCACGACGTGCCGCGATGGACCCCGGGTTGGACGTCGCCCGTGAGGTGGCGCTGCCAGCGCCGCTGCCGCAATGGGTGATGGTCGAGCCCTGTCCCCGGTCACACCTGCAGGCGATGCGGTCGGCCGGCGCCATCATGCTCGAACGGATTGAAGCAGCCCTGGCGGATCTCGACCGGCTACCGTCGGCCAAGCAACACCCGGACTCGGCGCGGCTGCACGGCTACGCGGTGGACGTGCGTAGCCTGCTCGACTATGCCGGCGCCATGCTCGCCGGAGGTTCCTCGGCCACCGTGGTGCACGACGGAGCAGAGCGGGCGTTGCGGGAGGCCATAACGACCGCGTTCTATCTCGGCCAGGTCGTGGCTCGACCGCGGTTGGCGAAGCTGTCCGCTGTCCCGGAACCCGCTGTTGCCGCCGCACCGCGCCCGAGTTCGGCAGCTAGTTACACCCCGTCCCCCTGGCCGCGGGGTCAACGCGACCACGGTCACCACGGCGGCTACGGTCACAATGGACATCACTGATTAGTTCATAATCGCTGGCGCTCCTTTCCTGGCTATCGACAATCGGAAGGCGAAATCGATGGTTGACACCGCGCTCACTTGCCCCAGATGCTCCGGAACCATGATCACCTACGAACGATCCGACATCGAGATCGACCAATGTCAGAACTGCCGCGGCGTCTTTCTCGATCGCGGCGAGCTCGAAAAGTTGATGGAAGCTGAGCAGCGCCACTACCAGCAGCCTGCACCTCAACCAGCCCCCGGCTATCCCCAGCAGGGTTACCCGCCGCAAGGCTATCCGCCCCAGCAGGGTTACCCCACGACCGGCTATTCCGAGCATCACGGTTATTACGACCACGACCACGACGAGGACTACGGGCATCACGGGTACCGCCGTCGAGGCTTCATGCACGGTCTGTTCGACTGACCATCCTCAACTTCCGCGAGCCTCTTTCGCGGCATTGCCCAGGGATCCTGGCTGGCGTGGTGTTCGGCGCCTGCTCGCCGGGTCGAATGCGCTGTCGTCGAGGGTTTCGGACGGCGATTTGTCGAATCCGCTGTCAGCGAGGACTTCGCTGATCGCGCCGGACGTGATTCCTTCGGTCGCACAAGGGATGCGGGTACCTACCGTCTCGCAAAGCCGCGCGAACGCACCGGGCCTATGGCGGCTGGTGACGGCATGAATCGATGTCCCAGCCGCCGCGATCGGTCCACTATGCGCCGCTAGTGAGCGCCGACGTCGTTGTCTTCGTTGAAACGGCCAGGCTCATCTGCCGCAGGGTGACCGGCGTCTGTGCGCGCGGGGCCACCAACGCGCGGAGCTGCTGATCTACGTCGGTACTAGCGGCCTGCCCGCAGGAACGCCATCTACCACGAGCGCAACGAGCCGTCCGACGCGGTGAGGCAGGGCGGTGGACAACGACTTACTGCCAACGGCGGGCCACGCGCGATGAGGTTGGCCGGCTCGCTGAGCTGCCGACGGCTTCACTGCCAGCGACGTACTTGTAGCCGCCGAGAGGCGGAGCCTTACCTCAACACCTGCACTTCCGTCACGCTAAGCCCCGATCCACGTTGCAATTACTCAGTTCAAGTCGTGATGGTGATGCAGGCCGCCGACGCCATTTCTTGGCAGGTAACCGATTCGCGGTGGCTGTGTTGATCGGGCCGGTCATTCGGGCTGTCGGACCAGTCCGGGCATGAATCGCATTACCAGTGCCTGTCGAACGGCATCGTGCTCTCAGAAGGTAAAGCAACCCCTTACCCGTTCCTCGGCAGCCGATAACCGAGCGCTGCCTAGCGTCGGACCCGTAAGCAAATTCGCGTTCCACTGAACTGGAGGCAGAGATGAAGGTTGGAATTGTTGGAGTGGGAGAAGTGGGAGCGGCAACCGGCCTGGCGTTGGTCGAGCACGGGTTGGGTGGCGAGATCGTGCTTGTCGACCGTGACCGGGCGCGAGCGGCGGGGGTGGCGTTGGATTTGCGTTACGGGGCCCCGCTGACGCCCGGCACCCAGGTTCGGGCCGGCGGCTTTGAGGACCTCGCTGACGCGGCGCTGGTGATCATCACAGCCGGAGTCAACGAACGCGCCGGTGGCGCCGTCGACCGCGCCGATCCGCAGGGACGGTTGCGGTTGGCCGCCGAAAACGCCCTCATTTACGCCGATATCGTTCCCCAGATCGTGGATGCGGCCCCCTTGGCGGTACTGATGGTGGTGACCGACCCGCCCGATCCGCTGGCTGAGATCACTCGCCGACTGGCTGGTCACAGCCGGGTGTTTTCTACCGGCACGCTGCTCGACAGTCTCCGGTTTCAGGTGCACCTGGCCGAACGGTTGAATGTACAGCCCTGCGATGTGCAAGCCATGGTGGTGGGCGAGCACGGCACCTCTGAGGTCCTGTTGTGGTCGACGGCCACGGTCGCCGACCGGCCCGTCCTTGACCTGCTCGCCCGCAGCGGCCGACCAGTGCAGGAGGTTCGCAGGGAGATCGAGGACGATGTCCGTTACGCCAATATCGCCATCATCGAGGGCACCGGGGCCAGCCGCTACGGTATCGCGGCGGTGGCCGCGCGGCTGACGGCAGCGGTGTTGCGCGACGAGCGGGCGCTGTTGCCGGTCGCGGTGTATCAGCCCGAGTACGGCACCACGCTGTCGCTGCCTGCCATTGTGGGAGCCAATGGGGTTGAGCGGGTCGTTGAACCACTGATGAGCCCCGACGAGCGTGCCGCCCTGGAACGCAGCGGCGATATCTTGCGGGCGGCGTCGCAACGCTGCGAGCAGGCGCTCACTCTGGTCACGGCAGCCCACCAGTAGTGGCTGTCGTGTCGGGGACGATGGTGCCCGCCAGGGCCGGCCACCTGCCGCCGCGGTGGCCGGCCATGGTGGCCGCGGTGCTGACTTTTGGCACCGGGGTCCTGGATGTGACCACGCTGACCCATCTCGGCGGGGTCTTCGCCAGTGTGATGACCGGCAATCTCGCGTTGACCGGACTCGGTTTCGCCCGCTTGGACGCCGCCCTGCTGACCCACACTGCGGTGGGTCTTGTGGGCTATGTGTTTGGCGTCGCTGCCGGCACCCGGATCACCGGCCGCCGCGGGTCAGATGGGTCGTCGTGGCCACGGTCGGTGACCGCCGCGCTCGCCGTCCAACTCGGCGTGCTGTTGGGCTTCGCCGTCGGCTGGGAAGCCACGGGCACCGCACCGGCCGGTACCGGGCAGCTGGCTTTGCTGGGCGCGGCGGCAGCGGCGATGGGTTTGCAAAGCGCCGCCATGCGCGGGCTCGGCGTGACGGTGGCAACCACCTACCTCACCGGCACCCTGACCGGCGTGATCGCCGCGCTCACTGGCTCACCGCGCACACGTACCGACCGAGCCGCGGTCGCCGCGCTGATCGCGCTCATCGGCGGGGCTGCCTGCGGGGCCCTGGTGCTGTCTACCGTCCCGGCCGCCGTGCCGCTGTTCATGCTGGTCCCGGTCGCCGCAGTCGCGGCCACCGCCGGATACCAACACCGTCGCGGCCGTGGCCGCTCGGAAAAGTGCGACTCGAGCAGCGAACTTGCTGCCGCAACGGCCCACGGTAAACAACAACGGCCGCGCCCAGTTCATCAGTCGACTCGGGTTGCCGCGCTTGTCGGATCGGCGTGTACCGGGGCGGTTGTGGACGCAGCGATGCCGCGTCGAAGCGGTTGCAGTGCCGCCACGCTCATCACAGATCAAAGCCGGTGACCTGCCGTCGATAGACTGGAGGAATGGCTCAACTGCTGGTCGTCGAGGACGACCAGACCATCGGCAAGCTCCTCGTCGACGGCCTGCGCTCGCATGGTCACCAGGTCAGCTGGGCCCGTACCGGACGCGGCGCGTTGCGGGAGGCGACCGCCGGAGACTTCGAGTTGGTGCTGCTCGACCTCGGGCTGCCCGACCTCGACGGTGTCGAGGTGTGCCGACAACTGCGCAGCGCTTTGCCCGGCGCCGTCCTGGTGGTCCTGACCGCCCGCGACGCCGAAATCGACATCGTTGTCGGTCTCGACGCCGGAGCCGATGACTACCTGACCAAACCGTTCCGCTACACCGAACTGCTCGCCCGTATTCGGGCCCATCTGCGCCGCGGCCCCACCCAGGCCAACCCGGCGCAGGCCCATGTGGTGGGTGAGCTGGTCGTCGACCCTGCTGCCCGCACCGCCGCCTACCAGGGGCACCGCCTTGAGCTGCGTGGCCGCGAATTCGACCTGCTGGCCCGGTTAGCCGCCGATGCCGACACCGCCGTGCGCCGCGAGACGCTGATGGCCGAGGTCTGGGACGAGAACTGGTACGGGCCCACCAAGACCCTCGACGTGCACATCGGCATCCTGCGCCGCAAACTCGCCGATGCGGCGGCCCGCTACGCCGCCACGCCCGACGCGACTCCCACGATCACCACACTGCGCGGGTACGGGTACCGCCTCGATTCACCCGCCCGGCCGCCGACGGCGCCGCAGCACGCCGACGACCCGCCCGAGCGGCCAGAGCATGCGTAAACGCATCGTCACCCTGGCAGTGCTGTCGGCGACCCTGGCCACCAGCTTGTTCGCTGTGCCGCTGGCGATCGCCGCCGCGCGCTACTTCTTCATCGACGAGTCCACCGAGCTCGACCGGATCGCACACATCGCTGCCGTCGATGTCGCGACCGACCTCGTCAACGACCGCCCGCCCGGCGACGTGGGGCGTCACACGCCCGGCACCGACGTCGCGCTGTACAGCGCAGACGGCCGGCTCGTCAAAGGCCGCGGCCCCAACAATGCCGACCCACTCGTCCGACGGTCCTTCGCCGATAACGCCGTCCACAGCGACTCCGACATCGACAACCTGATCGTGGCCGTGCCGATCGTCGGCCCCCCCGGCGCCTCCTACGCCGTGCGCGCTGCCGCCTCCCCCCGGATGGTCTATCCCAGAATCGCCGTCACGTGGCTGTCCATGGCGACTCTGGAAGTGGTCATTCTAGTCGCAATCTGGCAAATCGCCCGCCGACAGGCACGCCGCCTTGCCGGACCGGTCGAAACCCTCGCGGCCTTCGCCGCGAGGCTGGGCGACGGCGACTTCACCGTGCGGACCCACCCCACCGGTATCCCCGAAATCGACACTGCAGCAACGGCCCTCAATCGGGCCGCGGCCCGAATCGGGACCCTGGTAGACCGTGAACGTGCGGTCACCGCCCACGCCTCACACCAGCTCCGCACCCCCCTGGCCGGGTTGCGCCTGCGCCTGGAAACAGCACTCGATACACCCGGCGCCGACTACCAGACAGCTACCCGCGAAGCGCTCGAAGCCGCAGACCGTTTAGAGCGCACCATCAACGACCTCGTCACCCTGGCCCGCGCCCACGAACACCGGACCGAGCCGCTAGCCATCGCCGCGCTGCTCAACGAGCTCCAAACCGCGTGGCAGGGTCCACTCGCCGCGGTCGGGCGGTCTCTTCAGGTCAGCGCCGACCCGCAACTTCGCCGGTCGGGCGGATCAGCCGCCGCGGTCCGCCAGATCCTGGCC
This sequence comes from Mycobacterium sp., assembly GCF_002863225.1. GTDB lineage: Bacteria > Actinomycetota > Actinomycetes > Mycobacteriales > Mycobacteriaceae > Mycobacterium. The sequence continues at coordinate 1,256 of NZ_PKEK01000024.1, read as the reverse complement.
GTACTCGTCGACAACGCCGTACGCCACGGGACCGGTCAAGTCACCGTCCATGCGCGAGAAGCCAGCAACACCGTGGCAATCGACGTCACCGATGAGGGAACCGCTCCGACCATCGAGCACAGCTCAAGGTTCGACCACCAAGCCGCCGACGGACCCGCAGACGGACACGGAATCGGGCTCCCGCTGGCCCGCAGCCTGGCCGAAGCCGAGGGCGGGCGCCTGCTCCTCACCTCGCGCTCGCCCACAACTTTCACCCTCTTCTTGCCCGAGCACGACGGGGGGTGACATCACCAATCGGCTTCTGTCAGACGAACTTAGCTTAGAACTGGCCTTCTTCGGTGGAGCCGGCCAGGGCGGTGGTCGACGAGGTCGGGTCCACGGTGGTGGCGATCCGGTCGAAGTAGCCGGCGCCAACCTCGCGCTGGTGCTTGGTCGCGGTGTACCCGCGCTCCTCGGCAGCGAACTCGCGCTCCTGCAGCTCGACGTAAGCGCTCATCTGGTTGCGGGCGTAGCCGTAGGCCAGATCGAACATCGAGTAGTTCAGGGCGTGGAAGCCGGCCAGCGTGATGAACTGGAACTTGAAGCCCATCGCGCCCAGCTCCTTCTGGAACTTCGCGATCGTCGAGTCGTCCAGGTGCTGCTTCCAGTTGAACGACGGCGAGCAGTTGTAGGCCAGCAGCTGGTCCGGGAATTCACTCTTGACGCCCTCGGCGAACTTCGCCGCCAGCTCCAGGTCCGGGGTGCCCGTCTCCATCCAGATCAGGTCGGAGTACGGCGCGTAGGCCTTGGCGCGGGCGATACATGGCTCGATGCCGTTCTTGACCCGGTAAAAGCCCTCGGAGGTGCGCTCACCGGTGGTGAACGGCTGGTCACGCTCGTCGACGTCGGAGGTGATCAGCGTGGCGGCCTCGGCGTCGGTACGGGCGATGACGACGGTCGGCACGTCGGCGACGTCGGCGGCGAGACGGGCCGAGGTCAGGGTGCGGATGTGCTGCTGGGTCGGAATCAGCACCTTGCCACCGAGGTGGCCACACTTCTTCTCCGAGGCCAACTGGTCTTCCCAGTGCGAACCGGCGACACCGGCGGCGATCATGGCCTTCTGCAGCTCGTAGACGTTGAGTGCGCCACCGAATCCCGCTTCACCGTCGGCGACGATCGGCGCGAGCCAGTTCTCGATGGAGGTGTCGCCCTCGACCTTGGCGATCTGGTCGGCGCGCAGCAGCGCGTTGTTGATCCGGCGGACGACCTGCGGCACC